>JBMYRB010000001.1:0-303093 GCA_049601915.1 Alphaproteobacteria bacterium
CCCGGAGGCGATGCCTCGCGGGAGCCTGGAGTAGCTGTGATATCACGCGGCCAATACAGCCAAATAACGGATAGCCGTGAGCGGCGAAGCCGATCGACAACGTAGGTCTCGACGCAAGCGGATCGCTTGGTCGGCGTGATTTCTTGACCGCACCTTCTGAGGAGGTCACCAACTGTGCAGTCGTTGGTGATCAGATGGCCGAGATCAATTTTACGCTCCACCTCAGATGCCCATCGTCGGGCATCACCGACGCGATTGAACGTCTTAGCCTGAAGAGGTGTATCCCGACGCCTGACTCGGGCGATGTATCGACCATTTCTTTTCGTAATTGATGCCAAGTCCATCTCCTGTGGCACAGGAGTGGAACAAGACAGGTGTATCGCCTAGTTCCGAGGGGAGTAGAGACACTGCCAAAACCACCTAAGGCCTTGTAGTCGATCCCAAAATATCTCGAAGCAAAATGGTCGGGAAGAGAGGATTCGAACCTCCGGCCCCTACGTCCCGAACGTAGTGCTCTACCAGGCTGAGCTACTTCCCGACGGCGGGTTTCTTACAACGCCCGGCGCGGCTTTGCAAACGCCTGAGAGGGTCATCTTCCGCCCTTCGAGATGCTCGCTTCGCTCGCGCCGCGGGGTGCGGGAAACCAAATCCTCATCCTGAGGAGGCGCGAACACGACGTGTTCGGGCCGTCTCGAAGGATCGCACCATCTCACCTGGCCCGCGCAGCGGCCAGGATCATGTCCGACGCCTTCTCCGTGATCATGATCGTCGGCGCATTCGTATTGCCGCTGGTCACCGCCGGCATCACCGACGCATCCACCACCCGCAGCCCCTCGAGCCCGTGTACCCGCAGGCGCGAATCCACGACGGCGGTCTCATCGACCCCCGTGCGGCACGTGCTGGTCGGATGGAAGCCCGTGTTCCCGAAATTGCGCAGATACTCGATCATGTCGTCGTCGCTCACCACGTCCGCGCCGGGCCCGATCGCCTCGCCCACGAACGGTTCCAGTGCCGGCTGGCGCATGATTTCCTGGACCGCGCGCACCCCGCGCATCAGCGCCAGGCGGTCATTCTCGGCCACGAGATAACGGCTCTTGATAAGCGGGGTCGCGCGCGGATCGGACGACCCGATCTCCACCGCCCCGCGGCTTTCCGGCCGCAGCATGATGACTGTCGCCGACAGGCCGGAGAATTCATGCAGGGTCGAGCCGTGTTTGCCCGAAGCACCGCCGCTCGAATAGAGCACGATGTGATGCTGCAGGTCCGGCGTGGCGAGGCTCGGGTCGCTGCGGAAGAACCCGCCGGTCGGCTCAGAGGCCATCACCATCATGTCCCGGCGAAACAGGAGTTAACGCAGCATCGTCCCGGCCTGTCGCACCCGGCTCCGCAGCCATGGCGTCGGGTCCCCACTCACTTGTTCTGCCGGTCTCTGCAACAGTTAGATTGATCTAAGGCTAGTATGAAACAATCGTTTCACCCCTACGACAAGCGGAAAAACACACATGTGCGGTGTAATACTATATCGCCTGATTGTGTCACGAACCTGCGACCGGTAGCATCCGCACAACATTCCCGCCCGCAGGACGACAACACATGGACATTGCCGAACACATCCGAAAGATCCCGGATTTCCCAAAGCCCGGAATCCTGTTCTATGACATCTCGACCCTGCTCGCGCACCCGCAGGCCTGGCGCCACACAGTCGATCTGCTCGCGGTTGCCATCCGTCAGCACGAACCCGATGTGATCGCGGGCATCGAGAGCCGCGGGTTTCTCGTGGGTGCACCTTTGGCACTGCAGCTGGGCTGCGGTTTCACCATGTTGCGCAAACAGGGCAAGCTGCCCGGCGAGACGACGTCATATACCTATGATCTCGAATACGGCTCCGACACAGTCGAGATGCAAATCGACGCCATCACCCCGGGACAGAAAGTCGTGATCATCGACGACCTGCTAGCGACCGGCGGTACGGCCGGCGGCGCGCTGCACCTGCTGCGCCAGACCGACGCCGATGTCCGCGCGGCGGCCTTCATCATCGAACTCGCCGGCCTGGGCGGGCGCGAGCATCTGGATGTGCCGATCACCGCCCTGCTTGAGTTCGACGCCTAATCAGCGAACGATTTCGCCGTCCAGTTCGTCGGCGATGAAATTCTCGATGATCTCTTCGACCGATGCGTCGGGCGTCATGCCCAGCATCCGCGCGCGCGCGCCGTCGGCATACCAGGGCCAGCTATCGACGATGGTCTGAACCTGCGCATCGGGCTCGTCGCGTACCCGCTCGGCGACCGCGTCCCCGCCGATCGCACGCAACGCGTCGAGCATCTCGCCGATCGAGGGTGAAATCCCGTTCATCATCACCGACCGGTTCGGCCCCAGGACATCGCTGTCCGCATTGTGAATATCGATGAAGGCCTGCACCGCACGCTTTGGGGACAGGATCAACATCCGCGTATCCCGGCTGACCGGGTTGCCCGCCTCACCACCCTGTAACGGTTCGCGCAGGATCGAGCTGGCAAAACCCGAGGCCGCCTTGTTGGGCTTGCCCGGGCGCACCACGATGGTCGGCAAACGCAACGTGCGCCCGTCAACAAAACCCTTGCGGGTGTAGTCATTGACCAGCAGTTCGCCGATCGCCTTCTGCGCCCCATAGGATGTCTGCGGGGTCAGCGCGGTGGAGTCATCGATCGAACGCTCGCCGCCATATACCGCAAGCGAACTGGTGAAGATGATCTTGGGGCAGCGCCCGGTCCGGCGGCTCTCTTCGAGCACATTACGGCCACCGGCAAGATTGACCGCATAGCCCAGGTCGAAATCGGCCTCCGCCCCGCCGCTGACCACGGCGGCAAAATGGAACACCGCATCCGTCTCGCCGTCGATCAGCCCGTCGACGGTCGCGGGGTCGCAGATGTCACCGGTGACGACCTCGACCCGCGGGTCGTCGGGCGGCAATTCGACCGACTCGAACGCATCGAACAGGACCAGCTTGTTCACCGCCTCGGGCACGCCATCCGGCCCCAGAAGCTCGGGTTGCGCCAGAATGCGGAGCGCCAGCCGGCGGCCGAGCATCCCGGTCCCTCCGGTAATCACAACTTTCATGGGCGCCTCCCTATTTCCGGGTCGCTCACGAGAGTGCCGGCTCCAGCCGGTCCATCGCCGTCGACAGGGTGTCCGGCTCGGCTGCGAAACACAGGCGCAGCCAGCCCTCGCCCTCCTCACCGAAGGCGCGTCCCGGAGCCAGGCCCACGCCTGTCTCGGCGATCAGCTGGCGGGCATAGGCGACGCTGTCGGTCATGCCGTCGATCTTCATGAAGGCATAAAACGCACCCTCAGGCTTCGACAGGGTGACACGCGGCATCGCCCCGAGCCGCTGGAACACCAGATCCCGGTTACGCTGATATCGCGCGACCATCTCGGTCACAAAGGGCTCGCCGTCGCGGATCGCGACGACACCGGCATGCTGTACGAAGGTCGTCGGCGAGGCGACGTTGAACTCATTGAGCTTGGAGAAGTCCGGCCCCAGATCGGCGGGGTGAGTCAGCCAGCCGAGCCGCCAGCCGGTCATCGACCAGGTCTTGGAGAAGCTGTTGATGACGATCACCCGATCCTCGGGATCCGCGATTTCCAGGAAGGACGGCGCGCGCGGCCGGTCGTAGATGAGCCGGATATAAACTTCGTCGGAGATCAGATAGATGCCCCGCTCGCGGGTAAATTCCAGCAATTCACGCTGCTGATCCTGCTCCATGATCCAGCCGGTGGGGTTGCCCGGCGAGTTGACGAACACCGCACGCGTGCGTTCATCGCACCGGCTCTTGATGTCGTCGAGGTCGAGATGCCACTGGCCAGCTTCATCTGCCCTCAAGGGTGCCGTGCGAGCCTCGCCGCCCATGATAAACACGGTGCCCTTGCAGTTCGGCCAGACCGGCCCGACCACCAAGACATTGTCGCCATTGTCGACCAGCACCTCGGAGGTGAGCATGATCGCCGCCATGCCCGAGACGGCGGCGGTGATCCGGTCGACACTTATCTCTCGCCCGATCAGGTTGCTCGAATAGGCCGCGATCGCCTCGCGCAACGGCGGGATGCCGCGATTCTGCGCATAGAAGACATGGTCGTCCGCGATCGCCCGGGTGACCGCCTGCTTGATATAATCCGGCGTCGGCAGGTCCGGCTCGCCGAACCAGAGCGGGATCACGTCGTCGCGCCCGATATTGGATTCGGCGACCTTGCGGATCAGCGAACCTTCGAGTTCATCGACCGCGGGCCGCAGCCGGCGCCCGCCGTTGGCGATATTCACGGTTTCGTCCAAATTCCTTCTCCCCGTCGTCACCACCAGTGTAACCGGCCCGGGCGCGTGCGGGAATTGCCCCACCCGCGCCGATAGGGCATATCAGCATCCGCATCGTTTTAACCGCCAGAGATATTCAAGTATGACAGACTTCGAAGCACGCGACCTCACCGAGGGCCTCAACGGATTTCTCGGCTTCCGACTGATGGACTGGAAAGAGGGCTTCGCTCAGATTGCCGTCGATATCGAGGACCGTCACCGCAACCGGCAGGGCGGCATCCATGGCGGCATCACCGCCTCGCTGATCGATGCGGCGACGGGCTTCTGCGGGGTCTATGAGCCCAATCCGGACAAACGCAGAGGCAACGTCACCGTGTCCCTCAACGTCAACTTCGTGGGCCGGGCCAAGGGTGACACCCTGATCTGCACCGCGAAGACCATCCGCGCGGGCCGGCGCATCTATTTCGCATCCGGCGAAGTGCGTGACGAGCATGAAAATCTCGTCGCCAGCGCCGAGGCGGTCTATGCCTATGTCGATCGCGACGCCCAGCGACGCCCCACAACCAATTCCGGATCCTAGAACCACGCCATGAACGAATTCTCCGTGCAGTTTCACGTTGGCCAGATCGTCGAGCATCAGCTCTTCGGCTATCGCGGTGCGGTGTTCGATGTCGACCCGACCTTCGAAGGCAGCGACGAATGGTATGAAGAGGTCGCCAGATCGCGCCCGCCCAAGGATGCGCCCTGGTATCACGTCCTCGTCCACGACGCGCCCCACACGACCTATGTCGCCGAACGCAATTTGATCGCCGCTTCCGACCCGGCCCAGATCGACCACCCGATGCTCGGCGATTACTTCTCCCTGTATGACGGCACCCGCTACCTGATCGGCGGCCACACGAACTGACGCGCTTGACTCGTCGCCGTCCGCAACCCATCGTTCCATCAGTTCATGACGCTGGGGTGCCCCAATAAAATCGGGGCTGAGAAGAAACCCACAAACCTGATCCGGATTATGCCGGCGGAGGGAGTTGTCACGGATCGTCTTTCGCAGACACTCCACCCGCCCCCGGACCAACGCATCGGAGACGAGACATGTCTGCAGTGCCGCGCATTATCCTCGCCTTATTCGCGTTCCTCGCCACGCTGACCGTGGCTCAGGCCGAGCCGCTGCGCATCCCCGTGCTGGTGCCGATCACAGGTTTCCTGTCACTCGAGGGCACCAGCCAGAAGAACGGCGCGGAGTTGGCGTTGCGCGGTTCGGGGATCGAGTTCGACGTCGACGACACCGCCACCTCGCCCGAGATCGCGGTCAACGCATTCGAGCGCGCGCTCACATCGGGCCGCAACCGCGATGACGTGGCAGCCGTGGTTGCCCCTATGCTCGGCACCCAGATACTGGCTCTCGTGCCCCTGGCCGACGAGTTCGACGTGCCCATGGTGACCGTGTCGGGCACCGCACGCATCACCGAGCTGGGCAGCCCCAATGTGTTTCGTTTCTTCCCCGGCGACGTGGTCGTCAAGGCTGCCCATGCCCGCTATGCCGTCGAGGAGCGCGGCGCCAAACGGCCGGCTGTGATCTTCCAGACCACAGCCTACGGCCAGAGCGGGCGCGCCGAGCTCGACCGCAACCTCTCAGCACTGGGCCACCCGCCGGTCTTCGCCGAGGGACTCGACGTCTCGGTCAAGGACATGCTGCCGGTCCTCAGCAAGGTCCGGGAGTCCGGCGCCGATGCGCTGCTGCTCCACCTCCATGCCGGTCCGACGGCATTAGTCGTGCGCCAGGCCCGCGCCATGGGCCTCGATATTCCGATTATCGCCGGCTCGGCCATGCACCAGCCAGAAACGGCCGCTCTGCTGAAACCGACGGAGCTGGCAGGGGTGTGTGCGGAATCGGGCGCGTCGCCCATCTCCGAGACCGACCCCGACATCACTGCCTTTGCCGATGCCTACCGGGCCGCCTTCAATCGCGAGCCGGACGCGTTCGCGCTCGGCCAGTATGACGGGGTGCAGATGCTGCTCGCCGCAATCAAGGAAGGGGCGGAGTCCGCCGCCGATGTCCGCAAGTATCTGGCGACCCAGCGCCATAAGGGTCTCGCCATGCCCTACGCGTCTGACGGCAAGGGCAACATGGCCCATTCCGCGGTGATCCTCTGCTATGGCGGCGACAGTCGGGTGCCGGCCGTCGTCAAGCGCTACGAGAACCTCACGGGCGTCCTCTAGCTGATGAAAATATACTGCTGATGCTCGGCGCACAGCTCGCCCTGAATGCCGTCTCACTGGGTGCTGCCTATGCGCTCGTTGCCATCGGCTTCGTCCTCGTCCTTAACGCGACCACGGCCGTGAACTTCGCCCACGGCGAGAGCGTCATCGCCGGCGGGTTCGCGGCGGTCGCGCTCGCCATGCTGCTCCCCGTCGGCACCGCCATTCCCGGGGTCGTCTTGTTGCCGGGCGTGCTGCTGCTGACCGCCGGGCTCGGCCTGGCGATCGCCGGGCTCGCCTATCTACCCATCCGCAAGAGACCACCGGTCTCGGTCTTCGTCACCACCATCGCCTTCGGCATCATCGTGACCAACGGCCTCAACGCGGCCTTCGGTGCCGCCCCGCGCACGGCACCCGCGCTCCTCGGCACGGGCACGGTCGAGTTTCTGGGAGTCGCGGCCAGCCGCCAGTCCCTCGCGATCATCGCCACGGCGGTGCTGCTGGTCGGCGCGCTCGCCTTCGTCCTGCAACGCACCCAGCTCGGCCGCCAGTTCCGCGCCTGCGCCCAGGACCCAGAGATGGCGCGCGCACTGGGCATTCGCCTGACCCGGATCACCTTGCTGGCCTTCGCGCTTGGTACGGCGTTTGCCGGGGCCGCCGGATTGCTTCTGGCTCATCAGTTCTTCGTCACCCCGTCGGACGGCGCGGCCCTGATCCTCAAGGCCTATATCGCGGTCGTCATCGGCGGCTGGGGCAGCCTGCGCGGCGCCGCGCTCGGCGCCATGCTGATCGCGTTCTTCGAGGTCGGCGTGGCGTCGGTCTCGTCCCAGCCCCTGGCCGAGGGCCTGCTCTATGTGGCTGTCCTCCTGGTACTGCTGATCCGGCCCGACGGCATCTTCGGCGAACCCCTACGGCTGCGCGCATGAGCGTCGTTTCTTCATATCTCGACCGACAAAACTTGCCGGTCATCGCCGGGGGGGGCGTTTTGGCGATCTACGCGCTGTTCTTCGCATCCTCCTATGATCAGCGCATCCTCACGCTGGCCGGCATCTACGTGATCATGGTGCTCGGCTATCAGTTCATCTTCGGCCATGCCGGCGCGCTCAGCCTAGCCCAGGGCGCCTTCTTCGGCCTCGGGGCCTATGTAACGGGAATTCTCGCCAGCCAATACGGAACCGGGTTCCTGATCACCTTCCCCCTGTCGATCATCGGGGCGAGCCTCCTGGCGCTGATCGTTGCGGTGCCGGTCCTGCGCCTGGCGTCCCATTATTTCGCGCTGGCCACGCTGGCCCTGAGCCAGCTTCTGCTGCTGATCGCCGTCAACTGGGAGCCGGTGACGGGCGGCGCCAACGGCCTGCCCGGTGTCCCGCCGGTCACCATCGGCGATTGGCAGGCCACGCGTGGCGTGCCGCTCCTCCTGTTCGTCTGGGGCATGGCCGCGATGGCCATGCTCATCGCCCGCTGGCAGCTCAGCCCGCTGCGCGTCGCGGTGTTTACCGTCATGCGCGAGACCCCGCTGGCGGTCCCGGCCTTCGGCATCGACCCGGGCCTGCTGCGCCTGCGCGCCTTCCTGCTGAGCGCGGCCTTCGGCGGGGCAGCCGGCGCGCTGTTCGTGCACACCAACCGGGTGGTCTCCCCCGAGACGCTTGGGTTCGGAATCATGGTCACATGCCTGACCATGACCGTGGTCGGCGGGCGCTTCGGTATTCTGGGCGCGGTTATCGGCGCGCTGCTGCTGACCCACCTGCCCGAATGGTTCCGTGGTCTCGACGAGTATTATCTCGTCGCGGTCGGTGTGCTGCTGCTGGCCACGGTGGTGTTCGCACCCGACGGGCTGGCCTCGTTCATAGAGCTGGCGCGATCACCTGCCCCAGCCCCGTCGGCGCCGCGACCCCACCAACCCGGGTCGCCGACTGCCGACGATTCACCGGTGTTGAGCGTGTCGGACCTGTCCAAGCGCTATGGCGGCATCCAGGCGCTGGATCGCGTCGACCTATCCATCGGCGCAGGGGAAATCGTCGGGCTCATCGGCCCCAACGGCGCAGGCAAGACCACGCTGGCTAACATCGTCACCGGCATCGCCCGGGCAGATACAGGCGCCATCAAATCCGCGGATTTCGATCTCGCGACGGCCAGCCCCACAGCCATCACGCGCCGGGGCATCGCGCGCACATTCCAGACCCCCCAGCTGCCCGACGGGCTGACCGTCCACGAAGCGGTGGCAACTGCCGCGGCTCATATCGGCGACGCAAACCTCAGCAGCGCACGCGCCGCCGCCGCGCTGGCCATATGCGACCTCGCGGACATCGCCAACACAAATTGCGGCACGCTTGCCCACGGGTTACGGCGGCGGGTGGAGATCGCCCGCGCTCTCGCGGGCAGGCCCGAAATCCTGGTCCTCGATGAACCGGCCGCCGGGCTCGCGCCGGGCGAACAGGCAGAGATCGCCGAAATCCTGCGCACCCTCGCCACGAGCGGCCTCGCGATCCTGGTGATCGATCACAACATCGATTTCCTGCGGCCGCTTGTCACGCGCCTGGCCTGCCTCGATTCCGGCCGCCTCATCGCCGACGGCCCCCTCGCCGACGTCCTCGCCGACGACGCCGTACGAACCGCCTATTTCGGGCTGGTGCAACCATGAGCGCCACCTTGCAAATCAAAAACCTGACCGTCCGTCATGGGTCAGTTGTCGCGGTCGCCGACGTATCCCTCGACGCCGCACCCGGCGCCATCACCTGCCTGGTCGGCGTGAACGGGGCAGGCAAATCCAGCCTGCTCCGCGCCCTCGTCGGGCTCGCATCTTCCGAGGGGAACATCCGCCTGGGCGCGCAAGATATCTCGCGCATGTCCACCGAGACCCGCATCCGGGCCGGCCTGGCCTATGTGCCCGAGGGACGGCGGGTCTTTCCGGGCCTGACGGTGGGGGAGAACCTGCTGGTCGCCGGCCCATCCAACGCGCGCGAGCGCCGCCGGCGGTTCGACGCCGCGGTCGGCCTATTCCCTCAGCTCGCCGCGCGCGCAGACGACCGCGCCTGGCAACTCTCGGGCGGCCAGCAGCAGATGCTGGCCATCGGCCGCGCCCTGATGGCCCAACCCGATGCCTATCTTCTCGATGAACCCACCCTGGGTCTCGCCCCCCAAATCATCGATGACGTCGCCGCCGCTCTTCGAGAATTATCGGCATCAGGTGCGGCGATCCTGGTCGCCGAACAGAATGCGGTTTTCGCAGAACGTATTGCCGACAAATCCGTGGCGATCCGCACGGGGCGGATCGTCAACCCTTAGGGGCAGCGCGTCTGGGTCAGCCAGCCGGCGCCGGTGCCCGTATCCGGCCAGACCACCGCCGTCACGGCGACTTTCGGATCGAGCAGATCGCGCCACGTGCAGGCCACGTCGCGCGCTATCGCGCCGGCGCCTTCCACGGCCACGCCAGGGCCCAACACGATCGAAATCCGATCATCGGCCTCGACCGAGACTTCAGACAGGTCACCGCGCTGCGAGGCCCATTCGAGGAAATTATTCTCCGCCTCCCCAAAGGCGGGCGCCATGAACTCCTTGGGCAAGCGCACGAACGACCGGTGTACCCAGCCCATCGCATCGGTGTCATCGAATTCGCGAATATGGATCCAGCGGCCGTCCTCATCGAAGGCTCGGGCTTTGTCGCCGCGCTTCAGCTTGCCAACGATCGGATGGCTCTCGCCCGGCCCTGCCCGCACATTCAGGGTGCGCGCCGAGATCATGGCCTCCCAGCTGCGCTTGGGTTCATCGGCGATCCCCGCACTGCCAGTCAGCAGCAAAAAGGCACCGAGAAAGATCGACATTGCGTTTCGGCACATAACCGGACCCGTCTCCTGCAGACCGCCAGCCTGTTGAGCACGCACATCCCGTACGACGTACAACCCCGCCGCACCGCACGGCGCCAATCTCGCATCGTCTCGACTTGCGCGACCGGGACTGCGATTATGGCACGCCCAACGATCGGCACATAATGCACGCTCAAAAGTTTCAAATTCTCTACTCACCGGTTCAGGACCGGGTCCTCATCATCGTCACCGGCGAAGATGCGCAGGAGCGGGTTTTCGGGCTCACCCTGCGGATTGTCAAGCGGCTGGTGCCGGGGCTGCGCAGCATCATGGGTAATGACGCCTTCGCGAACCTGACGCCGGATATGCCGTTCGATTCCCCGAAGCCAAAACCTACCGCAGAGAGCAACGCAGCCGATCCCACACAAACGGCCGGGCCGGACGGTCCCGCGCCCGGTAACATGACCACCACCGCCGACGATGAGATCGAACCCGCGGCAAATGCAGAACCGGCTCCCCCACGCCCGCAGCCGGACATCCATCTCTTGAACCGTCTGCGCATCGTCGCGAAAGCAAAGGGCGCACATGTGTTACAAATATCCGACACGGCAGCGACCCCGAACGTACCCCTCAACAGCGACCAGATTACCCAGTTCACCCAGGGCATTCTGACCGTTCTCGAACGCGCCGAATGGGCCCTGGACTGGAACGAGGAGACGGCCGAACCGCAGGCGGCGTCGACGCCGGCCGGGGCGACCGCCGACGCCATCGACATCACGGCCAACAGCCCGTCACGCTACCGCCACTAGGTTTCCCACAGGAAAAGGCAGCAGACGGCGGCGCGCGACTCAGCCCGACCCGGTAATTTCCTGCATGTGGATTCCACGCTCAGACACTGAACGAAACAAGGAAGAACCATGGCACGACCGGACAACATGGTGCATGGCAGCGACGAAGCGGCCGCCGCGGCGCGCGACACGGCGCATTATCTGCTCGATATCGGAGCTGTAAGCTTCAGACCCGAAGACCCCTACACGTTCACCTCGGGGCGGGTTAGCCCCAGCTATATCGATTGCCGCCGCGTCATCGCCTTCCCCGAGGCCCGCGAAGCGATGACGGCCCATGCGGTCGAACTGATCGACCGCGACATCGGCCGCGACAATATCGACGCCGTTGCCGGCGGCGAGACGGCGGGCATTCCCTATGCGGCGTTCATCGCCGTGGCCCTGGGAAAACCTATGGTCTATGTCCGCAAGGAGCCCAAGGGGTTCGGCCGGATGGCGCAGATCGAGGGCGCACTCGATGACGGTGCGCGGGTGCTTCTGGTCGAGGACCTGACTACCGACGGCGGCAGCAAGGTACGTTTTGTCGAGGCCCTGCGTGCCGCGGATGCAAAAGTCGAACACACCTATGTGGTCTTCCATTACGGGATCTTCCCCGAAAGCCAGATGACGATGGATGAGCTCTGCGTCGGTCTCCACGCCCTGGCGACCTGGTGGGACGTCCTCGACGCCGCGCGCGAACAGGGCGCCTTCTCGACCGAACAGCTCGACAGTGTCGAGGCCTATCTCCACGACCCCGACGGGTGGAAACCCATGGCGTGATTGACGGGCGGGTCTAAAGACCCGTCTGCGCCAACGCAGATTGTTGATTGTCAGCACACCTGCCCGATCGCCTAGAATGGGGTCATGTTAAAGCTCAAGATCGCGATTGCCGCCGCCACGCTGGCCACGACACTCGCCGCCACCCCGGCGCTGGCCCAAGGAAAAGCCCGTGACGAACTGGTCATCGGCGTCGGTCAATTCCCCCAGGGCTTCCACCCCAATCTCGCCAGCCATGTGGTCCTGTCACTGATCAACGGCATGACCCGGCGACCCTTCACCGTCTATGACGCGGACTGGAAACTCATCTGCATGCTGTGCGAGACACTGCCGTCACGCGCGGCAGGCACCATCCGCGACTGGACGACGCCCAACGGTGAAGACGGCCTAGAGGTCGATTACACGATCCGGCCTGGCGCGACCTGGGGCAACGGCGTGCCGGTTACCACAGAGGACGTGAAATTCACCTGGGCCATCGGGCGCGACGAGAGGGCGGGCATCAACAATCAGGAACTCTATCGGCGGATGGAGAAGATCGAAGCCCATGATGCGCGAAACTTCACCATTTTCTGGAACAAGCGCACGTGTAACGCCGAGGCGATCAACGATTTCGAACTCGTCCCGGCCCATCTCGAGGCCGAGGCGGCGCGCGATCCATCGGCCTACCGCACCCGCAACGCCTACGACACGGACCCGACCCGCGCCGGTCTCTATTTCGGGCCATATCGTATTTCCAACATCGAGCCCGGGGCCAGTATAACGCTGGAGCCCAACCCCACATGGTGGGGCAAGAAGCCGACCTTCAAACGGATCACAGTGCGCACCATCGAAAATACGGCAGCACTGGAGGCGAATCTGCTGTCAGGGGAGATCGACTACATCGCTGGCGAGGACGGCATCTCGCTGGATCAGGCGCTCGCCTTCGAAAAGCGCCATGGCGACCGCTTCAATGTCGTCTTCAAGCCCGGGCTTTTCTACGAACATGTGGACCTGCGACTCGACAACCCGATCCTCGAGGATCTCGATGTACGGCGCGCGCTGCTCCACGCCATCGACCGCACCGCGATCAGCGAGCACCTGTTCGAGGGCAAGCAGCCCGTCGCCGACACCTTCGTCCACCCGCTGGACGCCGTGCACACCGACGACGTGCGCAAGTATCCTTTCGATCCCGAGACGGCTCGCAAGCTTCTCGACGCGGCGGGCTGGACCGACATCCACAAGGGCATCCGCCACAACGCGGCGGGCGAGCCGCTGCGCATCGAGATCATGACCACGGCGGGCAACCGGGTCCGCGAGCTGGTCGAGCAGGTAATCCAGTCGAACCTGCGCGAGGTCGGCGTCGATCTGCGCATCCGCAACCAGCCCGCCCGGGTGCTGTTCGGCCAGACCATCCGCCAACGGGAATTCCCGGGCATGGCCATGTTCGCCTGGTTCTCGACGCCGGAGAACATCCCGCGCACGACCATGCATTCCTCGATGATTCCCACCGCCGATAATGGATGGTCGGGCCAGAACTACACCGGCTTCGCCAACCCGGTAATGGACGAGGCCATCGACCAGGTCGAGGTGGAATGCGGGCCCGATGCCCAGACCCGCCACTGGACCAAGATCCAGCAGACCTATGCCGAACAGCTACCGGTGCTGCCGCTCTATTTCAGGGCCAACGCCTTCGTCATGCCCCAATGGCTTTCCGGCGTCACACCGACCGGCCACCAGTATCCGAGCACCCTCTGGATCGAGAACTGGACGGCCCGGTGATCGGACACCTTGCCCTTCGAGACGGCGCTTCGCGCCTCCTCAGGACGAGGGAAGCACCAACCTGGCCTCATCCTGAGGAGATCGCGCAGCGATCGGCTCGAAGGAGAGGCCGCGCCACGCAACCATGCTCGCTTTCCTGACCCGGCGGCTTCTCGGCATGGCCATCGTGCTGGCGATGATGTCGTTCATCGTCTTCATGCTGATCGGGCTGATGCCCGGCGACCCCATCGACATCATGATCGCCTCGAACCCGGACCTGACCCCGGCCGACGGCGCACGCCTCAAGCGTCTGCACGGGCTCGACCTGCCCCTGTGGGAGCGCTACGCCAACTGGCTGGGCGGCGTGTTCACCGGCGATCTGGGCTTCTCACGCACCTATAACCGCCCGGTAATGGAGATCCTGCTGCCGCGGCTGGGCAACACCGTCATCCTGCTGGGCCTCAGCTCCATCGTCGCCATTCTCATCGCCATCCCGCTGGGCGTGATCGCAGCGACCCGCCCCCAGTCCCGGCTCGACGGGGCCATCAACCTGTTCTGCTTCGCGGGCATTTCCGTGCCGCCCTTCTGGCTGGCGCTGCTGTTCATCATGATCTTCGCCGTCACGCTGGGCTGGCTGCCGGCCGGCGGCATGGGGGCCGCCGATGCCGGGTTCTTCGCCGGGCTGAAGTTCCTGCTGTTGCCGGTCGCCACGTTGACCATCGCCAGCCTGGCGGGCTACACCCGGTTTGCCCGTGCGGCCATGATCGAGGTGCTGCGCCAGGACTATATCCGCACCGCGCGGGCGAAGGGTCTCGGGCCCCGGCGAACATTGTTCGGCCACGGCCTGCGTAACGCCATGCTGCCGCTCACCACCATCATCGCGCTGGATTTCGGCACGCTTTTCTCAGGCGCGCTGATCACCGAGACGATGTTCGGCTATCTGGGCATGGGCAAGCTGATCTACGATTCCATCCTGGGCAATGATTTCAACCTCGCCCTAGTCGGCCTGTTGCTCGCCACGCTGGTGATCCTGATCGGCAACTTCCTCGCCGACATCGCCTACGCCGCACTCGACCCGCGTATCAGCTTTCGTTCTCTGGAAGCCGCATGACCGTCGCCGCGGATATTACCGGCCCGGCGGAAACCTCGCGCTTCTGGCAGCGCTTCCGGCGCAACCGCCCGGCCATGGCGAGTGCCGCCGTGGTGGTCGTTATCGCACTGGCCGCACTCCTCGCCCCCGCCTTCGAGGCCTTGCTCGGGGTCGACGCCACAAGGGTCGATCTGTTCAACCAGTATGCGCCGCCCGATGCCACCCACTGGCTCGGCACCGACGAAGCCGGGCGCGACGTGCTGGTGCGGCTGCTGTATGGCGGGCGCATCTCCCTGCTGGTCGGGCTCGTGGCCGCGCTGGGAGCGGCAACCATCGGCACCACCGTGGGCCTGCTCGCCGGCTATTATGGGGGCCGGCTGGACACGCTGCTGATGCGCAGCACGGACGGGGTCATCGCGCTGCCCCTGCTGCCGCTGCTGATCATCCTGGCAGCGGTCGATCTGGGCAAGGTGGGCGTGCCCCCCGACATCGCCAACTCGGAACTGGCGAGCCTCTACCGGATCATCTTCATCATCGCGCTCGTCGGCTGGACCACCGTCGCCCGGCTGGTCCGCGCGGGGACCCTGTCTGTGCGAACCCGCGAATTCGTGCGTGCCGCCGAGGCCATGGGCACCCGGCCCGGCGTGATCATGCTGCGCCACATCCTGCCCAACATCGTCTCGCCCATTATCGTCGCCACGACGCTGTCGGTCGGCACGGTGGTCCTGCTGGAATCGGTGCTGAGCTTCCTAGGCCTCGGCATCCAGCCGCCCATCCCCAGCTGGGGCAACATGCTGACCAACGCCCAGGAACTGGCGACCCGCGCACCCGCACTGGCGGTCTGGCCCGGCGCGGTCATCTTTGTCACGGTGATGGCCTTCAACTTCCTCGGTGACGGCCTCCAGGACGCCCTCGACCCGCGGGCGGTGCGGAAATAGACATCGTCAGGTCCGCGAACTGCGGTATGCCGCCGGTGTCACTCCCACGTCCTTCTTGAAGACCCGGGCGAAGGCGGCCTCGGAGCTATAGCCCACGAGCTCGGCTGCCTCGAGCGTGTTGACGCCGCCATCGGTCAATGCCTCACGGGCCAGCTGCACCCGCCAGCTCGTCATATATTGCAGCGGCGTGATTCCCATCTTCTGCGCAAATCGCTGCGCGAACCCCGTACGTGACAAGCCCGCCTCCCGCGCCAGGCTCTCGACAGTCCAGGCGGCGGCGGGGTGTTTGTGAAATGCGGACAGTGCGCGGGCGAGGTGCGGATCGGCGAAACCCGACAGCCCGGCAGATTCCGTCGCCTGGCTTTCGATGAACGTCCGCAGCGCCTGGGCGGAAAATTACTTCCGACATTTTGAGCGCAATCAGATCGGCACCCATCCGGTCCTGCCCTGCCTCTTCGTCAATGGCCCGCAAAGCCGCCTCCATCCAGGACGCCGTCCACGTCATAGCCGGACCCCTCGATGTCCGCCCGGGCGATGTCATCCGGTGGACCAATTTCAACCTCGCGTCGCACACAGCCACGGCAGACTATGGCGGGTTCGACACCGGAACCTTAAGGAAGGGCCAAAGCCGCAGTTTCGTCGTCTCCAAGGATTTTCTACCCAGCAACCACTGCGCATTTCATCCGCACATGAAGGCGAGGGTCGACCTCGGCTAGGTCATCGCGGCAGCGCCACGAACGTCCCGTTGTTCTGGCGTGTGACCTCACGCATCAACGTCTCAAAGCGGCCCTGGGTATGCTGGGATATGAACCCGATCGCATGCACTCGCGCCTTGGGATCGCCGGTGATTCGGTTCCGGTTGAGCCGCAACAGGGTGGCGATCACCGGGTCATAGGAAGACCCGGTGTAATCGTCTCCAAAGATATAGATCGAGGTCTTCTGGTTTGCCTTCCCGTAGCGCCTCAGCGCCACCTCCAACCCCTCGACCGGGCTCGAATTCGACGCGCTCTTCCAGCTGCGAAACAGGCGTATCGCCCGGTCCCGCGCGCCCTTGGTGTCGGGGATCCAGCGCCCGCTATAGCCGCCGATAAGATGGGTCCCGTTGTCGTTCAGCACCTGGAAGCCCTTGATCTGTGGGTGGACGCGAATGATGTTCTCGACCTCCCGGGTCACCCGCTCCCAGATCGACTGCATGCTGCCCGAGGTATCGACGACGAAGACGACGAATTCACTATCCACCGGAATGCCGCCGACCTCGGCATCTCGCGGGGCCGCTTCGGGGGCCGAGACCCCGGCACGGGCCTGGTTGCGCAGCGCGCTCTCGACGGTCTTCAGCCCTTCCACGTTGCGCGCGGCTTGGGCCGCTGCCGCATTGGCGCGGCGCAGTTCCTCCTCGGTGGTGCCGACGGCCGCACCCTCGGCCGCCAGGCGCGCCCGGGTCTCGGCCAGGGTTTCGGCCTCCCGCCCCAGTGCCGCCTCCAGCTGCTCGATCCGCGCCTCCGTGCCGATCAGTCGCTGCAACAGGGTGCTCGTCTCGTCCTTGCCGCCCGCCTCGTCCGACACGCCGAAGGGCGAGATCAGCACCAGCAGCACCACCGCGCCGAAGCCGCACGAGATCACGTCGAGAAACGACAGGTTGAAGATTTCGAACTCCGCGCGTTTTCTTCTCATGGCCTCATCCTCATGGCCAGCTCGTTGCCGGACTGATCAGGATGCCGTCCGTCGCCGACGTCCATTTCCAGAACTCGTGGGACGCCTGGGGGTCGCCCTCGATCGGCAGCAACACCACATTGACCCGCGCGTTGCCGATCCCGGCATTGTTGATCGTGTGGCGCAACAGGCGGACCCGACAGGCCCCCGAGATGGAGGTGGCACCGCCCCACAGCGCACTGCAGTCCGAGAAGGGATTGAGGCTGCGGTAGCCGCCGGTGCCGGCCGTGGGCAGGCCATCGGTGATCATATACACATCCGTCGGCCGGAACGCGGCCAGGGAGGCCAGGCCCGCCGCCAGGTTGGTCGGCCCCGCCGGCACGATGTCATCGAGCTCGCCGAGCACCCGACCCAGTCCGGCGGCATCCGTGCCGTTGACCACATCGCCCAGCTGCCGCGCCTGATCGTTGAAAGCCACCACGCGCACGTCCGAGCGCTGCGGTATGCGGGCCAAAAACCAGTTCACCACGCGCTTCGTGCGTTGCCATTTCGGTCCGGCCTGCTTGGCCGCCGCGCCCATGTTCTTGCGCCGGATGATGTCGATCAGCTCCGCGTCGGTCATCGACGCGCTGGAATCCACCAGCACCCCGATCCGTGCACCCTCAACCCGCAGCCCGACGATATAATTCTCGTTGCCGTTCGGTTGGGTCTCCACGACATTCGGTTTCTCCGGAATCTCGATGGACGTGATGGTCTCCTCTAGGGCGCGGGCCGCGCTCTGGCTGGCGGCGATCCGGTCGCGCTCGCGCGCCAATTCCGCCTCGAGCCGGGCCAGTTCCGCGGCGCGGGCGGCGACCTCTTGGGCGCTGGCCGCCTTGTCGCGCAGCAGCGCCGTGATCCGCGAGGCGAGGTCGGTTTCCGTCGCCTCCAGTCGCGCCAAGTCCTCACGCAACCGGTCGCTCTCGGCCGACACGTTGTCGGTATCAAGTTTCACCAGCATCAGGACGAGGATGATGGCCCCCAGCCCGCAGGACATGATGTCCAGGAAGGCGAGGTTGAACCCCGGGGGTGAGCGGCGCCGTCTCAGCTTTCGCCGCCCGCGCTGGAATCAGCCTGGCTCAGGCCGGCAGCACTGATCCGGTTCAGCAGGAAGGATTCACAATATTCCTGGGTGTCCACCAGCATCCCGTCCTGCAGGCGCTGAAGCTGGTGCAGCAGAAACATCAGCACGATCGAGATCAACAGCGCCACGAATGTCGAGTTGAAGGCCACGCCGAGGCTCTCGGTCATGCCGGCGATGTCACCGGCCAGCGCCTGGTCGGCCTGGGACAGCGCCTCACCGATGCCGCGCACCGTGCCGATGAAACCGATTGCCGGAATGGCCCAGATCAGATAGCGGATCAGGGAATTCTCGGCCTCCTGCTTCTGCGCCATGGCATCGACGCTCGCCTCGATGGTCTCCGAAGTGTTGTGCACGTCGCCGGTGATCAGGAACCGGCGCAGGCTCGCCATCAGCGTGCGGACCAGGGGTGCTGTACGGATTTTCTCCGGCAGGCCTTCGAGGGTCCGCAGGGTCGCGGCCATATCACCGCCGCCATCTCCGTTGCCGTCGAGCAGATCCACATTGAACAGGTAGCGCTCGCGCATGATCGCGATGGATTTCTCGAAGATCAGATAAAGGCCCCAGAACATCAGGATGATGGCGATCTCCTGTTCCCAGTCCTTGAGGATCACCACGATGTTGCGCGGCGCGCTCTGGCCCGCGGCGCGCGCCGCCTCGATCAGCTGGGTCGATTCCGGCCAGACATAGCCGACATAGAACAGGTGGACGACGATGATCGAGACGACCAGCGCGAGGATATTCTTGGCGACTTCGGACATGCGTTCGTCCCTGTAGCTGCGGCTAAATATCGACCGGAAACGAGACCGGCGAATTCAGGCTGATTGAAGTTGAAGTCTGGGCGTAGGCAAAGCCGAGCAGACCGACACCGGTCGCAACCGCGACCAGCGCCAGTGTCAGTCGGCGGCGGACACGGCCCATGCCGGTCCTATTGCGCTGTGGTTTCGCCATGGAAGTATCTCCCTATTCTGAACCCGACATCGTCGCGTCCGGTCGAAAGCCCGTCGCGATAGGCCGCGCGCAACGTGCTGCGCGTGCCCGAGCGCCAGCTCGATCCCTTGACCACATGGGCATCGCCGAACGACGGACCGAGCGGGTCGGTGGCCACAGATCCCTTCGCGGGCGGCTCGAGCGAATACCCGTCATGGACCCATTCGCTGACATTTCCCGTCAGGTCGAACAGCCCGGATTCCTCGGCCGAGAAGCTGCCCACGGGCGCGATCCGCGCATGCCCGTCATTGTAGTTGGGAACGAAATTCCGGGCCACACCGTTGGCGGATTCATCCGCGATGTTGCCCGCACGGCGTGGAATGGTCGCTGTGTCGCCCCAGGGAAAGATCGTGCGCGCGGGCCGTCCGGCCTTGCGCGTGAGCCATTCCCACTCCGCCTCGCTCAGGAGCCGGTAACCGTCGGCTGCCCGGTCGAACCCGCGCACCCGCTCGCCCGTCATCCGATAGAAAGGCGTCAGGCCTTCCTTGGCGCTCAGCCAGTTGGCGAAGGCCGCCGCGTCGCGCCAGCGCACATCGCTCACCGGTTCGTTCGGGTCCAGCCCCCGGCTGCCGCGGAACATCGCCATCTGGCCGTTGGTCGTTTCGTGTTTCGCCGCGTAGAACGGCCGGGTGAGGCGCACGCGCCGCTCGAACTCGTTGGCCCGCTGGCCGATCTCGTGGCGCGGCGCGCCCATGGTGAATTCATCATCGGGCTCGAACAGCACAAGCTCGATACCGGCGCTGTTGGTGTAGGCCCTCGGCGCCTCGGCCAGCCGCGCTGTCGCCTCGGGGATCAGCGTCTCGCGGACCACCAACGGGTTTGCCGCCGACGGCACGACCGTCCGCGAAATACTGCGATAGCCCGGCTTGCGCAGGTCGATTTTCGTGGGCACCGCCAGCAGGTGCAGCGCAGCACGGCCCTCACCCCGCAGCTTGCCGTCGACATATATTTCCGCCGCCGGACTGGCCTCGATCTCCACCAGTCCCAGCTCGGGCTTGAGCGCCAGTTCGATCGTCCGCATCTCGTTCGCGCCGAGCCGCACCGTCCGGGTCTCTCCCTGATAGCCGTCGCGCAGATACACCACCGTGTGATCCGTCGCCGCGGTGATTTCCAGCGGGTCGGCCGGGTTGACCCGGCGGCCGTCGACCAGCAATTCACCCCCGGCGGGCATCACCTCGAAATTCAGTGTCGCGGCGTAGGGCAGCAGCTTGTAGTTCCGCGCCAGCTCAGGCCTGGCGTTGGTGATCCGGATGACGTCTTCCAGAGGTTGCCGGTCCGGGGCCGTCACGGTGATCTTGTATTCCCCGCCCTCCAGCGAACGATCCAGCGGCGTCGCACCGGCGTTCGCTGCGTCGACCGCGACCGTCGCACCAACCGGGTCGGACTGTATGGTCAGCCGGCCCGCGACCGGCGTCAGCGCAATTTCAATTTCCGTCACCTCGCCGCGCCGCAGATCCACCGCGCGTGTCTCGGGGGCAAAGAACGGATGGTCGGCCACCACCTCATGGGGGCCATCCTCGCCCTCGGTATCAAGCGCCGCCCCCACCGTCACCAGCCGCCCGTCGAACGACCAGCGGGTGTCGTCCAGTGCCGGGGCCGTCGTCGCAACCACCCGGCCGGGCAGCGGCACCAGGCTCACCGCGATCCGGCGGCCCTTCTCCCCGGGCTGGATCACCCGCTCGGCCGTGCGGAACCCCGGCGATTGAACCTTCAGCACCGGTCGCGCCGAAACCGTGTAGACCGCGTCGCCGACCACCAGCCCGAGACCGTCGGCAAGCTCGATGGAGCCCGCCAGTTCGGCCTCGTCGGGCAGGATCGTCACCCGGGTGGCATTGGTGGAGACCAGGACCCCCGCGACCGCTACGACCACCAGCACCAGTGCGACCAGCCCGAACAGATACAGCCGGGCCTGGCGTGCGCGTGCTGCGCGCAGACCCCGTTCAAATCCGTGCTCTGTGTGAGGTTCAGATTCGTTCATCAGGCACGATCTCCAGGACCAGGTCGGCCTGTCCTGGCGGGATGTCGACGCGCACGAGCACAGCCTGGAAACCCTCGCGGATTCCCTCGAAGGTATAACGCCCCGGCCGCAGTTCGATGGTCCGCTCGGTCACCTTCCCCACGATGCCGACCCCGCGCACGGTAATATCGGTTTCCCCGTCGGAGACGATCCGCACCGGCACCTTCACCGCGTATGCCGCCACCAGCCCGGCGAGGGCGTCGGCCTGCGCGGCGAGCCGGGGGCTGTCCTCGCGCAGCGGGGCAATCGCCGCGACGACCGCGCTGGCATCGACGGCGACCCCTTCGGAGGCAAGCCGGTCGGGTGCACCCAGGTGCCGGGCGGCGCGCGCATGCAACCCGTTGATCGTCTGCGCCAGCGCCAGCGCGTCGGTTATGTTGCGGTTGGCCGGGGCCAGGCGGCGTACCTGGATATAGGATTGCTCGGCGGTCGCCCAGTCATCGGCTTGTGCCGCGCCGCGTGCCGTCCGGATCAGTCCTTCGATCAGGAGTTCGAGTTCCAGTCCGGCAATCTTCTCGTCCAGCACATCCACCTCCGTACGGTCGGGATAGATTGCGCGGGCATCGCCCAGATTGCGTTGTGCCGAGGCCAGTTTACGGGCCTCCACATCCGTCAGGCCGGCCACGATATGACCCGCAAACCGTTCGTCGCGCTGGAGGCGACGCACCTCGTCCAGACGCGTCGCAAGTGCGGTGCGCCCGGAATCAATCGCCAGAGCCGCCTCCAGGTGCTGCCGCTCGGCGTCCAGGTTATTCTCGACCCGGGCCACCGCCGCGTCTTCGATCTTCGCCAGCAACGCGGACAGCGCGTCGATGCGCTGCTTCAGCGCCGCTGCGGGCGCGGAATCGGGCCGGATCGTCAGGGCGCGGTCGATCGCCAGAGCCGCGGCGTCGTACTTGTCCGCGCCATGGGCGGCTTTCGCCGCGGCAAACGCATCATCGAACGCCTTCGCCCGCACAGCCAGGGCCGTCTCGGCCACGCTGCGCGCGCTCGCCAGTTCGTCCACGGCTACAGTGTAGGCCGCCTCGGAGAACAGCGCGATCGCGCTTGCCTTGCCGTCGAGAACCCGACGCTGGGCGGCGGCATCCCAGCGCGCGAAATCCGCATGGACAATCGCCGGCTCCAGGTCGGCCTGGAAGGCCGCAAGGTCGGTCTTGAACTGCGCCCGCGCGGCCTCGTTCGCCGCATCATCCACAGCGATTTCCGGTGCTGCGGCTTCCGGCGACTTCGTGACGGTCTCGGCAGAAGTTGACCGCGACACATTCGTCACGTCCGCCAAGTCCGCCACGTCCCCAGACGGGCGCAGCAACACGAGCCCGCCATAGGCAAGACCGATCACCGCGATACTCACCGCGACGGCAACCACGATCTGCATCCGGCGGCGCTGGGCGGCCCGGATTTCCTGTTCGAGTTTCTCCTGGAGCATGGGCGCCAGTGTAGCCTAGAGCTGGACGTTCGGGGTTCGCTCTTCCTCGAAGACTTTCTGCAGGAAGGCCCGCCACTGGGCGAATTGCTCCTTGGCGGTGCCCGTCAGCTCGACGGTCTTCTCGTTGAACGCCACCACCCGCGGGGCGAGATCGATATCGATGGATTCACCCAGCTCGGCGAGCGCCTCGCGGTGCACCTTGGCTTCCTTGCTGGTCTGAAAGCTGCTCGACAGCAGGCTCGCGCCCAGCGTTCCCGCCACGACACCGCCGGTCACACCAGCTGTCTGGCCGACAGCAGAATCGGAGTTCGCCCCGGCGATGACGGCCAGCACGCCCAGGCCGATGGCCAGCACGCCGAGCGCGGCCTCGCCGACCGCCTTTTCATTGGCTTTGCGCCGTGCCTCGATCTCGAACAGGCTCTGCTCCTGCCAGATCAGGTAACTTTCCTGCATCTCGGCACTGAAAGCGCGGTAGTGATCCTGCAGCCCGTCCACGAACAGCTGGTCCCGCACCCGAACCGCCCGCGTGCGCTCCAGCATCGGATCCGCATCGCTCGGGAAACTCAGCAATGAAACACTGTTCCGTTTGACCTCAAGATGATCGGCGAAGGCCTCCTCGGCAAAGTTCGAACCGAAGCGCAACTCGGTTAGCCGGCCCAGATTGTCCAGCTCCGCGACCGAGTAATCGTCCAGCTCATGGGCCACCCGGTTGGCCGCTTCCTCGAACACCGGGTCATAGGGGTCCAGCCCCTCATTGCGGGTATTCTTGTGAAATCCCGGGGATACCTCATGGTCGAAAGAACGAACGAACCAGGAGCGGCCGGAGATATCTACCACCTCGACCTGGATCTCCACATCCTCACCATTCGACTCGACGATGGTCCCCAGGACATACAGATCGCCCGTGGCATTGCGGTCCGGGGTCACACGCACGGCGCCGAACGCGCCCGTATCCTCAAGCGCCTCTTTTAGTTTCACCGCGAACCGATTCGCCTCGGCCCGCCGCAGCTCCGGCCAGACCCCCTCTTCCTCGTAGTTGCGCCCGGCATCCGACAGGCCCGGGTCGAACACCGGCACGATCACATCAAGTCTCGGCTTGGCCGGGTCGACCACGGCCGGCCCCTTGGGGTCGAACAGCGACGACAGCTGCGGGCCCACATTGGGGCCGCTCGCACCCGACGCGCCGCCGCCCGAGCCGACATTCCCATTGGTTACGCAGCCCGTGAGAATGAAGCACGCACACAGGGCGTAGACACCCATATTGCGGAAAAGCTTTTGCATGTCTGTCTCCGTCTGCCCGGTTAGTTCGCCACGGGCAGGCCCTTATACCTGCGATACTCGTCCCACAGCCGATTTTTCAGCTCCGGGTCCGTTTCCTCGATCGCCGCCTGGCGAATCTGGGCCTCCAGCGCGCTGTCATTATCCGCCGGCGGGATATCTTCCGGTACCTTCCCGTTATTCTGTGTACGCGCCGCCTCCCGAACCGGTTCTTCGTCGGCCGCGCCGTCCTCGGGCGATGGGCTGCTCTCCGCATTCTCGGAGGGCGCCCATTTGCCGCCTGAGCTCGGAGCATTTGTGCCGGGCGTGGTGGCGGCGGTGACGGTCGGCTCATCGCCGGTCACATCGCTGGCCGCGCTGGACGTGCCCGAGGGCGCCGGCGCGTCGAGCGGCGCGTCCGGCCCCGAGATATCACTCGCCGCGGTCGATGTTTCGCTGCCGTCCGATTCAGATCCGGCGGTTCCAGACCCGGAAACGCCACCGCCCGACGCGCCGGAACCCGTGCCGCCGCCACTGGCCCCACCGCCGGCGCGTTCGCTCTGGCATTCCTCGAACCGGCTCAACGAGCGCTGAAAGGCGCGGTCCATCCGCGCGATCCGTTCCTCGCGGGTCAGGTTCGCGTCGTCGGTATAGTCGACGGTCACCTCGGTGCAGTCATGGGACAGCGTGCCGGCATCGCGGCTGGCAGACCCGTTCGAAGACGTGGTCGATTGCGCCCCGGCCGGACCTGCCGCCAGCGCCAGCAGGCAGGCAAGCGCCGCCGCGGTCGTCGGCGTTGCAAAATTCGGCCGGTTCGTCATGCCGATACTCCCATCCAGATACGCGTCCCGCGATGTTACCGCCATCGCTTCGGCATGCCCAACATGAGCCGCCGGATACCATGGAAGCGCCGAAATAAGGCGAATTTCCGGCACGTACGCTTAAACTATCGCCGCCAATCCTTGGCTTTTCGCGCAATCCCGTGCTAGAAGGCGCCTCCCCGTTGGGGACGGCACCGAAAACCGCGAATTTATGCGGGTTTCAGGCTGAAATGTGCGGAAGGGGGTGATTCCTATCGTCCAGGTCGTAGTTAGAGACAATAATGTCGACCAGGCGCTGAAAGCGCTGAAGAAGAAGATGCAGCGCGAAGGCGTATTTCGCGAGATGAAGCTCCGGCGCTCCTATGAGAAACCGTCGGAAAAGCGCGCTCGTGAAAAGGCGGAAGCGGTTCGCCGGGCTCGGAAGCTCGCGCGCAAACGCAAGGAACGCGAGGGCTTCTAGCCCCGCGACAACACCTCCTGTTTTCAGGAAAAAGAAAACGCACGACCTTATCGGGTCGTGCGTTTTGCGTTTCTGGTATGCGGTGCGTCGATCGCACCCGGGCGAACCGCGGCCTAGTGGCCGCCGCCCTTCAGCGCCTTGACGATGTCCTCGCACATCTTCTTGGCGTCGGCGAACAGCATCATCGTGTTGTCTTCATAGAAGAGCGGGTTGTCCACACCGGCATAACCCGATGCGAGCGAGCGCTTGATGAACAGCACCGTGCCCGATTCCTCGACGTTCAGCACCGGCATCCCGTAGATCGGGCTCGACTTGTCGGTCTTGGCCGCCGGGTTGGTGATGTCGTTGGCGCCGATGACGAAGGTCACGTCGGTGGATGAGAAGTCGGAATTAATCTCGTCCAGCTCGAACACCAC
Organism: Alphaproteobacteria bacterium; assembly: GCA_049601915.1. Lineage (GTDB taxonomy): Bacteria > Pseudomonadota > Alphaproteobacteria > UBA6615 > UBA6615 > UBA8079. Next base: position 25,814 of record JBMYRB010000001.1, read on the forward strand.
GTCATAGGGCACGCTCGCCTCGGCAAGCAGCACGTTCATGTGGCCCGGCATGCGGCCGGCCACGGGGTGGATCGCGTAGCGAACGTCCACGCCCTTCTCTTCCAGGACCTGTGCCATCTCGGCCAGCGCATGCTGCGCCTGGGCCACGGCCATGCCGTAACCCGGCACGATGATGACCTTGGTCGCCTGCTCCATGATGAAGGCCGCGTCGTCGGCCGCACCCTGGCGCACCGTCCGGTCGCCGAGATCTTCCATGCCCGGTGCCGCGGTCTCGCCGCCGAAGCCGCCCAGGATCACGTTGAAGAAGGACCGGTTCATGCCCTTGCACATGACGTAACTCAGGATCGCACCCGACGACCCGACCAGCGCGCCGACGATAATCAGTGCGGGGTTGGCCAGGGTGAAGCCGATGCCTGCGGCCGCCCAACCGGAATAGGAGTTCAGCATCGATACGACGACGGGCATGTCCGCCCCGCCGATCGGCACGATGATCAGCACACCGACCACAAGCGAGATCGCGACGATTGTCCAGAAGGCCGTGTCGGACTGGGCGATGGTCAGCCAGATCACACAGGCGACCAGTGCAATGCCGAGCCCCAGATTGACCATATGCTGGCCCGGGAAGACCAGCGGCTTGCCCGGCAGGATGCCCTGCAGCTTGCCGAAGGCGATGATCGAGCCGGTGAAGGTGATCGCGCCGATGGCCGTGCCGATCGACATCTCGACCAGGCTGGCGACCTTGATGTCGCCGACCGTGCCGATACCGTAGGCCTCGGGCGAGAAGAAGGCCGCGCCGGCGACAAACACCGCGGCAAGGCCAACCAGCGAATGGAACGCGGCGACGAGCTGCGGCAGCGCGGTCATGGCGATCTTCAGCGCGATGACCGCACCCAGCGCACCGCCGATAGCGATGCCGAGAGCGATCGTGCCGAAAGAGGAAACGCTCGGTAGCGTCAGGGTGGTGAGGATGGCGATGACCATACCCGTGACGCCGTAGATGTTGCCCATGCGCGCGGTCTTCGGCGAGCTGAGCCCACGGAGCGCCATGATGAAACAGACGCTGGCGATCAGATATGCAAATGCTGTCAGGGAAGCGGACATGTCTTGCGCTCTGCTACTTCTTCGCGCGGAACATCGAGAGCATACGCTGCGTCACGATAAACCCGCCAAATATGTTCACCGATGCGAGGATCACGGCGATGAACCCGAAAGTCTTTGAAATGTTCCACTCGCCTGGTCCGGCCGCGATCAGCGCACCGACGATGATCACCGACGAAATCGCGTTGGTGACGGCCATGAGCGGCGAATGCAGCGCCGGGGTGACGCTCCAGACCACGTAGTAACCGACGAAACAGGCCAGCACGAACACGGTGAACAGGAACACGAAGGGGTCGCCGCCGGCCGCGGTTTGTGTCAGGGCGATTTGTGTCGCGTCCTGCGCCAGCGCACCGGCGCGCTCGGCAATGCCCTGCGCGTCATTGGCAAGCTGAGCAGCGCTTTCAGCTAGGGTCGAAGGATCCATGGTCAGGCTCCCGGCTCGGATGAAGTTTCGTCGTCCGCCGCATCATCCGCTTCGGGAGCGGGGGCGGGCGGTGTCTCGTCTTTCGGCAGCAAGGCCGGATGCACGATCTTGCCGTCACGCGTCAGGCAGGTGCCGACAATGATCTCGTCTTCCCAGTCGACGGTGATCTTCTTTTCGTCCTTGTCGACCAGCAACTCGATGAAGTTCTGCAAGTTGCGCGCATAGAGCGCGGAGGTATCCGCGGCGAGCTGCGAGGGCAGATTGAGTTCGGCCAGGATAATCACGCCGTTGTCGGTGACATGGCGCTCACCGGGCTTGGTCTGGGTGCAGTTGCCACCCTGCTCGGCCGCGATATCGACGATCACCGAGCCCGGCTTCATCGAGGCGACCATATCGTCATTGACCAGCACCGGTGCGGGACGTCCCGGGATCAAGGCTGTCGTGATGACGATGTCCTGATCCTTGATGTGATCGGCGATCAGCTCGGCCTGGCGACGCTTGTAATCGTCGGACATTTCCTTGGCGTAACCGCCGGCGGTCTGCCCGGTGTCCCCCTCATCGGGCTCCACCATCACAAAGGCCGCACCGAGGCTCGCCACTTCTTCCTTGGCCGCCATACGCACGTCGGTGGCCGACACGATCGCGCCCATCCGGCGCGCGGTGGCAATGGCCTGAAGACCCGCAACACCCGCACCCATCACGAACACTTTCGCCGGGTTGATCCGGCCGGCAGCGGTCATCAGCATCGGCATGCCGCGGCCGTAATTCGCCGCACCGTCAATCACCGCCTTATAGCCGGTCAGATTGGATTGGGAGCTCAGTACGTCCATCGACTGGGCGCGGCTGATGCGCGGCAGCATTTCCATGGCAAATGCGGTGACGTTGCCCTTCGCATAGGCCTCGACGCCAGCCGGATCCCCATACGGGTTTTGCAACGCGATCAGAATCGCACCGTCGGGGATGTCGCCCATCCCGTCGTCACCGTCCGCCGCGGTCAACGGGCGCTGGACCTTGAGCACAATATCGGCCCCCGCCAGCGCATCGGCGCGTGACGCCGCAACGGTCGCCCCGGCATCGCTGTACTGCGCGTCTGAAATTGATGCTCCCTCGCCGGCGCCGCTCTCGACGCTCACGTCGAAGCCCCACTGGAGGTAGCGTTTGATCGTATCTGGGGTCGCGGCCACGCGGCGTTCGTGCGGGCGGCGTTCCTTTGCAATCGCGATCTTCATGATGTGAAGAACCTCGGTTCGAACCAACATGTGCGGGGCCGGTCGGCACCTGCACCGTGCACCTGACGGTGCGGGGGGGGAATATGCCGCGCTGCAGCACGGAGGGCAAGCCGCATCAGGACGCTATTTTCTCGTCATTTCGGACCACTGAAATGGTCACGCGCGGTGTTTGGACTCAGCCGCCGTAAAAGACGTTGTCCCCGAGCTCATTCATATGCAGCCCGGCCACATCTGGACGTCCCTCGATGGGCAGCTTGGCTTCCGCATTGATCACCTCGCCAAGCACCAGGTGATGATCGCCATGGGCGATAACGTCGACGAGCTTGCACTCGATATTTGCCGGCGCGTTATCCAGAATCGGCGCGCCGGTTGTGCCGTCCTGATAAGCCTCTCCATTGATGGTCCCGTCATCAGCGTTCGCGGGCTTGAAGAAAGCGAACGCGAATCCCTACTGACCCTTGCCCAGGAAATTAAGGGCGAAGTGGCCCGCTTCCGTGATGACGTTCAAAGGGCCGGAATCCGCTTTCAACGCGATGGCAACCAACGGCGGCTCGAATGAGGTCTGTGTCATCCAGTTAACGGTCGCCGCCGCGACCTCCCCGGTCGCAGTTTTGGCGGTCACCACATAGATCCCGCAGGGGATGATGCGCAGCACGGTTTTCTTGGTGTCCGGGTCCATTGGTATTCAAGCTCCTTTCGGCCGATTCGCATGACGATAGCTGCGACACGCGCAGCCCCACTCACAGGTCCATCACACCCCACTCATACGCCGCCCGTCGGTACGGGCGTCTGACCTGGATCAATTCGGCGTCGGCGCCCTTCACGTAAGTTCCCCTCCGGGCAACCGCGAAACGAACAGGAGCAAAAAATGTCCCTCAGCACGCTGGACCATTGTTTGATCCGAACGGTCAAGCTCGACGAAACAAGGGATTTCTATGTCGACCTCCTCGGGATGATCGACGGTGACCGACCTGATTTCGACTTTCCCGGCAACTGGCTTTATGTCGACGGCAAGCCGGTCGTGCATCTGGTCGGGGTGGACCCGGAGGACCCATCGGGCCTGATCGAGTATCTCGGCGGGGACATCGATGCCGCCACGCTTGACGGGTCGGGCGGGTTCGGCGCGTTCGATCATGTTGCGTTCCGGGCGAAAGACCCCGAGAAGCTGATGGCCAGGCTCGAGAAACAGGGCGTGCGCTTTCGCGAGCGCAAGGTCCCCGACCTCGACCTGTTCCAGATCTTCATCGAGGATCCGAACGGGATCACGGTAGAGCTGAACTATTTCGCCGACGAACAGGTCGCGGCGTAGGCCCCGACGGCGCACCGTGCGGCGCCGGGACTTGTGAACCCGCAAACCGGACTGCTAGTCAGGAGGGAGCGGAGCTATCCATCGCGCCGTGTCAGTATCTGGGGAAACCGCCATGTCCGACAACGTCATTCTGAAATTCGATGAGACCCCGACCCTCGAGCGGGGCGGCGGTGTGGCCAGCACGCCGTTGGTCATTCCGAAAGTACGCCCCGATGCGGCCTTTACCACCGGCATCAGTTCCTTCCCCGTCGGACAGGCGGCCCCGCTGCACAAACATAATTGTGACGAGCAGGTCACGCTCCTGTCAGGCCGTGCCGAGGTCGAGATCGACGGGGAGACGACCGAACTCAAGGCTTACGACACGACCTATGTGACGGCCGGCGTCGAGCATTGCTTCCGCAACATCGGCGACGAACCGATGGTGATCCTCTGGATCTACGGCTCCAACAAGGTCACGCGCACCTTCGCCGGCTCCGACGAGGAGGTGCCCCACCTGTCCGACGCGGATATGCTGGTGCGCTAGCACTAGGTAGATCGCCATTCTCCGCCGCCCGCCAACGATTCCGCTGCTGACCGTTCTGATTTCGAGCAGCGCGATTGCCTATAATCTATTCCTGCCCTCGATCCCCGACATCGGGCGGGCGTTCGACGTCCCCTCGACCACGGTCCAGGGGTCCCTGATCGCCTTCCTGATTCCCTACGCGATCGCACAGCTCTTCTATGGCGGCGTATCCGATCGATTCGGCCGCCGCCCGACCCTGCTTTGGGGCCTCGCCATCTACACGATCGCCAGCCTCGTCTGCGCCGGCTCGACCTCGATGACGATGCTGATCTTCGCACGCATGGCGCAGGGCGTCGGGGCCGCGGGGTCGATGGTGATGGTCCGCTCGATCGTCCGCGACCTGTATGACCGCAAGCGGTCCGCCCGAGCGCTGGCCATCATCTCGACCGTCATGGTCTTCGCGCCCGCGACTGCGCCCGCCATCGGCGGTTATCTCCACACCCAGTTCGGCTGGCAGGCGTCGTTCATTTTCCTCGCCCTCATGGGGGCCGCGCTGTTCACCTATTGCGCGCTGCGCATGGCGGAAACCAATGTTGTCCAGGGGGCGGATCTGCTCGGCAACATCCGTGCGCTCGCGAGCGGCTACCGGGTGCTGATTGGTGAGCGTACATTCGTCGCCTACAGCCTCAATATCGGCTTCATCGCCAGCGGCATGTTCGCCTGGTTCGCCGGCGTCCCCGTTGTCCTGATCGACAATTACGGTGTCGCGCCGGACCGGTTCGGCTATCTCATGCTCACTGGCACGCTGGGGGCCTTCTTCGGCTATGCCAGCGCCATCTGGCTAACCGGAAAGCTCGGCGTGAACCGGATGATCGTGCTGGGCACCTTCATCGGGTTGCTCGGCGCGGGCCTGTATCTGGCGTTACCACTCGCCGGGGTGCTGACACCCCTGGCCGCGATCGCGCCCATGTCCTTGTTCGGGATCGGCCTGGCCATCGCCTTCCCGTCCGTCATGGCCGCCGCGGTGAGCGTCCGGCCCGACTATGCGGGCACGGCCGCCTCGATCAACGGGCTGGTGCAATACGGTACGGCAGCGCTGGCCACATTGCTGGTCGGCGCCCTGTCGAGCACCAGCCATCTCCCCCTGGCGTGGGTCATATTCGGCACCCAGTCACTCGCCATGATCGCCGCCTGGGTCGGCTGGCGGGGACGGCCGGCGGAGTAGACACCCAAATCATTATTTATCAAATGATAAATTAATTGACACGGGCAAGCCGGATTGCTTATTTATCAAATGATAAATAACGAACCATCCGTAATCCGAGAGACGAAAAATGAGCACCGAGACCGCGCCGAAAATTTTCGACTACCGCAACGTGGACAAGGCCGACGAGTTCGAGGAAATCCCGGTCCTCGACATGGGGCCGTACCTGGCCGGTGAACCCGGTGCGGCCGAAGAGCTCGCCGCCAACATCCGTTTCATCCAGGAGACGATCGGTTTCTACGTCGTCATCAATCACGGGATCGACCGCGAGCTGATCGACGGGGCCTATCGCGCGCTGAGGGAGTTCTTCCAACTGACCCCGGAGGAAAAGGCGGCGTACAAGTTCGACGAAACATCGGTCGGCTATATCGCACCGAAATCCACTGTCTATGTCACGTCGAAGATCAACGAGAACACCAAGCAGGATCTGAACGAGACCCTCGTGCTGTGCCTCGACCGCCCCGACGATCACCCCTATGTCCGCGACGGTGTTCGCTTCACCGGCCCGAACAAATGGCCGGCCATCGAGGGCTTCCGCGAGCCAATGGTGCGCTACCAGTATGCGTGTGCAGATCTGGGCCGAAAGATCGTGCCGCTCTACGCGCTGGCGCTCGACAAGCCCATCGACTTCTTCGACAAGCATTTCGGGGAACCGATCATGTGGACGCGCAACGCCCACTATCCCGCGGTCGAAGCCGAGGAGAACCAGTTCGGCATCTCGCCCCACAGCGACCATTCCTTCCTGACGATCCTGCCGCTCACCCGGGTCGCGGGATTGCAGGTGCTGACCCGCCAGGGCAACTGGCTGCCCGCCGGCTTTAACAAGGACGCGCTCGTCATCAACACGGGCGAGTTCCTGAACCTCTGGTCGAACGGCCGCTTCATCGCCTCGCCGCATCGCGTCGTGCCGCCCGAAGAGGACCGCATTTCGATGGCCACCTTCTTTGACGCCGCGCCCGAGACGCTGGCCGACCCGGCCGACTTCGCCGAGGCGGGCGAAGAGCTGAAATACGAGCCGACGACGATGTACGACTATGTCTGCTGGTACATCGACCGGAACTACTCGTCGAAGGCCGGCGGCAAGGCCGAGGGCATCGAGCCCGACGCCGCCTAAGCGCGCCAGCCCGGATTAACGAGGATCAAGCATGGCCGTATCGGTGAAAACATCCGACAACGAAAAGCGCCAGCGTTTCGCCCCGGCGGAACGCGAGCAATTCATCATCGACGGCGCCATCCAGTTCTTCGCCGATGTGGGGTTCACCGGACAGACGCGTGAGCTCGCCCAGAGGCTCGGTATAACCCAGCCACTGCTCTACCGGTACTTCCCGACCAAGCAGGACCTGATCGAGAAGGTCTATGAAGAGGTCTTTATCGGCCGCTGGAAGACAGCGTGGGAACGGCTTATCGACGATCGCTCGATACCCTTGCGCGATCGTTTGATCGGCTTCTACGACGCCTATGCCAGCGAGGCGCTGACCTATGAATGGATTCGCATCTACATGTTCGCCGGGCTGGCGGGCGAGGACATCAACCGGCGTTACATCGACCTGCTCGAGAGCCGCCTGCTGATCCCGATCTGCACGGAGATGCGCGCCACGGCCGGCGCACCGGACCCGGACCAGGTGCCGATATCCGATCTCGAGATAGAGGCCGCCTGGAACATCCACGCCGCGATCTTCTATTACTTCGTGCGCAAGTTCATCTATCGCTCACCGGTCGAGGCCAACCTGGCGGCGTATATCTCCGATACAGTGGATCGCACCCTCGACGGCGCCCTGGCCGTCACCAGACAGACGGTCGCCTGACGGCCGGCGCGGCCCACGCAATCACGACAGAACTAGTTCTTGAACTCGATTTCCAGCGCGACGATGTCGACATCGCCGATGTTGATCGCGTTATGCTCAACGGGCGCGGCGACATAGGACGACGTGTTCGGCACATAGTCGATCTCACGTGATGTCCCATCGGGAAACTCGAACAGCAACCGGCCGGTCGAAAGCTGGATCGGCATATAGTCCTGCTCATGCAAATGCCAGCCGGTCTGCTCACCGGGTTTAAAGACCCAGTGAGTGACGATCATGCTGTCATCTTCCATCACCACCTTATGGGTGGCGATGCCACGTTCTGCCGCGACGTCAGCAGTCTTTTCCTTGAGCTTAGTGGACATTTTCGGGCCCTTCAGGTTGCAGCCGGAGGAACGGTCGCCCGGCAAACGGCCAGCGTCAATCGAATTGTAAAGGTCGTTGTTACAACAAGCCGTTCACGATTCCCGTCAGGCGTCGCTGGGTGATGAAGGCGCGGCCGATCTCGCCGCGACCTCCGCCCAGCTTGAAGACCTCTCGGCCCTGCCCGTCGAACACCACCACCGCAGGCACCGCAAAAATTCCTCCGGGGGATTCACTCAAGGCCCGGTTGCCGACGACAACCGAGATATCCGGGTGAATCACGTTCACGAAGCGGCGCAGGCGCGACTGACTGACCGGCCCGGCAAAGTTCTCCATCCAGTTCACGGCGATCATGCTGACCTTGTTGCCGTTGTCGGAAATGTAATCGGCGAGCTCGACCATCTCCGCGCGGCATGGCGGGCACCAGCTTGCCCAGAAGGTCACAAGAACGGGACGGCCGTCGAAATTCGCGTCTGTCACCGGGCCACGGATGACCTACAGCCCCTTCAGACTGGACTTGAGAGAATCGTCGAGTGTCGCCGCCCGGGCCGGCGTTCCGGCCAGCATCGCGGCGGGGACCGCAGCGGCGGCGGCGATGAATGCGCGTCGATCAAGCATGGCGTACCTCCAGATATTCCGATCTGTAAGACACCATCGCCGGGGCCACGGACAATCAACATTGTCGTGAGGAGAATTACTGCCGCAGGCGTTCCTGCTCGAGCACACGCGCCTCCAATTCGGCTCCACGCAAGACATCGAGCGCGATCCCCGACCGGCACTGGTTCCGGCACACTACAATCCAGCGTGGCGCGTCGCCGCACAGATAGATGAACATATTCGCCACGTCACCACGGTACACCGACACCGTATCGAGCTGGAACACGTCACCGAGATCCTGCGGAATGTCCTCCTCCTCGTAGGCGTTGCGCCAGAGATCGAGGAGAAAATCCCGCTGCACATCGGTCGCCAGACGCGCGGCAAATCGGTCGAAACGAAGATCATATTTGGTCAACGCGCTCGATCCCTCGAGGATACCCGCCGGGGCGGCGGCGAGCTGGAACGGGATCGCCGTTCCACGCTCGAGCCACATCTCCACCTCCTCCCCGACACGCGCGGTCAGGGTCTGCCCCTCTCGGTATAGAGCAGGATGATCCACTTGGCGACGGGCGGCGGGATTTCGGCGACGGTCCCCGGCGACGCGTTCTCACAGAGAATGTCCGGGCCCGTATCGGTCTGGGCTACCGCCGCAAGCGGCGCGAGCGACAGCACAAGAAAGTTTAAGAATACAAACTCGCGCATGATCGAAGACGCTAACACGCGTCGGGCAGGTCGTCAGCCGCCCGTCAGCGCCTCCAGCTCATGGGCCGCGAGCATCCTCGCCTGCCGGTCGGCGAGGCCGTCGATGTCGAACGTGTCGATCAGGTCGTGGAATACCCGGTGCCAGTTGAGTTCGGCCCGCAGGCGCAGGAACACCGAGCCCAGCCCGACGGCGGCACGGTCCATCAGCACAAACTCCCGTGGCGGCGTGACCCCGCCCAGGCCGCGCAATTTCTCCTGCACCTGGTGGGCGATGTTGGCGCCGTAGAGTCCGGATTCCGATTCCTGAATCCGCTGCACCTTGTCTTCCATCAACGGCCGGTAGAGGAACTCTGCCCAGATGTTGAGCGCGTCGAGCAGCTCGTTGGAGATGTTCTCGAACCCCCAGCTTTCATAGGCGTGCGCGGCCCGATCGCGGTCCCCCTCGCGCAGCGCGTGATAGAGCTCGATCACACCGCGCACTAAGGCGGGCGGGAAGATCCGGATGCAACCGAAATCATAAAGATTGATCGTGGCATCATCATTCACCGTGTAGTTGCCCAGATGGGGATCGCCATGTATCACGCCATAGCCATAGAAGGGCACATACCAGGCGCGGAACATGTTCAGCGCCGCGGCCTTGCGCGCCTCGGGATCCGCCGCCTCGGCGAAGCTTGCCATCGGCTGCCCTTCGAGCCAGCTCGTGGTGAGAAGGCGACCGCTGGACAGAGTGTCGGCCACCCGGGGGACATGCACCCCCGGCTCATCCGCCAGCATCGCGCCGTATAGATTCGTGTGCCGGGCCTCGCGCCTGTAATCGAGTTCCTCGGTCAGGCGCTCGGAAAGCTCGGCATGAATCTGGCTCGGGTCGATCGCGGAATCGTAGCGGCGATAGAGACCAAACACGATTTTCAGCTGGTTGAGGTCCGCAGCCACGGTCGAGGCCATATCGGGATATTGGAGTTTGCAGGCCAGTGCTGCACCGTCATGGCCGGTCGCCTTGTGCACCTGCCCGAGGGATGCTGCCCGGGCCGCCGTGCGATCGAACTCCGCGAACTTCTCCAGCCAGTCATCACCCAGTTCGGCGGCCATGCGCCGACGTACGAACGGCCATCCCATGGGTGGCGCGTTCGCCTGAAGCTCCTCCAACTCCCGCGCATAGTCGGCCGGCAGCGCATCGGGAATGGTGGCCAGTATCTGCGCTGCTTTCATGAGCGGCCCCTTCAGGCCGCCCAGCGCGGCCTTCAGGTCTGCCGCGTTGCGCTCGGGGTCCGCCGGGCGACCGAGGTAGCGCTGCCCGGCCATGCGGACCGCCGCCCCACCAACCGCGGCGCCGACCCGGCCATAGCGGCCTACCCGGCCGCGCACGGTCGCGCGCTCGTCATCCGCCATGGGTCATCGCACAACGGTCACCGATCACGCTTCCAACGCCTCGAGCTCGTCGATGAGACCGGAAATGACATCCAGCCCGCGCTGCCAGAAGGCCGGATCGGACGCGTCCAGACCGAAGGGTGCGAGAAGCTCCTTGTGGCGGAGCGTACCCCCCGCCCGCAGCATGTCCAGATAGCGCTCGGCAAAGCCGTCGGCCGCGCCCTCGTAGACGCCGTAGAGCGAGTTCACCAGGCAGTCGCCGAAAGCATAGGCGTAGACGTAGAAGGGCGAATGAATGAAGTGGGGGATGTAGGTCCAGAAATACTTGTACTCATCCTCGAAGCGGATGGCCGGGCCGAGGCTCTCGGCCTGAATCTCCATCCATATGTCGCAAATCTCCTCGGTGAGGAGCTCACCCTCGGCACGCTTGTCGTGCAACCGCCGTTCAAACTCGTGAAACGCGATCTGGCGCACCACGGTGTTGATCATGTCTTCGACTTTCGAGCTGAGCATTGTCCGGCGCAGCTTGGCGTTGTCCGCTTCCGCCAGCAGCTTGCGGAAGGTCAGCATTTCGCCGAACACGGAGGCCGTCTCGGCCAGGGTCAGCGGGGTATCCGACATCAGATGCCCCTGCCCGCCCGCCAGCACCTGATGCACGCCATGGCCCAGTTCATGGGCAAGGGTCATCACGTCGCGGGTTTTTCCCTGATAGTTGAGCAGCAAATAGGGATGGGCGCTGGGCACGGTCGGGTGCGCGAACGCACCGGGTGACTTGCCCGGCCGGACCGGCGTGTCGATCCAGTCATTGTCGAAAAACTTCTGCGCGACCTCGGCCAGCGCCGGCGAGAATTGCCCGTAGGCATCGAGGACCTTGGTGACCGCGTCACCCCATTGGATGGTCGAGTCATCATCGTCGGGCAGCGGCGCGTTCCGGTCCCAATAGTCGAGCTGGTTGACACCGAACCACTTCGCCTTCAACGCATAATAGCGATGGGACAGGTCGGGATAGGCTCCCCGCACGGCCGTCACCAACGCATCGACCACCTCGTCTTCAACCACGTTGGCGAGGTTGCGGCTGGAGACCGGGCGGGCAAAGCCGCGCCACTTGTCCTCGATCTCCTTGTCCTTCGCGAGGGTGTTCGTGATGTGGGTGAAGGTCCGCGCGTTCGCACCCAAAACTGCGCCGAGGGATTTGGCCGCGGCCTTGCGCACCGCGCCGTCGCTGTCGGACAGAAGGTTGAGCACCTCCGCGCTGGTCATTTCCCGGTTGCCGGTCGGCAGTTCGACGTCGAAGCGCAGATCCGCCATGGTTTCGTCGAATAGGCGATTCCACGCGGCACGTCCCGCGACACTTTTTTCAAGCAACAGTTTCTCGAGCTGATCGTCCAGCTGATGCTCGCGGTATGCGCGGCTGTCACGCAGCCAGGGCGCGTAGCGTTGCAGGGCCTCGGATTCCCCTAGCTGGGTTTTGAGGCGGACATCCTCGATCCGGTTGATCTCCAGCGCGAAGAAAAGGAGATGAGACGAAATCTCCGTTACCGTCTCCTGCATCGACTGCATGAATTTCCCGTTCTCGGGGTCGGTCATGTCACCGGCATACAGCAGCCCGGCGTAACTCATCACCCGAGATAGCGCTTCGTCGATCACCTCATATGTGGAAATGGCCGCGGCCAACGCATCACCATCGAGATCCGCGAGCTTTCCCTGGTAACGGGCCTCGAACGCCTTTGAATCCTTGCGTGACGACGTAATGGTCGTGGTCAGTTCCGGACTGTCGGGTGCGGGAAACAGGTCGGTCAGATCCCATTCGGGAAGCTTTTCGCACCTGGCCCGCGCGGGACTTCCTTCGGGGGCCCGCAGCGGGGATGGGACAGGGGAATTTCCGGACATGTCGACAGCTCCTTGAATCGCGTTAAGAGATAGGCTCCATTGAACCGCGCAACAAGCGCTCATCGGGATTTTCACGCGCTTTTGCGGCCGCCGAAACGACCGGGAAACAGGGTAATCGCAATGGACTACACCGAACGCTACGAACGCTGGCAGAACCTGCCGCAGATGTTTTTCGACAAGGCCGACGCGCGCGGCACAGACGCGATGTTCTGGTCCAAGCGTTCCGACGCCTGGCAGCCCGTATCGTGGCATGAGGCGCGCGACACGGTGAGCGCTGTTTCGCGCGGCCTGCGGCGCATCGGCGTCGAGCGCGGCGACCGGGTCATGCTGGTCTCGGAGAACCGGCCTGAATGGGGCCTGGCCGACCTCGCCATCATGTCGGCAGGCGGCATAACCGTGCCCGCCTACACCACCAACACGGTGACCGACCACATCCACATCATCACCGACTGCGACCCGCGCGTTGCCATCGTGTCCACCGAACGGTTGGCCGAACGTCTGCTACCCGCAATCCGCAACACCGGCACGATCAAAACGGTCATCACCATGGAGGGTGCCGGCGGCGAGAGCGACGGGATCGTCATCATCAACTGGCACGACCTCCACGATTCAGGCGCGGAGACCGACGACGACGTTGCCACCATGATCGACCAAACCGCACGCACCGACACCGCATGCCTGATTTACACCTCCGGCACCGGCGGCACCCCCAAGGGAGTGATGCTGAGCCACGGCGCAATCCTGTGCAATTGCGTGGGTGCCTATCACCTGTTCGAAATGGACAAGCTCCTAGAGATGGACAACGAGACCTTCCTGTCCTTCCTGCCGCTGAGCCATTCCTATGAACATACGGCGGGGCTTTTTTTCCCGATCTCGATCGGTGCCCAGGTCTATTACGCAGAAAGCGTGGACAAGCTGGCCGCGAATATGGGCGAGATTCATCCCACAATCATGACGGCCGTGCCGCGGCTTTACGAATCCATGCACCAGCGGATCATGGCCGGGGTGGAGCGCAAGGGCGGGCTGTCGGAAAAGCTCTTCCGCAAGGCCGTGTCTCTGGGCATCAAGCGCTACGAAGCGGGCGCGGCCGGCATGTCGATGGTCGAGCGGATACAGGATTCCGTTCTCGACAAGCTGGTGCGCAAGAAAGTGTCCGAACGTTTCGGCGGCCGGCTCAAGGCGTTCGTCTCCGGCGGAGCACCCCTCAACTATGATATCGGCGTCTTCTTCCTGGCGCTGGGCGTGCGCCTGCTCCAAGGCTACGGCCAGACCGAAACGGCACCGGTGGTCAGCGCCAACCCGCCGTCACGCATCAAGATCGACACGGTCGGTCCGGCCTTCCCCGGCGTGGATCTGCGCATCGCCGAGGATGGCGAGATCCTGATCAAGGGCGAGCTGACCATGCAGGGCTACTGGAACGCGCCGGACCTGACGGCGGAAACCTTGCGCGACGGCTGGGTGCATACCGGCGACATCGGCGTGCTGGACGAAGACGGCTATATCAAGATCACCGACCGCAAGAAGGACATCATCGTCAATTCCGGTGGCGACAATGTCTCACCCCAGCGTGTCGAGGGTACGCTGGTGTTCGAGGCCGAGATCAACCAGGCGATGGTCTATGGCGACAAGCGCCCCCATCTTGTCGCGGTGCTGGTGCCCGATGACGACTTCATTCGTACATGGGCATCGGAAAACGACCGGGAGCCGGACCTCGCAGCACTTGCCGATTCCGAGGCCTTCCATGAACGCCTGCGCGAGGCGCTGGATCGGGCAAACGAACGCTTGGGTATGATCGAGCAGGTCCGGCGTTTCATCATCGCTGATGAGGCGTTTACGACCGATAACGGCCTGATGACGCCATCACTGAAGATCCGGCGCCACGTGATCCGGGAAATCTACGGGGAGCGCCTCGAGGCGTTGTATGGGCGGGCCCGGGGTTAAACCCGTGGTCGGCTAGCCGTGATACGCGCGGAACCAGGCCACGAAATTGGGGATTCCCGCATCAATAGGCATCTTGGGCTCGAAGCCGAAATCGCGCTGGCTGGCGCTGATGTCCGCATAGGTCGCCTGCACGTCACCGGGCTGCATGGGCTGAAAGTCGATCTCGGCTTTGGTGTCGAGCGCGTCCTCGATCACACCGATGAACCGCATCAGCTGTTCTGACTGGTTGTTACCAAGATTGTAGACCCGGTGGGGCAGCTTACCGTCGGCATCGGGTGTCGGCGGCAGGTCGAGCACCGAGAGCACACCCGCTACGATATCGTCCACATAGGTGAAATCGCGCTGCATATTGCCATTGTTGAAGACCGGGATCGGCTCGCCGTCGACGATCTTGCGGGTGAAGATATAGGCGGACATGTCCGGCCGGCCCCAGGGCCCGTAGACCGTGAAGAAACGCAGCCCCGTCAGCGGCAGTCCATAGGTGACCACATAGGCGTTGCTCATCAACTCGTCGGATTTCTTGGTCGCGGCGTAGAGTGACACGGGGTTGTCGACCTGGTCTTCCACCGAAAAAGGCAGCTTGGTGTTGCCGCCATAGACCGACGAGGAGCTGGCATAAACCATGTGTTGCAGGTCGTCGCCGAGCGTGCGCGCGACTTCGAGCATGTTCATATGGCCGACGATATTGGCCTGAATATACGCGCCGGGATTCTCCATGCTGTAGCGCACACCCGCCTGGGCGGCGAGGTGAACGATCCGGTCCACACCCTTGGCCGCGGCCAGCACGGTGTCGAGATCGGCGATGTCGCCGCGCACAAACGAGAACTTCTCATGGGGCGTGAGCTGCGCCAGGCGCGCTTCCTTGAGGGCGACATCGTAATAGTCGTTCAGGTTGTCGATCCCGACGACGGTCTCGCCGCGCGCGAGAAGCGCCTGGCCGACATGCATACCAATGAAACCGGCCACACCGGTCAGAAGAACTGTCATGACGTCACGAAATCCGCTTGCGTCTTCGGGTGCATGCTCACGCGCATGTTCAACCGATCATATAAATCAGACACGCCGTGATTGCACGTCGCCCGGTGAAACAAGCACAATGGAAACCGAACTGGTCCCATTTGTCATGCCCACGCACAGGTGAGTGCCAGTGATTAGACAAATAGGACAGTAATGCTTACATTTCTGTTCGAGGCCGCGCCAGCGGCCCAGCAGGGAGAGACATTCATGGCCGAGACCGCCGTTAGCCTCGACGATAAATACGCCCTCGAATCGGGCCGCGTTTACCTCACCGGGACCCAGGCGCTGGTGCGGCTGCCGATGATCCAGCGCCAGCGCGATGTGGCGGCGGGGCTCGATACCGCGGCCTATGTAACGGGCTACCGCGGCTCGCCCCTCGGCGCACTCGATCAACAGATGGCCCGGGCCAAGCCGTTCCTCGAGCGGAACAACATCGTGTTTCGCGCCGGGGTCAATGAAGACATGGCGGCCACCGCCATCTGGGGCACCCAGCAGCTCAACCTGTATCCCGATGCCAAGCACCAGGGCATCTTCTCCATGTGGTACGGCAAGGGCCCGGGGGTGGACCGATCGGGCGACGTGTTCAAGCATGGCAACCTGGCTGGCACCTCGGCCCATGGCGGCGTGCTCCTGCTGGCCGGTGACGACCACACCTGCAAATCCTCCACGACGGCACATCAGTCGGAATTCGCCTTCGTCGACGCGATGATCCCGGTCCTGAACCCGGCCGGTGTGCAAGAATTTCTCGACCTCGGCATCTATGGCTGGGCAATGTCGCGCTTCTCGGGTTGCTGGGTCGCCTACAAGACCGTGGCCGAGACGGTCGACAGTTCCGCATCGGTGCATATCGACCCGGCGCGCGTCCAGATTTCCCTGCCGACGGATGTCGCCATACCAGAAGGTGGCCTCAACATCCGCTGGCCGGACGAATTCCTGGTACAGGAAGAACGCCTCCACAGATACAAGCTGGATGCCGCGCGCGCCTTTGCGCGGGCAAACCGGCTCGACAAAACGGTCATCGACAGCCCGAAGAAACGCCTCGGCATCGTGACCACCGGCAAGAGCTATCTGGACGTGCGCCAGGCCCTCGACGATCTGGGCATCTCGGAAGAGATGGCGGTCGATGTGGGCATCAGCATCTACAAGGTCGCGATGCCATGGCCACTGGAGCGCGCGGGCGTGCGCGAATTCGCCGAGGGCATGGAAGAGATTCTGGTCGTCGAGGAAAAACGCGCGCTGATGGAAGATCAGCTCAAGGAACAGATGTATCACTGGCGCGCCGATGTGCGCCCGCGTGTCGTCGGCAAGTTCGACGAGGATGGCACATGGTTGCTCTCGTCTTCGGGTGAACTGAGCCCGGCGCAGATCGCCATGGTCATCGCCAAACGTCTCGGTCGCTGGCACAGCGACGGCAACATCGACGAACGCCTGTCCTTCCTTGAGCGCAAGGAGGCGTCGCTCGCCCAGCAGCCCCCGACCGCCAAACGCATACCGTATTTCTGCTCGGGCTGCCCTCACAACACATCCACGAAGGTCCCCGAGGGCAGCCGCGCGCTGGCCGGGATCGGCTGCCATTTCATGGCGCTGTGGATGGACCGGGACACCCAGACCTTCACCCATATGGGCGGCGAGGGCGTGACCTGGGTCGGCCAGGCGCCGTTCAGCAACGACGACCATGTCTTCGTCAATCTGGGCGACGGCACCTATTATCACTCCGGCTATATGGCGATCCGCCAGGCCGTCGCGGCCGATGTGAACATCACCTACAAGATCCTGTTCAACGACGCGGTAGCTATGACCGGCGGCCAGCAGGTCGACGGCCCGCTCACGGTCCCCACGATCACGCGGCAGGTCGAGGCCGAGGGCGTCAAACGCATCGTCGTTGTCAGCGACGAGCCGGACAAGTATCCGACAGGCGCTCCCTTCGCCGACGGTGTCTCCATCCATCACCGCGACGAGCTGGACCAAGTGCAACGCGACCTGCGCGAGTTCCCCGGCGTGTCGGTGCTCGTCTACGACCAGACATGTGCTGCAGAAAAACGCCGTCGCCGGAAGCGCGGCACCTTCCCGGACCCGGCCAAGCGGGTGATGATCAACGAGGCCGTGTGCGAGGGTTGCGGCGACTGCTCAGTCAAATCCAACTGCCTGTCGGTGGTACCGGTCGAGACCGAATTCGGTCGCAAGCGAGCGATCGACCAGTCGAGCTGCAACAAGGACTTTTCTTGCGTCGACGGCTTCTGCCCGAGCTTCGTGACCGTCGAGGGGGGCCAGCTGCGCCGGCCGGACACGACCACCCCCGCCGGGGCCGATACGGCATTCGACGGCATCGAGTTGCCCGAACCGACCCTGCCAGACCTGAACGATCCCTACGGCATCCTCGTCACCGGCGTCGGCGGCACCGGCGTGGTGACCATCGGTGCCCTGCTTGGCATGGCCGCCCATATCGAGGGCCGTGGTGTCTCGGTGCTCGACATGACCGGGCTCGCTCAGAAGGGCGGTGCAGTCATCAGCCATGTGCGCATCGGCGAGAGCCCGGAAGACCTGCATGCCGTGCGGATCGCCGCGGGCAGTGCAGACCTCGTGCTGGGCTGCGACCTCGTGGTTGCCGCCGGGGCAGATGCGGTGGCCCGCATGCAACCCGGCCAGACCCACGCCGTGATCAACAGCCACGAGACGGTGACCGGCGACTTCACCCGCGACCCGGACTTCAATATCGACGCCCCGGAGATGCGCCAGACCATCGAGGTCGCGGTGGGCGAAGCCGCCGTGGATTTCGTGGCCGGCACGCGTTACGCGACCGCCCTGCTCGGCGATTCGATCGCCACCAACCTCTTCATGCTCGGCTATGCTTGGCAGAAGGGGCTGATCCCGATCTCCGGCGCGGCCCTCGATCAAGCGTTCGAGCTGAACGCCGTGGCCGTGGACTTCAACCGGTCCGCCTTCCTGTGGGGCCGCCGGGCCGCGGTCGACGAAGCGCGGGTCGAACGGGCCGCCGAACCGGTGACACCGCTGCGCCTGCAGGCGCCCGACATCGCCACGACCCTGGAAGATGTGGTGGAGCGCCGCATTCGCTTCCTGACCGAATATCAGAACGAGGCCTATGCCCGGCGCTACAAGGATCTGGTGGTACGCGTGCAAAAGGCCGAAACAGACAAGGCCAAGGGCGCCGTCGGCCTCGCCGGCGCGGTGGCGCGTTACTATTACAAGCTGCTCGCCTACAAGGACGAGTATGAGGTGGCGCGGCTGTATACCGACGGCCAGTTTACCCGCAAGCTCCACGACCAGTTCGAGGGCGACTACAAGCTGAAATTCCACATGGCACCGCCCCTGTTCGCCAAGCGCGACCCGGAGACGGGCGAGCTGCTCAAGCAGGAATTCGGCCCCTGGATGATGATTGCGTTCCGGGCCCTGGCGGGGATGAAGTTCCTGCGCGGCACGGCCTTCGATCCCTTCGGCCGCTCGGCCGAACGCAAGCAGGAACGCGAGCTGATCGCCGACTATGAAAAGGTGATCGCGGACATCTGCGACGGGCTCAACCGGAACAACCATGACCTGGCCGTCGCGATCGCCTCGATCCCCGAACATATCCGCGGCTACGGCCATGTGAAGGACGAGCATCTGGCCAAAGCCAAGGCCGAGGAGGACGCGCTGCTTCGCGCCTTCCACGACCCGAACGCACCCCAGGTCCAGGCGGCACAGTAACAACCGACCCAAATGCAGAAAGGCGCGGCTTGCGCCGGGCCCTTCCATTACTCATGTGACACGACGCGCGTCAGTCGTCGCCCACCGCCGCCGTCTCGGGCACCACGACCCCGGCAAACCGCAATTCATGGGTCAGCCCCATATACAGGCTGACGCACATGGCGATCAGTACCAGGGTAAACGGCAAGCCGATGGTAATCGGACGTTCACGGTGCCCTTGGCACCGAATCACCGGCGCCGAAACGGTGGCCGCCTAGAAGCCGATGGCGTTGCGGTAGACCTCGAGCAGATGCTCCTGCTCCTGGCGTTCGGCCGGCTCGAGTTTCCGCAGGCGCACGATCTGGCGCATCGTCTTGGCATCGAACCCGGCCGATTTGGCCTCCGAATAGACCTCGCGGATGTCCGCGTTCAGGTTCGCGCGATCTTCCTCCAGCCGCTCGACCCGCTCGATAAAGCTACGCAGGCGATCGGCCGCAATTCCAACGGTGTCCGACATCAAACTCTCTCCGAAAACGCATGGTGCCGCGCGTATCGGCGACGCCGACGCGTGTAGCCCAATCGCCGGTAAAAATGCAAAGGGCGCTTATCCGCCCCCTGTGCAAAACCCCGTCGGGCGCCGGTCAGCCGAGGCGCTTCTCGAACCAGATTTCGGCGTAGGGGTTATCGTTGTAGCGCTCGATCTCCGAATAACCGCACCGGCGATAGAGTGCGTGGGCCTCGGACAGGGTGCCATTGGAATCCAGACGAACCAGGTCATGCCCCAGCGTCCGGGCGCGGGCTTCAAGCGCGACGAGGATGCGTTAACCGAGGCCCTGCCCGCGCAGCGAATAATCGACCCACATGCGCTTGATCTCGGCAAACCCGGAGCCCGGCCGCGCCGCCCGGGCCCGCGTCGAACCCGCCCTCGAAGCGGGCCTTCAGTTCGTCGAAATAGCGGTCCCGGCACCACAGGGCATCGGGATCGATGAGTGCCGCGTCAACGATATCGACGGCGGCGGGTTCGTGGTTGCCAGTCAGTGCCCGGCCTTTTCCTTCATCTTCGCGAGCTGCTCGGGCGTCGCCTCGGTCTGGTGCTTGTCCTTCCACTCGGCATAGGGCATGCCGTATACGAGCTCGCGTACCGCCTCATAGTCGATATCGACACCCTTGTCGTCGGCCGCGGCCTTGTACCATTTGGACAGGCAGTTCCGGCAGAAGTCGGCGAGGTTCATCAGATCGATATTCTGGACTTCCGGATGGTCGCGCAGATGCTGCACCAGGGTGCGGAAGGCGGCTGCTTCCAGCTCGGTCTGGGTCTGGGTATCGAGGTCGGCCATGTTAGTCTCCCGTTCGGATGTCACGTTGCTGGCGATCAATATAGGACCACAAACCCGCGGCGCAACGCTGTGTGGCGCCCGATCAGTCGGGGTCGGCCGCGCGACGTCCCGCGCTGCGGCGCCGATGCAGCCCAGCGCCCCGACTCCCATCACCACGAAGGTCACCAGTGCGGCCAAGGCACCCGTGTTGGTGTCACCGCTCAGGGTCAGCCGGAAAGGCGGGCGCTTTGTCGTGTTCGGCTCTCCTCCACCCAGAGTATCGCTGCGGCCGCGAGGACTGCGGATATCGACGCAGCGGCGATTGTGAATTCCCAGTCGATGCCGCCCAGCGCGTTGAACGGATGGGGCGCGGCGGAGCCGAGAGTGAGCCCACCGACGAGACCGCCAAGCATCAGACCCATATTGCCCCGCGCCCAGCTGGCGGCGAGCTTCAGGCCCACGGGATAAATCCCGGCCATACAGACACCAGTCGCGAAGCGCAGCCCGATCACGGCGAACGAGGCCGGCTCAAAAGCAAGTATCAGCGCATTCGCAGCTGCCGCTGTCAGGGCCGATGCCATGAAGAATCGGCGCGGATCGAAGCGATCGGCCAAATTGAACAGGGCGCTGATGATGGTGCCGACCACGAAGCCAGCCTGCACGGAGCTGGTGAACAGGGAGGCGATCATAGGCGGCAACCCGACGCTTTCACGCAAGGCCGGCACGACGGCAGAGGCGGAGACCCACAGCGCCATGGTGGCGACACTACAAAAAGCGATGATCCCGAGGGACCGAACACGAACCGACAATCTTCCCCACTATGCCGCTTCTGGCGCTGGCGGAGAGACACTAATGCGATTCGAAGCTAAAGGCCCAATCAATGCCGCGTGTAAAAGCTCGACGTAGAACCCTAGCTGAGCGCGCCGCAGGCCCGCTGGATCCGCGTACAGGCGTCTTCTAGCTTTTCCGTCGCCGTCGCGTAGGAAATCCGGAAATGGGGCGACAGGCCGAATGCCTCGCCATGCACCACCGCGACACCTTCGGCGCCGAGCAGATATTTGGCCACGTCTTCGTCCGTGTTTAGGACATCGCCGTCGGGCGTCTTCTTGCCGAGCATGCCCGCCGCCGAGGGGTAGACGTAGAACGCACCTTCCGGGGTCGCGCATTCGATCCCGTGGGCCTGGTTCAGCATCGACACCACGAGATCGCGGCGTTCCTTAAACACCTTGTTGTGCTCGGTAATGAAATCCTGCGGCCCGCGCAGCGCCTCGACCGCCGCCCATTGGGAGATCGTCGAGGTCGAGGTCGTCGACTGGGAGGCGATCATATTCATCGCCTTGATCAGCTCCACGGCCCCCGCCGCATAGCCCACACGCCAACCGGTCATGCAATAGGCCTTAGACATGCCGTTCAGCGTCAGGGTGCGGTCATAGAGTTCCGGCACAACCTGGGCAATGGTCGTGAATTCGAAGTCGTCATAGATGATCTTCTCATACATGTCGTCGGGCATGATCCAGACATGGGGATGGCGCAGCAACACCTCGGCCAGGGCCTTGAGTTCGTCGGCCGTGTAGGCCGCGCCCGACGGGTTGCAGGGCGAGTTCATCATCAGCCACTTGGTTTTCGGCGTGATCGCCGCCTCGAGCGCCTCGGGCGTGATCTTGAAGCCGGTCTCCTGGGTGGTGTCGATCACCACCGGCACGCCCTCGCAGAGCAGGGAGATATCCGTGTAGGACACCCAGTAGGGTGCGGCCACGATCACTTCATCACCCGGGTTCAGGGTCGCGAACAGGGCGTTGTAGATGGTCTGTTTGCCACCGCAGCCGACATGAATCTGGCCGGGCTCATAGTCGAGTTCGTTGTCGGTCTTGAGCTTCTCGCAGATCGCCTCGCGCAGCTCGGGAATGCCCGCGGGCGCAACATATTTGGTCTTGCCTTCGGCCATGGCGCGTGCGGCCGCGTCCTTGATGTTCTGGGGCGTATCGAAATCGGGTTCTCCCGCCGCAAGGCCGATCACGTCGCGTCCCTGGGCCTTGAGTTCCTGAGACAGGGTGTTGATCGCGATCGTCGGCGAGGGCTTGATACTGCTCAAACGTTCGGCAAGGAGAGCCATCGGATTGGGTCCGGTTCGGGGTTGTTTCGAGGATGTGGCCTGCGGGCGCAGAAACTAGTCCTCGTCCGGATTCTGCGCAAGCCGATCTGTTCCAAACACCTGTGCGAAACTCATACCCCGGATACAGTTCGGCGCTGGACAAGCCCGCGCCGAACCTTTCACCCTGTTACCGCCAGAGTACTGGGGTTCTTGGGACTATTCGGCGGCAGCCTGGTGTTGTTCGTTCTTGTGCCGCTTGCCACTTTCCCAGGTCAGCCAACCGGCCACGACACTGAATGTCAACATGCCGGCAGCGACGATTCCCAGGACAAAGATGTTTTCGAGGGGCATAGCGAAGCTCCTTGTTGAATTTCCAACAATCTGCCCGCACGCCAACCCAGTTTTATTGATCTGGATCAACTTCTCCACCGGGTTTGACTGCACCCCACTGGCCATCGCACGCCCGCGCGCCCTATATAGATGCCATGGCTGATCTTGCTGAAATTCAGGCTAAATACCTGCCGGCAATCGACGCATTGCCACGCCGAGTCTTTGCCGGAGACCATCCGGCGGGCGACGGCCCGGCGGGATTCGAGCTGGTGTCGGACTACACGCCCGCCGGCGATCAGCCTCAGGCCATCACCGACCTGATCGACGGGCTGAACCGCGAGGAAATGGACCAGGTCCTGCTCGGGGTCACCGGCTCGGGCAAGACCTTCACCATGGCCCATGTCATTGCCGAGACCGACCGTCCGGCGCTGATCCTGGCGCCCAACAAGACCCTGGCGGCGCAGCTGTTCGCGGAAATGCGGAGCTTCTTCCCGAATAACGCAGTCGAGTATTTCGTTTCCTATTACGACTATTACCAGCCGGAGGCCTATGTCGCCCGGTCGGACACCTATATCGAGAAGGAATCCTCGATCAACGAACAGATCGACCGGATGCGCCACGCCGCCACCCGTGTCCTGTTCGAACGCCGGGACGTTGTGATTGTCGCCTCGGTGTCGTGCATCTACGGCATCGGCGATGCGGAATCCTATCTCAAGATGACCAAGGTCTATCAGGTCGGCGACCGGGTCGACCGGACCCAGATTCTCCGCGACCTGACCGAGCTGCAATACCGGCGCAATGATACCGCCTTTTTCCGTGGCACGCTGCGCTCGCGCGGCGACACGGTGGAAATCTTCCCCGCCCATCTGGAAGACCGGGCCTGGCGCCTGTCCCTGTTCGACGACGAGATCGAGAAGATCACAGAGTTCGACCCGTTGACAGGCACGTCCACCGGCGAGCTGGAACGGGTGACGGTGTTCGCCAACTCCCATTACATAACCCCGAAGCCGACCCTCGAGCAGGCCCGCAAGACCATCAAGACGGAGCTCACTTCCCGGCTCGAGCAACTTCACGGCGAGGGTAAGCTGCTCGAGGCCCAGCGGCTGGAACAGCGCACCACATTCGATCTGGAGATGATCGCGGCGACCGGCGCCTGCCCTGGGATCGAGAATTACTCCCGTCACCTGACCGGACGCGCACCGGGCGAACCGCCCCCCACCCTGTTCGAATATCTGCCGAAGGACGCGCTGCTGTTCGTCGACGAATCCCACATCACTGTGCCCCAACTGGGCGGCATGTTCAGGGGCGACCTAGCGCGCAAGGGCACGCTTGCCGACTTCGGCTTCCGCCTGCCGTCCTGCGTCGACAACCGGCCGCTGAAGTTCGAGGAATGGTTCGAGATGCGGCCCCAGACCGTGTTCGTCTCGGCCACCCCGGGCGACTGGGAAATCAACCAGACCGGCGGCGTGTTCGCCGAGCAGGTGGTGCGGCCGACGGGCCTGACCGACCCAGAGTGCATCATCCGGCCGGTCGAGACCCAGGTGGACGACCTGATCACCGAGTGCCGCGACGCCGCCGCCAAGGGCAATCGGGTGCTGGTCACCACCCTGACCAAGCGCATGTCGGAAGACCTGACCGAATATATGCACGAGCAGGGCCTGCGGGTGCGCTACATGCATTCGGACATCGAGACCCTGGAACGGATCGAGATCCTGCGTGATTTGCGCCTCGGCGCCTTCGACATCCTGATCGGCATCAACCTGCTGCGCGAGGGGCTGGATATTCCCGAATGCGCCCTGGTCGCCATACTCGACGCCGACAAGGAGGGCTATCTGCGCTCGAAGACGTCGCTGGTGCAGACCATCGGCCGGGCCGCGCGCAACGTGGACGGCCGGGTGATCCTGTATGCTGACGTGATGACCGACAGCCTGAAGGCTGCCCTCGACGAGACCGTGCGCCGTCGCAAGAAACAGGAAGCCTACAACGCCGAGAACGGCATCACGCCGGAATCCATCCGTACCAACATCACCGATATCCTGCAATCCGTGTTCGAGCGAGACCGGGTGACAGTCGAGATCGAGGATGACGAGACCACCCATCTGGTCGGCAAGGATCTGCAGACCCACCTGGCCGAACTCGAACAGCGCATGCAGACCGCCGCCGCCGACCTGGAATTCGAGGAGGCCGCGCGCCTGCGCGACGAGATCAAGCGCCTGGAGGCACAGGAGCTGGTGGCGATGGGTGCGGATCTGGACGGCTCACCCTGGCGCGAGGGCGGCGACGGCACACCCGAGAGCCCGGGCCAGGTTCTGGCGGCCCAGCGCGCGGCGCGCACCAAGGCCAACATGACCCAGAAACCGCAATCCGGCCGGGGCAGGGGCAAAGGAAAGCACAAGCGCCGCGCGCGGCGCGAGCCGTAACGCGGCGGCGTCCCTACCCTTCTGTGGGTAGCGCTCCGATCTGCCGCAGCAGAGCCAGCCGGTCGCCCAGGACCCAGACTTTCGTGATTTTCCCGCAGGCCATGGTGAAAATGGCCACCCCAGCATATTCGATCCGCCGGCCCGTGGCGGCATGCTCGAACAGGGGACCGGCATGGGTGCCGGTTTAGGTCAGACGGGCGACCGCGCGGTCGTCGGTGGCGACGATATCGTCGATTCGGTTGTGGAAGTCTGAAAAGACGTCGCGGATAGTCTGCATGTAGCCCGCGAACCCGTCATGGCCGTGCACCTGCAGGCCGATGGAGCCGCGGAAATCGATGTCGGGATCAAGGATGTCGCGCATGGTCGCGTCGTCCCAACTGTTCCACATAACATTGAAGAAGGTCTCGACCAGGCACTTATTATCGGCGACTGACATGGACGTCACCCCTACTTTTTCTTCCGCTTCATGAAGATGTCCGACATCCAGCTGCGGTAGTCGAGCCGCTCTTTGTATTTCTGGTGATAATCCTCGGCTTCCCAGAAGGTGGGGGCCGGCTGGATCGTGGTGACGATCGGGGCGTCATATTTGCCCGAAGCCTCCTTGGCCGCCTTCGAGACGCGCGCGGCATTCTCCTGATAGGGGTCATGGGTGAAGATTGCCGAGCGGTATTGGGTTCCCACATCCGGACCCTGACGGTTCATCTGGGTCGGGTCATGAATTTCCCAGAAGATGTCGAGCAGGATCTCGTAGGTCACGACCGTGGGATCGAACTCCAGATGCACAACCTCGGCATGGCCTGTGTTCGTTTGGCAGACCTCTTCATAGGTCGGGTTTTTCTTGGTCCCGCCGGTGTAGCCGACCCATGAGTGATTCACGCCCTCGACCTGATCGAAGATGTGCTGGGGTTCCCAGAAGCAGCCCGCGCCGAAGGTCGCAAGCGCCGTGTACCGTCTGTTCATCGCGAAGCTCCTTTCGGGCAAATGACCTAGGTTCCGGCCGGCGGCTCCGACAGGATAGCCACATGGCCGCCACTCATCAGCTCGATGCCCTCACCCTTGAGTGCGGCATAGGCCGCACGGTTCACTTCGAACCGGGCCTTGAAATAGCGCGAGCTGGGTACCCAGTAGCGCAGGCCGATAATGATACCGCCATAACTGAAGTCGTGGATGCCAACCTGAGGTTCGCTGCCCTCGGCCATATCCGGATAGTCGGCGAGCGCCTGGGCGATCGCCGTGATGGCGACTTCGGGGTCGCTGTCGGCGGCGATCACGATCTGGGACTCGACGATCCGGTGAGCGTCCGAATTGACCAGGATTTCCCCGACGACATTGCGGTTCGGAATGGTGATTTTCTCCTGATCCTCACCGATGAGCGTGGTCGACGAGAGGTTCACCTCGTCGACGACTCCGCTGACACCCTGGACCAGAATCGTATCCCCGACGGTGAAGGGCCGGGTCAGGATGATCACCAGGCCAGCGCCGTAATTCGAGACCGGCCCTGAATGGCGAAGGAAAGGCCAAGAGCGGCGGCACCACCGAGCGCGACGATCGCGAATTCGGCCGCGATCTCGATGATCGCACCCACAGTTTCGAGCTGGGCTTCGACTGTTTGTTCCATGCTGCTTTCCCTGATTTTCCGGCCGAACTCTTTCGTCCTGGATATTTGCCCCCGAACCTATCGTCAAACAGACAAGCAAACCACCCGAAGAAAGAGTCAAAACCGGACGCCGACCGGCAGGAGTTTCTCCAACAAAGTTTATGTCAAACACGACAAACTTCTTGAAACGCGGGCGATAGATCGCGATGTACGCGCATACCACAACCCTCGCCAGTCCGTACGGCGTGATCGGGGCCTCGACCCCGGGAGATCAAAGATCAGTTACACCGGCTTTCTTCTGGCAGCGATCGGGCTCGCGCTACTGCTGTTTTCAGCAGACTTCATGGTCCGCGGCGCCGTCGGGCTGGCGCGCCGCATGGGCATGTCGCCCCTGATTATTGGCCTATCCGTCATCGCCGTCGGCACCTCTGCGCCGGAGCTCGTCACCACGCTGACCGCGACCCTCAAGGGCGCGCCGGACCTTGCGCTCGGCAATGTCGTGGGCAGCAATATGGCGAACATGCTGCTGATTCTCGGCGTCGCCGCTCTGCTTCGGCCCATTGCGTGTACCCCCAAGGTGATCTGGCACGACGGGTCGATGGTGCTTGCCGCGACGGTCCTGTTCGTCGGGTTCGCGATGACGGGAATATTCGTGCTGTGGCACGGGCTCGTCCTAGGCGCCGCCCTGTTTGTGTACCTCTACCTCACCTATCGGGCGGAGAACGCGAACATCGAAAACGGCCTGCACGGCCATGAGGCCGACGACGTGTCGGGAGTGCCCGAACGGGTGTGGGTCGGCGCGGTCTATCTGCTGGGCGGGCTTGCCGGCACCGTGCTCGGAGCCAAGTTGCTGGTCGACGGCGGCGTGAATGTCGCCGAATCGCTCGGTGTTTCGAAGGCCATTATCGGCCTCACCCTGGTCGCGATCGGCACCAGCCTGCCGGAACTGGCGATCGTGATTGTTGCCAGCATGCGCGGGCACAGTGACGTGGCATTGGGCAATGTGCTGGGCAGCAACATTTTCAACCTGCTGGGTATCACCGGGGTCGTGGCGATCGTCGCCCCGCTGCCCGTCCCGGACATCCTGTTATCGTTCGATCTGTGGGTATTGCTGGGTGTAACCATCCTGATGTTACCGATGATGCTGACCGAAGGCTGCCTCAGCCGCCGCGAGGGCGGGATTCTAATCTTTCTTTACGGTGTCTATTTGGCATTCCAGTTCGACAGCATCCGCTCCATGATCGGCTAGCAACGACGGGTAACGCACGATACGCGGATGCGTGTAACTTGTGGTACGGGCCGCCCGACGGGTATTTAGCTAGAGCCATGACCGAGCAAGCCGAACCGAGCAACACGGAAACCACGGAACCCGCCGGCGGCGCGCCGACACGCGGGGCCGAGGTCATTCGTGCACAGCTGACGACGCTCCCCCACGGCCCGGGCGTCTACCGGATGCTGAACGCGGCGGGGGACGCATTGTATGTGGGCAAGGCCCGCAGCCTGCGCCGGCGCGTCACGAACTACACCCAGCTTACCCGACTGCCCTATCGGCTGCAGCGCATGGTCGCGGAGACGGTCGAGCTCGAGGTGGTGACGACCCACACCGAGGCCGAAGCGTTGCTGCTCGAATCCAACATGATCAAGCGGCTCACACCGCGCTACAACGTGCTGCTACGTGACGATAAGAGCTTTCCCTACATCCTGATCACGGGGCATGTGGACCGGCAGACCACAAAGACCGGGGCCGAGCCCGACGCGCGCAAGGCACGCAAGACGCTCAAGACTCGCCGCCAGAGCCGCACCGGCGCGGACCCGGCCAACTGGCCCGGGGTCATCAAGTATCGCGGCGCGCGGACCCTGCCGGGCGAGTATTTCGGCCCCTTCGCATCGGCCGGGTCGGTGAACCGGACCCTCAACGCCCTGGAGCGCGCCTTCCTGCTGCGCAGCTGCTCCGACGCGGTCTTCTCCGGACGCACCCGGCCCTGCTTGAAGTATCAGCTCAAGCGCTGTGCGGCACCCTGCGTCGGCCAGGTGAGCGCGGAGGAATACACGACGCTGGTCGACCAGGCGCGCAACTTCCTGACCGGGCGGTCGCGCGAGGTCCAGGACGAACTGGTAGCAGCGATGCAGGACGCCTCCGAGCGCACCGAGTTCGAGGCCGCGGCGCGGTTCCGTGACCGGGTACGCGCCATGACCCAGATCCAGTCCAACCAAGACATCAACATCGAGAACCTGGACATCCGCGACGCGGATATCGTCGCCGCGGAGCAGGATGGCGGGCGCACCTGCATCCAGGTTTTCTTCTTCCGCGCCGGGCGGAACTACGGCAACCGCGCCTATTTCCCGCGCCACGACAAATCGGTGCCCCTGGAAGACGTGCTCGGTGCGTTCCTGGGACAATTCTATGAAAACAAGCCTGCACCGCCGGCGGTCTTCCTGAGCCACAAACCCTCGGAGATCGCGCTGATCGCCGAGGCGTTGGGCGTGCGGGCGGAACGCAAGGTGTCGATCACGGTTCCCCAGCGCGGTGCCAAGCGCAAGCTGGTCAATCATGCGCGCACCAACGCCCGCGACGCGCTTTGCCGACGGCTGGCGGAGACCGCCACCAACCGGGACCTGTTATCAGGGGTCGCGGAACTCTTCGGGCTCGACGCGCCGCCGGGGCGGATCGAGGTGTATGACAACTCCCATATCCGCGGCGCCCATGCGACGGGCGCGATGATCGTTGCCGGGCCCGAGGGCTTCATGAAGGCGAACTATCGCCGCTTCAACATCAAGGGCGCTGCGGGCGACGACGGCGAGGGCTACAGCCCCGGCGATGACTACGCGATGATGCGTGAGGTCCTGCACCGCCGTTTCTCCCGGGCGCTCAAGGAAGACCCCGAACGCAACCGCGGGCAGTGGCCGGACCTGATCCTCATCGACGGCGGCAAGGGCCAGCTGACGGCGACCCTCGAGGCGCTACAGGAACTCGGTATCGACGACGTGCCCACGGTGGCCATCGCCAAGGGACCGGACAGAGATGCGGGGCGCGAACAATTCTTCGTCGCCGATGGCGATCCGGACGGGTTCCAGCTACCCCATGACGACCCGGTTCTGTATTACCTGCAACGCCTGCGCGATGAATCTCATCGCTTCGTGATCGGCGCCCACCGCCAGAAAAGATCCAAGGCGATCTCGAAGAACCCGCTCGACGAGGTGCCCGGCATCGGCGCAAAGCGCAAGCGCGCACTGCTGAACCATTTCGGGTCGGCTCGTGCCGTTGCGCGCGCGGGCCTGCAAGATCTGGGACAAGTCGACGGCATCAGCGACACGGTCGCGCGGCGCATCTATGATTTCTTCCATACTAATGAATAACGCCCCTACGCACCGCAGCGCGGACATGAGAGCATGACCATTCCAAATATCCTCACCCTGTCCCGTGTTGCGCTGATCCCGGTGGTTATCGCGATGCTGTTCGCGGATGACCCGGCGATGCGCTGGTGGGTGTTCGGGCTGTTCGTCGTTCTCGCCCTGACCGACTATCTCGACGGCTATCTCGCCCGCGTGCTCGATCAGGCCAGCCGGCTCGGCGCGCTGATGGACCCGATCGCCGACAAGGTGCTGGTCGCCGCGCTCATTGTGGCGCTTGTCGCG
Organism: Alphaproteobacteria bacterium; assembly: GCA_049601915.1. Lineage (GTDB taxonomy): Bacteria > Pseudomonadota > Alphaproteobacteria > UBA6615 > UBA6615 > UBA8079. Next base: position 56,392 of record JBMYRB010000001.1, read on the forward strand.
CGCAGAGACATCGCCGGCTGGGATGTGGCCGGCGCGATCCTCATTCTCTGCCGGGAGTTTCTGGTGTCCGGGTTGCGCGAATTCCTCGCCCAGCGCGACCTGCCCCTGCCAGTTACCAAGCTCGCCAAGTGGAAGACGACGGCCCAGCTCGTGGCCCTGGCGCTGTTGATTCTCGCCCCGCTTGCCGATCCCGGCCAACTGCTTGCGGTTTCAGCAATCTGGTGGGTCGCCACCGCGCTGACCCTGATCACCGGTTTCGATTATGTCCGTTCGGCCGCGCGTCAACTCAAACCTAGCACGGGGGAGAGCTGATGCGTATCGCTGGAATCGTGGGGTGGCACGACAGCGGCAAAACCACGCTGGTGGTCGAGCTTGTCGCCGAACTGACCGCGCGCGGCTACCGGATCTCGACCGTCAAGCACGCCCATCACGTTTTCGATGTGGACACGCCGGGAAAGGACAGCTGGAAACACCGCGAATCCGGTGCCACCGAGGTCATGGTCGGCTCGTCGACGCGCTGGGCGCTAATGCACGAATTGCGTGGCGACGACGAGCCGTCGACCCGGGAGCTGGTTGCCAGGATGAGCCCGGTCGATCTGGTGCTGGTCGAAGGCTTCAAGCACGAGGATCATGAGAAGATCGAGGTCTACCGCCAGGGGCTCGATGACCCGCCCCACGCCCTGCGCGACCCCAACATCATCGCCGTGGCCGACGACGGCGCGACGACCGGCCTGCCGGACGGGGTGCAGCGCCTTGACGCGGGCGACCCGGCCGCCGTGGCCGACTTCATCGAGCAACATTGGGGCCTGACGCGCCCCGGTTATGCCGCCGCAAGACCCGCCGACGGAGCGGCGTAGTTCCATGGCGCAGCTCTCCGATGATTGCTTCGAGGCCGACGGCGGCCTGATCCCCGCCGAGACGGCGCTGTCGATGCTCGAGGCGCGGCTGACGACCATCGTCGACACGAAGACCATCGCGCTCACCGACGCCGCCGGACGCATTCTGGCGGAAGATATCGTATCGGACCGGGCGGTGCCGCCCCACGACAATTCGGCGGTCGACGGCTACGCAGTTTACTTCGACGATCTCGCACTCGACGGCGACACCGCCCTGCCCGTCACCGGTCGCGTGACGGCGGGTCATCCGCTGAATGGCATACCGGCGCGCGGCACCGCGGTGCGGATCTTCACCGGCGCGCCGATTCCCGGCGGGGCCACCGGGCCGGACACGGTGTTGATGCAGGAGGATTGCCGTCTCGAGGATCGCGACGGGCAGGCGCTTGTCCTGATCCCAGCCGGGATATCCCGGGGTGCAAACCGCCGGGACAGCGGCGAGGATGTCGCCCGCGGCCAAATCATATTGCGGGCGGGCCAGCGGCTGCGACCCCAGGACGTCGGGCTCGCCGCATCGGTCGGGCTGGCGGCATTGCCGGTCTTCACGAAACTCGTGGTCGGCGTGCTGTCGACCGGCGACGAGGTGTTCGAGCCAGGCGCCGATGCCCCGGCCGGCGGAATCTACGACGCCAACCGTCACGCGCTCATGGCCGTCCTGTCGGACCTCGGCTGCGACGTGCGCGATTACGGGATCATCCCCGACGATGCCGGCCGAATCGAGGGCGCCCTCGAGACCGCCGCGGCGGAATGCGACGCGATCGTCTCGTCCGCCGGCATGTCGGTGGGCGATGAGGACCATCTCGCGGCCAGCATCGAACGACTGGGCAAGCTGCATTTCTGGAAGGTCGCGATCAAACCGGGACGCCCGATCGCATTCGGGCAAATCGGTGATACGCCGTTTATTGGCCTGCCGGGAAACCCGACCGCGATGATGGTGACGTTTCTGCGCCTGGCGCGCCCGGCCCTACTGCATCTCGGCGGGGCCAAGGATTTGTCGCCACGCCTCTACCAGGTCCGTGCCGGGTTTGCGCATGCCAAGAAGGAGCGGCGGCGCGAGTATGTACGCGTCGGCCTGGAGACCGGCGACGACGGCATACTGGTGGCGCACAAGCACCCGCGCAGCGGTGCGGGCGTGCTGACGTCGATGGTCGAATCCGAGGGGCTGGTTGAATTGCCCGAAGAGATGACCCAGCTCACGCCGGGAACGATGGTATCCTTTCTTCCCTTCACGGAAGTGGCGCGATGAAAATTCTGTATTTTGCCTGGATGCGACAGCGGATCGGCACGTCCGCCGAGACAATCGATCTACCCGCGGGTGTGGCGACGGTCGACGGCCTGATCGACTGGCTGATCGATCGGGGCGACGGCTACGCTGCCGCCTTCGAGAAACGCGACGTGATCCGCGCGGCCGTGAACCAGGATTATGTCGCCTTCGACCATCCGCTCGCCGACGGGGATGAAATCGCGTTCTTCCCGCCGGTCACCGGCGGCTGAAGGGCCTGGCGCGATGATCCGCGTACAAGAGGAAGACTTCGACATCGGGGCGGAAATCAAGGTCCTGACCGCCGGGAAAACGATGATCGGCGGCGTGGCAACCTTCACCGGCCTGGTGCGGGACATGGCGCCGGTCGCGGGCACGGACCAGCCGATCAGCGCCATGACCCTCGAACATTACCCGGGCATGACGGAGAATAAGCTCGGCGAGATCGAGGCCGAGGCGAACCGCCGCTGGCCGCTAGATGCGAGCTTGATCATCCATCGCTATGGAAGACTGGAGCCGGGCGATCAGATCGTGCTGGTCGCGTGCGCGTCGGCCCACCGGCAGGCCGCGTTCGACGCCTGCCAGTTCCTGATGGACTGGCTGAAAACGGACGCGCCGTTCTGGAAGCTGGAAGATACCGACGCCGGCGGTGTCTGGGTCGAAACCCGCGCTACCGACGACGCGGCGGCCGCGCGCTGGGACAAAACGCCGGAAAAATAGTCGCCGGCGGCTACTCCGCCGCGGCAGCCTCTGCCCGACCGTTCACCAGCGCGTCGTAATCCTGCATCAGCGTCTTGGTGATGTCGCCGACCGTGAAGGTATGATCGTCGGCGATCTTGGCGATCGGGGTAACCTCGGCCGCCGTGCCGGTGACGAACATCTCAGTCGCGTCGCCGAGCTCTTCGGGCATGATCGCGCGCTCGATCACTTCGTAACCGCGCTTCCTGGCAAGATCGATCACCGAACGCCGCGTGATACCGTCCAGAAAGCAATCCGGCGTGGGCGTGTGGATCTTGCCGTCGATCACCAGGAACATGTTGGCGCCCGTGGTTTCGGCGAGTTGCCCGCGCCAGTCGAGCATCAGGGCATCGGAATAGCCCTTCGCCTCGGCGGCGTGCTTCGACAGGGTGCAGATCATGTAGAGACCCGCCGCCTTGGCGCTCACCGGCGCTGTCTTCGGGTCCGGCCGGCGATAGATCGCCCAGTCGAGTTCGATACCCTTCATCCGTGCTTCCGGCGTGAAATAGGACGGCCACTCCCAAACGGCGATCGCCACCTGGATTTCGCATTTCTGCGCCGAGACACCCATCTGCTCCGGACCGCGCCAGGCGATCGGGCGGAGATAGGCATCGGTCAAACCGGCTCGGGCGAGCGCCTCGCGGCATGCATCATCGAGTTCCGCGACGGTATAAGGTACCTCGAAACCGAGGACTTCGGCCGAATTGTGAAGCCGCTCATTGTGGGCGGTGAGTTCGAAAATCTCGCCATTGTACGCGCGCATGCCCTCGAACACCGCCGACGCGTAATGCAGCGCATGGTTCAGTACATGCAGCTTGGCGTCGGCCCAGGGGACAAAGTCACCATTGAGCCAGATCACCCCTTCGCGATCATCATAGGGAGTTTCGTGCATCTCTCAGCCCTCGAAATATACGGTCCCACAAACCAAACTCTGGGACAAAAAGTTACCCCAAAAGGTTGCGTCAGGTAACATTGCCATTTAATTAAGTCAACATGGTTGACCTTAAATCGAACCCCGATACCGCAGTTCTGCGTGAAGAGGACCTACGCCAGGGCATCGAACTCATGTTCTACGCGTACCGGGATTTCACCGGCGAGCCCGACGAGATCCTGGAACAGTATTCGCTCGGCAGGGCGCATCATCGGGTGATCTACTTCGTGGGGCGCAACCCCGGAATCAGCGTGACAGAGCTTCTGGATATTCTGCGGATCACCAAGCAGAGCCTGTCGCGTGTGCTGGGCAAACTGATCGGGGACGAGTTCATCAACCAGCGCCCCAACCCAGACGACCGCCGACGCAAGCAGCTCACCCTGTCGGAGAAGGGCAAGACGCTGGAACACGCCCTCACCTCGACTCAGATAGACCGCTTCGTGCGCGCCTACCGCGAGGCCGGCGATGAGGCCGTCGAGGGTTTCCGTCGGGTGCTGACGAGCATCATCAACCCCGAGGACCGTGCCCGGGTGCGTCCATCGACAATCCGCCGTGGCTAGAGACGGAATCGCGGATCGGAGATAGAGTCCCGACGCGATGGATGAAAGCCCGCATATTCTTGTCGTCGACGATGATCGCCGGCTCCGGGACCTGCTGCAGCGGTTCCTTTCGGAAAGCGGGTTCCGCGTGACGGTCGCGGACAGCGCGGCGCAGGCGCGCGACAAAATGAAAAGCTTTCAGTTCGATCTGCTTGTTCTGGATGTGATGATGCCCGGCGAAAGCGGCCTCGACCTCACGAGCGGATTGCGCGAGAACAGCCCTGTTCCCATCCTGCTGCTCACGGCGATGACCGAACCCGAGAGCAAGATTGACGGTCTCGAACGCGGCGCCGACGACTATCTGACCAAACCTTTCGAACCGCGCGAACTGGTGGCGCGCATCCGGTCCATTTTGCGCCGTGCGCAGGTCAATGTGCGCGAGATCAGCGTCTTCCAGTTCGGCTCCCATTCCTATGACCTGCAACGACAGATTCTCACGGGCCCCGACGGCATGGTCCCGCTGACGGGCGCCGAGGCACGATTGCTGGACGTCCTGGCAGCGACACCCGGAAGCCCGGTTAATCGTGATACGCTTCAGCAGAAAAGCGGCATAACCGGGAGCGCCCGCGCGGTCGATGTGCAGGTCACACGGCTCCGCCGCAAGATTGAACCCGACCTACGCACCCCCCGTTATCTGCAGACGATCCGGGGACAAGGGTATGTCCTATGGCCCGACTAGAAGCGCTCACGCGCGTGCCTCGCATTCTTCGGCTGACGCTCAAGCGAATCCTGCCGCGCGGCCTGCTGGCACGCTCCCTGCTGATCATTGTGGTGCCCCTCGTGCTGCTGCAGGTGGTGAGCGGCGTCATCTTCTATGACCGGCACTGGTCAAATGTCAGCCGACACCGCGCAACGGCACTCTCCGGCGATATCTCCATGGTGCTAGAGCTGATCGACGAAAACCCGGTATCCAGTAATCGACCCCAATTGTTTGAGCTGGCGCGCCGCACGCTCGACCTCGTCCTCGACTATGAAGAGGGAACAATCCTGCCGAACACCCAATTCGAACCGGCGGGAAATCTCGAGGTCACCCTGTCCCGTTCGTTGCGCGAAGCCGTGCAACGGCCCTTCATGATCGATACGAGCAGCCAGAGCGATCGGGTCCTGATCGACATCCAGCTGCCCTCCGGCGTTTTGAAGGTTTCCGCGAACGAAGAGCGGCTTATCAGTTCGACCACCAAGATATTCATTTTCTGGATGATCGGCACATCGTTGATTCTGTTCGCGGTGGCGACCCTGTTCATGCGCAATCAGGTCAGTCCCATCCGACGGCTCGCGACGGCGGCGGAAAATTTCGGCAAGGGCCGGGACACACCGAATTTCAAACCCTCCGGTGCGACCGAAGTACGCCAGGCCGCCAGCGCATTTATGGCGATGCGCAACCGGCTGGAACGGCAAATTCAGCAACGCACGGATATGCTCTCCGGCGTCAGCCACGACCTGCGCACCCCCCTGACCCGGATGAAACTACAGCTCGCGATGCTGAACCGGAACACGGAAATCGACGAGCTCAATTCCGATGTGGCCGCGATGGAAGGAATGATCGAAGGCTATCTGAATTTTGCCCGGGGCGAAGGTACCCAGGAACGACAACTCATCGACGCCGGCAAGCTGCTCGAAGAGGTTGCCCATGACGCACGCCGAAACGGTGCGAACATAACGGCACATGTCGCGGAACCGGTTGCACTGCCGCTGGCACAGGCCGCCATAAGGCGCTGTCTCACCAACCTTGCCGACAACGCGGCACGCCATGCGGAAACGGTCGAGATGCACCTGCGCCGCAACGGCAGCGTTCTGGAAATCACTGTCGATGACGATGGGTCTGGAATTCCCGAAGACAAGCGCGACGACGTGTTCCGGCCGTTTTTCCGTTTGGACGAGTCCCGCAACCAGGAAACCGGTGGCACCGGTCTCGGCCTTTCGATCGCCCAGGACATCGTCCATGGACATGGCGGTGAAATCAGCCTCGGGGAATCACCGGCGGGCGGTTTGCAGGTCCTGATCCGGATTCCGATATAGGCGCACAAGGCACCACAGGCGTCAGAACAGGCGCCCACCATTCTCGACCCGCTGATCAACATTCAGCAAGACAACGGCCCCATTATCATCGGGAAAGCCCAGCACCAGAATTTCCGACATGAACTTGCCGATCTGTTTGGGTGGAAAATTCACCACCGCGGCAACCTGACGGCCGACCAATTGCTCGGGCGCGTAATGAACGGTCAATTGCGCCGAGGTTTTCCGGATGCCGATCTCCACCCCCAGATCGACCCATAATTTAATCGCCGGACGGCGGGCTTCCGGAAAGGGCTGCGCGTCGACAATGGTACCAACCCGGATATCCAACTTCTGAAAATCGTCGAACGTAATCTCACTCATGATGCACCGCCCTGCACACGCGCACACGCGCCCGCAAGACAAAGCGCCGGCCCCATCAGATCGAGCGCGCGGCCGAGATTGCGATCGAGCGAGGCCATGGTGATCGACAGGTCGGGGGTATCGTCGCGCAACCAGTCGCGTTGCGTTGCCAGCCAGACCGCCGAAAGCCCCTTGGCAAAAACCACAGCCGAAAGACATTTGTCCGGATAGCCCGCAGCAGCAGCCAGAGACGCAAAGGACCGCTGACTTTGAGGCAGGCGGCGCAGCAGGGTTATCGGGTCTGCCGGCACCTCCCGAACCAGACGCGCAACCGCCTGCCGGTGTTGCTGCAGCGTCTCGAACCGCCGCATCAGGATATCCAGCAGCTCATCGTAATGCGCGGCAGGGTCGGTCCCCGCTTGTGCATCCGCGCAGGCGGCCGCATCGACGCGACGCGCGTAAGCATCAAGCAGTTCCCCCCTGTCCGCGCACAACGCACGCACGTCCGACGGTGCCATACCCGCGTGTAACGCAATCGCATCGAGCGTGATCGCCGACCAGCCATCGGTCGCGACCATGTCGAGCATGGCGTCGATCAACTTGTTCAGGTTTTCGCCGTCGTTTTCGGTCATACCGGCTCCGATAGGTCCGAAACCTAGGACAGACATGGCACCCTGTTAAGCGAAACGCTAGCCGGCAAGCTCGCGGGAACGCTCGGTCGCGCGCAAGATAGCGCGGGTCATCAACGCGGTCAGACCATCATCTGACATCAGAATATCGAGGGCTGCCGCCGTCGTGCCCCCGGGGCTGGTCACATTTTCGCGCAGGGTCGCGGCAGGTTCGTCGCTTTGCGCCAGCAACTCGCCGCTGCCGGCAACCGTCTCGCGGGCAAGCTGCATCGCCAATGCCGGCGACAGGCCCGCAGCGATCCCTGCGTCGGCCATCGCCTCGACCAGATGGAACACGTATGCAGGCCCACTCCCCGACACACCCGTCACGGCATCGATCAGGCCTTCATCAGCCACCCACGCAACCTTGCCGACCGCCGTCATGAGGGCTTCGCAGGCGGTGCGTTGATCATCGGTGACATGGTCGTTGCCAGCCAGAACGGTAACCCCCCGGCCCACCGCCGCCGGCGTATTGGGCATGGCACGGACAATTCGTGCGTCGGCGCCCAGCACAGCCTCGAACGAGGCAATGGTGCGCCCGGCGGCGATCGACAGGAAAACCGCGCCGGGGCGCACGAGGGCAGGATAAGGCGCGAGTACCGCATCCATGACTTGCGGCTTCACCGCCAGCACGACCACCGTGGCATCAAAACCGTCCGGGATATCTTCGAATGCCGCACCGCCCGCGACGCCCGTTGGCAAATCCGGCTGCATGGGGTCGACGACGTAAATGGCATCGGGCGGCGTACCCTGCCCGATCCATCCGTCCATCAACGCGCTCCCCATCTTGCCGCAGCCGACGAGCAGTATCGATTCAGATCGGGTCATGGTTTTTCGTCCGTAAGTCTTCGTCCGCTAGGCGAATCAAGGGTCTCCGTCGACCGACGGGGTCAGGCTTCACCGACCGTGTCGAACATGATCGAGCTTACGGCGGCATGGGCGGACTGGTTACCCCAGACCACATACTGGAAAGCCGGGTAGAACCGGTCCAGCTCGTGCACCGCGATATCGACCATGTCCTCGATCTGTTCGGCCGACAAGCCACCGCCGCGCAACAACAGGGCATGGCGATAAGCCGGCAGGCCGTCCCGCGAGCCGACATCAAAATGGCCGATGCCGAGCCGCTCGTTCAGCACGGCCAGCAATTCATGCACCGCGTCACGCTTTTCAGGCGGGGTGCGCATATCAAATGCGCACGCCAGCTGTAGCGCGCCGATATCGTCGATCCAGTTGAACACCGCGTGGTAATCACACCAGCGCCCGGCAATTTCGGCCAGCAACTCATCCCGACGCGTGCGCTCCTGTGCCCAATCGCGCATCGCGATCATCTCCTCGGTCAGATCGAGAGGATGCAATGTCTGATCGATGACACTTTGGGACAGGTTACCCATATAGGAAAGGCCTCTGGAATGCGGTTTGTGCGTGCAAACTCCGTGACCCCCAATATCTTGTAATAGCTACGAAATATTGTAGGTCATGAGCGTACAACCACTACTGGAAGTAGATTGTCACGAACGCCGACTGCGCCGCAACCGCCGTGCCTGTGGACATCCTCAGCTATTTCTAAGTATGGCGGTTTCAGCCGGAACCCGCGCGTCAGCCCTTGGTGGCGGCACCCTTGCCCGTGGCTTTCGTCGACGATTTCGACGGCGATTTACGGGACCGCGCGGCGAGCTTCTTCTCCAGCGCTACCACCCGTTTCCCCAGGGCTTCCTGTTCTTCACGGGCCTTTATCGCAACCGCCTCGACGGCTTCGAACTCCTCGCGACGGACAAGCTCCATATCCGCCAGAACGCGCTCCAGACGCTGCTGAACGAGCGAGTCGATCTCCTCGCGCAGGCCGCTAGCAACACCCGCCGCACCATTTGCGAGGCGAGCTACTTCATCCAACAATCGGCTTCGGGTCTGCATGCCGGTCACTCCTTATCAGGTGAGGCGACATTACGCCCTTCCGGCGCAAACGAACAGGGCTGCCACATTGCCGCACCGACCCGCGAAAGCCTATAAAGCGGCGGTCAATACTGGAGCAGCGAATGCATGTCGTGACCGGCGGGGCCGGATTCATCGGTTCGAACCTTGTGGCCGCACTGTCCGAGCGCGGCGGCGCGCCCGTGGTTTGCGATTTCGACGAAGACGCGTTGGCCCGCAATATCGTCAAACGCGGGCCCTTCGAACTGATTGCGCCGGATATGCTCCCGGACTGGCTCGCGGCGCTCGACGAGCCGCCCGAGGCGCTCTTTCATATGGGCGCCATTTCCTCGACGGTCGAACGGGATGTCGATCGGATCATGCGCAACAATTATCTGCTCAGCCTGCGCCTGTGGGACTGGTGTGCCGCAAACCAGGTACCGTTCATCTATGCCTCTTCGGCCGCTACCTATGGCGGCGGCGAACGGGGCTTCGACGACGCCAATGACGACGAAGCCCTGGCGCGGCTGCGTCCGCTCAACCCCTATGGCTGGTCGAAACTTCTTTTCGATCGCGCCGCACTGCGCATGGCCGCCGCCGGTCACGCGCCACCGCAATGGGCCGGGCTTCGGTTTTTCAACGTCTACGGGCCTAACGAGTATCACAAGGGTGGCCAGCAGAGTGTCGTGCCGCAATTCTGGCAACAGATCCGCGAGACCGGCGGCGCGCGATTGTTCAAATCCCACGAGCCGGACTATGGCGACGGCGGCCAGCTGCGCGACTTCGTCCATGTCCGCGACACCGCGTCGGTTATGCTATGGTTGCGCGACAATCCGGGTGTCAGCGGAATCTTCAATATTGGCACAGGTCAGGCACGGTCGTTCGACGACATGGCCGGCGCAATTTTTGACGCGATGGGCCAGGCGCGGGATGTCACCTATATCGACATGCCCGAAAAGGTCCGCAATCAGTATCAGTACTTCACGGAAGCGCGAATGGACCGCCTGCGCGACGCCGGATACGATCAACCCTTCACATCCCTCGAGGATGGGGTGCGCAGCTATGTGCAAGACTATCTCGCAACCAACGACCCCTATGTCTGAACGATTATGACCGGGCCGATTCCATTTCCAGAAATTGACCCGGTCGCGATCGCGATCGGCCCGTTCGTCGTGCGCTGGTATGCGCTCGCCTTCATCGCCGGGCTTCTCGCGGGCTGGGGTTATATGGTGACCCTGCTGCGCCGGCCGCCGGTGACGATGACATCGCAACAGGTTGGGGACTTCTTCAGCTGGGCCATCGTCGGCGTTATCGCGGGCGGACGGCTTGGATTCGCGGGCTTCTACCAACCCGCCTATTTTCTCACCAATCCGCTCGAAATACTGGCGGTCTGGAACGGCGGCATGTCGTTCCATGGTGGCCTTCTCGGCGTCGTTGTCGCGATCATCCTGTATGCCCGCCGATACCGGATTCTGGTCCTGACCCTCAGCGATCTGGTGGCTGCCGCCGCCCCGATCGGCCTGTTCCTGGGGCGTCTGGCGAATTTCATCAATGGCGAGCTGTACGGCCGCGCCACCGACGTCCCTTGGGCGGTCTTGTTTCCCGATGGCGGCGATATCGCCCGCCATCCCAGCCAGCTCTATGAGGCGGGGCTGGAAGGCATCCTGCTGTTCATTATCCTGTTCGCATTGATCCGCCTTGCCCATGCGCGACGCCGGCCCGGCCTGCTCACAGGCGTATTCCTGCTCGGCTACGGGTCGGCCCGCACCTTTGTCGAATTCTTCCGCCAACCCGACAATTATGTCGGTGACGGCGGCTTCCTGCTGTGGGGTTCGACCATCGGCCAATGGCTGTCGACGCCGATCGCCATTGCCGGTCTGATCTTCATCGTCTATGCGATGACCCATGATCGCCTCGATAACAATAAACGAACGGCCACGCCGTCCCCATAGGCACATCGATCCCATCAGGACCCGCGTACATGGATAACGGACAGCCCGTCGTCCGCCGCCTGACGCGCCTGATCGCCGAACACGGCCCAATCAGCGTCGCGGACTATATGAAGATCGTGCTCGGCGACCCCGAAGGGGGCTACTACGCCAACCGCGACCCGTTTGGCGTGGACGGCGACTTCACCACGGCGCCCGAGATCTCCCAGATGTTCGGTGAGCTGATCGGCCTGTGGTGTGTCGACGCCTGGCAGCGGATCGGCGCGCCCGCCGAATTCGCGTTGGTCGAGCTGGGCCCCGGCCGCGGCACATTGATGGCGGATACACTGCGCGCGCTGGCGACCCTGCCCGCTTGTCGCGCCGCGGCGCAGATTCACATGGTCGAGACCAGCCCCACATTGCGCACGGCGCAGCAAAAGGCTCTGCAGGGCCAGAATGTGACCTGGCACGATGCCGTCCCCACGCTCGACGGCCTGCCTGCGATATTCGTCGCCAACGAATTCCTCGATGCGTTGCCGGTACGGCAGTTCGTGAAGACCCGCGATAGTTGGCGCGAACGCATGGTCGACCACAACATAGCGACGGGCGCATTGACGTTTACCGCAACCGGGACGGCAAGCCCGGATGGCCCGAACGCGGCGCGGTTGCTCACCGACGCATCCGAGGGTGATATTCTTGAAGAATCGCCGGCGGTGACGGCGGTCGTCAGCGCCATCGCCACCCACATTGCGACCCATGGCGGCAGCGCACTCTTCGTGGACTATGGTCATCGACGGACCGCCATCGGCGAGACCCTTCAGGCCGTCCGACAGCATCGGCCCATCGGCCCCCTCGACGCACCGGGGACGAGTGACGTGACCGCGCATGTGGATTTCCAGCGCGTTGCCGAGGCCGCCACGGCCGCCGGGGTACGATCCCTGGGACCGCTGGATCAGGGCGTATTTCTGCAAAGGCTCGGTATTCGCGAGCGGGCGAAAGCCCTGCGCGGGAATGCAGACGAACGCCAGACGCGCGACCTGAACGCCGCGCTGACCCGCTTGATCGGACCCTCCGAAATGGGCACCCTGTTCAAGGTAATGGCCCTCACCGAGCAACGGATCGAGCTTCTCGCCGGCTTCGACTCCCAATCCTGATCATCATGCAAGACCCGCACGCAAACGCAGATAATTTGGGCCGCCTCCCCGGTGTTCGGCATGGCTTCCTGTCCCGCGCGGGCGGGGTCAGCGCGGGGATCTATGCTGGCCTCAATTGCGGGCTCGGCTCGGACGACGACCGCCCCCATGTGATCGAGAACCGCGCCCGCGCGGCCCAGACGGTCGGCACGGATGACGACAAGCTTCGCACCCTCTGCCAGGTTCACTCCGCCAGCGTTGTCGACGCCGAAACGATGGACCCGGATGAGCCGCCGGAAGCCGACGCGCTTGTCTGCACGCGCCCCGGCTTGGCGATCGGTGTTCTGGCGGCCGACTGCGCGCCTGTTCTGTTTGCCGACCCCGGCGCCCGTATCGTCGCGGCAGCACATGCCGGCTGGCGCGGTGCGCTGGATGGCGTGATCGAGGCGACGGTGGCCGAAATGGAAATACGCGGTGCCGACCGCGGGCGCATCATCGCCGCAGTCGGACCCTGTATCGGCCCGGCATCCTATGAAGTGGGGCCTGAATTTCCCGCGCCTTTCCTGGCGCAGGACACCGCGAACGAGACGTTCTTTACGCCGCGGCCAAATTCCGACCGCCTGCTGTTTGATCTGCCCGGATATGTGCAGACCCGGCTGGTACGTGCCGGGGTAGCCGCCCCCGCCGCGACCGGCCACGACACCTATCGTGACGAGAATTTCTTCAGCTACCGGCGCAGCTGTCACCGGCACGAACCGGATTATGGCCGCAACCTGTCGCTGATCGTTCTGGGCGCGGAAGACTAGTCCATGCCCTATCTGATCATGCTGATATTCTTCACGCTGGCGGCGATGATGGTGAGCTGTGCGCTTTAGCCTGTTCGTGGCGCTGCTGGTTCTTCTGACCGCATGCCAGCCGGTGCCGCGGGTATTCGAGCGTCCACCCGACAGCGATAACGGTCTGCTTCCGCTCTTGGATTCGCCCGGTATTCTGGTCCGGCCGGTGGTCGATGCCCCCGCGGCGACGGCGGACGGGCTGGCCCGCGAGATGGTCAAGGCCCTGATCGAGCAGGACGTTCCCGCCTTCCGGCTTAGCCGCAACCAATCCAGCATGGTTTTGTCCGGCACTGTGATCGACCCCGGCCGCGACGCCCATATCGCATGGATTCTCTATGACCCGTCGGGCGAAGAAGTCGGGCGTTACGAACAGAGTATAGAGGGCACGCCCATCGAACCTTGGGCGCTGGCCGAGCCAGAACTCATGGAGGCCTTTGCCGCGCGCGCCGCGCCCAAAATCGCCGCCTATATCCAGGACGACGTCAAGACCGAGGTGGTGACACCCGCGATCTATGTGGGAACGGCAAGCGGCGCACCGGCAAATGGCGGGATGCGCTTGAAGGCGGCCTTGCGTCAGGGCCTGCGACGACTGGGGGCCCGTGTCGCTGTCGCGCCGAGCGATGAAACCCTGACGGCGACGGCGGAAGTCCGCATGACGCCTCTCCCGGACGCGCGCACCGAAGTCGCGATCAAGTGGGTCGTCGCCGACCCCTTCGGCACGGAGATCGGAAAGATCGAGCAGGCAAGCCTGTTCGCCAATAGCGTCATCGAAAACCGCTTGGGCGACCTCGCGCGCGAGGCCGGACTTGCGGCTGCAGCCGGTTTGGTGGACCTCGTTTCACGGATCGACTGGCGCGATGGTTTTGTCGCGCCCGAGACCGGAAATAGCGACGGCGACGACAAGGCGCAACGTTAAAAAGGCGCCGGTTATTATCCCCAGAGGAGTCTTGTTTACAGCCCCCTGTAGGGTTGATACGTTCCGCCCGCGCATGGGGTCGGTTGCGACAACCGCCCCCGCTGAGAAGGTCGAGAATGACCCGGGTCGCGAGAGGGCGACATTCAGGGTTCGGGGGTACGATCGATGAAGGTGCTGGCGTGCAACAGCAACCGCCCGCTTGCCGAGGCAATTTCGGCATATCTGAATATTGAGCTGACACAGGCCTCCATCCGACGTTTCTCGGACATGGAAGTGTTTGTCGAGATTCTGGAGAATGTGCGCGGCGAGGACGTCTTCGTTGTCCAGTCCACATCCTACCCGGCGAACGATAATCTGATGGAGCTTCTGGTCACGCTGGACGCGCTGCGGCGCGGCTCTGCACGCCGGATCACGGCCGTGCTGCCCTATTTCGGATATGCCCGGCAGGACAGGAAAACCGGGCCGCGAACCCCCATCACCGCGAAACTGGTCGCCAACATGATCACCGAGGCAGGGGCCGACCGGGTCCTGACCATAGACCTGCATGCGGGCCAGATTCAGGGTTTCTTCGACATTCCGGTCGACAATCTTTATGCCGAGCCAATGTTCTCCGAGAATCTCGGGAGCCAGGGAGACAACGGCGATCTGGTGATTGTTTCGCCCGACGTCGGCGGCGTCGTTCGTGCCCGGGGACTTGCCAAACGCCTTGACGCCGATCTCGCGATCATCGATAAGCGCCGCGAACGGGCTGGCGTTTCCGAAGTGATGAACATCATCGGCGACGTCGACCAGCGACGCTGTATACTTATCGACGATATCTGTGATAGCGCCGGTACATTGTGCAACGCCGCGACAGCGTTGGTAAATCAAGGCGCCAAATCGGTGTCCGCCTATGTGACGCACGGTGTGCTGTCGGGTGGTGCCGTGGGGCGTGTTGCGGCATCTCCGCTGGAAACCCTGGTGATGACAGACTCGATACAGGCGACCGAAGCGGTGCGTGTGGCGAGCAACATCCAGCAGCTGACGGTCGCCCCCCTGTTGGGCAAGGCGATAGACCGCATCAGCCGCGAAGCCTCGGTTTCAAGTCTGTTCAATTAGAATTCGGCGCATCCAGCGTCGATACTTAACCGCCCCGGTCGTGGCACCCTTGGAGGCATGGCCGGGTCAGAGGAGTTAATCATGGCGGATACCGTGACGTTTAACGCGGAATCGCGCGCACAGGTCGGCAAGGGGGCCGCCCGTGCAACTCGCCGAATCGGCAAAGTGCCGGCGGTGATCTATGGCGCGAACAAGGACCCCGAACCCATTTCCATCACGCCGGCCCAGTTGCGGGCCGCTCTCGCGCAGCCGGGCTTTTTCGCCACGCTGTTCGATATCGACGTGGATGGCAACCAGCAGCAGGTCTTGTGCCGCGAGTTGCAGGTACACCCGGTCACGGATGTGCCGATGCATCTGGATTTCCTGCGCGTCACCGAACGCACGCGGATCAACCTGGAGATTCAGGTCAACTTCACGAACGAAGACGAATCCCCCGGCCTCAAGGGTGGCGGCGTTCTCAACGTCGTCCGCCATGCGGTCGAGGTTGTCTGCCGCGCGGGTGCCATTCCCGAGGAGTTCGTGGCCGATCTGACCGGCCTAGACGTCGGTGACAGCATCCACATCTCCGATATCGCGCTGCCGGACGGCGTCAAGCCGACGATCACGGATCGTGACTTCACCATCGCAACCATTGCCGCGCCGACGGTCGCGCCGGTCGAAGACGAAATCGACCCGGATGCCGAGCTTGAAGAAGGCGAAGAGGGTCAAGAGGGCGAAGAAGGTGAAGGCGAAAGCACCGACGGCGAGGGCGACGAGGAATAACCCGCCGTCCCACCAACGGGCAAGCAGAACATGCGATTGGTTGTGGGCCTCGGAAATCCCGGCCCGAAACACCGAAACAACCGACACAATATCGGCTTCATGGCGGCGGACGAGATCGTTCGCCGCCATGGCCTTTCTGCGCCCCGCGTCAAGTTCCAGGGTGATGTCAGCGAGGGTCAAGTCGCGGGCGAACGGGTCATCGTCCTGAAGCCGGCCACCTTCATGAACGAGTCCGGCCGCGCGGTCGGCGAGGCCGTGCGCTTTTACAAGCTGGCACCCGAAGATGTCATCGTGATCTATGACGAGATCGACCTGGTCGCCGCCAAACTGCGTGTCAAGCAGGGGGGCGGCCATGCCGGGCATAACGGCCTGCGCAGCATCGACGCCCATCTCGGCGACAAGAATTACTGGCGCGTGCGCCTAGGGGTCGGTCACCCCGGCGACAAAGCCCAGGTCAAAAATTACTTGCTCGGCGACTTTTCCAAGGCCGATCAGGATTGGCTCGCCCGCGAGCTGGCGGCCGTGGCCGAGGAGCTTCCCGCCCTGTTCGAGGGCCGGGCGAGCGACTTCATGAGCCGGGTTGCCATGGCCGTGCACGGCGAGAGCGAACCCGCACAGCCGACCGCGGCCAAGAAAAAACCTAACACCGAAGCTGCGGCCGAACCGCCGACGCCATCCGGGCCTGATACCGCGCTCGGCAATGCCCTGTCGCGCGCCATGAACCGAATACGAGGACGCGACTAGCATGGGTTTCAATTGTGGGATCGTCGGCTTACCGAATGTCGGCAAATCGACGCTTTTCAATGCCTTGACCGCAACCGCGCAGGCGGAATCGGCAAACTATCCGTTCTGCACCATCGAGCCGAATGCCGGCCGCGTGACGGTACCCGACGACCGGCTGGCCACGCTGGCGGATCTGGCCAAGTCCGCCGAGATCATCCCGACCTACCTGGAATTCGTCGACATCGCCGGGCTGGTACGCGGCGCGAGCAAGGGCGAAGGGTTGGGGAACAAGTTCCTGTCCCATATTCGCGAGGTTGATGCGGTCTGCCATGTGCTGCGCTGCTTCGACGATAGCGGGGTCACCCATGTCGAGGGCGGCGTGGACCCGGTCCGCGATGCCGAGATCGTCGAGACCGAACTACTGATCGTCGACCTTGAGGCCATGGAGCGGCGCCACGAAACGACCGAGAAACGCGCCAAGGGAGGTGACAAGGCCTCCCGCGCCGAGCTTCAGTTGCTGGAACCGGTACTGGCCGCCCTGCAGGACGGCCGCCCGGCCCGAACCGCAAATATTCCCGACGATCAACAAACCGAATTCCAGCAGCTGCAGCTGCTCACATCCAAGCCGGTGCTCTATGTCTGCAACGTGGACGAGGAATCCGCGGTCGACAGCAATGCGCACACCCGGGCCGTCGACGAGATGGCCGCGGAGAACGGTGCCGGCATTGTTATCGTGTCAGCGGAGATCGAATCCGAGGTGGCGCAGCTCGAGGATCTCGCCGAACGGGCCGAATTCCTTGAAGGGTTGGGACTGTCCGATACCGGCCTGTCACGGGTCATTCGCGCCGGCTATGAACTCCTCCACCTGACAACGTTCTTCACCGTCGGTCCCAAGGAAACCCGAGCCTGGACGGTGGCGGGCGCCGCCACCGCCTATGACGCGGCCGGGCGCATCCACACGGATTTCCAGAAGGGGTTCATCCGCGCGGAGACGATCGGATATGCCGACTATGTCGAGCATGGCGGTGAACAGGGCGCACGCGAAGCCGGCCGCATGCGGCAGGAAGGGCGCGATTATGAGGTTCAGGATGGCGACGTGATGCTGTTTCGCTTCAACGTCTAGCGTTCTAGGAACATCTCGAAACAGAAAATGAACCTGGTTGGGAGGAACGAACAATGGGTACCGATTTAAAACTGACGGCCGCCGACGGACACGAACTCGACGCCTATCAAGCTGCGCCAGACGGCGCGCCGCGTGGTGGCGTGGTCATCATTCAGGAAATTTTCGGCGTCAATGACGACATCCGCGAGACCGTCGACAATTTCGCGAAGGAAGGCTATGTCGCGATTGCACCGGCATTGTTCGACCGCCATGAGCGCGACGCGGTCCTCGAATTTAATGAAGACGGCATGGCCAAGGGTCGTGCACTCAAGGGCGCGCTTGACTGGGACGACGTAGTCAGGGACGTTGACGCGGCGATCGCACAGATCAACGGCGCCGGCAAGATCGGCGTGGTCGGCTTCTGCATGGGCGGTTCGGTCGCATGGTTCGCGGCAGCCCGCTCGTCGGTGTCGGCGGCGGTTTGCTATTACGGCGGCGATATTCTGTCGAACAGCGGTGAGGCACCCAAATGCCCGGTCATGTTCCATTGGGGGGCGGAAGACGCAGGCATCCCGCTGGATGGGGTCCATAATGTCGAGGCCGAGCATCCCGACATTCCGAGCTTCATCTATGAGGGGGCCGGCCACGGCTTCAGCTGCTCGCGCCGCGGCTCCTACCACAAGGAAGCTGCCGGCCAGGCTATGGGGCGTACCCTGGAATTCCTGATGACGAATATCGGCTAGCCAGGCCAGCCTGCGGGGCGACTAGTCTTCGGGCGCGTCAGCAAACACCAGGAAGGTCCCGCATGCCTCTTCCGATGAAACGATAACCGCATCGGTGCTGTCGCGCTCGAACGCCACCTGCTGTCCGGACAGATACAGCGCTGTCGTCTGGGTATCGGTGACCTCGAGCGTGAGCGCTGCTAGGCGCGGTAGCGGCAAGCCCTCATCGATCGTCTTGTCATAATGGCGTTCGGGGAAGGTCTTGGGTGTGACGAACCAGAGTTCGTCGCGCCCGGTATCGACCGTGATGTTGCCCTTGCGCTCGTCACCCGAGACGGCGTCCTCACCAAACAGACGTATATAGCAGTCCCGCACACCGTCGAGTGTCTCCATCACGATGGTGACTTCCGAAATCCGGCGCGCGCCGTTGGGATGTGACAACCAGCTCGCGCGCCGCAGCTTCTCGGGTGTGAGATGCTCGCACGCGAACGTGTTCAGGCCCGGGGTGATGTCGTTGGGGATGTAGACGTTGCGGAACCGGAGGGTCTCGTCCCCCTCCTCGGTCTCGAGCAGACGCTGCAGCTGCTCGGGCGGTGCTGCATCCACACCCTGTGCCTGAAGCCAGCCAAACGCGGCGTCGGCGTCGGTGGTGCCGAGGGCCACATTAAGCAGCCCTTCGCCGGTCTCCAGAAACTCATCGAGGCGGTGAATATACTGCGACGGATCGATGACCCCCAGCAGCTCCACATAATCATACTCGAACATGATCGTGTAGTTGCCGGTGCCCCAGCCGATATGGCGCCCACGCGGCGAGATGGTAAATCCAAGGCGCGTAAAGGTATCACGCGCCGCATCAAGATCGGCCACGCCGATCAGTGCGTGATCGACACCGGCGATCGGACGGTCGGTCACCGTGTCGTGGCCGTTCGCGTCTGACATGATTTACTGCTCCCCAGGCAATCGTCCCAAGCCCGCATGGGCCGGATCGCCGTTTGATCCATTCTATTACGTCCGCGACGGTGCCGGAAGGACACCCGCGCAACCGACTGTTATTAAACGTTTTTACTCGAGAACACGTCCGGCCACGGCGGACAAACGTTCCATCATGGCCGGATCGCGCGCATCGGGTGCGGTGATCAGTGCGTTGCCCAGGGCAGCATGACAACCCTGCCCGCAGACAGCGTCCCGGCCCGCGAGCCGGGGCGCAAGGGCGCGGACCAAGTTACGCCCCTTTTCTGCATTCCCCATCAGAACTTCGATCACCTGGTCAACCGTCACATCCTCATGGTCTTCGTGCCAACAATCGAAATCCGTGACCATTGCGACCGTCGCGTAACAAATCTCCGCCTCCCGGGCGAGTTTCGCTTCGGGCATGTTGGTCATCCCGATGACTGAGCAGCCCCATGAGCGGTAGAGCTCGGACTCCGTGCGCGATGAAAACGTGGTCCCTCCATCACCAGGTAGGTCCCGCCGCGGGTGATGTCCATCCCCAGCCCTGTCGCGGCAGCCTCGATATGGTCACCGAGCCGATGGCAAACCGGATCGGCCATGGAGACATGAGCGACCAGGCCGGTTTCGAAGAAGGATTTGACCCGCGCGAAGGTCTGGTCGATGAACTGATCGACGATCACGAACGATCCGGGTGCGAGATCCTCTCGCAGGGACCCCACGGCCGAGAGTGAGAGAATCTCCGTCACACCCACACGCTTGAGCGCATGGATATTAGCGCGGAAATTCAGCTCGGACGGCGACACCCGATGACCTCGGCCATGGCGGGGCAAGAACACGACGGGAAGACCATCTAGGTTGCCAAACATCAGCTCGTCGGACGGGCTGCCATAGGGTGTGTCGACCGCCTCCCAGCGCACGTCCGTCAGGCCCTCGATGTCATAAATTCCGCTACCACCGATGATTCCGAGCATCGACGGTACGCCGGTGTGATTGGGTTCCATGCGCCGGCCTATTGTGCGCGCGGCAACAGGTCCAGCATCTCGGCGGCGCGCGCCGGCTCGACCGGCTCGGCATCAAGCTCATGCATGATCCGGACCGCCTTGTCGACGAGCTGTCCGTTACTCGCGTACTCGCCCTTGGTCAGATAGAGGTTATCCTCGAGCCCGACACGCACATGGCCGCCATTGTTGACGACCTCGGCGACGATCGGGAATTCCCACCGGCTGATACCGAAGGCCGCCCAGTTGGCGTCACGCGGCAGCATAGAATGCATAACCTGCACCATCTGCGGCGTCGCGGGCGATCCCCATGGAATGCCGAGACAGAGCTGGAACAGCGGCGGTGATTCGATGAAACCGTTCTTGATCATATCGACCGCGAGGCGGATATGGCCGGGCTCGAAAACCTCGATCTCCGGCTTCACGCCAGCATCCTTGATGAGCTCCGCCATCCGCCGCAAATGGGCGGGCGTGTTCATGAACACGGCCTCACCGAAATTCATGGTCGCCACATCAAGGGTACAAATGTCAGGGCGAAGATCGAGGACATGGCGCACCCGAACCTCCGGTGTCGACAGGGAGGTTCCAGGCCCACCCACCTGGGGGTCTTCCTCGCTGGGGATGTAGCGGCCACCCTCGCCTGTGGTCAGGTTGATCAGCACGTCGCAGTCGGCGTCACGAATCCGCTCCACCACCTCGCGGAAATAGTCCGGATTGCCCGAACGCGACCCGTCGGGTTCGCGCACATGAATATGCGCCACCGCCGCCCCGGCCTTTCGCGCCTCGATCGCGGATTCTGCGATCTGCTTCGGCGTAATCGGAAAATTTGGATGGTCCTGGAAATTCTGGTGACCGCCGGTCACCGCACATGTGACGATGGTTTCACTCGCCATCTGATTCCCCCAATGTGATTGTTTGTGTTTTGCTTGCGGCAGAGTTTAGCGAATGCTGGCCACCGCGCTTAAAAAAAAAGGCCGCCTGCGGGTTCGCAAACGGCCCTTTCATTGAATTCGGTTCGCTCAGTGGTCGATGTTCGCCCACATTTTGCGTTTCGCGGCATAGAGCAATGCACTGAGGATGATCATGAAGATCATCACCTTGAAGCCCATCTTCTTGCGCTGCTCCATCTCGGGTTCGGCTGTCCACTGCATGAAGTTGACCACGTCGGTCGCCATCTGGTCGACGGTCGCGGCGGTGCCATCCGAATACTCGACACCGTCCTCGAAGAGCGGCGGTGGCATGGCGACGAACCCGCCTGGGTAGAACGAGTTGTAGTTGGAGCCCGCCGGCACCTCGACGCCCTCGGGCGCATCGGCATAGCCGGTCAGCAGCGCGTGGATATAATCCGCCCCGCCGGGATGCGCCTTGACCTGCAACGACAGATCCGGCGGGTTGGCACCGTTGTTCGCGGCCTTTGCAGCCTCTTCATTCGGGAACGGCGACACGAACTTGTCCGAAGGGATCGCCGGCCGTTCGAACATCTCGCCCTCGTCGTTCGGGCCGTCGGTCACATCGAAGTTTGCGGCGATCGCCTTGATCTCGGGCTCGGTGAAACCGAGCGCGTGCAAGTTGCGGTAGGCAACCTGCTTCAGGGAGTGACAGCCCGCGCAGACCTCGAGATAGACCTGCAGACCGCGCTGCGCGGAATGCACATCCACCTTTCCGAAGATACCCTGGAAAGGCCAGTCGAGTTTTTCGGGATCCTTGGCCTCGCCCGCGGCCATCGCCGCTGTCGAGGCCATGGCCATACCAGCTGCGAGGCCAACCACCACCGCCGTGCGGCGCAATTTGGAAACGATACCCATTACGCCTTCTCCATCGGTTTGGCAGTTGCCGAGGCGCCCGTGGTTCCACCCCCGAGAACGGGTTCGGAAATACTCTTGGGCAATGGCTTCGGTCGTTCGAATACGCCGAGCAACGGCAGCAATATCAAGAAGTGGAAGAAGTACCAGAAGGTCGAGAGGTAACCGAGATGGATGACCTTCAGGCCCAGGCCTTCAAAGACCAGATCATCCGGCGCACGTCCGCCGACCCAACCGAGAAGCAGGCAGTCGAGCAGGAAGATCCAGAAGAACCACTTGTACATCGGACGGAACTTCGCGCTGCGCACCGGCGACTTGTCGAGCCAGGGCACGATAAACAGCACAAAGATGGCGGCGAACATGGCAATCACGCCGCCGAGCTTGGCCTCGATGAACCAGATGTTGAAGTCGATCGAACGCAAGATCGCGAAGAAGGGCAGGAAGTACCATTCCGGCACAATATGCGCCGGCGTGTTCAACGGTGCAGCCGGGAGATAGTTTTCCGGCTCGCCGAAGAAGTTCGGCGCGAAGAACACAAAGAAGGCGAAGACCGTCACGAAGATCGCGAGACCCGCGCTGTCCTTCATCGTGTAGTAGGGATGGAAGGACACCGTGTCCTGCGGGCCCTTCGGGTCCACACCCAGCGGGTTGTTCGACCCCGACACATGCAGCGAGATCACGTGGAGGACCACGACGCCGAAAATCAGGAACGGGAACAGATAGTGCAGCGCGAAGAAGCGGTTCAGGGTCGGGTTGTCGACCGAGAAGCCGCCCCAGAGCAGGGTCACGATGGCGTCGCCCACCAGCGGGATCGCGGAGAACAGGTTTGTGATGACCGTGGCGCCCCAGAAGCTCATCTGGCCCCAGGGAAGCACGTAGCCCATGAACGCGGTCGCCATCATCAGAATCAGGATGATCACGCCGAGAATCCAGAGCAGCTCGCGCGGGTTCTTGTAAGACCCGTAATACATGCCGCGGAAAATGTGGATGTAGACGGCAATGAAGAAGAAAGTGCCGCCATTCGCATGAAGGTAGCGCAGCAACCAGCCGAAGTTCACGTCGCGCATGATGCGTTCGACGGAATCGAAGGCCAGCTCGGTGTTGGGCTGATACTGCATCGCCAGGAAGATGCCCGTGATCATCATCAGCACGAGCATGAAGGTCAGGATGGCACCGAAGTTCCAGAACCAGTTGAAGTTCTTCGGCGATTGGAACTCGGCATATTCCTTTTGCAGATAACTAAAGACCGGCAGCCGCGTGTCGATCCACTTGACCAGGCCGTTGCCGACGGGTTGTTGGTTTCCAGCGCTCATGATTCGCCTCAGCCGATCTTGATATTGGTGTCAGTCAGGAAGGTATGCGCGGGCACCACCAGATTGGTTGGTGCCGGGCCCTTCCGGATGCGACCTGCAGTGTCAAATTGAGAACCGTGACAGGGACAGAACCAGCCGCCCCAATCTCCGCGTGGTTCAGAGGCCTTCTGCCCCAGCGGCACACAGCCCAGATGGGTGCAGACACCCACCACAACGAGCCATTCCGGCCGATCAGTACGTTGGGCATCTGTCTCCGGATCACGCAGTTCGCTCAACGGCGTGTCGACGGCCTCGGCGATAGCCGCCGGGGTGCGTCGGTCGATAAAGACCGGCTTGCCGCGCCATTTTACAGTGATCCGCTGTCCGACTTCGACCTGCGACACGTCGACTTCAACGGAGGACAGGGCCAAAACCTCGGCCGACGGGTTCATCGAATCGACGAACGGCCAGAGCGCGATCGCCCCGCCTACCCCGGCAAACGCACCGGCGGAAAGGTATAGAAAATCGCGCCGGCTCCCAGAATGACCGTCGTGATCCTGAGTATCATCGCTCATGAGCAAATGTCCTTGGTTCGGCGGTCTGCGTCCGCCTTGAGACCTGTTGTGCACATGGCCCTTGGGTATGAGATTTTCCGATTTCCAGCAATGTGACACCGTGCCGCAACAGAATATGTCCGCCGCGTCGCGATTCGCCTCCACGCTGTAACCAGAATACCCCCTGATACCATGTGTTCCTTACACTTCGTGCGGATATAATCGAAGTCCAAAGCGTTTGCCAAGCCCGCCTTGAACGCTTCTCCACAACGTTGTGCCGCAACCAACCCCGGCACCGGAGATCACCGCCTTGCGTATCGCCCTTTACCAGCCCGACATTCCCCAGAATGCAGGCGCCATCCTCCGCCTGGCCGCGTGCCTGAACATCCCGGTCGACCTAATCGAACCGGCTGGATTCGTGCTCAGCAATCACGGCGTGCGACGCGCGGGAATGGACTACCTGGAACAGGTAGATCTGACACGGCACATCTCCTGGGACGCCTTCGAGGCCAGCGTAGTTCCCCCGCAAAGGCTGATCCTGTTGAGCACGAAGGCGACAGAACGGCACATTGACTTTGCCTACCACCCCGACGATACGCTGCTTGTCGGACGTGAAAGCGACGGGGTGCCACAAACCGTGCACGCAAGGGCCGACGTCCAGCTGCGGGTCCCCATTCAGGTGGCCTCGAGATCACTGAACGTCGTCACTGCCCTGGCGCTCGTGCTTGGCGAGGCGTTGCGGCAACAGGACGGGTTTCCCGTTTAAAAACTAAGGTGTGCAGCCGATGACGAACGAGAATCACAAAGCAACGGCGGCGGCCTGGTTCGCACAGTTGCGCGACGATATATGTGCCGCATTCGAGGCGATTGAAGATGACCTGGAGGGTACGATGAACGACCAGCCTGCCGGCCGTTTCGAACAGTCGAGCTGGGAACGGCCCGGCCAGGACGGCGCGCCGGGCGGCGGCGGCGTGATGTCGATCATGCGTGGCCGGGTATTCGAGAAGGTGGGCGTGAACATCTCCACGGTCGAGGGCGTATTTTCGGAAGAATTCCGCAAGAACATTCCCGGTGCGGCGAAAGACGGCCGCTTTTGGGCCTCCGGCGTCTCTCTCGTGGCCCATATGCACTCGCCCCTGGTGCCGGCCGTGCACATGAACACACGCCATATCGTGACGTCGAACAGCTGGTTCGGGGGCGGGGCGGACCTGACGCCGATGTATCCCGATGAGGACGACACGGCCCTGTTCCACGCCCGCATGCAGGCGGCGTGTGACGCGCACGACCCGGATTATCATCCCAAGTTCAAGGCGTGGTGCGACGAGTATTTCCATCTCAAGCATCGCGATGAGCCGCGCGGGGTCGGCGGCATCTTCTATGACTATGTCGACACCGGCGACTGGGATGCGGATTTCGCGTTCACCCAGGATGTCGGCAAGGCATTTCTCGACGTTTACCCGCGCATCGTGCGTCGCCACATGAATGAAAGCTGGACCGAAGATCAGCGCGCTCACCAGCTGCAGCGGCGCGGCCGCTATGTGGAATTCAACCTGCTTTACGATCGGGGCACCCAGTTCGGCCTCAAAACCGGCGGCAATGTGGAGGCGATCCTGATGTCCCTCCCGCCGGTGGTCACCTGGCCTTGAATGTTATTCGCCGAAATTCACGTCACGCGAAGTTCCTAAGTCGCCCGGCCCGGGCTAGTTTCAGCATAGATATATCCAGCCCGGTCCTCTCGACCGGCGCCGGCGCTGAACTGGAGAGAACATGACCCGCATTTCACGTTGCCTGACCACATCGCTCGCCGCAGCCATGCTGTTCGCTGCGAGCTGGCTCCTCGTCCCCGCAGCGATCGCACAGGCCCTGCCGGTCAATGCGTTCTATGGGCATTATCAGGGTTCCGGAGTGGCCGAGAACAGCCACTCCCTCTATTTCGGTGTCACCGTCCGGGACCTCGACGTCAAGATCGGTGCCGAGGATGCGGGCTTTTATGTCGAATGGACGAGCGTCATCCGTGGCGGCGGCGACCCCAACAACCCCGATATCCGCCGACGCACCCAGCGCATGGACTTCGTACCCGGCGCCGACGCGAACGCGTTCAACGCCAAGGGCCGGGACAATCCGCGCGGTGACGGCCTCGCCTGGGCCCATGTCCACGATCAAACCCTGTCCATACATGTGATGCAGATAACTGCGGCGGGAGGATATGTGATCCAAACCTACAATCGAACCCTTGAAGGCACGGGCATGCGCCTCAAGTTTATCAATATCGCCGACGGCGAACCGCAACGCGAGGTCGATGCCCGGCTGGTCAAGGTCGGGAATTAGGCCCGCATTCTTAATCGACGGACGATCCGTATGAAATTCCTTCACAGCCCGAGAACATTGCTCGCAAAGACCGTATTTCTCGCCGCCAGCCTCGTCCTGACAGGAAACGCCCATGCGAATGAGGCCGTCGAGAAATTCTTCGGCAACTATGTCGAGGCGGGCAACGCCGTGAATCTGAACTCCGAACACCGCGAGACCCGCGACCTCGATGTGACGGTCGAACGCTTCAAGAATGAAGGCTTCATCCTGAAATGGATCACCGTGATCCGCGACGAGAATGGCGGGCGCACCGGCGCCGACGTCAAGCGGCGCGAGGTCGAGGAAAACTTCATTCCGGTGGAAGACAAGGAGAATGTCTTCATCCTGTCGCCCGAGGGCGGCCTTTTCCAGAAATCCGAACTGCCCAATCCCCTGCGTGGCGACGCGGTCCGCTGGGCGGCGATTGACGGCGATGCCATGACGGTCTAATCGCTGGCCATCAGCGAGACCGGCGGTTCGGAATTGCAGGTCTACCGCCGATTACTCACCCACAAGGGCATAAAGATCACGTTTATGCGCCTGCAGGACGAGGACGTGAAGGTCCGCATGTCCGGCGACCTGGTGCGTCCGAAACAGAGCCGACTAGCCGAGGCCCACACGTCTCCGCAATCCGACCCACAGCAACCTCCATTTCAGTCTCGCGACGCAGGCCGCGTGGTCAGGTTTGAAGTCGCGGATCATCCACCAGTTTTCGACTGCCGCAAGATGCCGGCCGATCTCCGGGCCCTGCGGCACACCGAACGCAAGCACATCCGCCCCCTGCAGCGGAAACATCGGCGGCGACCAGGTCTCGGGAAAGCGCAGCAGTTCCAGCCAGTCCGAATCGTCCGCGACATCTAAT
Organism: Alphaproteobacteria bacterium; assembly: GCA_049601915.1. Lineage (GTDB taxonomy): Bacteria > Pseudomonadota > Alphaproteobacteria > UBA6615 > UBA6615 > UBA8079. The sequence goes on from JBMYRB010000001.1 coordinate 83,773, forward strand.
TCCGCAAACTCGGCCGCCCGTGCCTCCGCGCGGGCCCAGCTCAAAATGACCGCGTCGCGCCAGGCATCTGCTCCCAAGTCATAGAGCCGTAATTTGCGGGTGTGGGGATAGAGCTTCGGCGTCATCCCCGGCGGGATCGACGCCATCGCGGTAAGACGCGCGGTGGCGGCGTTCGACAGATGCAACCGGGCGGCAGCCGATGCCGCGCCCTCGGGGTCGGGCAACAGCATCGCCAGCCGGCGCAACGGGTCGGCCTCGTCCAGCGCCCTCTCACGCGCGCCAATGAAAGCGAGACTGAAGGCCAGTTCAGGCCTTTCGTCCGCCGGAAACAGCTCAAGAAAGAAGTCGAGATACTCCGTGTGATTGAGCATCCAACCGGTCGCCGGTGACAGCAGAATCTTGAACAGCTCGTCACGAATCCGCTCGCCTGACAGATTCGCGAACATATCGAAATGCGCGCGGCAGGCCGCGAGGCCGTCGGGATCGAAGGCGGCGGAATCGAATTGCGCGTGAAACCGGAAGAAACGGAGAATCCGGAGCGCGTCTTCTTCGATGCGGGCGTTGGCATCGCCGATGAACCGTACACGCCGCCCCTCGACATCGGCCATGCCGCCGAGCGGGTCAAACACATGGCCGTCGAGGTCCGCATACAGCGCGTTCATGGTGAAGTCACGCCGCGACGCGTCGGCCGCCCAGTCGTCGGTGTAGGCGACCGTTGCGTGGCGGCCATCGGTCTCGACATCCACGCGCAGCGTGGTGATCTGAAACAGCTTCTGCTCGAACCGGGCGACCACCGTGCCGTGTTCGATGCCGATCTCCAGCACGTCGATGCCCGCCGCATTGAGCCGTGCGAGCGTGACGTCGGGCGGGTGGATCGTCGCGAGGTCGACATCGACGACCGGCCGGTCCATCAAGACGTCGCGCACGCAGCCGCCGACACATAGCAACGCATGCGCTGGATCGCCGTCCGCCTGCAGGGCAGCAAATACGGCCTGCAGGTCCGGGTCCACCATCCACGGCTGCTGCGGAATTGTTTGGATTGGAGTCATAGAAACCCGGCGCCTAGCGCCAGCGCGCGGTCTCGCCGGTCAGGACCTCGAAAAGGTTGACCAGCATGCCGGCGGTAGCACCCCAGATGTATCTGTCCTCAAAGGGCAGGACGTAGAAGTAACGCCGCTTGCCCTGGAAAACCCGGCTCTGGCGTTCGTGATTGGCCGGGTCGAGGATAAAGGACAGCGGCACCTCGAACACATCGGCCACCTCGCCGGGCTCGCGCACAACGTCAAAGCCGGGCTCTACGAAACCGACCACGGGCGTGATCTCGAAGCCCGTGCGCACTTCATAGGTGTCCAGCCGGCCGACGAGCTCGACTGATTTGGGCGGCAGGCCGACTTCCTCTTCAGCCTCGCGCAGGGCCGCGGCTTCGGGGTGGGCATCATCGGGGTCGATTCGGCCGCCGGGAAAACTGATCTGCCCGGCATGGGCACGCAGGTCCGCGGCGCGCTGGGTGAGCAGGACCGTGATCCGGTCACCATGATCGAGCAGCGGCACCAGGACCGCGGCGGGTATGAGCGGCGGATCGGGCCGCATGCCGATTTCGTTCAAATCGTGGTCGCCGCGCCGGTTGGGCGGTATCTCGTCGAGGGCCGCGTCGGAATCGTCAAGCAGCATCTGGCTGACGGCCGCCCCGCTGCTGCGTCGGACGTCGAGATGTGACTGGGCAGCAAGGATGCGCGCGGCGATCCCCGCGCGGTCGGCCGATATCGCGGTCATGACCCTGCCGGCCCCGCAGCCGATTCGAGCGCAAAAAACATCCCGTCACTCCACACGCCAAACAATCCTTTATCCGGGTCCGCCACCGCGAGTTCGGCGAGCTGGTAATAGACCGCGCGCGTCAGCAACGCCTCGAGGCCGTCGCGCACATGCACATAAGGTGAGGGTTCGCCGGTCGATTCGTCGAACGCGATGCGGAGTGGATTTTTTGTCCCCGCTGTCACCATTTCGTCAAGATTGGTGCGGAATATAAGCGTCTGGTCGCGGCTGTGTCCGGTCACGTCCATCTCTACTGCCGTAAAGGGCGCATCATCCACGTCGATGCGGCCGCGTTCGACCGGTGTTTCCAGCCAGTATTGGCCGTCGGTGTCGCGTTTGAGCACCGATGAAAACAAAGTGACCAGCGGTTTACGCCCTATCGGGGAGCCGCGATAATACCAAGTCCCGTCGCGCCCGATGCGCATGTCGAAGTGACCGCAATCGATCGGTTCGCGCCGGGTGGGGCCTTCGGTGCGGCTTTTGCCGATCCGTTCAAAAAGGCCTTGGGGATTGTTGGTGTCGGAGCCCATGGTTCGGTCACAGTAGCATTCGCAGGAGCAAGGTCGTGCCCACAAATGATGTCGTGCGGTCGGAACTCGATCTTCCGGTCACGGATTCAATTTTCGCAGATATCGAGCGCGCAAGCGAACAACTCTCGGCCGTCCGTACAGGCATAGGCCGGGTGATCTTCGGTCAGGAAGAGGTGATCGACGAGACGATCATCACCCTGCTCGCGGGCGGCCATCTGCTGCTGCTGGGCGTGCCGGGCCTCGCGAAGACCCGGCTGGTCGAAACTCTGGGCACGGTGCTCGGCCTCGACAGCCGCCGGGTGCAATGTACGCCTGACCTGATGCCGGCTGACATCATCGGCTCGGAAATTCTCGACGAGACCGAGGACGGCCGAAGCTTTCGTTTTATTCCCGGTCCGGTCTTCACCCAGATGTTGATGGCCGACGAAATCAACCGGGCAAGCCCGCGCACCCAGTCCGCATTGCTGCAGGCTATGCAGGAACGCGAGGTCTCGGTCGCTGGCCACACCCATGCGCTGCCGAGCCCGTTCCACGTGCTCGCGACGCAGAACCCGATCGAGCAGGAAGGGACATACCCCCTGCCTGAGGCGCAGCTCGACCGCTTCCTTCTGCAGGTCAACATCGGATATCCCGACCCCGAGGCCGAACGGCAAATGCTACTCGTGACCACCGGCCTGAAAGACCGGTCGCCAAATCAAGTTATGGACGCCGCCCAGCTGATGGCGGCGCAGCAGCTGGTCCGCCGCCTGCCCGTCGGCGAGAGCGTGGTTGACGCGATCCTCGCGCTCGTGCGGTCCGGGCGGCCCGACACATCGGACCGCGAAGAGGTCGCCCAATGGGTGGCCTGGGGACCCGGCCCCCGCGCCAGTCAGGCACTGATGCTCGCGACGCGTGCCCGCGCGCTGCTCCAGGGACGCATCTCGCCCTCGATCGATGACGTCGTGGCACTGGCACCCGCGGTCTTGCGCCATCGCATGGCGCTGAACTTCGCGGCGCGCGCGGAAGGCCGCACGCTGGAAGATGTAATCGACAGCCTCTGCAGCCCGTTCAAATAGACGGCACCGAATGGCATCCACAAACGAGCCCGCAACGCGCCGTATTGCCGAAGAGATCGCGTCGGCGTTTCCGCCACTGCTTGTGGCAGCAGACCGGGTCGCATCAACCGTCGCGCAGGGTGTGCATGGCCGCCGCCGGGTCGGACAGGGCGAAACCTTCTGGCAGTACCGGCAGTTTGCCTTCGGCGACAGCCCGCGCGATATCGACTGGCGACGCTCGGCGCGCTCGGATCGTCTTTTTGTCCGGCAAACGGAATGGGAAGCCGCACAAAGCGTGTGGCTCTGGCCCGACCTCACGGCCTCTATGCGCTACAGTTCCGACAATAGTTTGCCCGAGAAACAAGCCCGAGCCGCGATCCTGTCTCTGGCGCTGGCGTCATTGCTGACACGCGGGGGCGAGCGGATCGCCTTGCTCGACCAGCCCGACGCTCCCGCGACCGGTCGCGCTGCCCTCGACCGCATCGCGATGACGGTGATGCACGCCATGGCACAAGAGCCCGAGACCTATGAGGTCGCGCCCGTCCCGGCCCTGCCCCGCTATGGCACCGTGGCATTGATCAGCGACTTCATGGTCGAGGAAGGAACCCTGCTTACATTCCTGCGCAACATGGCCGCACGCGGGGTGCGTGGTCATCTGCTGCAGGTCCTCGACCCCAGCGAAGCGCATTTGCCGTTCCGGGGCCGGACCCGGTTCCGCGGCCTGGAGACCGAGGGAGAATTGCTCGTCGGCCGGGCCGAGTCCCTGCATGCGGGATATATGGAGCGCCTCGGTTCGCTGCAGTCCGCACTGGCCACCTTTGCGCAACGGGCCGAATGGTCCTACGCGGTGCACACGACCGACACGGCGCCAGAACCCGCCCTGCTAGCCATGTTCATGGCCATGACCGAACCCCGGGCGGAGGCCTGAACGTAGATGTTGAGCATCGGCGCCCTGTCCTTTGCCGTTCCCTGGCTGCTGCCGGCACTGGCCGCCTTGCCGGTGCTGTGGTGGCTGCTGCGCGCCGTCCCGCCCGCGCCGGTCCGCGTTGCGTTCCCCGCGATCCGGCTGCTATTTGGACTTCCGCAGCATGAAGAAACACCCCATCGCACCCCCTGGTGGCTGCTCGCGCTGCGTTTGCTCCTCGCCACCCTGATCATCCTGGCGCTGGCCCACCCGATCATCGATCCGGGACGCATCCTGCGCGGCAACGGCCCACTGGTGATGGTCATCGACAATGGCTGGACCGGGGGTGCCAACTGGGATGAACGCCAGGACACGGCAAACGCCCTGATCGACGAAGCCGCCCGCGACAACCGCACCATTTATATTGCGACCACCGCGCCTTCTGCCGCGCGCACCGAAGATATTCTCCGTCCCATGTCGCCGGCGGAGGCCCGGAACCAAATCCGCTCGATTGCGCCCCACCCCTGGGTCGCGGACTATGCAAAGGTGCACGCGCAGATCGAAGCGCTTGAATTATCCCGTCCGGCCGCCGCCATCTGGCTGTCGAGCGGACTCGACGCGCCTGAAAGCGCGGGCACGGACGGAAACGCCAAATCGCTCGAACTGGCGCTGCAGCGTCTCGGCTCGTTGCGATACGTACATCCCGCACAGGCCGACCAGCCGCTGGTTGTCTCGGGCACGGAAAGTAGCCCCGACGGCATCCGCGTTCGGGTCGAGCGGGTAAACACGGACGGCCCGCGCGCCGCCGCCCTCATTGCCAACGACGAGGGCGGCCAATTGCTGGGCCGCGCGCCCTTCACCTTCGATGACGGCGCGGACATCGCCGACGTGCCGCTGGCGATGCCCAGCGAATTGCGCAACCGTGTCGCACGGATTGCCATCGAAGGCGCGCGCCATGCCGGTGCGGTGATGCTGTTCGACGAAAGCCTTCGGCGGCGCCCGGTCGGCATCGTATCGGGCGATACCGCCCAGCTGAACCAGCCTCTGATCGGCAATGTCTTCTATCTCAATCGTGCGCTCGAACCCTTCGCCGAGGTGCGCAACGGCACCGTCGAAAAACTTCTTGAACGCCGCCTTGCGGTGATGATTCTCTCCGATATCGGCACCCTCACCGAAACCGAAATCAGTCGCCTCGAAGCCTGGATAGCGGATGGCGGTGTGCTGGTTCGTTTTGCCGGCCCCAATCTGGCGGACGGCAGCGACCGGCTGCTGCCGGTCGACCTGCGGCGCGGCGGCCGGGTATTTGGCGGCGTGATGAGCTGGGAACAGCCCTCCAGGCTGGCCGCATTCGAGAAAACATCGCCCTTCGCCGGCCTGATCCCGTCGGATGAAATCATCGTCAGACGCCAGGTTCTCGCGCAGCCGTCACCGGAACTGGCGTCGAAAACCTGGGGACGGCTGGAAGACGGAACCCCCCTGGTCACAGGCGAGAGGCGCGCCGATGGCTGGCTCGTTCTGTTTCACACAACGGCCAACGCCGAATGGTCTTCCCTCGCCTTTTCGGGCCTGTATGTCGATATGCTCCGGCGGCTCGTCGCATTGAGCCAGGGCGTTGCCGTCGACAGCATCGCCACCCGCCCGCTTCCGCCACTTTCAACATTGGACGGTTTCGGCCAGTTGTCCGAACCGGCCAATACCAGCCGGCCGCTGCCCGCCGGTGTGGGCGACGACGTAACGCCCGGCCCGCAGACCCCGCCCGGTTTTTATGGCCTCGCGCAATCACGCCGGGCCGTCAATCTGGGCCCGAGCCTGGCACCGCGATTGTTCGATACACATGCACCCGGCGTCGAGACGGCGACTTACGGGCCCGCGCTGCAACTCGAGCTTCGCGTCTGGTTCCTCATTGCGGCCTTCGGGTTGCTGCTGGCCGACTTCATCATTTCCCTGATCTTGCGCGGCCTTACCCCACGTTTGTCACGGGCCGCCGCCACGACCGCGATATGCCTGGCGCTGGCCGGTGGCCTGCTGGGCACCAACACGACACAAGGCTGGGCAAAATCGAGCGATCAGTTCGCCCTCGAGGCGACCAAGGACACGCGCCTCGGTTACGTCCTGACCGGCGATACCAAAATCGACGAGACGAGCCGGGCCGGACTGGCCGGGCTGGGGCAAATTCTCGCACGGCGAACGTCGGTTGTCCCCGGCGCGCCCATCGGCCTGGATGTCGAGCGGGACGAGCCGGCCTTCTTCCCCTTGATCTACTGGCCGATGACCGAACGTCAGGCACCTCTTTCGGACGGCGCGCGCGCGCGCATCAATGCCTTCCTGCGCAACGGGGGGACGATTCTCTTCGACACCCGCGATCAGAAACTGTCCGGGATCGGCGGGGTCGGCCCGGGTACCCGAACATTGCGCGCCACGGTCGAGGGCCTGGATATCCCGGCGCTGCGGGAGATCCCGCCGGGGCATGTTCTGACCAAGGCCTTCTACCTGCTTCAAGAGTTTCCCGGGCGTTGGAAGGGTGGACGCCTGTTCGTTCAGCAACCCGACGAGCGGGTGAATGACGGCGTGTCGTCCGTGATCATCGGCGCCAACGATTTTGCCGGCGCCTGGGCCATCGACGCCACAGGCCGCCCGATGTTCCCGGTCATGCCAGGCAGTGCACGCCAACGCGAGCTCGCCTTCCGGTTCGGGGTCAATCTGGTGATGTACGCGCTGACCGGCAACTACAAGGCCGACCAGGTCCATGTCGACGAAATCCTGGAACGGCTCGGGCAATAGACATGGGCGCATCTTCGATCATCTGGGACCCGTTGCTTCCCGCCAGCGTCCTGATCGCAATGGCCGCGCTGGGCGCTTTGGCGATGCTCGCCGGTTTCATCGCCCCCCGCCCGGGCATCTCGGCCCCGGGCGTGATCTGGCGGATCGCGGCGACCGTGGCAATCCTAGCCGCGCTGGCAAACCCCTCGATCGTCGTCGAGGATCGCACGCCTCTGTCGGATATCGGCCTGGTCGTCGTCGACCGATCACAAAGCCAGTCGATCGGCGCGCGCGCGGAACAGGCCGATGCGGCGCTCGCACGTGTGACCGCGTGGGCCGGCGATCAGGTGAATTTCGAGCTTCGGATCATCGAGGCACCGTCCGTCGGCAACCGGAGCGGCGAAGGCGGTCAATCTGGCTTGCGTGACGGCACACATTTGTACGAAGCGCTTGACCGGTCCCTGATCGACATTCCGCGCGATCGTTTCGCCGGCGCAGTCCTGATCACCGACGGCAGGATCCATGACTTACCCGAGAACATCGCCGCACTCGACCTCGGCGGACCCGTTCACGCCATGCTGACCGGCGAGCGGGACGCGGGCGACCGGCGGCTGACAATCGTCGAGAACCCCGGCTTCGGTATTGTCGGTGAAACGGTCCGCCTGACGCTTCGAATCGATGAGCCAGCGGCGGTACGCGCGCGTCAGGCGAAAGTCACGATCCGACGCGACGGCGCGGCTGAAGGTCGGACAATTCTGGCCCCGGTCGGCGTCGATCACAGTATCGAATTGGTCGTGGATCGCGGGGGTGCCAGTGTGTTCGAACTCTCGGTCGGGCCGGGCCGCGAAGAACTCACCCGCGCCAACAACCGCGCAGTGGTGACCCTCAACGGCATACGGGACCGGCTGCGCGTCCTGCTGGTCTCCGGCGCCCCGCACCCCGGCGAGCGGACCTGGCGCAACCTGCTCAAGGCAGACCCGTCGGTCGACCTCGTACATTTCATCATCCTCAGGCCCCCCGAGAAACAGGACGGCACGCCGACGCGCGAGCTCAGCCTGATCGCGTTCCCCTATCGTGAACTGTTCGAGGTGAAGCTGAACGATTTCGACCTGATCATTTTCGACCGTTACCGGCGCATGGGCGTATTGCCCTCCATCTATCTGCGAAACATCGCCAACTATGTGGAAGCCGGCGGCGCGTTGCTGGAAGCCACAGGCCCCGAGGTCACCCCCGCCACCAGCCTATACCGCACGGCTCTGGCAACCGTTTTGCCAGGAGAGCCGACCGGCAGGGTCACGGATGCCCCCTATGTGGCCAATATCAACGAGATCGGGCGCCGCCACCCGGTTACCGCGACACTGCCCGGGCTCGGCCCGGATGCACAGAACGTCCCCGACTGGGGGCGCTGGTTCCGCCATGTCGATGCGCGGCCCAAATCGGGCACCGTGATCATGGAAGGCCCCGACGCCCGACCGCTTCTGATTCTGGACCGGGTGGGTGAAGGCCGGGTGGGCCAGTTCTTGAGCGACCATATCTGGCTCTGGGCACGCGGCTTTGAAGGCGGTGGCCCCCACAACGAGCTGCTTCGCCGCCTCGCACATTGGTTGATGAAGGAGCCCGAGCTCGAGGAGGACCGGCTCACCGCCGTCGCCCGCGGCGACTCCATCGAGATTGTCCGCCACAGCCTTTCACCCGACCCGGCCCCGGTTTCAGTCACGGGACCGACAGGAGACACCCGCACCGTCACCCTAGAAGAACAAGGCGACGGACGCGCGATCGGCATGATCGCCGTCACCGAAACGGGCATCTACAGATTGGACGACGGCAGCCGCACGGCAGTTGCGGGGGTCGGCACGATCAACCCCATCGAATTCGCCGACGTGACCGCGACCGAGATGCTGCTGCGCCCGGTCACGGCCGCGACGGGCGGCGGGCTCAGCTGGTTGAGCGAAAACAACACCCCGGACCTGCGGCGCGCCCGACCGGGCCGCGCCATGAACGATTCCTCGGAACTGCGGTCATCGGACCGCTGGCTCGCCTTCCAGCGCAACGACGCCGCTGCGGTCATCGGCGTGCGAAATTTGCCGTTCCTGCCCGCCCTTGTTCTACTGCTGGCGATCGGTGCATTCTTGGTTGCTGCGTGGCGCCGCGAGGGAAAGTAAGCCCACTTGCGGCAGCATCCGATCCCGATTGAATTAACCATATGGTTAAATATAATCTCGACAAAACTTTTGCCGCGCTGGCCGACCCGACGCGGCGGGCAATCCTTACCCGACTGACCGACGGCCACGCGACCGTCGGCGAGCTGGCCGAACCGTTTCAAATGTCCCTGCCAGCGGTATCGAAGCATCTGAAAGTCCTGCAACAGGCTGGCCTGATCGAACGCCGCCGGGACGGCCGCACACAGATCTGTGCCGTCCAGGCAGCCCCGCTGCAGGACGCCGACGAATGGCTGGCCCGATATCGGGCATTCTGGGACGGCAGTCTCGATTCACTCGCGCAATTCCTGGAAAACGACGACACCAAGGACCGGTCATGACCGACGCCCTAGACATCACCGAAGCCCCCGATGCGACCCGCACATTGAAGCTGTCCCGACGCTTCGCCGTCTCCGTCTAACGGCTGTTCGCAGCCTAGGCCGACCCGGAACAGGCCTGCCAGTGAATGGGCCCCAAGAATGTCAGCTGCCGGGTCGACCGATGGGACTTTCATGAAGGCAGCAATTACGAGATCGTTTTGCTGTCATCGGAGAACAAGGAACACGGTACGCGCGGTGTGTTCGGAACGATCGATCCACCCAACCGGCTGACCATGTCCTGGACGTGGCAGCACGAGGGTCAGATACAGGGCCGGGAGACTTTTCTCGATCTCAAATTCGTCTCGACCGGCGACGGCGCATCCAAATTGCAGGTCACCCACAGCATGCTACCGAACGACGAAATGGCCGAAGCCCACTCGGATGGCTGGTGGGGTGGGCTGGAATGCCTGGAAGATTTTCTGGCCGAATAACGAACATCTTTTCGAATTTCGAACATCAAGGCCTCGACTTTCTGCCACGTCTACCCAATCTAGTGCGCCAACGGACACCCGCATCGAAGGAAGGAATTGGCGATGGGCGTGATGATCGACGGCGTTTGGCATGTGGTCGAACCGGCCCGGAACGACGCAGATGGCAAGTTCAACAATCCCGAGACGGCGTTCCGCAACTGGATCACGGCTGATGGATCCCCGGGCCCGACCGGCGACGGCGGCTTCAAGGCCCAACCGGGCCGTTACCATCTGTATATCTGCCACGCCTGCCCCTGGGCGCACCGGACCATGATCCTTCGCACCCTGAAGGGGTTGGAGGACGCGATCTCGGTCTCGGTCGTGCACTGGTATAAGGGCGATGACGGCTGGACCTTCAAACCAGATAATGAGGTCGTCCCCGACCCGGTGTTCGGTGCCGATTATCTGCATCAGATTTATGCTGCCGCCGACGCCAATTTTACCGGTCGGGTCTCGGTCCCGGTGCTCTGGGACCTGGAGACGGGCACGATCGTGAACAATGAATCGTCCGAGATCATCCGGATGTTCAACAGCGCCTTCGATGCCTTCGCCGGACATCCCGAACGCGACTACTACCCCGCGCCGCTTCGCGACGAGATCGACGCCGTCAACGACAGGGTCTTCAACACGGTCAATATCGGGGTCTACAAATCCGGCTTCGCGCAATCACAGGCCGCCTACGACGAAGCGGTGACGAAACTGTTCGATACCTTCGAATGGCTCGAGGCAAGGATCGCGACGCAGCGCTACCTCGTGGGTGATCAGATCACGGAAGCTGATTGGCGCCTGTTCACAACCTTGCTGCGGTTTGACCCGGTCTATCACGAACATTTCAAATGCAACATCCGCCGGCTGATCGACTATCCCAGCCTGTGGAACTACACACGCGAGCTCTACCAGGTGCCGGGCGTGGCTTCGACAATCAACAACCCGCAGATCAAGATCCACTATTACGGCAGCCACGCGAATGTGAACCCGACCGGCATCGTGCCGGCGGGCCCGGAGATCGACTACCTCGCCCCGCATAACCGCGCGGATGTCGCGGTATGATCGACGTGACATCTCTCGAGAATCTCGGTCATTTCCGAAACGAATGGCTCGACGCCCATCATCATTTCAGTTTCGGCGGATACATGAACCCCGACCGTATGGGCTTCGGACCCCTGCGCGTGTGGAATGACGACACGATTGTCGCCAAAGGCGGTTTCCCGCCCCACGGCCATCGGGACATGGAAATCATCACCTATGTCCGCCACGGCGCGATCACCCATGAGGACAATCTGGGCAATCGCGGTCGCACCGTCGCCGGCGACGTCCAGATCATGAGCGCGGGCACCGGCATACAGCATTCCGAGTTCAACGAGGAAGACGAAACCACCCAGATATTCCAGATCTGGATCACACCGGATCGCGAGGGCCACGAGCCGCGCTGGGAAACCAAGGCCTTTCCGCGCGGGGAACATGCCGGCGCGCTGGTGATGCTGGCCTCCGGACGCGACAAGGATAAGGATCTGGGCGCGCCGGTGATTCATCAGGACGCCGCGCTGTTCGGCGCCACCCTGGCCGACGGCCAAAGCGTGACTCACATTTTTTCAGGCTACCGCAAGGGCTATCTCGTGCCGTCGCGCGGCACGTTGCTGGTGAATGGTACGGAAATCGGTGAACGCGCGGGCGCGGCCATCACCGGCGAGCGCGATATCACCATCACAGCACGCGGGGATGCGGAATTCGTCTTCGCCGATCTTCCCTGACGCTTAAGCGGTCATCAGAAAGAAGAGTCGGGTTCCTTGAGAAATTCGAGCTCTTCGGCGGAGCTCTCCCGGCCGAGGGTTTCGTTTCGATGGGGAAACCGCCCGAACCGGGCAACGATGTCCCGGTGGCGGATCGCAAAGTCCAAGCTTACATCGTCGGCGTCCCCACGATCCACCGCGAGCCTACGGAACAGCGCTACGCATTCGTCCTGGTCGGCAAGCGTCTCACTATGCATCAGCGGCATGTAGAGGAAGGTCCGCTCATCGAATCCGAGTTCCGCGTCAAAGTTCTGCGCAAGCGCATGGCGCGTGTATGACAGGCTCACATCGTCGGCCGACCAGGCGAGCGGCGATTCCCGATATATGTTTCGCGAAAACTGATCGATCAGGATGATCACCGCGAGGCAACCCTGCGGCATGTCGCGCCAGCCCGAGAAACCACCCGAACGCGCCGTCTCGATCGCATCCGCAAACCGGTCTCGAATAACCAGATCGAAGGCATCGCTGCGATCAAACCAGTTTTCCCGGTCGGTTTCGTTGAACCAGAAGTCCAGAACCTTGTCCGCCGTCACGTTCTCGATTACACCAATCACCATTTTCTCGCGACTGTCGAGATTCAGTTCCTCGGCCGCGATTGATATACACTCTCAATGTTATTCGCATCAGAATTGAAATGACCAACAAGCTCAACCGGGAATCGATCCGCGACGGCGAAGTGTTCCGCATGCTGCAGCAACAGCAGCATGTGACAAACATCCGCCCGCTGACCGATGCCGAACGCGCGGCATCCCTGTCGCAGTTCTTCGACGCGTCACCCGAAAGCTATGTGTGGGTGTTCGGCTACGGATCGCTGATCTGGAACCCGGCGATCCACTACAGCGAAAAACGCACGGCGCGTGTCTGGGGCTATCACCGGTCATTCTGTCTGGAGACGAACCTGGGCCGCGGTTCGCCGGAAACGCCCGGCCTGGTCCTGGCGCTCGACAAGGGCGGGTCGTGCAACGGCATGGTCTTCAAACTTCCCGCCGGTCGCGAGAAGGAAGAATTGTCGGTTGTCTGGGACCGAGAAATGGCGCTCGACAGTTATGCCGCCGTCTGGGTTCGTGCCATGACACCGGACGGTCCGGTAAACGCCGTTACCTTCGTGATGAACCGCGACACCGAACGCTATGTCGGACGCCTGCCCGAAGACAGGATCGTCCGACAGCTGGCAACGGCCGAGGGATATCTGGGTACCTGCGCCGAATATCTGGAGAACACAGTCGCGCATATGCGCGAGGCCGGCATCCACGACCGGCAACTGTTCCGCCTTCAACGTCTCGTACGCGCACGCCTGGATGCCGCCGAAGGCGCCTGAAAACAATTTATCGTCAGAGGAAGTTGGCTGGGGCGGCAGGGTTCGAACCTGCGATCACGGGATCAAAACCCGATGCCTTACCACTTGGCTACGCCCCAACGCCGACTGCAGGCTCTATATCGCCCTTGCCGTCACGATCTGCAAGCCACCCGGCTTAATCGAAACTTTTATGAATATTGCGGTCGGCGCGCATGAGCTCGAGGTCCGCCGCGACCATCTCTTTGACGAGCTGCGGGAACGGCGTGCTGTGTTCCCATCCGAGCACCTGTTTCGCCTTGGTCGGGTCACCCAGCAGGAGGTCCACTTCGGTCGGACGGAAATAGCGCGGATCAATGGCAATGAGTGTCTCACCGGTTTTTGAATCTTCGCCGACTTCGTCGACGCCCTCGCCTTGCCAGACGATGGTCCGGCCCACCTCCTTGAACGCCAGCTCAACAAATTCGCGGACCGCATGGGTCTCGCCGGTCGCGAGGACGAAATCATCCGGTTCGTCATGTCGTACGATCCGCCACATGCCCTCGACATAGTCGCGCGCGTGACCCCAATCGCGCTTCGCATCCATGTTCCCTAGGAACAATTGCTTCTGCAGACCAAGCTCGATCGCGGCCACCGCCCGGGTGATCTTGCGGGTGACGAACGTCTCACCGCGGATCGGACTTTCATGATTGAACAGGATGCCGTTCGAGGCATGCATGCCATACGCCTCGCGGTAGTTCACCGTAATCCAGTAGCCGTATAATTTTGCCGCCGCATAGGGGCTGCGCGGATAGAAGGCGGTCGTCTCGCTCTGGGGCATCTCGCGCACCTTGCCGTAAAGTTCGGACGTGGATGCCTGATAGTAACGCGCCGTATCTTCCATCTTCAGAATGCGGATCGCCTCAAGCAAACGCAGCGCGCCCATCGCATCCGCGTTGGCCGTGTATTCGGCTGTATCAAAACTGACCTGCACATGGCTCTGCGCCGCCAGATTGTAAATCTCGGTGGGTTGTACTTCCTGGATCAGGCGGATCAGGTTGGTCGCATCGGTCATGTCTCCATAGTGGAGATGGAAGCCTATTCCGGCCTCATGGGGATCGCTATACAGGTGATCGACGCGGCCCGTATTGAAGGACGATGAACGGCGTTTGACACCGTGCACCTCGTAACCTTTTTCCAATAGGAGCTCAGCCAGATAGGCCCCGTCCTGTCCGGTCACGCCGGTTATGAGGGCAACGTCTTTGGCCATATCGAGGCTCCGCAGAATATGAAACTCAACATACTTATGTATGCGATTGTCTGTTAGGTGGCGCGACTATACTTGCCGCGCCCAAGCCCCGACAAGGCCGGTTCGGCCGCCGGACGGCCCTTCCCCCGAACGACTTTTCGAGTTCCGCACCATTCGCGATGGCCGCCGCGGCGCCCGAACCAAACCATCGATTTACATCGAATGCGCGCTGGGCCTGGACATAGACGGGGAGCCCTCCGAGGCTCTGCTGGCGCATTTGTTCCAGATCTCGGGGGTCAAGAATTAGGCCTGACGGCGACCCGGCCGGATTTACAGGTTCTTGTGTGTTGTCCGCGTCGGAGACACCCACCAATCTGGATGTCGTGTGCCGAGTTCACTTCCGGCGAGATCGCATGTTTCCCGGTCATCGAAAATTGCAAAGCAGGTCGGCCCGCTGCCGCTCATTCGCACGAGGCCACAATCGAGCGATCGCGCGAGTTCCTGCTGTACATCGGAGACCACCGGGCAGAGCGCCTGGGCGGGTCCGGCCAAGTCATTACGCTGGTGTGCTAGGAAGGCAAGAACGGACGCCGTCGTTGCCAGGTCGGCGTGCGACAAATCAGCCGACTTGGTTTCGCCCGGGGCATATGCACCGAACACTTGCGCCGTGCTTAGCGGGACGCGCGGATTGACCAAAAGAAGATGGAGTTCCGCGCAATCTTCAACCGGGGTGATTTGTTCACCCAAGCCCCTGATCCAGGCCGGCCGGCTTTGCAGACACATCGGGACGTCGGCCCCCAGCGCTTGCGCAAAGTCACGTACCGGCTTGTCGTTGGGGTCAACATCCCACTCCCGGCAAAGCAGACGAATTGCCGCCGCCGCATCGGCCGACCCGCCGCCCAGGCCGGCGGCCACGGGAATATGCTTCTCCAGGGTTACCGTGAAGTCAGGCCTGTGCCCGCATATCTCCGCCAGACCGGTGATGGCTCGCGCGGTCAGATCTTCATCCGGACGGTCCGGCAGGGCTGCCGCATAGGGGCCGGTGCGGACAAGCTCGAAACCCTGCGCCGGCTCCAGGCGCAATCGATCGCCCAGCTCCAGAAACACGACCAGGCTTTCAAGCGCGTGATAGCCATCCGCCATGCGGGCGCCAACATGCAAAAACAAGTTCAGCTTCGCCGGCGCGTCCTCACGCCGTCGCGCCACACCAGACGCCGTGTCAGCGACCCCCACCACGCGTCTAAAGGTCGCCCTTCTTGCCCGGCGGCAGCGGCTTGGGAACTTTCTTGCCGTCCAGCTTCTGGCGAAGCTCGGCTTCGACCTCGCGATCCGGTTCCAGGGAAAGCGACCGCAGCCACTGGAAGCGTGCCTCCAGCTTGCGGCCAACAACCCAATAGGCGTCTCCCAGGTGATCATTGATCACCGGATCGCCGGGCTCCAGCGCCACGGCGCGTTCAAGATGAACCACCGCATTCTCGAAATCCCCGAGACGGTAGAGAACCCAGCCGAGTGAATCGGTGATGTATCCGTCGCGCGGGCGCTTCTCGACAGCCGTTTCGATCATCTTGCGGGCGCGCTCAAGCTGCACACCCTGCTCGACCCAGCTGTAGCCGAGGTAATTCAGCACCAGCGGTTGGTCGGGAGACTTTTCGAGAGCGTTCAGAAAATCCTGTTCGGCCCGGTCCCAGCGTTTGGCGCGCTCCAGCGCGATGCCGCGCGTATACAGCAACCCCCAATCGGGTTCACGACCCAGGCGCTCGACCGCAAGATCATAGGCCGTCACCGCTTCATCGAAACGCTCCGTCACCCGCAACAGATCCGCCATCGCGCGTGCAGCATCAGCGCGTTCGGGGCGTTCGGAGGACATGGCGCGCAGCAAACGAATGGCGTCGTCGCTCTTGACGCGGGCGTGCAGCGCATCGGCGACGCCGAGCCGGGCATACCAGCTATAGGGCGAACGCGGGTCGATCTTTTCATAGACCTCAATCGCGAGATCGGCGCGTTCGCGTGCCTCGAGAAGTTGCGCCAGCGAGAACCTGGCCGCCGCATCGTCGGGCGCCAGGTCGAGCGCCATGCGGACAAAGAGCAATGCTTCGCTCCGCAGTTGCTCGCGGTTCAGCAGGCTCGAAACGTTACGGAACACCTCCGACACGCCCGTACGAACATTTCGGATCGTCCGCTCCGGTTCAGCGCGTCCCTCCACCGCATCGAGGGTCGGCTTAATCAGCAATGTTTGAGGATTACGCGCGACGAAGTCGGCGACCAGAATCTCTGCTTCCTGGGACTTGCCGTTGCGAACAAGAAAACGCGCAAATGCATCGACAAGCTGAAGCGACGGCCGATCCGCGGATGCCGCAAGTGTTCGCCTGAACGCCGCTTCCGCGGCCGCCGTATCGCCCCCGAGATCGGCGATCAATGCCTGATGAAAACCGGCAACCGGCCCGACCCCCTCATTCTGTGCCATGGCGTCGAGCGCGGCGAGGCCGTCCGAGACCTCTCCCAAACCTGCGTGAGACCATGCCTTGAGCAACGGCGCGATGATGCCGTTCACCCCGGATTCGGGAATGGTCTCCAACAGCGCCAGGGACCTGGCGTGGTCACCCTTCTGCACGGCGCGCACGACGAGCGTGTAAACGATCAGAGGGTCCTCGGGTCGCGTGACAATCAGTTCGTTGGCGATTGCCGCCGCATCATCAAAACGTCCTGCGCCGACCATGACCAGATGGGCGCGGCGGCGCATGAGTTCGCTGTCTGGAACCTCGTTGAGAACACCCGCCGTCAAATCGGCCGCCGCCACGAGATTGCCGACAGATTCGGCATGCCGGGCGGCCAGGAAACGCCCGGATACCGACAAGCCGGCGTCAAACGGATCACCGTTGATATCGGCTTGCAGACCCGGCGGCCCGGAACGGCTGGATGTCGCCGCCTCCGCCGTCAATACAGATGCGCCGAGCATCGCCGCGAGCGTCAGGCCAGCCGAGAGGGAGATATTCATGAGCACCACTTTTCCAAACCGATCCAAAATATGTATGCCTGTCCCAGAGCCATGTCGAATCTAGCCGGACCGGACAATCAGGTTGTCACAACTTGTTGTGACCCGAACGCCTTTTACATATTGGGATAATTCGGCCCGCCGCCACCCTCGGGTGCAACCCAGACGATATTCTGGGTCGGGTCCTTGATGTCGCAGGTTTTGCAGTGAACACAG
Source organism: Alphaproteobacteria bacterium (assembly GCA_049601915.1). Taxonomy (GTDB): domain Bacteria; phylum Pseudomonadota; class Alphaproteobacteria; order UBA6615; family UBA6615; genus UBA8079. The sequence continues at coordinate 101,381 of JBMYRB010000001.1, forward strand.
TTCTGGGCGTTGATCTGCAAGCGGGGATTCCCGCCGTCATCGTCTGTCAGGATTTCATAGACAGACGCCGGACAGAAGCGCTGCTCCGGCGCATCATAGAGCTCCAGATTGACCGTGATTGGTACGTCCGGGTCTTTCAGGGTCAGGTGCGGAGGCTGATTTTCCTCATGGTTGGTGTTCGAGATGAACACCGATGAGAGCTTGTCGAAACTGACTTTACCATCGGGCTTGGGATAATCGATCGGCTTATGCTGGGACTTCGGTTCCAGTGTCTCGTGATCGGCATGCCCGTGTTTGAGCGTCCAGGGCGCGTGACCTCGGAGCACAACCTGATCGAGGCCCGACAATAATGTCCCCATGAACAGGCCGAATTTGAAGGACGGGCGGAAGTTTCGCGCCTTCCTGAGCTCCGCATAGGCCCAGGATGCCTTGAACGCCGCGGTGAACCCGGCAAGCGACGATGGCGGGGCGTCGTCTCCGGTCAGGGCGTCGAAGGCCGCATCCGCCGCGACCATTCCCGATTTCATCGCGGTGTGGGTGCCCTTGATCTTCGGCACATTCAATGTGCCAGCCTCGCACCCGATCAAGGCGCCGCCGGGGAACACCATTTCCGGCAATGACTGCACCCCACCCTCATTCAACGCCCGCGCACCATAGGAAATGCGTTTGCCGCCCTCCAAGACGGGACGCACCGACGGGTGGGTTTTGAACCTCTGAAATTCGTCGAACGGCGACATATACGGATTCCTGTAGTCGAGCCCGATGACGTAACCGACTGCCACCTGATTGTCTTCCAGATGATAGAGAAACGAGCCGCCATACGTCTTCGTATCCAGTGGCCAGCCCGCGGTGTGCATCACGAGGCCAGGCTTATGCTGCGCCGGGTCAACTTCCCACAGTTCCTTGATGCCGATCCCGTAGGTCTGGGCCTCGACGTTGGCGCGCAGATCGAACCGGTCCATCAGCTGGCGTCCCAGTTGTCCGCGGCACCCTTCTGCAAAAAAGGTGTAGCGCGCGTGCAGCTCGATGCCTTGCGTGTAGTTGGCCGTGGGCTCACCATCGACACCGATACCCATATCGCCGGTCGCAACGCCACGCACCGCTCCATCGTCGTCGAACAGGACCTCTGAGGCGGCGAAGCCGGGATAAATCTCCACGCCCAGCGCTTCGGCCTGCTCGCCGAGCCAACGGCACAGGTTGCCGAGCGAGATGATGTGGTTGCCGTGGTTCTTCAGCGCCGGCGGCAATAGGCCCGTCGGGATCGACGTCGCTCCGGTCTCGCGCAGGAACAGGAACTTCTCGTCACTGACCGGCATGTTGATCGGCGCCTCCCGGTCGCGCCAGTCAGGAATCAGTTCATCGAGCGCGCGGGTCTCGAGCACCGCGCCCGACAGGATGTGGGCGCCCACTTCCGAACCCTTTTCCAGTACGCAGACACCGATCTCGGCATCCGCTTCGGCGGCGCGTTGCTTTAGCTGAATGGCGGCAGCCAGACCCGATGGCCCGGCGCCCACGATCACCACGTCATAGGCCATCGATTCACGTTCGGCGGCTTGCTCGCTCATGTTAAGAATCTCCACGACCAGATATGCTCTATCTTCAAAGAACCATGACCCATCGCGAATCACAACCGGGCGATTGCAACGCTCTCAACTACCGAACGCTTGCGGTGGCAAGGGGGCGACACGTGCCTGCTGGTCTGCGCGGTGAACCAGAATGAGCGCCACACTCGATACGCGCCAGGAACTGGTGGCAGCACTGCGCTGGCAGGTCGAGGCGGGCGCGGACGAAGCCATCCTCGAAGCCCCGATAGACCATTTCGCCGCCACGCCGCCAAAACCCAAACCCGGCCCCGAGGCGGCAAAAGAAGCGCCGGTCGTCACACCCGTCGAGGCACCGCTGCCGGCCGCATCTCCCGAGGTGCCACCGGCCAGCCCCGTGTCGCCCCGATTGGAGCCGGCCGATGCCGTTAACGAAACTGCACACGACCTCGCCGCCGGTTGCGAAGATCTGGCCACCCTTAAAACGGCGCTTGCGGCATTTGACGGGTGCCCCCTGAAGTCGACGGCAACGAACCTGGTGTTCGGCACCGGCGCAGCAGACGCCGATATCATGCTTGTGGGCGAGGCGCCCGGCCGCGACGAGGACCGGGACGGCACCCCTTTTGTAGGTGCCAGCGGACAACTCCTCGACGGGATGCTCGGCTTCCTCGATCTGGGACGCGACACGAATGTCTACATCACCAACATCCTGCCATGGCGCCCCCCGGGAAACCGGCAACCGACAGGCGCCGAGATCGCAGCCTGCCTGCCCTTCCTCGAACGCCATATCGCGCTGGTCGCACCGCGGCTCCTGGTTTTCCTCGGCGGAACCTCGGCTAAGACTCTTCTGAATCGTACCGAGGGTATCACCCGGCTTCGCGGCAAATGGTATGATTACGCCTCGCCGGCGATGGAAGCCGCGGGCCAGCCGCCCATTCCTGCGATGGCAACACTCCACCCCGCCTACCTGCTTCGCCAACCGGCGCAAAAACGCGCCGCATGGCTCGATCTGATCGCCGTGCGGGAAAAACTGGACGAGACCGCCGCGGTTCACGAAAGTTAACGAATTGTGAAGGCGCGCTGCGGAAACTTGCCGGAAGCGCCGACCGGGTTGTATGTATGCCCTGCCTTTCAACGGAGACGGTAGCATCTTGAAATATCGGGTCGTCATCTCTCTGGCCGCCGCCCTGCTCGCCTGGACGGGCGTCGCGCAGGCCCAGCAACCCAAGCCGCGCCCCCTCGAGACCGCGCTGGTTGGGCCGGGAATAATGATGATTCCGGGCATTGGTTCCGTCGAGGGTGTATTGTCCACTGCGGACGCTGCCCGCTACAAACGGCTGTTTGAATTACAGGATACCGGCGACTGGAAGGCCGCGAACACGATAATCTCGCGGATCCAGGACCGACGCCTGATGGGCCATGTCGACGCCCAGCGTTATCTGCATCCGACCAAATACCGATCTCGGTTCACCGAACTGCGTGCCTGGATGGCAGCACATGCCGACCACCCGCAAGCTCGACGCATCCACCGTCTCGCGGTGTTGCGCCAGCCAAAGGGAGCAAGCGCCGCTCAGGCACCGATCACAAACACGCTGGCGATCAGCGGCGAGACTGTCCGCAAGGCCTCGGAAGGTCGGCCGCTCTATTCGCGCGCATCATCTCGCCAGGGTCGAAACCTCCAGAGTGATATGCGGCGGCGCGTTGCGCGCGGCTGGCCAACAGGCGCCAAGCAACTGCTCGAACAACGCGCGACGCAGCGGCACCTCAACAACGTCCAGATCGCACAGGCGTGGCGTGACATCGCGCGCGGCTATTTTCGCGCCGGCAAGGATGACGCGGCCCTCAGCGCGGCATGGGCGGCCAACGTCGTCGCACCGGGTGCCGCCCCGCTGGCCTATTGGTGGGGCGGATTGGCCGCCTGGCGCCTGGGCAAGACCCAGGATGCCGAGACCCTCTTCTCAACTCTCGCGCAATCGACGCGCGCGGCGGATTCACTCGTCTCGGCAGGCGGTTTCTGGGCAGCACGCTCAGCGCTCAGCAACGGACATCCGGACCGGGTCACTGCATTTCTGGAGATAGGCGCGGTACATGAGCGGCATTTCTATGGCTTGCTGTCGCGGCACGCGCTGGGCGTGACGGACGAATTCGGATGGAAGAAACCGGACCTTCATTTCGGTGACTTCCGCGACATTGCCGACACCCGGATCGGCGGTCGCGCCATTGCCCTCTTGCAGGTCGGCCAGGAACACGGCGCCGAACTCGAACTTCTCAATCTTGCTGCTGCGCAACCGACCCTGCTTCCCGGCGTCCTCGCGCTCGCGGCCAATGCGAATCTGCCGGCGGTGTCGCTCAAGCTGTCGGGTTTCGCCGAACAACAGGCGAAGCTGGCCGCCGCCTACCCGGTTCCGGATTGGGCGCCCACCGACGGCTACGCCGTCGACAAGGCGCTCGTTTTCGCATTTGCGCGGCAGGAATCGGCCTTCAATCGTCGCGCCAAGAGCCATGCCGGCGCGCGGGGGCTAATGCAGCTGATGCCGCGGACCGCCAGCTACGTCGCCCGCGAGAGTGCCTTGCGCGGTCGCGGAAAGTACAAACTCTTCGATCCCGAGTTCAATCTTGCGCTGGGCCAGCAATATATCGAGTTGCTCATGTCCGAACGCGGCATCAAGGACGACCTGTTCAGGACGGCCACGGCGTATAACGCGGGACCGGGAAATTTGCGCAAATGGGAACGCAATGTGCCCCATGGCGACGACCCGCTACTTTTCATCGAAAGCCTGCCGTCGCGCGAGACACGTGCCTTCGTCGAGCGCATCCTGACCAATCTCTGGATCTACCGCGACAGGTTGGGGCAAAACTCGCCCTCCCTCGACGATATCGTCGCGGGCCGCTGGCCACGATATGAGCCGCAGGACTCCCATACCGGTGACTGAGCCCGACCCGGAGTTCAAGCCGGTGCGCATCGCGATCCTAACGATCTCCGATACCCGCGAACTGGATGACGACAGATCCGGTGATACGTTGTGTGAGCGGCTCCAGTCCGCCGGACACGTGCTGGCCAATCGCGCGATCGTAAAGGACGACCGAACAACAATCGCAGGACAGTTCCGTGACTGGGCCGCCGATCCGGAGATCGAAGTCATCATCTCGACCGGCGGCACTGGCGTGACGGGAAGTGACATTACCCCCGAGGCGCTCAGCGATGTGGTGGAGAAGCGCATCGACGGGTTTGGCGAACTATTTCGCTGGATCAGTTTCCAGAAAATCGGAACATCGACGGTTCAGTCACGCGCTGATGCCGGGGTGCTGACGGGCACGTATATATTCGTTTTGCCGGGTTCGCCCGGCGCGTGCCGCGACGGCTGGGACGAGATCCTCAAGGATCAACTCGATATTCGGCACAAGCCGTGCAACTTCGCCGAGCTGTTGCCTCGATTACGCGAGCATGAAGGCCGCGAACCGCTCTAGCACCATGACGGACAAGCTCGATCCCAACGCAATTGCCAGACGATTGCGGCAATCCGGGCATGCCCCGGAACTGACCGGTGATGATCTGTCGGTCCTTTCGACCAAAGGCGTTTCACATGATCACTGGCTGTTGGCCGATACCGGCTCGGTGCTGCGCATACCCCGCATGAACCAATGGGGCCAACGCGCCGAGACCGCACTCGCCTACCAGGCTGCTGCTTTTGAACGCGCCGCCGCCAGCGGGCACACACCGTATTGTATCGCCGTGATATCGCCCGATGAGGCGCTCCCGCGTGGTGCCCTGCTCGTCGAGGAAATCGCCGGTCGGGCACCCCACCTGCCGGGCGACCTGACCGCGATTGCCGACGCGCTCGCCGCAATTCACAGCCTGCCGGTTCCCGCCGACGATCAACTCCCGCCACTTCAGATCCACCGCAATCCCGTATCCTCGACCCTACAGATAATCGACGAACAGGCGGCCTTCCTGGCCGCGGCACGCATTCCGGCCGAGACGGTCGCGGATATTCACAAGGACCTCGAATGGGCCCGCCGCTTCGCTGGCCAGGGTGAACCCGATTTCGCACGCTGTCTGGTCTGCACGGATGCACACCCGGGCAACTTTTTGATCGATGACAGCGGCAAGGCCTGGTTCGTCGATCTGGAGAAGGCATTGTACGGCGCCGTCCCGATCGACCTGGCGCATGTCACGCTGTTGACATCCACTGGGTGGGACCCGGATTACCTTGGCGATCCTTCCGCTGCGGACGTCGAAAACTTCTACCGCCGCTATCTCGATCTGGTTGGCCAGGAACGGGCCGCCGAACTTGAACCGTGGCTGCTGCCGTTGCGCCGGCTGACATGGCTGCGCACCATCACCTGGTTCGCACGCTGGCGGGCCGAATGGTCTGATACGGATCACGCGGCCATGCGAGATCCCCGCATGTCGGCGCATATCCACGCCCATGTGACCCGTTGTTTCGAGTCGGAAACCGTCGCGGAGATACGCCGTGACTGGCTCGGAAAAGAAGGTTAGCCTATTGATATTAAACATATATTATTGATATTCGCCTGCACTCTCCTAAAAGTTCTTGTTTTGTTCTTTTCACATCCTATCATTGATGCATGAACAAGATCATTGACCGACAAATAACCCCTGAACCCGAGCATCCGGGCGGCATACACAATGGGTCGCCGGATCGAATCCCCGATCGCCATCATCCCGGGCACGGCGCCATCTCCAACCGCAGCGGCCGCTTTGAGCTGCTGCGGGGCAAGGCTACCGATGACGGCTGGCGGGAAAAGTTTGACGAAGACCCGGTCCCGCGGCGCGACACAACCGTCACGTTCGACCGAACGAAAACGATCATCGCGCACAATGATTCGCCCGACCTCCCCTTTGATCGCTCGATCAACGCCTATCGGGGCTGTGAACATGGATGCGTCTATTGTTTTGCCAGGCCGACCCATGCCTGGCTCGGCCTGTCGCCCGGTCTGGATTTCGAGACACGGATCTTTGCCAAACCGAACGCCGCGGAACTGCTGACCCGCGAACTCGCGCGCCCGGGATACAAGCCGCGCACCATCGCCATGGGCACCAATACCGACCCCTATCAGCCCGTTGAACGACGGCTGAAGATCACGCGCTCGCTCCTCGAGGTTCTCGCTGCCCACGACCACCCCGTCTCCATCGTAACGAAAAGCGCGCTGGTCACGCGCGACCTCGACATCCTCGCACCGATGGCCGCCAAGGGGCTCGCGACGGTCGGGGTCTCGGTCACCACATTGGACGGCAATCTGGCCCAGAACATGGAACCGCGCGCTGCCGCGCCCGAGCGCCGTCTCGAAACCATTCGCATGCTGGCGGCTGCGGGCCTGCCGGTTACCGTTATGGCCACGCCGATGATCCCGGCCCTGAACGACCATGAACTCGAGGCCATTCTTATTCGCGCCCGTCAGGCCGGTGCCACACATGCCAGCTACATCCTTCTGCGCCTGCCCCTTGAATTGAAGGAATTGTTCGAAGAGTGGTTGGCCACGCATTACCCCGATCGAAAGCGGCGTGTGCTGAGCCGGTTGCGCGAGATGCGCAGCGGCGAGTTATACAAGAGCGGGTTTGGTAAACGCATGCGCGGCCGCGGCGAGACGGCGAAACTGCTCCGGGAACGTTTCCGGCTCGCGGTTCGACAACAGGGCTATTCAACGGAGCCGACCTTGCTGGACGCAAGGCTGTTCCAGCGAAGCACCTCACACCCCAGAGTCACGTGTCAGTTGAACCTGTTTGCCGAAAATCAGGCCTGAATTTCAAACTGAAATCCGGTGTGCGACGCGGGCGTTGTGCTAGTTTGCCCGCAAGATGCTCTCCAATGACGAACTGTTACCGCTTGCCGTCGTCGCGCTCGTCGCCCTTTCGTGCGGCATCTTTCTCACCCGCCTGAAACAACCGGCCGTCGTCGGCTACATTCTTGCCGGACTGGTCCTCGGGCCCTCCGGTTTCGAACTCGTCGAAAATGAAGAGAGTATCGGCCTGCTCGCCGAACTCGGCATGCTCCTTCTGCTCTTTGTGATCGGTATGGAGTTGAGCCTCCGGGCGTTCCGTCAGATATGGAGAATCGCCGTCACGACTGTCGTCCTGCAGACCGCAGGCGCGATGGGACTTGTCTGGCTGATCGGCCAGGGACAGGCCTGGCCGCTCGCTGCAGTAGTGCTGCTCGCTTTCGTCCTGGCGCTGTCGAGCACCGCCGTCGCGGTGAAGATGCTCGAGGATATCGGTGAACTACGCACCCGCAGCGGCCGAATCACCGTGGGCATCCTCATCGCCCAGGACCTTGCCGTCGTGCCGATGATCCTGCTCCTCGACGTGGTTGCGGTCGGCTCCTTCAGCATCTTCGCCGTGGGCAGGATCGTTCTGTCGGTCGCACTGTTGCTGGGGCTGATCCTGTTCCTGAGCCAACGCCAGCGGTTGAACATTCCGGTGCTGAGCACGACCGAAGGCCATAAGGACCTGACCCCGCTGCTCGGGCTGGTTTGCTGTTTCGGCGCCGCCACCATATCCGGCCTGCTCGGTCTCTCGCCCGCCTATGGCGCGTTCCTGGCCGGGCTCACCATTGGCAACAGCAACCTCCGGGTCAGCATGCTGGAGATGGTGATGCCGATCCAGAGTGTGCTGATGATGGTGTTCTTCCTGTCCGTCGGACTACTGATCGATCTGTCGCTGATCTGGGACAATCTCGGCATCATTATCCTGATGTTATTGATCGTGACGGTCGGCAAGACGGCGATCAACCTGTCGATTTTTGCCGCCCTTCGGTTGCCCTGGGGGCAGGCGCTCCTGACGGCCCTGATCCTGGCCCAGGTCGGCGAGTTCTCGTTCCTGCTCGGCAATGTGGGGCTGCAGCGCGGCATCATTACCATCGACGAGTTTCGGATCATCCTCTCGGTCACGGCCCTGTCGTTGATTATCTCGCCGCTCTACATGAGCGCGATCCGGCGGCTGCACCGTGTCGCCAAGTACCAGCGCGCCTCGATCCGCTATGTCTTCCGCGTCGCGTTCGGGCGGGAGGCCGACTGGACCCGGTTGACCGTGCGCAAGGTCTCCGGAGTTCGACTATCCGTCCCCGAAGGCGTCAAACGATTGTCGGTCCCCGACCGTGTGAAACGACGGCTGGGCCATCGCAGCCCTCCCGGCGACGGTTCGGACTGACCATCATCCATGCTCGATGCTGGCACCAACGAAATGATCGCCGGGGTCGATGAAGCCGGCCGCGGCCCCTGGGCCGGGCCGGTTGTCGCGGCCGCTGCGATCCTGAGCCCCGAGAGCAGCACGGCCCTGCAGCGCGCCAGGGTCAATGATTCCAAGGCCCTCAGCAAGGCCGCGCGCGAGCGCTGCTTCGAGATCATCCGCGCGGAGGAAGACCGAGGAACGCTATGGTTGTCGATCGAGACTGCCGAGGTGGCCGAAATCGACGAACATAATATTCTGCACGCCACGTTGCGGGCCATGAACCGCGCCGTGACCGCGCTACCCGTCGCGCCTGTGCGCGCACTCATCGACGGCGATCAGCTGCCGGAACTTCCCTGCCCGGGCGAAACAGTGGTCCGGGGTGATTCCAAATTTCTGGCGATCGCCGCCGCATCGATCGCGGCGAAAGTGACGCGCGACCGGATGATGACGGCCCTGGCGCGCGACCATCCCGGTTATGGCTGGGAGCGCAACGCCGGCTACGGCACGGCGGAGCACCGCAACGCGCTGGAATCCCTCGGTGTGACAATTCATCACCGACGCAGCTTCGCACCCATACGCAAATTGCTCGAAGACACCCCAACATCTCGTTAACCGGCTGACTCCAAACACTAAATCGTCTTTCCGGTGATTTTCCGATTGACGGTGAGTCCCGAGTTGGTCATCGTCCGCGCCCATGCGAACCCCTGGCCAAGGTCGCAAAGGCACCGACGTGCCTGCGCGCAATGTGATTCTGAAAGGCGACTGCATCGAGCAGCTTTCCGCTCTGCCGGATGCGTGCATAGACGTGGTCTTCGCCGACCCCCCGTATAACCTGCAGCTGTCGGGCGAACTCACGCGACCTAATAATTCCAAGGTCGACGGGGTCGATGACGAATGGGACAAGTTCGACGATCTGGCTGCCTATGACGAGTTCAGCCGTGCCTGGCTGGCCGAGGTGCACCGCGTCCTGACTCCCAACGGATCGCTCTGGGTCATCGGCAGCTATCACAATATTTTCCGTGTCGGCGCAGCGCTGCAGGATCTCGGTTTCTGGATTCTCAACGACGTCGTCTGGCGCAAGACCAATCCGATGCCCAACTTCCGTGGCCGCCGCTTTACCAACGCCCACGAGACCATGATCTGGGCGGCCAAGAGCCAGGATTCGAAATACACGTTCAATTACGAGGCCATGAAGGGCCTGAACGAAGACCTGCAGATGCGCAGCGACTGGTTGCTGCCGATCTGCAACGGGAACGAACGGATCAAGGGCGACGACGGCCGCAAGGCGCACCCGACCCAGAAGCCCGAAGCGTTGCTGCATCGCGTCGTGCTCGCCTCGACCCGGGTCGGCGACGTGATTCTCGACCCGTTCTTCGGCAGCGGCACCACGGGCGCCGTTGCCAAGCAGCTCGGCCGTGACTTCATCGGCATCGAGCGCGACCCGGATTACATCGCGGTCGCCGAAAAAAGAATCGCCAACACGCGGCGCATCTCCGAGACCGAGCTGCTCGAGACCCCGTCCAAGCGCGAACAGCCGCGCATCCCGTTCGGCTGGCTGGTGGAACGCGGCATGTTGCGGCCGGGTGAAAAACTCTATGCGCCCAAGCGCCGCCATGCAGCAAAGATCCGCGCCGACGGCACGATCGTGGCCGCCGAGAACCGCGGATCGATCCACAAGATCGGTGCAGAGGTGCAGGGTGCTGCAGCCTGCAACGGCTGGACGTTCTGGCATGTGGATGTCGAGGGCAAGCTGGTGCCAATTGACGTACTACGCCAGAAGCTGCGCGCGGAACTCAACTAGACCCGCGTCAACGCGTTCCCTTTCCCAGATGGGCCATCACATGGCGCACCACCTTGCGGGTCAGGGTGGGCAGCGCGTGATCGCCAAAAGCCTCGAGCGGGATCCACACGCCACCCAGCGTGGTGCGCCCGTCGATGCGCGCGGCCCTGACCTGAAGTTCGAGCTGCAGATGGGTGAAACCATGCTCGACCACGCCCGGTAGTGACGTCCAATCGGCCGCCACCGGCGGGCTGTCGCGGAACTCCGGCGTCTCCTCCCACGGGCCCGACGGCACCTCCATCATGCCCCCGAGCAAGCCCGTTTCCGGGCGCCGACGCAGCAGCACATGCCCGTCTCTACGGGTCATCCAGTAGGCGACGGCCCGGCGCACGGGGCGCGGTGCCTTCGGCACCCGGCGCGGCAGGACCTCGGCAAGGCCCGCATCATAGGCACGACAGTCAGATTGCCACGGACAAAGCCCGCAGGTGGGTGCGCGCGGGGTGCAGATCGTCGCTCCCAGATCCATAACCGCCTGGGCGTAGTCGCCGGCGCGCGCGTCGGGCGTGAGGCGCGCCGCGTGGGACTTCAGAACCGGCTTGGCATCGGGCATCGGCGTCTCGACGGCGAACAGCCGCGCCATCACCCGTTCGATATTGCCGTCCACCGGCGTGGCGGTGCGCCCGAAGGCAATCGCGGCGATGGCGGCGGCCGTATAGGGGCCGATGCCCGGCAATTCGCGCAAGCCCGTCTCGGTATCGGGAAAGCGCCCGCCGTGAATGTCGCAGACCTGACGCGCGCATCTATGAAGATTGCGCGCCCGCGCGTAGTAGCCGAGGCCCGCCCATTGGGTGAGAACCTGATCGAGCTCCGCGGCCGCCAGATCCTCCACGAGTGGCCAGCGCGCGAGGAAGTCCCGGAAATACGGCCCGACGGTAGCCACCGTCGTCTGTTGCAGCATCACCTCGCTAAGCCACACATGGTAAGGATCCGCCCGCACACCCCGGCGAGACTGCGCGGGCGAAATCCGCCACGGCAGGCGCCGCGCGTGGCGGTCGTACCATTCAAGAATTGTCGCGGCGGATGGATCGGGCATCGTTGAGAAACATTGTGGCGTCCGGCCCCGCCTTCTACCATGCACCATGGCCTCGAAAACCGACAATAAGGCGAGTAAGCGCGCCGGCGGGCTACGCGCCATCGGCGCGGAGAGCAGCCGGGCCACCTCATCGATCCGGCGCAAGCGCGGTTTTTTCGAAGCCAGCGTGTTCTCGGACTGGCGCGATATTGTCGGCGACGACCTGTCCAGCCAGTGCGTACCAATGCGCCTGGTTCGCGGGCCGGAAGGCGAAGGCGGAACCTTGCATGTAAAGGTGACGGGGCCCCTCGCGCTCGAATTGCAGCACCTTGAGCCTCAAGTCATCGAACGGATCAATTCCTTCTATGGCTACCGGGCGGTCGCGGCGCTGCGCCTGCATCAGGGTCCGATCACCGTGCCCGAGCGCCCAAATCCCGTCGAGCCCGCGCAGGCAGATGCCGCAGACATGGCGCAACTCGATGAGAATCTCGCCGCCGTCGATGACCCCGAGTTGCGCCGCGCGCTGCGGGATTTTGGAGAATCCGTGCTGGCGCGAAACAAGCCGGATAGCACCGAATAACCCGCGTCCACCGCCTGCCACGACGCAATAATCATCTCCTTTCCGTCACATTCGCCTGTCAGGATCACCCACAGGCCTGCTAACCGTCTGGTGCAACGCGATTTTTCTGCGCTTGTGCCATGCGAAGGCAGGTCCGTATAATCGCAACATCTTGTGTTTGGAGGACTTTGTGCGCCTATATAGAGGAATTGGCACCGCCATGGCCGGCGTGATCGCGCTTGCGTTTGCGGTGACATCAGCCCCTGCCCAGCAGGCCATCGACCCGGCCACAGCGCTGCAGGAGCGCTCCATCGGCAGCTCCGACGCACCAGTGACGTTGATCGAGTATTTCTCGCTCACCTGTCCCTTTTGCGCGAGATTCCACAATGACGTCTATGGCGACCTTAAAAAGAAGTACGTGGACACGGGCAAGGTTCGCTTCGTCTACAAGGAGTTTCCGCACGACGGGGTTGATCTGCGGGCGGGGATGATGGCCCGCTGCGCCGACCCGCGCCGCTATGCGGGCCTGGTTCAGGTTCTGTTCAAGAACCAGCCCAACTGGGCGCGCTCGAACGACCCGATGGCCGAACTGGCAAAGATCGGTCGGCTGGCCGGCATCGATGACGCCACCTTCGAGAGCTGCACCTCATCCGAGGAGCTCTCGAACGGCCTGCTCGCCGAGCGGCAAAAAGCCAGTGCACAAGGCGTTCGGAGCACTCCGACATTCGCGATCGACGGACAACTGTATCCGGGGTCGCTTTCGATCGAGGAATTCTCGGAAATCATCGATCCGCTTCTGGCGAAGCAGTGATTCGGTGTTCACAATGCACGACGTTTTATAGGCAGAGTTCTTTCTTGGGGGTTACGTACCGGTGCAGTTCAACAAGCTGAGACTTACAGGCTTCAAATCGTTCGTTGACGGGACCGATCTCGATATCGCGCCCGGCCTCACCGGTATCGTCGGTCCCAACGGTTGCGGCAAATCCAACCTCGTGGAAGCGCTGCGCTGGGTCATGGGTGAGACCTCGGCGAAACAGATGCGGGGCGGCGGCATGGATGACGTCATCTTCGGCGGTACGTCCGATCGCCCGGCCCGCAACGCTGCCGAAGTCGTGCTCAGCCTCGATAATTCTGAGCGCTCGGCGCCGACCCAGTTCAACAACGCCAACGACATCGAAATCTCGCGTCGTATCGAGCGTGAGAAAGGCTCGAACTACAAGATCAACGGCAGCGACGTGCGCGCACGCGACGTGCAGATCCTGTTCGCCGACCAGGCAACCGGGCCACGCTCGACCGCACTTGTCAGTCAGGGCCGTGTCGGGGCGCTGATCAATGCCAAGCCAACCGACCGCCGCATTCTGCTCGAAGAAGCCGCCGGCATCACCGGGCTGCATTCACGCCGCCACGAGGCCGAGCTGCGGCTGCGCGCCGCCGAGAACAACCTCGAACGACTCGACGATGTTCTGGTGACCCTCGACGCCCAGCTGAACGGTCTCAAGAAACAGGTCCGCCAGGCTCGGCGCTACAAGAACATCTCGCACGATATCCGCCGCACCGAGGCCACCGTCCTGCATCATCGCTGGTCGGCGGCAGGCACCGACCTCGCCGGGGCAGAAGAGGCCCTGCGCGGCGCCGAAACCTTGGTGGCCGACCAGACCCGGGTGGTGTCGGAAGCCACGCGCCTGCGCGAGTCCGCCGCGTCCGAACTGGTGCCGCTGCGCGAGACCGAGGCCGCGGCCGCGGCCGAACTGCAGACCCTCAACCTCGCCCGCGAGGAGCTCGACGCCGAGGAGCAGCGCAACCGCGCAGCGACCGAGCAGTGGGAGACCCGCCTGACGCAGATCGAGGCCGACCTGGGCCGTGAACGCGGCCTCGCCGCAGAGGCGCGCAATGCTTTGACCCGGCTGGGGACGGAAAAGGCCGAAATCGAACGCGCGTGTGCGGGAGAAGACGAACTCATTGCCGAGACCCGCACCACACTCGAAGCACGCGCTGGCACCGTCGAGGCCGTCGAGGCCGAACTCACCCGGTTGATGGAGCGCCTGGCCACCGGCGAAGCGCAGATCGTCGCCCTCGAGCGCGAGATCGGCGAGCTTTCCGCCCGCCGCCGCCGGCTAGAGACACAGCATGACGAGACCAAGCGCGCAGCGATCGAGGAACAGGGACCTTCCTCGGACGAACTCGAGACGGCGGAAGCGCGTCTGAACGGCGCAGAGGAAAACCTTAAAAGCGCCCGCGCGACGCTGGAGACGGCCGAAGAAAAGCGTGAGATTGCCGACGTCGAGCGCGACAAGGCCCGCGATGCCCGCTCCCAGGCTGACGAAGCCCTGTCGCGCCTGCGTGCGGAAGCCGGCGCGCTTGAGGACTTGCTGGCCACCGAGGCCGAGAGCCTCGATGCCGACTGGACACCGATGATCGATGCGATTGAGGTGACCGCCGGTTATGAGGCGGCGCTCGGGGCCGCGCTCGGCGAGGATCTGGACGCGCCGTCGGACGACCGGGCTCCGCGCCATTGGCAGATCATGGGCGTACCCGCGGAAGACCCCGGCCTGCCATCGGGTGTCCGCCCGCTCAGCGAATTTGTCAGCAAGGCCGGCCCGCTGGCCCGCCGCCTGGCACAGATCGGCGTGGTCCGGGACACCGACACCGGCGACCGCCTCGCGCGGGACCTGAAGGCCGGACAGCGGCTCGTCGACACCACCGGGAATTTCTGGCGCTGGGACGGTTACACCTCGCGCAACGACGCACGCTCGACCACATCGACCCGGCTGCGGCAGCGCAACCGCCTGAGCGAATTGGGAGGGCGCATTTCCTCGGCCGAAGCGAGTTTCGAAAAGATCGAGGCCGAGCACCGAAGCGCCCGCGACACCACCGACCAGGCAGGCGAGGCCGCGCGGGCAGCACGCGCAGCGCTGGAGAGCGCCGACGATACCGCCGCAGACGCGCGACGCGCCCATGCCAGCCTCGCGCGCGAGTTTGCGGCCCGGATCGCGCGACATGAAAACCTTGGAGAAACCCTGGCCCGGATCCAGACCGACATTGCCGATATCGATTCCCGGCTGGATGATGCCCGCACGCGTCAAAAGGACGTCGGTGATCTCGACAAGTTGCGCAGCAACACCCAAATCCTGCGCGGCCAGCTCAATGAGGCCCGCGCCGCCGCCGTCGCCGCACAGGGCGAGCATGACCGGCTGGTACGTGAATCCGAAGAACGCGATCGCCGCATCACCGCGCTCGCCGCAGAGGAAACATCCTGGCAGGCCCGCAACAATGGTGCGGGCGAACGCATCGGCGAACTCGAAGCGCGCGACGCACAGGCGCGCGGCGAGTTGCAGACCCTCGCCACCCGGCCGGCCGAGATCGAGACACAGCGCAACGCGCTGATGGACCGGCTGACCGCGTCGGAAACGCGGCGCAACGAGGCGGCTGACGCCGTTGCGCGGGCCGATGAAAGGCTCTCCGAGGCAGAACGGACAATGCGGGACGCTGAAGCGAAACTCGGGGACGTCCGCGAGAACAAGGTCCGCACGGAATCCGCCATCGCCCAGGCAAGCCAAACGCTGGAAACCGTCATCGAGCGGATTACCGAGCGGCTGGAGTGCAAGCCCGAGGACGTGCTGGCCCTGGCGGAGATCGCCGAGGGCAAGGAACTGCCGGACCTCGAGGCATCCGACCGTCGCCTCGAGCGACTGTTGCGCGAGCGCGACAATATGGGACCGGTGAACCTGCGCGCGGAACAGGAATCGGAAGAACTGACCGAGAAAATCGAAACGATCCAGACCGAACGCGAGGATCTCGTATCGGCGATCGACCGCCTGCGGCGCGGCATCGCCAGCCTCAACCGCGAGGCCCGTCAGCGGCTGCTCGCATCGTTCCAGGAAGTCGACAAGCATTTCCAGGATCTGTTCGTGCGCCTGTTCGGCGGTGGCCGCGCACATCTTGAATTGACCGAGGCGGAAGACCCCCTCCAGGCCGGGCTCGAGATCTTCGCCAGCCCGCCGGGTAAGAAGCTCCAGGCCCTGTCACTCCTGTCGGGTGGTGAACAGGCGCTCACGGCGACGGCGCTCCTGTTCGCCGTGTTCCTGACCAACCCTGCCCCGATCTGCGTGCTCGACGAGGTTGACGCCCCGCTCGACGATGCGAATGTCGACCGTTTCTGCAATCTGCTCGACCACATCTCATCGATCGGCACGACCCGTTTTCTGATCGTCACCCATCACCGCATGACGATGGCCCGTATGGATCGTCTCTACGGTGTGACGATGCCCGAACGCGGCATCAGCCAGCTCGTCTCGGTCGACCTTCGCGGGGCTGAGGAAATTCGCGCCATCGCCTAGGGTTTTGGTTGCGAACGAGTTTCGTTTTTCGACCGATTTTGGCCCGGTTTTCCGCGGCTTCCGCGCCTCTTCGCATGTGCGGAAAGTCACCTTGACTTGCCCAAAGGCGCTCGCTACTTTGCGCTCGCTTTCGGGTGCCGGTCCTGTTGGACAGTGGGAACAGATTTTCGGGGGAAATGGGGTCCATGATAGATTCGGACCAGCCGCCCGAACTGCCTGAACTCAAACGGCGCCTTGACAAGGTTCGTGACCGTCGCGCGGGGGCAGAACGTAAGGCCTCGTCACGGTCGAGAAGTGCTTCGGACATGGGTGTCGGCATCAAAGTCGCCGTCGACCTAGTAGCCGGAGTGGGTTTTGGCGGTGGAATCGGCTGGAGCCTGGATTGGTGGTTGGGCACGAAGCCCTGGTTGTTGGTGGTGTTCTTGATGCTTGGGTTTGCGGCGGGATTACTGAACGTCGTTCGAACCGCAAATCAGGCAAGCAAACCAAAGACAAACGGTGATACCGACGCATAAATTAAAACGCGTCGGCAATATGCCGAATAAGACTGGAGAGTACCCGGGTGGCTAGCCCTCTCGAACAATTCAAAATCGTACCGATCGTCGATATCGAAGTTGCCGATATCGATATTTCGTTCACGAACTCATCGCTCTGGATGGCAATCACAGCGGCGGTTCTGGTGATCTTCATGATCGTCAGCACCCAGCGTCGCGCGTTGGTGCCCGGGCGCATGCAGGCTTCGGCGGAATATTTCTACCAGATCATCGCGGACATGGTGCGCGACAATGTGGGGTCTCAGGGTCGGCCCTACTTCCCGTTCATCTTCAGCTTGTTCATGTTCATCATGTTCGGCAACCTGCTCGGCCTCATTCCCGGCGCGTTCACATTCACCAGCCATCTCGCGGTGACCTTCGCGATGGCGGCGTTCATTTTCGTCGGGGTCACAATCATCGGCCTAGTGAAGCACGGCTTCAAATTCTTCTCGCTGTTCTTCCCCCATGGCGCGCCGATCGTCTCGGCGCCGGTCCTGATTCCGATCGAGATCATTTCCTATTTCTCACGTCCGATCAGCCTGTCTGTGCGCCTGTTCGCCAACATGACGGTCGGCCATGTCCTGCTCAAGGTGATCGGCGGCGGCGTCGTCGCGCTCGGCGGCTTCTGGGTACTGCCCGGCTTGCTGCCGCTAGCCTTCCTGATCGCCATCACGTTGCTCGAGGTGATGATCGCCGTCATCCAGGCCTACGTGTTCGCCATCCTCACATGCGTCTATCTGAACGACGCACTCCACCTACATTAGTCACCAATACGAGAAAGCTTGAAGGAGCCTTTTATGATGGAACTCGAAGTCGCAACGCAGTTCGCGCGTTTGATTGGTGCCGGTCTGGCCGCCATCGGCATGGTCGGTGCCGGTGTCGGTGTCGGTCGCATCTGGGCCAGCTACATTGAAGCGATCGGCCGCAACCCCGCCGCCAAGGAAGAAATTGGCGCGTTCATCTGGATCGGGTTCGCGGTCACGGAAGCCATCGCGCTGTTCGCGCTGATTATGGCTTTCATCATCCTCGCCGGTTAGTCGAAACCGGACGCAACGGTTAAGGCTACCTGACTGGCAGCCCTAGGGCATGCCCGGTCGGTAACCGGATCGAAAGCGGAAGAGCGCCAAGATGCCTCAGTTTGAACCCTCCTCATTCGCGAGCCAGATTTTCTGGCTGGTCGTCTGTTTTACCGTCGTATTCCTGTTCGCTTGGCGCATCGCCTTGCCACGGATATCTGCGACGATCGACAACCGCCACCAGCGGATCGATGGCGACATCGCACGCGCGGAGGAATTAGCGAGCGAGGCCGAAGAGGTGCTCGCTGCCTATGAGGCGGAACTGGCCACGGCACGTGCCGGTGCGCAGGAAGAGCTGCATCAGGCCGCCGAAGCTGCGACAGCTGAGGCCGAAAAGCAGAATGCGGCGCTCACCGAAAAGCTGTCGACGGATGCCGATGCGGCGCGCAAGCGAATCAACGACGCCCAGCAAGCCGCAACAGCAAATGTGGCCGATCTTGTGGAAGACATCGCCAGTGAGGCCGTCGAACGCCTGATCGGGGTGACGCCGGACAGCGGTGCCGTGCGGAAAGCCATCGATGATGCCGTCGGAGGGCGTTCGTAATGCTGGTAAGGCTGACTATTGCCACCTCGGCCCTCCTGGGCCCCACCGCGCCGGCCCTGGCGGCCGGCGACGATGTGCCGTTCCTCGAAAAGCCGGAAACCTGGATTCTCGTCGCGTTCATTATTTTTATAGCGGCGGTTTATCGCCCTGCGTCAAAAGCCATCACGGGCAAGCTTGACGGCCGAACGGAGGCCATCAAGTCCGAGCTCGATGAGGCACAGCGTCTGCGTGAAGAAGCGCAGCACACGCTGGCCGAATATCAGCGCAAGCAACGCGACGCGCTGGCGGAAGCCGAAGGCATTATCGTCGAGGCGCGCGAGGAGGCCCGGCGCATCGAGGCGAATGTCCAGGAACGAACGACAGAAACGCTCAAGCGCCGCGAACAGCAGGCCCTGGACATGATCGCGGCAGCCGAAGCGCGCGCCGTCGCCGACGTCCGTGCCCTGGCAGCGGATATCGCGATCGACGCCACCCGGCAAATCTTGACAGAGACAGTCGAGGGCCAGAAAGGCGACGAGTTGGTCGATGACGCGATCCGGGAAGTACCGGGCAAGCTCAACTAGGTCGAGACGCCAGACCCGAGCGCGAAGAGGCCCCGTCTGACGGGGCCTTTTTCATGTCCGCAGCCAAGGAATGTCACTACTCCGCGGCCTCCGTTGCGGGCATATCCGGCATCCAGCGCAGGACAGGGCTCCGCGCCGCAGCCGTCTCGTCGAGGCGCCGGCGCGGCGTGAGCTGCGGGGCCGCCGCGAACATATCGCTGTCGCCGGATTGCACCTTCGCGACAAGCGATCGAACCGTCGCGATGAAATTGTCGAGCTCACGGCGTGACTCGGTCTCGGTCGGTTCGATCAACATTGCGCCATGCACCACCAACGGGAAATACATGGTCATCGGATGGTATCCCTCGTCGATCATCGCCTTGGCAAAATCCAGGGTCGTGACACCTGAATCCTTAAGGAAACGATCGTCGAAGAGGCACTCATGCATGCACGGACCATCGAAAGCGGCGGTCATGACGTCCGACAGCTCGGCCATCACATAATTCGCGTTAAGCACCGCGTCATTGGCAACCTGGCGCAACCCGTCACGGCCATGGCTGAGCATGTAGGCATAGGCGCGCACGAACATGCCCATCTGACCGTGGAAGCCTTTCAGGCGCCCGAACGGCTTCGCATCACCCGCGTCTGCACGGTGCTCGACCAGCGAGAACCCGTCATCGCCATGCACGACCCATGGTGTCGGTGCGAAGGGTGCTAGCGCGTCGGAAAAAACCACCGGACCCGCACCCGGTCCACCGCCCCCATGGGGGGTCGAGAAGGTCTTGTGCAGGTTGATATGCATGCAGTCGATACCCAGATCGCCCGGTCGCACACGTCCGATAATGGCGTTGAAATTCGCCCCGTCACAGTAGAAATATCCCCCGGCGTCATGAATGAGCCCGGCGATTTTTATCATGTCCGGCTCGAACAACCCGCAGGTGTTGGGGTTGGTGATCATGATGCCCGCGACATCGTCATCCAGCTTGTCGGCAAATGCCTTCACATCGACCCGGCCGCGCGCGTCCGAGGGGATGGCATCGACGGCAAAGCCGCACACGGCCGCCGTGGCCGGATTCGTCCCATGGGCCGAATCCGGCACGAGAATGCGCCGCCGGGTGGTCGGCCCGCCTTCCCGGTCGTCCAGTGCGGCGCGGATAGCCATCACGCCGCAAAGTTCGCCGTGGGCGCCCGCCGCCGGCGACATGGCCACCGCCGGCATCCCGGTCAATGCCTTGAGCCAGTGGGCCAGATCGTCGATCAGCTCGAGTGCGCCCTGGGTGGTCGCCTCAGGCTGCATCGGGTGCAGGTTCGCGAAACCCGGCAGGCGGACCACTTTCTCGTTGAGCCGCGGATTGTGCTTCATCGTGCACGACCCGAGCGGATAGGTGCCCATATCGATCGCGTAGTTCTTCTGCGACAGCCGGGTGAAATGCCGCACGACTTCGGGCTCACTCGCGCCCGGCAGGCCGATCGGGGTGCTGCGTTCGAGCCCGCCCAGCCGGTTTGCCACCGGACCGGGATCGGGCAGATCGACCCCAACCGCGCCCGGGTTGTCGATCTCGAACAACAGCGGTTCTTCGAGGCGCAAACCCTGATGGCCATGCACTGTATCTATGCCGCCGGCCATTCTGGGTGAAGACGACCGGCTCAAATCCTTCGAATGCCCGCTCATGCCAGCACCTCCGCCAAGCCGGTACACAAGCCATCCATATCCTCATCCTTGGTGAGCTCACTCACAGCGACCAGCAGAATGTCGTCGAGCCCCGTATCACGCCCATACAGGCGCGAGGCCGGCACACCGGCCAGAATGTTCCGCGCGGCCAGCGCATCGACGGCATCATGGGCGGGGCCACTCAGCCGGATTGCGAACTCGTTGAAAAACGTGTCCGACAGCAGCTCGGCACCGTCTACAGACTCCAGCCGGTCGGCCAGGGCGACCGCATGCGCGTGGTTGAGCGCAGCCAGCTTCCGGAATCCATCCTCCCCCAGCAGCGACAGATGGATGGTGAAGGCCAGCGCGCACAAGCCCGAATTCGTGCATATATTGCTCGTCGCCTTCTCGCGGCGAATATGCTGTTCTCGCGTCGAGAGCGTCAGAACCCAGCCGCGTCGGCCGTCCTCATCGACCGTCTCGCCGGCAAGCCGGCCCGGCATCTGCCGGACATATTTCTCACGCGCCGCGAACAACCCCACATAGGGACCGCCGAATCCCTGGGCATTTCCCAGGCTCTGACCCTCGGCCACCACAATGTCGGCACCCATCTCGCCCGGCGAGCGAATGGCCCCGAGAGAGATCGCCTCAGTGACCACAACCACGAGGAGCGCCCCTGCCGCATGGCAGGCATCTGCGAGGGGGCCGAAATCGCGGACATGCCCGAATACCCCGGGATTCTGCACCACGACGCATGCCGTATCCTCGTCGATATCCCCGGCTAGGTCTTCCAGGCCGCCTACGTCCGGCGGGCGGGCATCGATCTCGATGTCCAGATAGCGTGACTGGGTCTCGGTCACTTTGCTATAATGGGGGTGTACGCCGCCCGACATGAGCGCCTTGTTGCGTCGGGTGACCCGCTGCGCCATCAATACCGCTTCGGCACAGGACGTCGCGCCGTCATACATCGATGCGTTGGCCACATCCATGCCCGTAATTAGGGCAACCATGGTCTGGAACTCGAACAGGGCCTGCAACGTGCCTTGCGATATTTCCGGCTGATAGGGGGTGTAGGACGTCAGGAATTCGCCGCGCTGGACCAGATGGTCGACCGTTGCGGGAACATGATGGCGATACGCACCGGCGCCGAGAAAACTGGGAACATCCGCCGTCGTGACATTGCGCCGCGCCAGGGCCGCGATTTTCGCTTCCACCTGATACTCGGCCATGTGATCGGAAAGATCGAAGTCACCGTCGAACCGTGCCGCATCGGGCACATCGACGAAAAGTTCGTCGACCGACCCGACACCAATCGCCGACAGCATATCGGCGCGGTCATTGTCCGTGAGTGGGAGGTATCGCATCTCAGCCCAGGCCCTCGCAGTAGGTCTTGTAGGCGGCTTCATCCATCAGTTCGTCCAGCTCCGTCGCGTCGGTCAGGCGCAGCTTTGCGAACCAGCCGTCCCCGAACGCATCGGTATTCACCAGCGACGGATCTCCATTCAGGGCGTCGTTGACTTCGACCACTTCACCACTGACAGGCGCATATACCTCGGCCGCTGCTTTCACCGATTCGACCACTGAGGCCTCGTCGCCGCGGTCGAGCATCTTGCCGACTTCGGGCAACTCCACGAACACGACATCTCCGAGTTGTTCTTGTGCATAGTCGGAAATCCCGATCATGCCGGTCTCTCCCTCCACTTCGACCCACTCATGGTCTTCCGAGTATTTCCGATCGGCCATTGCCCTTCTCCTCTCAGCTCGTTGCGCGCTTGTAGTTGGCGGGCACGAAAGGCAAATCCGCCACGGTGGCGGGTACCATCCGGCCCCTCAATTCGATCTTCAACACCGTGCCCGACATGGCACAGGCGGCAGTCACATAACCCATTGCGACAGGCCCGCCGACCGTCGGGCTGAACCCGCCGCTGGTGACAATCCCGATCTCGGCATCACGTTCGTCGCGGATCACCGCGCCCTCGCGAACCGGTGCCCGGCCATCGAGCATTATCCCGACACGTTTGCGCATCGGCCCTTCGCTCAACTGCTGCAGGATCGTCTCTGCGCCCGGGAAATCCGCCGTCTCACGCCGGCGTTTGCCGACAGCCCAGGCCAGCCCGGCCTCAATGGGAGAGGTGGCTTCATTGATATCGTGGCCGTAGAGACAAAGCCCCGCTTCCAGCCGCAATGAATCCCGCGCACCCAGCCCGACAGGCTCGACATCATCATCCGCGAGAAGCGTTTCTGCCAGCCCGGTGACCGCGTCGTTCGCTACGGAAATTTCAAACCCGTCCTCGCCGGTATAACCCGAGCGGGTCACATAGGCGGCGACCCCGTCGAGGGTCATCTCCGCGCCCTGCATAAAAACGAGATCGCGGCATTCAGGTGCCAGTCCGGCCAGCACGCCCTCGGCCTTTGGGCCCTGCAGTGCCAGCAGCGCGCTGTCGTTGAGAATTTGCAGTTCCGTATCGTCTGCTAGCTGCGATGCAATGTGGGCGAAATCCACATCCTTGCACCCGGCGTTGACCACCAGGAACAGGGCCGGGACACCGTTCTCTTCGATCCGGGTGACCATGAGGTCATCGCGGATACCGCCCTGTTCGTTGAGCAACAGCGTGTAGCGCATGCGGCCGGTCTCAAGACCCGAAATATCACCCGGGACAAGCCGCTCGAAACTCGCCGCAGGATCTCTTCCGCGCAGGATCGCCTGGCCCATATGTGATACATCGAACAGACCCGCCGCACCGCGCGTCGCGTTGTGCTCGGCGATAATGCCCGCCGGGTACTGCACCGGCATGGCATAGCCCGCAAAGGGCACCATGCGTGCGCCCAGGGTCACGTGGAGTTCATACAGGGGGGTTCTACGAATATCCGTATCAGGAACTGACGTCACGCCGCTCTCCCGGTCCGAGCCAAGCCGGACAGCGCACCCGTTGCGCCGCCTGCCCCACTCTGTCGTCATACCTGAGAGATTCACCGTTCCCGGAACTGGTCCGATCTCGGCTTACGCCTTCGGTGAGGCCCGGGACCGAAAATAACCGGCCGGGCCTGCTTTCCAGAGTGTCATCTCCCTTGCGGTCCTGGGTGCCTGAGAGTTTCCGGGGCGGTTGCTCCTTCGGCGCCGGCGAACAGGCCGGTCTCTCCCGCTGGGGTCACATGACATTTTTACCCAACATGGTACGCGACTCGGGTCGCGCTCCACTTTCGACATTATGCCTCACCGGGGAGGAGTCAACCGGCGCCGGAATGCGGCTGTGGACTAACGCCCGCGCTTGTTGAGGTTGTATTTCAGATCCTCGTCCGAAAGCACGAAGCCGACAAAAATACTGAACGCGTCGCCGAGCTGGCCGGCCTGCAGCGGAATCGTTTGCGTCAGCTCCTCGGAAAAGCCGATACGGTTTCGATTGCCCTCAAAAGAGATGCTCGTGTCGAACTCCTCGCGCGCCAGAATATTTTCATTCTTGTCGCCGATCGCGACAAAATACCTGACCGTCGCCGCTCGCGTCGTCGCCGCCGGGCCGCGTGTCGCAACCATGAGAAGCTGGAGGTCCACATCGACAACCCCGGTCCGGTCGTCCTCAATGTCGGTATCACAAAAACCACGGAAATCTGCAACCTGCGCCTCCAATGTAACATCGGTCAGATCACGCCCCGGGCCCGGCAGAAACTGGGTCAACTCGGCAGCATCCTGAACAATGACGATGTCAGGACAGGGTGGGGGCGGTCCCGCCGGCCCCTGTTCACACGCGGCCAGAAAAAACAGCGCGAGTGCGGCCCAGCCCGTCTTGGTCCGTCCGCCACCAGCACCTGCGGTTCGCAAGAATCTCATGAGATCAGCAATTGCCCGTTCAAAGCGTGTTGTGTGTGCCGTCGCAGAACGGTTTGTCGCCGGTCTGTTTGCAGCAGCAGAACCAGATGGTCTTGGCCTCGTCGCTTTCGAACATCACCGGCACAAAGTCGGTGCCCTTATGGGCGCTGTCGCAGAAAGGCTGCTTCTTGCTTTTGCCGCATACACACCACCAATATTTTCGCCCCGGGATCACATCCACGGCGATTGGTTCCTTCTGAGCGATCTCCGGATCCGCCATCACTTCTCTCCGCGCATCGCGCCGTGCCTTGCACCGTGCAGCGCCACTAAGATATTACGGGTAGGCGGCAACTGACCGCGCGAAAACATTACGAGAGCGGCGGACCGAGAACAAGGTCAGTCGTAGCTCCACAACGCGTTTCGGGAAAGCTCGATGGCAAAATCACCTCTCACGATCCTGCTGGCGCAACCGCGCGGCTTCTGTGCGGGTGTCGATCGGGCCATTCAAATTGTCGAACAGGCGCTGGAACGCTATGGGCGGCCCATATATGTCCGCCACGAGATCGTCCATAACCGGTTCGTTGTCGAGAATCTCGAGCAAAAGGGTGCGGTCTTCGTGGACGAGCTCGCGGAAGTTCCTGATGACGCGAAGGTGATATTTTCAGCCCATGGCGTGCCGAAATCCGTGCCCGTGGAGGCCGAGCGCCGCAACCTGTTCTATCTCGACGCGACCTGCCCACTGGTCAGCAAGGTGCACAATCAGGCACAGCACCAGCAACGCGCCGGCCGACATATCCTGTTGATCGGACACGAGGGACACCCCGAGGTGATCGGCACCATGGGACAGTTTCCCGAGGGCTCGATGACGTTGGTGGAAACCGTCGAGGATGTCGAAATTCTCGACATTCCGCCGGAAACTCAGCTTGCCTATGTGACCCAGACAACCCTGTCTGTCGACGATACGGCGGCGATCGTCGAGGCATTGCGCACGAAGTTCCCCAACATCGCGGAACCGGGTTCGGAAGACATCTGTTATGCAACGACGAACCGGCAGGAAGCGGTAAAGGCGATTGCCGAAAGATGCGACGCGATGATCGTGATCGGCGCGCCGAACTCTTCGAACTCCAACCGCCTCGTCGAGGTGGCGTTGCGTTCAGGCTGCCGGGACGCGGCCCTGGTCGAACGGGCGAGCGGCATGGATTGGGACCGGTTCGACGGCTGCAAGACGCTGGGGCTGACCGCCGGGGCCTCGGCGCCCGAAACGCTGGTCGAGGAGTTTGTCGAAGCCTGCCGTGCACGCTACGACGTCACCATCAAGGAAATCTTGGTGCGAGAGGAGAATGTACATTTCAATCTCCCCCGCGCCCTGATTGCCTAGTGTGCTGCAATGGCCGTCTACACCGACGTAACAGACGAAGACCTCATCGCCTTTCTGGGCGATTACGACATCGGTGAAGTCGTATCCCTCAAAGGCATCGCGGAGGGTGTGGAGAACACCAACTATCTGTTGCAGACCGTGACAGGCGACGACGACGCGCCGCGAAGCTATATCCTGACCCTTTACGAAAAACGCGTCGACCGGGACGATCTCCCCTACTTCCTGGGTCTGATGGATCATCTGGCGCAAAGCGGATTTACATGTCCGACCCCAATCCACGGACGCGACGGTGCGGCATTGCGCGAGCTTGCCGGACGACCGGCCGCCATCGTCTCTTTCCTGTCCGGAATCTGGCCTAAGAAAATCACACCGAAGCATTGCGCAGCACTCGGTGCCGCGCTGGCGCAGATGCACGAGGCCGGTCAAAACTTCGACGGCCATCGCCCCAACAACATGTCGGTTGCCGGCTGGCAGACCCTCGTGGCCCAGACGCGCGATCAAGCCGATAGTGTCGTCCCCGGCCTCAAGGACGTGCTGGATGCGGAGCTGTCCGAGATCGCGATCAATTGGCCCGACAACTTGCCGACCGGCGTGATTCACGCGGATCTTTTCCCCGACAACGTGTTCTTCCTCGGGGAAAATCTTTCAGGCTTCATCGATTTCTACTTTGCCTGTAACGATGCACTCGCCTATGACCTCGCGATCTGCATCAACGCATGGTGCTTCGAGCCCGATAACAGCCTGAATGTCACCAAGGCACGGGCGCTGTTGCGTGGCTATGCCTCTGTACGGCCCCTCACCCGGCCGGAGTTCGATGCGCTGCCCCGGTTGGCACGCGGGAGCGCCCTGCGGTTCCTGCTCACGCGCCTGTATGACTGGATCAATCACGACTCGGCGGCCTTCGTACAGCCGAAGGACCCCAAACAATTTTTGGGCCGGCTGCGATTTCATCAGCAGGTGGACGGCCCGGGCGCCTATGGCGTCGGCTTCGAGGATGTCAGCGGATGAACGGTAAGGCCCGGATCGAGATCTACACCGACGGTGCCTGCTCTGGAAATCCAGGGCCCGGCGGCTGGGGTGTCGTCCTGCGCGCCGGCGAGCACGAAAAAGAACTGTCTGGCGGCGAGGACGAAACGACGAACAACAGGATGGAGCTCATGGCGGCCATCGCGGCACTCGAGGAACTCAAGCAAGCCTCGGCGGTCGACCTGTTCACCGATTCGACCTATGTGCGCGACGGGATCATTAAGTGGATCCACAACTGGAAGCGCAACGGCTGGAAAACCGCCGCCAGGAAGCCGGTCAAGAATGTCGATTTGTGGAAACGCCTGGAGCAGGTGATGGAACCCCACGATATCGAATGGCATTGGGTAAAGGGGCATGCCGGACACCCGGACAATGAGCGCGCCGACGAACTCGCCCGCAGCGCGATCATCCCCAACTACTGACAGGTCGCCCAACCACGACCGCCACAACAAAAACGGGGGCCCGAAGGCCCCCGCAGACTTATCGGCTGGCGGATCGCCTAGAGATGTTCGAGCACACTCTCGGCCGAGCTTTTCTCGAAAGCACCGCCATCGTCCAGAAGCACCTCGGTCACCGTGCCGTCATCAACGATCATGGCGAAACGCTGGCTGCGTACGCCAAGTCCACGATCCACGAGATCGAGCTCCATGCCGAGCTCCTTGGTGAAGGCAGCCGAGCCGTCGGCCAGCATCATCACATTGTCGCCAACCGACTGATCCTTGCCCCAGGCTTCCATGACGAACGGGTCATTCACGGCCATGCAGGCAATCGTGTCGACACCCTTGGCCTTCAGTTCGTCCGCCTTCTGCACGAAACCGGGCAGATGCTGTGCCGAGCAGGTCGGCGTGAAGGCGCCGGGCACCGAAAACAGAACAACCTTCTTGCCGCCGAACAGATCGTCGGTCGAGACCTGATCGATTCCGTCTGCCGTCTTGTGCGCGAGCGCACTCGCCGGGATTTTGTCGCCTACACTGATAGCCATCTGTCTCTCCTCGATCGACTGTGTTGCCCGACGCGCGAACATGAACGTCCCGGCCGAGCTCGTTATTGATATCGGTTCGCAACATAGTCTGAATTGCGGAAAGTTCCAGTGTTCGTTCGATGGAAAATCCGGTCGGGAGAACTATCTTTCGGCCACCGCCGTCGTCAAACCGGCTTCCGTCAACCCGCCGAACACCGCGCTATCCGACAACAATTCCGGCAGCACCACGCCGCCGGGGGAGTCCGGCCCGTAAATGACGTTGAACGGAATGCCGAACCGGCTGAAAGAGGCGAGATACTGGGCGATTGTATCGCTCGGTTTGGTCCAGTCCGCACGCATCAGGACAACTTCACCGCGCTCGAAAACTTCGTTCACGGCCTGGGTATCCAGAACCCGCTTCTTGTTGACCTGACAGGAGATGCACCAATCTGCCGTGACATCCACAAAGACCACATTACCCTGTGCCACAAGTTCAGGAATGGCAGCCTGATCGAAGGGAACCCAAGCTTCATCAAGTGCTGCTATCTGGGATTGATCGCGCACGCCGATACCCAACGCCGCCAATGCGGTCGGCACTACAAAGGCAACGAGCGCTACGGCGAACACGCCCGCCCCGAGCATCCGGCCGGTGTTCTCAGGCACCCGGTTACGCAGCGCGAAGAGCGCAAATATCGCCGCCATCAGGGCCGCGACGACCACCGCGGCTTCGACCGAGACCTGCACCGCCATGACCGTCAGCAGCCAGACGGCGGTGGCTATCAACGCGAGCGAGAGGAACTTCTTGAGACCATTCATCCATGGCCCCGGACGCGGCAATTTGGTGGCCAGTACGGGGAAGAGCGCAACGAGAATGAACGGCGAGGCCATCCCAATCCCGAGCGCGAGGAAGATCGAATAGATCTCGAGCGCACCCCGGCTGAGGGCAAACCCGATTGAGGTGCCGAGGAACGGTGCGGTACAGGGGGTCGCGAGTATCGTGGCAAACGCGCCCTGAAAGAACTGTCCCCCCAGCGAGCTCTTATTGCCCGCCGCGACCGCCACATCGGACACCTTGCCCGGAAGGCGAACCTCGAACAGGCCCCACATGTTGGCGGCAAACAGGGTCAGTATAACCACCAGCGTGACGACGAAGATCGGTTGCTGGAACTGTATCCCCCAGCCGACGGCCAAACCCGCCGATTTCACACCCACGGCGAGGCTCGCCAACGCCAGAAATGACACAACGATGCCTGCCGTCGTGGCCAGGAAACCGAGACGGACTTCCCTGGGATCACCACCGCCATGACTGACCACCGACAGAAGCTTTATCGATATCACCGGCAACACGCAGGGCATCAGGTTCAAGATCAGCCCGCCGACGAGCGCCAGTGCCATGATCGACAACAGGGTAGTCAGCGCCAGTCCGCCAGTATCGACATGGGCCAGGCCGCCTGCGAGCGGCACAGCTCTGGTCTCGATGCTTCGTGCACCATCGATCAGAGTAAAGATTAGCGGGTCGCTTTCGAGGTCGACAGGCGCGCCCTCACCGAAAATGTCTTCTGCCGTGACCGATGCCAGGACGACGCGACCTTCTTCGAGGAACTCAAACTCGGGATTGGAGAAGATCACATCCTCCGATCCCTCGACCAGAAGGTCCGGTGTCTCGAACGGAGTATCGGCGCGAAACGCCGCACGAATGAGCGGGTTCACATTGGTGCCCGAAACGTCGGCGCCCTCGAAGACCAGACCCGCACGACGACCATCGCCGGGCACCTGGTTCTGGTAGCGATCGATCATGTTCGCGAATTTCGACGGATTGGCCGGGCCGGCAGGAAGATCGAGCAACGCCTGGAACGTATGGGGGATACAAACGTCGTCACAAATCAGCAGATCGACGGTGGCGCGCAAAGATACGGCCTCGCCGACATTCTGCAGACGCGCATTGACCGGGAACACGACCTGCTTCTCGTAGCCGAATGTCTCCAGATCGTAGTACATGAACCGCACTGGCGCGGGCCACTGGAACGTCGCCGTCTCAAGATTCCCCGATTTTCCCCATTCCACATAGGGCGGGATGCCGGCGTCACCGGGCGAGCGCCAATAGGTCTTCCAACCTTCGTCCAGACGGACCTCGATACCCAACGGGATGGTTTCCAGGTCACCCACCGCTGTCGTGGCCGAAATCAGCCGGATATCCGCCTTCGGACCATCCAGCCAATCCGTCGCGACATCGCTTGTGGCAAGGCTCGGCCATAAAATCGCCGGAATAACTGCGAAAATCGCGGCCAAACGCATAAATTCACGCAAAAGCGGTACCATATCGTTCATGCTCCGGCTGGAGTGCCTGTGACGGTGAAAAGAACTCTAACGCTTGAAATATAGGAATGATTAGCCCAGATAGCGGCTCACCGCTCAACAGCCCTCACAATTACGTGTCGGAATAAAGCTTCGGCGCCGGCATCAGGAAACCATGACTGACACCGAATCTGCGACAGGGACGTATTTCGAAGGGCAGATGCTCCTGGCGATGCCCGCGATGACCGATCCGCGCTTCGAACGCGCCGTCATTTATATATGTGCACATAATGACGAAGGCGCAATGGGATTGGTGATCAACAAGCGCCTCGATTCAATCGATTTTCGCGAACTCCTCGGACAGCTGGATATCCCGGCAGCCGAAAGCGCGCGCGATGTCACGATTCATTTCGGAGGTCCCGTCGAAAATCAACGCGGCTTCGTCCTCCATTCGGGCGAGTACCGCCACACGGAGACATTAATGGTGACCGAACATGTCGGCCTCACCGCAACCCTCGATATCCTGCGTGCATTGGCCCAGGGTGCGGGTCCGGAACGCTCGATCCTGGCGCTCGGCTATGCCGGCTGGGGAGCCGGCCAGCTCGAGTCCGAAATCCACGACAATGCCTGGCTTTCCATCCCCTACGACGAAAGCCTGATGTTCGAGGTTGGCGACGACGACAAGTGGGAGCGTGCCTTCAACAGTATCGGCGTCGACCTCTCGGTGCTGTCCGGGACTTCGGGTCACGCTTAACGGGTTCGGCTTCGCAGGCGCCGGTAAATCACGGCGAGCCCGAAACCGGCACTCAAAATGATAAGTGCGTATCCGCTTATCACGAACGCGGTCCCGACACTGCTGGCGGACGCAATGGGCACCGAATAGACGGGCGAGAAAAACTGTCCCAAGAAAAACATGGTGGTCAATGCGCCAAGCGCCCGACCACGCACAGACATCGACGCGCGCGAGATGATTGCCAGATTTATATTCGGCAGGAACGCGCCAACAGAGAACCCGCCGATGCCCATAGCGATCATGGCGGCCGTGAAACTGTCCGCCGTACCCGTCATCACATAACCAATCCCGCCAATGGCAAAAGACAGTGCGAAGAGCGATTCCGAGCTCAGATGTCCGCGAATCCGTCTGTAGGAAAGCGATGCCAAGCCCGCCGATAAATTGAAGATACCGATAACCAGGCCCGCGCGCGCCGGATTCTCGACGCCAATCTCGACCAGAAAGAACGCCGTTTGCGCGGGTGTCATAAACAGCAGGACCATCGTGACAAATGCGAGGGTGCAGTACAGCGCGATGGTCGTCCATTGTTGCATGGTCGGCGGTGGCTCCGACGCACCGGCACCGGTATCGCGGCCACGATCTGGTTCATAAAGGCTGAGCAACATCAGCGGCAGCAGCACGAGCACGACGGCAAACAACCCAAATGCGACGCGCCAGTGAATTTCCGACAGCAGGCCCGCAAGAACGACGAAGGTGAGGGTACCGAGGGACATGAATGCGCCCTGCAGACCCGCCACGCGATTGCGTTCGTCACCGATGAAATAATCGCCGATCAACGCGGTCACGCTGGTCATAATTCCGGCGAGGAAAATTCCAAGCAACGCCCGGCTGACAAGCAGCAAGACGATCGGTTCGATGACCAAGCCCGCGAGACCCGCGAGACCGTATAGCAGCGTGGAAGAGATCAGCACATTTCGCCGCCCGTACCGATCAACGAAATAGCCAGCGAAGGGGCCCGCCAACGCGATGAACAGCAAGGGCATCGTGAGCACAAGTGGTGACAGGAACGCCGCATTGTCGACGTGCGCGTAATCGGCCTGAAGCGCCGGAAGCCCGGGGGCGACGGCCGTCGGCGCGAGAAACGCCAGACTGCTCGTGAGCAGGATGGTCCAGATACGCAGGCGCTTTCGCGCGAGAACCTTGCTGGAAACGGCGGCCCGGGTCATCGAAGACGCGATACCGGCATTATCTCGAAGCCGGTCCGCGCGACGCAGCAGCCTTGTGATCCTCTGCTAGTTTGGAAAACAGCAAATGGTCCTGCCAGACACCCCTGATCTTGAGGTATTTGCGGGCAAATCCGTCTTCCGAAAAACCGGTGGCCACCAACAGACCCCGGCTGGCCGCATTGGTAGGCAGGCAGGCTGCCTCCACCCGGTGCAGGCCCAGTTCGGAGAAGCAAAAACCGAGCAGGAGTTCCAACACCTCGCGCATATAGCCTTGGCCAGCATAGGCCTCGCCGATCCAGTAGCCAAGGGTGCCGCACTGGGCGACACCGCGACGCACGTTGGACAAGCTGATCCCGCCAAGAAGGGCAGCGCTTTCCTGCTCGAAGACGAACATGCTGTAGCCAGTATCGTTACGCCAGTCGCCGGCATAGCGGTTCAGGCGCCGGTAAAATGCATCCCGGCTGAGTGCATCCGACGGCCAGGTCGGCTCCCAAGGTTCCAAGAATTGTCGGCTCGCGGCACGTATCTCGGCATAGGAAAGCCAATCGCGTTCGACGGGCGGACGCAGGAACGTACGCCGGCCCTCCAACCTCACACTGGAGGCATTACCCGAGAAGGTTCGAAACAGCCGCATCGCGTCGTGCCTAGGCCGCCAGCCGGTTTCGGATTGCGTCGAAGGATTCCATCTTTGTCGCCGGCCCGATCGTGGCCAGGCACGGGGTGGATTCGAGCAATTTCTGAGCACTTATCGCGAGGGTTTCCGCTGTCACGTTTTCGATCTTCTCAACAAGTTCACCGACAGATACCACCCGATCATACAACAGCATCTGCTGGCCTGCCCGTTCGGCCCGGGCACCGGTGGATTCCATGCCCATGAGCAGGTTGGCCCTCAACTGCGTGCGCGCGCGTGCAATTTCATCTTCGCCCAACGTGGAAGGCAAGCGTGAAATTTCATCGCACAGGGCCGGCACGAACTCATCGATGAGATCCGGCCCCGTCCCGGCGTAAATGCCAAATACGCCTTCGTCCGAGAAGGCCGAAAGGAAGGTGTCGATCGTGTAAACCAGCCCGCGACGCTCGCGGATTTCCTGGAAAAGGCGCGAGGACATACCCCCGCCGAAGAGGTTGGAGAGAACCGACAAGGCGTAATACTCGTCCGACCCGACCGGCGCGCCGCGGAACCCGATCACGAAATGTACCTGCTCAAGCTCGCGCGACTCGCGGCTTTCCCCACCGCCATATTCGGCGAGCGGCAAGGCCTGCGACGACCCCGCGGGAATGTCGGACAAATGATCTTCTGCCAGTGCCACCAGCGCATCATGCGTGATACCACCGGCGGCAGCGAGGACGATCGAACCGCCATGATAGTGACGTCCATGGAAGCCCACGATGGCGTCCCGCGACATCTGCCCGACAACGTCGGGGCGCCCCAGAACCGGCCGCCCCAGTGGCTGATCGGGAAAAGCAATGGCTTGGAAATTGTCGAACACCACATCGTCGGGCGTATCACGCGCCTGCCCGATTTCCTGTAACACCACCGAGCGTTCGCGGCCGAGTTCGTCTTCATCAAAGAGGGAGTTCTGCATGAAGTCTGCGATCACATCGATCGCCAAGCCGGCATCATCTTTCAACACCTTGGCGTAGTAGGCGGTGACCTCTCGGGCGGTATAGGCATTAATGTGCCCGCCGACGCTCTCGATCGACTCCGCGATCTGCTGGGATGTCCGGCGCGACGTACCCTTGAACATCATATGCTCGAGCAGATGTGCGACGCCGTTCACCTCCGGGGCCTCGAAACGCGCCCCGGCCCGCACCCACATGCCGATGGATACGGATTCAACGGTCGGCATCTCGTCGCTGACCACCCGGACACCATTGGCAAGCGTAGTTATCTGGGCATCGCTCATGAACGCTCTCAGTCTGTCTTTCGCGCGGCCGCATGGGTGCGCACATATGCGCGCACCGCAGCAACATCGTTCTCGATGACGTCCGCCTGCTCGGGGCGTTGCAACAGGTCCGACAGATGTGACGGCAATTCAGGCCGCACCCCCGTCGCCTTCTCCACCGCATCCGGGAACTTCGCCGGATGGGCCGTGGCGAGCACAACCCGTTTATGCCCGTCGCGCGGCGCCTTGCGCGCGGCCCCAATCCCGACCGCCGTATGCGGATCGACGAGAACCCCCGAGCGCGCATACACATCGCGTATTACTTCGAGAGTTTCGTCGTCATCTAGGCGATGCGCCTCGAATAGGCCGCGCGCGTCATCACTGAGGCTCTGCGCGTCCGGCAAGACGCCGTCCCGGCGAAACACGCGTATGGCCGCCTCGACGGCAGCACCGTCCCTGTCCAGCAGATCGAACATCAGGCGCTCGAAATTGCTCGATACCTGGATGTCCATGCTCGGCGAGAGCGACGGCTCGACGGACGAAATGGACATGTCGCCACGGGCGAAGAAGCGATAAAGAATGTCATTGCGATTGGACGCCACGACCAACCGGGAGATGGGCAACCCCATTTGACGCGCGACATAGGCCGAATAAACATTCCCGAAATTCCCCGTCGGCACCACGTATGTCAGCGCCTCGTCGGGCGCGCCAAGCTTCGCACCGGCGGCGAAATAATAGGCGGTCTGGCCCATGATCCGGGCCCAGTTGATCGAGTTGACGGCCGAAAGCCCGACTTCGTCGCGCAGGTCGTTGTCCGCAAACAGCGCCTTCACAAGGTCCTGGCAGTCATCAAACGTCCCGCCCAGCGCGATGTTGTAGACATTGTCTGCGACAACGGTCGTCATCTGGCGCCGCTGTACCTCGGACACGCGGCCTTGCGGGTGGAGCATGAAGATGTCGATGTTGCTGCGCTCCCGGCAGGCCTCGATCGCGGCCGACCCGGTATCGCCTGACGTGGCCCCAACGATGGTGATGCGCGCACCGCGACGTGCCAGCACATGCTCGAACAGCCGCCCGAGCAACTGGAGGGCGAAATCCTTGAACGCCAGGGTGGGGCCGTGGAAGAGTTCTAGCAGCCAGGTGTCGTCGTCGATCTGGCGCAGCGGGGCCACATCGGGGTGGTCGAACCCCGCATAGGTTTCCCTCGTCAGCTGTTTCAGCGCCGCGTCGCTGAGCACCTCATGCGCGATAAACGGCCGCACGATCCGGGCGGCGATATCGGCATATTCCAGTCCCTGCAACGCACGGATGTCGGCTTCGTCGACCGCGGGCCAGGATGCCGGGACAAACAAGCCGCCGTCGCGCGCAAGCCCGCTCAATAGAACGTCCTCGAACGCCAACGCCGGCGCGGTGCCCCTGGTGCTTACATATTCCAATATCGGTTCCTTCGACGAAAAGCGCGCTAACCTATCCAACGCCAAATGCGGATACAAGGCGACGCGCGTCAGGAATCATTCAAATAGCGCGCCTGAAGATGCGCGAGAAATATCTCGGAATTCAGCGCTTCTCCCGTCGCGCGGGTCAATAGTTCGTCCGCCGTGTGGCATGACCCCTGGCCATGCACATGGGTTCGCAAC
Organism: Alphaproteobacteria bacterium; assembly: GCA_049601915.1. Lineage (GTDB taxonomy): Bacteria > Pseudomonadota > Alphaproteobacteria > UBA6615 > UBA6615 > UBA8079. Next base: position 137,152 of record JBMYRB010000001.1, read on the forward strand.
CAGGACACAAGACCCGTCAGGTCGCCTGTCGCGATGTCCGTCTCGAGATCGGGCATGTCGCGTCGCGCAGCACGGTAGAACTGCGCTGCCGCCATCGCACCGAGCGTGTAGGTCGGAAAATACCCGAACGCGCCCGACGGCCAGTGAACATCCTGCAGGCAACCCAGCCGGTCGTCCGGCGGTGTGATCCCCAGCAGATTCCGCATGCCGTCGTTCCATGCTCCCGGAAGATCGGCCAGATCGAGATCGCCCGACAACATGGCCTGCTCGAGGCGGTAGCGCAGGATAACGTGCAATGGGTAGGTTACCTCGTCGGCATCAACCCGAATAAAGCCGGGCTCAACATGAGTGTAGAGCCGGTAGATATTGTCGACATCCCAGGCCGTACCGCTGCCGGCAAACGCCTTCAGCATACGTGGCAACGCATAGCTCAGGAACGGCCGTGATCGGCTCACCTGCATCTCGATCAACAGCGACTGGCTTTCGTGGATCGCCATGCCAAGCGCATTGCCCACCGGCTGGAAATGCCAGTCCACGGGCAAGCCGGCCTCATAAAGCGCATGGCCCGTCTCGTGCAGAACGCCCATCAGGGATTCGGTGAAATCATCCTCATTGTATCGGGTCGTGATTCGCACATCGCCCGTTGCCCCACCACAGAATGGATGATGGCTGACATCCAGCCGGCCGCGGTTAAAGTCAAAACCGAGCCCTTGCATCAATTCCGCGGCCAGGGCGCGTTGATCGGCGATGGCGAACGGGCCCTCGGGGCGAACTGGCGCCGGTCGCCCATTTTGGCGTTCCAGAACCTGCGGCAGAAAATCGGGCAGAAACGACGCCAGCCGGTCGAACAGAGGATCGAGGCGGGCCATTCGCGTGCACGCCTCGAATTCCTCAAGCAGTGCGTCATAGGGTGCCAGCGAAAGCGCGTCGGCGCGTGCATCCGCCGTCTGCTTGACGAGGTTGAGCACCTCTCGCAGCGTTGGCAACAGGCCGGCATAGTCATTCTCGGCCCGCGCACGGCGCCATTGCAGCTCACACACGGCATTCGCCCGCGCCGCCGCCTCAACCAGATCACCGGGGACCGCCGCGGCCATCGCATAGGCGCGTTCCATTTCACGCAGATTGCTGCGGTCCCAATCATCGGTGTCTTGCGCGGCAAAATCCTGTTTTGCCTGAGCGATGCCGTCGGCAACCTCGGGGTCGACGACCAGTTCGTGGCGCATGACGCTGAGTGTCGCGATCTGCTCCGCGCGCCCGTCGGCGCTGCCCTCGGGCATTATCGTCGCCTGGTCCCAGCCGAGAATGCCAAGCGCATCACCGATCAAGGCGCGCCGCCGATATGTCTCCTTCAGACCCCCATAGGCCGCGCTCTCACCCATCTTCTTCTCGCCTCCAATGGAAAACGACGAATATCACGACCAACACCGCCGCAAGCGCATACCAGGTCACGGCATATTCGAGATGTGAGTTCCGCAGGTTAACGTCGGGCACAGACCCCACGGGATAGACGCCCGGCGGCGTCGCGTTCAGACCGGCTTGAATATAGAACCCCACCGGCCCGGACAGGTTCGCCGTCGCTAGCATTTCGGCTTCATCCATGAAGAACCAGTTATTCGCGCCCGGTTCGTTGTCGGGCACGAAGTATCCCGGCACCGTGTACAGGCGCACGAACCCATCGAGGGTAACAGGCTCACCCGCGGTGGCCGTGAATGCCCGCAGATCCGGTAGAGGCATCCAGCCCCGGTCAACCATCACCGTGCCCAGCCCGTTCGCAAGCTCGAGCGGGGCGACCAGGTGACCGCCGGCGCCGCCATCGTGGACCCGGTTGAGCAGGATCATCGCGCGGTCATTGCGCAACTCACCCGTCACCGTGACCGGCCGGTACTCGAGGTCGGCCAGATCGTCGGCGGCCGCCAGCGCTCGTGTGATCTCGACCGGCGCCGCACCGACGCGTTCGCCCCGGGTCTCAATCAGTTCATTCTTCCACTGGAGCCGCTGCACCTGCCAGGTGCCAAGCGCGATCAGGACGATCAGAATCGGCAATGCCAGGGCGGTGGCCCAGAATGTCGGTTGGAAGCGCATCGTTATCTTTCAACTGGGCCGCCGCCGCCCCGGTTCAGCGCGTGATATCCGCGTCATCGACATTATGCTTGAACTGCTGAGCGATCAGCCAGGCCTTGAACGGACGCATCAATGCAATCGCCCCGACGATGATAACCGGAATCCAGACCAGGAAATGAACCCAGACCGGCGGCGCGACGGCAAACTGGAACCAGGCTGCCAGCGGCAGGACCAGCGCGCCGTAAAGAACGATAATGAAAAACGCGGCCCCGTCATCGGTGTTCAGTCGCCCATAGTCGAAACTGCAAACCGAGCAGCCTTCGCGAACCGTCAGCAACCTAACATAGAGCTTACCTTGCCCACAACGCGGACAGGCGCATCGCACACCGGTCTTCACGCTGGATTGCCGTGGATAATACTCGGTCAAACTGGTGGTCCGATCATCTGCCCGATCAGGCGCCGAAGGTGCTCCAGACATAGACGAACGAGAACAGGAAAAGCCAGACGACATCAACGAAATGCCAGTACCAGGCAGCCGCCTCGAAGCCGAAATGGTGGTCCTTCGTGAACTGCCCCTTCGCGGTACGCCACCAGCACACGGCGAGGAACACCGTCCCGACGATCACGTGGAAACCGTGGAAGCCGGTCGCCATAAAGAACGTCGAGGAGTAGATGTCGTCGGTGAAGCCGAACGGCGCGTGGGCATATTCAAAGATCTGAGCGGCCGTGAACAACATGCCCAGCAATACGGTCCAGCCCAGCATCTTGGCCGCGTGGGGCATGTTGCCCTCGCGGATATCGTGATGCGCCCAGGTGACCGTGAAGCCGGATGTCAGCAGGATCAGCGTATTCAGCAGCGGCAGGTCGAACGGGTTGAAGACCTCCACACCGTCGGGCGGCCAGACCATGCCGATCGCCTCGTTCGGGAACAGAGCCGCACCGAAGAACGCCCAGAACCAGGCCGCAAAGAACATCACTTCGGAGATGATGAACAGCATCATGCCGTAGCGCAGGCTGAGCTGCACAACCTTGGTGTGCATCTTCTGGATATGCGCTTCGTCGATGACGTCACGCCACCAGCCCATCATCGTCATCATGGCGAGGATTCCGCCCGGCGCCACCGTCCAGTATCCGACGGTCTCGAGGAAAGGTTGTAGTCCTTCACCGAGCGACCCGGGATGCATGGCAAACACAAGACCGAAGGCCATCAGCAGTCCGGCAATCGAGCCAACGATCGGCCAATGGCTCGGCTCGACCATGTGGTAGGGGTGGTTGCCGTGTGATTCGTCGTGTGCGTGATCACTCATATGCTTGTCTCACTATTGCGCCGGATATTCCTGGTCCAGACTTTTGACAGGTATCAGTTCACTCGTGTGTTTTCGGTCTTCTGTAACGCCGCCGCCTCGCGTTCGGCATCTGCCTCACGATCGCGGAAGAAAGTGTAACTCAGGGTTATTTCGCTCACGTCGTCGAGGTTCTGGTCTTCCGCAATGGTGGGGTCAACGAAGAAGGTGACCGGCATCTGGACTGTTTCGCCCGCCGAAAGGGTCTGCTCCGTGAAACAGAAACACTCTATTTTCACGAAATACGGCGCCGCCTTTAGCGGAGTAACATTGAAGGTCGCGGTCCCGGTGATGTCATCATGATGCCGGTTGGACGCCTCGAAGAACGCCAAGCCCGCCTCGCCGACATGCAAATCGATCGTGCGCTGCACGGGCTTGAAGCGCCAATCGAGCGCGGGCTCGATATCGCTATTGAAACGGACGGTAATGGGCCGGTTCGTATTGATTTCTTCCGACTGCGGCGCATTCGCTTCGACAAGCGGAATGCCGGCAAAACCGAACTTCTGACAGAAGGCGCGATAGGCCGGCACGGTCGCGTAGGCGAAACCGTTCATGCCCACAATCACGGCAAATACACCGGCAAACACATACCGGTTGCGGCGGCCACGACGGAATCTCTTATCAGCCATGCTCATCCGAGCAACCCCGCGCGCGCAAGAAACACGAGATAGAAGATCACGATCAAACCGCCGATGACGGCCAACATCGCGTAGTTCTTACCGCGCTGTTCGCGATGCCGTTCGCTGTATTCCCGTTTCGCCATGACCGCCCTACCCCGCCAGTCCGAGGAGTGAATCCGCCAGCAAAAGCGCAAACACAAGGAACAGATAAAGAATCGAGAAGCCGAACATCTGGCGCGCACGCTTGTCTTCGGCGGCATCCGGTTCGCACAGCACCCGCCACGAAATGGCGACGAAGGCAACACCAAGGGCGCCGACACCAATCGCATATAGAAGCCCCGCCGCACCGAGTGCGAACGGCGCCAAGCTTACCGGCACCAGCAACAGGGTATAGGCCAGCATCTGGCGCTTCGTCGACTGCCGGCCCGCGACCACCGGCATCATCGGCACGCCCGCGCGTTCATAGTCACCACTCCTGTAAAGCGCGAGCGCCCAGAAATGGGGCGGCGTCCACAGGAATATGATGGCGAAGAGGCTCACCGACACAAGGCTGACATCACCGGTCACGGCCACCCAGCCGATCATCGGCGGAAACGCTCCGGCCGCACCGCCGATAACAATATTCTGCGGTGTCCGCCGCTTGAGCCAGACTGTGTAGACGAAGACATAGAAAAGGATCGCCACAGCCAACAGTCCGGCGGCCGTCCAGTTGGTCGTGAAGCCCATCAGGACGACAGAGAACACCGCCAAAACGGTCGCGAACCCAAGCGCATCACCCGGTGCTATGCGTCCGGCCGGCAAAGGCCGGTTTGCCGTGCGCGACATCAGCGCATCGATATCGCGCTCATACCACATGTTGACGGCACCCGCCGCGCCCGAGCCAACGGCGATACACAAGATCGCAACGATCGCGAGCAAGGGATGCAGGGTACCGGGTGCAATGAACAAGCCCACGGCGCCGGAGAACACCACGAGCGTCATGACACGCGGCTTCAGCAACGCAACGAAATCCGAGACGTTCGACCCCGACGCCATAGGCAGCGCGGTCTCGCTTGTCCGGTTCAGATACGCGGCATCAGCCAATGCTCAACTCCGTGTTCGAGGATCGATTCCGCAACCGCCTAATGCGCGGGCGCAGGTTTGATCTCCGGCAACTCTTCATGGGTGTGATGCGGGGCCGGAGACGGCACCGTCCACTCCAGCGTGGTGGCACCTTCGCCCCAATAATTCGCCTCGACCCGGCGACCCGATGTCAGGGTCTGGAACACGATATAGATGAACAGCAGCACCCCGACGGCGGAAACATACGAGCCGATCGACGAGATCTCGTTCCAGCCAGCATATGCGTCCGGATAGTCGGAAATGCGTCGCGGCATCCCCGCCAGACCGAGGAAATGCTGCGGGAAGAAGGTGATGTTAACACCGATGAAGGTGATCCAGAAATGCAGTTTGCCCAACGTTTCATTGTACTGGCGGCCCGACATCTTGCCGATCCAGTAGTAGAAACCGGCGAACATCGTGAAGACGGCACCGAGGCTCAGCACATAGTGGAAATGCGCGACCACGTAATAAGTGTCATGCAGGGCCAGATCCAGGCCCGCATTGGCGAGCACAACGCCCGTCACGCCACCGACGGTGAACAGGAAGATGAACCCGACGGCCCAGAGCATCGGCGTGTCCATGCGGACAGACCCGCCCCACATGGTGGCGATCCAGGAGAATATCTTGATACCCGTGGGTACGGCGATCACCATCGTCGCGACCGTGAAATAGACCCGCGTGTCAACGTCGAGGCCGACCGTAAACATGTGGTGGGCCCACACGATGAATCCGACGAATCCGATCCCGACCATGGCGTAGGCCATGCCGAGATAGCCGAATACGGGTTTTCGCGAGAAGGTCGATACGATCTGACTGATGATACCGAAGCCCGGCAAGATCATGATGTAGACCTCGGGATGTCCGAAGAACCAGAACAGATGCTGGAACAGGATCGGGTCACCGCCCCCGGCCGCGTCAAAGAAGGTCGTGCCGAAGTTGCGGTCGGTCAGGAGCATCGTGATCGCGCCGGCGAGCACCGGCACCGCGAGCACCAGCAGGAAGGCCGTCACCAGCTCACCCCAGATGAACAAGGGCATGCGGTGGAGCGTCATGCCCGGCGCACGCATATTGAAGATCGTGGTGATGAAGTTGATCGCACCAAGAATCGAGGACGCGCCGGCCAGATGAAGCGCAAAAATGGCCATATCCACAGATGGCCCCGGTTGCCCCAAGGCCGACGAAAGTGGTGGATAGACCGTCCAGCCCGTTCCGGCGCCACCGCCGGCGAAAGTACTCGCGACCAGCAGGATCAGCGCAGGCGGCAGGAGCCAGAATGAAATATTGTTCATCCGCGGGAACGCCATGTCCGGCGCGCCGATCAGCAGCGGGATAAACCAGTTGCCGAAGCCGCCGATGACGGCGGGCATGACAACGAAGAACACCATGATCAGCCCATGGGCCGTGATGACCACGTTCCAGAACTGGCCGTCGGTCGATCCGTCGCCCGCGAGGAAGTATTGGGTCCCCGGATCCTGCAGCTCAAGGCGCATCAGAATGGAAAAGAGACCACCGACGATACCGGCGAGGATCGAGAAGGTGAGATACATCGTCCCGATATCTTTATGGTTGGTCGAGTAGACCCACCGCCGCCAGCCGGTTAGTTTGTGATCGTGGTGTGCGTGATCGTCTGCGTGCGCGTCAGCCATCTAACAATCTCCTCGCCGCGCTACTGCGCGGTCGCGGGCGTTGCGCCCGATTCGTTTCGTGTGATCTGGATCGGTCGCGGTGACAAATCACCGTCGGCCCCGCCGAAGCGTGCCTGTGCCTTTGCCACCCAGGCATTGAACTCAGCCTCGGGCACCGCCTCGATGGCCAGCGGCATGAACGCATGCCCGGCCCCGCAAAGTTCGGAGCACTGGCCGTAATACATGCCCGGCTGGTCGATCAGGAACCAAGTCTCATTCGTGCGCCCCGGTACGGCGTCGATTTTCGATCCCAGTGCAGGCATCGCGAAGGCATGCAGCACGTCGGAAGAGGTCACAAGGACGCGAATTTTTTTTCCAACCGGCAGAACCAGGTTTTCGTCGGTCGCCAGCAGGCGAGGCTGGCCGGGCTTGAGTTCATCGTCCGGCACCATGAAAGCGTCGAACGTGAAATCACCATGATCGGGATACTCATAGCTCCAATACCATTGCCGCCCGATCGCCTTGATCGTCAGGTCGGCGTCGGTGACGTCGTCGGTCGCGTACAGAAGCGGCAGCGAGAAAAAGCCGATCACAAACAGGATCACGACCGGGATCACGGTCCAGAGGATCTCGATCAACGTGTTGTGGGTCGTCTTGGTCGGGTTGGGATTCGCGGACTCACGGAAGCGCACGATCGTGTAGAGCAGCAGTGCGAGTACGAAAATGGAAATCAGGAAGATGACCCAGAGAAGGAAATCATGGAACGTGTCCATCTGCTCCATGATTGGCGAATGCGCCGACTGGAAATTGAGCTGCCAAGGTTCCGGCTGCTGCGCGCCCGCAGGGGTCGCCACAAATGCGAACAGCATGCTCGCAAGACCAGCCAAACCGGTGTACCCGGCGGCGCGTTTCAGATGATGTTGGATTGTCGTCATTCGCTCGCTTCCATCTGGTCGACCGCCCCCGCGAATCACATCGCAGGGCGGGCAACCCCCTATAGCCCATTGGACGGGGCGAAAAATAGCCCAGCGCATCGCCCTCAACAAGTCACAGCCCGCGCGATTTACAGCCTTGAGACACCTTGTCGCAGCGCCGCAAATCCCTGATTGTACAAACAATTCGGCGCCAAACGGCTCGCCCGTCGGGTAGGACGGTAAAACAAAAAACGCGACCCTACCGATTGTTGAGCGGCCAAGGCTGACAATCTTGGTCCAAGTCCCATATTGTTGGGACGAATTTCTCATCCCCAGCTCGAGCGAACATCGCCCCATGACCGACATTGCCCGCACCGACGATATATTCTACGCACGAACCGGCATGGACCCCGAACGGGTCGTCGCGCGGGTCGACACGGCACTCGATGGCGCGGACGATGGCGAGTTGTTTCTCGAATATAATCAATCCGAGAGCATCACCTTCGACGACGGACGCGTCCGGAATGCCAATTTCGATACGTCCCAGGGTTTCGGCCTGCGCGCCGTCTCGGGCGAGGCGACCGGATATGCCCATTCAACGGAAATGAGCGAGGCCGCTATCACCCGCGCGGGCGACACGGTGAGCGCCGTGCGAACAGGACGAAGCGGCACGGTGGGAGACTCCCCCGCCGGCACCAACCGAGACCTCTACACCGACACCAACCCGCTGGGCGAGATGGCCTTCGAGGACAAGGTTGCCCTCCTGTCGGAGATCGACGCCTGTGCGCGCGGGAGCGACCCGCGCGTGCGTCAGGTCACCGCGTCCCTGTCAGGAAGCTGGCAGGCCGTACAGATCGTGCGGGCCGGCGGCGATCGGCGTGCCGACATCCGCCCCCTTGTCCGCCTCAATGTCTCCGTCATGGTCGGCGATGGCGACCGCCAGGAAACCGGGTCCCAGGGCGTCGGCGGCCGAGCCACATATGACCAGTGGATCTCGCCGGAAAACTGGCAGTCACAGGTCGAAGAGGCCCTGCGCCAGGCCCTGGTCAATCTGGAATCGGTGCCCGCACCTGCCGGCGAGATGCCGGTCGTTCTCGGGCCCGGCTGGCCGGGTGTTCTACTCCACGAGGCGATCGGTCATGGCCTTGAGGGCGACTTCAACCGCAAGAAGACCTCGGCCTTCTCGTCCCTGCTCGGCGAACGGGTCGCCGCGCCGGGGGTGACCGTGGTCGATGACGGCACGCTTGCCGACCGGCGCGGTTCGATCACCATCGACGATGAAGGCACGCCCAGCGCCTACAACGTGTTGATCGAGGACGGCATCCTCAAGAACTACATGCAAGACCGCATGAACGCGCGCCTGATGGGCATGGAGCCCACCGGCAACGGTCGACGCCAGTCCTTCGCCCACAACCCGATGCCACGGATGACCAACACCTACATGCTCGACGGTGAGGCCGATCCCGAGGAATGCATCAAGGCGGCAAAAACCGGCATCTATGCCGTGAACTTCGGCGGCGGCCAGGTCGACATCACCAACGGCAAGTTCGTGTTCAGCTGCACCGAGGCCTACATGATCGAGGACGGCAAGCTCGGCGCACCGGTCAAGGGCGCAACCCTGATCGGCAACGGCCCCGATGCGCTGACCCGCGTCAAGCTGATCGGCAATGACTCGCGCCTCGACGACGGTGTGGGCACCTGCGGCAAGGATGGCCAGTCGGTTCCGGTCGGCGTTGGCCAGCCGACGATGTATCTGGAGTCTCTCACCGTCGGCGGCACCGCCGTCTGATCGCGGGGCACGGCAGCTATTACACGACAGCCATGCACTTTTCGCATGCATAGTTGTGTCGTGTTCCGGTCCATTACAGAATAACCGAGACATAAAGTTCATCTGATCGTCATGCCCGACCGGGTCCGGCGATCTGTTCGGAGGCGGCATGCCCGACGAAGGACGCACGCAGCAATCCTTGAGCGGAAGCGGAACGGACACCGCGACCGCATCGCCGCGCCGGGCCGGCTCGATGGTTCGCAACCTGATCATCGTCGCCATCGTTTTTGCCGCCGTTGTCGGTGCCGGCCGGTGGGGCTATTGGCAATGGGCCCATGTCAGCGAAACCGATGCCCGCATCCAGGCCGATACGATCGCGATTTCCAGCCGCGTGTCGGGCTGGGTCGTCGACTTGCCGATTATCGAGGGGGACAAGGTTCACCGGGGCGAACTTCTGGTCGAGATCGATTCCCGTGAATCCCGACTCAAGCTGACCGAATATGGCGCGCGCATCGCGGCGCTGGCAGCGGCGCGCCAGCAGATCACCTCCAAGATCGATCTGATCGACCGCACCACGACCAGCCGGGTGGAAGCGGTGCGATCGCGGGCCGACGCGGCGCGGGTCGCGGTCGAGGCCAGCCGCGAACAGTTCGAGTTCGCACGCACCGATTTCGAGCGCACCCGCACGTTGCTAGCCGAACAGATCGTGTCCCGCCAGCGGCTCGATCAGGTCCACACCGCATTAAGCCGGGCCCAGGAACGACACCAGAAAGCGCAGGCCGACCTCGCCGCGGCACTCGCCGATGTCGGTGAGGCAGAGGCCGAACGCGGTGAGATGAATGTGCTCGCAAGCCGTATGGACGCCCTGCGGCACGAAGAGGCCGAGATCGCAGCGCAGCGCGACCAGCAGGCGCTCGACGCCGCCGACCGCACCATCAAGAGCCCGATCGACGGGGTGGTCTCGGAAACCTTCGTCGACCGCGGCGAGTTCGTGAGCCCGGGCCAGCGCCTGATGCTGGTCCACAATCCCGATCTGGTCTGGGTCGAGGCGAACATCAAGGAAACGGACATCCGCCATCTGGCGCCCGGCATGGCCGTCGAGGTCAAGATTGACGCCTTCCCCGATCGGCAGTTCAACGGCACCATCGCGCGCATCGGCCAGGCGGCGACCAGCGAGTTCGCGCTGCTGCCGAACCCGAACCCGAGCGGCAACTTCACCAAGGTGACCCAACGCCTGCCCGTGCGCATCGCCATCGAAGAGACCCAGGGCTTACTGCGCCCAGGCATGATGGCCGTGGTGAACATCGAAATTCTCGGACGGTGACCGACGCCGTCATGCCCGCAGCTTCCGGTGGCATGAAGTCACAAGACGTCGGCTTTGCCCAGCGCTGGCTGGTCGTCGCCACGAGCCTGTCCTCTTCTCTTGCCCTCGCCCTGTCCGGTACGATCACCAACGTCGCCGTGCCGGATATCATGGGCGCATTCGGCGTCGGTCAGGACCAGGCGCAATGGATGGCGACAGCCTTCTTCGCCGCGATGACCGCCGGCATGCTGCCCAGCGACTGGCTGACCCGCACATTTGGCGCGCGCCACGTATTCGTTGCGATGATGCTCTTGTTTTTTGCCGCATCGGTCGCCGGCGGCACCGCCCAGACCTATCTCGTCGTTGTCCTCGCGCGCGCCGCGCAGGGCCTTGCGGCCGGCATCATCCTGCCGCTCACCATGATGGCGATGTTTGCCGTGTTTCCGGCGAACCGCCGCGCCATGGTCGCCGGCCTGTTCGGCATCAGCTTCGTCCTCGGTCCCGGGCTCGGCCCCTGGTTCGGCGGCGTCGCCATCGACCTGTTCGACTGGCGCTTCACCTTCTATGTCGCGTTACCCGTCGCCTTCTGCTCGATGATGCTTGCTTCCGTCGTCTTTCCGACCCGCGACCGTGACGCCCCGCGCACCCTTCTCGACTGGTTCGGATTCCTGCTGGTCGCAACTTTTCTGACGGCCACATTGACCGGTCTGTCGAACGGACAGTTGAAAGGCTGGAACTCGAACTTTGTCATGGCCGCCCTGGGGCTCGGCATCGGCGCGGGCATCGTCTTTGTCGTATGGGAACTGATCGCCGACGATCCGATATTCGATGTCAGGCTGCTCGCTCGGCCGCGCTTCGCCATCGCCAACATGGTCTCCTTCCTGTTCGGCGCAACGCTCTTCGGGTCCTTCTACCTGCAGCCGGTTTTCGTGCAGCTGGTCCAGAACTACGGTCCCTTGCGGGCCGGTCTTGTGCTGGTTCCCGGCGGCTTGATCATGGGACTGGTACTGCCGCTGGCCGGCCGAACATCGGATCTCGTGCCACCCTATATTCCGCTCGCAGTCGGGTTCCTGCTTTTCACGATTTCGCTCTGGCTGATGGGATTCTCCGATCCCAACACCGCGTTCATCACATTCGCCGCCATCGTCGGGCTGGGACGGATCGGCCAGGGTATGCTGTTTCCACCCGTCACCGCGGTCGGTCTGCAGACGGCACCGCCAGAGAGCATGGGCACCGCCAACGGGATGCTCAATTTCACCCGCCAGATGGGGGGTGCGTTCGGGATCAACCTGCTGGCGATCTTCATCGAACGGCGCACGTCGGTATACAGCGAGATCCTGGCCTCGACCCAGACGGAAGCGAACTCGGCCACCCAGGGCCTGTTGGCCAGCGTCCGCGACATGCTCTCGGTCACCGGCCTGCCCGACATGATCGAGGGATCGCTCGCGACCCTGTATCTGGGGCGCATGGTGGCCGCGCAAGCGACCGCGCTGGCCTTCCAGGACACATTCTTAGTGTTCGCGCTGTTCGGCCTGCTCGCGGTGGCCCTGTCGCTCGCGCTCTGGAGCCCGTTCCGGCGAAGCTAGCTGGCGGCCTCGGGCTGACCCACAAACGCGTTCAGCTTGTCGAGAACGCAGAGGATCACCGCGTAGATCACGTAGTACATGAATATGAAGTTCACGATCGGGATTAGGGTGAGAATGACCCAGACAATCTTTTTACGTCCCATTCGGTCCGCGATGAAGTAGTTGCCGATCGCCAAGCCGACAAAAATAATGATCAGCGGCAAAACCGCCGTGAATTGTTCACCACCACCCATGTCTTCCCCCTGTGTTTTAACGAATCTCTACCAGGCGTACTCCTCGAACGCCCGGTTCACGTCATGGTTCCAGCGGCCCTCGAAGGCCGCGAGCTTGTTCTCCGCCGGGGTCAGGCCGCTGTCGACGATCTGTTCCAGGGTCGCCAGGAAATGGGTCTCGTCCTGACCCCAGAAATCCAGCCGCGCGCGGTTGCGCAGCCCCGTGCGCGAAATCTCCAGCGCCTCAAGGGCGAGCTCGAGCATCGAACGGTTGCGGAACGGCGTCGCGAGGCCTTGCGATGGCACATTGTTGCGCAAGTCCACCACCTCGTCGGCCGTCCAGTCGGCGATCATGTCCGAGGCCGCATCCAGCGCGGCATCGTCATACAGCAGGCCAACCCAGAAGGCCGGGAGCGCGCAAACACGCCGCCACGGCCCGCCGTCGGCCCCGCGCATTTCGAGAAACTGCTTCAGGCGAACTTCGGGGAACAGCGTCGTCGTGTGGTCGGTCCAGTCGCCCATGGTCGCCCGCTCGCCCGGCAGGGCCGCCAGGTTGCCGGCCATAAAGTCCCGAAAAGACTGACCCGACGCATCGATATAGGCGCCGTCGCGGTAGACGAAATACATCGGTGTATCGAGCACATAATCGACATACTGCTCGTAGCCGAAATTATCATCGAACACGAAAGGCAGGATACCCGAGCGGTCGTTATCCGTATCGGTCCAGACATGGCTGCGCAGGCTCAGATAGTCGGTGCGCTTGCCTTCCCGGAACGGTGAATTCGCGAACATCGCCGTGGCGACCGGTTGCAGCGCCATCGCGACACGCATCTTGCGCGCCATATCGGCCTCGCTGTCAAAATCCAGATTCACCTGAACGGTGCAGGTGCGCAGCATCATATCTAGGCCCATGGTGCCGACCTTGGTCATGTATTCGCGCATCACCTTGTAACGTCCCTTGGGCATCCACGGTGCGTCCTCGCGCTTGAGGAACGGATGGAAGCCGATGCCGAGCATGGCGACGCCGAGCTCGCGGTTGACCTCGCGCAGCTGCTTCAGATGCTCATGCACTTCGTCACACGTCTGGTGCAATGTCTCGAGCGGCGCGCCCGAGAGCTCAAACTGTCCGCCCGGCTCCAGCGATATGTTGGCGCCGCTATCACCGGTCAATGCGATGACGTTCTCGCCCTCATAGACAGGCTTCCAGCCGAAACGCTGCAACCCCTCCAGCAAATCGCGGATGCCCGGCGTGCTGTCGTAAGACAGCGGCGCATGGTCCGACTGCCGGAAGGCGAACTTCTCGTGCTCGGTGCCGATCCGCCATGCCTCACGCGGCTTCTCGCCTTCGGCGAACCACGCGATGAGTTGATCCTTGGATTCGATGACCGGACCGCCACCCGAGGATGGTGCTGCCATGCTGAAATGTCCTGACTAGTACCGGTTAACCTATGCGCCCGGAACGCCAGTCCCCGGCAACGGCTTGTACAACGGCAAGGGCCGCCAATGCGGCCGTGTCGGCGCGCAGCACGCGCGGCCCAAACCCGACAGGTGTAACAAAGGGTAGATCACGCAATTGGTCAAGCTCGTCAGGCGCAAAGCCGCCCTCCGGTCCTGTCATGACTGCAATGGGTACGGGACTTTCCATTAGTTCCGCCGCGACATCCGAGATCGGTCGGCCGGCACCGGTTTCATCGCCAACCAGCATCCGCCGTTCGGCCGGCCATCCTTCAAGGAGCGCGGGCAATCGCAGCGGCTCGGCGACCGTCGGCACGCTGAGGCGTTCGGATTGCTCGGCCGCCTCGATGGCATTGGCGTGCAAGCGACGGGTGTTGACCCGCTCGGAGTTGGTTCGGGCAGTGATTACTGGCACGATCCGCGAGACCCCGAGCTCGGTCGCCTTGGTCACCACGAAATTGACGGCCGTGCGCTTGATCGGGGCAAAGACCAGCCAGAGGTCGGGTTCCAGGGCCTGGTCACGAATTCGCTCACCGAGGACCACACTGACCGCGCCCCGGCGCATTTCGACGATCTCCGCCCAGAACTCGCCGTCTCGACCGTTAAACACGGCAACGCGATCACCGACGCCCCGGCGCATTACATTCTGTAGGTAATAGCTCTGGTCACGCCCCAGGGTTAGTCCGGCGGCGGCGACCAGATCGTCTTCCACGAACAGGCGGATACGGGTGAAATCTGTCGGGGTTTCGGGCATCGGGTAAATCCGGGATTGGGGATAACACCCCGTCTGGGCTAACAATGCGCCATGCACGACGCCCCCCATCATAACGCCAGTGACATCCCACGCGGCAACTGGCTCGATCGTTTCGCGCCCGCACCCGCGCGGCCCTATGCGCGGCTGATGCGTCTCGATCGGCCGATCGGCACCTGGTTGTTGCTGCTGCCGGGCTGGTGGGCGCTGGCGATCCCGGCGGAACCGGGCGCTTGGCCGAACTTCTATTGGGTCGCCTTATTCGGGGTCGGCGCGATCCTGATGCGCGGCGCGGGCTGCGTCATCAACGATTTCTTCGACCGGGATTTCGACGCGCGCGTCGCGCGAACCGCCGACCGGCCCTTGGCCAGCGGCGCCATCAGCGTGCGCGCCGCGCTGGCGTTCCTCGCCCTGCTGCTCGCGGTCAGCTTCGCGATCCTGGTGCAGTTCAATCTGTTCGCGGTCGCCATCGGCGCGCTGAGCCTCGCCCTCGTGGTGCCCTATCCGTTGATGAAACGGATCACCTGGTGGCCCCAGGCCTGGCTGGGCCTGACTTTCAACTGGGGTGCGCTGCTGGGCTGGGCTGTGGTCCGCGGCGATCTCGATCCCGCGGCATTCGTGCTCTACGCGGCCGGGTTCTTCTGGACGCTCGGCTACGACACGATCTACGCCCATCAGGACAAGGAAGACGACGCGCTGGTCGGCATCAAATCCACCGCATGCCTGTTCGGTGCGAACTCGCGGCCGTGGATCGCCGCCTTCTATGTCGTGAGCATCGCCCTTCTCGCGGTCACCGGCTGGATGGAAGCCCTCGCCTGGCCATTCTGGGCCGGGTTGGCCTTGGGCGCCGCGCAACTTGCCTGGCAGACCCTCTCGATCGATTTCGACGATGCAAAAGATTGCCTAGCGAAGTTCCGCGCCAACCGGGATTTCGGACTGATCATTTTCGCCGCCGCCATCGCCGGACGGCTGGTGACCTGAGCGCGGCTTCACGCCGGCATTGTGCCGTTGCGAGTGCGGACTCAGATCTCTTCTACGATGTGCGGCGCGTGGGCCACAGGCATGGCTGCGGACTGCAAATGTCGGACCCTTGCATCGCGAAGCTCTGAATCTTCGATATGCGCGCGCACGAACGCCGCCAAGTCCTCACCGGGTGCAATCCGATCGCGCATCGCGGCGAGAGCCTCACGCTGGGACAGGCTCGGCAACTGTCGCCCCTCGGTCGCGATTTCCGACAATGCAATCGGCCGGGTGCCGTCGCCCACATGGCCGCGAAAACTGAGATAGGCCCAGGCGGCCTCGATGACTTCACCGCCGTCCAGATTGAGTGTCAGGCCCTCGAACCGGGCGAAGTTGTAGCTGTCGATCTCGGTCGGGTGCATGACCTCGAGCTCGGCATCGTTCAACCAGTTCACGGCCACCGCCACGCGAGTCCCGGGCATGTGCCGCAACGCCGCCGGCAATGACCCGTAGCTCGAGAAATGCGCGGAGTAGACGACGTCGTGATCATCGAGCCAGGCCCGCTGCACGGGGATCGGCGCGTGATCGGTGCCGTATTTCTGGCGCAGCCGCAGGGGCGACTGGTTCGACCCGTAGCCGATCACGGGGCGTCGGCCGGCTGTGCGCGCTTTATCAAACGGCGCGGCCTCCCCATCGATGAAGGTGAAGGAATGCGCCGTAATGTCATACGGGTAGCCGGCAGCGCGTATCAGGGCCGGGTCGGTGTCGAAGGGGTCTGTCGTCATGGGCATATTGTCCTGCGCTGCGCGATGACCCGCAAGCAAACATCCACGAAGCTGGTTCTTGACGTGCGGGCGCGAGACCGGTCTAAGTCCAGCGCCATGCCTTATGCCAACCTACGCGAATTCATCGACCGCCTGGAACGCGAGGACCGCCTCATCCGGGTGCGCCATCCGGTTGCCTCGAACCTTGAGATGACCGAGATCCAGACCCGCCTTCTCGCCGAAGGTGGCCCGGCCGTGCTGTTCGAGAATGTCATCTCCGATGACGGTACGCCCAGTCCTATTCCGGTACTGGCCAACCTTTTCGGCACCGTCGAACGGGTCGCCTGGGGCATGGACCGCGAGCCCGAACAGCTGCGCGAGATCGGCGAGACGCTCGCCTTTCTGCGCCAGCCCGAACCGCCCGGCGGGCTGCGTGATGCCTGGGACAAGTTGCCGATCCTGCGCACCGTGATGTCGATGCGCCCCAAGACCGTCTCGTCGGGGCCGGTCCATGAAGTGGTCTGGACCGGCGACGATATCGATTTGGGCAAGCTGCCCATCCAGACTTGCTGGCCGGGCGAGCCCGCGCCGCTGATTACCTGGCCGCTGGTCGTCACCCAGGGTCCCGACCCCGACGGCAAACGCGAGGACGCGTTCAACCTGGGCATCTACCGGATGCAGGTGACCGGCCCCAAATCCACCTATATGCGCTGGCTCAAGCATCGCGGCGGGGCCCAGCATCACGCCCGATGGAAGGCCGAACGCCCCGAGCCGCTGCCCGCTGCAGTGGTCATCGGCGCCGACCCGGGCACGATCATCGCCGCCGTGACCCCCGTCCCCGACAATCTTTCGGAATATCAGTTCGCCGGGCTCCTGCGCGGCAAGCGCCTGGAACTGGTGGACTGCAAGACCGTCCCCCTCAAGGTGCCCGCGTCGGCCGAGATCGTCATCGAGGGCCATGTCTCTCTCGATGAGTATGGCGACGAGGGCCCTTACGGCGACCACACCGGCTACTACAACTCCGTTGAACAGTTCCCTGTGTTTCACGTCAGCGCCATCACCATGCGCCATGACCCGATCTATCTCTCGACCTTCACCGGCCGGCCGCCCGACGAACCGTCGGTCCTGGGCGAAGCGCTGAACGATGTATTCGTGCCATTGCTCCGCCAGGCCCTCCCGGAGATCACCGATTTCTGGCTGCCGCCCGAGGGCTGCTCCTACCGGATCGCCGTAGTCTCCATGCGCAAGGCATATCCCGGTCACGCCAAGCGGGTGATGATGGGTGTGTGGTCCTATCTGCGCCAGTTCATGTACACGAAATGGGTAATCGTCGTGGACGACGACATCGACGCGCGCGACTGGAAGGACGTGATGTGGGCGATCTCGACCCGCATGGACCCCGCGCGCGACATCACCGTTATCGAGAACACCCCCATCGACTATCTCGACTTCGCGTCACCCGTCTCCAGCCTCGGCAGCAAGATCGGGCTCGACGCGACGAACAAGATTCCGCCCGAGACCGACCGGGAATGGGGCCGCGAGATCCGCATGGATGACGAAGTGGTCGATAAAGTCTCCGCGATGTGGGACGATTTGGGGCTGCCCGGGTCGGGCAAGCCGATCTGGAAGTAACGATGCCGCGCCCGGCAGCCGTTCGGACAAAAGGACAAAGTCATGGAAGCGATTGTGGCTGTCGCCCCCGTCAACACGATGCTGGTTGCCGCCTTGCTGGGGCTAATGAAACTCGCGCTGGGTGTCAGCGTCACCAAGTACCGGCTCCAGAACAAGATCATGTGGGGCGATGCCAGTGACGGCGGCATGGCGCGGCGGATTCGCGCCCAC
The DNA here is from genome assembly GCA_049601915.1 of Alphaproteobacteria bacterium. Classification (GTDB taxonomy): domain Bacteria; phylum Pseudomonadota; class Alphaproteobacteria; order UBA6615; family UBA6615; genus UBA8079. Next base: position 155,457 of record JBMYRB010000001.1, read on the forward strand.
GCCAATTTCACCGAATGGGTGCCGGGAACGCTAATCCTGCTGGGACTGATCGAGATGATGGGTGTCTCGCCAATCATCATCGCTGTCCTGGGTGCAATGCTCATCATCGCCCGGTGCCTGCACGCCCTCGGGCTGATGGGCAACGCCGAATCGTTCAATCGGGCCACCGGGATCGTGATCAACTGGGCCACACTCGGCCTTAGTATCCGTTATCGGGATCGTCGAATTTTTTGCACCCGGTACCCTGTAACCCGAGTACAAGGCGCGCGGCGGCGCGAGCAAGATCATGTCCGACTCCGATTCTAATTCCGCGGAAGACCGCAACCGCCTGACCGATCTGGTCAGCGAAGCCAAAAAACGCGGGGCCGATGCGGCGGATGCCGTGCTTATTCGCTCGACCTCTATTGCCCACGCCCAGCGGCTGGGAGAAATCGAACAGCTCGAACGCCAGGAGAGCTTCGATCTAGGCTTGCGAGTTTTTCGTGGCCAGAAGCAGGCGATCGTTTCCTCGACAGATTTCTCGAAAGAAGCCCTTTCTGAACTGGTCGGACGCGCCCTCGACATGGCCGCGGCCGTGCCCGACGACCCCTGGTGCGGTCTGGCTGATCTAGACCAGCTGGCCACGGACATTCCCGATCTCGACATGGTCGACCCGGAAGAGCCCGGCAGCGAGACCCTCGTGGATATGGCTCGCGCATGCGAAGACGCCGCGCGAGCGATCGAGGGCATCACCAACTCGGAAGGCGCGCAGGCCAGTTGGAGCCGTACCGGCATATGCCTCGCGGCGAGCAACGGTTTTGCCGGCGACTATGTCCGGACCGATTCCGGCGTTGGCGTCTCCATCATTGCCGGCGAAGGCGCGGGCATGGAATGCGAATATGACTTCGCCCACGCCGTCCATATGGGCGACCTCGAAGACCCGGCTGAGGTGGGCCGGCGCGCCGGCGAAAAGGCCGTCGCAAGGCTTGGCGCACGCCGCATGCCGACCGCCCAGGTGCCGGTCGTCTTCGATCCGCGCATTGCCGGCGGCCTGCTCGGACATCTCACGGGTGCCGTTACAGGCCCGGCCATAGCGCGCGGGACGAGCTTCCTTAAGGATCGTCTCGGCGACCAAGTCTTCGCCGCCGGTATCGAGATCATCGACGACCCGCACCGCAAACGCGGCATGCGGTCCAAGCCCTTCGATGCCGAGGGTATCGCAAACTCGAAACAGTCCATCGTCGAGAACGGCGTGCTAAAGACCTGGCTGCTGGATCTCGCCTCGGCCAAGCAACTCGGCCTCGAGACCACCGGCCATGCCGGGCGCGGCACATCGGGCGCGCCCTCGCCGGGACCGTCGAACCTGTATCTGACTCCGGGGAAACTGTCCCCGGCCGAGCTCATGGCCGACATCAATGCAGGCCTCTACATCACCTCGCTCATGGGCATGGGCGTGAACGGCGTGACCGGCGACTACAGCCGCGGGGCCTCGGGGTTCTGGATCGAGAATGGCGAAATCAGCTTCCCCGTGACCGAGCTGACGATCGCGGGAAACCTGCAGCAGATGTTTTCGGAAATGTCCCGGGCGGATGATCTCGAGTTCCGCTACGGGACCAACAGCCCCACCGTTCGCATCGACGGCATGACCGTGGCCGGCGGCGGCGAATAGGCGGACGCTCCCGCAACACGTCACCGCAATATCTTCGCGGCCTGTAATATGCGCGTATTGACTTGGCGTGGCCGAGATCCAGTTTAAACGGCACGGCGGTACGCCGCCCGTCCGTTAGATATACATCAAAACCATGTCCGGGATTTCTCGGCAGTATCGACTCACACACATTGGGATCGTCGATCTGAAAACAGGGATCTCGCGTTCCGCCGGTCCAGAATTTTGGGGGTAATCATGGAATCTTTTGCCGCTGAAGCACCGTTCATCACGCTGTTTGTCTCATCCTTGCTGGTGTTGATGAAACTCGTCCTCGGCCTTCGGGTCAGCCTGTATCGCAACAAGATTAACGTAGCCTGGGGCGACAATGGTGATGACCAACTCATTCGCCGTATCCGCGCGCATGCCAACCATTCGGAATGGGTCCCGGCGACGGTCATCATTCTGGGGTTGGTCGAAATGGTCGGTGTGCAGCCGGTCATTGTCGGCGTGCTCGGGGCGATCGTGTTGATTTCGCGCAGCCTTCATGCCATCGGCCTGATGGGCAACGCCGAGAGCTTCAACCGTGCCAGCGGCATCGCCATGAACTGGATCGCGCTGCTGCTCGCATCGATCATCGGCATCGTCGAGTTCTTCGCACCCGGAAGCTTCTAGCCCGGGAGCCCATCAAGGTAGACGACATATGCATGTCGTCGATTAACGCGCTCAAGCGGGTTGCAGGACCGGCAGTATCTTGTCCGATATGCCAATCTGTACGGGAAGCTTGCACACGATGTCCCCGTCGCCCTGGACCGGCTCGTCGGAATCGCATCCGGGGCCCTGCTCGACCGTGAGCGCCTGGGCTTGCACGACGTCGAAATCGTCAAACCGCGACAACCGGCCACTCAGCATGCCCCAAAGATAGCGCAACGCATTCCAGCGACCCGTACGCCGGAAAAGACACACCTGCAGATCCGCGCTCTCCAGCGATGCGTCGGGGGCGAGCACGAATGGCCCGCCATAGTAACGGCCGTTCGCAATGACGACCGACGATGCCAGCTCCAGGTGCCCATCGATCAGCACCCGGTAGGTCCGCGGCTTGTACTCGACAAGTTCGACCAATGATCGCAGCACGTAGGCGAGCTTGCCGAACCGGCGCTTGATCCGGAGGTTTACATTCGCAACCACATGGGCATCGAAACCGATACCCGACATCATCACGAAATGCCGCCCATTCGCGTGGCCCAAAGAAATAGGGCGTCTGTTTCCCGCCAGTATCGTGTCCGCGACCGTGTCCGGCGACATGGGATTTATGCCCAGTTCACGGGCCAGTACATTCGCCGTGCCCAGCGGCACGATCCCGAGCGTGCAATCATCGTCACGGTCGCGCAACCCGTTTACGATCTCGTTTATCGTCCCATCACCGCCCGCTGCAATGACGACATCGCAGTCCGTCGACCGGCGTGCAATTCTGTCGGCGTCGCGCGGACCGGCTGTCTCGCAAACAATGACCGACATGCCGTGCGAGGTCATATGTGCCAGTGCCGCCCGCAAACGCTTGCTCCGCCGGGGACCCGCCATCGGGTTGAAGATCAACAGACTGTCGCCCACCGCATGCATCCTTCTGCAGGCCTTCCCACAAGAGGCCAACAAGACAGGTTTATGTTATAGCCATATTGCGGTGATATTGCGGAAATATTTCTGTATGTATCTGTTTTTAATCGATATTTATCGTCGCAATTACGCCTGCACCATACATGTAGGGGGGAGTTTGATGAACGATCGAGCGCTCCATGAGCGGCGAAATCCTGGCCCACCGCTACAGGACAATCTGGATTTCCGATATCCATCTGGGCACGCGCGGCTGCAAGGCAGATCACCTGCTCGACTTCCTCCGGCACACCGAATCCGAACATCTGTATCTGGTCGGCGACATCGTCGATGGCTGGCGGCTGAAGAAATCCTGGTACTGCCCGCAACCCTATGATGACGTCGTACAGAAGCTCCTGCGCAAAGCGCGCAAGGGTACCAGGGAGGTTTTCGTGCCCGCCAACCATGACGAGGTCCTGCGCGACTACACCGGCCTGGTGTTCGGGGACTGGGCCTACAACACGGTCCAGAGCATCAACTACTGGATGAACCAGATCCGGCGTATCCTCGGGTTTCGCTACTGGTCCCTCTCGACTTTCCTGAAATACCGGGTCAAGAACGCGGTCCAGTTCGTCAGCCGCTTCGAGGAAGTAGTGGCGGTGGAAGCGCGCAAGCGCGGCGCGGACGGTGTCGTCTGTGGCCATATTCATCATGCGGAAATGCGCGAGATGAACGGCGTTCTCTATTGCAACGACGGCGACTGGGTCTAGAGCTGCACCGCCCTTGTCGAGCATCGTAACGGTCAGCTCGAGATCGTAAACTGGGCCAATATCCGCCAGCTGTCCCTGGCGCTTCGCTGATCCATGCGGATTGTACTCGCGACCGAGGCCAGTCATGACGTGCAGACGATCACGCCGGAGCAATTCCGCACCATCCCCTGCCCGACTTGTCCCGAGATCAGGCTCGCTCTGGGTGCCGGCCCGAAAATTCGCAAGTTGATCACGGCATTTGAGCCCGACGCCGTCCATATCGCGACCGAGGGCCCGATCGGTCAGGCCGCCGCACGGCTATGCCTAAACCAGGGCTGGCCCTTCACCACGTCCTTCCACACCAAGTTTCCCGAATATATTCACGCCCGCACGCGGCTTCCCGTCGCCTGGTCCTATGCGTGTCTGCGACGCTTCCACCACCACGCCCACAAGGTCATGATCGCGACGGCAACTATCGACCGGGAGCTGCGTGGATGGGGCTTCGACAACACCGCGCGCTGGACACGCGGTGTTGACACCGAACTCTTCCGCCGCCGACCCCATGACGAATGGCCGGTCGCCATCCGCGATCTTCACCGGCCGTTGCAGCTCTATACCGGCCGGGTCGCCGTCGAGAAGAACATCTCGGCGTTCCTCGAGCTCGAGACGGACGGCACCAAGGTCGTTGTCGGTGACGGCCCCCAGCGCCGCAATCTCGAAACCCGTTTCCCCAACGTCGTCTTCGTCGGCGAACAGCATGGCGAAGCCCTGGCCCGGCATTTCGCCGCGGCCGATGTTTTCGTATTTCCCAGCCGCACCGACACCTTCGGCCTGGTCTTGCTCGAAGCGCTTGCATACGGGGTTCCCGTGGCGGCTTATCCCGTCCTTGGCCCCCTCGATGTCGTTGGCCTGAATGGTCCGGGCTGCCTCGCCGACGACCTCGCACACGCAGTCACGCACGCCACCGAGCGTGGTTCGCCCGAGCCCTGTCGGACCCACGACCTCGGTTATTCATGGAAGAATTGCGTCGAGCTGTTCGTGTCCCATCTGGCCCGCATCGGGGAAGTTCCCGAACAGACGCCAACCGGGTAGCCGCGCCCCGCAAACGGCTTTGCCTAGACGCGCAGCGGCGCGGGCTCGTCGGCCGGCGGGTCCACCTCGAAGGCGTTCGCCATGCAACAGGTCATAACGAACTGGCCCGAGGCCGCGACCAGCCCGATCAGGTCGGTCTCGCCCATAACGCCTTCGGCCGCCGCGTAGGAGCCGTCGCTGAGCTTGTTCGATTCCATCAACTCGCGCGCGACCTCGTAACAGATCCGCTCGCGATCATCCGCCAGGTCGGGCGTCTCGCGGTTGTTGATCGCATCGACGATCTCGCGCTCGATACCGGTCGCCAGCGCATTGCGTGACTGGGCAAACCACGGATACCGCGCGTTCCAGTGCCGCGCGACGACCATGAACACGATCAGCCGTTCGCGCTCCGTAAGCGGGCCCGCGCCGAGGGTATCGCGCATATCCTGCGCCACCTGGAAAAGATCGGGGATGCGGATATAAGCATAGAACGGCCCGCCGACAGGACCGCCGCTTTCCTTGGCCGCGTCATGAACCTTCGCCTGGTCGGTGTCCATGTCCGCCCGGTCGATAATCTTGATACGCGTCATGTCAGCGTCTCCTCGTCGAAGTTGCGGCGCGACTCAGCCGTCCTTGCGCACCACCATCCACATATTGTCACTCAGCGGGAACCTGTCGAAGAACCCGAACCCGACCGCGGAGAAGCCCGCATCCTGAACCATCGCGCGCAGGCTCGCCGGCGTGAAATGATTCACATGGCCGGGGAACCGGAAACCGCACCAGCGCGACCCCATGACCCGTCGATTGATGCTCGAGAAGTTCGGGACCTTGATGATCGCCACACCCCCCGGTTTGAGCACGCGCACGGCATGGGACAACAGCTCGACCGGTTTGTGTTCATGTTCGAGGAAGGAGCGCATAAGGACACCGCTCGCGGTTCCCGCCTCGTAACTCGCCAGGCCCTCGACGGCCGGCAGGTTGGTAATGGTGCCGCCTCGGGTCGCCAAGAGCGCCTGCGCCTCCTCGGCCAACCCCTTGGATATCTCGATCCCGCTGGTCTGGTAGTGCTCGGGCAGGCTCAGCAGCCGGTCCGCATTGCCGCAGCCGACGTCGATTACCAGGCCCGGCGGCACCCATTTGTTGATTCGCTTGATCAGTTTGTCGGGCTTGCGCACGGCCCAGCGGTAGAATTTGCGCCAGGCGCGCGAGATTCCGTAGGCCAAGGGATATTCTTTGCGCATCCGAACCTTGCGGTCGCCATGGTTTTTCTCCCAGGCGAAGGCCACCTTGAAATCCGCATAATCCGGAGGATTCTCAAGATAAATGAACCCGCAGGCGCCACATTTTCGGAGCTTCCAGTCCTGCCAGGAATAGTCGAGCGCAGGCCGGCTCGAATTGTCCGTTTCGCAATTCGGGCAATTCCTGTGTAGAAGTTCGCCAAGATTCTCGGCTGCCAACATGTATCCCTCGCAGATCGCACCGTTCGCAATCAGGCTAGCTTTACCACCGCAGCAGGAATCGCAACAGACTTGTCTGGCATTGGCCGAAGCACGGCGAATTGAGCCATGTTAGGCTTGCATCGACGACGGCGCATATGGCCCGATTCGACAGGTGATCAACGGAGGCGGCAGTAACCGCAACATGCAGGATTCCGAACAGAATCCCCGGACCGACACCACAGGCCAGCTGATTGGCCGGATGTGGCGCGACTGGATGAGCGCCTACAAGGCCCGGGTCGCCATGGCCGTGGCGCTGATGATCGTCGTGGCCGGCGCATCTGCCGCCTACCCCAAGCTGATCGAGACGTCGGTCGATATGCTCGAAGCCAAGAATGCGAACGTGGTCTGGCTGATGCCGCTGGCGATCATTCTGGTGACCTTCACGAAGGGTCTGGCCTCCTACGGCCAGAGTGTCCTCAGCCAATCGGTCGCCCTGCGAGTCATCAACGCGATCCAGAAGGCGATGTTCTCCCACCTGATGGACGCCGATCTGCAGGCCCATCACGAAACATCGACGGGCAAACTCATCTCGCGCTTCACCAACGACGTGAACCTCATGCGCGACGCCCTGTCGCGAACGCTGACGGCCATGGCGCGCGACTTCGTCACCGCCGCGGCGCTGATCGGCATGATGTTTTATCTCGACTGGCTGCTGGCGATCATCGTCATCGTGACCTTCCCGCTGGCCGGGCGGCCGATCATCCGAATCGGTCGGCGCCTGCGCCGCGCTTCCAACAACGCCCAGACCGGTATGGGCGATCTGACGTCCAATCTGGAGCAGGCCTTCTCGGGCATTCGCTTGATCAAGTCCTATCGGATGGAGGATTACGAACGCGGCCGCGCCAACGACCTCTTCGATCGGATTTATCATCTGGTCATGAAAACGGTGAAGGGCCGGGCACGGACCTATCCGATCCTCGAGACCCTGGGCGGCGCCTCCGTCGCCGCCGTTCTGGCCTATGGCGGCTGGCGAATTCTGTCCGGCACGGGAACGCTGGGTGAGTTTGTGGGCTTCCTCGCGGCCGTTATTCTCGCCTACCAGCCAATCCGCAGCCTGGGCAATTTGAACGCCGCCTTGCAAGAGGGGTTGGCGGCCGTCCAGCGCAGTTTCGATCTGCTCGACACCCCTGCCCGTATCTTCGATGCCCGCGATGCACAGGATCTGACCATGCGCGGCGGCAATGTCACCTTCGACAAGGTGACCTTCGCCTATACACCGGACAAACCCGCCCTTAGAGAGGTCGATCTGAGCATCTCGGCCGGCCAGACCGTGGCGTTGGTCGGCCCCAGCGGCGCGGGCAAGTCCACGGTTATGAACCTGCTGCTCCGATTCCATGACATCGATTCCGGCAGCGTCGCCGTCGACGGGCAGGATGTCCGAAACCTAACCATGTCCAGCCTGCGCGACAACATTGCGCTCGTCAGCCAGGACATCACACTGTTCAACGATTCCGTCGCCGCCAATATCCGCTTCGGCAGGCCCGACGCCACGGACGGCGAGGTCATTGCCGCGGCGCGCAATGCTTCCGCCCATGAGTTCGTCTCGGCGTTGCCAGACGGGTACGAAACTCTTGTCGGGGATCGCGGATCGTCCCTGTCCGGCGGCGAACGCCAGCGCGTGGCCATCGCCCGCGCGATGCTCAAGAACGCCCCCATCCTCCTGCTCGACGAAGCAACAAGCGCGCTGGATGCGGAATCCGAGCAACAGGTGCAAATCGCACTTGAGCGACTAACGGCCGACCGCACCACGCTCGTCATCGCCCACCGCCTGGCGACGGTCATGAACGCCGACCAGATTCTGGTGATGGATGACGGCCGGGTCGTCGAGACCGGCACCCATGGCGAACTCCAGGCGCGCGACGGCCTGTATGCGCGGTTGAGCCGCCTGCAATTCCGTGACGCCGGGCCGTCTGACAGCCCGCCCGCGCCCGAAGACGGCAGCGCGCTGGACGCCGAACGCGCACACGGATGACCGGGGACGACCGGCCCCGGTACAAGGGCATATCCACGCTTGCCACAAGCCTGTATCGCGGTGTCACCACCGCGGGGCTTCCGCTGGTCGAACTCCTCCTCCAGCGCCGCCTGATGCGCGGCAAGGAAGAGGCCCCGCGTATCGACGAACGCCGGGGGATTCCTTCGATTCAGCGCCCGTCCGGCCCCGTCGTGTGGATTCACGCCGCAAGCATCGGCGAGGCGCAGTCGGTCCTGGTGCTCGTCGAGCGAATTTTGCAGATCGCACCGGAACTCAATCTCCTGATGACTACGGGCACCGTGACGTCGGCCCGCATGATGGGCGACCGGCTGCCGCCGCGCGCAATCCATCAATATGTGCCCGTCGATCGGGCCGCATGGGTGCGTCGGTTCCTCGAATATTGGCGGCCCGACGCTGCGCTTTGGGTTGAGTCCGAACTATGGCCCAACCTGCTGCTTGAATCTCGACGCGCGGGCATCCCCATGGCGCTGGTCAACGCACGCATGTCCGAGAGCTCACATGCCAGCTGGGCGCGTGCACCCAAAGTCGCGCGCGAACTTTTGTCGTGCTTCGGTACGATACTGGCGCAGGATCAGGAGATCGCCGCGCGGTTGGAGTCACTGGGGGCACGAAACGTCTCTGTGACCGGCAATCTGAAACTGGCGGCGGCCCCCTTGCCGGCAACCGCCGCGGCGCTGATCGAACTACAGGACGCGATCGGCGGTCGCCCGGCCTGGGTGGCGGCCAGCACCCACCGCGGCGAAGAGGATATTGTCGGCGCGGTGCATCGGGGCCTCGTAAGTCATCATCCCGATCTCCTGACCTTGCTCGCGCCGCGCCATCCCCAGCGGGGTGACGAGGTCGAGCAGGCATTAACCCAGTCCGGCTTGTCCGTCGCGCGCTGGTCGCGCGGCGAGGCAATCACACCCGAAACCAATATCTACCTGGCCGACGGCACCGGACTCCTCGGACAGCTCTACCGTGTCGCACCCATTGCCTTCATCGGCGGGTCGCTTATTGCCCATGGTGGACAGAACATGCTGGAAGCCGCGCAATTGCGCAGCGCGGTTCTCTATGGCCCGCATATTGATAATTTCCGTTCGATCGCGAGCGAGCTACGGGACGCCGGGGCGAGCCTGGAGGTCGCCGACGGTGACGCGCTGCAACAGGCCGTCGGGGAGTTGCTGGTATCGCCTGCACGCGCAGACGCGATGGCGGATGCGGCGGTGGGTGCGGCGGGTCGCAAACAGGAGGTCATCGATCTGGTGATGCGCCGCTTGCAACCGTTGATCGCAAATGCCATTTCGAGCGCGTGATGAAAGCGCCTGAATTCTGGTCCCAACCGAATGCACCGCTGGGCAAGCTGCTCAGCCCGCTAGGTTATGCCTATCGGCTGGCCGGCGCACTCAACAGATCCCGCACCAGGCCCGCGCGGGTCGATGCCACCGTTATTTGTGTCGGCAATCTGGTTGCCGGCGGCGCCGGCAAGACACCGGTGGCCATGAGTATCGCCGAAACCCTGAAGCATGAGGGCCTGGTGTTCCTGACACGGGGTTATGGCGGCCGCCTGGCCGGTCCTGTACGCGTCTCCCCCCAGTCCCACACATCGGCCGACGTCGGCGACGAGGCATTGTTACTGGCGCGCACCGCACCCACATGGGTCGCCCGCGACCGGGTAGCCGGCGCCATCGCCGCGATCAAGGACGGGGCACAACTGATCGTGATGGATGACGGCTATCAGAACCCCTCCCTGGCCAAGGACATCGGAATCGTCGTGGTCGACGGTGAGATAGGCTTCGGCAACGGCCGGATCATACCTGCCGGGCCGCTCCGCGAACCCTCGGTGCAGGGATTGGCGCGCGCCGACGCGATGGTCATCGTCGGCGACGATCACACCGGAACTGCAAAAAAGAAAACGCGGGCCTCGTTGCCCGTTCTCTCCGGGCGCATTCTGGCCGCCGTCGACCAGGCGGATTGGTCCGGACGCCGTGTCGTCGCATTCGCCGGGATTGGTAGGCCAGAAAAGTTCTTCGACACACTCGACACGATCGGCTGCGAGGTCGTCGCATCACACGTCTTCGCAGATCACCACGCATACTCACACGGCGAGATCGCGCGAATCTGCGCCGAAGCTGACGCGGGTGACGCGACACCGATCACCACGGAAAAGGATGCCGTGCGGCTACCTTCCATTCTTAAAGACAGGATTGAGGCCCTACCGGTGAAATTCGTCTGGGACGACCCCGCTGCATTGGAAGATTTCCTTACCAAGAAGATCGATGCAGAAACCCGTTAGCGGGCCGCCGGCATCGGACCGGCGATTAGCTCGGGGTCCAGGCGCACATCGAACCAGTTGATCCGCCAATCGAGATGCGGCCCCGTCGAGCGCCCGGTGGACCCCACGGTCCCGACCTGCAGCCCCGTTGCGACCTGTTGCCCGTTTTCGACGTCGACGCGTTCCAGATGAGAATAGATTGACGTCAGCCCATGGCCGTGGTCCACCGCGACCGTGCCGCCGGTGTAGAACAGATCGGATTCCGCCAGCACCACCACGCCGGGCGCCGACGCCAGAACGGGCGTCCCACGCGGCGCCGCGATATCGATTCCCAGATGGGCGCGCCGCGGCTTCCCGTTGAGAATTCGCTGATTGCCATAGCGGCCGCTGATCCGACCGGTGACCGGCCAGGCGAACCCGGCCTCGAAGAACGGGTGCTCGCTATCGCCCGCCCGTGCGGCAGAAATCAGTCGCCCCTCGCGGCGAATTCTCTCCAGATCATTCGTGTTGGGCAACACCTTGCGGGGCGGCAACCCGTCGATCCGCTCGATATCGTAGTCCCGAAACTGCACCGGCAGGCTTCGTGTCTCGCGACGCCCATCGCGGTAGGTGGAAACCAGCGCAAAAGATTCCTTGCGATCCCGGTCGATCCCGAACACGAACCGGCCCGTCGACGGATCGACACGCAGCGATTTGCCGTCAAGCGTGATTGTCGCACCGGGCTCCACGCTCCCGATAATCAGCGCGCCTTGCTTGAAAGTCTCCGGCAAATCGAGTGCCGCCGAAGAGCCATGTGACGCGACCAACATGATCAGCGCCATAACCCACAGCCTCAAAGGAACGAGCCCTGAGGATCGTCGGAGGGACCCTTCTTCTTCGGTTTGGCCTGTTTCGGCTTGCGCGGTTTGGCAACCGGTGCAGTTCCGCCGACGCTGTCGACCGTTGCCCCGACGGTTCCGTCGTCGCGAAAATGAAGCGATATCCCATCGCCGGGTACGAGCGCATCCGCCGCCAGAACCGGCGCCCCGGTGGCGTCGCGTACCAGCACGAAGCCGCGATCGAGCACGCCCTTGTACGAATAACTCTCCAGGAGCTTCGTAACCCCGGCGACGCGGTCGTCGGCCTTCGCCAACCGCCTGTCCGCGGCCTGCTTTAGCCTTTCGCCGAGCGACTGTGTATCACGCAGATCCCGCTTGATTTTGCCGTCGCCCGCGGATTTCGCGGCCGACAGGCGCGCCAATATGGATGCCAGGTCGCGGCGCTTGGCTTCCACATATTGATCCGGCTGGACAAGCTGGCGGCCTTGCGCGGCAACCGCCTCTTCTTTCGAGCGCATCACACGCAAAAGAGCCGGACGAAGCCGTTCGGCCCAATCATCCACCCGCTGCATGGCACCTTCGAGGATGCGCCGAGGTGCCGGCAGACCCCGGCCCAGCGCCGTGACCTCCTGCTGGCGGCTGCGCATCAGGCGGGTAACGGCACCCGTCAGGCGCGCGCCATCTTCGCCCACCTGCGCGATCAGATCAGCGCGCACGGGCACCGCCATCTCCGCAGCGGCCGTTGGCGTGGGCGCGCGCTTGTCGGATGCGAAATCAATCAGGGTCGTGTCGGTCTCATGCCCCACCGCCGAAATGAGCGGAATATCGCTTCCGGCCGCCGCGCGAACCACATTCTCCTCGTTGAAAGCCATAAGATCCTCAAGCGACCCGCCGCCGCGCGCGACGATCAGCAGATCCGGCCGCGGCACCGGCCCGTCCAGCGCGAGGTTGTTGAACCCCTCGATTGCCGCCGTAATCTGGGCTGCGGCGTTGTCGCCCTGTACGAGCACAGGCCAAACCAGCACATGGCGGGGAAACCTATCCGCCAGCCGGTGCAGAATGTCTCGGATGACGGCGCCCGTGGGCGAGGTCACAACGCCGATCACCTCGGGCAGGTAGGGAATATCGGCCTTGCGTTCGGTCTCGAAAAGGCCCTCGGCGGCGAGCCGCTTGCGCCGCTCCTCGATCATCTTGAGGAGCGCGCCCTCGCCGGCCACCTCCATCCGCTCGATCACGAGCTGGTATTTGGAGCGCGCGGGATAGGTCGTCACCCGCCCCGTCGCGATGACCTCAAGGCCGTCCTCGGGCTGCACCTCGAGGCGGCCCGCCGAGCCGCGCCAGCACACACCGTCGATCGTCGCGTCGGCATCTTTCAGGGTCATGTAGAGATGCCCGGAGGCCGCACGCTTGAACCCGGAGATCTCGCCGCGCACGCGCACATAGCTGAAATTGTCCTCGACCGTTCGCTTGACCGCACCGGACAGTTCACCGACCGACAGCACAGGGGGCTGATTGTCGCCGGGGTCTGCGTCCGGTAGGTCGCGGGTATCGGGGGGCGTCTGGTTCATCGAATCGCCCCCATGATACAAACTGCCGGCCTCGAAACGAAGGACGCAAAGAAGGATCGCGCAAATGCGTATTTTGGTTGTCGGTGGTGGCGGGCGCGAACACGCGCTGTGCTGGACAATCGCCGCCTCTCCGCTTTGCGATGCGCTGTACTGCGCGCCCGGAAATGCGGGCATCGCGCAGGACGCGGAATGCGTTGCGATTGCCGCCGATGACGTGAAGGGGCTTGTCGCATTCGCCACCGGGCAGGCCATCGATCTGGTCGTGGTCGGCCCGGAAGGACCACTGGTGCTGGGCCTTGTGGACAGATTGAATGCCGCAGGCATCAAGGCCTTTGGGCCGAACGCCGAAGCCGCAATGCTCGAAGGCTCCAAGGGGTTCATGAAGGATTTGTGCGCCCGGCACGACATCCCGACCGCCGCCTACGGCCGGTTCACGGACGCCGACGCGGCCAAGGCCTATATCCGCGAAAAGGGCGCGCCGATCGTGGTCAAGGCGGACGGGCTTGCCGCGGGCAAGGGCGTCACGGTCGCGCAAACCGTCGACGAGGCGCTTGACGCGGTGGACCAAGCGATGGGCGACAAGGCGTTCGGTGATGCCGGCGCCGAGCTCGTCATCGAGGAATTCCTCCCCGGCGAGGAGCTGTCCTTCTTCGCGCTCGTGGACGGCGAAACGGCGTTGCCGCTCGCGGGCGCACAGGACCACAAGGCTGTCGGTGACGGCGATACCGGGCCCAACACCGGCGGCATGGGCGCCTATTCGCCTGCCCCATCTCTAACGCCGGCCCTCGAAGCCGAGGTGATGGAGACCATCATCGGGCCGACCGTGCGGGGCATGGCTGCCGACGGCTACCCCTATCGCGGCGTGCTCTATGCCGGGCTCATGCTCGACGGCGGCAAACCAAAACTGCTCGAATATAACGTCCGGTTCGGCGACCCCGAATGCCAGGTGCTGATGATGCGCCTGCGCTCAGACATCGTGCCCGCGCTGGTCGCGGCGTGCGACGGCGCCCTGAAGAACTTCGATCTGCGCTGGTCCGACCAGGCCGCACTGACCGTGGTGCTGGCGGCGAACGGATATCCCGGGACCTACCACAAGGGAACGGAGATCCGCGGCCTCGAGGCCGCAGCAGCGACCGGCGCCACAGTGTTCCATGCCGGGACCGCAGCCGATGGCGACCGGGTGCTGGCAACCGGCGGGCGGGTTTTGAATGTAACTGCCGGCGGCAGCAACATTACATCGGCCCAGGCGAACGCCTATGCGGCGGTCGATGCCATCGACTGGCCCGAGGGTTTCTGTCGGCGAGATATTGGCTGGCGCGCGGTCGCACGGGAAAGCTGACAAAAGCCGCGTCAACGGCGCGCCGCGAAAAACGTCAGCAGGATTGCCGCACACTCACCCTCTTCGAGCCCACCGACAACTTCCGGGACATGGTTACAGGTCGGCTGGGTGAAGATGCGCGCGCCGTGTTCCACGCCGCCGCCTTTCGGATCATAGGCACCGAAAAACAGGCGCCGGACCCGGGCGAAGGCAATCGCCTGGGCGCACATGGCGCAGGGTTCCAGGGTCACATACAGATCGCAGTCGGTCAGCCGCGGCGTTGAGAGTTCGCGCGCGGCCATCCGGATGGCCAGCAACTCCGCATGGGCGGTCGGGTCGTTGTCCTGCTCGACGCGGTTACCGGCGACCGCCACGACCCGTGACGTTGTCCGGTCAACGATCACGGCGCCGACCGGCACATCGCCGGTTGCCGCAGCCTCCCGGGCCGCGTCGAGGGCCCGATGCATGTAACGCGTGTCTTCCATGAGGCGGACGGTGCCCGCGAAAGCGCGAAATTGCAACGATGCGAGGGTGCCGCGTATGGTGCGCGGCATGACAAAACCCGTGATCGGCATAACCCTCGATTCCGAAGATCCCGGCACTTACTCGAACATGCCGTGGTACGCGCTGCGTCAAAATTATGCCGACGCGGTGGTCGAAGCGGGCGGTGTGCCCCTGGCCCTGCCCCATGAACCCGAGCAGGCGAATGACTATCTCGATATTATCGACGGTCTGGTGATCACGGGCGGCGCGTTCGATGTCGACCCGTCGATCTTCGGCGCCGGCGAACGCCATCCAACGGTTGTCACCAAGGACCGCCGGACGGCGTTTGAGCTCGCCGCCACCCGCGGTGCTGTGGAACGCGACATGCCGTTGCTGGGGATCTGCGGGGGCCAGCAACTCCTGCATGTGGCCCTGGGCGGGACGCTGATCCAGCATATTCCCGACGAGGTTCCCGAGGCGCTGGCCCACGAGCAACCCAACCCGCGCGACGAACCCGGGCATAGCATATCGGTCCTGCCTGACACCCTGTTGCACCGGATCGTCGGCGCCGATTCGCTTGACGTAAACAGCGCCCATCACCAAGCAGCCAAGGACACATCCGACGAGATGATCATCAATGCCGTGGCGCCCGACGGGGTAATTGAGGGCATCGAGGCGATCGGCAAGCGTTTCTGCCTGGGTGTCCAATGGCATCCGGAGTACAAGGTCTCGGCGGGCGACGGCGCTATTTTCCAGGCCTTTATCGACGCCTGCGATCCCTAGATCAAAGACAGTCAGAGCCGGCATCAAGACATGAATTCCGACGCACCAAAGGGAGAGCGGATCGCCAAGGTCATTGCCCGGGCCGGCGTATCGTCACGCCGCGAGGCCGAGCGCTGGATCAATGACGGCCGCGTTACACTCGAAGGGCAGATCGTCGATTCACCCGCGCTCAATGTCGCCATCGATGCCGATATCCGCATCGATGGAAAACCGCTGCCCGCGCGCGACGCCGCCCGCCTGTGGCGCTATCACAAGCCCCAGGGGCGGCTGACGACCCATCGCGACCCCGAGGGCCGACCGACCATTTTCGATGCACTACCCCCGGAGCTCGCCAACGCCAAGCCGGTGGGTCGGCTGGACATGAACTCCGAGGGCTTGCTGCTGCTGACCAATGACGGCGAGCTCGCCCGGCGGCTGGAACTGCCGTCGACCGGGTGGCTAAGGCAATACCGGGTGCGCGTGTATGGCCGCATCGAGGACAAGGCGCTAGCGCGCCTCGAACGGGGAGTGGAAATCGACGGCACGCAATTCCGTCCCGCAAAGGCCACACTCGAAATACAGGTCGGCAGCAACGCCTGGCTGACCATCGCCATCCGCGAAGGCAAGAACCGCGAGGTCCGCCGGCTAATGGAGCATCTCGGCTACACGGTGAACCGGCTGATCCGGACGGGCTACGGTCCCTTCCAGCTGGGGAAGTTGCCGCGCGGCCATATCGAGGAAGTGTCTGCTAAGGTGATCGCCGAACAGGTACCCCGCGCGTGAGATCGCAACCCGGGAGACTCCGCATCATCGGCGGCACCCACCGCGGGCGGCGGATCGAGATTCCGCCCGGGTCCGATGCGCGGCCGACCGGTGACCGGGTCCGCGAGGCCCTGTTCAGCATCCTCGCCAGCGGCATCGGTGACGCGCCCGAAATCAACGGCGCACGCGTGCTCGACGCCTGCGCGGGATCCGGCGCGCTGGGAATAGAGGCGCTGTCCCGGGGTGCAGCCCATGCGGTGTTTTTCGATATCGACCGTCCGGCAAGGGTACAGATCGGCGCCAGCCTGGACGCGCTGGGTCTCGGTGACCGCGCCGACGTCCACCGCACGGCAGACGCCACCAAACCACCGGCCGGCACGCCGTGCGACATCATCTTCCTCGACCCGCCCTATGACAGCGAGATCACACATACGGCGCCGGCTGCGCTGGCCGAATCAGGCTGGATCGTGCCGGGTGGGCTACTGGTCATCGAGACTCGGCGCGGCACGGAGATCGACTGCGGCCCCGACTTCGAGACCGTCGACACACGCAGCTACGGCGACACGTCATTGCATTTTGTGATCTGGAAGAACTAGTTCAGCGTCGCCCGAACAGCCGCTCGATATCGGCCAGGTTCAGCTCGACATAAGTCGGGCGGCCATGATTGCACTGGCCCGCATGGGGGGTCACTTCCATCTCGCGCAACAGCGCGTTCATTTCATGGCGATTGAGGCGCCGGCCCGCCCGGACACTGCCGTGGCAGGCCATCGTCCCGCAGACATCCTCCAGCCGCTCCTTGAGCGAATGGGCGGCACCGATCTCCGAGAGGTCGTCTGCCAGATCGCGAATCAGCCCGGCCACATCCGATTGCCCTAACAGCCCCGGGACCTCACGCACCACGACGGCACCCGCCCCGAATTTCTCCAGCACCAGCCCGAGCTCGGCCAATTCTTCGGCACGTGATGCAAGACGATCGGCCGACGCCTCGTCCAGATCGATGACCTCGGGCAGCAACAGGCCCTGGCGGGAAACTCCGCCATTCGCAAGCTCGGCCTTCATGCGCTCATAGACGAGCCGCTCATGGGCTGCATGCTGATCCACGATTACCAGGCCGTTATTCGTCTGGGACACGATGTAGGTCTCATGGAGCTGCGCTTGCGCCGCGCCCAGCGGATACTCCGCTTCCGGTGATACGTTATCGGGTTCCAATACCACGGCCACCGGCGCGGATTCGAGCCCCGGAAACGTGTCGCTGTTCGCGTGTTCCTGGAGTGCGAAATACTGGGCGGCCGCTTCGGCCAGACCCCGAGGCACCGGACCGCTCCCGCGCCCCGGTCCGCCGCCATATCCCGTGGGCGGCAGTCCCGGCGCCCCACCCGGCCGGAAGGCACCTAGTGCCGCATCGGCCACGGTGGTCGACGCCCGATGTCCGGCCGCCGCCAACGCGTGACGCAACACACCGACGATGAGTCCCCTGACCACGCCGGCGTCGCGAAACCGGACTTCGGCCTTCGCCGGGTGGACATTCACATCGACCAGCTCGGGGTCGATATCCACGAACAGCGCCACCAGCGGATGCCGGCCCCGGGCGAGGAAATCCTGATAGGCCCCACGCACCGCGCCGGTCAGAAGTCGGTCGCGCACGGGGCGCCCATTCACGAAGAGATACTGGTGCTTGGTCGTGTTGCGATTGAGTGTCGGCAACCCGGCATGCCCGGTCAGGTGAACGCCGTCGCGTTCGGCATCGATCGCCAGCGCGTTATCCGCGAAATCGCGCCCCATGACATCCGACAGCCGCCGCAAGCGCGTATCCTCACTGCCGCCGAGGTCTTCGGCCGCCGCGCTGGCAAAGCGCTCGCGTTCGCCATCACCAATGGAAAAACCGATCTCCGGATGGGCCATGGCGAGCCGCTGCACCGTGTCAACGGCGTGGTCCATTTCCGTACGCTCGGTTTTGAGGAATTTCAGCCGCGCGGGCGTCGCATAGAAAAGATCGCGCACCTCGACCCGCGTGCCGTTGGTCAATGGCGCGGGCTGCACCTCATGTACACGTCCACCCTCGACACGGATCTGCCATCCGTCGGCGTCGGCGGTCCGCGACGCGATCGACAACCGGCTGACCGACCCGATCGACGGTAACGCCTCACCACGAAATCCCAGTGTTTCGATATGAGTCAGGTCGTCATCCGGCAATTTCGACGTCGCGTGGCGTTCGACCGCAAGACCAAGTTCGTCTGCTGTCATTCCGCAGCCGTCATCGGTGACGGCGATCAGGGTTCGTCCCCCGTCGCGCAACACCACATCGATCCGGCGCGCACCGGCGTCGATGGCATTCTCGACCAGTTCCTTCGCGGCAGAAGCCGGACGCTCGATGACTTCGCCCGCGGCAATTTGATTGACGATGGTTTCCGGCAGGCGCCGAATGGTCATGTCGCAACCTCGCTGGCCCCGTCCGCGAGCCGCTGGCGCACGCGCTCCTTGCCATCGTCGACGGCCGGTTGATCAAACGGATCGACCCCCACCATGAAGGCCGCCGTCAAGGTCTCCAGCATGAAGTGAACCATCAATGCCCCAAGAGCGGCCTCGTCGACACGAGCAACCTCGATCCGCCGCACCGGGCGGCCATGGGCGCACAAGCTATCAATCGTCGCCTCCTGCTCGGCCGCCAGCAAATCGCCCGTCGCCTGTCCGGCCAGATACTCGGCACCCGCATGCTGCGCCAATTTCGGTGACACACGGTCTCCACGTCCGGCCAGCTGTTGGGTCACGATGGTAAACATCTTGTCCTTGGGTCCATCCAGATACAGCTGCAGCTGGCTGTGCTGATCGACGGCGCCGAGCGCGTCGATGGGTGTCGTGCCATAGCCGTTCTTCCCCACGCTCTCGGCCCAGAGCTGGCGGTACCAGCGCGTAAACGGCGCGAGCGCATCCGCATAGGGCATCAGCACGTTCATGCGCGCTCCCTGGCTTTGCAGGAGCGCCAGCGACACGGCAGCCCCCAGGGCCGCAGGAACAGTTTCGACAGTATCTCCCGCCAGGTTTCGTTCCAGCGCCTCGCTGGCGCCGGCGCGTACCGCGGCAATGTCGATCCCCGCAAGTGCCGCTGGCAAAAGCCCGACAGCAGTGAGGGCCGAATAGCGGCCACCAATATCGACAGGGTGATCGATTGCCGGCACCCCCCAGAGTTCGGCCAGACGACACAAGGGGTTGTCGCCCGGTTCGACGATGGCAACGCTGTAATCTGCGACCACTTCTGCCGCGCGGTGCTTGATCAACGTTGGCATAAGGGTCATCGCGAGCGCCAGCGTTTCGGCCGTGCCGCCAGATTTCGACACCAGGACAAGGCCCACACGCGCCATATCAACTGACGCGGCGAAACGCGCCACGGTCTCGGGGTCCGGATTGTTCAGAAAGCGGACATCCACCGGCGGCGTGAGCGCCAACGCACATAGGGCCTCGGCACCGAGGTTCGATCCGCCGACGCCCAGTACTGCCACCGTGTCACAATGTGCCGACAGGCGCGCCGCCGCACCCTGAATCTCGGCGAGGTCATCTGATTGCTGGGCGATCGATGCTGCCGGGAACCCGCCCTCGGCGATGTCCGCACGCATCGCGCTCCAGACATCCCAAGCCGCAGCACGCGCTGCTTCCAACGCATCTTCGGTCAGGCCATCTTCACCGATGGAACCGGCCAAACAGCCGCTGACATTCTGGGTATAGATTTCCGACATTTATGTTCCGTGTCCACGCCCGGATCGGCAGTCTGCGTCCACCGCCGGGCCAACGGCAATGGCGCATATTGTGGACAAATCAGACGAGTCGGAGAACGCCCGACCTAATCGACGTCTCACCGGCAGCTAGCCGCCATCGGTCACGGTTCGCGTCGCCATAACCCCTTCGGGTTTACCGACCACGACAACCGTCAGCGCGGCCGGATCGAGGATTCGTTCCGCGACGCGGCGCACGTCCTCGAGCTGGACGTCCGCAATCAGATCGTTGCGGCGATTGAGGAATTCTATCCCGAGATCGCGAAACTGGACGGCGACCAAGGTGCCCGCGATCGCACCTGTATTGTCAAACCGCAGCCCGAAAGATCCGATCAGATTGGCCTTCGCCCGGTCGAGTTCGTCCTGGGAGATCGCGAATTTCTGCACGTTCGCCCACTGACCGCGGATCAGCTCGATCGATTGCGCGACCGCGCCGTTCTTGGTTCCAGCACCACCCATCCACATCGCCGCGTTCTCGAGCGACAACAGATAGCTGAACACCGAATAGGCCAATCCTCGTTTCTCGCGAACCTCGTCATAAAGCCGAGACGTGAAACTGCCGCCGCCCAGCACATGGTTCAGCACCAGAGCGGCGTAGTAATCCGGGTCGTCCCGCGTCACCCCACCATGGCCGAACACAACCCGGCTCTGCGGATTGTCGCGCTCAACCACAATAACTTCACCGGCTCCGCCTGGCTCCGCCTGCGGGATCGTGAAGGCCTCCGCACGCTCGGGCAGTTCTCCGAAGGTCGTGTCGAGAAGCGTGCCGAGCTCCGCCGGCGAAACATCGCCCGCAACGCCAACAATCAGCCCACTGCGTGCCAGCCGGCGTGTGACGAATGTCCGCAGGTCCGTTTCCGTGATCGCTGCAACACTTTCAGGCGTTCCGGCGACGGGCCGGCTGTATGGATGGTCGCCGAACACAGTTTCACGGAACGTCTGCTGCGCGATCTGGTTGGGATTGTTCGCGCTCGCCGCGAGCCCGGTTAGAATCTGCGCCCGAATCCTGTCTACCGCCTGCGCGTCGAAGCGCGGCGAGGTCACGGCAAGCCGCAGAAGGTCAAACGCCTCATCGCGATTGCGGGTCAAGGTTTTGAGGTTGCCGGAGAAACCGTCGAGAGAGGCGGAAAATGATAAGGAGATCGACTGATCGGCCAACCGGCCCTGGAAGGTCTGTGAATCGAGTTCCCCGGCGCCCTCGTCGAGCAGACCGGACACCATATTGGCTAAACCCTCCTTGCCCACCGGGTCCGTCGCGGCCCCACCAGGAAACAGGAACCGCGCCGAGACGATCGGCAGCGAGTGATCTTCCAAAAGCCAGGCTTCGATGCCGCCGGGACTGATCACCCGCTGTATCTCGAAGGCCTTAGCGGCCGCCGGAACCAACAACAGGGCGACGGCGAGCAGCACCATCGCGGGGGCGCGTGCCAGGGCAGACATCATGTTCGGCTATCCCCTTCGGCCGGCATCAGCACACCGGTGGTGGATCGGTTCTCATTGAATATTTCGCGGGCAGCTGCATTGACCTGCTCAACCGTGACCGCCCGAATCCGGTCGGGCCATGCCTCGACATCGGCGACCATCTGCCCTGACGCCAGGGCGGCCCCCAACACCCGTGCGGGGCCGGCGACGCTGTCCCGGGCGAAGATCGCACTATCGATCAGGCGTTGCTTCGCGCGCTCAAGTTCGTCAGCGCTGACCCCGTTCTTGACCACGTTCGCAATCTGATCGTCCATCGCCTCACGCACCGTTTCAACCGAGACGCCGGGGCGCGGACTGAACCAGACCCCAAACGTCGTGAGATCGAGGTTGCCCGGGGAATACCAGGCACCGGCCGACGCCGCGAGCGACTGGTCGACGACGACCGAGCGATAAATCCGGCTCGTTGTACCGCCGCCGATAATCTCCGAGAGCAACTCAAGGGCATAGGCGTGCGCCGTGTCCCCCGCGACGTAACTGGGAGCGAGATACCGGCGCGACCAGGCGGGTTGATCGACACGCGCATCGCGCATCACAACCTCGCGCGGGGCGAGCTGTGGCGGCTCGGCCGAGCGGGTGCGCGGCGGCAACGGCTTCGGCGGAATCTTGCCATAGGTCTCCTGGGCGAGGCGAAACACCTCCTGCGGATCGACATCTCCGGAAACAACCAGGACCGCATTGTTGGGCGCGTACCAGGTCTCATAAAAGGATTCGAGGTCCGCGCGGCTGAGAATCTCGATCTCATGGGCCCAGCCGATAATGGGAAGACGATAGGGGTGGTTGAGCCAGGTCGCGGCCGCGACCTGTTCGGACAGAAGCGAGCGAGGATTGTTCTCGGTTCGTGACAGGCGTTCCTCGAGGATGACCCGTCGTTCGGGCTCGATGATCTCGTCTGTCAGAATAAGACCGGTCATACGGTCCGCCTCAAGCTCCATCATCAGGCCGAGATGCTGGGGCGAGATAGTCTGGAAGTATCCGGTGTAGTCCTGCGAGGTAAACGCGTTTTCGCGCCCGCCCAGATCGGCGATTATCTGCGAAAACTCTCCGGACGCGCGTGTCTCGGTTCCTTTGAACATCAGATGTTCGAGATAGTGGGCAATGCCGGATTTACCCGCCGGCTCGTCGGCCGCACCGACCTTGTACCAGACCATATGCGTGACGACGGGCGCACGATGATTTTCGATCACGGCGACCTGCATACCGTTGTCGAGTTCAAACGTCGTGGGATTGAAAACTTGCGCGTTTGCCAGGTTCGCGAATGACAGCAGAATCGCGGCCGGCAGTAGCAAAGCACGAAGAGCTCTCGAACAAGGGTTCCAGGTCATTGGTTTCGTCCTCACGGGCAGCGCCTCTGGGTCGACAACAGATATGGCGCGCGATTTGTTTCCTGCAACGCCCAATACCGGCGATGCAGTCACTTTACCGCGACATTTGGCGTAATTGAGGCGACCCGACGTCTAGAAGATGTCGAACAGGCCGTTGCGTGTCCGCGAGATGGTCGGCGTTTCGCCTTCCGCGGGCGAAATGCCGAGTGCCTGGTTCTCGCGCAGTCGACGCGCCTCGGACTCCGCATCGACCTCTTCGTCGATCGGGTCTTGTTTCAGACCCAGCAATTTGCGGACGAAATTCTGATTTTCCTCGGCCAGAATCGAGCTTTCCCGGTCAATCTGCGACCGGACCAGCGGGTCGGTTTCCAGCGCGCCTGCGCGTGACAGAAATGCTGATTCGCCCGCCGTCGAGCGCACCACATCTGTGCGCGGTGCCGGTTGCGCTGCCGGTCCGGTCGTTCCGCGCACCGTGCGTTCATCGTCGTCACCGCGGAATACTGCCTGACGTGCCTGCTCGCGTGCCGAAACCGTGGTCAGGTCTTCCGCGCCGGGCCGCGGGGGACGCAGCTTGTAATCCGGCGGCTGCGAGAGTGGCGCTCGCGGCGCAACGGCGAATTCGTCGGGTGCGCTGCGCTGAAGTCCGAGTGCGCGTTTGGTCGAATCACCGCATGCAGCAAGCGTCATAGCGGCGACCATCAGCAAAACAATTCCTCGCGGCGTGCGGGCGATCCCGCCGGTGCGCGAGGGCGTTTGTGTCATGCCGGTCATATGCATCAAACCATTGCCTTGGTCTGCGTGGGTGTGAACAACGATTCCAAACCTAGCACTATTTTAGCGAACGCGGAGAACCGAACAAGCCATCGTACAATAGCATCGCGGTCCCGAAGACGATGGTCATGTCCGCCACATTGAATGCCGGCCAGTGCCATCCAAACGCATGGATATCGATAAAGTCGACAACCGCACCATAAACCACCCGGTCGATCACGTTGCTCAACGCGCCGCCAATGACGAGGACAAGCGCGAAGCGAACGATCCCCTGCCCCGACCGCACCAGCCAGATAATGAGAAACACGACGATCACCAGTGCGAGCGCGACCAGAATCCATCGTGATGACTGCGCACCACCCAGCAGTCCAAAGCTGATCCCCCGGTTCCAGACCGGCACTAGGTTGAAGAAGGACGTGACGGAGATGATCGACGGCGGGTCGAAAACGAGACCCAGCATCACGCGTTTGGAGACTTGATCAACGGCGATCAGCACAACGACAAAGAGCAAGGCCCATCGCGGCATCACAAACCCACCCGCCTACTCGGCGGCCTCCTGTTGACCGTCGACCGCCGCGGCGCAGCGTCCGCAGACATCCGGATGGGCATGCTCACCTACATCTGTGAGCACCTGCCAGCAACGTGCGCATTTCTGGCCATCGGCGAGCCCGGGCTCGACGCCGATTGTCTCCACCTCCGGCAACTTGAATGCGGATGCCGGCGCCTCACTCTCGACCAGCGTGCCACCGGACGTGATGAAAATTTCCGCCAGGTCAAGGCCCGCCATCGCGCCGACGGTTTCGCCGTCGGCATAGACAGTCGGGGCGGCTTGCAGACTGGAACCGATGCGCTTCTCGGCCCGCTCGATCTCTAGTGCCCCGGTTACGACGCGCCGCAGGGTCCGGATTTTCTCCCACTTCGCCGCCAGCGCATCGTCGCGCCAGTAATCCGGTGCTTCCGGGAAGGTCCGCAAGTGGACGGATTCGGCATCGGCCTCGCTCCGTCGCGACAACCAGGCCTCTTCCGCCGTAAAGCACAGGATCGGCGCCAGCCAGGCGGTCAGATGCGAGAACAGGGCGTCCAGCACCGTGCGCGCCGCCCGGCGGCGAAGGCTGTCACGGGCGTCGCAATAGAGCGCGTCCTTGCGAATATCGAAATAGAAGGCCGAAAGCTCAACCGCACAGAAATTGTGAAGCGCCGTCCACTGGGTGTGGAATTCGAAATCATCCGTCGTCTGCCGCACCAGCGCGTCCACCTCATGGATCCGGTGCAGGACCCAGCGCTCGATTTCGGGCATTTCTGCGACCGGCACGCGTTCGCTCTCGTCGAAACCGTCGAGATTGCCCAACAGGAAACGCAACGTGTTGCGAATTCGCCGATAGAGGTCGGCCTGATGCTTGAGGATTTCCGGGCCCAGCCGCAGATCCTCGGAATAGTCGGAACTGACCACCCAGATGCGCAGGATGTCCGCGCCCAGACTATCGACCGTGTCCTGGGGTGAGACGTCGGTGCCTCGTGACTTCGACATCTTGCGGCCATCCTCGGCCATGACGAACCCATGGGTCAGGACGGCGTCATAGGGGGCCCGACCGCGGGTGCCGCAGGATTCCAGCAACGACGAATGGAACCAGCCACGATGCTGATCGGACCCTTCGAGATACAACGACGCGGGCCATTCGAGGTCATCGCGATCTTCGAGCACGAAAGCATGGGTCGAGCCCGAATCGAACCAGACATCGACGATATCGCGGACCTGCTCATATTCTTCGGCATCATATTCATTGCCGAGGAACCGCGACGGGTCGCTGGCAAACCAAGCATCCCCGCCCTCGGCCTCGAACGCCACGGCAATACGATCGAACACCGCCTGGTCACGCAGCAACTCGCCGCTTTGCTTGTGGACGAACACCGGAATCGGCACGCCCCAGGCGCGCTGGCGCGAAATGCACCAGTCGGGCCGCGATTCGATCATCGAACGCAGACGGGTCTGTCCGGCCGCGGGGACGAACCGGGTCTCGGCGATCGCCGTCAGCGCCTTGTCACGCAGATCATTCGTCTCCATGGAAATGAACCATTGGGACGTGTTGCGGAAGATCAGCGGCGCCTTCGAGCGCCATGAATGGGGATATGAATGTTCCAGCCGGCGCCGGCCGAGCAACGCATTCTCGCCTTCGAGTACGCTCATCACCGCGCCGTTGGCTTCGCCTTCCTCGCCGTCGGAGGTCAGGACGGCCATGCCCGCGAACAACGGGACATGGGCAAAATAGCAGCCGGCCTCATCAACCATGTCGGGCACGGCCAGACCATGGGCACGGCCCAGATGGAAATCGTCCTCGCCATGGCTCGGCGCAATATGTACGAAGCCCGTGCCCTGCTCGGTCGTGACGAAATCAGCCTCATAGACCGGGACTTCATGATCGAAGCCCTTCTGGTGCAGCGGATGAGCACACACGCTTCCCACGACCGCACTACCTTCGATGCGGGCAACTTCCTCGGATGTCTCGATGCCCATTTCCTGGCACGCGCTCTCTCGTAAGGCCTCCGCCATGACCAGCTCGTCACCAACCTGAACGCGGCTCTTCTCGCTGACCGCCGTAACCCGCACGCGCAGATATTCCAGATCGGCACCGACCGCGATCGCCCGGTTGCCCGGGATGGTCCAGGGGGTCGTGGTCCAGATCACGATCGCCGCACCATCAAGCGCGGGGTCCGCGGGTGCGGTGACCGGGAATCGCACATAGATCGAGGGCGAGGTGTGATTCTCATATTCGACTTCGGCATCAGCGAGCGCTGTCTTCTCGACTACCGACCAAAGCACCGGGCGTGCACCTCGGTAGAGGCCGCCATTCATGGCGAACTTCGAAATCTCGCGGGCGATCTGGGCCTCGGCCGCAAACGCCATGGTCGTGTAGGGCTGGTCCCAGTTGCCGATGACGCCGAGGCGCTGGAACTCATCCGACTGAATGCCAACCCAGTTCTCGGCAAACTCGCGGCATTCGTTTCGGAATTCCAGGATCGGCACGTCGTCCTTGTTCCGGCCGTCGGTGCGATACTTCTCCTCGATCTTCCACTCGATGGGCAGGCCGTGGCAGTCCCAGCCGGGCACATAGTTGGAATCCTTGCCCATCATCTGCTGGGACCGGCTGATAACGTCTTTGAGAATCTTGTTCAGCGCGTGCCCGATATGCAGATGCCCATTTGCATAAGGCGGGCCGTCATGCAGCACGAACGGCGGGCGCCCTGCCGAGTCGGCACGCTGGCGTGCGAACAGATCGAGCTCAGCCCAGCGGGCGAGCAGCTCGGGTTCCTTCTTCGGCAACCCGGCGCGCATCGGAAATTCGGTCTTCGGAAGGAAGACGGTATCCTTGTAATCAATGGTCATATTCTATTCCCAGGCGGCCGGGCAGCTTATAGAGCCGCCTGCACTTGACGGCAACAGCCGGACATCCGGTGTTTTACATATCCTCGCCGATAAAATCACCCGCGCCGAGCGCGCGGGCCTGCAACAACTCACGTGCCTGGCGTGAATCTTCGGCGATTTGCGCTTTCAACGCATCGATTCCATCGAATTTCTGCTCCGGCCGGAGGTAGTCGACGAAGGCCACGCGCAGATACCGTCCGTAGATATCTTCGTCGAAATCGAACAGATGCGCTTCGAGGACCAGCGTCTCCCCATCGACGGTCGGCCGCACGCCGATATTCGCAACGCCGTCATACCAGCGGATGGTCTCGCCATCCCGCACGCCGCCGCGAATCGAATAGACGCCGCGCGCCGGGCGGATGGCTTCACCGAGATCGACATTGGCGGTCGGAAACCCAATCGTCCGGCCGAGCTGGCGGCCTGTCCCGACCCGGCCTTCGACTTCCCAGAGATGCCCCAACAACGCGGCGGCCCGTTGGGGCTGGCCATTGGTCAGATATTTTCGGATCAGCGTGGATGAATAGACTTCGTTCACCTCGTCACGTGCCGGCTCGACGCAGGTGACTTCGAAGCCGAGTTCCTTGCCCCGCGCCGCAAGCAAATCGAAGTCACCATCCCGGCCCAACCCGAATTTGAAGTTGTAGCCGACGACAACATGCGCGGGTGCTATGCCCTGGTACAGAAGTTCGGAGAGAAAGTTCTCAGCGGTCCGTTGAGACAACGCCTTGTTGAAGCGCAGCGCGAACAGCAGCTCGACCCCCAGCGCCTGAAATTCACGGACCTTGATTCGGAACGGTGTCAGCCGAAACGGTGCGTCAACACGGGCAAAAAAAGCGCGCGGGTGCGGTTCGAATGTCAGGACGCCGAACTGGCGAGACTGCGTGCGTGCAATATCCCGCGCGGTCGCGATTACCTGCTGGTGGCCACGGTGCAACCCGTCAAAATTTCCGATGGCGACGACCGCCCCCTTGGCGGAGTCGGGAAGGTCGCCCACTTGTCTGTAAATTCGCATGCGCGGGATGTACGCGCCGACCGGTCGTCGATCAAGCCTGACCGTTCGCCTCGACAACGCGTGGAAGTTCCGCCACGTGGCCCAGAAGGGCTCAGGCGCCGTTCTTGGCCCGGCGCGGCACCAGCACTTCCGCCTCGCCGGAGATCACGACAGTGCTGCCAACCGTGCAGACGGTTTCCAGCGCGACCCGGGATTTCTCCGGATTCGTGCCGACGACGGTGGCGCGCGCAGTCACCGTGTCTCCGGGGCGGACCGGCGCCTTGAACTTGAGAGACTGACTGATATAGACGCAGCCCGGGCCCGGCAGCCGCGTTCCGACGACCGTGGAAATGAAGCTCGAACACAGCATGCCGTGGGCGATCGTACCCTCGAACATCGTCCGTTCCGCATATTCCTCATTGAGGTGCATCGGATTGGTGTCGCCTGAGATGCCGGCAAACATGACCAGATCGGCAGGACCGATCGTTCGCGCATATGCCGCGGTCATTCCCGGTTCAAGGTCTTCGAAAAAGTACCCGCTCAGTTCTTCGATCGGATCGGCGGCAACGGGCGCCTGGGACTTTGCGACCGACGCAATAACATCAACCGACATATGGAAAACCTCTGGACTAATTTGTGCGATGCAAAACATGGTGCACCGCACTATTGCGAAACGCAAGGCTTCCCGACCAAAAGTTTAACTATTTGTTATTATTATATAATATTAGTGTTCTCGGAGGATCATTGCTACTCAAAGAAATGCTTCGCCGCAATAGAAACCTTGTGCTCCGCAACAAGAACCCCGTCTCACGCGTCTCCGGCCCGGGGATCGATCGGCACCTGGCCACGCAGTCCGAAGACTTCCTCGGCCGCAGCGGCCATCGAAAGCAACGATGCCTCGCTACGTGGCGGGGCAACAAGCTGCAAACCGACAGGCAGCCCGCTCGAGGTCAACCCACAAGGCACTGAGATCGCCGGACAACCGGTCAGCGTGATGGCCGCAACGATGTAGAGCCAATCGACATAGTTGTCGAAGCTATGATCGCCGACACTTTCCACATAGCGGATGTCCACATCGAAAGGCGGCACGATGGCGACGGGACATGCCAATACATCATGATTTTCGAACCAAAGCGCGGCCCGCTCGCTCAGCCGGGCGCGTTCATTCAGCGCGCGGCCGATCTCGCCCGCGGTTAGCTTCATGCCTTTCTCGATGTTCCAGATCATCTCCGGCTTGAGCTTGTCGCGGTGATTTTCGAGCATTGGCGCCCGGCCGGTCACGAACAACGCCGCGCGCAGTACCTGAAAGGTGTCCATCGCGCCGGTGAAATCCGGGCAGGATTCTTCGACCGCCGCGCCCGCATCCGCGAGTTTTTCTGCCGCGGCACGGCAGATATCGGCCACTTCCTTGTCCACCGGACCGATGCCGAGATCGGGCGAGAAACCGATTCGTTTCGGCAGAACCGGGTTCAGCGCCGCGGACTCAAACGACGCCTCCGGCGTCGGCAGGGCCATCGGAAAATAGGGGTCGAGCCCGGTTTCCGCGTCGAGCATCAACGCCATATCGGCCACATTTCGCCCCATGGGACCGTTGACGGACAATGTCTGAAACGGGTCGCTTCCCGGACCGCTCGCCACACGGCCGGGCGTGGGTCGCATGCCGACGACCGAACAAAAGCTTGCCGGCGTGCGCAAGGAACCGCCCAGATCCGAACCGGTCGCGAGCCACGTCATCCCGGTCGCGAGCGCCACGGCCGCACCACCCGACGATCCGCCGCAGGTCATATCCGTGTTCCATGGATTGCGGGTCTTGCCGAACACTTCGTTGAAGGTGTTTGCCCCGGCACCGAATTCCGGCGTGTTGGACTTGCCCATGACGATCGCGCCGTTGCGCTTCAGCCGGGCGACCATCAGATCATCCCTGTCGGGCACATAATCGGCAAAAATGGGCGAGCCGTAGGTAGTTCGGACCCCGGCAACATCGCTCAGATCCTTGACCAGGATCGGCAAACCAGCCAGCCAGCCCGGCCCGGGATCCGCGGGCATTTCCACCTTTTCCGCCGCTTCGCGCGCCATATCCAGGCACAGCGTGGGCACCGCATTGACCGCGGGATCGACGGACGCGATCCTGTCCGCAGCGGCATCAACCAGTTCACGCGGTGATACCTCACCACGCCGCAACAATCTCACCGCATCACGTGCGCTCAGCGATATCAGGTCCGAAGATGTCATTCACCACTCCTAAAACATTTACCGGCGCATACTAGCAAAGGCTTGCGGACAATGGGCCCGAACCATTCAACGGACAGGAACAATGGCTGTTCGCTTGCCGAAGATTCCCAAGGTGCGTGTCCATGCCGACCTGACGCTGCAGAGCGATGCCGGGATGAGTGGGCAAGTATTCGTCGAAGCAACGTCCCGCATTCAGGATCTCCTGAACGCGCCGGAGCCGTTTTTCCCGTTCGTCGACGCGTCGGGCAACGTTTACCTGATCAACAAGAACGCCGTCGTACAGATCACCCCGCACGACTAGTTCGCACGTAGAACTCGATCCGAGAATGCTGACCGACGAGATTGTCCGCAGCAATCCTATAAAGGCCGCCGATTGGCTGGCCGAAGCCGCGCGCGCCGGCCACGCAATTCGACCCCGCGGCACAACTTCGCCTAGCTCGGGCTCATTCGAAGGGTGCGGGTACCGAGGAAGACCCCCTCATGGCCTATATCTGGGCATCCCTGTCGGCCCTGCACGGCAACGAGGCTGCGCTCGAGTTGCGCAAGCGCGTTGCCTCCCGACTGACGCCCGAGGAAATCGAGGAGGCCGATCGCCTCGTCGAGGCACGCTTCCAGGCCGATGCGGCAGGCAACAGCTAGCGCCGGGCGAATGGACTTGCCCCTTCTCCGCGCCCGCGATCTGCGGTAGCTTCCGCGCCGTTTTGAGCAGCATTCATCAAATCGCCAATCTCGCCTTGCGGCCACTCCCGACGGAGACCGCTCACGGCCTCGCGCTGCGCGGCCTGTCCGCCGGTCTAGGTCCGCGCGAACGCGCCGACGACCTACCCGCCCTCGACCAGACACTCTTCGGCCTGCGCTTCGCCAACCCCGTGGGCGTCTCGGCGGGCTTCGACAAGAACGCCGTCGCCATCGCCGGCGTCGCGCGTCTTGGCGGCGGCTTCATCGAGGTCGGCGGCGTCACGCCACGACCCCAGGCCGGCAACCCGCGGCCACGGTTGTTTCGCCTGACGCCGGACCGGGCGGCGATCAACCGCATGGGCTTCAACAACGACGGTGCAGAGGCTGTCCTGCAGCGTCTCCTGCGCCGCAGAAACAATACCGACCGCCCGATCGGGGTCAACATGGCGGCCAACGCCACGAGCGACGACCCGGCGCAGGATTTCGTGGATCTGGTGACGCTCTTCTCCCCGGTCGTCGACTATCTGACGATCGACGTTTCCTGCCCGAACACCGAAAACGGCCAGGTCTTCCTCGAGTCGCGCGCACTGGAAGACCTCCTCTCACGACTGAACACCGCGCGCGATGACACCGGCGCGCGCCCAGCCATGGTGGCGAAACTCGCCCCGGATCTTGAGGCCGCACATCTGAGCGAACTGATCGAGATCATCACGGCCGCGCATATCGACGCGATTACCCTGTGCAACACGACAACCGCGCGGCCGACTTCGCTGAAAAGCTCCCACGCGAGCGAACGCGGCGGCCTGTCCGGCAGACCCCTGTTCGAGATGTCCAACGAAATGTTGCGCACGGTCTACCGCCAGACCGGCGGGGCGGTTCCCCTCATCGGTGTCGGCGGCATCATGAACGGCGCGGACGCCTATACCAAGATTCGCGCGGGCGCGAGCCTGGTGCAACTCTACACCGGGATGGTTTATGGCGGGCCGGGCCTGATTCAAGCCATCAAACGCGATCTCGCTTCGTTCCTGGCGCGGGACGGCCATGCAAATCTTTCACAGGCCGTCGGCAGCGAACACCGCGCGTGACCATTAAGATGGGCGTCTCGCAAACTGTGTGCAGACACATCAGCAGGACGCACGATGCTTAAGAAACGTCGAGAAATTCTGATCATCGCGTTCATCGCGGCGGCGATTGTTCTCGCCGGCCGGTTCTTCGCCACCGAGACCACCGAATCCGCAACCGTGGAATTTCCAAACGCGCCGTCCTCCACGATCAACCAGCGGGCGGAACCCGCAGAACGACACGGCGATGCGATTATCGTGTCCCTGAACGGCAGCACCCCCAGCAGCCCGGTTCGCGTGGGCAGCAACCAGTGCCTCCAATGGTGGGGCGAGCACCCGAAAGCCTACCAGGTCGAGGTCGCCGGGATCGACGGCGATGACTGGCAGCCAAACGAGGTATTTCTGGCAAAGAAAAAGGCCGGTAACCCCGAGTATAATTTCCCGGCCTGGTATCGCTTCTTCGCCGTGGACGATCGGCCCACGCAAATCTCCTATCAGGTGCTGCGCGGACTTTGCCAATAGCTGCGGTCAAAGAGGCAGCAAACCCCGACTTTCAAGACCAAAACTTGTGCCGCGTTAAACGGCCTGTGAGCGGGGCTTCGCGTTGACTCACCCCGGGCGGTTACCTACAGTCCGCGCGAAATTTGGCCGGGGTATGTTCCGGGCTTTTTCTGACCCCATAACAACCGTCCGGCGCAATGAATTAAGGCGCGCGAGGAGGCAAGACTCATGACTGATACACCCTGGAAAACAGACGACTGGTTCACCAGCCCCTGGAACTTCGCTCCCGAAGTGACCAAGGACTGGAAGTTTCCAGACAACATCCGCATCCACGACGTCACCCTGCGTGACGGCGAGCAGCAGGCAGGCCTTGCGTTCAACTTCGACGACAAGATCCGGATCGCCGAGGGTCTCGCGGAAGTCGGCGTCCAGCGCATCGAGGCCGGCATGCCGGTCGTCTCCAAGGACGACGCCAAGGTCGTGCAGGAGCTCGCAAAGCGCGACTTCGGCCCGACCGTTTACGCATTTGCCCGCTGCATGGTCGAAGACGTGCAGCGCGCGGTCGATTCCGGCGTCGGCGGCGTCATCATGGAAGTCCCGGCCAGCCCCCATCTGATCCAGTATGGCTATCAGTGGGACCTGGAGCGGGCCATCGACCTGTCGATCGAATCCACCAAGTTCGCCCATGACAACGGCCTCGAGGTCGTGTTCTTCCCGATCGATTTCACCCGCTCGGATCTGAAGTGGGTGATCGACCTGATCGACCGCGTCGGCAAGGAAGGCCATATGGACGGCCTGGCCCTCGTCGACACGATGGGCGCCACCTCGATCCACGCGATGCAGTATTTCGTGCGCTCGATGAAGGAACGCTTCCCGGATATCCCCATGGAAGCCCATTTCCACATGGATTACGGCATGGGCGTGGCGAACACGATCATGGCGCTTTCCGAGGGTGTGGAAGTCATCCAGTCCACCGTCCTGGGTGTCGGCGAGCGCGCCGGCAACGTGCCCATGGAAGAGACCGTGATGGCGCTGCGCACGCTCTATGACATCGACATCGGCATCAAGCTCGACAAGCTGAAGTGGCTCGCCGACCTGGTCCGCGACGTCACCGGCGTCATCGTCCCGTCGAACCGCCCCGTGGTCGGCGACGATCTGTTCAAGGTCGAGTCCGGCATCATCGCCACCTGGTTGCTGAACTGCGGTGACGAGTACCAGACCGAAGTCATGCCGTTCCGCCCCCGTATGGTCGGCCAGGACGAGCCGGTGACGGTCATGGGCAAGGGTTCGGGTATCGACACAGTCAAGGAATGGCTGGAACGCAACCAGATCCGCGTCGAAGAGACCAAGGCCATGGAAATCCTGATGGCCGTCAAGGACTGGGCGCTGATCCACAAGCGCCTGATGACTGAAGACGAGTTCAAGGCCCTCGCCGAGAGCCTGCTCGACGACTAAAGCCTGCGCTTTTCAAGTTAGGTAGCGGAACCCCTCCCCTTGCGGGAGGGGTTTTCGTTTGCGGACTCGAACGCCTAGCCCTCGAACACCGCCACCAGCGCGCCGGTCGTGGTGCGTGAATCGAGCGCCACATGGGCGTCGGCAATATCCGCCAGATCATAGTGGCCGGTGATGTTCGATTTCACGGTCCCGTCGGCGATCGCGGCGACCACCTCTTCCATCATCGCCGCTTTCTCTTCCGGTGTGGCCGTGTAGTCCTTCATCGACGCCTTTGTGAAGATCAGGGATTTCTGGTTGAGCTCCAGCGCGTCGATCGGCGGCGGGCCCGAAGCATGGCCGTAATTCACGAACCAGCCCCGCGGCGCCAGCGCGCGGAGATTACCCTGATAGGCATCCGCGCCGACCGCGTCATAGACCACCGGTACGCCCGCACCGCCGGTGATGTCGAGGACAGCGTCGGCGAAATCCTCCTTGGTGTAGTCGATCACATGGGCACAGCCGTTTTCCTCGGCTGCCAAGAACTTGTCCGGTGAACTGACCGTACCGATAACCTTCGCGCCCACGTTCGTCGCCCACTGGGTCAGCAGGCTGCCCATGCCGCCGGCCGCGGAATGTACCAAGATGGTTTCCCCGGCCTCGACCCGGTAGAGACGGCGCAGAAGATACTGGGCGGTCATGGTCCGCACGAAAGCCGCCACCACCGTCGCATCGTCGAGGTCGGCCGGCGGCGTGTAGAGCTGTTCGGCGGGAACAATGCGGGCATCCGCATAGGCTCCGACATTGAACAGATAGGCCGCACGGTCGCCTTCCTTGTAGTTCGCCACGCCCTCGCCGACAGCCATGATCGTGCCGACGCCCTCGAGGCCGAGCACCATCGGCAGCGGCGGCTTCAGGAAGTAGCGCCCCTGGCGCATGTAGGAATCCGCAAAATGAATCGCCGATGCGTTTTGCTTGAGGATCACCTCGCCTGGCCCCGGCTGGGGCAACTCATCGGTCTCGATCTTGATGACCTCGGGGTCACCATATTCATGGATGCGTGCGACGCGAACTTTCATGCGCTGTTCCTTCGTTCGGAGCGTGATCAGACTCAACCGTCCATGGCGATGACGACGGTGCCCGTCGACTGACCGGATTCGAGAAATTCGTGGGCGGTGGCGGTTTCGTCGAGGAGGAAAACCCGGCCGACCGGATGTTCCGATGGCCCGACAGAAAGCCATGTCGATATGTCGTCGAACGCCTCAACAACCGCAGAGTCGGGAATCTTGTACATGAACACCCAGCGCAGCAACGCGTTCTTCGTCATCATCGGATAGAAGGGCAATTCCGGTGTCGGCACCGTGTCCGACGCATAAGTCGCCACGACGCCGTTATCCTTCAGCACCGCAATCGTCGTCGTCAGGTTGGCGCCGAACGCCACCTCGACAATCCGGTCCACGCCGCCGTCGTTGGTGACCTTCATGACCCCGGCACCCACATCGGTTTCGCGGTAGTTGATGACATGGTCCGCACCGGCCTTCGCGGCGAGCGCGGCCTTTTCGGACGAGCTGACTGTCGCGATTACCGTTGCTGCGCCACCCCATTTCGCCAGCTGAACAGCATAGTTGCCGACCGCGCCGGCCCCGCCGGTGACCAGCACATTCCGGCCCGCGACAGGGCCATCGGCGAACACGGCATAGTGGGCGGTGACCGCTGGAATACCCAGGCACGCACCGGCGACGAGTTCGACCTCGTCCGGCAGGGCAATCGCATAGTCGGCCCGAATGGCAATAAACTCTGCCGCAGTGCCCAGCGGCCGCTGCCACTGGCCGCAGTAGATCCAGACGCGCTCACCGACCCGGCCTTCATCCACACCCGGCCCGACCTGATCAATCACACCGGCCCCGTCGCTGTGGGGGACGATCTTTGGAAATGCGTGTACCTGCCCGCCAAAGCCGGTCCGACGTTTCGTATCGGACGGATTAACCCCGGAAAATGACAACTTAACACGCACCTCACCGGGCCCGGGCACCGGCGTGGGTAACTCGCCCACCCGGATCACTTCGTTGGCCGGTCCCTGTTCTTCGTACCAGGCTGCACGCATTGCCGATTTCTCCCCGGTCATCCTTTCACGGTGCAACTATCACCCGCAGGGATGCGCTAGGCCATCTCATTGAGCATTTTCTTCAGTACCTCCAGACGCGGCCCTCGACGTCAATGGCGGCGGTTGGTCGGGGTAGGAGGCTCTACGCCACCCGCAGATAGTGCAGCGAGAACAAATCGTCGGCATCCGTCCAGTGGCGGAAGGCGCGCCAGCCGGCCTTGGCCGCCAGCGCATGGAACTCCTCGACGCCGTATTTGTGGGAATCTTCCGTGTGGATCGATTCCCCGGCCGCAAACGCGAAGCTGTGGCCGTTGATCCGGACCTCTTGGTCCCGCTCGCTCACCAGATGCATCTCGATCCGGCCCTGATCCGCGACCCAGCGCGCATCGTGGGAAAACGCATCGATATCGAAGTTGCCATCCAGCTCCCGGTTCACCCGGCGCAAGACGTTGAGGTTGAATTCGGCCGTCACGCCGGCCGCATCGTTATAGGCCGCGTGCAAAATGCCCGTGTCCTTGCGCAAATCAACACCGATCAGGAGCCCGTTGTCGGTGCCCAGGTCGGTCGCCGCGGCGCGCAGGAAATCCACCGCAGCCGCTCGGGTGAAGTTGCCGATGGTCGAGCCCGGAAAGAATCCGATCCGCGCCGCCCCACCCACGATCTCCGGCAGCTCGAACGGTTGTGTGTAGTCGGCCGCGATGGGCACGACCGGCAGATCGGGATAGGAACCCGCCAGCGCCTTGGCCGAGGCCAGAAGATGCTCGCGCGAGATATCGACCGGGATATAGGCTGCCGGGGTCTCCAGCGCGTCCAGCAGAATGCGGATCTTGGTGCTCGACCCGCTACCGAACTCGACCACGCTGGCGTTGGCGCCGATCAACTCGGCGAATTCCGCCGCATGGGTGTTCAGCAAGGCGGTCTCGGTGCGTGTCGGGTAATATTCCAGCAACTCACAGATGTCGTCGAACAGCTGCGAGCCACGCTCGTCGTAGAAATATTTGCTCGACAGCTTCTTCTGGGACTGGGCCAGCCCGTCGAGAACATCATCGAGAAAACTGTCCGCCGCGTGATCGTATTCCACATAGTCATGGAGCGGGCCAAGACTTACCGCCGCGGCACCGCTCATTGTGTATCCCCGTCGTCGGCCAGACGCACGCCGGCGAACACCCAGCGCATCGCGGGATA
This sequence comes from Alphaproteobacteria bacterium, assembly GCA_049601915.1. Lineage (GTDB taxonomy): Bacteria > Pseudomonadota > Alphaproteobacteria > UBA6615 > UBA6615 > UBA8079. The sequence goes on from JBMYRB010000001.1 coordinate 192,894, forward strand.
GAAGAAGTTCCGATAGGTGGCGCGGGTGTGCCCATCGGGAGTCACACAAGCGCCGCCGCGCAAGACAAACTGATTGGCCATGAATTTCCCGTTGTATTCACCGAAAGCGCCCGACACGGGCTTGAATCCGGGATATGGAACATAAGGGCTCTGTGTCCACTCCCACACGTCGCCAAACATCTGTTCCGGCCGGTCGGATGTCTCGCCTGTCGCGGGTGCGGTGCGCAGCAACCCGGATCCCGTGAAATTCCCCACCACCGGCTGGTCTCGGGCGAACACTTCCCATTCGCCTTCGCGCGGCAGGCGCTTGCCCGCCCAGCGCGCATAGGCGTCCGCCTCGTAGAGGCTGACATGGCAGACCGGCGCCTGATCGTTGACCTGCTGCAGGCCCGACAGGGACATGGCGCACCACTCATCGTCGACCATCTGCCAGTAGAGTGGCGCCTTCCAGCCCTCCGCACCCACGGCGGCCCACCCGTCGGACAACCAGATCTCCGGCCGCCCATAGCCGTTGTCGGCCATGAATTCCTTCCATTCGCCGTTGGTCACGAGCCGCGAGGCCAGCCGGAAGGGTGCCAGATGGATGCTGTGGCGCGGCCCCTCGTTATCGAAGGCGAATTCAGCACCGTCATGGCCGATCTCCGCCAACCCGCCCGCGTGATCAAACCATCTCAACTCGGGCGCCTTGCGCACCGGCGCGGCGCGATAGGTCTGGTAAGCGGGGGCAACGCTGTTGAACGAAAAGGCGTGGAGAATATCCATCAGGATCAGCTCCTGATGCTGCTGCTCGTGATGCAGCCCCAGCGCAATCAGGGGAGCGACCCTGTCCCATGTCTCCTCGTCCGCATCGTTGATCAGGGCCCGCATCGCCACGTCCACATGGGCGCGGTAGGCCTTCACCTGATTCGCCGTCGGACGGGTCAGAAGGCCACGCTCGGGGCGCGGATGGCGCGCGCCGACGGCGTCGTAATAGGAATTGAACAGAAACCGGTAATGCTCATCGAGCGGTTCATAACCGACCGCAAAGTCCCGCAGGATCATGGTCTCGAAGAACCAGGTGGTATGCGCACGATGCCACTTGGTCGGGCTCGCGTCGGGCATCGACTGCACGACCTGGTCTTCGGATGACAACGGTTCTGCCAAGCGCTCGGTCTCGCCGCGCACCCGATTGAAATAATCGAGAACCTGTCCCCGGTCGAGCGGATGCGCGTCGAGGATCACCGGCTCGAACCCCAAGGATGTCACGGCGCTTCTCCTGTTGGCGCCCGCGTCCCGCACGACCATCTTTCCGGGATGCTTCACGCCGCGGCGCATGATCGGCCACAGATCGAATTCCGTCCGGATCGCGCACCGGACGTAACGGTCGACGCCAAGTAAACCAAGCCGGCTCACGCGCCGTCAACCGAAAGCCCGGAGAATTTGAGAAGTTGAAGACCGCGCAACACATTGACGCGACGAACGGTCGGACTATGTTGAGGTCATGAGCACAAACACACCGACGTCTGAAGGCTTCCATGCCCACGTCTATTACGATGCCGACAGCAAGGCCGAAGCCGAAGCGCTGCGCGCGGAGATCGATGCACGCTATGATGTCGATCTGGGCCGCTGGCATGACAACCCCTTGGGCCCACACCCCTTCGGGAGTTACCTGGTTGCTTTCAAACCCGAACTTTTCGGGGAGATCGTGCCGTGGCTGGCGATGAATCGCCGCGATCTGTCGATTCTGGTGCACCCCGAGACCGGCGACGACCTTACGGATCATTCGACCTACGCCATGTGGCTGGGCGAAAGCGCAACCCTGGATCTGAAACGATTTCGCGAGCGGGCCGCCGAGCAGGCTGACAGGCAGGCCGCGCAAAGTTGACGACGCCGGCCTGACCGTTCCCAAACGAACGGTTTTCAAGCCCCGCCGGGACCGCTACAACACCGGCAAGAAACCCATTCGCCCGGTCGCATCCACGCGCCGGAATCAATCAACATCAGGGGGAACCCAGCATGAAACTCGTACGCTATGGCTCACGCGGCAATGAAAAGCCCGGCCTGATCGACGCCGACGGCAAGCTCCGCGACCTGTCGAAGATCGTCGGCGATATCGACGCCGAAACGCTGACACCCAAGGGCCTCGCGGCCATCCGCAAGCGCGACCCCAAGCGGCTTCCCCTGGTCAAGGGCAACCCGCGCCTGGGGCCCTGCGTGGTCGAGCGCCGGGTCTTCGCCATCGCGCTCAACTACAAGGAGCATGCCGAGGAGGCCAACGCGGCCATCCCGTCCGAGCCGTTCGTGTTCACCAAGACCTGCCCACCGACCGGCCATCGCGACAACATCGTGCTGCCGAAGGGGTCGGTGAAGACCGACTGGGAGGTTGAGCTTTGCCTGGTCATGGGCCGCAAGGCCACACATGTGTCCAAGAAGGATGCGCTGAAATACGTCGCGGGCTACTTCGCCGGCAACGAGGTCTCCGAGCGCGAGTTCTTGATCGAGCGCGGCGGCTTACAGTGGATCAAGGGTAAAAGCCCCGACACCTTCGCGCCGATCGGCCCCTGGCTGCTGACAGCTGATGAGGTGGCGAACCCGAACAACCTGCACATGTGGCTCGAGGTGAACGGCGACCGCAAGCAGGACAACAACACCAGGGATATGATCTACGACTGCAAGACGCTGATCTCGAACCTGAGCAAGACCATCACCTTGTATCCCGGCGACATCATCTTCACCGGCACACCCCAGGGTGTCGCTTACGGCCAGAAGAACCCGAAATACCTGCGTGCCGGCGACGTCGTCACCATGGGCATCGAAGGCCTCGGCGAACATCGCAACAAGGTTGTGAAGTCCAAGTAACGGGAATCACATTCGCCGAAACGCAGCGGGCCGCGCACACCAGCGCGGCCCGTTTTGCATTCCCGAGTGCCACGACATCAGGCCAATGCCGGCATGACCTCGTCGCGGAACAGCCGCAGGGATTCCCGCGACCCGGTGATGTCGATCAACAGGACATATTCGATGCCGCCCGCGCGCATGCGTTGCAGCCGGTCGACGATCTCTTCGGGCGGACCGATCAGCGCGCCTTCTTCCGTCGCCAGGCGTGTATCGTTGTATTGCAACATTGTCGACTGGGGGCCGCCGCCCTCGCGGATGCGCGAGAGCCGCGAAATGCCGCTCAGCAGCCGTGCGCGTTGCTGATGTGCTTGCTCCCGGTCCTCTTCGCTGTGGGTGATGTGGAGTGCGCGCGCCACGGCCACATTCATCGGGTCGAACGCCCGGCCCAAGGCTTCGATCGCCGTCCGGTAAGTGTCGAAACGCTCCTGGATCAGATCGAAGGACGCGATCTGATCGAGCAGGAGATTGAAGTTATTGTCCGCGGCCCAGCGCAAGCCACCGGCGCTGCCTGCCGCCAGCCACATGGGCGGATGGGGCCGCTGGATCGGCGGCGGTTCCACGACGATGTCCTGGAACGTCCAGTGCTTGCCGATATGGGTGAAGCGCTCCTCCGACGTCCAGGCCCGGCGGATCACTTCGAGAGATTCCTCGAACAACTCCTGCGCATCGCCGGGCTGGACGTTGAAACCGTTGAACTCGTTCGGCCGGTAGCCCTTGCCGACCCCGAATTCCAGCCGCCCGCCCGACAGCAGATCGACCGTCGCCGCCTGCTCGGCCAGCAGCACCGGGTTGTGCCATGGCAGCACGACCACCGCCGTGCCCAGGCGCATCCGCGTCGTGCGGGCCGCCAGATACGTCAAAAGATTGAGCGAGGCGGACACCTGCCCGAAGCCGGTGAAGTGATGCTCGACCAGGAACACCGAGTGATAACCGAGTTCCTCGGCCTCCTCGACATAGCCGATGAAGTCCCGGTAGCCTTGGGTGCTGTCGCGGGCCACCCCGCCGCGGCGCGACGAGGCGCCACCGAACAATCCGAACTTCATCCGACCCTCTGTATGCGTCGTGCTAGTTGCGGACCCGCTCGCGCTTGCCGCTCTTGGCGGATTTGGCCAGCGCCTCGAGCACCGCGACGTTGCCGATCCGCTCGACGTCGGTGAACATGTATTTCTTCTTGCCGGCCACGGCATCCGCCCAGGCCTCGAAGTTCATCTTCACCGTGTCGCGCGGCTTGTAGACCCGCTGGGTACGCTTGCCGCCGGCGATGCTGATCGTCATATGCGTGTCGTCCCAGTCCTCGGGATGCGCTATGTCGACGATCTCGACCCAGCCCTTGCTCCCGAACACGGCAAAGCGGGCGTAATAGGGCGTCTTCGAGACCACGTTGATAGTTCCCAGGGTGCGGTCCTTGAACTGGAACTGGGTGGTGACGACGTCACCCGACGGCAATTTCAGCACCCGGCGGTCCGACGCAGCGCTGACCCACTGGATCGGGCCGAAGAGGCTGATCATGAAGTCAGTCAGATGCACACCCATGCCCGTCCAGCCGGCCGCAGGTGCGTCCTTCGGGTTGCCGCGCCAATTGTCCTGCTTCAGCGGCGTGAACTTGTCATGAGAGTTGTTCGCCTCGACCGCAATGATGGTCCCGAGTTCCTTCTTGCGCACCATCTCGGCCAGCTTCATCCAGGCCGGCTCGTAGCGGCGCTCGTGGCCGAGCCCGAGAACAATCCCCCGGTCGCGGCACGCCTTGACCATCTTCTTCGCACTGGCCGACGTCAGCGACAGGGGCTTTTCGCAGAAGATCTGCTTGTTGGCCCGGGCGGCCTGCATCAGCAGCGCCTCATGGGTCGTGTGCGGGGTGGTCAGGATGACGCCCTCGACCCTCGGGTCCTTGAGCGCCTCGGCATAGTCGGTCGTCAGCTCGAAGCCGCAATTCTTGGCAAGTTTGCGGGTGGCCACGGTGGGATTGAGTTCGACGCCGCGCACGACACGCAGCTTGCGGTTTCCCTGCAGGGCGTTGGCGACATGGCTGCCCCACCAACCCAGCCCAACGACGGCGACGTTCAACATGCTGCTTCACTCCCGGATAAATGTTCTCGTATCTGCTCTCTTCGGAGCCGGCAGAACCTAGCATGGCGCCTATCGGCTCAAAAGACGCTGCGCTAGTCTCAAACTTGTTCATTCCGCGCACAAGTTCACGAGCCACCATGCCGAAAATCACCCCCGAGGCGTTCAACGCCCTGACTGACCGCGAGCTGCCGATCGCCGCCAAATACGGCTTCCGGGTCGAGGAAATCGGCGACGGTACCGCACGCGTGCGCGCGCCGTTCAACGCGACCTTCACCCGGCCCGGCGGCACCATCAGCGGGCCGGTGATGATGGCGCTAACGGATTTCGGGATGTATGCCGCGCTGATGGGAGCCATCGGCGAGGTCGCACTCGCCGTGACCACCAATCTGAACATCAATTTCCTGCGCCTGCCGGCCCCGGTCGACGTCGTCGCGGACTGCAATGTCATCAAGCTCGGGCGGCGCCTTGCCGTGATCGAGGTCACGCTTTATTCGGACGGCGACGACGCGCCCATCGCGCACGCGACCGGCACCTACTCGATCCCGCCGGATGCCGCGCGTTAACGGCACAAAACCCGTGCGCGGGGCCAACTGGACAAGCCCCGGATCGACTGATACGAGTCCGGCCAGAAACTGTTCAACAACGATAATCTCAAAGGAGAGGTCTTGTGGCTGATAGCTCGATCTTCGCCGTCGCAGACTCGCCGTTCCCCTCGCTGGAACCCGTCGAAAACGTCCTCGCAAGCTTCAATCCGACTATCAACATGGCCGCCGATACGTCCGAGGATGCCATCATCGAGGCGGCCAAGGGAGCCAAGGCATTGTTCGTCACCTACGCCCAGATCACTGCCAAGGTGATCGACTCTCTCGACGGTTGCGATGCGATCGGCCGGTTCGGCATCGGGCTGGACAATATCGACCTCGACGCCGCCACCGCGGCCGGCATTCCGGTGGTGTACGCCCCGCAATACTGCCTCGACGAGGTGTCCGACCACACGATGGCGCTGTTGCTGACTGCGGCCCGCAAGACCGCGCTGGCCGACAAGCTGGTCAAGGAGGGCCGCTGGGAAATGCCGGCCGTCGTGCCGATCATGCGTTTCCGGGGCAAGACCATGGGTCTGGTGGGCTTCGGCAATATCGCTCAACTGGTGGCCGAAAAGGCCCAGGCCTTCGGTATCAACGTCATTTCGTCTGACCCCTTCGTGAAGCCCGAGGTCGCGGCGGCGAAAGGCGTGGAACTGGTTAAATTCGACACGCTGCTGGAGCGTTCCGACTATGTGTCGGTTCACGCCCCGCTCACACCGGCGACCGAGAACATGTTCTCCACCGACGCCTTCGCGAAGATGAAGAGCAGCGCTTTCATCGTGAACACGGCGCGCGGCGGCCTGATCGACACCGCGGCCCTCGTTGCCGCACTCGACGCCGGCGAGATCGCCGGGGCGGGCCTCGACGTGCTGCCGCAGGAGCCCCCGGCCGAAGACGACCCGATCCTGTCGCGCGACGATGTGGTGATCAATCCGCACACGTCCTTCTATTCGGAAGATGCGCTGCTCGATTTGCAGACGACGGTCGCGGGCGACGTTCTGTCATTGCTGAACGGCGATAAGCCGAAATGGCCCGCCAACCCGGATGTTTTCAAGTAGGCGTCTGCAAACAGACCGGATCACATGGACCGGCGTAGACCGCCGGAGATAGCCAGGGAGACAAAGCCATGCGCGCTATGGTGCTCACAGAACCCAACGTGGTCGAACAACGGGACATTCCCGAACCCACGACGGATCAGGGTGAAGCCCTGGTGCGCGTGTCCAGCTCGGGCATTTGCGGGACCGACCTCAAGATCCTCACCGGGGGCATCCCGGCGCCCAAGCCGATCGTCATGGGGCACGAGATGGTGGGCGAACTGGTCAACGACGCGACCGACGCCAAGGCGGGTCAGCGCGTACTGGTCGACCCGGTCTATCATTGCGGCACCTGCCATGCCTGTCTGCACAACCAGCAGCACATCTGCACCCGTGGCGGTTTGATCGGGCGCGACATCAATGGCGGCTTCGCCGACCTGGTCGCCGTGCCCCCGGCCAATTGCTACGTGGTCCCCGACAAGATCGCCGACCATGAAGTGCCGCTGATCCAGGTATTGACCACCTGCATGCATGGCCATCGAATGGCGGATATCTTCCCCGGCGATGTCGTGGTCGTGCTGGGTCTTGGTGTCACCGGCCAGCTTCATGTGCAGCTGGCCAAGGCGCGCGGCGCCACGGTCATCGGCATCACGCGTTCCCAGTGGAAGCTCGATCTCGCCAAGTCACTCGGGGCGGACCACACCTTCGCGCCCAGCGACGACATCAAGGACAAGATCCTAGAGGTCAGCAAGGGCGACGGTGCCGATCTGGTGATCGAATCCGCCGGCAAGGTGCTGACCCTCGGCCAGGCCTTCGACATGGTCCGCACCGGTGGCGCCATCATGCCGTTCGGCATCTACACCGAGACGAAGGCGGAACTGCCGTTCTACCAGTTCTATTTCAAGGAAATTCAGATCCTCAACGCACGTGCGTCCAAGGGTCAGGATTTTGTCGCCTCGATGGATCTGGTAAAGCGCGGCGTGGTTAAGCTCGACCCGATGATCAGCGACCGTGAGCCACTGGAAAACCTCTCCGGCGCACTGGACATGCTGACAAGCGAGGCCGAAGGCCGGATGAAAATCATCATGGATCACTAGCTCAAACGAGAGCTCACCCCGGGGAGCGTAGTTCCCCCGGATGCATCATCGGCATCGGCTGCTTCTCGTTCAGTTCCGGCTTCAGCCAGCGCACGATCCCCGCGACACCATCGACTCCGACCGTGGATCCATCGGGAATCTGCTGGGTCGCACCGGCGACTCCGAGGACCATCGGGATTCCACGCTCGCGCCCCAGGGACGCCAAGTGAGACGTGCTGCCGCCAAGCTCCGCGACGATCGCGGAGACCCGCGGCAAGACGCCCACAAGTGCCGGTCCGGCTACATTGGTTACTAGGACGTCGCCGTGGTTGAGCCGTGAAATCTCGCATTCGCAATTGATGACGCAGGCCCGTCCCGAACCCCAGCCCATCCCGCCGGGATGGCCGCGCAGGCCCGGCCGACCGCGCCAGACTTCATCCAGCACGATCGGCTCCTCGACATGCAGCGGGCGCGCCTGCAGCATCTTGATGCCGACGTCGTCCTTGGCCCACTCGACTTCGACCGCCAGCCCCATCATTTCCTCGGCCACCTTCATGTAGCGGGCAAGCTCATGGACCTCGTCCGTGGTCAGGCACTGACGGCGCGGTTCGGCATCCTTCTTCGATGCGTCATCAGGCTGATGGTCATGATCATGGTCGTGGCCCTGCGCTTGGGTCGCGGCCACCGCGGCCATTGGATTCTGGGGCGGCGCCTGGTGGGTGTGGCAATAGGCGCTGTGCTCGAAGTCCTGGCCACCGACAGCCTCGACTAGCTTGCCATCAGCCGTGAGGTCATAGCGGTCGGGCACCACCTCGCCCTGGGCCAGCGCTTCGCCGAGCCCCCAGGTGGCGCTCACCGACATCCCGCCATCGGCGGTCTGGCTCAGACCACCGCCGGATGCCTCGGCCTCGATCAGAGGCTGGACCAGCACCGACATCGCGGTGTCGATCGCACTGATGTCCTTGTCTTCCATGTAGCGCATCGCCTGGGGCGACCAGAGGGCACCCCAACAGGCACGTACGGCGGTCAGGAAATCCGCTTCGCCCTCGATCCCCAGGAAGGTCTGGAACTGACCTGCGAAGGACGAGCCCTCGGTGTCTTCCATCAGCGACGACGACCGCACGGCGAGACGCATACCGGTTTCCGCCGTCAGCTTCCGGTAGGCATCGAGAAGTTCGGTCGCGATTTCCGGCGCGATGGGTTCGGAAAACAGGCCGATGCGCACCTCGGCAATCGGCCCGCGTGATTCCATGAAAGGCAGGCTGACCGCCTGGTCGGCGGCCTCCACGAGGCCGAGGGATTCCAGCTGGTGGAAATAGGCATCCGCGCCGAGTACAAACCCGCCCGGGGTCGGCAGTCCGGCATGGCCGAGTGCGGCCTGATTGGCGGCCTTGGGGCCAAACCGCTCCGCATCCGTCGCCGCCTTGTCGGACAGCGGCACTACGAACTTCGCCATATTCCTTCACCTCTGTGTTTGACGCCGGGAACAGTATACCGGGCCCAATTATCAATTCGGCCGGGCGATCAATGCGCCCGGCCGAACCAATTCAAATTTTAAGCTTCGTTGCGAAGCTCGACAACGCGCATTTAGTGCGGCATCGGGTCCACGACCGTGATCTGGTTCACCGGGAAGTTGGTGATCACCTCGGTCTCGTCCGCATGGACGATCTGCATCTCCTCGATGCGAACGCCGAACTTGAACGGAATACCGTGCTGCGTCTCGAGCGCGAAGACCATGCCTTCCTGGATCTCGATCGGATGATCGAGGGACCAGATGCGCGAGATGACGGGCGGATCGTACTGGGCAAGACCCAGGCCATGGCCCCACAGGTTCGCCGCGGCCTGGTCTTCTTCCTCGTAGCCCCAGGTCTCCTTAGCCGACGGCCATTTTAGCGCGATGTCGCGGGTCGAGGCGCCAACCTTGACCGCTTCCATCGAGGACTGCAGCCAATCGAGCGCCTCGGCGTAAACGTCCTTCATCTCCTGCGTTGGCTCGCGGCCAACGCAATAGGTGCGGTAGTAGCAGGATTTGTAGCCGTTCCATGTCAGCGCTGCCAAATCCATGAAGACGATGTCGCCCGGCTGGATGATACGGTCACCGAAGTTACGCCAGTTCGGCCAGGTGTTCGGACCCGAGGAAACTATGACGTCCTCGACATCTTCCATGCCCGGAATGTCGTACAGGAACTTCATGATGTGCGCCGTCACCTGATTCTCGGTGATACCCGGCTTCAGGAACTTCATGCACTCCCAGTGAGCCGCATCGCCGATCGCGCCAACGATACGGGCACATTCCTGCTCGTCTTGGCTCTTGACCGCGCGGGCCTCCATCATCGGGGACATGCCGTCGGCCCACTCAATGCCCTCTTCGGCGAAGTGGTTCATCATGTTGATGTCGACGAAATCGACGCCCAGCTTTTCACCGGCCACGCCGAAACGTGCCATCTCTTCTTTGATGGCGTTGGTGAACTTGGTCACCTGCTGCTTCGAAGCACCGCCGGCAGCACCCTTGATCCAGGCGTAGGAGTAGCGAATGTTCTCGGGCGGGATCCACGGGGCATGGCGCTCAACCTGCATGCCGATATCGCCCTGCTCGAACAGGACCGGTGCGGCATCGCCACACAGCAGCGCATAACGCAGGCCCGGCTTCAGGCGGTTCCAGCCCGGCGTCAGCGTTCCCGTGATGTAGCGGACGTTTTCGTCGTACATCACCAGCATGGCGCCGAGGCCAGCCTTCTTCATCATGTCGCGGGCGCGTTCGAGCCGATAGTTGCGCAGGCGGTCCCAGTTGACCTTTTCCTGCCAATCGACCCCGGCAATGCCGAAGTTCGCCGTTCCGTATCGCATTCTCTTCTCCTAGAACTTTCACGAAGCTTTTGCTTTGATCAAAAACAACCCGTCAGAAGCCGTGCCGCACCGTATGTGTCGGATCGCCCAGACGGGCAAACAATTCAGTTCAGACCATAGCCCTTTACACGGCGCAATCAAAGGTGGCCGACCCGTATTTCGGCACATTTCATTGTCGAAAAAGTCAATAAAAACGTAATGTTATAACTTCCTAGCGTTTTTACTCCGCCGCCGCCGCATCGTTCTTCACCGGGTCGGTCGAGAACTCGATTCCGCCATCCTCCGTGCGATGCAAACGCGTCACCTTGCGCCAGTTGGCATCGTTGGTGTCGGGGTAGTCGAGACGGTAATGGGCACCGCGGCTTTCCTTCCGTTCCAGCGCCGCCGTCGCCAGAATTCGACCCAGAAGCGCCAGGTTGCGGATCGACAGCGCGCTCTCGATTTCCTCGCCCCGGCCCTTGCCGGTGTCGCGTGTCTCCTCCGAAAGGCGCAGTCTTGGCAGATCCTCATTCTCGATACGCTCATATTCCGTGAGCGCCTCACGGAGCGTGTCCTCGTCACGGATGGGCCCCAACTTGTCGTGGGCCAGCATCCGGCAGTGCATCCGCACATCGCCCTGATAAGGTCCCTCGGCACGCTCCAGGAGGCCGCTCAGCCATTCGCGCTCTTCTTCGGGAATGGCGTTGTCGCCAAGGGTCGGGACCGACACCGGCTCGGCATTCACAAGCTCTGCCGCCTTTCGGCCAGCACGACGCCCGAACGCCAGTGACGCAGCCAGGGCCGAACCGCCGATGCGGTTGCCGCCATGGATACCCCCGGCCGTCTCGCCCGCAGCGAACAGGCCCGGGATCGAGCTCTGGCCATAGGTGTCGACGTCGAGCCCGCCCAGCCAGGTATGGCTGCCCGGAGCGACCTCGAGCGGGGTCTTGGTGATGTCGATGCCGCGGTGCAGGCAGGTCTTGTAGACATGCGGAATCTGCTTCTGGATGGTCTCGATCGGAATAGCCGTCGCATCCATGTAAATGCCGCCCGTGGAACCGGCGCGGCCCGCATGAATTTCCTTGGCCATCGCAAGGATCACTTCCGAGCGGGATGATTTTTCCGCCGTGTCCGGGAAGTAACGCTTGAGAAATTCTTCGCCTTCGTCGTTGCGGAACACCGCACCGGCATTGATGAAGCCGGTGGGATGGGGTGCGAAACCGAACAACTCCTCGGGTGAGCAGCACATGGCCTGGAAGTCGATCATCTCGATACCCAGCAGATCCGCACCCGCGCGGAAGCCCATGACATAGCCGTCACCGGTCACCTGCGGCGGGTTGTCGTTTACATAGAACAGGCCGCTGCCGCCGCCGGTCGCGAGGATCACCTGCTGAGCGGTGTAGGTCACCAGCTTGGCATTGCGATAATCCACGCCCCAGGCACCGACAACGCGGCCGTCCTGCTTCACCAAGTCGACGATCGCCGTCAGGGAGTGTTTCTCGATCCGGTCGTCACCACGCAGGCGCTTCGACAGGACCTTCGTCACCATGTTGCCAGTGGTGTCATAGTGATGACACGCACGCGGATGGGAATGGTTGGGGAACATCTTCAAGTCGAGCTCGCCATCCTCGCCGCGGATGAACTCGCCACCCCATTCCTCGAGGTCCTTGACGATCTGGACGATATCCTCGCACCAGGCCCGTGCCATCTCGGGGTCGATCAGCTCGCCACCATATTTCAGGATGTCTTCCAGATGCTGGGCCGGACTGTCGTCCTTGCCCATCGCCGCGGCAAAACCGCCGCGCGCTACCGTCGTCGTACCGCTGGTCGCACGGCCCTTGGTCACCTGGATCGTCTTGACGCCGGCCGTGGCGCACTCGAACGCGGTCATGGTCGCCGCGGCGCCGCCACCGACAATCAGGACGTCGGTCTCAAAATGTTCGACCTCAATGGAAAGGCTCATCACGCTGCTCCGGATGTGCGGGTGCCGCCCGATGCGGACCCGATGATTTCAAGAAAAGCCGCCACGCAGGCATCTGCGAAGGCGGCGTCGTTGATGTGATACGGGAGTTCTTCGACCGTGCCAGCGGTCAGGTTTTCATTCAGGGTCTGGCTGAACATCCGGTCGGTCTCGGGCTGCTTCCACGACCCCAATTCGTTCTCCGCCAGATCATATGTCTTGCGCTTGGTGTGCTCGCTATAGCCTTCGAGCGGGATCAGCGCCCGGACCGGCCCGCTGGCGGCGTTCAGCCGTTCGGCGAAGAGATGGCCGAGCTCGGCCATCTCTTCGCCGTTGGTCCGCATCAGAATATTCTGCGCGTTGTACTGGAAGAACTCACGGTCGCGATAGCGCTCCGGCGCCTGCCCGGCCCAGAAATTCGAATGGTCGATCGCGCCCGGCACCACGACCTGTGGCAATCCCATAGCGCCGGCGCCGGTCAGGCGTTCACCGCCCGCGTCATACACTCCATTGGTCACGAAATCCGTAAGCTCGTGGGTGGTGATATCGAGAACCCCGGCCAGCTCGCCCTCGCGCGCCAGCCGTTCGAGCGCACGTCCGCCGATACCCGAGGCGTGGAACAGAATGACCTCGAAACCTTCCGCCTCGAGTAGCGCCTGCGCGCGGTCGACACAGCCTGCCGTGCCGCCGAAGGACGAAACCGCCACGAGCGGCGGATGACCTTCGGTCTCTGCGGCTTTGTTCGCCCGGTGGCTCGCCGCAGCGGCCACCCCAACGGCGGCGTTCTCCATAGCCGCCTTGGTGATCCGATTGAGCGCTACATCGCCGATTGAAGCGTGCATGGCGATATCGGCCTCGGCCACATACCACTGCACGGCGGCGGTCGCGGCGACCGCGCTCACCATCGCTTTCGGCACGAGATAAGGCAGCGCGCGCATGATCGCGCAGGCCATGGTCGTGCCGTTGGCACCACCCAGGCCGACCACGCCGTCCAGTTCACCGGCATCGAAGCGGCCGCGCACAACCTTGATGGCACCGTCCAGCATGGCGTCCGACGCCGCGCGCCGGTCCATTTTCGCCAGTCCGTCCCAGCTGTGTCCGCCCGCTTCGGCAAGGTCTCCGCCGGTCATATCCGCGCCGGCACTGTCATGGGGCATCAAGGAGAGGTCGACGATCCATGGCGTGGTGCCGGCACTGGACAAGCATGACGCAACAAACAGGGCTTCGGGAGCCTTGGTATCCATGGTCACCAGGATGGCGACAGTCGGTTTGGCGGCTGACATTTCGGGCCGTCTCTTCCCTGTTTTTTTTCTGCGTGCGGGTTTATCACATGCCGCAGAGCTAATCGCGACGCTCAACCGCAATAAACTTGTTCCGATTATTCCCGGACAAGTCCCGCTTTTCGCGGATCATAGCGAATGAGAGAGTGTCTCGAAACATGCGCAAGACGTTTGCGTATTGGAGTATTTACGAACCACAACCGCATCGAGATCACCCATGCCCACCCCCATTCAGCCGCGCCGCAGTTTCATCTTCTCCCCCGGCACCGACCCGTCGATGTTCACCAAGGCCCTCGGGTCAGGTGCGGATATCGTGTGCGTCGAACTCGAAGACGGTGTCGCCCCCCACGACAAGGACGACGCGCGGGTGAACATGCTTGGCATTTTCGCCGAACCCCAGGCGGACGACGGGGTGGAACGTATCGTCCGGGTCAACGAACTGGGCAGCAACTATGGCCGTGCCGATCTGGCGGCGATCTACGATGCCAAGTCCCCGCCGCCGGCCCTGATGCTGCCCAAGGTCAACACCGCCGAGGAAGTCCGGGGTGTGTCGGACAAGCTCGACGAGCTCGGTATGCCGGTCCGGCTTCAGATCATCATCGAGACCAATCACGGACTCGAAGCGGCCTACGACATCGCCCATGCCAGCCACCGTATCGATTCGCTTCTCTTCGGCGGGGTCGATCTCGCCGCCGATCTGCGTTGCGAATATGCCTGGGAATCGCTGCTCTATGCGCGCTCACGGGTCGTCCATGCGGCTGCCGCCGCCGGGGTCGATGCGATCGACGTACCTTGGCTGGACCTCAAGGATTTCGACGGCCTGCGGCGGGAAGCCGAGGCGAGCGCCCGCCTGGGCTTTACCGGTAAGGGTGCGATCCACCCCAACCAGATCGAGATCATTAACGAAATCTTCTCGCCCAGCGCCGACGAAATCGCTCACGCCCGCAAGATCGTGGCGGCATTTGAAGAAGCCAACACAGGCCTCGTCGTCGTCGACGACAAACTGATCGAGCGGCCTGTGCTGCGGACGATGGAGCGAATTATTGCCGTGGCTGACCGGGCCTCGGAACGGGCCGGCACCTAAGCGCCCGATCAGCCAACCAGCGGCGGCATGCCCAGGCGTTGCCGCGCGGTTCCCAGAACTTTCTCGAAGACCCGTGCGATGGCTATCGCCTGCGCGTCTGCGCCGCCTGCGCACGTGACCTGCAGGCCGACCGGCATCCCCGTCACGTCGAGCGCCACGGGGATCGTCACCGCATTCATCGCCAGCAGGTTCGCCACCGTCGTGTTCCGGGCCGCCATCAAGTTGGCCTTAATATAGGCCTTTGGATCCTGCACGTCGGCGATCTTTGGCGGCGTAATCGGCACCGTCGGCCCGACCACCCCATGCACGCCCGCAATCGCGGCGTGCGCGGTCGTTGAAAGCGCCGACATCCGCCGCAACCGGCTGCGATAGTCGCTCGAGGTCATCGCCGCCATCTTGTCGAAGCGCGACCCCACCATGGGATCGATATCCTCGAGGAAGTCCGGCAGTTCATCCTTGATGAAACTGGCAAACTCGAAGGCCGACAGGCCGCCGGTTCGGAAAATCTGATCGACCTCGTCGAGGCCGGGAATTTCAACTTTGGTAAGTCGTGCGCCGGCGGCCTCAAGCTCCGTCATCGCTGCCTGCACGGCTTCGGCGATACCGGGGTCGCAGTCGGCGAAGAATGTCTCGCAGACGCCGATCCGAAAATCACCGATCTCCGCCGTCTCAACATCGGCCATAAAGCTCTCGGGGTCCGGGCTGACAACGGGATCGATCACCGAGAATGCCAATGCCGCGTCGGCGACCGATCGCGCAAGCACGCCGGGCGTATCGAGTGTGCTGCTCAGCGGCGTGATGCCCTCGATCGACCAGCGGTCCTGGGTGGTCTTGATGCCAACGGCGCCGGTCATGCTGGCGGGCATGCGCACCGACCCCGCCGTGTCGGTGCCCATCGCCACCAACGCCGAACCTTCCCACAGGCTAACACCCGCGCCCGCACTGGAGCCGCCGGGCGCGCGATGATCGTCGGCATCCCACGGGTTGCGGGGTGTGCCCCAATGGGGGTTCGTACCCAGCGCACCGAACGCAAACTGCACCGTATGGGTCTTGCCCGAGAACGTAGCGAGTTGTCCTCGCAATGCACGTATCACCGGGCCTTCATGGCGCCACGCCTCGGGCAGTTCACGCGGTGAGCCGGCGAAGGTCGCGTATCCACGAACGCCGTATAGATCCTTCACCGACACCGGTATGCCCTGCAGCGGCCCGAGGTCGATGCCGGCCGCTAACGCTCCGTCGGCAACATCGGCCTCGGCGCGAAAGCGCGCCGAATCCCAGGTTTTGTAGGCGCCGAACGTGACATCACCCGCCTCGTGGTTAGCGATGGCGGCGTCCGCAAGCGCCGCCGCGCTTGTTCGGCCCTCCCGCAAATCAGCGGTTAACTCAGAAATAGTGCGGTCTTCGAGTTTGATTTCAGGCATTGGTGGGTGCTCCTCGCTCACATGCTGCATTCTTCGTTCCCGCGAGAACAGGAGTAATTTGCGCCGACCATTCGCCCGGCGCTAGATTTATTGTCTATGCTGCGCCCTGCGAGTAACCCGTTCTTGGAGAGAGTGAACATGCCGGACGAAGCGAAGACGATGCAGCGCCACACACGCGACCAGATCGAGGCCTTCATGGCGCGATGCTTTGTCGCGACGGGCATGCCCGATGCCGATGCCGCGACGGTGGCCCGTCTGATGGCCGAGGGCGACATGCTCGGCAAGGACTCCCACGGCATCTTCCGGTTGCCCGGCTATATCGGACGACTCAAATCGCAAGGCTTCAACGCGACCCCCGACATCAAGATCGAGAAAGAGCGTACCGCGATGGCGCTGATCGACGGCGACAACGCCATGGGTCATCTGGTCGTCAACCGGGCGGCAGAGGTCGCCATCGAGAAGGCAAAGCAGACCGGCGTCGCCTGGGTCGGGATGCGCCATTCCAACCATGCCGGTGCGGCTGGCGTCTATTCGAACATGGCGCTCGAGCACGACATGATCGGCCTCTATGTCGCCGTCGGCAGTGCCAACCATCTCCCCCCATGGGGCGGCACCGAAGCGCTGCTGTCCACCAATCCGATCGCGGTATCCGTCCCGGCCGACAAGGAAGATTCCATCGTCCTCGACATGGCCACGACCGTGACCTCCTACGGCAAGGTAAAGGTCTTTGCTCAGCGCGGCATCGAGATGCCCGAAGGTTGGATGGTCGGCCCCGATGGTGGTCCGCTGACCGATGCCAGCAAGGCGGGTACCGGCTACCTCCTGCCCATCGGCGGCCCCAAGGGTTACGGGCTGGCACTGATTTTCGGCATCCTGGCCGGCACCCTCAACGGCGCACATTTCGGCAAGAATGTTGTCGACATGAATGCCGATGCCTCCACGGCCACCAACACCGGCCAGTTCTATCTGGCGGTCGACATCTCGGCCTTCATGGATGTGGATGACTTCAAGAAGCAGGTGGATGCGGTCATCGCGGAAATGCACGGCTCGCCGACCCTGCCCGGTGTCGAGAGCGTGCGCATGCCCGGCGAAGGCACCCACGCCGCCTATGCGGACCGCTCGGCCAACGGCATTCCATTACCCGACCCCCTGCTTGAGGGCCTCGCCAGCGTCGCGGACGATCTCGGCGTCGACAGGTTGAGTTGAATCCGGATCGGCCGGATGACGCGGCCGTACACCAGGACGAGCTCGGCATGACCGGACCGGCGCCACCGGCAAGATCTCCGGCACCGCTTTTTCAAGCGGTCGCCTGGATGACGGGCACTCTGCTCTCGTTCACGCTGATGGCCATCGCGGTCCGTGAGCTATCCGGCGAGATCCACAGCTTCGAGATCATGCTGTTCCGAAGCCTCGGTGCGCTCCTGATATTGCTACCATTTTCCTTGAAGATGGGCCGCGCGATCTGGCGCACCAGCAACCTCAAACTCCAGTTCGGCCGTAACTTCATTCATTTCGGCGCCCAGCTCGGCTGGATAACGGGTATCGGCCTGCTGCCTCTGGCCGAAGTCTTCGCCATTGAGTTCACGGCCCCGATCTGGGCGACTGTCCTTGCCGTGCTGTTCCTGGGGGAAAAGTTGAACCGGGGCCGCGTCGTCGCGGTGGTCTTCGGGTTCATCGGCATCCTGATCATCCTGCGACCCGGGGTCGCCGCCATCGACCATGGCACGCTGGCCGTCCTGGGTGCGGCGATCGGTTTCGCCATGACCCTGTCGATCACGAAATATATGACCCGCACCGACGCACCCATCGTGATCCTGCTCTATATGTCGGTGATTCAGCTGCCCATGGGTTTGGCCCTGTCAGTGCCCATCTGGGTCACACCCGACTGGCTGCAGTTGTTCTGGCTGTTCGCCGTCGGCGCCGTCGGCCTATCGGCGCATTATTGTACGGCTAAGGCACTCTCGATTGCCGACCAGACCATCGTGGTACCCATAGATTTCATGCGTCTGCCGCTGATCGTGGCGGTCGGGCTTCTTCTCTACAACGAAACCGCCCAGCTGCCGGTGCTGATCGGCGCCTTGGTTATCTTCGCCGGCAATTACTACTCGATCCAGCTCGAGAACAGGCGGCGCAAGACAAGCGAGAGCTAGTCAGCGGACGCGGACGACCCGGAATGTACGTAACACGCCGTCATGTTACGTGATCGAGACATACTCGCCCTGAACCAGGATGTGCCGGTCGAGCTCGAACAGCGGCTTTGGGGATCGCCATGATCGGCACGCCGAGAGCTAGGCTGGCCTCGCCGATCAGCCAGCTATAGTCGCCGCCGCCATGTTGAGTGAGAACAAATAAATCCGTCACCGGCGCGATATTCTGAAGACTTTCCACGATATTCTGCAAGCTGCCCTGCCACTCAGCCGACGCGACACCCGCGGCCCGGCAACCGTCTTCGAACACGGTGCGGAATTCCTCGGCTTCTTTGTCCGCGTCTTCATAATAATTGCTCATGACATCGTCCGGCAGCGGGATCGCGGCATAGACCGGGATGTTCAGTGGCGGGATCAACAGCATGCCTGTCAGATGGGCGTCTTGGGCCGCCGTCAACCTGACCGCGGCATCCAACGCATCGGTATTTCGGGCATCGCCGCGCAACAGACCAACGCAAATGGATCGATAGCTCATTTCGGTCTCCTTCAGATGAAGTTTCCCCACCATCGCCAGGAACGACACGAACTACATTGATCCTGCTCAATAGACGCGCGCATGAAAAAGGGCGGTCCAAATGGGCCGCCCTTATTGATCATCTGATAAATTAAGATCCCGTCAGGCCGCATCCACACCTGCGGTAAACCGCATGCCGCGTTCTTCGAACTGTTCGACCACATTGTCGCCAAAGCCGGACAGTTTTTCTGCAATGGCGGGTGTGAAGGCGATGTCCGTCATGTCGTGAACACCGCCGCTGATAACCACCTGCAGGATACCTTCATCGTCACCGATATTGCGGAACGCCCGACACACACCTGGCGGCACCGAGATCGTGTCGAACTCTTCAAGCTCGATCCGCTGCGCGCCATCGTCGTTCCAGGTCACCTCGAAACGGCCTCGCAACACCGTAAAGGTCTCATAGGTTTGTTGGTGGTTATGCAGTTCCGGTCCGGTACCCGGCGGGCACACGGCGTGGGTCATGGTGATGCCGCCGGAGCCCTGAATCGGCGCCCCCTGATTGACCGGCGTGTCTTCCGTGCCGCCCAGACCGATCACCGACAGCAGTTCGCGAGCATAAATGACGTCCTTGGCTTCCTGCGGAATGTCGAGGCTCTCGGCCGCGCGAAGCGGTTTCAGCTCCCGAAAGCGCGACAAACGGCTCTGCATCTCTTCGGGGGATATCTCGATTGTCTTCATCGTGACCTCCATATTTTCTCGTTGTTCTGTGGACCGATTATGGCACGGCCGGTCACGGGATCGCGACCTGTGAATCAGGATGCCACTGCGGCCGCACTGAGCCCGGTGCTGCCGTAGAGCCAGGTCAACCGGTCATAATAATCTTCCACGCTCATCGAACTCATGATCTCGTTGCGCACCCGGGCCCGCATACCCGCGGGGTGAAAAACCAGATCCCCGATTTCGCGGGACCCGATCTGGACCCGTGCAGTGCGCACCAGTCGCTGGTCCTGATAAGCCATCAGGCCCTTGTGAATGTCTGAACGATGGGCGTCGAGATTGTGCGAAAGGCACACGGCATCCTCCATCGCCATACATGCACCCTGGGCGTAGTACTGCATCATCGGATGGGCAGCATCACCCAACAACGCGACCTGACCGTCGACCCAGTTTTCAACCGGTTCGCGATCGCACAGCACCCAAAGTCGCCAGTCGTTTCCGATCTCGATGATCTGTCGCGCGCTTTCGTGAATATGCATAAAGCCCTGACGAACTTCGTCTTTCGTCACCGGATGGCCCGCGACCGGCTCAGGCGCCTCATTGTGATAGGTGACGACAAGGTTGAAATACTTCCAGTCGGACAGCGGATAATGAACGATGTGGCATTTGGGCCCGGCCCACAGCGTGGCGGCATTCCAGCGCAGTTCCTCGGGCATTTGCGCAAACGGAATCACCGAACGATAGGTCGAATGCCCCGAAACCCGCGGCGCCCCGTCGCCAACCAAGCTGCCGCGCAAATTCGACCAAAGCCCGTCTGCGCCGATCAACACGTCAGCCGCAACATGCTCACCGCTGGCCAGATGTACCGACACGCCCGCGGTTTCGTTGTCGTATCCCGCGACTTCGGCATTGACCCGGAGTTCGATGTTCTCGCGTGACCGGCAGGCGTCCAGCAGCACACCGTGCAGATCCGCCCGGTGGATCACCGCATAGGGATTCCCGAACCGTTCGCGGAACGGTTCATCGAGGGGAATGTGCGTGATCTCCTCGCCGCTGACCGCGTCCATCAAGCGCAGCATGTCGATGAAGACGGCCTTATCGCGCGCGGCGGTGCCGACGCCGAAATAATCGAGTGCGTGAAACGCATTCGGCCCGAGCTGAATACCGGCTCCGATTTCACCCAGTTCGGACGCCTTCTCGAGGACGATGACGTCGAAACCCTTGTTGGACAAGCCCAAGGCCGCGGACAATCCGCCGATGCCGCCTCCCGCAATTGCGATTGTCTGACTCACCGCTGCCCCGTCCCGTTACGCGCCGCCGCCTGAACCATCACCTGACACCCGGCAATTGAGTACAAATGGGGAATTGGAGCGGGTGAAGGGAATCGAACCCTCGTATGCAGCTTGGGAAGCTGCCGTTCTGCCATTGAACTACACCCGCATAGGGAAGCCGACTCTATAGTAAACGTCCCCTGCCCGCGCAACCGGCGCCCGTATGTACATGGCAACATTGTTACATTCTGACAGGGTGGACTTTTGTGCCGCCATGTAGCCAAATCGCCCCGAAATTTGTGTTGAGACGCATAAAAATGCGGCACAACACCAGATTCAGGCACAAACAGATGTACGAACAAATCTACGACCATATGTACAATCAGACGACCAAGGACATCTCGGTCACCGTCACCCCTATCTTTCTTGAGGACCAGTCCGAGCCCGACGAAGACCATTTCGTGTGGGCCTATCAGGTACGTATCGAGAATTGCGGACCCGACACCGTGCAACTGCGTTCACGCTACTGGCACATCACCGATGCCAACGGGCTCGTCCAAGAAGTACGCGGTTCCGGGGTTGTCGGCGAACAACCGGTTCTGGAGCCAGGTGAGACATTCGAATATACCAGTGGCACGCCGCTAGCCACGCCGTCGGGCATCATGGTCGGCTCCTACCAGATGCAGACCGATGATGGCGACCTGCTCGAGATCAACATTCCGGCGTTCTCACTCGACAGCCCGCACCAGGTTGTACGGCCGAACTGACCACCGCCCCCGCCGCTTCGCGGCCGGACAAATCGGAAGAGACCATGCCAGACGATAAGCCGGGAACCACAATGCCAGTGCCAGACCGCGCCCAGGCGGAAGACGCCGTCCGCACGCTTTTAAGCTGGGCGGGTGACGATCCGTCGCGCGAGGGACTGGTCGATACGCCGGCCCGCGTGGCCCGCGCGTTTGAGGAGTTTTTCTCCGGTTATCGCGAGGACCCGCTCGCCTATCTGGAACGAACCTTCGAGGAAGTCGAGGGCTATGACGAGATGGTCGTGTTGCGCGACATCCGGCTCGAATCCTATTGCGAACATCATCTGGCCCCGATCCTCGGCAAGATTCATATCGGCTATCTGCCGGACAAAAGGGTTGTTGGCATCAGTAAGCTCGCGCGGGTGGCCGAGGCCTATGCCAAGCGACTGCAGATTCAGGAAAAACTTACCGCGCAGATCGCCAATTGCATCGACGAAGTGCTGTGCCCGAAAGGGGTCGCGGTCGTCATCGAGGCAGAACATCAATGCATGACGACGCGCGGTGTCCACAAGCCGGGCGTGGTCATGGTGACCAGCCGAATGCTCGGCGCTTTCCGTGAATCCTCCGATACGCGGCGCGAGTTCCTGTCATTCATCGGAAATATCGCACCAGGCGGATCATCCTGACCTGATTCCGGTGCTGGACAGACCGCCGGTTTTCACCAATCATCCGCCGCTCACCTGCCCGTCAGCAACTTCAAACCACGGGCACCCACCGGGCCACGAGAGATCCAATTGCTAGATTTCCGACCCATTCTCTTCATTCTGGGCATTCTGCTCACCACATTGTCCATCGCCATGTTCCTGCCGGCGCTGGTCGATGCCGCCAGTGGTAACGACGACTGGCAGGTCTTCCTCGCGTCTGCGGGTCTGACGTTGTTTATCGGCGTCTCGCTGATCTTGAGCATGCGCGGTGGCGATATGAAGGTCGGCATCCGGGAAGCCTTTGTGTTGACTACGGCAAGCTGGCTCGGCCTGACCGTGTTCGCAGCACTGCCGTTTGTGTTCGCCGGCCTCAACCTGAGCTTCGCCGACGCGTTCTTCGAAGCCATGTCCGGGATCACGACCACCGGCTCCACAGTGATCATCGGCCTTGACGCAGCTCCACCCGGAATTCTGCTCTGGCGCGCGTTGCTCCAGTGGCTCGGCGGGATCGGTATCATAGTTATGGCGATCGCCGTTCTGCCGATGTTACAGGTCGGCGGCATGCAGATATTCCGGCTCGAAAGTTCGGACACCTCCGAGAAGGTCCTGCCGCGCGCGGCCCAGACATCAACGGCGATCGGATCGATCTATCTGGGGCTGACCCTGGTGTGCGCGCTCGGCTATTGGCTGGCCGGCATGCCCGGCTTCGATGCGATCGCCCACGCAATGACGACCATCGCAACAGGCGGGTTCTCGACCTCCGACAACAGCATCGGTGTGTTCGACAGAACCGGCATCGACATCATCGCGATCGTCTTCATGATCGTCGGCTCCCTGCCCTTCGTTCTCTATCTTCAGGCAGCACGTGGCCGCCCCATGGGCCTGCTCCACGATTCCCAGGTTCGCTGGTTCCTGGCAATCGTCGTCGCGATCATGGCAATCTTGAGCGCGAGCCTTTACCTCGCCCAGGATATGCCGCTCGGCGCGTCCATCCGTGTCGCGACCTTCAACGGTGTGTCGATCGTCACCGGGACCGGATATGTCTCCGCGGCATTCGATAATTGGGGCAGCTTCGCGCTGATCGTTTTCTTCGTGATCATGTTCATCGGCGGCTGCGCCGGCTCGACCACCTGCGGCATCAAGATTTTCCGTTTCCAGGTGCTCTATGCAATTGCAACGATGCAGATCAAACGCCTCTTGCAACCCCATGGCGTGTTCATTCCACACTACAACCGAAACCCGATCACCGAGGAGATCGCACTGTCGGTCCTTGGTTTCGTGTTCTTCTACATCCTCGTTTTCATCCTGCTGGCCTTGGGCCTGAGCGTACTCGGCCTGGATTTCCTGACGAGCCTGTCGGGCGCCGCGACGGCAATCTCCAATGTGGGGCCGGGCCTCGGCCCAACAATCGGTCCCATGGGCACGTTTGCGGATTTACCCGACGCGGCAAAATGGATGCTCTCGATCGGAATGCTACTCGGCCGGCTTGAACTGTTTACGGTTCTGGTCATCCTGACGCCCGCCTTCTGGAGAAGCTGATCATGCCGGGTGAGCCGAACCGTACCATCGAAATTCTGGCCCAACTGGTCGGCTTCGACACGACGTCTCACAAATCTAACCTCGACCTCATCGCATTCATCGAGGCGTATTTGGCGCGTCATGGGGTGCAATCCCAACGCATCGAAAGTGACGATGGCGCCAAGTCGAACCTGCTGGCCACGATCGGCCCCGACCGCAAGGGTGGCGTCGTTCTTTCGGGCCACACCGACGTGGTGCCGGTCACCGGCCAGGACTGGACCAACGACCCCTTCGAGCTGACAGCCCGAAATGTCGATGGCGAGGCCCGCCAGTATGCGCGCGGATCGGCGGACATGAAGGGGTTCATTGCCGCCGTGCTCGACAAGGTGCCCGCACTCGCGGCCGCCGATTTACAAACACCGGTTCATATCGCGCTGTCCTATGACGAAGAGGTCGGGTGCCGGGGTGTCGGGCGGATGATCACGCGACTGGGTGACGCCGTGCCCATGCCAGCTCTCGCGATTGTCGGGGAGCCCACGAAAATGCAGATCGTCACGGCCCATAAGGGGATCCGCGGTTTCGAGACGGTTTTCACCGGTGTGGCGGCCCATTCCAGCACGCCGCATCTCGGCGCGAACGCCATCGGTTTCGCCGCTGACTTTATTGACTTCCTGTCCACCATGACCGCCGAGGCCGAGGCGGCCGCCATGCCCGAAAGCGACTTCACCCCGCCCTGGACCACCTTCAATATCGGGCAGATCGAAGGCGGTGAGGCGCTCAACATCATCGCCGAGAGGTGCACCGTATCCTGGGAGTTTCGTCCCCTGCCCGAGGCCGATGCGGACGCAATCGAAGCCCGGGTGCGAACCTATCTCGACGAAGAGTTGCGCCCGCGGATCAAATCCGCCCACCCGGATGCCGATGTACGATTGTCACCACTCGCGGCCGTGCCGCCCCTGCACGCGGACCCGGGGTCGGCGGCCGAACGGCTCGTGCGCCACCTGACCGGCGCGAACGCGACCCGCACCGCCGCCTATGTGGCCGATGCCAGTCAGTTTCAACAGCACGGGATTCCCACGGTCCTGTGCGGCCCGGGCGACATCGCCCAAGCTCATCAAGCCGATGAATGGATCGCCGAGGAGGAACTGGACGCTTGCGCGATGTTCCTCGACCGTTTGCAGGATTGGTGTGTTTCCGGGGCGCCGATTCCCTGACCAACGAACCGCCGAAACCGAGCCCTAAGACGCCGGGACCAGAAACGGCTGCAGGAAAGAGCGAATAGCCGTTTCGAGTTCGCTGTTCATATCCATGACCAGGTTCTCACTCATCTGGAACCAGATTTCCTCCCGCTCGTTGAGCGACAAGCCCTCGATCACGGTACGGCTGCGCATTGCTTCCGCACTCACATCGCCGCGGCGTCGGTTGTCGCCGCCATCCACGGAAATGCGCACCAGAAGCTTGGCGTCATAACGCTCGGACTGGTCTTTGGTGATGACACCGCGCACGCCGGGTGTCGGTGCCAGGGCTGTTTCGACAACAGCCGCATCGGCGATCGTGAAAACGATCCGGCCGCCACGGCCAACCGGCTTGAGCCGGTCCAGCGCCCAGCGACGCATGGCCGCCGCCGGCGACACCGGCATCAAATGCTCGACATT
This sequence comes from Alphaproteobacteria bacterium, assembly GCA_049601915.1. Classification (GTDB taxonomy): domain Bacteria; phylum Pseudomonadota; class Alphaproteobacteria; order UBA6615; family UBA6615; genus UBA8079. Next base: position 218,375 of record JBMYRB010000001.1, read on the forward strand.
GGGGGCGGCGAACGACGGTTTGAACTCGTCCACGATCTCCAACGACGCAGCATCGAGCCGAATGGGCGGCAGATGGTTGAAGGTCAATTCTGGATACCGAGGGGCAGGCGACGGTGTCGTGCAACCGGCAAGAATAAGGCCCGACAGCCCGGCCAGCGCGGTACGTCTATTAAATCGGTACATGAACCACCCTCCCCAGATACCCGTAGATTGATCTCTAATAGATCACCTACCGGAAGATTCGGGCGATTCGATGACGGGGTTACCGGTTTGTCCGGAGCCTGTTTCCGCAGCCCGCACCTCTACGGCCTCGGGCGTGAAGCGGTAGGTCTCACTGCAGAACTCGCAGGTGACCTCAAGATTGCCATCAACCGCAAGGTCGTGGAGATCTTCACGCGGCAACTGGACCAGAACATTGAACACCCGTTCCGACGAGCAACGACATCCCCGGGCAACCGGCCGGGGGTCGGTTACGCGCACGCCTTCCTCGTGGAAAAGACGAAACAGATAGCGCTCGGCACTCAACGCGGGGTCCAGCATTTCGGTTTCGGTCCCCGTCGCCATCAGCATCATCACCCGGCGCCAGGTGTCATCGCCATCATCGGACGGGAGCTGGATATTGGGATCGTCGGCGATCCGCTGCACCATTATGGCGCCGGCGCGCCACGCACCATTCGGCCCCGTCCGGCCTGCCGACACGGTGATGGCGGCATCCATCTGCTGGGATTGGCGGAAATAATGCCGTGCGCATTCCGCCAGGGTCGTGCCGGTGATCTCGACCATGCCCTGATAGCGATCGGTGTGCGCGCCCTGATCGACGGTGAGTGCAAAATACCCCTCGCCCAGAAGGCTGTCGCCAACCATGTGCACGGCCGGAGCTTCATCGTCGTATTTCGCGTAACCACGCACCAGGTATCGTTCGGCCTCGTCGGTGGTCTGCACATCCGCCAAAAGCAGGGAAACCGGGCCGTCCCCCTGGATTTGCAGGGTGAATATCCCGTCGAATTTGAGGGCCCCCGCGAGTGCGGCACTCAGCGCCAACGCCTCGCCAAGCAGCTTCGCGACGGGTTCGGGATAATCGTGACGGTTCAAGGCGTCATCGACAGCATCGCCGAGCCGCGCCAGGCGGCCGCTCAGCCTTGCTTCGCCATCTTCCCCGGATTCCAGCTGGAACGGCTGGATCAGGTCATCAACCGGCCGGTTCGGGCCACTCCGATCGGGTTCACCCCCCGCATCAGGCAAAGGCCGCACTCCCGAGGAGACACCACAAAAGAATACCCTTCTGCGCATGGAGCCGGTTCCCGGCTTCCGTCCAGACAACAGATTGCGGGCCATCCACCACCTCGGCAGTCACCTCGTCGCCGCGATAGACTGGCAGACAATGCATGAATACGGCCTTGGGTCCTGCTTTCGCCATCAACGTCGCGTCAACCCGATACGGTGCGAGCAAGGCTCGGCGCTTGTCGGCCTCCTTGTCACCCATGGACACCCAGGTATCGGTGACCACACAATCCGCGCCCGACACGGCGGCGACCGGATCATCCCCGACGGAAACATTGCCGCCATTGGCGACGGCCCAGTCGAGAATTTTCTGCGGCGGACGCAAGTCTGCCGGCGACGCAACACGAAACTCGAAGCCGAAATGCACGGCGGCCTGAATCCAGGAATTCGCGACATTGTTGCTGTCGCCGCTCCACGCGATCACCTTGCCGGCGATCGGGCCGACCTCTTCTTCGAAGGTCATGATGTCGGCCATGATCTGGCAGGGATGAGACCGGTCCGTCAGCCCGTTGATCACGGGCACGTTCGCCGCACCGGCCATCTCTTCGAGGTTCGCCACCGACGACGTCCGGTACATGATGACATCGACATATTGGGACAGGATACGCGCCGTATCGGCGACGGTCTCGCCGCGCCCGAGCTGAGAGCCATTCGGCTCGAGCATGATGACGTTGCCGCCGAGGGTCTGCATCGCTACCTCGAAAGACACCCTGGTACGCGTGCTGGGCTTTTCGAACACCATCGCAAGGGTCCGGTCCGCAAGAAGCGGTGTGCGTTCGCCGGATGCCTTTATCCGGGCGCTGACATCGATGATGTCTCGCAATATGGCCGCGTCGATCTGGTCCAGATCGAGAAAATTTCTGAGCTCAGGCATCGCCGGCACTTGCGAGCACTGCGCAAGCCTTGTCGATGGCATCGATTGCTTCGGCGATCTCATTCGCGCCGATAATCAGCGGCGGCAACATGCGCAAAACGTTTTCCCCGGCCACCACCGTGAGCAAACCTTCATCACGCGCCGCATCGTCCAGCTGCCCGTTGGTGAAGGACGGGTCGACGACCATGCCGATCATCAGTCCCTGGCCGCGCACATCCGTGATGACTCCCGGATACCGGCTTGAGATATCGCGCAATCCTTCCCGCAGGGCATCACCCGAGCGAACGACACTGTCGAGAAAACCCTCGCCGGTCAGCACATCGAGGTTGGCATTCGCCACGGCCATCGCCAGCGGATTGCCACCGAACGTGCTGCCGTGGGATCCCGCCGTCATGGCGGAAGCAACCGCATCGGTCGCCAGCACCGCGCCACACGGGAACCCACCCGCGATTCCCTTTGCGCACGCCATCACATCCGGTATGACACCGGACCATTCATGGGCGAAGAGCTTGCCGGTGCGGCCGAACCCAGTCTGAACCTCGTCGAACACCAGGAGCAATCCGAACTCGTCCGCAGCCGTGCGGAGCTCGCGCAGATAGGATTCTTCAAGGGGTCGCAGGCCGCCTTCACCCTGGATCGGTTCGGCGACGATCGCCGCCGTCTCGGGCGTGATCGCATCGCGCAGCGCATTCATGTTGTGAACCGGCACAATGTCGAACCCGTCCGCCGGATCACCGAAACCGTCCAGATGCTTGGGATTCTTAGATGCCGACAGCATGGCGATCGTCCGCCCGTGGAACGAGCCCTCGAGCGTGATCGAGCGCCATTTTTCCGGATGACCGTTCTGGGCGTGGAACCGCCGGGCCGCCTTGATCGAGCCCTCCATCGCCTCCGTGCCGGAATTACAGAAGAATACCCCGTCGGCGAAGGACAACGCACACAGGCGTTCGGCCATCCGGACCTGATCGGGAATGGCGTAGAGGTTAGACACATGCCAAAGCCGTTCAGCCTGGTCCTTCAACGCGTTCACCAGCGCCGGGTGGCTATGGCCCAGTGAATTCACGGCAATGCCGGCCGCGAAATCGAGATAGCGTCGACCATCCGTGTCGAATAAATAGGCACCCTCACCCCGCTCGAACGAGACGGTCGGATTACCGTAATTCGGCATCACCGCAGTCATGATCTCAATCTCCAAACTCGCCGATACGCGCGGCGCCCGAATGCGCCCGCGAAAAAGGCCGTGACTATCGAAAAAGGCGCTGCGGAAGTCAACGGCGCAGGAGCTCTAGGTCTTCATCCTGTAACCCGCCGCAAACAGCCGATACACGATGATCCAGAGAACCACGATCACGGCAAGGCACACGCCCGCACCGACCCAGGGATTGGCGTCGGCCCGGCCGGTGATCGCGAACCGTATCCCGTCGACGATATAAAAGACCGGGTTGGCCCGAGCATATGGCTGTGCCGCGGCCGACAGCTCATCGATCGAGAAGAACACGCCCGACAGGAAAACAAAGGGCATGAAAATGAACGTCTGCACGGATTCCAGATAATCCCATTTGCGTGCCCAAAGGCCGGTGATCTGGCTGAAGAGTGCAATCATCAGCGAACCCAGCGCCAAGAAGAACACCAGGATCAGCGGCGCCACGGGCACCGCACCACCCACCATCAGCAACGCGACCCAGACGACAGCGCCCACGATAAGGCTGGCCGAGACTGACGCCGCCGCGTAGCCAAACACGATCTCGCCCGGCGTGAGCGGCAGCATGGCCAGATCGACGAATATCCCCTCATTCTTGTCGTAGACGATGGAGAAGGCGCTGGACTGGAATGACCGTTCCAGCGCGGCCACCGCAACGAGCCCCGGCAAGAGGAAATCGATGAAAGGCATCCCGCCCATCGTGGCGCCCGGCCTGTCGATCACCAGTCCGAACACACCGGCGAAGAGCAACGCGCGAACCGTCGGCGCGGCCAGGGTGATGCCCCAGATTTTGAACCCGCGCAGCATCTCGCGCATGTACATCGTCGCCAGCCCGCGATAATTGACGACGCCGAAGCGCCGTACCACCGGTCGGCCACTAAGGATTGTGCCGTCGCGCAGAGACATCGCGCACTCAGGACTTAAGCTTGTAGCCGGTAACGAGCATGCGGTGGACAATCAGGAACAGCACCAGGTCGACGCCGATCATCACGGCGGCACCGAGCCAGAACGCGGCATCCCCCTGCCCGATAAATCCATAACGGAACCCGTCGATGGCATAAAAGAACGGGTTGAACTGGGCGAAATACTGCCAGGCCTCGGGTAACCGCTTGATCGAGTAAAACGTGCCTGACAGGAAGGACAGCGGCACGATAACGAAGTTCGTGATTGCCGCCATATGGTCGAACTTGTCGGCCCAGATTCCGCCGATCATCCCGAGCAACGCCAGCATGACCGAGGCCGCCAGCGCGAAGAACAGGATCGCGGCAGGATTCGCAAAGGGTAGATTGACCAGGAAGAACATGGCGGTGCTCGATGCGGCCGCAACGATCATGCCCCGTGTCACGCCGCCGGCGATATATGCGCACATCATCTCCAACGGACTGATCGGCGGCATCAGCACATCAACGATGTTGCCCTGTACCTTCGAGACCATGATCGAGGACGATGTGTTGGCAAAGGAGTTCTGTAGAATGGTCATCATGATCAGGCCCGGGGCCAGAAACACGACAAAAGGCACCGACCCGACCGTACCGACGCGATTCTCCAGCGCCACGCTGAAGATGGTGTAGAACAACAATGTGGTGACGACGGGGGCAGCTATGGTTTGGGTGAACACTTTCAGGAAGCGTTTGACCTCGCGGTGATACAGCGTCCACACACCCCGCCAGTTCACATAGCCGAAACTACGCACGCGCGGTGCATCGCCCGCACCTGCCCGGTCCCTCATCAATTGCGTCATACCCGTCTCCATGGGGCGGAACTTATGCGCGTGACCGGCACACGGCAAGCGGCGGTCCGATGAGCGACGAGCAGATGAACGACGAGCCTCCGACCGAAGAGTGCGCCATCAGGGGACGCGACGGCAGACCGCGCCGCAAGCCGAAACCCGCGACCTCCGAGCGCCTGCGCAAGGCCGCATTGTCCTATATCGATCGCTACTCCACCTCGGCGGCCAACCTGCACGAAGTTCTGATGCGCCGGGTCCGCCGGTCGACACGTCTGCACGACACGGACATGGAAGAAGCCACACGTTGGGCAGACGACATCGTCGCGGACTTCGTCGAACGAAAGCTGGTGAACGACAGATTATATGCCGAGAACCGGGCGGCGAGCCTGCACCGGTCCGGCGCCTCGAGGCGCAAGATCGAGATGTCCCTGAAGATCAAGGGTGTCGGCCAGGACGATATCGCGGCAGCCATGCTGGCGTTGGAAGAATCCGACCCGGACGCCGAGTTCACGGCCGCATGCCGTCATGCCCAGCGCCGCCGCCTCGGCCCGTGGCGGCGCGACGACAGGGACGCACGGCGCGACCGCGATCTGGCGGCGATGGCCCGCGCGGGTTTCGGGTATCGACTGGCAAGCCACGTGATCGATGCGGCCGACGCCGAATCCCTAGAAGACGAGGCGGTGCGCCGCGCGGAAGAACGCGGGGGCTAACCCTCGCCGTCGCCCGACACGTTGCCGACGGCGGCAGCCGCCTGGACGACTGCGGATGCCGACGGCGTGTCGGCGGGTTCATCGGGCGGGGTGTAGGTCTCGGGTCCGCTGCCGGGCAACGCCTCGACATAGAGTGACCGGCTCGGGAACGCGAAACCGGAGCCCGCGCCCTCGACGAGGGCCTTGATCCGGTAGGCGAGCGCTTCCTTGACGACCAGCCACTCGCCCCAGTTCGTGGTCTTGGTAAAGCAATAGACCATGATGTCGATGCTGCTGTCGTTGAAGCTGTCGATACGCACGAAGGTGGCGACATCCTTGGGGTCTGCAAAGGCCTCGTCGCCAATGATGTAGGCCTCGATCCCGTCGCGAATTTCGCGCAGCTGGGCCGCCGAGGTGTCGTAGAGCACGCCAATTTTCCAGTAGATACGCCGATGGGTCATCTCCGAGAAATTGATAACCGCGGTGTCGGCGAGCTTGGCATTTGGCACCTGGACGGCCGCCTTGTCGAACTGGCGTACCATCGTCGAGCGGAAGCCGATCGTCTCAACCGTGCCCTCGACGACACCGTCCACCTTGATCCAGTCCCCGGGACGGAACCGTTTCTCACCAAGGATCAGCACGCCCGACAGCAAATTCTTGAACAGATCCTGCGCCGCCAGGGCACCCGCCAGGCCAAACAGGCCAAGCCCTGCGATCAACGGTCCGATCTCGATGCCCCATAGTTCGAGAATAGCCGCCGCTCCGATCAGCCCGAGCACCAGTTTCATTGCCTTGATTATCCACGCGACCATCGTGACCGACAAAACGTCGCGCAGGTTCGAGAAGATCCGGGACATGGGCTCAACCAGCGCGATCACCCCCCAGAACAGGGTGAGAACGATCAGGGATTCGGTAACCCGCAACGCGATCCGGTCGAACGTACCGGTGAGCTGAAGCATCTCGGTGACGATGAAGAAGCCCAGGACAATCGGTGCAAACCGCAGCGGCTTCTCGAGAGAATCGATCATCTGGTCATCAACGGTATTGCGCGTCTCGCGGGCCAGCCGTTTGAGCCACCCAATGAAAAAGCGTGCAAAAATCCCGCGCAAGACCAAGAGCAACGCGAAGACAAACATCGCGAACAGAATGCGCCCGAAACTCGTGCCGAAAGCCGTGTCACGGAGCACGTCCACGGTCAGCTTCCAGAAATCAACCAGTGAGGCCCAGAACTCGGTCGCGAATTCCATTTTCTATAACCCGTGCAAAGTTCAATGATTGGCGACGCACACGCTACGGTTCGACGAGAAAATGTCAATTCGCAGATCGCGTGGACGGGGTCGAATCAGCGGTGGACGCGGATGATAATCCGGCGGTTCTTCGCCTGGTTCTCGGGCAGCGGGTTGCCCGTGATATCACGGTTCGGGACCTGCGGCTGGGTCTCGGCAAACGCGACAGCGCGCAGCCGATGGACGGAAATTTCCACATCACTGAACAACCGCACCACATTGGTCGCGCGCGCAGCGGACAGTTCCCAGTTCGACGCGAAACGATCATTGGAAATCGGGTTGTCATCCGTGTGACCTTCCACAGCAATCTTGAACTTGCTGTAGACCGGCGAACGCAACGCGTCGGCCACGCTCTCGAGGATCGGGCGTGCCTCGGGCCTCAATATCGCGGCGCCCGGTTGATAGAAAGCGTTCGCCGCCAGCTCCAGCACGATGCCGCGCTCGAAAGTGTCGATGCGCACCGCATCGGCAACACCGAGGTAATCAACCAATGTATCCAGCTCGGCACGAAGCTGGGCTGCCGGTCGCGTGATCGAGCGCTGGTCAAGATCACGCGCAATACCGGCTTTCACCTGCTCGAAGGTCAGCATATCGACCTTCAAGAAACTCACCAGCATGACGAAGAACGCCAGAAACAGCGTCATGGCGTCGGCGAATGTCAGCAGCCATGCGTTGTCACCATCCGGCTCGGTCTGACGCAGCGGGCGGTAGAAAGAATTTCGGGGGGCCGAGCATCGCCTGCCTCAAGCGGCCGCGCCGGTAGGTTTTGCCTGGCCCTTGGCGGGCGTTTCGGCGGACTTGTCACTCGGTCGGCCTTTGAGTTGTCGGTCAATATCGTAGCGAATGGTCGGGTCGAGATAGCTTTTCATATGATCCTGGATGACCCGCGGGCTCGCATTGTCCGCCAGCATCGAAAGTCCTTCGACGATCATATAGTTGCGGAAGCGGAAAATTTCCTCGCGCTGCTAGAGCTTTGCGGCGGCGGGCGCGGCTGTCGCCATGCTGCGCAACACCTGCGCGCCGACCATGTTTCGCTCATAGGTCGATTCAATCACGTTGCCGAGGATCGACTGAACTTTCGCGCCTTCATATTCCGAGGTGAGAAGTTCCACGCCGAAACCCAGGAATCCAACGTCCCAGCCAGGAGTCTTCTTGGCTTCGGCATCGAGGCTGACGATGCCTTCCTTGTGGACCAGATAGGCCAAGCGAATAACCCGCCCAACCTCGGCGTTCAGATGCGAGCGACCGCGGCGGTAGATCCTGAAAGCGCGCACAATGCCGCGCAGCCCATCGAACACATAGGTGTACTCGTAGATGATGAAGGTCGATGCCACGGTCCCACCGAGCACGAGAATTGCACCCGCGCTACTCAGAAACACGCAGTAGTTGTTCGTGCTCAGAGCGATCGCCGCAATGAAAAGCCCAAAGCCGACCAGAACGGCAACGAGTGTGTTCAGTGACATGGAAACCTTCCCGCATGGCCGGAAGATCACCTTCCGGCACTGGCGAACAGGTTATCCGCAGCGAATTGAAAAACGGCTAATACCCGAAAAACGGCTAACTTATCGCTAGTCGTTCTTGGAAACCGGGTGCCGGTGCAGAACCAGGAAGGCGAGCCCGGCTGCAAGCGCCATATAGCCCGCGCACGCGAAGGTCACCGTCTCGATGGAAACACCGAGATCGAAGGCGTATCCGAATGTGGCCGGGGCGGCGGCGGCGGACAACACCATCGCGGATACCGACATCGCGCGGATCCCACCCAGGTTCCGGACCCCGTACATCTCGGCGAACATAGCCGACATGATAGGCTGCAACATCCCGATCCCGACACCCAGCGCGCCTAGGAACACATAGGGCATCAACGGGTTATCCGATGCACCAAGTGCGACGAAACACGCAATAAAGGGTAACGCAGAGCCGGATATCAGGCCTACCGCACCACGGCGGTCGATCATCGGCCCGATTACAAGCGAAGTGAGCACCTTCATGAAAGCCATCGAGACGAGACCCGTGGCGAGCAGTTCGATCGGCCAGCCCCGCACCTCTGCGATGAAGGCCTGGTGAAACAAGACACCGGTGGACACGAAAGGATAGGCCAACAACAGCGCCATCGCCCCCAGGTAACGGGGGTCACGAAGCACCTCAAGGCGGGTCCAGTCACGACCGGCACCCGGCTGGCCCGCAACCTGCGATTGCCGCGCAAGGTAATCCGCGTGCCGACGCTCGAAGCCTTTCAGGACTATCGGCACCAGCACCAGAAGCGCCACCGCCGTAACCAGGCCCGTCGCCAGCCACACATTCCGCCAGCCGATCGCCGCGATCAGCGCCACCGTCGTGATGGGCAGGACCGTCTCACCGGCCGCCAGGCCAAGGCCCGAGAGGCTCAGCGCCTTGCCGCGATCCTGCGCGAAATACCGCGCCATGGCGGTGCCCATGATGTGAAACATCAACCCCTGCCCGCACAGCCGGATAACGAAGAGCGCCAGCGCGAACAGCCAGAGAACATGCGCAAAAGACAGCGCGACCATCGATCCGGTCAACGCGATCAGGGTCACAGCCGTGTAGCGGCGTAGATCGACACGATCGATCAGCCGCCCGAACCAGATCAGGGATATGGCAGACGCGATGCTGACCGTGGAGAAAACGGCACCAAAACTTCCATGACCGAGCCCGAACTCGGCGCGGATCTCCGAACCGTACAGGGCCACATAGAAAGTCTGGCCATAGCTCGACAACATCGTCAGGAGAAACCCGAAGCCGATGAATCTAAAATTGGCACGCAGGAAGGTGAGATAGTTCATTCACATAAGACCGCAATCAATCATGCGCGCCATAGCACGTCCCCGCCACCCGCGTCGCGCCCCGTCACTCGCGCAAGGACCGGATGATGATATAACCCGCCGCAGCGAAATCCACCGGTGTCCAGATGCCGGACACGAAACTGGGAGTATTTGTTCCATGACGAAGCGCATCGGCCTTGTCGGCCTAGGTATTATGGGGTCCGCCATCTCGGGCAATTTCTTGAAATCCGGCTACGCGGTCACGGGGTTAGATCTTGATCCCGCGCGTTGCGATGAGCTGGCCGGAAAAGGCGGCACGGTGGTCGCGTCACCCGCCGAGGTCGCCCAAGCGTCCGATATCGTGATCACCTCACTGCCCACCACGGGCGCCCTGGACGCAGTGTGCGCCGGCGACAACGGAATCGCGTCGGCCGGCAATACAGACGTCATCATCATGGAATGCTCGACCTTCCCCATCGAGGACAAGCAGCGCAACCATGATGCGCTCGCGGCCGCGGGCGTGACCATGATCGACGCTCCCCTGTCGGGCACCGGCGCCCAGGCGCGCGAGAAGGACCTTGCGGTCTATCTGAGCGGGGATGAGGCCGCTGCCAATGTCTGCGCCGAAGTGATCGAGGGCTTCGCACGTGCGCATTACTATGTCGGCGAGTTCGGCAACGGCAGCCGCATGAAATATGTTGCCAACCATCTGGTCGCGATCCACAATATCGCCGCCGCCGAGGCCATGGTCATGGGCATGAAGGGCGGGCTCGATCCGCAGGTCATCTACGATGTGATCAGCGACAGTGCGGGTACATCACGCATGTTCGAAGTACGCGGCCCTATGATGGTCGCCGATGACTATTCCGATGCAACGATGAAGATTTCGGTCTGGCAAAAGGACATGTCGGTGATCGGCGCGTTTGCGAAATCGCTCGACTGCCCGACCCCGCTGTTCACCGCCTGCTCCGACATCTACGTTGCGGGCATGGCCCAGGGCCGCGCCGAAGAGGACACGGCCGCCGTCTGCGCCATCCTGGGTGAGGCTGCACGCCTGAAGCGATAGGTTTGCAACAATCGGGACCGGGAATGCCACCCGGTCCCGTGCTCGCTACATGGGCTCGATAACCCACTCGATGTGGAGGTCGACACCGGCATCGCGGATCAGGTTGCTGACCGGGCAGCGTTGCTCGACATTCGCCTTGAGCTTCTCGACACGCTCCGGGCTTTCGTTGGTGCGGAAGACCTTCTTCACCGTGACCTTCTCGAAATAGGGGCGCACGCCTGTCACGCCCTTCGCACCACGCACGTCGATTTCGGCGTCGCAGGTGTAGTTCACATCGCCATATTCGAACTTCATGATGTGCGCGACCTGGTGGGTGATTGCCGCGTCGCAGCCGCACATGCCGCCCATTACTGACTCGACCGGAGTCGGCCCCATATTGGTGCCGCCGCGTTCCGTCGGCTCATCGATGACGAAGCCCGGCGTATCGCGCACGGACACCACCGTACGCGCGCCGCCAGCGGGATTCTCGCAAACCACGTTCCGGTAGCCGATGACCTTCTTTTTGGGGTCGACGGACGGTTCGAGAAGTTCACTGTCGCTCATCATGCTCTCCATTCTGACGTTCGGGCCACCCGCATCGCGTGCGGACATGGCATAGTATTGACCGACCGTACTCATAACGCAGAAGGCGGCGGAACCGACCCATGACCTACACCGAACTCATGCTCGACGTGCACGACAGCGTTGCAACGCTGACACTCAACCGACCAAAGGCGATGAATGCCCTGGGGGGCGCACTGCGCGACGAATTCGCGGACGCGGTGATGCAGATCTCGAAACGCGCGAGGAAGGATATCTCGGCCGTCGTCCTGACCGGGGCCGGCAAGGCCTTCTGCGCGGGCGGGGACTTACGCGTGCTGCAGGAGATATCTGCCAAGGGCCCCGACGCCATGCGCGCGCGCATGCGGGAATCCCACGCGACACTCGAGAGATGGCTCGACCTGCCGATACCCACCATCGCGGCCGTCAATGGTGCTGCGGCCGGAGCGGGTTTTTCCCTTGCCATCGCCTGCGACTTCGTATTCGCCGCGAACAATGCCCGCTTCATCATGTCCTTCGGCCGGATCGGCCTCGTGCCCGACTGGGGGGCGATGTATCTGTTACCGCGCCTCGTCGGCCTGCAACGAGCCAAGGACCTGGTGCTGACCGCCCGCGAACTGAGCGCGGGAGACGCAAAGGACTGCGGGCTGGTGCTTGAGACACTCGATGGAGATCAGCTGCTGGACCACGCGCGGGCCTTCGCGGCGAAATTCGACAACGCCTCCCCGGAGGCCATCGGGATCGCCAAGCGGGTGATGGGATCGGCCCTGGAAACCGATCGCACGACCGCCCTGGCCGCCGAGGCCAGCGCCCAGGCCGACGCCAACGCCAGCGACTATCATCGCGACGCGGTCAAACGCTTCCTGGCCAAGCAACCCCCTCTGTTCGACTGGGACAAAGAATAGGACAGTTCGTCAGGCGCTTGAGCTGACACGTCGGGCCACGATGTGAAACACGTGCCAGTGTTTCGCCTCGCCGCGCGGAGTGGTCGAGTAATCTTCTTCCTCGACAAAATTTTCAACGTCGAAACCCGCAAGCAAGCCCTCAACGTCGGCGCGACGAAGGAAGGTCATCCCTTCGCGCCCCATCCAGCTGTCCCGCTCCCCGTAAAGCTGCCCGGCGAACCGGCCACCGGGGCGCAGCGATGATTCAATCTGTCCCCACACAGAGGCGAAATCCGACGGCGCACAAAGCGGCAAGGCGAAACTGCTATTCACAAGGTCGCATGTGGGCCATGCCGCGACTTCGAAACGGGACACCAAGCTGGCCAGATCGGTGTCTGGCGGCAGGTCGGGACGTGCTTTCAGGGCGTTGATGGCATCCGGCTCGGCATCTATGGCCAGCACGCGCCAACCGCGGCGAAGCATCTCGATGGTATCCCGGCCCGCGCCCGAGCCGAGATCAACGGCAAATCGCGCGTCATATGTCGGGTCTTCGTCGAACCGGTCGAGGGCGAAAATCAGCGTATCGTGCGGCGGGCGGCCAATGGTTTTCGCATAGTAGGCCACCCAATCGCCGTCTTTGGATGACGCGCTCACCCGCTCAATCTGATCTCGCCGAGACTGATGGTCTCACCGAGAGTTACCTCACGCTGCTCGGCACCAAGGCCTTCGGCCGAAATCGAGACGGCGTAAACGCCGCTGTCCGGGGCCAACCGGTCGATTTTGAAATCGCCATATCCATCCGTGGTGGTTTCAGCGACGGTTTTTCCGTCCTGAGTCAGCACGACCCGGGCACCCTCGACGCAATCGACGACACCGTCACGTTCGGCCGAAACCGTCCCTCCAATAAAGCACTGGGCATATCGCCAGAGATTCTTGTAGTGCACACGTGCCTTGGTCTCGAGATCGGGCCGGAGCGGCTCCAGGCCTTCTTCATCAGACACTTTCTGCATTGCAGCATCATCGACCTTGAGCGAACGCAACGCACCCGTCGGGCAAACATCGACGCAGCGCGGCTCGGTCCAGCCGGCGTCGAGCAGATGGGCATCGAAGATCCAGTGCTGGGGTATCTCCAACTCTTCGTTCCAGAAAATCGCGCCATAGGGACACGCATCGACGATCTGGCGCTGACCCTTGGATTTTTCGGGATCGATCACGACAATCCCGTCCGGGCGCTTCTTGATGGCGTCATCCTTGGCCGCACCGATGCACGGCGCGTCATCGCAGTGCTGACACATGGTCGGCAGGTAGGCGACATCGGTCATGGTCCCCTGCCCGCGTTCACGCCGCTTGATGTCGATCCAGCGATGCCCATGCTTGGGCATCTCGGCTACATATCCGGCAAAGCTGTTGCCCACATGCTCGTCTTGCACGGCCAGAGTACAATTGTTGCAGTTCGTGCAGTTCGCGACGTCGACGATCAGGTTCCATTTGGGCTGACTCATGCCACGATTCCCACGCTCAGCGGTTCAATCCGCTCATACTCGACGACACCGTCCCAGGGCATTATCTCGACCATGGTCGTGCTGTTGGCCATCGAGTGGGAATTCTTGATCTGCGATCGCCGGGGCGACAGCAGGTTGAGACAGCCACCTCGGTCGACGGAACGTCCGGGTTCGCCCATGGGTTCGTAGACGGCCGCGGACTCGTAACCATGGGCCACCCCGGGCTGCAAACGCTCGGTCAGGAGTGCGGCGCACAGAACCGCGCCGCGATCGTTGAAAACCTTCACCAGATCACCGGTCGAAATGCCGCGCGCGGCTGCGTCGGTCGGGTTGAGGCGAAGCACCCAGTAATAATGACCGTCGATCAGCACCCGATGATCGGGGATGTCGTTCAGGAAACTGTCCTTGCCGTCGCCATGGCTGTGGAAGCTGAAACGCGAATGGGGCGTGAGCAGCTGCAGCGGATAGCGATCGCCCAACCCGGCAGCATTCGGTCCCTCCCAGGCGGAGGTGTATTTGGCGATCGGCGGCCTCTCGGGATCATCGGGCGCGAAACGTTTCAGGCTCGAACTCTCGAACTCGAACAGGCCCGACTGGGTCTGCAGCCCTTCGAGGAATTTCTCGGTATAATCGCCAGGTAACGGCATCGCCTCGGGAATGTTCTTCTTCTCGCCGTCAGCGAACCATTTATAAGCGGTCGGAGCACGAAGCTCGGGCGCCTCGGGCGGCACCACGAAATAGCCGCGCTCGATGAACTTCTTCCACGAGATGTGCTGCGGCAGGTCGGACGCATCGAACATCCGCTTCACCCAGTCGATGTCACGCATGCCCTCCGTATAGTAGGCGCCGAGGCCCAGTCGGCAGGCCAGGTGTGAAAAGATTTCGTAGTCGGATTTCGATTCCCCGACCGGCTCGATGCATTTGGCCTGGAAGGTGATGATCCGGTTGTTGGTCTGGGAATGGAAATGGGCCCCGTAACCGCCGGCATTGGCCCACTCGCCGATATCGTAACGTTCCATGCTCGTACAGGCCGGCAGGATGACGTCGGCGAACCGGGTATCGCCCTCCTCCCAGATCGCCTGGCTGACCACGAACTCCAGGTTGGGCGACCGGTACATTTCCACAAAACGGTTGGAATCACTCAACGTGCCCAGGATCGCCGTGCCGTAGCGATAAAGCATGTGCACGGGCGAGTGACCCTGTTTGGGATAGCTGATCTTGGTGAACTGACCTTCCATCGAAAGCGCGTCCCACAAGAACCCCTCCGCATGCCCATCGATGATCGCATCGGGCAACCGCAGGCGCGGGATTTTCTGGGTCGACGGGTTCATGGTCGGCAATTGCGGCATGCGCTGATAGAGCGCGCCCGCCATCGCGGTGTTGTGCAGATCTCCCGAAATGCCCCCTTCGGCATAGCCGGGGAAATAGAAACTGAAATCATGCGGCACGCCGAGTTGCAGATTGCTGACATTGATCCCGGGCTTGCCCAGCCCCTGCATGCCCATGAGGCAGACGAGCATCCGGGTCCACTGGGTCCCCGTCGCGTTGCGCGCCGCACCGCCGAACGCGTTACCCATGCTGCCGGCCGCCAGATAGGTGCGCTTGGAGGCCCATTTGCGCGCCAGCGCACGGACATCCTTGGCCGGCACGCCGGTCTCGGCCTCCTGCCATTCCGGCGTCTTGGCGATTCCGTCTTCGGCCCCGAGGATATAGTCGCGCCAAGTCTCGAAGCCCTTGGTCCGGGTCGCGACATACTCCTTGTCGTAAGTATCTTCGGTGATCCAGACGTGGGCGATGGCCAGGGCCAGCGCCGGCGACGTGGTCGGCTTCGGCGAGATCCACTTGCCGCCGAGGAACTGTGCGGTGTCGTTGTAGTAGGGATCGATGTGAACGATATCGATGTCGATATCGCGCAGCCATTGACGCCGGACCGTGCCCTCCTGGCCACCGTAAACGCCGCTGGTCGCCTCGGGGTTGCTCGACCAGAAGACGATCATCTCGGCGTTCTCGAGGCAGTCCTCGATGGTACCGAAGGGTTCGCCACCGCCGACGCGCAAGCTGCCGCCCCAGTGATGCAGTGCGCCCCAGTACCAGCCTTCCCAGCTGTCGGGATTGTGGTGCACGTCGGTCGTGCCGATGGCATTCATAAAACGCAGCTTGGCGCTCAGGTAGTAACCGATGTTGCCCCAATTATGGTGCGAGCCGTTGCTCGATGCGATAGCGCCGTTGCCATGCTCGCGCTTCATGCGCTTGATTTCGCCCGCGACGATGTCCAGCGCCTCGTCCCAGCTGATGCGCTCATAACCGGACACACCCCGGTTCTGGATATTGCGCTCACCATCGGGGTCGAAATCGACACGCTTCATCGGATACTGAATCCGGTTCGGCGCGTTGACCATCGCCTTCCAGTTCATCGCATGAGGCGACAGCATGCCCTTGCGCGGCGGGGTGAATTCCTTGCCCCGCGCCTTGATCGTCCAGGTGCCGGCATCCCCTCCATCGAAGGTGACCGGCGTGGTGCGCAGGATTTCACCGTCGCTAACATAGACAAACAACGGCCCGCCATTGGTCATGGTGCAGAGGCGCGTGGTTCCGTCTTTCATCTTGCGCCCGAACTTCCAGCCGGCCGACAGGGCGGCCATCACGGTCTGGGCGAACCACAGCGCGTCATCATCGGGACCTTCCAGACGCACCAGAAAATTCTTCAACGCATCGATCTGTTCCAACTGATCAATCGGCGGCATCAACAGCCGCGCACCGATCTTGGCGGTCTTGAAGACCAACGATACGGTCGGCGCGTCGTGCAAACCCGCACCCGATCGCACGCGACCGTCTTCAAAAATTATGTAGCGACCCGATTTACCATCCTCGCTGCGAATCTGAACCACAATATTGCGTTCGCGCAAACGCGCCCGGAAGGCCGGATAGCGCCACCCGGAAACTCGGAACATCCACGACAAACCCCAAAGGATGATCTTGAACAGCATGCGTCTTCCCCAACCCCGCGACAGGCAGGCCTATTCGGCGGTGTAACCACCATCAATATAGAGCGTGTGACCAGTCACATAATCAGACGCCGGCGACAGAAGATAAATCAGTCCGCCCATGAGATCGTCTGTCTCCGACAGCCGGCCAACCGGTACACGTTCGAGCATCGCTTCGCGCGTGGCCTTGCCCGGATCTTCGTCCGAGAACATCCATTCCGACAGCGGTGAGCGAAAGACCGTAGGCCCGATGGCGTTGATATTGGCGTTCTTGCCGCCCCACTCGCAGGCTAGCGCCCGGACCATGCCGTCGAGCCCCGCCTTGGAAGCGCAGTAACCGGTATATCCCGTCGGCAGACCATGGCGGCCACGCGTGGACGAGACCACGACCACCTTGGACCGCCCGCGCTCGGCAGGCTGCTTGGCGAATTGCCGACCTGCCGCCTGACAGGCCAGCCAGTAGCCGTCCAAGTTGGCGGACATCACACTGCGCCAGTTTTCATAGGATTGTTCCTCGATATAGCCGACGTCATTCAGGCCGGTGGCGACGAACATCAGGTCGAGAGCGCCAAAGGCGTCAACCGCAGCGGCAACCATGTTCGCCGCGTTCGCTTCGCTATCCGGCAGCCCGGTCGCCGTGGCGACCCTGGCGCCGGTGTCGCGCAGCTCGTCTGCCTTTGCTTCGACCTTGTCGGGGTTGAGGTCGGCGATCGTTACATCGCAACCCATCTGCGCCAGCACCTTCGCCGCCGCACCACCGAAGGAGCCGGTGGCTCCCACCACAAGGGCGGACTTGCCCGAAATATCGAACATGGAAAGTGGTGAATTCTGAGCCAAGGTTATTCCCCCGAGTTTGTCGTCATCGCATGTTGGCGAGCAGACTACCCGGTTTTAGGTTTAGGCTCACCAGTTCCCAATCAGGACACCCGACTTCCCTTCGCGCACCTTGAATTCACGCACAAAGGATTCGGGTGCTGTGACCCGATACTTCAACCCGTTCTGCCAGTCGGCGAGCCGGTGATGCAGCCGGATCCGTTCTGCTTCATGAGCGGGATCGGCGCCCAGGTCCTGCAGTTCATCGGGGTCGGCTTCGAGATCGAACAACTGTGCGCGGTAGCCTTCATAGGCGATGTACTTCCAGCGCCCCTCCCGCACCATGAAGGTGCGGCACTGATCCGTTGGCCGTTCCAGCGGGTCGCGCACATCGGAATAGAAGGCATAATCGAGTTCGCTGAAGACGGCGTCACGCCAGTCATCGGCGTCTTCCCCGCGCAGCAGCGGCAAAAGCGAACGGCCCTCGACAATATTGTCGGGCACCTCGAGCCCGGCGGCATCGAGGATCGTCGGGACCACATCGATCGCCTCGGCAAACCGGTTGTCGACCGTGCCGCGTGTGCTGTCGGCTGCGCTGTCGGGGTCATAAACGATGAGCGGGATGCGCGACGATTGCTCGTGATACATCTCCTTCTCGCCCATCCAGTGATCGCCGAGATAGTCGCCATGGTCGCTGGTGAAGACGATCATGGTGTCGTCGAACCGTCCCGCCATGTCGAGCGCCTCGAACACGCGCCCGAGATGGCTATCGATCTGCGCGACCAGGCCCATATAGGCCGGGATAACGGTCTCGCGCACTTCATCGCGCTGAAACTCGCGACCTTCTTCGCGGGCCATGAAGGCCTGTATAACTTCATGATCGGTGTCGCGCTCCTCGGCCGAGCGCACTGCAGGGAGAATATCGTCGACGCCATACATGTTGTGATACGGCGCGGAGACGATATAGGGCCAATGGGGCTTGATATAGCTGAGGTGCAGGCACCAGGGATCGTTCCCCTGCTCCGCGATGAACTCGATGGCACGGTCAGACATGTACGCGGTCTCGCCCATCTCGTCGGGTACGACCGCGGGCAGGCTGCAATTGCGCATGTTCCAGCCGCTAAGGACATTGCCGTCCGGGTCGGCCGCGGAGTTGGCGAAATCATGCCAGGGATTGTCGCTGTCGAACCCGTTCGCGCGCAGATATTTCGCATAGTCGGATTCGATACGACCCGCGGCGGCCGGGTGGATGCCGTCGTCGCGAACCACATAGTCGAACCCACCTCTCACGAGGCCACTTCCGGCCGCGCTGCCCGGCTCGATGCCCAGCCGCGCCATTCCCACCTTGTCGGCGAAGTGATGGGTCTTGCCTGCCAGTGCAACACGCATGTCAGACGGGCGAAGCAGGTCACCGAGCATCATCTCCCCGACCGGTAACGGCACAAAATTCCAGAATGCGCCGTGACTCGCCGCGTAGCGCCCGGTGTAGAACGACATGCGCGAGGGACCACAGACGGGTGCTTGTACATAGGACTTTGCGAAGCGCACGCCGCGCGCAGCCAACGCATCGATGTTCGGCGTCTTTAGCGTCGGATGCCCGGCGCACGACAGGTAATCAGCGCGCAACTGATCACACATGATGAATAAGACGTTCCGGACGGTTCCCATCAAGACACCTGCTGCTTCCACATATTTTCACCGACAACTCTATGCAACCAATGGATGACGGCAGCCGACATTTCCGGAGGTTTTCGTGGAGTGAAACCTCCTGCTAGATTGTGCGTCCAAATTATCCAAAATCTGTGGCGAGATACTATGACCGGCCTACAACCCATACGTGCGATCGAACGCGGCATCTCCGTGATGCGCGCGCTCGAAGAGCTCGGTACGGCCAGCCTGCATCAACTACACGAGAAGACCGGACTGCATCGCACGACCTTGCTGCGCATCCTTTTGACGCTCGAGCAACAAGAGCTGGTTCGCCGTGGCCTGGGAGACGGTCTGTACCGGAACACGTTCGGTCTTCGCCGCATGACCGGGACGCTGGACGAGTTCGACCGTCTGGCCGAGATCGCCGGGCCCGTCCTGGGCCAGCTGTGCGAGACGGTCAAATGGCCGTCCGACCTGATGGTCCGCAACGGCGTTTTCATGGAGATCAAGGAAACCAGCCGGCGTCAGACACCCTTCCTGGTGAACCGCGACGAGATCGGTCATCGGGTCGCTTTCGCCGTGACCGCGGTCGGCCGCACCTATCTCGCATTCTGCCCCCGGCAGGAGCATGACGAGATCATCGCCGGCCTGCGCAAGTCGTCCCACCCCTCAGACCAGATCGCCCGCACGCCGGAGAAACTGGAAGCCATCCTCGACGAGGTCCGCACCAACGGCTATGCCACCCGCGACGAGTTCTACCTCGGTGGGAATTACGGCGAGAGCACCTTCTTCGACGACGGCCTCAGCGCCATTTCAGTGCCGATCCGAGTCGGGGATCAGATCCTGGGTTGCGTCAATCTTGTCTGGATGCGGCAAGCGGTGCCGGTTGAGGAATTCGTCGCGAACCATCTGGCGGACTTACGCGCGGCCGCCGACGAAATAGTCGCGGCCTATATCAAACCCTAGGGTGCCCGGCGTCACTGCTCAGCAAAGGAAAGTCATCCACCTGTCGGTAGCCCGGCGATCTCCGGCGGCGCAATCCCGGCGACCTCGAGAATCATTTTCTTCAGCACCGCCTCGGCAAAGCTGATCGTCTCGTCGACCGTGACGACGAATGCCCCCGTGCCGCCAATGATCTGTTCGCGGAACTCCTGCTCCAGCGAGACCGCGCGTGGTGGGCGGGTGCTGCCCGGCCGGCTGATCGCCAGACCATTGATCGTGATACCGGTCGCCACCGCGTTGCCGCGTGCTAGGGCCAGCGGCATGCCGCCGATGTTCCCGGCATCGGCGGAGATGTCGATAATCCGCCGCAAGCCCCGATAGGGGTTGGTCTGTATCAGATTCTGGGAATAGGCGATGGCGTTGCTGATGGAATTGAACCCCCAGGCCTGGCGCGGGGCATCAACCAGCGCGGCGCCAAACGCGGCCGCCGATTCCGGGCCGTCAATTACGGTCCAGTCCACGATGGTGTGTTGAGACTGGGCGCTGCCCCACTCGACATAGGCAATAACGCTCCGGCCATGAATGCCGCCGGTCAGCAGCTCGAGGACCCGCGGATTGCGCACGGCCTCGGCATAGCCTTCGCGTTGCAGCGCCAGTTCGGCATCGTCGATGGATCCCGAGCCGTCGGCCGCCAGCACCAGTTCAAGATCGACCGGCTCCTGCGCGGCAGCCATGCCGGCACCCAAAGCGCCGCCGAGGATCACCAGCGCGACGGCAATTCCATTTATCTGTTGAAAAATGACACTTCTCCCATGATTGGCACCCGCGTGAAGACCGGGCATTCCTTCCCCACAGTAGAAACTCTATTCTCTCTGCGCATCCAACAAGGCAGGCTACCATGCGCATCTCCGAAATCGGCCCCGACACCCTGACCGCCGAACAGAAAGAAATTTACGACCGGATCACCGCCGGCCCGCGCGGCCAGGTGCGCGGGCCCTATCACGCCTACCTCCTGCATCCAGGCGTGTGCGAAGGAGTCGAGCGGATGGGACATTTCCTGCGCTTTGCGGCGACCCTGCCCGGAAATCTGCGCGAGCTGGCGATTCTGGTTGTCGGGCGCCACTGGAAGGCCGAGTTCGAGTGGTTCGCCCATGCCCCCATCGCCATCCGCGAGGGACTGTCGGAAGACATCGTCGAAGCGATCCGCGCGGGCACGCCCCCCGGCTTCGTAAATGACGATGAAGCGGCCGTCTATGGCTTCGTGCGCGCGCTGCTCGAGACCCGGCGGGTCGACGACGAGGTGTATGCCGACATGAAGTCGCGCTTCGGCGAGGATGGCATCGTTGAACTGACGGGGATCGTCGGCCATTACACCGGCGTGGCGATGACCCTCAACTGTTTCGAGATCGTGCCCCCCGACGGCGAGCGGCCGACCTTCCCCTAGTCACCGGCAGCGCGCCTAGAAAATTTCGAACAGGCCGGCCACGCCCATGCCGCCGCCGACGCACATGGTGACGACGGCGTTCTTTGCACCACGACGATGCCCCTCGATGAGCGCGTGCCCGGTCATCCGGTTGCCGCTCATGCCATAGGGATGCCCGATAGAGATCGACCCACCGTCTACATTGTATTTTTCCGGGTCGATGCCCAGCGTGTCGCGGCAGTAAAGGGCCTGGACGGCAAACGCCTCGTTCAATTCCCACAAGTCGATGTCGTCGACCGTGAGCCCGTTGCGCTCCAGCAGACGCGGTACGGCAAACACCGGCCCGATGCCCATCTCGTCGGGCTCGCATCCCGAGACCGCCAGGCCGAGATAACGCCCGAGCGGCTCGAGACCCCGCTGTTCGGCGAGTTTCTCGTCCATCACCACGCACGCGCTGGCGCCATCCGACAACTGGCTGGCATTGCCCGCGGTGACAGACCCGCCCTCGCGCACGGCGACGAGGCCGGCAAGGCTCTCCGAATTTGTGGTCGGTCGATTGCACTCGTCACGATCAAGGATTACCGCCTTCTCACTTACTTCGCCGGTCTCCCGATCCTTCACCATCATGATGGTTTCGACCGGGACGATTTCATCGTCAAAACGGCCGGCCTGCTGGGCCGCCGCGGTGCGCATCTGGCTCGACAGGGCATACTCGTCCTGGCTCTCGCGGCTGACGTCGTAGCGATCGGCCACTGTCTCGGCAGTGTCGAGCATGACCATGAAGATCTCGGGTTTCACCTCGCGGACATGGGGGTCCTCGACCCGCATATCGGCCTGATGCGCCGGGTCCAGGGCGCTGATCGCCTCGATGCCCCCGGCCACCGCGACCGGCACCTTGTCCATGACCACGCGGTTCGCCGCCGAGGCGATCGACTGCAGGCCCGACGAACAGAAGCGGTTGATCGTCGCCGCGCCCGCTGTCACTGGGATATCCGCCCACAACGCGGCATGGCGGGCGAAATTCTGTCCGGTCGCGCCCTCGGGGTTGGCACAGCCCATCAGCACATCCTCGACCATGTCCGGTTCGATCCCGGCGCGTTCGACCGCGTTCATGATCGCAATCCCGCCCAGTTTCGCCGGCGTGGTGTTGTTGAAGGAACCCCGGTAGGCCTTCCCGATCGGGGTTCTGGCGGTGGATACGATAACGGCACTGGTCATACTCTCTCTCCTACTGGCAACGGCCTAAACATGGCCGAAGCGCCAACGCTCGATTGTTAGACTGCGGCCCTCGGGGCCGCGCGACAGAGGCTCATCGGCCAGCAACGCATCCGCGCCCGCCCGATCATCCATATCGACGACATAGAGCGCACCGGTCACGGCGTCGCGCGTGCCGTCCAGCAGCGCCCCGGCAAAGACAACCCGCGCGCGATACTTCGCCAGGAAGCTCGAAACATCGTTCGACACATGGTCCGACGATTGCGGGTCGGTGCGCGCGATGACAACGAACTGGGCGCGCCCCTCGGTCTGGGCATAATCGCGCTGGCGCACATCGGTCCAGGGTCGCAGCGGCTCGATGTCGATCCGGCGGAAAATCTCCGCCGTCGTATAGGGGTCGGTGTCGATATAGTTCTTCGCAACGCCATGGTCGGGGAAATCAACCACCCGGAAGCTGCCATTGGCGTTCGATCCGTCGCCGACCATCATCGGCCCGGAGTACCAGGTCTCGGACTTGAATTTGTCAAGATGGGCCTTATGCGCCTCAAGGGTCGCTTCGCGGGTCGCGGCCATGTCCGGCTTGGACACGCATTTGATCATCCACTCCATCGAGACGCCCTCTTAGTCTATCTGCGGCACGGCCTCGGCCAGGCGCGGCGCCACCCGTGAAACATAGCGGTCATAGCCCGGTGCGCCGGCCAACAACATGCCGATGGGCATATCGCCGGCCCCCAGACCGGACGGCATCGACACGACCGGCCCGCCGAGCGCGGTCCAGGGCGCGATGAACCGTCGGTCGCCGGTCCATTCAAGTCCTGCCGGCGCCGTCGCCGGTGCTGCCGGCCAGAGCACCAGGTCGGTCGGTTTTATTGCGCCTATAAACGTTACACGCATGGCGTCTATCTGGCGACGTTCGGCCAGGTAGATCTCTTCGTCGATCTCGTTGCCGTCGATCACCGACTGGCGCAAGGCCGCCCCGACCTGATCCTCGGGAAACTCAAGCAAGCCGGCATGCACGCGCGCCAATTCATAGACGGTCGTGTGCCCCTGCAGTTCGTTGAGGTCCTCGAGTGAAATCGGCGATGCCATCTCGACCACATCATGGCCCCCATCACGCAACCGGTCCGCCACACCGTCACGCGCCGCCATGACCTCGTCGCTCGCCTCGGCCAGGAATGGGTCATTCAGCACGACCACCCGCACTTGATCGTCGAGACCAGCGTCCGGCCGGCCATGGGGCGGGCGGACGGCGTCATACATGTAACACGCATCGGCGACCGACCAGCCATACAGGCCCGGTGTATCGTAGAACGGCGCTAGCGGCGCGATACCGTATGTGGCCATGCTGCGGGTCGACGGTTTGAAGGCGGCGATCCCGCAATAGGCCGCCGGCCGGTTTACCGACGCCACCGTCTGAGTGCCGATTGCCGCGGGCACCATACCGGCGCCAACAGCCGCGCCCGAACCGCTGCTCGAGCCGCCGGGAGTATGCTCGATATTGTGCGGATTCCGCGCCGGTGACGGATCGTAATATGCAAACTCGGTCGTGTGGGTCTTGCCCAGAATGACAGCACCGGCGGCGCGCAACGCGGTCACGATCTCGGCATCGGCAGAAGCCGGCTGCGCATCGGCGCGCGTGCGACTGTTGCACCGGGTCGGCCATCCGGCAACGTCGCAAATGTCCTTGATGGCCACCGGAACACCGTGCAGCGGACCGCGCAAAATGCCGTCATTGGCTTCCCGATTCATCTCTGCGGCAGTAGCCAGCGCGCCTGCGGAATCCACGGAAACCCAGGCGTTCACATGTTCATCGACATCCGCGATCCGGTCGAGACAGGCCTGCACGGCATCCGTCGGGGTATAGCTGCCCGCTCGAATATCGGCGGCGATATCGACGACCCGTCCCGGTGATTCCGAGAAGGAGACCTGTTTTGCCATGATGGCGTGCCTTTCATCTCATAGTGCGGATCAAGGCTAGCATATACATTCCCGGACAGGCAGAATCGCAATCGGATCATCGTATGCGTCGCTGTCGCGCAAACGGAAATACTCCGGCTGGCATCAGAGTTTCGGAATGTCGAGAAAATCGTTCGTTCTCATCACACTCGGACTTGTCGTCCTGGCGGCTTACACACACCGCCGGGAATGAAGCACCCATGATGTCACGATCACTTCGAACCCGCCCGGTGCGCGATGCACCTTTGAGCGAGACGTCCTGACTACCCGCCCCAGTGAAATCACGCCGTTCGACATCACGCTGACGAATGTTCCATCCGACATCATCATCCGCTGTTCGCTGTATGGCTATCACCCGGCCGAGACCAGGGTTTCCAACCGTTTCAGGGGGACCATCAATTTTGGCTTCGTGCGGGATCCGCAGATTCAGCGCTAACGCTGGCGTGTCACTAGACCGCGAGCGAATCGTCCGGCCCACCCGTGGGATCGAAATGCGGGATCGTCGGTGCGTGCACTCCTGGCTTACGAGATCATTTCCTCGACCGACTGGGCACCCGCCATCGATGGCGGCTTCGCACCAGACAGTTTCACCGAGATCACCCCGTTTCACCGAGATCACCCCGGTGCTGGCGCAGAAGATGGACGCTATCGCCGCCTATGATTTCGAGATGCGCGACGAGCCTCACGCACGCTCGCCCCAGGCCGTCAAGCGGCTCGCCCGGGTGCGCGGCGACCACGATAGGTCCTAAAAAGGGGCGGCACAATCAGTCGGCATACACCGGGGCCGGCTGTTACCGGTTCTGTGCGAACAACACGTCCCGGGCATAGAGATCGTCAACGGTGGCCGCATCCATATTCAGCAAGGCGCCAAGCACCTCCGGCGCCGAACTGCCGAACGGAGCAATCCAGTCGCGCGCACACACTGGCGTATCTCCCATCGCAAACGGCGGGTTGGGCACCATGAAGCTGCCGGCCCCATCCGACACGCTCGTGAAGGCTCGCCGGTGCGTGAGCTGGGGGTCGTCGAACAGTTCTTCCACCTCGCGATAACGCGCACAAGGCACCTTGCCTGCCATCAGGATGCGCTCGCATTCAGCCGCCGTGCGGGTCGAGGTCCAGCCCTCGACCAGCGCCATGAGGTCGGCATAGTTCCGGTTGCGGTCTGGATGGGTCAAAAAGCGCGGATCCTCGATCCACTCCGGCGCGTCCATCGCGCGCGCCATACTTTCAAAGGTGATCTGTCCGCCGGGTGCCACCATCACGAAACCGTCGCTGGCCCGCACCGGCCGGTAATATCCGCGCGGCGTGTCCATCGGGTTCTGGGCCAGCTGGATTTCATAGACGAGCAGCCAGATGACACTTTCCATCAGCGAGACGTCGATAAATCGACCGGCTCCGGTGCGTTCGCGCGCGAACAGCGCTGCATTAATCGCCCCGAAGGCCTGCACCGCAGCCATCACATCGGCCATGAACACTCCGACGAACCCGGGGCGGGTCATTTCGGGCTGCTGCTCCAGGGTGGCCATCTCGTAACCGGAGGCTGCCTGGACGACGGGCGCGTAGGCCGGGTTCTGGGCGTCCGGGCCGGTCTGACCGAAGCCCGAGATCGAGCAATAAATAACGTCGGGCCGAGCTTCCCGGATCGCCGCATGATCCAGCCCCAATCGGGTCATGACGCCAGGCCGCGCATTCTCGACGATCACGTCGCAATGACGCGCGAGATCGAGCGCGATGCGGTGCCCTTCGGGTGATTTCAGATCTATTGCCAGGCTGTGCTTGCCGCAATTGAGGTGGCCATAGACCGAGCTCTCACCGTCGCGGATCGGTGCCGCGCGGCGGTTCTGCTCACCGCCGGGTGCTTCGATCTTGACGATCTCCGCACCCAAATCGGCGAGCTGGCGCGTGCAATAGGGGCCCGCCATCATGGTGGTGAAATCGAGCACCCGGATGCCGTCGAGTAACCCTGTCATGGACGATCCCGTCTCCCGCGCCATCTACTTGAGAAGTTCCCGCGCGATCAGCATGCGCTGGATCTGGTTGGTGCCTTCGAAGATCTGCGTCACCTTGGCATCGCGCATCATTCGCTCGACCGGGAACTCCTTCATGTAACCGTACCCGCCGAGGATCTGGACGGCATCGGTTGTGACCTTCATGGCGGCATCGCTCGCCAGTGTCTTCACCATCGCCGACAACCCGCCATAGCCGTCCATTTCGCCCCGGTCATAGCGTGCGGTCACCTCAAACAGCAGCGACCTGGCTGCCTCGATCTGCATGACCATGTCCGCCATCATGAATTGCAGGCCCTGAAACTCGGCGATCGGCTTGCCGAATTGCTCACGCCCCTTCGCGAAGGCCACAGCCTGGTCTAGCGCGCCCTGGGCGATCCCGAGCGCCGACGCCGACATGGCGGGTCGATTGAACTCCATGCATTTCATGGCGATCGCGAAGCCCTCGCCATCGCCGCCCACCATGGCGTCGGCGGGCACGCGGACATCTTCGAAGAAGAAGTCGCAGTTCGGGGTGGCGCCGTTGTAGCCCATTTTCCTGTTTTTGGGGCTGCGTGTGACCCCGTCCAACGACGTGTCGACGATGAATGCCGACACGCCCTTGGCACGCGGCGCGTCGTTGGTCCGTGCCAGCACCAGCACATAGTCGGCCACCGGCCCGCAGGTCACGAAGATCTTGTTGCCGGTGATCAACCAATCCTCGCCGTCACGCACCGCGCGGGTACGCAGTGCGGCCGCGTCCGACCCGGCCTCGGGCTCTGACAGGGCAAAGGCGACAAGGGTTCGCCCTTTCGCCAGGAGGGGAAAGTATTTCGCCTTCTGCGCGTCTGTACCTCCAAATAACAACGGCAGTGCCATGCCATTGCCGTTCTCCCCAACCATCACGGACAGAGACAGGGAGTATTTCGCCAGCTCCTCACGCGCGATGCACAGCTTTGTCAACGAACCCTCCGGCCCGCCATACGCTTCCGGCACGCTCCATTGCAGCAGGCCCAGATCGCCGAACTTGGGGATCACCTCGTCGGGGAACCGGTCCTCATGGTCGATCTCGTCGGCGATCGGCGCGACCTCGCGCTCGGCAAACCGTCGAATCTGATCCTGGAAGATCCGGTCTTCCTCTGTGAAGTGGATAGGGGTGAAGTCCATATTCCTGTTTCCGTTTTAGGCGTGACGACTTAGCCCCCAAAAGAACCTGCAACTCCATCACGACCATTGGCAAATTGGGCCACGCGGACGATTCGACTCGACAGAAATATGCACAGGGCTTTGCGCTCCACCCGAACGCACAATAAGATTTCACCATGGCCCGCCACCTGACCACGGATCAAGTCGAAAGCTATCAACGAGACGGGTATCTGTTCCCGCTGCCGGCGATATCGCCGGAGGATTCGCAGCGGTACCGCGTCAGCCTCGAAGCCATGCAAGAGAGCCACCCGGATCTAATGCAAGGTGTCGAGGCACAGAAGCTTCACCTGGTAACAACCTGGATGGCCGACATCGTGCGAACGCCCGTTATTCTCGACGCGGTCGAGAGCCTGATCGGGCCCGACCTATTGTGCTGGACGTCGACCCTGTTCGCGAAGCCGCCGGACGGGAAATCCTTCGTTTCCTGGCATCAGGACGGAAACTATTGGGGGCTCGAGAACCCCGAGATCGTCTCGGCATGGCTCGCACTAAGCCCGGCCACGATGGAGAGCGGCTGCATGCGGATGATCCCCGGCTCCCACCAATGGGACACGACGGCCCATCACGAGACCTTCGACGACGACAATCTGCTGTCGCGCGGACAGGTTATGCAGCGTGACATCAACGAATCGGACGCCGTCGACCTGACCCTCAAACCGGGTGAGATTTCGCTGCACCATGTGAATGTCGCACATGCATCCAACCCCAACCGGTCGAACGACAGCCGCATCGGGATCGCCATCCGCTACGTGTCGCCGAACGTGCGCCAACAGTTGATCGAGAAAGACAGTGCAACCCTCGTGCGCGGCACGGACCGGGTGGGCAACTTCGAACTTGAAGAACCGCCTACCCACGATTTCGAGCCTGCCGCGATGCAACGGCTGGCGCAGGCTGTTGCCCGGCGCAACGCCGCTATTTATCAAGACACACCCGAGTAGCACCCGAGGGTTTTATGTCCCCTGCCCACACCATAAACGCTCACGGCGCCGCCATTCCGGCGGTCGGCTATGGCACCATGCTCTTCCCCGAACCCGAACGCGCGGTCGAGCTCATTCTCCATGCACTCAGTTGCGGCTACCGTCACATCGATACGGCACGCAAGTACGGCACGGAGCAATGGGTCGGTGAGGCCATCCGCGCCTCCGATGTGCTGCGCGACGAGATCTGGGTCACCACGAAAGTCACGGAAGAGAATGCAAAGGCAGACGATTTTGCGCGCTCGGTCGAGACCAGTCTTGAGACAACGGGCCTCGACCGTATCGACCTTTTGCTGATCCACTGGCCACAGCCGAATGTGCCGCTGGCCGAGACACTTGGCGCACTCGCCCAAGCCAAACGCGACGGCCTGGCGCGGCATATTGGGGTTTCGAACTTCACGATAGCATTGCTCGAAGAAGCCGTGGCCAAATGCCCGGAACCCCTGGTGACCAACCAGATCGAGTATCACTGCTACATCAATCAGGAACGACTGATCACGGCGTGCCGCAACCACGGCCTGCTCGTCACATGCCACGCCCCTCTGGCACGCGGCGCCATGCTCGACGACCCCGTCATCGTCGAGATCGCGGCGACCCACGGCAAGACACCGGCCCAGATTGCATTACGCTGGACGGTACAACAGCCCGGGATCAGTGTGGTGCCACGGGCCCTCGAGTTTTCCGAGATCGAGGAGAACATTGCCATCTTCGATTTCGTGCTAAGCGACGCGGAGATGGGTCGCATCGGGCAACTCAAGGAACGAAAACTGCGAGTTATCGACCCCGAGGTACGCCGGCCTGTCTGGGACGAAATCTAGTCAAACGCGCGTGAAAACAGACATGCGTAATGCGCGGTTCTTCTCTAGGCGTGTTCTGAAGTCATGTGATCCCCGTCGGGGTCACTACAAACGATTGCGCCAGGGAGTGCATATGATTTCACGATCGCGACACCGGGATCGCGAACGGCAACGGCCCAGAGTGCCGAACAGAACGCCAACGCAGTTGCGATTATCGACTGTCGGCGGACGGATTCTTCCGGCCCAAGGGCGGAACTCACCGCCTGGTCCGGCAGTGAAAATATGACGCCGATCGTGCGAGGAACCGACTGTGCCGCAGCCATGCATGACCTGCTGGAGCGCGGCTGTGATCTCCGCACCAGTGATTCCGCGACGAACCCCGAGCGATCTGCGAATTTCGTCATCCGGTACGTCTTCATAAGTCCCTGAGTGGACAAGCAACCTTTGCAACAGACCGAGCCGCTCATTGGCACCCCGGAGGAGCGATAGGGAAACTGCATCCGGTCTGAGATAATCGGTCGAACAACCGGAGCGCGCGGTGAGCGAGAAAAGAAGAAAGGACCAAATCAAGGCCCTCCTCAAAAGCATCGAGACGGGCGACCCGGCGCCGATCGCCGTCGTTAACCAAGCGAAATACATCCAGCACAACCCGCAGGCCCATGATGGCAGCGAGGGCTTGGAGGCGCTGTTCAAGCGCCTTTCGCAAACCTCCCCCCGCGTTAATATCGTGCGCGAATTCGTCTAAGCAGTTCTTGTCGAGCGTCAGACCACAGAACTGGGGCAATACGTCAACGGGTCGGACTTCATCCGGCACAACCCGCTTTCCGAAGGCGGTGTATCGGCGCTTCGTTCGGCTCTCGAGGCGCGAGACTGCGCGGGCTTCGTGATCGAATATACCCGGCTTGACCGGGTACTGGCCGAGGGCAATTTCGTCCTCGCGGTGAGCGAGGGAGCACTGAATGGGGATCACACTTCGTTCTACGACCTCTACCGCGTCGACGCGGGGAAGCTTGTTGAACATTGGGATACAATCGAAAAAATCCCTCCACGCAGTGCGTGGAAGAACGGCAACGGCAAGTTCTAATTGAGCTCGACGGGCTCGCCATGGGGCGTTGAAAGATATGCCTGCGTCCATGCCGCGCGCAGATCGTTCAGACTGTCCTGATCCGCATGGTCGTGCTCGATGAGGAAGGATTCAAGCGCCCCAAGCCAGACGTCGTAGTAATCCGACCCGTCCGTCGGGCCGCCGGCATCGAACGCCTGCTTGAGCGCCGTCCCGAAATGCGCGGCCCAATCTGGCCAGGTAAATGTGCCCGCCGCAGCCAATGCGTGGGTCAGCCCGAAAACCTGCGCTTGCCAAGGTTCGGCGAAGGGCCGGTCCGGCTCAGGCGGCCGGGACAAGATAGCTCTCCCACAAATCCGCCGTCACGCTGTGCCCAGGCTCGGCCTCTTCGCCCCATATTTCGCGACCGTCGAATCGCACCGCGTAGAGATTCTGCGGCGCGTCTCCGTCCATCGTGAAGCTGACATCCGGAAACACATGGGCGCCGTGGTGCAGAACGATCTCGCCGACCCGGTCACGCAGATAGCGCGGCAACCTGGTGTGCCCCGAATGCATGTGTCGGGACGTGCGAACCCGGTCGCCGGGACGAAAGCACGGCGGCAGGGCGACCTCACGGCTCGACGGACGGCCCTTGGGGAGGAACGACAGCAGGCCCGCCGCATCCACGGGCGGGGTCATGGGCTCCGCCCCCGTATCGGGGCGGCCCTCGCGAACTTCGTTGCGGGTAATCAAGCCCTTCTCGACGGCAATATTCACCAGTCCGGAAGCCCATTTTTCGTAATAGCTCATGGTCAGATAGTCGCCCGGCGGCAGCCGCTCGAGCGAATGGCGGTTGGCGTCGATGTTCCATCGCCCCCAAAACCCCATGAGGACGCGCAGCCCCAGAATTCGACCCTCCCAAGTTCCATGGAAGACGGGCTCATCGGTCTCCACGGGAACGCAACCGAAGCCCTCCACGCCGCCGAGATCGTGGACGCTGTCCATCAGGCGGCTCCCGGGTTTAACGCCAGGCCGGTCCCGATCATGGAATCGCGCGTGACCAGCTCGGCCAGGCCGGCCTCGTCCAACCCCTCAGACCCGTCCGGGCGCTGCGGGACGACGAGGTAGCGAATCTCGGCGGTCGAATCCCAGACGCGGATCTCGACGTCCTCGGCAAGCTCAAGGCCAAACTCGGCAATGACCGCGCGCGGCTCGCGCACCACACGGGCGCGGTATTCGGGCGACTTGTACCAGACAGGCGGCAGCCCCAGGACCGGCCACGGGTAGCAGGAGCACAAGGTGCAAACGACCACGTTGTGCACGCGATCCGAATTCTCCATCGCGACCATGTGCTCGCCCTGCATGCCCGAAAAGCCGAGCTCGGCGATCGCCGCCGTCGCATTGTCGAGAAGGCGTGCGCGATAGTGCGAGTCGGTCCAGACGCGGGCGATGACCTGCGCCCCGTTCTGCGGACCAATGTCATTGGAGAAGGCGTCGACCAGCGCATCCACGGCAGCCGGGTCTACCAGCCCCTTTTCGACCAGCAGCGTCTCGAGCGCCTTGGCGCGCAACGCCGGGTCCGGCGGCAGCAAAGAATGCGCATGTTCGTGATCATGCGCGTGATCGTGATCTGATTTCTTCGCCATATAGCCCGCAATCCATGCCTGAATAGTGATCCTCTCCACTATTCAACATAATCGCACCAAATTCAAAACGCCGCAGCGCGACGCCGGATTCCGCCACGAGAACGACACCCCATCGGGGGTCAACGATCGGAAGATTTGAAATTCTTGGCGCGCCCGGGAAGATTCGAACTCCCAACCTCCTGATCCGTAGTCAGACGCTCTATCCAGTTGAGCTACGGGCGCTTGGCCAAGGCGCGCGGAAGCTAATCAAATGCCTCGCCGATTGCAAGTATCTGAAGGTCGGTATCGGTGTCTGCGAAATGTCGCGAAAATCCGGTCCAAAAGCCGCTTGCCCGGTCCAATGCCAATCGGTAACATCCGGCGCAACCATTTGGCTAATCAGCAATTTTTGTGCGTTCGCCGCTTCCGCGGCACTTTTTGGGGGACGCGCAGGGGCATTTGAGGGACAAGGCAGCGGATGACCATAACACGCACCTGGTCGGCACTGGCCGGCGCAGCGCTGCTACTCGCGGCCTGCGATTTCACAGACGACGCACTCATTCCGTCCCTGACAGGCGAATCTCCTTCCGGCGGGGACCGGCAGGTAATTGCCGTGAGCGCGGCCGAACGCAACCCGCAACCGACCATCTCCGGCGCGCCGCCGCAGCTTGGTCAGAATAATTTCCAGCCCAGCGGAGTGACGGCCGGTCAGACCACCGGCACCGAAGTGGGACGGCGCGTGGAACGCCTGCGCGGCGACCTTGGACGCCTGCAGGCAAGCATCGGCAATGGCAACGAAGTACTTCAGGGTCTACGCCAGCAGACCATCGCAAACGCAAACACCTATCAAAGCCTCGTCGCCGGCATTCAGGCACGCCTCCAGGTGGGTACGACACCGGGCAACCCGAACCTTGTCGCAGCATGGACCCAGGCCCAGCTGACGCTCGATCAGATTTCCGAAGCTGTCGGACAATTGGACGGCCTGTCGAACAGTGTCGCGGACAGCAGCGCGCTGGCTGCGTTCCTTCTGGAATCCGTCCGCGCCACCTACGGCCTCACCGGTGCGATCGACGAAGACCATCGCCAGCTCGCCATTCTCGAGGATGAGGTCAACCGCACCGTGGTGCTGATCGACCGCCTGCTCAACGAACTGAGCGAGGACATATCACGCCAGACCAACTATGTAGGTCGCGAGCGCAGCAATGTCACCGTGCTGTCACTCGCCGTGAAGAACGGCGAACTGTTTGGCACCAGCCTGGCCAACCGCGCCTTCGGCACCGCCGCCCCGGCACGCGGGCCATCGAACCCAGCGGCCAATCTGGTGAACCGCCGCCCGCTCGTGGTGATCCGCTTCGACCGCTCGAACGTGCCCTATCAGGAGCCACTCTTCACCGCCGCCAGCGAGGCGTTGAACCGGCGGCCGGGTGCGGTGTTCGACATCGTCTCGATCGTGCCCCAGCAGGGCACGCCGGCACAGGTCGCGCTGTCCGCCAACCAGTCGCGGCGCAACGCCGAGCAGGTGTACCAGACGCTGATCCGGATGGGTTTGCCGAGTGACCGCCTGTCGTTGAGTTCCACCTCCAGTGCGGATGTGGGCAGCAACGAGGTGCATATCTACGTCAGATAGTCCGGGTCCCGGCTCACACCGGAATCTCCCACTATGTCTGTCTACCGATCGCGCTCGTCGAGCGCGCGGTCGAACGCAGCCAGCCGTTCGGCGACCCGCGCATAGACACTGCCGGAAGGATATTTGCCGTCCGCGGCGGGCACCCCTGCTTCCATCCCGGTGAACAGTTCGACCGCTTCGTCCACATGGGCTGCCGAATAGACGTGGAACCGACCCGCCAAGACGTCCGCCGACATCTCGTCATCGAGGATAAGGCTCGGTTCGTTGGACCGGGGGAACAAGACCCCCTGGTCGCCCGTCAGCGGACCGGCCTCCACGCAGGTGCGATAGAAACCCTCGGCCTTCTCTATCAGTCCGCCGATCGCCTGCACCTCACCGCGCTGGTTGACCGAACCCGTGACCGCGAGGTCCTGGCGCAGCGGCACGTCGGCGAGATCCGACAGTATTGTCAGCACCTCGGCCAGCGAGGCGCTGTCACCCTCGACCCCGCCATAGCTCTGTTCGAAGGTGATCGAGGCGTTAAACGACAACGGCGTACGCCGCGCGAAAAGCCCGGCGAGAAACCCCTGAATGACCATCGCGCCCTTCTGCTGGATCGGTCCCCCGAGCGACGTCTCGCGTTCGATATTGGTCACGCCGCGGCGGCCGATCGATGTCCGCGCAGTCACCCGTGACGGTGTACCGAAGGCGTAATCACCCATGTCGCGAACGGTCAACCCGTTGACCTGGCCGACCTCACTGCCGGACGTGGAGATCATCACCGTCCCGCGGTGGATCGATTCCTGGGTCCGGTCCTCGATCCGCGCATTGCGGTTGCGGCGGTTTCGGCGTGACGCGCGTACCGCCTCGGCATCGATCTGTGTCGCGCCATTCGCGCGGGCCGTATAGATCGCTTCGTTGACGATATCCTCGACCAGTTCAAAACGCGCCGACAGTTTGGTCCGGTCAGCCGCGATGCGCGAGGCGTAACCGAGAAGATAGCGGATTGCATCGGGCGTATAGGTGGTGGCGCCATGCTTGTTGGCGTAGCCCTGAAGTAGCCCAGCATAGCAGACGAGGTTCCCGCTGTTGGCTTCCATGTCGGCATCGATCTCGGCCTTCACCTTGAAATAGGCCTGGAACTCGGGATCGACAGAGAAGAACGTGTAATACCATTGCGGCGCGCCGACGATGACCACCTTCACATCGAGGGGGACCGGTGCGGGCTTGGGTGCCCCGGCGACCGGAATACCGCCGGCGCGATACTGCTCTTCCATGCGCACCATGCCATCACGCAGCGCGCCCTTGAGCTGGTCCCAGCCACCCGCCTGGGCGGCAATCGCCTCGGCACGCAGCACCAGGACACCACCATTGGCGCGATGCAACGCGCCGGGCTGAATAAGAGAATAATCCGTCTGCAGGACACCCCCGACTTGGCGATATTCGATCTGGCCGAACAGGTTGGCGTAGGTCGGGTTGCCCTCGAGCACGATGGGAGGGCCCGAGACATCCCCATTGTCGACCAGCAAATTAACCGCATAGCGCGCCTCCGCCGTAGGTGCCGCCGGTTGCGGACCCGCAAGCGCTGCAGGTGCACCCTCGGGCGCCTCGGCGGACGGCAGGAACAAGGCCAGGTTTTCGAGCAGGTCGACCCGGAAGGCGACCAGCCAGCGGTTGAGGCCCTGCACATCGGAAAAGCGCGATATCAGTTCGTCGACCAGGCCGCCGACCGCGTTCTCCGCCACGGCACGATTCAACTCCCGCACGTCCTCCGCCAGTTTCGTCTGGCGGCGCGCGACATCTCGGTTGATCTCGGCCAGCATCTGGCTGACGCGCTGGCCGGCCTCTTCCATAACCTTGCGTTCTGCCTCGGGCAGATCCGAGACATCACGCGGATTGCCGTCATCGCCCAGTGCCGCGACCGCCAATCCCTGCGGCGACTGCAGGAGAGACAGACCAGCAGCCTCCGCTTCCGCGCGCGCCGCTTCGACGGCTGTGCCGATCTCGGCGCGCATCGCCGCATCTTCGTCGTGCAGACGCTGCTGATACTCTTCCCGCGCAAAAGCCCGATGCAGCGCTTCACGCAGCTGCGGGATAAGTGCTGCCATATCGTCGCGGAATTTTCGTCCCTCGCCGGCCGGCAGACGCACGGCCAGCGGCTCGTTCGAACGGCGGAAGTTATTGAGGTAGACCCAATCGTCGGGACACGGACCATCGCCCAGCGCCTCGTCGAGGTAGGAGAGTGTCGCGGTCATGCGTCCGCTACGGTCTTCGCCCACGACAAATATGTTGAACCCCGGATCGCGCGCACCGAGCCCGAATTCCAGGGCATCGCGCGCCCGCGCATGGCTCGACAGGGAGAACACCCGGACGTCTGGTGTCCCATCGGTGTCCGTGATCTCGAACGCCGGAAATCCCGCGTCGACCGATTCGATTTCCCTGACTGGCATGGCTTCCTCCGTGAGAAAGCGAACTATACAGCCTCGGCCAATCATCGTCCCGCTCGCAACGACGCGCGACAGCCGCCATAATCTTATATGTCCGTCAGCGTCCGCTCTTTTCTGGCTGTACTTCTCCTGTGCCTGATGGGGACCATCTCGGCACGGGCAGAACCTGCGGCACCGACAAAAGACAGCCGCGCCTTCACAATCGTGATCGAGGGTCAGATCGCAACGTTCGCCCGCGACGACGCAGGCGCCGCCTTCGCCCTGGCCAGCCCTGACATTCGCAGCAGGTTCATGAACGCGGAGCGGTTTATGCAAATGGTGCGGTCGTCATTCCAGCCGGTCTACCGGCCACGTACCTACAGTTTCGGTGACCCGGCCCAGGTCGAGGGCATCCCGGTACAGCCGGTGCAGGTGATTGGCCCCGACGGGCGCGGCGAGGTGTTGCTGTACCGCATGGAACGACAATCCGACGGGAGTTGGCGTATCGCCGGCGTCACGTTGCATCCCACCGGCGAACGCGGCATCTAGGATCACGCGACAGTTGGTCCACAGCCAAGTCCACAGCGACGTTTGCACCGCCCCACGGCGCCCGCTTTAATATGCGCTCTTCAATACTCCGCAATCAGATCGGTTCCGACATGGCCAGCTCTCAGCATGATTTTCCCGTTTCCTGGGAACAACTCCACCGCGACGCCAAGGCGCTCGCCTGGCGACTGAAGGAGAGAGGCCCCTGGGATCAGATCGTCGCAATCACCCGCGGCGGACTGGTCCCTGCGGCCATCGTCGCGCGCGAACTCGAGCTGCGTCTGGTCGACACCGTGTGTGTGTCTTCCTATGACCATCAGGCACGGGGCGAACTCACAATTCTGAAGAAAGTTGAGGGCGATGGTGAGGGCACCTTGATCGTCGATGACCTGGTCGATACCGGGAATACCGCGAAGATCGTCCGCGAAATGCTGCCCAAGGCCCATTTCGCCACCGTCTATGCAAAGCCCGCCGGCCGGCCGCTGGTTGAAACCTTCGTGACCGAGGTCAGCCAGGACACCTGGATCCATTTCCCATGGGATCTGGAATTGCAATTCGTCCAGCCGATCGCGGCGAACTAGACAAAACCCCCGGCCGCTTAGCCCGCCCGCGCCGTTCGCAGGCGCGAGTCGAGCGCATCACGCAGCCCATCCCCGAGCAGGTTTAGGCCCAGCACGGCGAGTGCAATCGCAAGTCCGGGCAGGATCGCCAGCTTCGGATCGAGCGCCATAAACGTCTGCGCGTCGAACAGCATCCGCCCCCAGCTCGGCGCGGGCGGCTGGGTGCCCAGCCCAAGATAGGCGAGCGCCGCCTCGGCCAGGATTGCCACGGCAAACTGGATCGTCGCCTGGACGATCAGCACCGGGGCAATATTCGGCAGGATGTGATCACGGGTCACGGCCGCCGGTGATTTTCCGATCGCCAGTCCCGCGCGGGCATATTCCTGACCCCAGACCTGATTGGCTGCACCACGGGCGACCCGCGCAAACACCGGCACGTTAAAGATGCCGATGGCGACGATCGCGTTAACGGCGCCGGGCCCGAAGATCGCGGTGATCAGGATGGCCGAGACAATTGCGGGGAACGCAAACACGATGTCGGCGCCGCGGGCCACGAGATCATCGACCCAGCCACCCCGCGCGGCCGCGAGGAGCCCCAGTCCCACCCCGACGACGAGACCGATCCCGACAGCTACCACGCCGACCATGATCGAATTGCGCGCACCAATCATCAGCCGGGTCGCAATGTCGCGTCCGAAATGGTCGGTCCCGAGCCAATGCTCCGCACTCGGTCCCTGCATGCGCTGGGTGATCGACACCACGTCGAATGCATGCGGTGTCCAGATCAGCGAGACCAGCGCGACCAGCATCAGCATCCCGGTCAGGATCGCCCCGATCAGGAAGTTCGGATGACGCCACAAGCGCGACACCCTGCCCGGCTGCACTGATCGATGCGTCAGGCTCATAGTGCGCGCCGCGTGCGCGGGTCGATCGCGGCGGTGGCGACATCGACCAGGAAGTTCACCATCACGACGAGCGCCACAAGCAGAAGGATCACGTCGCGCAAGACAACCAGATCGCGCTGACTGACCGCCTGAAAAATCAACCGCCCGACACCCGGCAGGGCAAACACCACCTCGATCACGATCGATCCGGCGAGCAGGAAGGCAAACTGCAGGCCGATGATCGTGATCATGGGAATGAGCGCGTTGCGTAACACATGGCCCCACAGAACCCGCCGCGACGCCAGTCCCTTGGCCCGGGCCGTGCGCACATAGTCGGCTCTCAGCGTGTCGAGCACCGAGGTTCGCGTCACCCGCGCCAGGATCGCGGCTTCGGGTAGAGCCAGCGAAAGCGCGGGCAGCACAAGGGCCCAGAGGGCCACCCCCAGGCCAGCGTCCCAGCCCGGAAAGCCCGAGGCCGGAAACCAGCCGAGCGCGACGGCGAAAATCAGTATCGACAAAATCGCGAACCAGAAGTTCGGGATCGCCATGCCGACCTGACTGAAACCCATCACGCCATAGTCGCCGGGCCGTCCCCGCCGGGTCGCGGCAAGCATCCCCAGGGGAATGGCAATCAACGTCGACAGTGCCAACGCGATCAGGGCCAGCGGTACCGTCAGTGCCAGGCGTTCACCGATCAGCTGCGAGACGGGGACATCGTATGTGTGGCTGATGCCGGTCGTACCCGACGCAAGCCCGCCGATCCAGGTGAGGTAGCGAAACACCGCCGGCCGGTCGAGGCCCATCTGGGTGCGAAGCGCGGCAAGCGTGTCGTCCTGTGCTTCGGTTCCGAGGATCAGAAGCGCGGCATCACCGGGCAGGATCTCGAGCACGAGGAAGATGACGAGGCTGGCCGCCAGCAACGTGACCAGGAGCACCATTACCCGACGGGCGAGATAGGTCAGCATGATTGGTGTCCGGCGAGGCCCGGGCGTCTACTCCCAGCGAACGCCGGTAACGTCGGTTGCCTGTACCGGCGCGTTCCGCCACATGCCCTTGAGCCCCTTGCGCCAGACGCCCAGCTTGGCGAGCTGGAACATGTAGGCGTTCACCGCGTCCGATGTGATCGTGCGCTGGGCCTGGCCGAGAATGCGGTTCCGCGCGGCCTGGTCGCTTGTGTTGTTGAGCCGGGCCATCAGCGCCTTGAGCGAGGGGGAGTCATAATTGAAATAGTATTTGTCACGCGCGTAGATGCCGATATCCAACGGCTCAGTGTGTGACACGATCGTCAGGTCATAGTCGTCGCCGCGAAATACCTGCTCGAGCCACTGTGCCCACTCCACCGGAATTATCTCTACATCGATACCCACCTCTTTCAGCTGGGCCGCGACGATCTCCCCGCCGCGTCGCGCGTAGGTCGGAGGCGGCAACTTGAGTGTGAGCTTGAGATCGGCCTGGTTTGCATCTGCCAGCAGCACCCGCGCCCGATCCGGGTCATGGGGATAGGCATCGAGCAAATCCACATAGGCCGGATGATGGGGTGCGAAATGGGTGCCGATGGGCGTGCCGAAGCCAAACATGGCACCATCGATGATCGCCTGCCGGTCGATCGCATGCGCGATCGCCTGACGAACCCGGACATCATTCAGGGGCGGCCGGCCATTGTTCATGGCAAGAATGGTCTCACCCTCGGTTGAGCCGATCGCGACCTCGAAATTCGGGTCGGCCTGCAACGCGATGACCGCCTCGGGGGCCTGCAGGTTCACAATCGCATCGATGTCGCCCGCCTTGAGCGCCGCGACTTGTGCCGATGGATCGGGGACGAAGCGGAAAGTCAACTCGCGGATCGCCCGCGTATCATCGGTTGCCACCAGCCGAATCTGCGAGCCACGCACCCAACGGTCGAACATGAATGGCCCAGTGCCGATCGGGGCCACCTTGTTGGTATCGGCCGATTCCGGCGCGACGATCACCGCATCGCCCCAGCCCAGATTGAACAGCAACGCGCCTTCCGGCCGAGACAGGGTGATCCTTACGGTGCGGGGGTCAGCTGCCTCGACCGTGTCGATCGCCGAAAACAACGGCTTCTGGGCATTCACCGAATCATCCGCCTGGGCGCGGTCGAGCGAGAAAACCACATCTTCGGCATCGAAACCCGTGCCGTCATGAAACGTCACGCCGTCCTTCAGTGTGAAGGTGTATACAAGGCCATCGCTGGACACCTCCCAGCTCTCGGCGAGCTGGGGCTGGACCGCGCCATTCTCGTCGATCCGGGTCAGCCCCTGGAACAGGTTGGCGTAGACGATCTCATCGATCGCCGCAGCGGCTCCTGCCGTCGGGTCGAGATGCGGCGGCTCGAGGGTGAGCCCGATGATGAGAGAGTCTTTCGGCTGGGCCTGTGCGCCCGGCGTTGCCAGGAAGGCCAGACCCGAGGCGACCAAAATCGCGGCGGCAAAGCGCATCGTCTTCATATCGACCATTCCCTTCGTGATTTCATGTTCCTTGAAACCTAGCAAATCCCGGCGATCAGCGTCTAATTCGCCGGTCAGCCGGAGACGGGATAGGTATCCTTGTAGGCCGGCCAGTCACCCTGGCCCGCCGCCTCATAAACGCCACGCGCCACCGCGCGTGCCAGACAATCCGCCGCCGCCATACCAATCCGCGCCACGTCGGATACCGTGTCCGTGACCGGAAAGTGGCCGGTAGCGAGGGCAAACACCACATCGCCATCCATCGGCGTGAAGACGGGCCGGATCGCCCGTGCCATGCCGGCCTGGGCCATTCGTGCAACCCGGGTCGTCTGCGCCTTGGTCAGGGTCGCGTCGGTCGCCACCACCGCCAGCGTGGTGTTGGGCGGGGTCTCCCGCCGGCCATACTTATCGAGCGGATGGTCGGGCACCTCAATAATGGTCGCACCGCCTAACTTGCCGAACTCGTCGCCGCGCTCGAGCGCGCCGGCTAGGAATTGTCCCGCGTTGTTCGCCACCACCGACCCCAGCGCGTTCACCACAGCCAGCGCCCCCACTGTCACGCCATCGTCCAGAACCACCGATGCGGTGCCCTGTCCGCCCCTTAATGCGCGACCGTCATGGCCGGTCGTGGTCGCGCCAAAACCTGCGCCCACATTTCCAAGCTCCACCTCCAGGCCGGCGTTCGCTGCGGCGCCACGCGCCAGGCCCCGATACGGCAGCGCCGTATCGGGTTTGTCTCTAAATGCAGTTTTGTTCCCACCGTTCAGCAGATCGAACAGGATCGCGCCGGGTACGATGGGCACATACAGATCACCGACAGGAAACCCCCGAGCCTGTTCGGCGAGCCATCCCATCACGCCGTCTGCAGCTGCCAGTCCGAAGGCCGATCCACCGCCGAGAACAATGGCGTCCACCGCATCGAGTGTGGCGCCCTCGCGCAGCAGTTCGAGCTCGCGCGTTCCCGTACCTCCGCCCTGCACATCGACGGCGGCGACGGCGCGCGCATCGGGCAAAACCACCGTCACCCCGGTCCGGATATTGGTGTCAGCAGCAGCCCCGACTTTCAGCCCGGCGACATCGGTAATGGCATTGCGTGGACCAACCCTGCTCATTCGCTCCCCCGCAACAGTTCCAGCGTTGCCCCAGCCATGACCTTGGCCGACGCGACCATATCGTCGATATCGATATACTCATCGGGCTGATGGGCCAGCTCCAGAATTCCCGGACCATAGGCGACGCAATCCTTGAGCTTGCCGATCCGCCAGACATGCTTCTGGTCGTAGGTGCCCGGTGATGCCACATGGCGCGACGGCGATCCAAGCACCCGCTCGATATTCCGGTCCAGCGCACGCACGAGCGGCGAGTTTGGTTCAGTCAGCGTCGGCGGCACCGACCAGAGTTCGCGAAGCGTGTAGTCGAACTCCTCGCGCTCGGCCGATAAGCGATCGAGAATCTCGACCACCTCGGCGCGGACCTCCGCCTCGTCCTCTTCCATCAGATAGCGGCGGTCGAGG
The DNA here is from genome assembly GCA_049601915.1 of Alphaproteobacteria bacterium. Taxonomy (GTDB): domain Bacteria; phylum Pseudomonadota; class Alphaproteobacteria; order UBA6615; family UBA6615; genus UBA8079. Next base: position 260,826 of record JBMYRB010000001.1, read on the forward strand.
ACGACCCGGCACCGGTCCGCGACCAGCGCGGATGGAAATCCTGAATCCCTATCCTGTTCATCGAGCCCGCCATGGATCGAGTTGTAATTCAGGGTGGACTGGCGTGCGGCATCGGGGATGACCGGCATCTCGGTCCGACGTTCCGCAAGCCGGGGATAGAGCTCATGCTCAACCTTTTCCATGAACGCCACCATGCCCCGGATCGCCGACACGCCGAGAAACGGCATCGAGCCGTGGGCGATCCGACCCTGCACCTCGATCTCGGCCCACCACACGCCGCGATGGCCCAGGCACACGCTGTCGTTATATAGCGGCTCGGGAATGATCACATGGTCGACCCGCGGCTTGGAGAAATGGCCACGCTCGGCAAGCCAGGCCACGCCGGCATAACCGCCGGACTCCTCATCGACCGTGCCGGATATCTCGATCGCACCGGGAAAGGAAACTCCCGATTCCAGCAGCGCCTCGACAGCAATCACGCTGGCGGCCAGTCCACCCTTCATATCGCAGGTACCGCGTCCGTAGACCCTGCCGTCGCACACCAAACCGGCGAACGGATCGACGGTCCATCCCTCGCCCGGTGCCACCACGTCGATATGGCTATTAAAGTGGACGCACGGGCCCGGACCGTCACCTTCAATACGCGCCACCACATTGGTCCGCGGATACGCATCGCTGTCGCCGAGCGCGCCCTCGGCGCGCAAATACTCGACCTCGAACCCATGCGCCGCGAGGCGCCCTCCCAGGAAACGGGCGCACGCTTCATACGCGTCACCCGGCGGATTGATTGTCGGAACGCGCACCAGATCGGCCGTCAGCGCAGCGAGCGTATCTCCCTGGCCATCGATACGCTGGAACAAATCGTCGATTTCATGTCCGGACATAAAGGCAAGCTAGAGCGGTTCAATCTGTCGGGACAAGGCTTTAGAGTGCCGCCGATGACAGCTCTGGCAGAAACTCTCCCCGCTCTTCCCGAAATTCGCCTCCAGGCCGGGCGCCACAAGCGCGCCCGTCAGGGACACCCCTGGATTTTTTCCAACGAGATCGAGATGGATGCGGACGCCAAGGCCCTGCCGCCCGGCAGGCTTGTCCAGCTGATCGACGCGAGCAAACGGCCGCTCGGCATCGCCACCTTCAACCCACACCCCCTGATCGCCGCACGCATCCTGAGTCGCGACCCCGAGGCGCTGATCGACGGAGACTTTATCAACGCGCGTCTGCGCGCCGCACTCGCCGTGCGCGAGGCGCTCTACACGGTGCCCTACTACCGGCTGGTGCATGCCGAGGCTGACGGGCTCCCGGGTCTGATCATCGACCGGTTCGGTGACGTCTGTGTGGTTCAGGTAAACACCGCGGGCATGGAAAAACTCAGCGATCACCTGACCACCGCACTGCAGGACGTGCTGGCGCCGAAAACCATCCTGTTCCGCAACGACAGCGCCGTGCGCAATCTCGAAGGCCTGCCGCAGGAGATCCGCGTTTTCGGCGACCCCCTCGAAGGCCCGATCGAGGTCATGGAGAATGGCGGCGTGTTCAAGGCCGATCCGCGCGAGGGACAAAAGACCGGCTGGTTCTATGACCAGCGCGACAACCGCGCCTTCGTGGCTGCGCTCGCCAAAAACAAACGCGTGGCCGATTTCTATTCCTATACCGGCGGGTTTGCTGTTACCGCAGCACTGGCGGGTGCACGCGAAGTACATGCCTTCGACCGGTCTCAGGCGGCACTCGATTTCGCAACCGAGGCCGCGGCGTCAAACAGCGTTGCAGAGAAGTTCTCCGCCACCCGCGGTGATGCCTTCCAACTGCTGCACGGCTTTGCCGCGTCCGGCGAGACCTATGATGTGGTGGTGGTGGACCCGCCAGCCTTCGTCAAATCCAAGAAGGACTATCAGGCCGGTATCCGCGGCTACCGCAAGCTGTTCCGGCTGGCCGCGCAGATCGTCGCGCCGGGCGGGCATCTGTTCGCCGCGTCCTGCTCACACCATGTGGACCCGCCCAGCTTCGCCGACGCCGTCCGTCGCGCGCTCGCCGACACGGGCCGGTCCGGGCGCATCCTGCGCAGCTCGGGTGCCGCGCCCGACCATCCGGTCCACCCCTTCCTGCCCGAGACGGGCTATCTCAAGGGGCAGATGATCCAGCTCGACTAAACGCGGGCCTACTGCGGAACCTCGTTCAGGGACCAGTCATAGTCGTAGCTGCCGATTTCGTGAATCAGCTTGAGATCACGCGCCAGTTCGGGACGGGCATATTTGCGCAGGTGCGCCAGAACGCCGGTTTCTGACCCGCCGAAGTCCTCCTGGAACCAGTCATAGATGCTGGACGCGGTCAGGGATCCGCCACGCAGTTCCGCACCACGCGGATGGTTCACATAGGCAATCGCGTTTGCCTCGAGCAACGCATCTACCCGATCGGCCGTGTCGGCCGTATCGATAAGGTTCGGGCAGCCAATCGATGCACAATTGACCGCATAGTGGATACGGTGCTCGATATCGTCGAGCGAGACCTCTTCACCCTCAACCGAGATCAGTTTTTTTGCCCCAGGGACCGATGGAGCTGATCAATTCGGCCGGTGCCGCCTCAAGCGCCAGGATGGCGATATGCGCAGAGTCAGCCTGATCCTTCAGCCAGTTGGTCCGGAAGTTGGACACCGACGGCGCATAGATCAGAACCTCGGCCAGCATGACGAACAGGACCGTTAGGACCAGCAGACGGGCCTACAGTGAGCGCGCAAAAAGCGGGAGTGAGAATTTCCGCGACCGTATCATGACGTGCGCATGTGTAGCAGAAATCTGCCGGTACGGTCATTCACCCCTGCCCGGCGCTACCCGAACTTCGCCAACAGCCGCACGATCTTGCGCGTGCGTTCCGAAAACAGCGACGGGGTGTAATAGGACCCGGCGGCGCGCTTGTTGATCTCCCCCAGTGTCGGATAGGGCGCGATGATTTGCGCCATCGCACCGATCTTCATCTTCTGGGAGATGGCAAGAATCCAGGGCTGGATCAGCTCACCGGCATGCGACCCGACAATTCCCGCCCCAAGGATTCGCCCCTTGGGACCGACCACGGCCTTCACCATGCCCTCGAAACGGCGCTCGGTGCGCGCGCGGTCATTCTCTTCGAATCTGGCCGTGACGATGCGGATGTTACCGCCATGCTTGTCTCGGGCGGCCGCCTCGGTCAGGCCGACATTCGCCAACTCGGGGTCGGTGTAGGTGACCCAGGGTACGGCGTCGTAGTTCACCTTGGCGGGCATCCGGAGCAACACATTCCGGATCACGATGCCGGCGTGATAACCGGCAATATGGGTGAACTGGTAACGACCGGCGACATCGCCGACAGCGAACACGCGCTTGTTGGTCGTGCGTAAACGTGCATCCACCTCGATACCCCGCCGGTCTAATTTTACACCCGCGGCGTCGAGATCGAGGCTCGCCAGGTTCGGCGACCGCCCGACCGCAATAAGAATATGGGTGCCCGTCACTTCGAAGCTTCGGTCGTCACGCTCGCAAACCACCGTGACCCCATCGGGCGCGGCCTTTACCTCGACAACTTTTGTATCTTCGTGAACATCAATGCCTTCGGCGACCAGGCGCGACCGAACCACGGCAACTAGGTCTCGATCATCGGAGCCCATCACCTGAAACGCCTCCAGGACCGTGACCTTCGATCCCAGCTGGCGGTGGGCCTGTGCCATCTCGAGACCGATCGGCCCACCCCCGACAATGATCAGGTGACTGGGGCGTTCGCGCAGTTCAAAAACCGTTTCATTCGTCAGATAGTTGACCTGATCGAGACCCGGGATAGGCGGCACGGCCGGCGAGGAACCGGTGGCGACGACAAAACGCCGTGCGCGCACCCGGGTACCGTTTTCACCGAGCACTTCGCGGGGGCCGACGAACTTCGCACCCTCCTCGAACACCTCAACACCGAGATCGGTAAAACGCTCGACACTATCATGGGGCGCAATGCCGGCGATCACCCCTTGGACGTGATCGTTGACGGCCGCGAAGTCGATGTCCGCCGCCTTGCCGTTCACGCCGAACTGGCTGGTGTGGGCGTAATGGGCGGCGGCATGACCGGCCGCGAGCAATGCCTTGGACGGCACACAACCATAGTTCAGGCAATCGCCACCCATCTTGCCGCGTTCGAAAAGGGCGACACTGGCACCCATCTGCACCGCACCGGCAGCGACGGACAAACCGCCCGAGCCGGCGCCGATTACGCACAAATCCACTTCTCGTGTTTCACTCATGACAACACCAATATCTGCAATTCAGGGAAGAGGAAGTCGAGGGCCCGATCAGGACACCACGGAGGGAGACTGGTTCTTCCGGGCCTGGATCCGCTTATAGATCACCGGCAACAGCACCAGCACCGCCATGCCGACCAGCGGGCCCAGAATCTCGGGCCGGAAGATAATGCCCAGATCGGGATCCTGCCCGGCGTCGATGAGTGCACCCAGGCCATTACCGACCGATGCGTAAATGAAGGTGCCGGGAATAATGCCGAAGAAAGTGCCCACGACATAGGTCGTGGTCGACACTCCCAGGAAGGCGGGCACAAGGTTCACCAGCCAGAATGGAAACAACGGGATCAGGCGAAGAACAAGCAGGTAGCTGAGGGCGTTCGCGCGAAACCCATCTTCCATCTTCGACACGAACGGCCCGGCCTTGGCGTGCAGCAAATCGCCTAGGGCGGTCCGTGCAATCAGGAATAGTGCCGTGGCTCCAACCGTCGCACCCACCACCACAATCAGGCCACCACCGATTGCACCGAACAAAAAACCGCCGGTGAGTGTCATGATCAAACCGCCGGGCAAGGAGAAGGCAATGACGGTGGCGTAAATCGCGGCAAATGCCACGATCGCGATGATTCCATTGTCGTTCACCAGCATGCGGAGCGTTTCGCGGTTCTCTTTGAGCGCCTCAAGCGACACGAAACGGTTCAGGTCGAGTGCAAAAAAGGCCACAAAACCGGCAATCAGGATCGCAATCGGTAAAATTCGTCGCAGCAAAACTGTCTGAAACGAGTTTTCCGGCGGCGTCGGCGTGGAGGAATCGTTCATCGCGTTCTTATCCTTGTTTGTTGTGAAACTACTTGGTGCATCGTGACAGCCTGAACCATTCACCAATGCGTGACTTTGCATGCTCTGTTAACACCGCGAGGGTGCGTTGACTTCCATCGGCCGAAAACGTATACAGCGCGCCGACTTGCAAGGCCTTATAGGCAATGGAGAATTCGCGTGAAGCGGACATTTCAACCGAGCAATCTGGTGCGCAAGCGCCGCCATGGATTTCGTTCCCGCATGAAGACGGTGGGTGGACGACGTGTTTTGGCGCGCCGGCGTGCGCGAGGCCGCAAAAAGCTGAGTGCCTGAACAGTGCCGGGCGCGGATCACACCGCGCAGGCACGAGCACCGGGATTGATGAACTCATGACGACGGCGGAGGCAACAACGCCGGATTCGGTCGGCCGCACGGTTTCGACGATCGCGCGCTTGCCGCAGCGTCGTGACTTCTTGCGGATCGCGGCCGCCAAACGCCGGTGGGCACAGCCCGGCCTCGTCCTACAAACAGCCCCGATCCCTGACGACGCCGAGAAAGACGCGGGCACAATTCGTGTCGGCTTCACCGCCACACGCAAGATCGGCAATGCCGTGGTGCGAAACCGCGCGCGCCGCCGCCTGCGTGCCGTCGTTCGTGAGATTATCCCGACACGGGCCTGCCCGGACCTGGACTATGTGCTAATCGCACGCGCGAGCACAGGTGCACGGGACTACGCCGCCCTCAGAGACGATCTCGTCACGGCCCTGGAACACTGCGACGCGCTGTTGGGCGATGAGGTAAACAAAGCATGATGAAACTCGTTTCATATCTCCCGGTAGCCCTGCTGAAAGCCCTGATCCTAGTCTGGCAGTGGGTCTTGTCGCCGGTGCTCGGTGCGAATTGCCGTTATCAACCGAGCTGCTCTCATTATGCGGCCGAGGCGCTTTCGCGCCACGGCGCCATTCGCGGCGGCTGGCTGGCCACGCGACGGATCCTCATTTGCAACCCTTGGGGCGGTGCGGGTTACGACCCGGTCCCGGAGGTTCATGACTGCGTCGACCATGACGATATCGAACACGACCACACCCCGCATGGCACTGCCATGCCCACACCGCGGAGCTAGGCGAAGATGGATACGAAAAACCTAATTCTCGCGATCGCGTTGTCGCTCGCCATCCTCCTCGGCTGGCAGACCTTCGTCGAACAACCGCAGCAGGCTGAGCGTCAGGCCGAACTTGAACGCCAGGAGCAGGCCGCCGGGCGCGACCCCAACACCATCGGTGTCCCGTCTGTACCCTCCGCCGCCGGCACGCAATCCGCCGTCGCCGCCGAGCCGCGCTCGCGCTACGAGATCATCGCCGAAACGGACAGAATCACGATCAACACACTCGCCCTCAGCGGGACGATCAATCTGGTCGGCGGCCGCTTCGACGACCTGACCCTGCGCGAGTATCGCGACACGGTCGAACCGGACAGCCAGCCGATCAAGCTGCTGTCACCGCGCGGTTCGGAAGACCCCTATTTCGCCGAATTCGGCTGGTTGACCGGCAACGGAACCGTCTCGGGCGGCGGGCAAACCCGTTGGGTCGCCAATCAGAAAGAACTCACGCCGGAAACACCTGTGGTTCTGACCACGCGCACCGATGACGGGATGGTACTCACGCGCACTATCGCGGTCGACGACCATTTCATGTTCACCGTGACCGACCGCATTCAGAACGCCAGCGGGGCACCTGTGAATGTCAGCCAGTTCGGCCGCATCACCCGGGTCAATGAGCCTGACACGCTCGGCTTCTTCATCCTGCACGAAGGGCCGATCGGCATCCTCGACGACACGCTGCACGAGATCGACTACGGCGATCTGGAGGATGAGCCCGAGGCCCCGCAGGCCTTCGAATCCGAAGGTGGCTGGCTCGGCTTTACCGATATTTACTGGCTGACGGCGCTTATCCCGGACCAGGACACGCAGATCGATGCGCGCTTCCTATTCGACACCACACCCAGCGGCGCCAACCTCTATCAGACCGACTACCGGGGCAACGCGATTGCCCTGGCACCCGGCGAGCTCGCCGAGGTGACCAGTCGTTTCTTCGCCGGCGCCAAGGTATTCAACACATTGACCGAGTATCGCGATAATCTTGGAATCGAGAGATTCGAGATGTCGATCGATTTCGGCTGGTTCTTCTTCCTGACCAAACCGCTGCTCGACGTCATCATTTTCTTCGCCGAATGGCTGGGCAACTTCGGCCTGGCGATCCTGCTGGTGACAATCATCATCAAGCTGTTCTTCTTCCCGCTCGCCAACAAATCCTACAAATCGATGAGCGCGATGAAGGCCCTGCAGCCCAAGATGCAGGAGATGCGCGAGAAATATGCCGACGATAAACAGGGCATGCAGCGTGAGCTGATGGCGCTGTACAAGCGCGAGAAGGTCAACCCGGTATCTGGCTGCCTGCCGATCGCACTCCAGATTCCGGTGTTCTTTGCGCTGTACAAGGTGCTGTTCATTTCAATCGAAATGCGTCACGCACCTTTCTTCGGCTGGGTGAAGGACCTGTCCGCACCCGATCCGCTGAACATCCTGACCCTGTTTGGCGCCGTTCCCTGGGATGTCCCCTTCGGCCTCGCACTGGGCGCCTGGCCAATCCTGATGGGCATCACCATGTTCCTGCAGCAGAAACTCAACCCGGCGCCGGCCGACCCGGTCCAGGCCAAGATCTTCCTGCTCATGCCGGTATTCTTCACCATTTTTCTGGCCAGTTTCCCGGTCGGGCTGGTGATCTACTGGACCTGGAACAACCTGCTCTCGATTACACAGCAATACGTCATCATGCGACGTATGGGCGTGTCCGTCGGCGGCGGAAAAACCAGCTGACGACTCCGGCGCCATGACGGAACCGAACGGCGCAGCGGCCGACGCCAACCTCGCGGCGGCGCGACATTTGTTCGCGCAGGAATGCACCTTCGTGCGCGGCGTGGCGCGCCTTCCCGATTTGCCCGGTCCGTCATTACCCGAGATCGCTTTCGCGGGACGCTCGAATGTCGGCAAGTCGAGCCTGTTGAATGCGCTGACCAACCGCAAAACCTTGGCCCGAACTAGCAACACGCCCGGCCGGACCCGCGAGTTGAACTTTTTCGACCTCGCCGGCCGTCTGATGCTGGTCGACTTGCCCGGCTACGGATATGCCCGCGCACCGAAGACCGAGATCGCCCGCTGGAACACGACATTGCGCGACTATCTGCGGGGACGCCCGAACCTGCAGCGGCTCTGTCTGCTGGTGGATTCACGCCGCGGCATCAAGGATGGCGACCTTGAGATGATGGCCATGCTGGACACGTCGGCAGTCGTTTATCGGGTGGTCTTGACCAAGGCCGATAAACTCAAACCTGACGACCAGGCGCGCCTGGTCGAGGCCGTGGCCGCGGAAATGAAGAAGCACCCTGCAGCGTTGCCCGATCCCATTGTCACCAGTTCGCGCAAAGGCATCGGAATCGACGAACTGCAGGTAGATTTAGCCGCGCTGGCGGATGCGGGTTGATTTGGGCTAAGTTCCCGCCGGTCGCCAACCGCGCAAAGACTGCAAAAACAAACGGATAGCATGATGGCTCAAGACAACGCGCCAGCACCCGAGGAATTGCTCGCCAAGGCAGGCGTCCTAGCCGAGGCGCTTCCCTATATGCGCCAGTTCAATGGCCGGCGGTTCGTCATCAAGTATGGCGGACACGCGATGGGGGATACCGCACTCGCGAGCGCATTTGCGCGCGACATCGTGCTGCTGAAACAGGTCGGCATCGAGCCGGTGATCGTGCATGGCGGCGGGCCGCAGATCGGGGCGATGCTCGAGCGGCTCAAGATCAAAAGCGAGTTCATCGATGGCCTGCGTGTGACCGATGAGGCGACCGTCGAAATCGTCGAGATGGTTCTGTCCGGCTCGATCAACAAGCAGATTGTGTCCGCCATCAATGCCGCCGGGGGCCGTGCTGTCGGCCTGTCCGGTAAGGACGGCGGTCTGATGTCCGTCCGCAAGTTGCGGCGAACCCGGCGCGAAACAGATTCGAATATCGAGAAGATTCTCGACCTCGGCTTCGTTGGTGAACCATCTCGGATCGACCCCGAGCTGCTAACCACACTGACCAAGTCCGACATCATCCCTGTTATCGCGCCGATCGGTATCGGCGACGACGGCGCGACATACAACGTCAACGCCGACACGGCCGCGGGCGCCATCGCCTCCGCGCTTGAGGCAACGCGTCTGCTCATGTTGACCGATGTCATCGGTGTGATGGACAAGAACGGCGAGCTGATCGCCGATATGGGCGTGGATCACGCCCGCCAGCTGATTGCCGACGGCACCATCAGCGGCGGCATGATACCGAAGGTGGAAACCTGCATTGATGCAGTCGAGAAAGATGTCGAGGCGTCGGTTATCATGGATGGCCGCGCAGCGCACTCACTTCTGATCGAGATTTTCACCGAGCACGGTCTCGGGACGGCAATCTGGGCGGCCTGACCGCTCTCAAAGTGCACCAGAAGACACGGATCAGGCCGAGACGCGCAAATCGCCCACATCCCGGCGCGCGTCGTCAGACATACTCAATTTCTCCGGGGATTGACTCAATCGCTTGTCTCCGGTTCGTTTCAACGGTCTGCACAGCGGCGTTCACGCACAGATCAACTCAAAGCGGTGCGATCCTACTGCCACCGCGGTTAACGAAGTCTTATTAGCGACGGCGGGTTCTCGCCCCGTCACGCCCGGAATCCCGGGGTTATGGAACATATGAAACCGATTGCCGAACTGAAGGAGACGGAAAGCTGGATTTTCGATCTCGACAACACGCTCTATCCCGCCTCCACCGGCCTCATGGCGGAGGTGTCGTCGCGGATGACGATGTTCGTCGCGGACCTGCTGGATGTCGAAGCCGAAGTCGCGCTGGTTGAGCAAAAGCGCATGTTCCGCGAGCACGGAACCACATTGCGCGGCCTGATGAACGATCATGCCGTCGACCCGACCGCGTTCATGGACTATGTGCATTCGGTGGACTATGGCCTCGTCGACGAGAACCCGCGCCTGTCGCATGTATTGCGAAAATTCCCGGGACAGAAAATCGTCTACACAAACGCCTCGGTCGCGCATGCCGAAGCCGTCCTCGAACGGCTCGGTATCGCGGAGATTTTTTCGGGCATATTCGATGTCGCAGCCGCCGATTATGTGCCCAAGCCGAACCCCCGTCCCTACGACCTCCTGGCGTCGCGTCACAGGGTCGACCCGTCGCGGGCGGTCATGGTCGAGGACATCGCACACAATCTGAAACCGGCCGCCGCGATGGGCATGACCACCGTCTGGGTCCGCGCCGACGGGCCGGTCGATGCCTATTGGGCAGCACCTTCCGAAGACGATGGTTACGTGCACCACCAGACCGACGACCTGATCGGATGGCTGGAAAACGTCGCGACACATGACCAATGAACAGGCCCAAGCGCGTTGACATCGGGGCCTGACCGCCGCCATCTTCGCGCCGCCAGTTCAACCACACAGAAACATAGGCCCCGACAGGGGCGCACCGACAGGAAAAGACAATGAGCACGAGTGATCTACAAGCCGCGATCGAAACCGCCTGGGACAACCGCGAATCCCTGACCCCGGCCGCGAAAGGCGCCGACCGCGACGCCGTGGAAACCGCTCTTGCGGAGCTCGACAGCGGGGCAGCGCGGGTCGCCGAAAAGATCGATGGTGCCTGGCAGGTCAATGAATGGCTCAAGAAGGCCGTCCTCCTGTCCTTCCGGCTTAACGATATGGAAATGATCTCCGGCGGCCCCGGCGACGGGACGGCATGGTGGGACAAGGTGCCGTCGAAGTTCGCGAGCTGGGGAGCGTCCGAGTTCGAGGCGGCCGGATTCCGTGCGGTCCCGAACGCCATCGTGCGTCACTCCGCCTTCATCGCACCCGGCGCGGTGCTGATGCCCAGTTTCGTGAACCTGGGAGCCTATGTCGGCAGCGGCACCATGGTCGACACCTGGGCCACCGTTGGCAGTTGCGCTCAGATCGGTGCCAATGTGCATCTCTCGGGAGGTGCTGGCATCGGCGGTGTCCTGGAGCCGTTGCAGGCCAGTCCCGTCATCATCGAGGATAATTGCTTCATCGGTGCGCGTTCGGAAGTCGCCGAAGGCGTGATCGTCGAGGAAGGTGCCGTGCTTTCGATGGGCGTGTATCTCGGCGCGTCGACCAAGATCGTCGATCGCGAAACCGGCGAGACGATGACCGGCCGCGTGCCGGCCTATTCCGTGGTCGTGCCCGGCAGTCTGCCCGGCAAGCCGTTGCCCGACGGCAACTCCGGCCCCAGCCTCTATTGCGCGGTGATCGTCAAGCGGGTCGACGCGCAAACACGATCCAAGACCTCCATCAACGAACTGCTGCGCGACTGAATTCGCACCTGCCATGACCACGCCCACCAATGATCCGATCGCGCTATCCCAGGCGCTGATCCGTTGTCAGAGCGTCACGCCTGCGGAAGGCGGCGCGCTCGATGTGCTGGAATCGGCACTGGGCTCTCTTGGCTTCACCGTCCACCGGTTGCCGTTCTCCGATGCGGACACATCGGATGTGGACAATCTCTATGCGCGCCTCGGCAGTGGGGGCTTGAACTTCTGCTTCGCGGGGCACACGGATGTCGTGCCCGTCGGCGACGCCGATGCCTGGGCGGGGGATCCCTTTGCCGGTGACGTGATTGAGGGAAATCTCTACGGACGTGGTGCGGCCGACATGAAAAGCGCCATCGCGGCCTTCACGGCCGCCACCGATCGACTAATCGCGCGCCACGGTGGGCCCGACAGCTGGGAGCGCCCGGGCTCAATCAGCCTGCTGATCACAGGTGACGAGGAAGGGCCCGCCATCAACGGCACCCGCAAGGTTCTCGGCTGGCTCGCCGACGAGAACGAGACCCTCGATGCCTGCCTGGTCGGCGAACCCACCAACCCCGACGCGATGGGCGACATGATCAAGATCGGGCGGCGCGGCAGCATGATGGGATATCTGACGGTCCGCGGCGTGCAGGGGCACGCGGCCTATCCTCATCTTGCCGACAACCCGGCCCATCGTATCGTGCGCCTACTCGACATCCTGACCGCCGAACCTCTCGACGAAGGCAGCGAACATTTCCAGCCCTCGACGTTGCAGATCACCACGATCGATATCGGTAACCCGGCAGAGAATGTCATCCCGGCGGAGGCGCGGGCGACATTCAACATCCGGTTCTGCGATCTGCACACATCGGAAAGCCTGAAGCTTCGCCTCCACGAGATTTTGGATGCGGCCGTTCCAGGCACTGATTATTCCCTCGATTTCCGTATCACCGGCGAATCTTTCCTGACCCCGCCGGGACCGCTGAGTGAGGCGATCTCCGGTGCTGTTGCGGCGGTGACCGGCCGGCAACCGGAACTCAGCACGACCGGCGGCACGTCGGATGCCCGCTTCATCAAGGATTTTTGCCCGGTCGCCGAATTCGGCCTGGTCGGCCAGACCATGCACAAAATCGACGAGAATGTGAGTTGCGCTGACATCGAGACGCTCACAGAAATATATCTCAAAGTGCTCGAAACCTATTTTGGGTTGAACCAGTAACGATCAGGGATGCGCCGCGGCGCACGATATGAACCCACTGGAAGCTGCTCACGGCGTATATGGTGCCTGGCGCCTGCTGCATTTCGACCGCTCCGGGTTGGGCCATTTTCGGGCAACCCCGGAAGGGTTCTGGAACTCGTTCTGGGTCGCGCTCATAGCACTCCCGGCCGAGGCGATCATGAGCCTGCTGGTCCTGGCCGCCCTGCCCGAGACCGCCCCTGAAGCCAGCCTCGGACGCGTCACCCTGGTGTTCGTGGCCATCTTCGCGGTGCGCTGGCTCACCTATCTGGCTGTAATCGCCGAACTCCCCGAAACCATCCTGCGCCACGAATACTTCGTGACCTACGCGATCGCTTACAACTGGTCCCAGGTAATCCGAATCGCGATCCTGCTACCGGCGGTCGCCATATTCGCCGTCGATGGGGTTGATGGATCAGGCTGGGGGTTCGCGATCTTCTACGCCGCCCAGATCGGCCTCTGGGTCTATTCCTGGGTGATCGCGCGAATCGCCCTCGACGCATCGCGCGGCGCGGCGTTCCTGACCGTCGTCGTCGAAATCGCGATCACAGGCGTGTTCGCCCTTCTGTTCAACTCACTTGCCTAGTCGCGACACGCCCGCAGCCCGACGACGCCGGCCACGAGAATCAACGCGGACGCACCGGCCACGCAAATCGCCAGCGGCCAGGCTGTGCCGTCAGGTGCCATGCTGACGAAGAAAGCGCCTGCGGCAGCACCAGCCATCTCGAATGTCACCAGCATCGCCGCGCTCATGCCCCGGCCCTGGACGCCCGCCTGCTGGAACACCAGAACCGGCGCCGAGGCAAATAACGGCCCCAAGGCAAACGCAAACACGCTCATCGCCGCCGTCAGGGTGATCGGCGTGTCACCCAACGCGACGGCCAGCAGCATGAGCAATCCCGAGACGGAGGCAGCGGCGACGCCAAACCCGTATAGCCGGGTGACCCCGATCCGGCTGACGATTCGGTTCGACAGGAGACTGCCGAAGAAGAACGCCATCACGATCGTGGCCTGGAACAGCCCGTAATGCCGGGCGGCAACTCCGTGCCGGTCGATGAGCAGGAAAGGTGCTTCGGTAATGAATGCGAAGATCGCCCCGAGCGCCAGACCCAGGGTCAACGAGATCGCCACGAAGCTACACAGCGACAGAAGCCGGGCATAGCCAGATACGACCGAGCCGACCCGTAACGCCACTCGCTCACGGGTCGCGAGGGTCTCCGGCAGGCCCAGCACCGCCAGCAGAAGAACCGCCGCGACGATGACGGCGAGCAGGATGAAGTTTGCCTGCCAGCCGAACCACTCGAACACGAACCCGCCAATGATCGGGCCGACCGCCGGCACCAGCGCGATGATCATGCCGTAGATCGCGTAAATCTTGGCCGAGTCCTCGGACTTGTAGATATCGCCGATGACCGCAAGAACGATCACGGCTTCCACGCTGGCCGAGGCGCCCATGAGGATGCGCGCCGCCAACAGCTGTCCGATCGTCTGCGACAAGGCCGCCCCCACCGCGGTAAACAGAAACGCGGTGATGCCGATCAGGAATACGATCCGGCGGCCATATCGGTCACTCAGCGGCCCCCAGACAAGCTGAGCCACGGCGAAGGCCGCCACGTTCAACGCCATGGTGAGCTGCACCGTCTCGGCACTGGTGCCGAAGTAACCCGGCAAATGCGGCAACGACGGCGCATAGAGATCCGTCGAGAGAAGCGACGCGCCGCCGGCCGCAATAAGAATGAACAGGATCAGCCGGGACGGACGCCGGGTTTCGAAAGTCTGTGCCAACTCAATATTCCACGCGAACGAGGCTGAGCCCATCGGGCGGTGCGGTCGGGCCGCCCGCGGTGCGATCGCGTGCCGCCAGCGCGTCGCGTACGTCGGAGCGCGTCCATTTCCCCTCGCCGACCAGCTTGAGCGTGCCGACAATATTTCGCACCTGGTGGTGCAGGAAGGACGGCGCGGAGGCCTCGACGACGAGTTCATCCCCGTGCCGCGAAACGTCCAAGCGGTCGAGCGTCTTCACCGGCGATTTTGCCTGGCACAACGTGGCGCGAAACGACGTGAAATCATGATGCCCGAGCAGCTCTTGCGCGGCGTCGGCCATCGCATCGGCATCGAGCCGGACGCGAACCCACCAAACACGCCCCGCATCTAGGGCGGGCTGCGGCCGCCGGTTCAGAATGCGGTAGCAGTAGTGTCGCGCCGTCGCGGCGTATCGCGCGTGGAAATCGTCATCGACCGTCTCGACCCTGAGCACCGAGACGGGAACATCGAGCAAGAAATGATTCATCGCATCGCGCACCGTGTCGGCATCGACGTCTTTCGCAATATCCACATGGGCGGTCTGGGCCTCCGCGTGGACCCCGGCATCAGTACGACCCGCGCCATGGACGATCGCGTCTTCGTCGCAGAAGGCATGGACCGCCCGCTCGAGCTCAGCCTGAATTGAGGGGCCGTTGTCCTGACGCTGCCAGCCGACATAGCCGGTCCCGTCATACTCGACCGTCAGCTTGTAACGGGTCATGTGAACACCGTACCCGCAGCGACAGGTCGGCCGCGCAAGTAATCCGCGGCCACCATCGGCGCCTTGCCCGCCCGCTGGACCATGACCAGCCGCAACGCGCCGTCGCCACAGGCCACGGTCAGTGCATCATCCAGCACCGTCCCGGGCGCGCGCCGGCCCGCGACCACCTCCGCCGCGAGAACCTTGATCCGCTCGCCGTCATGCTCGAACCAAGCGCCGGGCCAGGGTGCGAAGGCGCGCACATGGCAATCCAGATCTGCGGCCGGCAGTGCCCAGTCAATCCGTTCCTCGCCGCGTTCGATTTTCGCCGCATAGGTCTCACCCGCATCCGGCTGCGGGGTCGGTTTCAGAGTGCCGGCATCCAGTCCGGCCAGCGCGTCCACGATCAACCGGCCACCGAGCGCCGCCAGCGCGTCATGGAGCATCCCGGCATTGGTCTCGTCCGTGATCGGGACCGTGTCACGCAGCAACTCCGGCCCGGTATCCAGCCCGGCATCCATCTGCATGATTGTCACACCGGTCTCGGCATCACCCGCCTGGATGGCACGCTGGATAGGTGCCGCACCACGCCAGCGCGGCAGCAGGGATGCGTGAATATTGATGCAGCCGAGCCGCGGCGCATCGAGCACAGGCTGGGGCAGGATCAACCCGTAGGCGACGACCACGGCGACATCGAGATTCAACGCCGCGAAGTCTGCCTGAATATCCTCGTCGCGCAAGCTTGCCGGAGTGCGCACGGGGACACCCGCCGCGTCGGCTTCATCATGAACGGCGGAGCGGCGTTCGCTCTGGCCGCGCCCCGCCGGACGCGGCGGCTGGGTGTAGACGCACGCGATCTCATGGCCCGCCACGCGCAATGCGTCGAGGGCCGGAACGGAAAAGTCCGGTGTGCCGAGAAAGGCTATACGCATGTTTCGTGCCGTCCCGTTTTCATCCGCGCGGCAAAGGCTTGCAGGCGTCTAGGCGTGCGCGCGCTTCAGCTTCTTCATCTTGCGCAGGATAATATTCCGCTTGAGCGGCGTCAGATAGTCGATGAACAGAACCCCGTCGAGATGATCGATCTCGTGCTGGATGCATGCCGACAAGAGCCCGGTCGCTTCCAGCTCCTGCTGCGCCCCATCGGGGTCGAGAAAGCCGACTTTGATTTCGCGCGACCGCGACACCTCGGCATAGTGATCGGGAATGGACAGGCAGCCCTCTTCGGCCACCACATTCTCTTCCGATCGCCAGGTAATCTCGGGGTTGATCATCCGGTAGGGCTGCGCCGCCTCATCCTCGCGCGCCACGTCACACACGATGACCCTCTGGGTCGCGGCCACCTGGGGTGCCGACAGGCCGACCCCCGGTGCCTCGTACATGGTCTCGAGCATATCGTCGAGCAACCGGCGCACGCCGTCATCGATCGACACGACCGGTTCGCACTTCATTTTCAGCACCGGATCCGGTGCCAGAATGATCGGCAGCTTCGCCATCGCGGGTGACCCTGAGGGCAGAGAAAATTCAAGCAATTCCATACGTTACCTATGGCCTCCCATCCCCGGCGTCAAGCCGTGCGGCGACTCAAAGCCCCGATTGCTAGAATGGCACCATGGATATCCTGCTTCTGATCGTCGCCGTCCTCGGTGCCGTCGCCATCGGTGCGGCCGCTGCCGCCTTTCTGCTACGCAAGCGCCCGACACAGGACGCGCCCGAACCGAACAGCGATGTGCTGGCCCTTTCCGAGCGCTTGTCCCAAATGACCGAGGCCCAGGCGGCCCAGCAGGCGCAGCTCGCCCAGACGCTGCAGGCCCAGGAACGTGCGCTTGCCAAGGCGGTCGATGACCGACTGCAGCTGCTGACGGGCAAGATCAACGAGACCCTGGAGAAGACCAACAAGACCCAGAAGACAAATCTCGACGAGCTCAAGGAACGGCTGGTGCGGATCGACACCGCCCAGAAGAATCTCTCCGACCTCTCGTCACAGGTCGTCGGGCTGCAGGACATCCTGTCCAACAAACAGGCGCGCGGCGCGTTCGGCGAGGTCCAGCTTCAGGGTCTGGTCGAGGCGGTGCTACCGCCCGATGGCTATACCTTCCAGGCGACCCTGGCCGACGGCAAGCGCGCCGACTGCCTGCTCGACCTGCCCAACCCGCCCGGCCCGATCGTGATCGATGCGAAATTCCCGCTGGAGGCATGGCGCCAGTTGCAGGCCGCCGAGACCGTCACCGAGCGCAAGGAGGCCGAGCGCGCACTGCGCCGCGACGTGGGCATTCATGTAAAGGCCATCGCGGAGAAATATATCGTCCAGGGCGAGACCGCAGACGCCGCGCTCATGTTCCTGCCCTCAGAGGCGGTCTATGCGGAGCTGCATTCATCTTTCGCCGATGTCGTGGATGCCGCCAACCGCGCCAAGGTTTTCATCGTGTCGCCCACGACCCTGTGGGCGCTGCTCAACACCATGCGCGCGGTGATGAAGGACGTGCGCATGAAAGAGGCCGCCGGGGTCATCCAGATCGAGGTCATGAAGATGCTCGAGGATGTGGAGCGTCTCGACAAACGGGTCGGGCATCTGGAGGCGCACTTCGCGCTGGCCGAGAAGGACATCCGCGAGATCCGTACTTCGACAGGCAAGATCACCCGGCGCGGCGATCAAATTCAGGACATCCAGCTCAGTGAAAGCGACGTCCCGGCAATCGAAGGCGCGCTCGACGGGCCGCCCGAAGACGACGACCGCCCGCTTCTGCGCACGGTTGAATAGACGTCAGACCTCCCGCCGGCTCCTGAGCGCGGCGGTCAACGTCCCGTCATCCAGATAGTCAAGTTCGCCGCCCACCGGCACACCATGGGACAGCCGCGAAATCTTCACGCCGCAATCTTCCAGCCGCTCGGTGATGTAGTGGGCCGTTGTCTGCCCCGCGACGGTCGCGTTGGTCGCAAGGATCACCTCGCCCACTGCGTCCGACCGCGCCCGATCGAGCAGCTGGCCGATCCGCAGATCGTCCGGTCCGACCCCGTCGAGCGCTGACAGGGTGCCGCCCAGGACATGGTAGAGCCCGCCGAAAGAGGCCGTGCGCTCCAGCGCCCAGAGATCGGCCACGTCCTCGATCACGCAGATCACGCCGCGGTCGCGTTCCACATCGTCGCAGATCCGGCAGGGATCGACGGAATCGATGTTGCCGCAATTGCTGCAGGTCCGGATTGCCGCCACGACCCCCGTCAGCGCCTCGGCGAGCGGCTGCATGAATTGTGGGCGCTTGATAAGGTGCAGTGCCGCGCGCCGTGCCGAACGGGGGCCGAGCCCCGGCAGCTTCGCCAGCAGATCGACGAGCCGTTCGATTTCAGGTGTCGACATTCAGACCCAGCGCGTCAGCCGCCAAACGGCATGTTGAAGCCCGGCGGCAGTTCCAGGCCGCCCGTGAGTTCCTTCATCTGATCGGTTGCCTGTTGTTCGGACTTCACCTTGGCATCGGCATGGGCCGCAACAATCAGGTCTTCAAGGATGTCCGCCTCGGCCGGGTTCACCAGGCTTGGGTCGATGCGGATTCCCTTCATCTCGCCCTTGCCGCTGAGGGTCACGGTCACCATCCCGGCCGCCGACGATCCCTCGACCGTCATTTCCGCCAGACGCTCCTGCATCTCGCCCATCTTGGCTTGCATTTCCTGCGCTTGCTTCATCAGCTGACCGAGATTCTTCATGCTTCGTCATCCTCCGTTTCATGGTCATCTTCGGCGGGTGCTGCATCGGGCAACAAATCGGCGGTACCCGGGTCGCGCCGTTCGACCTTCTCGATTCTGGCACCGGGAAAAGCATCGAGTGCGGCCCGGACAACCGGGTGCTCCGCCGCCTCACGATAGGTGGCCGCTTCGGCCTCTTCATCCTGCGCGGCGAGGGTTGCCGTTCCCTGCTCGCCCGAAACGCTCACCTGCCAATGGGCGCCCAGCCACTCGCGCAGGCGGTTCAGCGCCTGCCCCGGCAGGTCGGACGGGGCGTGTTCGTTGGGGCGAAACTCGAGCCGCCCGGGCTCATAGGTCACCATGTGCACGTTGTTGTAGAGATGGCTGCGCAGAGCGATCTCGCGGCGTTCACCGAAAAGCTCGACGAGTTCCCGAAAATTCTGGGGGTCAGCCAGTGCCTGCGGCGCAAGATCAGGCGCGGGATCCGCTGCCGGCATTTCACGCGTGGCTGCGGCCGCAGCCGCATCGCCGCCATTGCCGGCAACCGCCTGCGAACCGCCATTCCCGGTGGGTGAAGATTCGGCGGCGGAAGCGGCAGCCGATGCCGGTGCGGGCTCGCTTTCAAGCTTCTTGATGATGTCCCCGGGTGACGGCATGTCGGCGGCATGCGCCAGCCGGATCAAAACCATCTCGGCCGCGGGCATGGCCGACGGCGCGCGCTGTACCTCGCCAACACCCTTCAGCAGGATCTGCCAGGCGCGCGACAACACGGCGACGGTCAGGCCATCGGCCATCGCCTGCCCGCGGGTTCGTTCAAGCTCGGACACGGCCGCGTCCTCGGCCGCCCGGGGCACGATTTTGACCCGCGTGATCCAGTGGCTGAGCTCGAGCAAGTCCTGGAGAACAGCCAGAGGGTCGGCGCCGGCATCATGGAGCGTGCCCAGGCCCGCCAGCGCATCGGCGATGCGGCCGGCCATCAGGGCCTCGAACATATCGAATACGGCCGCGCTGTCGGCGGTGCCCAGCATGACACGAATATTTTCTTCCGACGCCTCGGCCCCGCCGGAGCAATAAGCCGAAATCGCCTGGTCGAGCAACGACAGGCCATCGCGCACCGATCCGTCCGCAGCGCGCGCGATCAGGCGCAGCGCGCCTTCCTCGAGCTTCGCGCCCTCGGCATTCGCGATCCCGCCGAAATGGGCCATCAGTTCGTCCGCACCAACCCGGCGCAGATCGAAACGCTGACAGCGCGACAGCACCGTGACCGGAACCTTGCGGATTTCGGTCGTCGCGAAGATGAACTTCACATGCTCGGGGGGTTCTTCCAGTGTCTTCAGCAGCGCGTTGAACGCGTGCCGCGACAGCATGTGGACCTCATCGATGATGTAGACCTTGTAGCGTCCGAACACCGGCCGATAGCGCACCCCGTCGAGAATTTCGCGGATGTCGTCGACCCCGGTCCGGCTGGCGGCATCGACCTCGATCACGTCGGGATGGCGATCCTCGGCGATCGCCACGCATTGTTCGTCATCGGCGGCGGGCGAGATCGTCGGGCCGTCCAGCGCATTCAGGCATTTGGCGATGATGCGTGCGGTCGTGGTTTTGCCCACCCCGCGCACCCCGGTCAGGATGAAGGCGTGGGCCACGCGGTCGAGGGCGAACGCGTTGGTCAGGGTGCGCACCAGCGCCTCCTGACCGATCAACTCGTCAAAACCCTGCGGGCGATACTTGCGCGCCAGCACCTGATAATCCAGCGCGGCCTCGCGCTCGGCTGCGGGTTCGGCGGCCTTCGGCGCTACGGCTACGGGCGGTGCTTCGGCTGTTTCCTGTGCCGGCTCGGGTTCGGGCGCGAGATCATCGCCGCCATCGAGAAAGCTCGCCTGGTTGGGATCGTCGATGGTGGGGCTACCGTCGAGCGACTCATCCGCGTCCGCGATTGGCGGTTCACCCGGCTGATCTTCGAGGTCGGCAGTCATCGGTGTCACGTGTTCCCGGACAGATTGGTTCCACTACCAATATCCGATTCGGCGTTCGAGGTGGGAGACCGGTTGAATACGACCCGGGCGAAACTCGTTACGGCTGCTTCCTTCCGGACCTGACCGGGTTAGCGAGGCGCTCGTCCGCCCGGCCTCCCACACTCACTATACCAGATCAGGGGGCACGATAAACAACGGCTGAACCAAGAATCCCGGACCCTTTCCACAGGTCGAAAGCTATGACAGTTTACGGCCCGATTCCGCCCCGCATAACGAAAGCCTGACCGTGTCACGCAACTATTATTCCAGCGACTATCTCGATCGCGTTTCGCATTTGCGCAACGATCTGGACTGGCTGGCGCAGCAGATGTCCGAGGCCAGCAGCCGCCTGTTGCCCGTCTGGCAGCAAAATAATCTCGTGGTCAGCGGTGAGACGGTCGCGGCCGCCGCCCTTGAGGTCCACCATATCGAGACCCTGCGCGCCGACGATGTCGAGCCGATACTGCTGGGCCTTGTGGATGGCACCGCCTATTTTACCCTCGATGTCAGCCACATCCCCGACCCTCACGAGCATGAAGTTCTGGCGTCTGCGGGCCTGTTCGAGGATCTGCGCAAGGTCGGCCCCTATGTGGCTCGCGAAGAGGGCAATCTTCTCGCCTATGCGCGTGGGATCAACTACTGGCACCAGCGCCACCGTTTCTGCGGGGTGTGCGGCGCACCGACGCGAAGCGAATCCGCCGGGCATCAGCGTCGCTGCACCAACGAAGCCTGCAACGCATCCCATTTCCCGCGCACCGACGTCGCCTGCATCATGCTGGTCTATGACGAGGACCGGATCATCATGGGCAAATCTCCCCGCTTCCAGGGACGCATGCAATCGGTGCTCGCGGGCTTCCTGGAACCAGGCGAGACACTGGAAGATTGCGTCGCCCGTGAAGTCTTCGAGGAAGTCGGTGTACGGGTCACCGACGTCGAATACCAGCATTCCCAGCCCTGGCCGTTCCCGGCATCCCTGATGGTCGGCTTCCGCGCACGCGCGCTCGATACCGAAATCACCATCGATGAGAATGAACTTCTGTCGGCAGAATGGCTGACCCGCGCAGAGCTGAAGGCGACCGCACCGGACTCGCCCGTCCAGCTGCCACGACCGGACTCGATCGCCCGACGGCTCATCGAGGAGTGGCTCGCCGAAGGCTAAGCCCGTTTATTGCTGGCGGTAATCCGCCGCCGGGAACACGCCCAGCACCCGGACATTCTTCGAGAAGTAATCGAGCTCCTCGAATGCCTGCGCCACCGCCGGGTCGGCCGGATGGCCCTCGATCTCTGCATAGAAACGCGCCACAGAGAAACGGTCGCCGGAGATATAACTTTCCAGTTTGGTGATATTCACGCCGTTCGTCGCGAACCCGCCCATGGCCTTGTATAGAGCCGCGGGCACCGACCGCACCTGGAAGATCAGCGATGTCATGCACGGCCCCGCACTTGGGTCCGGGTCACGGCGCGCACGGGCCAGCACGACAAAGCGCGTCGTGTTGCCGATCCGGTCCTCGAAGCGTGAGCGCAACACCTGAAGGTCGTAGATCTCACCCGCAAGCGGCGGCGCCAGCGCGCCGATGGTCGGGTCGCCCAGTTCGGCAATCTCCAGCGCCGAGCCCGCCGTGTCGGCGCGCGCGGCTGTACGCACACCCAGCTGTGCCAGCTGTTCACGGCACTGGGCCAGCGCCTGGGCGTGGCTGCGTACCTCGCTCAGACCCTCAAGGGTCGCATCCTTGGTGCCCAGCAACTGGTACTGCACCTCGAGAAAATGCTCACGGATGATGTTGAGGCTCGATTCCGGCAGTAGGTGATGAATGTCCGCCACCCGACCGCCGAGGGAGTTCTCGATCGGAATCATCGCGAGCGCGGCCTTGCCCTCTTTCTCGACCGCGGCGAAAGCATCCTCGAAGGTGGCGCAGGCGAGCGGCGTCATGTCCGGAAACGCCTGCTGGCACGCGATGTGCGAGTTGGCGCCGGGAACACCCTGATAGGCGATGGTCGTGGCCGGGTCGCCGGCCTGCTGGTTCGTATCGGTCATGGTCGATGGCTTCTTTCGCGAAAACGCGCGTGCCTGCTATGCCAGCAATGCCCGCGCGCGATCAAGATCGGCCGGAGTATCGACACCGAGAGGAATGGTGTCAACGCGCGCCGCATCGATCCGCATCCCGGCCTCCAGCGCCCGCAATTGTTCCAACTTCTCGCGCAGTTCCAGCGGGCTGGCCGGAAGCGTGACGAACCGCTCGAGCGCGGCCCGGCGGTAGGCGTAGAGCCCGATGTGATGAAAATGATCCCCGGGGCCCGTCGGTACCGTGGCGCGGCTGAAATAAAGCGCGCGGCCGGAGCCGGCCGGCCCGTCGCCCGCGAGCACCGCCTTCACCACATTCGGGTTGTCGCGCTCGGCCTCTTCCGTGATTGCACAGGCCGCCGTGGCGATATCCACGGCCGGATCGTCGAGCACCGCAACCGTCGCCCGCACTATGGAAGGGTCGAGGGTTGGAAGATCACCCTGCAAATTCACCACCGCGTCGTGGGCGCCCGCCGGATCGAACGACGCCAGGGCGGCCTGAATCCGGTCAGAGCCCGACGGCAGGTCGGGGTCGGTCAACACGGCCTGCCCCCCCGCGGCGGTCACCGCATCGGCGATTTCCGCCTCGGCGCAGGCGACCACCACCGGGCCGACCGCGGCCTCTTCAGCACGCCGCAGGCATTGCACGATCATGGGAAGACCACAGATATCAGCCAGCGGTTTGCCCGGCAGGCGCGTGGATGCCATGCGTGCGGGAATCAGAACCACGGGGTTTGTCGGCGGGGTGCGGGAATCGTCTTGATTTGACAGGGTTTTGGTCTCCGTTTCAGGCGCTGCGACCTAATGCCGCGAGCCCCGGATCGGCGCTGGCCGGGGGGCCAGACGGAAGATATATCTCGAAGCGCGAGAACGAAACCATCACCGTGTTGCGGGGGGGCCGTGGACAGGTGCACGTTCGCTCGCTAAATTCGCGGCGCGCGGAATGTTCCGCCCGCAAAACGATCCGGTTTAAACGGGGAATACGACGTATGGGTGGCGAATCTTACAAGATTTGGGGATCGGTCCTCGTGGCGCTGACAGTGGCGCTCGCGATTGGCATCGTGATTAACGAGGCGACGCACAGCGACCATCTCGCGACCAATGCCTACAAGGTCGAAGTTCTCGAGGCGGCAGTCCCGACCACGGCGGCACCCGAGAAGCCGGCGATCGAACCGATCGTGCCGCTACTGGCATCGGCCGATATCGCGGCGGGCGAAAAGGGTTTCAAACGTTGCGCGACCTGCCACACCTTCGACAAGGGCGGCGCCAACAAGGTTGGCCCCAACCTCTTCGGTGTCGTCGGCGGCACCAAGGGAGGCGCCTCGGGCTTCGCATATTCGGACGCCCTCAAGGCGATGGCGGGCACCTGGACCTATGACGAGCTGAACGCGTTCCTGACCAAGCCCAAGGATTTCCTAGCCGGCACCAAGATGACCTTCGCGGGCATCAAGAAGCCGCAGGACCGCGCCAACATCATCGCCTTCATGCGTCAGCATGCGGACACACCCTTCCCGCTGCCGACCCAGTAGCGGCCGACCGCCACAGTGAAGTAAGTTGCAGGCGGCGCTTCATGCGCCGCTTTGCATATGTGGAGATCCGTTGCGTGTCCGAACCGATCGATCCGGAACTCGAAACCTTTGCCCATGCGCTGGCCGACGCGGCCGGCGTCGCCGCATTGCGCTATTTCCGCGCCGGGTTCGATGTCGAGCTCAAGGACGATGCGAGCCCCGTCACCCAGGCGGACCGCGAGGCCGAGACGGCCATGCGCGCCCTCATCGCGCAGAACTATCCCGATCACGGGATCATGGGCGAGGAGCATGGCAGCGAGCGTCTCGATGCCGATCTCGTCTGGGTCCTGGACCCGATCGACGGGACCCGCGCCTTCGTCAACGGGATTCCGTTGTTTGCCACCCTGATTGCCCTGGTGCGTGACGGCGAGCCCGTTTTGGGCCTGAACGCCTACCCGGCGCTCGGCGAACGCTGGCTGGGGATCCGTGGCGAACCGACACGCCACTGGTTCGGCGCCAACGAAAGCGGCACCGTCGAGGTCCGGCCCTGCCCGGCAATCGGCGATGTGCGCCTGTGCACCACGTCGCCTGACATGTTTGACCCCGCTGACGCGGCGCGTTACGCCAGACTGAAAGACGCCGTGCGCGACACCCGATTCGGCACCGACGCCTGGGCCTATGCCATGGTCGCATCGGGCCAGACCGACATGGCGGCAGAATCGAACATGCAGCCCTACGACTATCTCTCCCACGCGGTCGTCGTCGCCGGTGCGGGCGGCACCATCACCGACTGGGAAGGCCAGCCGTTGCGTATGAACTCGCCCGGCTCCGTGCTCGCGGCAGGCGACGCGGCGCGTCATGGCGAGGCGCTGGCGTTGCTTCAATCCGCCTGAGAAACAAGAAGGAACCCCGCCATGGCACATGATGTCCGCATCGCGATTTCCTGCCCCGACCGCACCGGCCTGCTGTCGGCACTGACAGGACGTCTATTCGATCTGGGCGCGGATATGGGCGATGCCAGTTTCGCCGTGCTGGGTGAATCAGCGGAGTTCGCAGCCGTCGCCCGCCTGCCCGACGGCGTCGCCGCCGATGATGTCCACACTGCGCTGGCGGCGCTCCCGGAAATCGAGGACGCCGAAATTTCCGTCACCGCTTTCGCCCTGGGAGTCAGCCATGGCGAAAGCGCCCAGGTGACCCACCGCATCGAGGTACGCGGCACCGATCGGCCCGGGCTCGTTGCGCGCCTGACCGAGGCGTTCGCGGATTATGGAGCGAACATCGTGCGCATGGATTGCGAACGCACATCCGGCGGCCGGGCCGAGGATTACGTTATCCGGATCGAGGCATGGATCCCCGACGCACGCGCCGAAACCTGCCTCGCCGCCGTGGACAACACGGCCCAGTCCCTCGGCCTGTCGAGCCAGGCCAAGGCGATCTAGGGTTTGCGAACGGTCGCGAAGGTCGGTTTTTTCGAGACAAATGGACAATTCCGGGCCGGAAATACGGCGCCGGTGCGGCGATACCTAACTTCTCCGTGAAAAAACGCTGCTTTGGCTTGATTGCCGACCCCTTCTGCCCCCAATTAGAAGGCATCGTTGTTCTGGGTCTGGAGGGGTCATGCTCCGCAATCATGTTATCGCGGTCGTCGCCGGAATTGGTCTTGCCACGTCGGCCATCGGCAGCGCGCACGCACTCGAGGGCACCAACGGCCCGGCACACGCCCTCGCCATGCACGGGAAGCCCAAATTCGGACCCGACTTCACGCATTTCGACTATGTGAATCCCGACGCGCCAAAGGGAGGCTCGCGTATCTCGGATGCGACCGGCACCTTCGACAGCCTCAATCCATTTATCCTCCAGGGCACACCTGCCGGGGTCGGCCTGATCTACGACAGCCTGATGGTGCAATCGGTCGACGAGGCCTTCACGATTTATTGCCTGTTGTGCGAAACCGTCGATACACCCGACGACCGGTCCTGGGTTGAGTTCACCCTGCGCGAGGATGCACGCTGGCATGACGGTGTCCCCGTCAGCGTCGATGACGTCATCTTCTCGTTCAACGCGCTGCGCGACCAGGGCCGACCCTTCTATCGTTTCTATTACGGTAGCGTGGCCGATGTCGCCCAGACCGGGCCACGCAAGGTGCGATTTACCTTTGGCGGCGACCTGAATCCTGAACTGCCCCTGATCATCGGCGATCTGACCATTCTGCCGAAACATTACTGGGAGAGCCGCAACTTCTCAAAGACCACCCTCGAGCCGCCACTCGGCAGCGGCGCCTATCGGATTTCGGACGTTAAGCCCGGACGCTCCCTGACGTTCGAGCGAGTGCCAGATTACTGGGCCGCAAATCATCCGACCCGGGTGGGATTCAATAATTTCGATACGATAAGGATTGATTATTTCCGGGACCGCACGATCGCACGCGAAGCCTTTAAGGGCGGGAACACGGACATCTGGAGAGAGAATTCGGCCAAGGAATGGGCGACGGCATTCGACGTGCCAGCCGTGCACGACGGCCGGATCATCAAGGAAGAGTTCGTCCACGAACGGCCGGCCGGCATGCAGGGTTTTGTCTTCAACATCCGCAAGCCAATTTTCAAGGACCCCCGGGTCCGCGAGGCCCTGACTCTCGCCTGGGATTTCGAGTGGTACAACAAGAACCTCGCCTATAACGCGTACGCCCGTATCGACAGCTATTTCGACAATTCCGAGCTTGGCAGCAGAGGACTTCTTTCCGACGCCGATACCGAGGAGCGCGAGATTCTCGAACGCTTCCGCGGACAGCTTCCCGACAACCTCTACACCGAAACCTTTACAACACCTTCGACGGACGGATCGGGGGCACGGGGTATCCGCAACAATCTCCGCGCGGCCCGTAAACTGCTGGAAGAAGCTGGCTGGGCGGTACGCGACGGCAAGCTCATCAACACGGAGACCGGCGCGACGTTCAGCTTCGAGATCCTGCTGGTGCAGCCCACCTTCGAGCGGATGGCGCTTCCCTTCTCCCACAACCTCCAACGGCTCGGAATCGAGGCCAAGGTCCGCGTCGTCGACACCGCGCAGTATCAAAACCGCACGGATGATCGAGACTACGACATGATCATTGGATCCTGGGGGCAGTCCCTTTCGCCAGGCAACGAGCAACGCAACTATTGGAGCGCCAGCGCGGCGGATGCCGCCGGATCGCGCAACCTCATCGGGGTCGACGACCCGGTGATCGACGAACTGATCGAACTCGTGATCTCCGCGCCATCACGCGAGAGCCTGATCCAGCGCACCCGCGCACTCGATCGCGCGCTCCTGTGGGGTCATTACGTGATCCCCCATTTCCACTTGCCCGTCGACCGCATCGCCTTCTGGGACAAATTCGGCCGCCCGGAAAAAATACCCATGCTCGGCGAGGCCACCAACATCGCCGCATGGTGGGTGGACCCTGCCAAGGAGGCTGCGCTGGAAGACCGCAAGTCTTCCACGGACAGCCAGTAGCGTCGATTCACGCGCGTCGCTAGTTTAGCCCGATGCTTGCCTACATCATCCGACGGCTGTTGCTGATCATTCCGACTTTGCTCGGGATCATGCTCATCAATTTCGCCGTTATCCAAACCGCGCCCGGCGGCCCGGTCGAACAGATCATCGCGCAGATTCAGGGCAACGCCGTCGATGCTACCGCGCGGGTCACCGGCGGCGGCTCCGACCTCAACCGGGACAGTCTTGGCGATCAACAGCGGCTCGACCAAGGCGGCGGATTCGAATCCAAATATCGTGGCGCGCGCGGGTTGCCGCCCGAGCTTATCGCCGAGATCGAGGCGATGGTCGGATTCGATAAGCCGATCCATGAGCGTTTCGTCACGATGATGGGGAACTACGCAACCTTCGATTTTGGAAACAGTTTTTTCCAGGACCGCAAGGTCGTTGATCTCGTACTCGACAAGATGCCGGTGTCTATCAGCCTGGGGCTGTGGACCACGCTGCTTACTTATCTGATCTCGATCCCGCTCGGCATACGCAAGGCCGTGCGCGACGGTAGCCGTTTCGACATCTGGACCAGTGGCGTAATTATCTTCGGCAATGCCGTACCCGCCTTCCTGTTCGCGGTGCTTCTGGTGGTCCTGTTTGCCGGTGGCAGCTTCGTGGACTGGTTCCCCTTGCGCGGGATGACATCAGAGAACTGGTCGGAACTCAGCCTGATCGGAAAAATCGGCGACTATTTCTGGCACCTGACGTTGCCCCTGCTCGCTCTCACAATCGGGGCCTTCGCCGGCTTAACGATGCTGACCAAAAACTCGTTCCTCGATCAGATCAACCAGCAATATGTGGTGACCGCCCGGGCCAAGGGGTTGACCGAGAAACGGGTGCTTTATGGACACGTTTTTCGCAACGCGATGTTGATAGTGATCGCAGGGTTCCCGGCAGCTTTTATCGGTATTCTATTCACCGGTTCGTTGCTGATAGAGGTAATTTTTTCACTCGATGGCCTGGGTTTGCTTGGGTTCGAAGCTGCTCTAAATCGCGATTTCCCTGTCCTGTTCGGCACCTTGTTCTTCTTCTCTCTACTCGGGCTTGCGATGAATTTGATCGGCGATCTCGCCTATGTGGCGGTCGACCCGCGCATCGACTTCGAAAGCCGCGAGGTCTGACATGACAGTCGCGGAGAGAACAGACTTCAGCCCGCCGGCACGCACCCGGTTGATGGGGATGCCGATCACGCCAATGACCGCGCGACGGATCGTCAATTTCCGCGCCAACAAACGCGGCTACTGGTCCCTTTGGGTTTTCCTCGTGCTGTTTCTGTTTACGCTGTTCGCCGAGTTCATTGCGAACGACAAGCCACTGCTGGTGCGCTTCGACGGAGAGTTCTACACGCCGGTCTTCAACAGCTACCCCGAGACCGTCTTCGGCGGTGATTTCGAGACCGAGGCGGATTACTCGGATCCATTTGTGGTGGAGCTGATCGAGGAAAAGGGCTGGTTGATCATGCCGCTCATTCCCTACAGCTTCGACACGCCCGTCACGGACCTGACCGTGCCTGCCCCCTCCCCACCGTCACTGCAGAATTGGCTCGGCACTGATGATCAGGCCCGGGATGTCACCGCACGGTTGGTCTACGGATTTCGAATATCGGTCCTGTTCGGCTTCACCCTCACGATCTTCGCCAGTATCATCGGCGTCGCGGCAGGTGCCGTGCAGGGTTATTTCGGCGGCTGGACGGACTTGATTTTTCAGCGCTTCATCGAAATATGGTCATCTTTGCCGACCCTGTTCCTGCTGATCATTCTCGCGTCTGTTGTTGAGCCGACATTCTGGTGGCTCCTGGGCCTGATGCTCCTGTTCAGCTGGATGTCCCTGGTCGGCGTCGTGCGGGCAGAGTTCCTGCGGGCCCGAAACTTCGACTATGTGCGCGCCGCGCGCGCGTTGGGGATGGGTAACCGGTTGATTATGTTCCGCCATGTGCTGCCGAACGCCATGGTCGCGACCCTGACTTTCCTTCCCTTCATAACGGCCGGCTCGATCACCGTCCTCACATCACTCGATTTTCTTGGGTTCGGTCTGCCGCCGGGCTCACCGTCACTTGGCGAAATGCTGAAGCAGGGCAAAGACAACTTCTTCGCGCCCTGGTTGGGCTTTACGTCCTTCTTCGCAATCGCGATCATGCTCAGCCTGATGATCTTCATCGGCGAAGCGGTGCGTGACGCTTTCGACCCCCGCAAGCAGATAACCGGAGACCATGGCTGATGGCCGATCCGTTGCTTTCCATACAGGACCTGTCTGTCGACTTCTCCACGCCCGGTGGGCTGGTGCATGCCGTCTGCAACGTCTCCTTCGACGTGGCACCGGGTGAGACACTGGCGCTGGTCGGCGAGTCCGGGTCGGGCAAATCCGTCAGCGCATTGTCGGTCCTACAGCTCTTGCCCTACCCGACCGCCCGGCATCCGAACGGCTCCATCAAGTTCGAGGGCCAGGAGCTTCTCGGCGCGGAAGAGGCGACGTTGCGCGGCATCCGCGGCAACGATATCGCGATGATCTTCCAGGAGCCGATGACCTCGCTCAACCCGCTGCACACGATCGAGAAGCAGATCAACGAAGTGCTGTTCGTACACAAGGGCCTGGCGCGTCAGGCCGCGCGCACGCGCACGCTGGAACTGCTGAAGCTCGTCGGCCTGAACAATGCCGAGCAGCGCCTCAATGCCTATCCCCACGAGCTCTCGGGCGGCCAAAGGCAGCGCGTGATGATCGCCATGGCGCTCGCCAACGAACCCAAATTTCTGATCGCCGACGAACCAACCACCGCGCTCGACGTCACGATCCAGGCCCAGATCCTCGAATTGCTCGATGACCTGAAGGCGAAGTTCGAGATGTCGATCCTGTTCATCACCCATGATCTGGGGATCGTGCGGAAGATGGCCGACCGGGTCGCCGTCATGCAGCAGGGCGAGATCGTCGAGCTGCGCGAGACCGAAGAGCTGTTTACATCGCCTTCCCACAGCTACACTAGGCAGTTGCTCAATGCCGAGCCGTCCGGCAGCGCGCTGGCGGCGGTGCACGATGCGCCGAAGGTCGTCCACGCCGACGATCTCAAGGTGCACTTCCCGATCAAGGCCGGCCTGATGCGTCGCATCGTAGACTACGTCCGCGCGGTCGACGGTATCACCCTGGAAGTCCGCGAAGGCCAGACCGTGGGCGTGGTCGGCGAGTCCGGTTCCGGAAAGACCACCCTCGGCCTCGCATTGCTTCGGTTGATCTCATCGGACGGCCCGATCGAGTTCGAGGGACACGCGATCGAAGGTCTGCGCACAAAGGAACTGCGCCCCCTGCGGCGGGAAATGCAGATCGTCTTCCAGGACCCCTACGGCTCCCTGTCGCCACGCATGTCCATCGCACAGATCATCGCCGAGGGGCTGAAAGTGCATGGCATCGGTGAGAATGCCGCCGATCGCGACGCCATGATTGTGCAGGTGATGGAGGAAGTCGGTCTCGACCCTGACGCCCGGCACCGCTATCCCCATGAGTTTTCAGGTGGACAGCGCCAGCGTGTGGCCATCGCCCGGGCGCTGGTGCTGAAACCGAAATTCATCGTTCTGGACGAGCCGACATCCGCCCTCGACCGCTCGGTGCAGGCCCAGATCATCGACCTGCTGCGCGGCCTCCAGGAGAAGTACAAGCTCGCCTATCTGTTCATCAGCCATGACCTGAAGGTGGTGCGGGCGATCTCCAACCATGTGATCGTCATGCAGAACGGCAAGGTGGTGGAACAGGGCCCGGCGACCGAGATTTTCGATGCCCCGCGCGAGGACTACACCAAGGCGCTGATGGCCGCGGCCTTCGACCTCGCCACTGTCGGCGCGGGCGATGCCGTTGCCACCTAGAACGCGCCATGGCCGTCCTGATCATCGCGTCCCATGACCGCCCCGACTCGTGGGCCTACGAACTCAAACAGCGCGAGCCCGGTCTCGACGTGCGGATATGGCCCGACGTGGGCGATCCGGCCGATATCACCTATGTCCTCGCTTGGAAGCCGCCGGCGGGAGCGCTCGCGACCCTGCCCAACCTCGCCATCGTGTTTTCGCTGGGAGCAGGCGTGGATCATCTGTTTACGGACCCGGATTTCCCGTCCCATGTCGCCGTCGTGCGCGTGGTCGACCCGTATCTGACCGCCGGAATCAGGGAATATGTCCTGCTGCACACCCTGCGCTATCACCGCAACCAGCCGGCCCTCGATCAGCAGCAACGCGACCATGTATGGGACGACCGGGCGCGCGAATTGCGCCAGGCCGACGAACAGGGCGTGGGCATTCTCGGGCTCGGCGAGCTGGGCCGCGCCAGCGCCGAGGCACTGGCGACGCTCGGGTTCGACGTCGCAGGCTGGAGCCGCACCCCCAAGGACATTCCGAACATCACCTGTTTCGACGGCCGCGGTGGGCTCGACGCGTTGCTCGGCCGGTCGCGCATCCTGGTGTGTCTGCTGCCGCTCACACCCGAGACCGAGGGAGTCCTCAACGCGGACTTATTTTCAAAGCTGCCCAAGGGCGCCTATCTGATCAACGCGGCGCGCGGCAGGCATCTGATCGAGGAAGATTTGATACTGGCGCTGGAATCCGGCCGCCTGTCCTACGCCACTCTGGATGTCTTTCGCGAAGAGCCAATGCCCACAGATCACCCCTTCTGGGACCACCCGCAGATCACCGTCACGCCGCACAACGCGGCCATCACCGATCCGCGCAGCGTCGTGGTCCAGATCCTGGATGATATCGGGAGCTTTCAGCGCGGAGACGCGCTTTCGAACCAGGTGGATACGGATCTCGGTTACTAGACCCCGCTACCGGACTTAGGCCATCTCGATCAGGCACCATTTCTGAAACGGCGGCCGTTCCGAAAGCACATCATACCAGCGCCGCAGATTGGGCAGGTCCGGCCGCTCGATCTCAAGGCTGAAGAAACGGTGGGCAATCGGCCCGAGCGGGATATCCGCCAGTGTGAATTCGTCGCTGGCGACATAGGCGGTCTGTGCGAGCTGCCCATCGAGGATGGTCATGCCCCGGGCCCAGGCCTGACGCGCGCCCTCGATTTTCGCATTGTCACGATCCTCGGGCTTGGTCCGGACGAGACCTACGAGCACCGTGCCCTGATGGGGTGCCACGACCGACAATTCCCAGTCCATCCAGCGTTCGACCAGGTTCCTCGCCTCGAATTCCGAAGGATAAAGCCCGCTTTTATGCTTGCGCGCGAGATAGCGGATGACGCTATTGGATTCCCACATCACGAAATCATCGTCGATGACCGTGGGAACTTTTCCGTTCGGGTTCATCGCCAGATATTCGGGCGTGTCGTTTTGCCCAAAAGCGCCGCCGATATCATTGTCATGATCGTAGGCAAGTCCGGCCTCGTCACAGAACCAGAGTATCTTCTGAACATTGGTCGACGTCGCCCGCCCGAGAATTTTCAACATCTCCATTCTCCTTGGACCGAAAAACAGAAGGGTCGCACAATGTGCGACCCCTCCATCTCACGTTCCCCCGATTATGACTTCGGGTTTATTCCGCCGCTTCGGCCATATCATGGCCGGCGTTGGCGGTAATCTCGTCGAGCGCGGGTTTCACCACCTCGTTGAACTCGGTCATGTTCTGGATGACCTTGTCCTTAGGCATCTGTGCATAGTGGTAAATCAGCGTGATGAACTCTGCGGGCATCGCCTCCCACTGCGCGACCAGCTGGTCACGAACGGATTCGGCAGTGCCGATACAATAGAGGCCAGAGTCGAGCATCGAGCCGATAACGTCGGCCTCATCCAGTTTCCGGCGACCCATCGCGGCGTAGAAGTTCTTCCAGATGTCGAAGTCATGGGCCATCACGGCATCGACCGCGGCATCGTAACTTTCCGCGATCTGCAACCAGCGCACGATGTTCTGGTTCTGACCCGGCAGCCAGTTGAAGCCGTTCGCGGCCGCGGTCTCGGCATACTGCTTGCCCAACGGGGCAGCTGTGTTGATGTCCGTGAAGTAGGTCGGGATGAAGCCCATCCGCGCGTTGTAGTCGATCGTCTCGGGGCTGCCGCTGCCCGACACGAAGACCGGCGGATGCGGGTCCTGATAGGGCGACGGGCAAACGCTGACGTTCACCACGTTGTTGTTCTCGTCGACCTCATCCATCGCACCGAGCCGTTGGGTCACGCCCACCTGGGCCAGCTGCCAGTCGTCGACACCCGTGTCGCCCGGATAGGGAATCTGCCAGGCGCTGCCCTTGTGGTTCATCGAATCCTGGGTCCAAGCCTTGAGCACGATATCAATATTTTCCTCGAAGACGTCGCGGTTGTGCTGGTCGTTCTTGACGTCCTTGTCGGAGATCGTGAACCCGCTCTGGGCGAAACCGGCACCGACGGCCGTCTGGTTGTTCTTGGCCGCTGTCGGGGACTTAGTCGAGGTGGTGCCGTAATGCTGACCGAAAACGTTGGTCCAGCGGCTCTGGTAGCCGCGCGCAAAACCGACGAAGCTGCGACCCTGGGACAGGTGATCGATGATCGCCGTTTCTTCGGCCACACGGATCGGATTCTGGATGCTCATCACATAGCCGAGCTGACCAACCCGGACATTCTTCGTGATCGCGGCCCAGTAGGCGTCCATAATCGCCGGGGCCGGGCCAACTTCATAGCCTTCCGACCAGAAGTGATGCTCGATCGTGGCCACGCCCCAGAAGTTGAGATTGTCCGCTGCCATGATGACTTCATGCCAACCCTGGACAGTCTCTTGGTAGCGTTCCTTGTTGCGACCGATCGGACGCAGTTTCTCGCGTTCTTCTTCGCTTTCGGCGTGAATAACCGGATAGGTTTGCAGAATCGGTTTAACCATCGGGGCCTCCCAGGCGGTCGTCAGTTTTGTGAATTGCTTCGGTTTTAGCGATTCACTGGTCCAATCACAAATTATGTAAGCTAATGATATTCATATATCGTATTTATATCACAAGGCCCGTTCAAGCGGATTTGTTCGCATGACATGATGCCGCCTCGTTCGTCATAATCCCGGAATCGAGACCGCACATCGCCGGCACTGAAACAAGGCCTTCCGCACATCATGGCGTCAACGATGGACCTATTCAAACGAGCCGAAGATCTCGTGCGCGCCGGCCGTCACGATGCGGCGATTTCGGCATACCGGAAAATCCTCAAGAAGAACCCCGCCGATATTCGCGCGAAGTACCGGATCGCGGTGGTCAATCTCATGGCTGGGCGATTTGCCAATGGCGAAAATCTGCTGCGCGAATGCCTCGAGACCAAACCCGAGAACGCCGATATCCTGTTCAGCCTTGGGCGCGCCTGTCACGCGCAGGGGCGGCATGGCGATGCGATCGATGCCCTGACCAGTGCCGCCGCCATCGCCCCTGGGCGCACCGACATCAAATCGGCGCTCGGCGATGCGTATTTCCTGTCCGACAAACTTGAGCGGGCCTTCGCGATATATCGCGAAGCCATCGCGCTCAATCCGGACGACGTGCGGACCCGCATGAACTTCGCGACGATCCTCAGCCGGTCGGGAAAACGTCCCGAGGCCGTGGAACTCATGCGCCCGGCCTATGCCGCCGCCAGCCAGGAGCCCGGGATCGCGAAGATATTCGCGCAGGCCCTGAGTGCCGATGGTGCCACCGAGGAGGCGCTCGAGGTCATCGACAAGGTCATCGCCAGGGCGCCCGACGACATCGGTGCGATCGCCGGCAAGGCAACGATTCTCGACCGCGCTGGAGAGAACCGTGCGGCGGGCGAACTGCTGCTGCCACAGCTCGACACGCACAACAATTCCGCACAGTTCGCGCACACGTGTGGCCAGGTTGCCCTGAACCAGAGCGATGATACCTTGCCGCTGGAGCGCGTGGTGAGCCTGATCGAGGCCTGCGTCGGCGACGACATGGCGAACAGCTTTGAACGGCGCGGCCTGTTGTTCACCCTCTCCGGATTGCTGGACAAGCTGGGGAATTTCTCCCGTGCGTTCGAATACTGCCAAGCCGCCAACGCCGTACTGCCGTCCACCTACGACCCTGCCGAGGTCGACGCACGGTTCGACGCCTATCAAACAACTTTCGACGCCGGAAACCTGCCGAACCTCGCGCGGGCCGGCATACGCACGGAACGGCCGTTGTTCATTCTCGGCATGCCCCGTTCGGGCACGACATTGGTCGAGCAGATTCTCGACAGCCACCCCGATGTCGCCGGCGGCGGCGAGTTACCGGACATCCAGTTCGCAACACGCACGATCACCGGGTACCCCGCAGCGCTGCAAGAAATATCCGCAGCTTCACTCGATGGCGTCGCTGCAGCCTATCTCGAAACTCTCCGGGGCATCTCCGCCGACACGCGCTACGTCACCGACAAGATGCCAATCAACTTCGAGCATCTGGGATTCATCTGGCGGATGTTCCCCGATGCCCGGATCATCCATTGCCGCCGTCACCCCCTCGACATTTCGCTTTCCTGCCTGTTCCGGAACTTTCAGAGCGAGAACAGTTTCGCCCGGGACATCGACAGCATCGCCCATTATTTCCGGCACTATGACCGGCTCATGAAGTTCTGGGGACGGACACTCGATCTGCCGCGCTTCGATCTGCGCTACGACGATCTGATTGCGGACCCTCAGAAAACGGTCGCGGCATTGCTCGATTTCTGCGACCTGCCATGGGACGACGCCTGTCTTTCATTCAACAAGAACAAGCGGTTCATCAAGACGGCGAGCTATGCCCAGGTGCGCCGGCCGATCAACAAGTCAGGCCTCGGACGGCACCTGAAATACGCCGATCAACTCGCCACGCTGGCCGAAGAGCTGGCAGATGAAATTACACGCTACGAAGCCGGAAACTAGTCACCGGCCCCGCGCTGGTTGCCGAAGCGCGCCTTGATGGCCCCGAAAGCCGCACGCAGGCCCTGGGCCTCGCCCCCGGTCGGGCGACCGGGTGAATTGCCCGTGTTCCACGCCATGATATCGAAATGTGCCCACGGCACATCGTCATCGACAAACTCCTGCAGGAACAGCGCCGCGGTAATGGCACCCCCGAACGGCCCGTCACTGGCACTCGAGATATCCGCCACCTTGCTGTCGAGTAGCTTGCGATAGGGCCGGTGCAGCGGCAAACGCCACATGGGATCGGACGTGGCCGCGCCCTGCTTTTCCAGATCCGCATAAAGCTTGTCGTCATTCGCGAACACGGCTGCGAGCCCGGTGCCCACCGCTACCCGTGCCGCGCCCGTCAGGGTCGAGAAATCCAGCAACATGTCGGGCTTCTCCCGGCATGCCTCGGCCAGACAATCACCCATCACCAGGCGCCCTTCCGCATCGGTGTTGGCATTCTCGACCGTGATGCCCTTGCGGGTCTGCAATACATCCCAGGGTCGATAGGCATTCCCTGCGACGGCATTCTCCACGGCGCCGATCAACACCCGCAGGCGCACGGGCAATTTCGCCGCCATGATCAACTGCGCTAGCGCCAGCGCATGGGCCGCACCACCCATATCCTTTTTCATACGAAGCATGCCCGCCGCCGGCTTGAGGTCGAGCCCGCCGGTATCGAAACAGACACCCTTGCCCACGAGGGTCACCCGGGGTCCCTTCGTGCCCCATCGCATGTCGATCAGCCGTGGCACATCGTCGGACGCGCGCCCGACCGTATGGATCATCGGGTAGTTCGCCCCCAGCAGCGCGTCACCCGCGATCACACGCGTCCGCGCCTTGTACTTTCGGCCCACTTTGCGCGCCTCGGAAGTCAACTCGGACGGCCCAAGGTCCTCGGCGGGCGTGTTGATCAGGTCGCGCAACAGGGTCGTCGCGTCGAGCATCTGGCGAACGGCGGCTATGTCTGCACCCGCCGGCCATACGAGATCGGGACGGGTGATCCGCGCGGCACGGTAGCGGGTAAACTCGTAGGCGGCGAGGCCCCAGCCGAGCGCGGCGTCGTTTGCCATGGCCCTGGAGAGGCGTCCAGCAACCTTGTAGCTGCCTTTGGGGAGTCGCGCGGCCAGCGTCGACCAGGACCACATATCCGTGGCATCGCCAGTGACGAATACAGCGCCTTTGATCCCGCCTTTCTGGTTCTGCAGCATGGCCCAGCTGTCTGGCCGCCCGGTGAACCCGGTCTGCTCAAGCCAGCCGCGTTGTGCCGCCGTTAGACCCTTGCGCCAGGCGTTGAGGCGGCGGCCGTCAAGCACGGTCAGGGTGAGCGTATCCTTGCGCGGCCGGGATATCAGGTTGTGGGGCACGGGTTGATCCTCATCGATGCGAATGACTGTTGTGCTCGACTTTGCCTGAGCCGCCGGGGTGTATCAACGCAGCCGGATACGGATTTGCTTCAATATTCCGAGCGAAGACACTAGGCTCACGCGTCGAACGAATACGGACACGAATTATGGCCTTGACTGACGATGACCTGATTGGCGCCTGGGCCCTCGACGAGATGTACGCCGAGAGCGAGGACGGCACGCGCAGCCACCCAATGGGCCGCGATGCCGGCGGGATGATCATGTACACCCCCGACGGATACATGTCCGCAATCATCCATTTCGCAGATCGGTTTTTGCCGGCCAACCGGCCCAGCGACGAGGAGCGCGCGGAAGCCTTCTCAAGTTATTTCAACTATTCCGGCACCTGGAGCCTCGAGGACGACACGGTCACCCACACGCTCCAACATGCCCTTGACCCGAACATGGTCGGCATGTCGTTGTCACGTGACATCACGAAAGACGGCCAGAGAATGGTTTTCTCCGGCCTCGGGCCGGACGGTACAACCCGCCAGTTCATCATCTGGAAACGCCCGAGTTAACTCACAAAACTTGTGAAAATCGGTTGATTGACCGTTGCGAATGCGGCCAATAGGCTCGCGCTCACAGAATGAAGACAGGAAAGAGATATCTCAGATGATCGAATTTTACACTTTCTTCACGCCAAACGGCCGCAAGGTCGCGATCATGCTCGAGGAAACGGGAATCGAGTACAACACCCACACGATCCATATCGGCAAGGACGAGCAGTTCGACCCCGAGTTTCTGAAGATCAGCCCGAACAACAAAATTCCGGCGATCGTCGACCGAGACAACAACGACTATTCCTTGTTCGAGACGGGCGCGATCCTGCTGTATCTCGCCGAAAAAACCGGCCAATTTTTGAACACCAGCGATCGCAACGCCTATTGGCGCACGATGGAATGGCTGATGTGGCAGATGGGTGGCTATGGCCCGATCCTCGGTCAGGTCCATCACTTCACGAAATACAACCCCGACGCCTCCGAGTATGCCCGCAAGCGCTACGAGGATGAGGCGCGACGCCTGTACGGCGTGCTCGACAAGCGCCTCGAGGGCCGCGATTTCATCGTCGACGAATATTCCATTGCCGACATGGCATGCTGGCCCTGGGCAGCTCGCCACAACTGGCAGGAAATCGATCTGAACGAATATCCGAACGTCCGCCGTTGGTACATGACCATGCTGGACCGTCCGGCCGTGCAACGCGCCTGGAATGTTCCGGAGAACGATCAGCCGCTGCCGATCCCCGAGTAGAGACACACGGCATCCTAAAACGAAACCGGCGCCCCCCTGGGCGCCGGTTTAGCGTTCATGGTCTGTCGTCAGACCCCCTGCCCCCAAGGGGTTTCCATGGATACCGCACTCGGTCTTGTCCAAGCCGGCCCAGCGGCCCGCGCGCGGATCTTCCCCTGCCTCGACCGGACGCGTGCAGGGATGGCAGCCGATCGAAAGATAGCCGAACTCCCACAACGGGTGGCGCGGCAGATTATGGCGTTCGAAATAGGCCTGCACGTCCTCGGGGGACCAGCCTGCCAGCGGGTTGATCTTCACGCGCTTATTCTCGACTTCGACGACGGGCAAGGTGACACGTCGCCCGCCCTGGAATCGCTTTCGACCTGTGATCCACGCGTCGAACCCCTCGAGCGACCGCTCCATCGGCATGACCTTGCGCAGCCAGCAACAGGCTTCAGGGTCGGACTTCCACAACATGCCTTCCGGATCGACCTTCGCGATGTCACGTTCGTCGGGATGCTGGATCTGGACATTGGCGAGCACGAGGCAGAGTGGGTGGATGACCACTGGCCGACCGAGGCATGAGTCGCATTTGAACCCCCGCCGGGTTGCACCTAAGTTGGCGTCCAGAACAATTCAAACGAGGAACGACAGATGAAATTCTATGACTGTTCGACCGCGCCGAGTCCGCGCCTAGTGCGCATGTTCATCGCCGAGAAAGGCTTGACCGATGCGATCGAGACGGTCGAGGTGAATCTCGGGGAGCAGGAACAGATGGGCGAGCCTTTCCGCGCCATCAACCCGTTCTGTACGGTCCCCGTGCTGGAGACGGACGAGGGACAGCGATTCACCACCACCCAGGGAAGCTGGCGCTACCTGGAAGAGACCCATCCGACGCCCCTGCTCCTGGGTCGTGACGCCGCGGAGAAGGCGGCCATCGCCGACTGGGCCTGGCGGGCGGAACAGGAGGGGTTCCTCGCCGTCGGCGAAGGCTTGCGCAACGCGGCCAAGCGCCTGGCCGACCGGGCGCTCACCGGACCTCACAACTACGCGCAGATTCCCGATCTCGCCGAACGGGGCAAACGCCGTGTGACGCATTTCTTCGAACTGCTCGACGCAACCCTGGCCGACCGCGATTATCTCGCCGGAGACGCCTTCTCGGCAGCCGACATCATGTCTTTCGTCGCCGTCGAGTTCGCCGGCTGGCTGGAGCTGACCTTGCCGGAGGATGCCGCCAACGCCCAGCGCTGGTTCGACGCGGTCAAGGCACGCCCCAGCGCCGCAGTCTAGAACCAAACCCAAATTCTTCTCGACTCGAAGCTACCCGAACCTATTTGATATCGGCACCAGACAACATCCGCAAGAAGGGCCCGTCCCATGGCGCAACCCGCATACGACACGCAAAACCTCCCCTTCGTCGAAGCGTCGATGAACTATGTGGTCGACAATGGCATCAAGCCGGTCACCTATATCTCGCCCTATGGTGAATCCAACAAGCGCGACGAGACCCCCGATCACCGCACGGTGCCGGTCTATGACGCGCGCGCCGTGGCCGATGAGTTGACCCTCGACACAAACGGGTTCGAATTTCACAACCGGCCGACGGCGGCCACCGACTTCCTGGACAAGAGCCAGATCGAGTCCGTCTACAACCCCGAAGTCGAGAAGATCGTCGCCGAAGCGACGGGCGCATCACGGGTCATCGTGTTCGACCACACCCTACGGGTCGCCGATGAAAAGACGCGGACCACCAAGAAGCTGCGCGAGCCGGTGCGGGTCGTCCATAACGACTACACCGACAAATCCGGCCCCCAGCGGGTGCGCGACCTGTTGCCGCCCGACGAGGCCAAGGCCGCACTCAAAAAACGCTATGTCTATGTGAATGTCTGGCGCTCGATCAGTGGCGCGGTCGAGGAAGCCCCGCTCGGCATCTGCGACGCACAGTCGATCGCCGAGGGGGACATGATCCTGATGGATCTGAAATATGACGACCGGGTCGGCGAGATCCACCGCGCCAAATACAATCCGGACCATCGCTGGGTGTATTTTCCGCGCATGGAACCCGACGA
Source organism: Alphaproteobacteria bacterium (assembly GCA_049601915.1). Lineage (GTDB taxonomy): Bacteria > Pseudomonadota > Alphaproteobacteria > UBA6615 > UBA6615 > UBA8079. Next base: position 302,343 of record JBMYRB010000001.1, read on the forward strand.
GCTGATCCTGCTCAAATGCTACGACACGATGACCGACCGGGCGCGCTGGACGGCACACACCGCCTTCGACGACCCGACGAGCCCGGCCGACGCGGCCCCGCGCCAGTCGATCGAGACCCGGACCATCGCGTTTTACGACTGAGACAAGAGAGAAAATTCCGAAGCTATCGAAACTGTCCAGGACCCGAGCATGCCCAAGCTTTCCGGAACTTGCCTGTGCGGCAACATCAGCTTCAGCGCTGATACGGAAATCATGCGGGCGGCCAATTGCCACTGCAGCGATTGCCGAGGCGCCACGGGCGCGGCCTATACGACCCTTTTGACCGTCGCCGAAGACACCATCGATGTCACGGGCACGCCGAAGATCTACAGGCACAAGGCCGAGAGCGGCGCGGATATGGAGAAACTCTTCTGTCCCGACTGCGGCTCCCAGATGTTCGCCCGGAATGCCAATCGCCCGAACACACTAAGCATTCGCGCCGGCGTGCTCGACCAGACAGCCGAGGTCAAACCGACTTTCAACCTGTTTCTCGACAGCAAGATAGAGTCGACGCCCCTCGACCCGAACCTCGACGTCTTCGATCGCATGCCGGGGTAACAGTTCGGCAGCGCTTCTGCGCTTCCCTAATCCGCCAACGCCGAAAGATCGCCCAGCGTCGCCGTCAGCCGCGGGGCGGCGAAATCCATGAAGGCGCGGATTTTCGGCGGCACCAGACGTCCCTTCTGGTGGACCAGATGTACCAGCGCGGGC
>JBMYRB010000001.1:303103-605587 GCA_049601915.1 Alphaproteobacteria bacterium
AATCCGCCAGCACCTGTCGCAGCACGAGAGTGCGCAGCTGCAGCTTGTTGATTTTCAGCGGATTGGTTCTCGACGGCATGGCTTACAAAACTCCGGTTCGGGATAGTCTGGGCGCCCCTCGCGAAGGCCCAGCTAGAATGCGCCACCTGCGCATTGAACGGAACGCACAATTATTTGGCCGCCAATACTAACTGACCGCGGCCGTCTCATCCTTGTCGTAGGTGCCGCGCGCCCAAAGCTGACGCCAACCCAAGCCGATTATGAGCAGCGGTATCAATCCCTCTGCCGCAACAATGCGCATGGCCGTCGAGCCACCGAACCATTCACCCATCAGGCCGATATTGGTGAACCCGACCAAACCGCTCCCGATGCAGATCACTAGAACACCGAACAGGCGGCCGCGCATCTCCGGCGGCGCCACCGTATAAATCAACGTCGACTGCATGGTCGAGAACCCCGACGCACACAGGCCGACGACGATCAACGCCAGCGCCATGGGTACCGCGTCGGTCATCCAGCCCGCGGTAAATGCGGCGAACAGATAACCGAGCATGCCGAAATAATAGAGCCGCCGGTAACTGGCGATACGCACACGCGATGCGATGATAAGCGAACCGAGAAACGCGCCACCGCCTTCGAGCGCCGTCAGCCCGCCGATGACACTTGCCGAGACTTCCAATTCCTCACGCCCGACCACCGGAATCATGGCGAGGAACGGAAAGCCCCAAACGTTGAAGATGATCGTAACGAGCATGATGCGCAGCACATCGCGGTCGCGAACGACATAGGCAAAACCCGCCCGGAGATCGTCGAGCGCGCGCGACGCGGGCCGCAGCGCGCCGGCGTTCACGAGTTTCGCCGACACGAATAACAGGACGCCAACACAGGCGGCATACAGCACCGCACTGAGCATGTAGGCCCCACTGGCCCCCTGCCATTGATAGATCAGACCGCCGAACAACGGGCCGAGCATACGGGTGGCATTGTTGGTGGCGGCGTCGAGGCTCATCGCCTGGGCCACGCGCGCCATGCCGGCCACATCACCGAGCATGCGCCGGCGCAGCGGCATGTCCGTGGTCCAAACAAGGCCCGAGACAAACGACGCGAAGGCAACCAGCCAATAGGAATCCTGGCCTGTGAGGAACAGCACAAACACCGTACCCGACACGAGAATCGCGCCGAACATGGTGACAACCATAAAAATTTTTGGCGACAACCGATCTGCGAAGGTCCCGACGATAGAACCGAATGCCACCAGCGGCAGCATGCGCAGAATCACGAGCAACGCGACCAGAAAGGGCGAACCCGTCGTGTCAAACGCGTAGACGCCCGCAACCAGCATCTCGAGCCAACGGGCGATGCCACTGAAGATGCCGACCAGCCAGATACATAGAAACTGAAAATTGGTCAGCAGATCGCGCAGACCCGCGGACGTCGTCACGATCGCCCCATCGTCATATGTGTCCTCAACGCTATGGGACCCCATCCATCACAAGACAGGTCGCCAGGACCTGTAATTCGTGACTCAGCGTACGCTACCCTGGGCACCGCGCCTAGCGTGAACCCCCACAGATGCTGAAGCCCTGACGTGGACTGGTGGCATTTCAGGTTTTCTGCCAGAGTTTTTGGCATGAGAAACCCGACCGCAGCATCGGCCGGACCGACTGAGACGATCGAAAACTTTCGCCGGAACGTAACGCAACCAAATACGGCAGCGGAGGAATACAAATTCTCACGCCGAGTAAAGGATGCACCATGGATATTGAAGATCTCCCCACCCCCTCGCTGATCCTTGATCGCGCGGTCGTTACCCGCAACACACAAGATATGGGCGCGCGTATGATCGAACACGGCGTCGCCTTGCGGCCGCACATAAAAACGGCGAAATCCGTGCCCGTGGCGAAGCTGGCGACCGCGGGACATAGCGGTGCAATCACAGTTTCGACTTTGGCGGAGGTGGCGTACTTCCTGTCGCACGGTTTTGCCGACATCACTTATGCGGTCTGTCTTCCGCCCAACAAGGTCGCCGCGGCGGCGGCGCTGATCGCACAGGGCGCGGATTTGAAGGTGATCATCGATTCCATCGAGGCGGCGCAGGCGATCGTCGGCCATGCCGGGCCGGAACACTTCAAGGTGCTGGTGGAGATTGATTGCGGCGATAGCCGAACGGGCCTACTGCCCGATGCGCCAGACCTGCTGGATATCGCGCAAATCATTGATAGCTCACCCCAGGCTGAGTTGCTGGGGGTGCTTACTCATGGCGGGCATTCCTACGGCGAACGGGATATCGCAGGCATCCAGCGGATCGCGCGCGAAGAACGGGAGGCGGTCGTCCATGCGGCGCAGCGACTGCGCGATGCGGGTCTGCCCTGCCCGGTCGTCAGCGCCGGGTCTACGCCCACGGCGATGCACGGCGAAAGCTATGAGGGTATTACCGAGATGCGGCCGGGTGTGTATGTGTTTTTCGACCTCGACCAGCTCTCGCGGCAAGCCTGCAAACCGAACGACCTCGCACTATCGGTGCTGGGTACGGTGATCGCCCATAACCGCCATGTCGAGCAGATCGTGACGGATACCGGCGCACTGGCCATGTCCAAGGACGTCAGCGCCACGTCCCGCTGGCCCGATGCGGGTTACGGTTTGCTCTGCGATGTTCGGACGTTGGCGCCGATAGAAGGACTGCATGTCGCCAAGGTCAGCCAGGAACACGGCATCGTACCGGTATCCGATCCGGCACAGTATGACCTGCTGCCCATTGGCGCCAAGATCCGCGTGTTGCCCAACCATGCATGCATTACCGCTGCCGCCTATACCCATTACGAGGTGGTGGATGGCAACGAGGTCGTCGATCGCTGGGAGCGGATCAACGGCTGGTGAGCCTGTTTACGTCGCCGGCAGCCGCATACCCACGAACTAAAAATTGGCCAGCGGATCGCGCAGGACCGCGCAGTCGCCGGAATAATGACGCGTCTGCGGTGTTCGTCTGATTGTGATGGGTGCCAATAAAAGTTGGATGGCGGAGGGAGAGGGATTCGAACCCTCGAAACGGTCACCCGTTTACACGCTTTCCAAGCGTGCGCCTTCAGCCACTCGGCCACCCCTCCAAACTGGGGCACTGGATAGCCGACCCGACCCACGCTGGCAACCACCGAGCGGTTTCATAAAATTGAACAGGAGTAAGGCTTGTGTCCGACGACCCGACTGCGGTTAATATTGTTCAAGAGCCTAAACAAGAAAAACGGAAACGCGGGGCCCAACGGGCCATGATAGTAGGCCGAATAATAGGCTGGATATTTCTGATCGCGGCACTAGCGGTGCTGGCGCGGGACGTGCTCGCGTCCATCGATGCCGGATCCCTGAGCCTGATCGCCGCGGGCGAGCTGTGGTTCTCGCTCCACCAAACCAGCCTGCAAGTCGCCGAACCCGCGATCGCGCGGCATATTCCGGTGATCGGGCCGTGGCTCTGGCACCCTGTCATCTCGACATTGCTGACCTGGCCCGCCCTGTTCGTGCTCGGCGTGCCGGGGTTGTTGCTGAGCTGGCCGTTCCGAATACGGCGGCGCAAGACCGGGATGTTTACGTAGGCGCGCCGACAACCCGGCAACACCCCCATCTTGCCCGGACTTGATCCGGGCATCTTGTCTACGAATTACGTGATGGAGTTGAGATGCGCGGATCAAGTCCGCGCATGACATGTTTTCGCGGGCCTACTCGTCACCCATGCGCAGGGCTTGGATGAACGCCGACTGGGGAATCTCGACATTCCCGTACTGGCGCATCTTCTTCTTGCCCGCCTTCTGCTTTTCCAGAAGCTTGCGTTTGCGCGTGATGTCACCGCCATAGCATTTGGACGTCACGTCCTTGCGCATCGCGCCCACGGTCTCGCGGGCAATCACCTTGCCGCCGATCGCGGCCTGGAGCGCCACCTTGAATAGCTGGCGCGGCACCAGATCCTTGAGCCGGGTGCACAGATGCCGGCCCCGGCCCTCGGCCTGTTCGCGATGGACCACCATCGACAGCGCATCGACAACCTCGCCATTGACCAGGATATCGACCTTCACGAGGTTGCCGGCCCGATAGCCTTCGAGCTCATAGTCGAAACTGGCATAGCCGCGGCTGATGGATTTGAGCCGGTCGTAGAAATCGAACACCACCTCGTTGAGCGGCAATTTGTATACCGCCATGGCGCGCCCGCCCACATAGGTGAGCTCGACCTGCTCGCCGCGGCGCTCGGTGCACAGCTGCAGGACCGCGCCGAGATACTCGTCCGGCACCATGATCGAGGCCTTGATCCAGGGTTCCTCGATGGTCTCGATGCGCGTCACGTCGGGATAGTCGGACGGGTTGTGGAGCACGAGCTCTTCTCCGTCCGTGAGCGTGATGTGATAGACGACCGACGGCGCGGTCGCGATGATCTCCAGGTCGAACTCGCGCTCTAGGCGCTGCTGGATGATCTCCATATGCAGCAGGCCGAGGAAGCCGCAGCGGAAGCCCATGCCCAGTGCCGCCGAACTTTCGGCCTCATACTCGAAGCTGGCGTCGTTCAGATGAAGGCGGCCCAGCGCCTCGCGCAGATCCTCATACTCGGCCGTGTCGGCGGGATAGAGCGAAGAGAAGACGACGGGCACCGAGGGCTTGAAGCCCGGCAGGGGTTCGGCAGCGGGCTTGCGATCGTCTGTGATCGTGTCACCCACATTGCAGTCGGCCACAGTCTTGATCTGGGCGGTGATGAAGCCGATCTCGCCCGGGCCGAGTTCACCGATTTCCGTGCGGGCCGGCGTGAACACCCCCACCCGGTCCACGGGATAGGTCCGCCCGTTGGACATCATGCGGATCTTCTGGCCCTTCTTCAGGGTCCCGTGCTTCACCCGCACCAGCGCCACGACACCCAGATAAGGGTCGTACCAGCTGTCTACCAGCAGCGCCTGCAGGTCCGCATCCGCGTCGCCCTCGGGCGGCGGCATCTTGGTGACGATCGCCTCGAGCACCTCGTCGATCCCGAGGCCCGTCTTGGCGGACATCTCGATCGCATCGGACGCATCGAGCCCGATTACGTCCTCGATCTGGGTGCGGATGCGCTCGGGCTCCGCGGCCGGCAGGTCGATCTTGTTAAGGACCGGCACCAGCTCCAGGTCGGCGTCGATCGCGAGATAGGCATTGGCCAGGGTCTGGGCCTCGACGCCCTGGCTGGCGTCGACTACCAGCAGCGCGCCCTCGCATGCGGCGAGCGACCGGGACACCTCGTAGGAGAAGTCCACATGCCCGGGCGTGTCCATCAGGTTCAGATGATAGGTCTCGCCATCCCTGGCCGTATATTCCAGGCGCACGGTCTGGGCCTTGATGGTGATGCCGCGCTCGCGCTCGAGCTCCATATTGTCGAGCACCTGCTCCTGCATCTCGCGCTCGGTCAGCCCGCCGCAATCCTGGATCATCCGGTCAGCCAGGGTCGATTTGCCATGGTCGATATGGGCGACGATCGAGAAATTGCGAATATGGGAGAGGTCAGTCATTACGGCTCAGGCAATTAAGGGAACGAAACATGAAACAAGGTTTCTACGGTCGGTTACTCACATAGCATTAATAACGGGGATAAGTCCTGTACCCCCCTGTTTTTCGGTATTCACACTCACTTTTTACCCACATATTTCTGTGGATTACTAACGCGGAAACACGCCCCCGAACCCCCCGGCGGCCCGAAACGCCAAACCCCGGGGCCTTTCTCGACTTCCGCGGCGCAGTTCGGATCGGCCGTCGCCACGAAGGCCAGGTCGCCGTCGGTCAACACGTAAGACAAAACGACATCCTCTTCGCGCTCGGTCACGAACGACCAGCTGCCAGGCGGCGCCAACCGATTGGATAGATGGATGTTCTCGACCCATCTGTCCAGTTCGAAGTCGCGGGTACGGCCGGCAAGCGCATGATCGAAGAAGCTCGCGAGCTCACGGTAGAACCGGTTTTACTGGCGCTCATCGATCCAGCGCCGCCCGATCCGCCCGGTGATCATGGCCACCTGCCCGTCGCGGGCCGACACGGAGATCGTCAACGTATTCTGCGCGCTCCCGCCGATGGTGCTGACGGCGACATACTCGGCGCGCGCGCTGCCGGCCCACGTGACCTCCCACGAAACATCACGCCCGGCGGCATAGGCGTTCAGGCCCTCGATGGTGACGCCAAAATCTGCCCGCGGCGAAGGCCGTGGCGCCGCAGCCTCGGTGCCGTTTTTCTCCGTCGGCTTGTCCGAGAAGACTTCGAACGGCAGCTCGGCACAGGCGCTCAGTAGCAGCGCGGCAAAGGTCAGGGCCAGCAATCTGGTGGAAAGGCGCGCGTCGGAACCTGAAATCATCTCGTCCGCCTCATGAAACGATCCGACAAGGACCGCCAAACCAACCGACTTACCCCCGCAGGCTTCCGCCGGTCGCCTTCTCGACGGCCGCGACGATCTTCGCCGCGATCTTGTCGATCTCGTCATCGGTGAGGGTCGCGTCGACCGGCTGCAGGGTGACCTGGATCGCGAGCGACTTCTTGCCGTCCTCGATGTTCTTGCCGTCATAGACGTCGAACAGCTCAACCCCGGAAATCAGGTCGCGCTCGGCACCGCGCGCGGCGCGGATCACGTTGCCCGCCTCGACCTCCGTATCGACCATGAAGGCGAAGTCGCGGCGGACCGGCTGCAAGGCCGAGAGATGCAATGGCGACCGGGCAGCACTCTTGTCCTTGCGCTCGGGCAGCGCATCCAGGAACAGCTCGAAGCCGATCGCAGGGCCGCGCACGTCGAGCTTGCGGATTACGCCGGGGTGAATCTCGCCGAACCATGCCAGCACATTCTTGCCCAGGCGCAACCCACCCGAACGGCCCGGGTGATACCAGGCCGGCGCATCGCGGCTGACCTGAAGGTTGGCTGTGGGTGCACCGGCGGCGTCCAGCCCGGCCAGCGCATCGGCCTTGGCGTCGAGCGCGTCGGCGGCGCGGGCCTGACCGGACCAGTGGGCCGGGTGGGCGTTGCCGTGGCGCACACCTGCGGCGACCAGGAGCTGGCCGTCCGGGCTGGCGTCACGATAGGCGGGCCCGAGTTCGAACAGGCCCAGATCGGCGAAGCCCCGGTCGGCGTTGCGGCCGGCGGCGAGCAACAGATTGCCCAGGATCGACGGCCGCATCGCATCGAGCTCGCTGGAGATCGGGTTGGCCAGCATCAGGCCGTCCATCATATCGGCGTCGTCGGCAAAGAGCTCGGCATGGGGGCGGCCCATGAAGGACCAGGTCACCGCCTCGTCGAGGCCCTGCGCGGCGAGCGCCCGGCGCACCCGGCTGGTGCGCAATTGTGCGGGCGTGATCGCGGCGGGCGGCAGCGCCGTGCCGCGGTCCAGCGAGACCGGCGCGATCTCGTCAAAGCCGTGAATGCGGGCAATCTCCTCGACCAGGTCCGGCTCGCCATGCACGTCCGGCCTCCAGGGCGGCACGGCGGCGGTGATCACGTCGCCGTTCGTTTCGGCCTCGAACCCCAGTCCCTCCAAGATTTCGGCCTGGCGTGCGGGGGCAATCTCCACACCACCCAGAGTCGCGACGCGATTTGTTCGCAGTTCAATATTTTTCTGCCAGGCGGGCATGGCCCCGGCGGTCACGGGCCGGCTCGTCTCGCCATCGCACATATCAAGGATCATGCGGGCGGCCACGTCGGCGCCCCAGTCGGCGGATTCCGGATCCACGCCGCGCTCGAACCGGTAGCGGGCATCGGAGTCGATCTGCAGCTTGCGGCCCGTCGTGGCGACCGAGATCGGATCGAAAAGCGCCACCTCAAGAAACACGTCGGTGGTCTCTTCGGTGCAGCTCGTATCGAGCCCGCCCATGACGCCGGCGGCGGCCTCGGCTTTGTCGCCGTCGCCGATCACGGTCATCTCGCCGTCCAGCGTGTACTCACGCTCGACCAGCGACATGAAGGTCTCGCCGTCGCGCGCCCGGCGCATGGTCAGCGTGTCGTTGCGGAGTTTCCCGGCATCGAAGACATGCAACGGCCGGCCGAGATCGATCGACACATAGTTGGTGACGTCGACCAGTGCGGAGATCGGCCGCAGGCCGATGGCGCGCAGCCGGTCCTGCACCCATTGGGGCGACGGCCGGTTGGTGACGCCGCGGAAGTGCCGCCCCACCACATAGGAACATGCGTTGCCATCATCGGCGATGGCCCATGAGACCGGGCTGTCATAACTGCCATCGACGGGGGCAGCGCTGTCGAACGGCTTGAGGGTGCCCAGACCGGCGGCGGCCAGGTCGCGGGCGATGCCACGCACGCCGGTGCAGTCGGGCCGGTTCGGCGTCAGCTCGATGTCGATCACCGGATCGTCGAGGCCGAGAACACCCGCAAAAGGCTCGCCCAGGGGCGCATCTTCCGGCAGCTCGATAATGCCGTCATGTTCGTCCGAAAGGCCCATCTCGCGCTCAGACACCAGCATGCCGTTGGATTCCACGCCGCGGATCTTGGTCTTCTTCAGTTCCACGTCGATGCCCGGTACATAGGTCCCGGCCGGCGCAAACACGCCCTTCATGCCCGCGCGCGCGTTGGGCGCGCCGCACACGACCTGGACCTGCTCTTCGCCCGTATCGACGGTGCAGACTTGGAGCCGGTCGGCGTCGGGGTGGCGCTCGGCGGCGACCACATGGGCGACCGTGAAGGCCGCCAGCTTGGCGCCGTGATCATCGACCGTGTCGACCTCGAGCCCGATGTGGATCAGCGTCTCGACGATCTCGTCGACCGACGCATCGGTCTCGAGATGGTCCTTCAGCCATGACAGGGTGAACTTCATCGCCTACCCCTACAGCCCGCGAACCATGGACGGCACGGCGAGCGGCACGAAGCCGTAATGCTTGAGCCAGCGAATGTCGGCGTCGAAGAAGGTGCGCAGATCGGGGATGCCGTATTTCAGCATGGCGATCCGGTCGATCCCCATGCCGAAGGCGAAGCCCTGATACTTGGCCGAATCGATGCCGCCATATTCGAGCACCTTGGGGTGGACCATGCCGGATCCCATGATCTCGAGCCAGTTGTCCGCACCCTCGCCAAAGTTGCCGATCCGCAATTCGCCGCCCTCGCGCGAGCAGCCGATATCGACTTCCATCGACGGCTCGGTGAAGGGGAAATGGCTCGGCCGGAAACGCACCGGCAGGTCGGGGATATCGAAGAAGGCCCGGCAGAAATCGATGATGCAGCCCTTGAGATGGCCCAGATGGGTCGTCTCGTCGATGACCAGCGCCTCGATCTGATGGAACATGGGCGTGTGGGTGGCATCGGAATCGCTGCGATAGGTACGCCCCGGCGCGATCACGCGGATCGGCGGCTTCGAAGTCTCCATCGTGCGGATCTGCACCGGCGAGGTATGGGTCCGCAGCACAGGCTGCGCGGCCCCGTCCTGGCCTTCCAGATAGAAGGTATCGTGCATCTGGCGGGCCGGATGCTCGGGCGGGATGTTCAGCGCGGTGAAGTTGTGGAAATCATCCTCGATGTCCGGCCCTTCGGCGACGGTGAAACCCATCTCGCCGAAGATCGCGATGCATTCTTCCGTCACCTGGCTGACCGGATGAAGGCGACCGCCCGGTCTGGGGCGCGGCGGCAGGGTGACATCGATCGTCTCATGGGCAAGGCGTTCTTCAAGCACAGCAGCATCGAGATCCGCCTGGCGCGTGGTGATCGCGTCCTGGACCGCGTCCTTCACCCGGTTGAGGGCCTGGCCCGCTTCCTTGCGGGCCTCGCCATCAAGCTGGCCCAAGCCCTTCATCTGGTCGGTGATGCGGCCCTTCTTGCCAAGCGCCGACACGCGAACGGCCTCGAGCGCGTCAAGGCTGTCCGCCGCGGCCACCTCTTCGAGCAAGGTGGCCAGCAGGGATGCTTGCAACTCGGTGACGTCAGGCGCGGTCATGGCGTTTCCCGTTCGACCCGGCTGATCGACCCCTTGCGGGATCTGTTCAGGCGGATGCGTTGAGGGCGGCCTGCGCCTGGTCGACCAGGCTCTTGAACGCCTCGGGCTCGCGGATGGCCAGGTCCGACAGGACCTTGCGATCGAGCTCGATGCCCGCCTGCTTCATCCCGGACATAAACTGGGAATAGGTCATGCCGTGCTCGCGCGCGCCCGCGTTGATGCGCTGGATCCACAGCGATCGGAAGTTGCGCTTGCGGACCTTGCGATCGCGATAGGCGTACTGCAGGCCCTTTTCGACCCGCTCTTTCGCGACGCGATAAACCTTGGAATTCCGGCCCCGGTAACCCTTGGCGGCCTTGAGAACCTTTTTGCGGCGCGCGTTGCGCTGCACGGTGCTTTTTGCGCGTGACATCGGTTAGCCCCTCTTCGCATAGGGCATCATCGGCCGGAGAATCTTCTCATCCGCCTTGGCGATGTTGCCGATCTTGCGCGCCTTGCGCTTCATGGATTGGGAACGCTTGCGCATGCCGTGTCGCATGCCCGAAGGCTTCATTCGGATTTTGCCGGAGGCCGAGACGCGGAATCGCTTCTTGACCGACGCTTTGGTCTTCATCTTGGGCATTTTGTCCTCGCTTTGATTTCGCGTGTTTCGCTCGACGGCTGGGCTGCCCCGGGCGTTAGATTTCGCCCTGCCGCACCGTCGCTATTCGGAATGCGCGGGGTTATAGCCGCGCAAGGTCCCGCTGGCAAGGGGTTCGGCAGCCCTCCGGCACTCCAATAGCGTTGCCTCGAAATCGCATCCCCACTAGCCTCGCTACCGACCAAAGAAAGAGAACATCACAAAATAATTCGGGGGACGTTATGGATCTGGAACTCAACGGCAAAACCGCGATCGTCACCGGTGCGAGCAAGGGTATCGGCAAGGCCGTCGCCGAGGTACTCGCCGAGGAAGGCTGCTCGCTGCACCTGATCTCGCGGACCGAGGCCGACCTCAACACCCTGCGTGACGACCTGAACACCCGGTTCGGCGCCCAGGTAACCGTCCACGCACTCGATCTGTCAAAGCCCGAAGCGGTCAAGGCCGTGGCCGAAGCCGCCGGTGACAGCGACATCCTGGTCAACAATGCCGGCGCCATTCCGGCCGGCGATCTCGCCCGGCTGGATGACGACACCATCAAGGACGCCTGGGACCTCAAGGTCTTCGGCTTCGTCGGGCTGATCCGCGAAATCTATCCGCGCATGTGTGAACGCGGCTCGGGCGCGATCGTCAACGTCATCGGCATGGCAGGCGAGCGGCCGCGCGCGGGATACATTGCGGGTTCCATGGGCAATGCCGCCCTGATGCAGCTCACCCGCGCGCTGGGGGCCGAAAGCCTTGACCACGGCGTGCGCGTCGTCGGCATCAACCCGGGGCCCATCGAGACCGAGCGGCTGGTCAGCCAGGCCAAGATCAACGCCGACATGGAATTCGGCGACGAGTCCCGCTGGCGCGAGACCCACAAGACCCTACCCGGCGGGCGTCCCGGCCTGCCAGAAGAAATGGGCTGGCTCGCCGCCTACCTGGCCAGCGCGCGCGCATCATGGGTCTCGGGCACGGTGATCATGGCCGATGGCGGCCAGCATTCGCGCTCGGCGCGGGGGTAGGACATGACCCAGACGCGCGTCCCCGTCATCGATATCGCTCCCTATTTTTCGGGCGACACGGTGGCGCAGGCGCGCGTGGTCGATGCCGTGCGCGACGCCTGCGAGGGTATCGGCTTCTTCATCATCATCGGCCACGGGGTCGAACCCTGTATCATCGACGCGCTGCGCGACAACGCGCGTGGCTTCTTCGCCCGGTCGGCGGACGAAAAGGCGATGGTGCATCACGCCGACTCGTCCCTGCCCCGCGGCTACCGCGCCATCGGCGACGAAGGCCTTGCCTATGGCGCGGGCGACGAGACGCCGCCGGACCTGAAGGAAGTCTTCCACATGGGCCCGCCGGATTTTCCCGACGAGGAGTACTTCACCTGCGACGCGGCGGCCGCCCACTTCGTCGAGAATGTCTATCCGGAGGAGCCCTCCGGGTTTCGCGCGGCGGCCAGCACCTATTACCGCCGTCTCGAACAACTCGGCCAGACGATCGAGGAGATCTTCGCCCGCGCCCTCGACCTGCCGCCGGACTTCTTCCGACAATACACCGACCGGCAGATCGCCGCCCTGCGCATCATCCGCTATCCCCCGACACAATCCACACCGTTGCCGGGGCAGCTCCGCGCCGGCGCGCACACGGATTACGGCACCTTCACCCTGCTGCTCAGCGAGAACCGCCCCGGCGGGCTGGAGGTGCAGACCCGCACCGGCGACTGGATCAGCGTGCCGACCCCCGCCGATGCCTTCGTCGTGAATATCGGCGATCTGCTGATGCGCTGGACCAACGACCGGTTCGTCTCCAACCCTCACCGGGTCGCGATCCCGCCCGAAGATGCCGGCGACGCAGCCGACCGCCTGTCGGCGGTGTTCTTCCACCACCCCAATTACGACGCCGAGATCGCGTGCATCCCGACCTGCACGGATGCCGACAACCCGCCGAAATACGAACCGGTCTTCTCGGGCCCCTACCGGGTCTCGATGTACACCGCGACCCGCCTCGAGACGGACGACTAGCCATGGCAACCTTCGTCCTGGTGCACGGCGCGTGGCAGGGCGCCTGGGCCTGGTCGCGGGTCGTGCCGTTGCTCGAAGCCGCCGGTCACACGGCCATCGCCGTGGACCTGCCAGGCAACGGCAATGACGACACAGCCCCCGGCGACGTCACCACGATACTTTATGCCGAGCATGTAGCGGCACTAATAGATGATGCTACCTCACCCGTGATCCTGGTCGGCCATTCCATGGGCGGCACCGTTGCGGCGCAGACGTCCGAACTTAGGCCCGACGCCATCTCGGTCGCTGTCTATCTCTGCGCCTTCCTGCTGCCCGATGGGGAATCCATCATCGATTTCTATGACCGGGCCTGGGAGGACGGGATGACCGGCGCCCATGCGCGGGTGAGCTATTCCGAAGACGGGCATCTGTCGATGATCGACCCCGCCTCAGCCGTCGACGTGTTTTACAACACCGCCGACCCGGCGGCCGCAAAAGCCGCCGCCGCGCAACTCACCCCCCAGCCCGAGGGCGGGCGGCGCTCCAGGCTACACCTCAGCGACGAGAATTTCGCGCGCGTGCCCCGGGTCTACATCGAGACGTTGCAGGACCGGTCCGTCTTCAACGAATTACAGAAGCGCATGTACACCCAAACCCTCTGCGAAACGCTCCATATGCTGGACACCGACCACGCGCCGCAATTATCGGCACCCGATGAACTGGCGGCGATTCTGCTGGAGGTCGCGACGTCGATTGAATGATTTCCCGCGCGACCTCACGCCGCACCGCCTGCCTTGCCAAGGGGTCACGCGCACCCCACTTGATGATTGAAGATCAGCGTTCGTCCCAGCGGCACCGACAGGAGCAACGTGAGATGACCACAGACACTCAGGTTCAGGTCGCCGAGTACGCATCACCACATCGCTCGCCCCACGGCTTCAGCGACCATTTCGCCTTCACCCTGGTAAAATTCTTGCGCTTCTTCGCAGACTAGTTCTTCGCTAGGCGTTACGGCCACCGCGCCATCGTGCTGGAGACCGTCGCCGCCGTCCCGGGCATGGTCGGAGGGCTGCTGCAGCACCTCAAGGCCTTGCGTCACATCCGCGACGACCAGGGCTGGATCCGCGAATTGCTGGAGGAGGCCGACAATGAGCGCATGCATCTCATGACCTTCGTCCAGGTCGCCCAACCCACGACGTTCGAGCGTTTCGTGGTGATGGTCACCCAGTCGGTCTTCTACAATTTCTACTTCTTCCTCTATCTCTTCGCGCCCCGGACTGCCCATCGTGTGGTCGGCTATTTCGAAGAAGAGGCCGTACTCAGCTGCACCCATTATCTGGCGGAGATCAATGCCGGGCGACATGAGAACGTGGCCGCCCCGCAGATCGCGATCGACTATTGGAACCTCCCGGCCGATACGACCCTTCGTGACGTGGTGCTCGTGGTGCGTGAGGATGAGGCGGGCCACCGCGACCGAAACCACAAATTCGCCGATCAGATGGACGCGGGTGAGCAACCGACGGGTTCCGGCAAATAGGCACAGACCGGCTGAACACCAGAAATCAAAAGCCCCGGGCGGGAACCGCGCGGGGCTTTCGGCATTCTAATTAGTGAACTGGGCTCGCCTAGCGCGGTGAAATCACCATCACCATCTGGCGGCCTTCCATCTTCGGCATCTGCTCGACCTTGGCGATCTCGTCGAGCTCGGTGCGCACCCGCTCGAGCACCTGGGCGCCCAGATCCTGATGGGCCATCTCGCGACCGCGGAAGCGCAGGGTCACCTTCACCTTGTCGCCATCGTCGATGAACCGGCGGGCGTTGCGCATCTTCACGTCGTAATCATGGGTGTCGATGTTGGGGCGAAGCTTGATCTCCTTCACGTCGATCGTCTTCTGCTTCTTTCGCGCCTCGTTGCGCTTCTTCTGCTCCTGATATTTGAGCTTCCCGTGATCGATAATCTTGCAAACCGGCGGATCGGCGTTCGGTGACACCTCTACCAGGTCGAGCCCGACATCCATGGCGCGCTGCAATGCAGTGGGCGTATCAACAACGCCAACCTGTTCACCATTCTCGTCAACGAGGCGGACCTGTGTGACCGTAATGTCCTCGTTGGTGCGCGGCCCATCCTTCTTCGGGGGGCTCTGATCTACTGGTCGTCTAGCGATTACAATTCTCCATTCAATGTTGTTTCCGTGTCGCCGGCCGGCTCAAGCGGCGTTTTTGGCCGCCGGGCTTTCGGCTTCGGCGCTTAGTTTGACGACCGCGTCGCCCAACGCAAGCACTTCCTGTTCCTTCAATCCGAGGCGGCGCACGGCAACCGTGCCCTCCTCGGCCTCCCGGCGGCCCACCACCAGGATCGCCGGGACATGAGCATGGCTGTGCTCGCGCACCTTGTAGTTGATCTTTTCATTGCGCAGATCGGCCTCGACCCGCAGCCCGGCGGCGCGGCACGCGGCCGCGACCTCCTCGGCGTAATTGTTGGCGTCGCTCGTGATCGTCGCCACCACCAACTGGGTCGGCGCCAGCCAGAGCGGGAAGCGGCCCGCATAGTTTTCGATCAGGATACCGAGGAAGCGCTCGAAGGATCCGAGGATAGCCCGGTGCAGCATGACCGGGCGCGCCTTCTCGCCGCTTTCGTCTATGTAGCTCGCATCGAGGCGTTCGGGCAGGACGAAATCCACTTGTAGGGTGCCACATTGCCAGTCCCGACCGATGGCGTCGCGCAGAACAAACTCGAGCTTCGGCCCATAGAAGGCCCCTTCGCCCGGGTTGAGCGTGAAGTCCAAGCCCGCGGCCTTGGTCGCGTCCATCAGCGCCGCCTCGGCACGGTCCCAGGTCGCGTCCTCGCCAGCGCGTACCTCGGGCCGGTCCGAGAATTTCACCGCCACCTCCTCGAAACCGAAGTCCCGGTAGACGGACAGCAGCAGTTCGCAGAAGGACTTCGTCTCTTCGACGATCTGATCTTCGGTGCAGAAGATGTGGGCGTCATCTTGCGTGAACGCGCGCACCCGCATGATCCCGTGGAGCGCGCCCGACGGCTCGTAACGATGGCACGAACCGAACTCGGCCATGCGCATCGGCAGATCGCGATAGCTCTTCATGCCGGAGTTGCTGAAGATCTGCACATGACAGGGGCAGTTCATCGGCTTCAGTGCCAGCATCCGGTTGGCCTGGGTCGAGGGGGCGTCGTGATCATGGTCGTGGCCGTGGACGGCCGGATCGCTCTCGTCCACTTCCGCGACGAACATATGTTCGCGGAACTTCTCCCAATGGCCGGAGCGTTCCCACAAGGCCCGGTCGACGAGCTGGGGCGTCTTCACTTCCGTGTAGCCCGCCCCGTCGAGGCGCGTACGCATATATTCCTCGCACGCCCGGTAGAGCGTCCAGCCCTTGGGGTGCCAGAAAACCGAACCGACGGCGGCTTCCTGCATATGGAACAGATCCATCTCGCGGCCGATGCGGCGATGGTCTCGTTTCTCGGCCTCCTCGATCATTGTCAGATGCGCCTTGAGTTCCTTCTCGTTGCGCCAGGCCGTCCCGTAGATGCGCTGGAGCTGATCATTTGCCGCATCGCCACGCCAGTACGCGCCGGCGAGCTTCATCAGCTTGAATGCCTTAGGCAGCTTTCCCGTCGACGCGAGATGGGGGCCGCGGCACAGATCGATCCAGTCCCCCTGGCGGTACATCGTGATGTCTTCGCCCTCGGGGAGTTCACCGACCCATTCGGCCTTGAACGTCTCGCCTTCCTTCTCGAAATAGGCACGCACCTCATCACGCGACCAGACCTCACGGATGATCTCCTCGTCGCGCGACACGATCTCTTCCATCTTCTTCTCGATGGCTTCGAAATCGTCCGACGAGAAAGCCTCGGCACGATGAAAGTCGTAATAGAAGCCGTCATCCGTGGCCGGGCCGAAGGTGATCTGCGTGCCCGGGAACAGTTCCTGCACCGCCTCGGCCAGCACATGGGCCGCGTCATGGCGGATCAGCTCGAGCGCGTCCTCGTCCTTGATGGTGATGATCGACACCTCGGCATCGGCCTCGATGGGCCGCGCCAGGTCGCGGACCTCGCCGTCCACGCGGACGGCGAGCGCGGCCTTGGCCAGGCCCGGGCCGATATCGGTCGCCAGCGCAGTGCCGGTCACCGCATCGTCGAAGACGCGCGTGCTGCCATCGGGCAGCGTGATCGTGACCTGGTTTGCGGATGCTGGGTCTGCCATATCGGTTCCGTTGTCTCTCAAATTTCCAAACGCCCGGTTAACCAAAACCGGGCGCGTGTGCGGGATTTAGTCCAGTCGGAGCGCCGCTTCAACCTCGTCGACCGAAAGTTCCGTGAGAAGATCGCGGCACAGGATGGTCACATCGGCCCCCTTCTGGGCGCACAGCGCGGGATCGGAGGCGTGCGAATAGAGCGCGACCGACGGGCATCCCGCCGTCGCGATGACGTGCATCGGGCCCGTATCGTTGCCGACCGCGCCCTTCGCACCCCGCGCAAGCGCGACGATTTCAGCGAAGCTCGTGTCGGACGTCAGGTCCAGCGCCTCGGGGCAGAAGGACGCGATGGTGCCGGTCGCATGAGCATCCGCGCCCGCGCCGATCAGCACCGGCGTCACACCGCCCGCGACGAGCCGGCGCGCCAGTTCGGTGAACGAACCCACCGGCCAGCGCTTCTCGGGCCGGTGGGCCGAGCCGCCGGGCACCAGCAACACATATGAGCCGGTGATGCCAAAACGCGCCGTGTCGGCCTGCACCCAGTCGAGGGACGGTGCGGGCACCTTCTCGATTCCCGCGACCGCAAGCTGATCGGCCTGGCGATCGATCGTGTGCATGTTGTTGCGGTCGGTGTTCCTGTGGCGCAACGCGGCGCCCCGAGCGATGCCCGACCAGGCCGGCCGCCGTCCGGGCAGCATGAGCTGAAAGTAGAGGCTCGAGCGGTCCGACGTTTGCAGATCATAGGCAAGATCGAACCGGCCATAGCGCAACCGGAACCGCAGGCGATACCAGCCCCGGAAGTTTCGCCAGCTCGGCCGGTCATCGACCCAGACCGCGTCAAACCAGCCCGACTCACTCAGAAAATCGCCGAAGGCCGACGACGTGAGCAACGTAATTTGTGCGTCCGGGTGATGGGCGCGGATGGCCGCAAACGGGCCTGTCGCCTGGACGACATCGCCCAGCGCCCCCAGCTTGATCACCAGAATACGTTCCGCACTCATCAGGCTCGTGCCTCATGGAGGGCGGCATAGACCCGCAGCGTGTCGGCGCACATGCCGGCCTTGGAAAAATTCTCGCGCACATGCACGGCGGCCCTCACAGCGAGTGCCTCGCGCTTCGCCGTGTCCAATGTGAGTGCGGTCTCGAGCGCATCAGCAAAACTCTCGGGGTCACCCGGGGCAAACAGCCAACCGGTCTCACCCGCTAGGACCTGCTCAGTCGCCCCACCATGGTCCGCCACCACCACGGGCCGCCCCATGGCCTGTGCCTCGGCGATCACGCGGCCGAACGCTTCGGGATCGGTCGAGGCCGACACCACCACGTCCGACAGCATGTAAGCGGCGGGCATGTCTTCACAATGGCCCACGATCTGCAAATTGCCGCCGAGACCCTTCTCGGAAATATGGTCTTCCAGTTCCTGGCGATAGGCCTCGCGCCCCTGGTCGGAGCCGACCAACAGGCCGGTCACGCGGAAGTCCTCCGACCCACGGCGAGCCTTGAGCCGCGCCAGGGCCTCGACGAACAGGAGCTGGCCCTTCCAGCGGGTCAGGCGTCCCGGCAGCGTGACGACCGCATTCCCGTCATCCAGGCGCCAGCGGGTCGAGACGTCGACCATCCGGTTGGGGTTGAAACCCTCGGCATCGAAACGCGCCGTGTCGATGCCGCGGGGGATCGTCCGGATGCGCCCATCGGGCACCCCGTAATTCTCTTTCATATGCGCGGCGATGAACTGCGAATTGGCGATCACCATGTCGCCGTCGGCCATCACCGCGTTGTAGCGCTTCTTCAGGGCGCCGAAGGTGCCGCTGCCGAAATTGTAGGTGCCGTGGAATGTGGTGACGAATGGCAGACCTGCGGCACGCGCGGCCACACGCGCGCTCCAGGCCGGCGCACGGGAGCGGGCATGCACCAGCTCCACATGCTCACGCGCGATGAGCTCTGTGAGGCGCGCGATGTTGCGCCGGATGATCAGGGGGTTCTTCGATGCCAGCGGCAGCTCCACATGGCGCACGCCGCGGCGTTCCAGCTCCGTCACCTGACGCCCGCCCGACGAGGCGACGATCGCAGTCTTGCCCGCCAGAACCAGCGCCTCGGCCACATCGATGGCGCTCCGCTCCACACCTCCGCCACCGACCTCAAGCGACGGTAAAACCTGCAGCACCACGGGCAACCGGGCGGCCGTTTCGCGCGCGACCGCTTCGCTGGCCGCACTCGCCGCATCATCTGCCATGGTGTTAGAATCGGGACCGTCGTTCATTCAGCTAAGTTCTTGTCCTGATGGTTTCCGCCGATATCCAAACCGTCGACGCCGTAGACGGTACCGCCCTCGCATATTGCGCGACGCCGGCGCAAGCGTCCGACACACTCACGCCCACTATCCGGGCACCCGGTGTGGTGTTCCTCGGTGGCTTTATGTCCGATATGAACGGCCAGAAGGCAGCTGTTTTGGAGACCTGGGCGCGCGAGACGGGCCGCGCCTTTCTGCGGCTGGACTATTCGGGCCACGGCGCATCGGGCGGTGCTTTTCGCGACGGCACCATCGGGCGCTGGCGTGACGACGCACTGACCGTGATCCGCCACGCCGGCCAGACCGTGCCGGGGCTGGACGACAAGCTCTTGCTGGTCGGCTCGTCCATGGGCGGCTGGATCGCCACCCTCGTCGCAAAAGTCATGAACGCGGATGCCGGCACCCAAAACATCGCCGGGCTCGTGACCATCGCGGCCGCTGCCGATTTCACCGAAGACCTGCTGCCTGTGAGGCTCGGCCCCCAGGCGCTGGCGAAGATCGCCGAGACGGGATTCTACGAGGCACCGTCGGAATATGCCGACGAGCCCTATGTGATCACCGGAGACTTGCTCGCAGAAGGTCACGACCATCTCGTTCTGAAAACGCCACTGGCGCTGAACATCCCCGTGCGGCTGATCCACGGCAGTGCCGACCCGGACGTGCCCTGGACCCAATCGCAGAAACTGATGAATGCGCTGACGTCGGACGATGTGGAACTCATCCTGATCAAGGACGGCGACCATCGTCTGTCTGAACCAGATGATCTGGCGCGGATGGTCGGCGTGGTCGCGCGGTTGTGCAATCAGCTGTCCGATAAAAGCGCCGACAGCCCCGCGCGATAGTCGGGATAGGCCAGCGCCACACCGAGCTCTTCTTTGATACGCCGGTTTGCGACGCGTTTCGATTCCGTATAAAAACTGCGACCCATCTCCGACATCTCGGCATCCTCGAAGGGAATTTCTGGCGGCGGATCGACCCCCAGAAGTTCACAGGCATGGGCCACCACCTCCTGGGGCGGTACCGGATCATCGTCACACACATTATAGGCTGCACCCGGGTTGGGCCGCGCGATCGATGCCTCCAGGACCGTCGCGATGTCTGCCACATGGGTACGGCTGAACACCAGGCCCGGCTTGATCACGCGACGCGCCTTGCCCGCCCGCACCGTCTCCAGCGCGTTGCGCCCGGGGCCGTAGATACCTGCGAGGCGGAAAAGATGTATCGGCAGGCCGGCCTCGCGCCACAGGCGGCACCAGCCGGCCTCGGCCTCGACTCTTCGGTGTCCGCGCTGGGTGGCCGGCGTAAGTTCGGATGTCTCGTCGACCCAGCCGCCCGCGCGGTCGCCATAAACGCCGGTGGTCGAGAGATAGCCAGCCCAGGCGATGTCACCCGCCAACGCCGCAATATCGCCACCATGTTGCGCCAGAACAGGGTCGCCGCCCGCACCGGGCGGCACCGACAGAAGGAGGTGGCTGAACCCATCGAACGCATCGGCTTTATCGGCGATCGGCGCCGTTCCGTCGAAGAGGAACGCATCGATGCCTTCAGCCCGCAGCGCCGCCACCTTCTCTGTGCTTCGTGCGGTTGCGCGCACGGTCCAGCCGGCGGGCCGGAGCCGGTCCACCAGGACCCGGGCGCTAAACCCCAGGCCGAACACCAGTAAAGTCCGTGTCGTCATACTCACCTTGTCCGGTTGCTCTCGTTCGTTTCGCGGCATGAGAATTTTGCGCGGATCGCGGAGCACTGCTAGATCAGAATGACAGAATAGGAGCCCGCGTGTTGCGCCGTCCATCACCACCTGCAGCTAGGCATGGCAAGATTGTTGCTCTTTTGTTGGCCGCCCTGCTCGTCACGACGATGTCGTTCGTCGCAACACCCGGCGCGCACGCTCAGGAACGCTACGCCGATATGCCGATCGGGCAGGCCTACCAAAACTGCCTTGCAAGCGCTCGTAGTGACCCCGAAGCAGGTTTCGAAGCCGCGATCGCCTGGCGCGATGAGGGCGGCGGTGCGCCATCACTCCACTGCGTCGCGTTGGCGCTCTTCGGGTTGGGACAATTCAACGAGGCCGCGACACGGCTGGAAGCACTCGCCGCAGATATGCCGACGGCGACTGCCCGCGAGAAATCCGCCCTCATGGCGCAGGCGGGCAGCGTCTGGCTTCATGTCGGCGATCTGAGCCGCGCGCATACGGTGCTCAGCCAGGCCCTCGAGCTCGATTCATCCGACCCCGAGATCTGGATCGATCGCGGCGATGCGCTGGCGCGGGGCGGGGAATATTGGGAAGCGGTCGATGATTTCTCGGCAGCGCTTGATCGTGACCCCGAACGTAACGACGCGCTGATATTTCGCGCGGCAGCCTACCGTCTGCTCGAAGTGCCCGACCTGGCGCGCGACGACATCGCCCGTGCGCTCGTGGTCGACCCAGAAAACCCGGACGCATTGATAGAGCTCGGCGCGCTTCAGGCAGGAGTCGGGGAGTTCGACGCGGCGCGTAAAACATGGTTGCGGGTGTTGTCTCTCGCACCGGGTTCACGCGCGGGCACTGCGGCCCGGGAGGCGCTGCAGCATATGGACGTGAAGGTCGAGTAAGCGGAGTTTCAATCCCGGGCTTGTGCCGGTGGCTAGAAATCCGGGTTGGCGTAATGCTTGGGCGGTGGAATCCCGGGGATATGATCGGCGAGTATCGGACGCATGCTGGGCCGTGACTTCACTCGCGCATACCAGCCCTTCGCCTCGGGGAAGTCTTCCCAAGGCACATCGCCCACATAGTCGACACAGGAAATCTGCGCGGCCGCGGCGACATCGCCCAGCGAGAAATCCGGGCCTGCGAGCCAGTCCCGTCGCTCGATGAGATACTCCACATAGGACAGATGCGTCGTGATATTCACGTGCCCGGCGCGTATCGCCGCCGACGAGGGTGCGCCCAGGCCCAGGAAGCGCTTGTTGATCTTTTCGTCGACCAGATTGACCGTCACCTCACGCTGGAATTTCTGATCGAACCAGGCCACCAAGCGGCGCGCCTCTGCGCGTGCTTCGGGTTCGCGACCAAGCAAACCGGGCTCGGCACATATCTCCTCGACATATTCGCAGATGGCGGTGGAGTCCGAGAGCACCAGAGGCGGCCCGTCTTCACCGTTCGCTTCCAGCAACACCGGCACTTCCCCGGCCGGGTTCAGGGCGAGAAATTCATCGCGCCGCTCCCAGACCTTTTCGATCTCGAGTTCGAAGGGGAGTTTCTTCTCTGCCAGAACAATTCGAATCTTGCGCGCAAACGGGCAAAGCCAGAGGTGATAGAGGGTCCGCATCGTGCGATCAGCCTAGACGAGGCGCGCGATTCAAGGGAAGCGGAGACGATCCATTCGGGCAGAGAAAAGCGATACGAATGCCGTTATGCTGCACCCCTGGTTTTTGCTTGGAGGAGTATGGAAATGGCGTCCCAACTGACCCACGAAGCAATCATGCAGCGCCTGAACGCCGAACGCGACGCTGGCCGCACCATCTATGATGCGCTGTGCGGCACCGGGATCACCGCGAAGATGGCCACGCGCGGCGGCGCCGACATGATCACGACACACATCCTCGCCTATTTCCGCATGCAGGGGCACAGTTCGATGGCAGGCTATCTGCCGATCGGAGATGCGAACGCGATCACCCTGGAGCTCGGCGAACGCTCGTTACTCAACATGATCGACAATTGCCCGGTCGTGGCCGGTATTCTTTGTGTTGACCCAACCCGCGACATGAACCGCTTCGTCGACCAGCTCGCAATGGCGGGCTATCACGGCGTGATGAACTGTCCGACGGTCGCATTGATCGACGGGAAATTCCGCTCGGACCTGGAAGAGACAGGCACCGGTTACGCCCGCGAGATCGAGGTGCTCGGCTATGCGAGCAGCCAGGGCCTGTTCACCAAGGCCTTCTGCACCACACCCGACGAATGCCTGTCGATGGCCGAGGTCGGCGTGGACAACATCATCGTCCATTTCGGCAACTCCTCGGGCGGCACCATCGGCTCCGAGACGGTCATGAACTATGACGACATGGCCCAGCGTGTGGCCATCTGCACCGACGCGCTCGGCACCAAATATGCCGACCGGATCATCACCTGCCACGGCGGGTCGATCGAGACACCGGAACATTTTGCGGAGTTCATCAAGCTCGCCCCGCAGCTGCACGGCTATGTCGGTGGGTCTTCGGCCGAGCGTTTTCCGATCGAGGATTCGGTGCCCGCCGTCACCCGCGGCTTCAAGGCGGTCAAGACCAAATAGTGGCAGAACGCGATCAGCTACGCTTGCCGCCGAACCCCCAGCCCAACACCTTGAAGACGAAGGCCAGGACGATCAAGACAAGCAGGGCAACGATTGCAACACCCATGATCTAGGCCCGCCCGTTGCCGGTGCCGCCATGACCGCCCTGTCCCTGGCCAAGCGCACGCCCCAGGAACGTCGCCGCATCGTTGACCAGGCGCTTGGCCTCATCGACGACCCCCGAATAGCCAAAGAAGGCGTGCAGCACGCCGGGATAGACCTCGAGCACAAAGAAATGCTTCGCGGCCTTGAGGGTTGCGGCGAAGGTCAGGGAATCATCGCGGATCGGATCGAGTTCAGCCGCCGCGATGAAAATCGGCGGCAAGCCCGTCGGGTCCACCTTGGCGGCAAACGCACGCGGATCGGACCGGTCGGCGGCGTCAGGTACATAACCGTCATAGACCATCTGAACATACTCGCCGGTGAGCATGAAATCACCGCCGCCCAGCTCCTTCATGGAATCCGATTCCAGATTGTAATCGAGGACGCCGTAGAGCGAGGCGATGGCCTTCAATAATTTGGGTCGACCCTTGTCGCGCAGGGTGATCGCCGCACCGAGCGCGACGCTCGCACCGGCCGATGCCCCGCCAATGGCGATCCGGTCCGTATCCAGCCCCCAGTCGTCGCCATTCTCCGCAAGCCACTCAAGCACGGCGACGATCTCGTCGACCGGGTCAGGAAACGTGTGCTCGGGTACATGTACATAGTCGGCGCTGATGATCGCACCGCCCCATGTCGCGGCGATCTCGCGCAACTGGCGGTCATTCGAAAGCGGTCCGCCGATCCGGAATCCACCACCGTGGAGATAGACGAAGACCGGCAGTGAGCCATCCGCGGAAGGCTTGTAAAGCTGTACCGGCACATCGCGAAACGGGCCGGGGATCACACGTGCCTCGTCCAAGGCCATCTCCGGACCACCTTGGTTCCAGACCGCGCGCGCCGCCTCGGCGCGCGCACGCACCTCTTCAATACCCTCGCCGGGGCCGCCAATTTCGGCGACGATTTCGGCATTGCGCTTGAGCGCATCGGCTTGTTGCGGATGGATTCGGTCGGTCGGCCTGACCATGTTGTCGTTCGGCATGCTGCCCCCGTTTTCAGATAACAACCAAGTCGAATTATCGCCGGACACTAGCATCTCAGACTTCCAGGACAACATGCCCGGTCCGGATGTATCGGATGTAAAAAGCAGGTCGCAGATTACGGTATAAATGCATGTGCAATCCAATACCCCGGCGCGAACCCGGGTGCTATAAGGCGATCTCCTTCCAGTGCCGGAACCGGGCGCCATGCCGCTATTCGAAATCACCGTTCTCGCCATAATCCAAGGCATCACGGAGTTCCTGCCGATCAGTTCATCCGGGCATTTGCGCCTGGGCTCGGAGTTGCTCGGACTTTCGGAAAACACGCTGATTCTCGACGTGGCCGTGCATGTGGGCACGCTGTTCGCCGTGATGGCCTATTTCTGGCGCGACCTGGTGTTCATGATCGTTGGCCTCTTCGATGGTGCGCGCGGGCGCAAGCATGACGGCGCGCGGCTGGCGGGCTATCTGGTGATCGCAACCATCCCGGTCGTCATTGCCGGCTACTTCGCTCAGGACCTGATCGCGAACCATCTTCGCACGCTGGAAGTCGTCGGCTGGACCACGATCGGTTTCGGGGTGCTGCTGTTTTTGGCCGACCGGATGGGCATGACCATCCTGAGGCTCGATCATCTGACCATTCCTCACGCCCTGGTGATCGGCATCGCCCAGGTGCTGGCGCTGGTCCCCGGCACCAGCCGTTCGGGCCTCACCATTACCGCGGCACGTTTCCTGGGTTACGACCGCGGCGAGGCCGCACGTTTCTCGATGCTCATGTCGATGCCGGCCATCGGTGGGGCGGGCTTGCTCATCGGCTTGCAGCTGATCGAAACGGGGAACGCTGTACTCACCCAAGATGCACTGATCGCCGCGGGTTTGTCATTCGTGGCCGCACTGCTTGCGATCGCGCTGCTTCTGCGCTGGCTGCGGTTTGGTGGATTCGGTCCGTTCGTTATCTACCGGCTGGCGCTGGGTGCGCTGATCCTAGGCTGGGTGTACGGCGCCTTCTAGCGGCCGAGGCGCGTTTCTACTGCGCCATCGACGTTCGACCAAACCGTCCGCCGCGCCGGTATCGGTGCAAATATGTCGGCAGAATTGCTTCCATCGCGGTGGCCGAGATTCCCAAATCTTCCAGCGTTGCCGCGTCCGCACTCACGACATTGTCCGCACGCAGGGACTTCATCTGATCACGCGTAACCGGCGGATTCGGCAGGAAACCGGCTAAGGTCGCCTGAATATCGCCGACGAAGAACGGGATCGACAACAGGAGACGCTTACGGCGGATTTGGTCGAGCATCAATGTCATCAATTCCGTGAAGCTGGCGACTCTCGGGCCTCCCAGCTCATATGTCCTGCCGCGGGCCGCCGTGTTGGTCAGCCCCATCACCACCGCATCGGCGACATCGGCCACATAAACCGGCTGGAAGCGTGTTTTGCCCCCTCCGAACAACGGCAAGGCCGGTGACATGCGTGCGAGCCCGGCAAACAGGTTGAAGAAGCCATCCTCCGGTCCGAAGATCACGGACGGCCGCATGATCACCGCGTCGGGAAATGCCCCGCGAACTGTATCTTCGCCGGCCGCCTTCGATCGGGAGTATTCCGACAGCGCGTTGGAGGCCGCTCCAATAGCCGACACATGCACGACGGATTCCACCTTGGCACTCGCTGCCGCAATCGCGATCGCGGCCGGCGCATCCACATGCACGGATTTGAATGTCTGACGGCCGCGTTCGGTCAGGATCCCGACAAGACTGATCACCCCATCCGAGCCGTCGACCGCGCGCGCCACAGCGGCAGCATCGGTCACATCGCAGGCAAAGGGCGTGACCTGCCCCACCTGACCCAGCGTGCGCAGATGCTTGGCGGCCTCCGGATCACGAACGGCCACCTGCACGATCAGATCGCGATCTGCCAGCCGCTCCACCACATATCGGCCGAGAAACCCCGACCCGCCAAATACCGTCACCCGACGTAACGCCATCTCTTCGCTCCGCTGATGTTCCGCGATTGCGGACTCAACTGCTGTATAGCGCCGGGCCGCGCATTCTGCCAAGCTCAGTTGACAGCTGTGACATCGAGGTTTAGCAACCGCCCGCTTGGCGCGACATGGCGCCCCATCAACATCGGGACTTCACCATGGATATTGAGCTGCACCAGAACGACCTGCCCGATGGCATCGACCTTGGCGATGTCATCGCTGTCGATACCGAGACGATGGGGCTCAATTCGCTGCGCGACCGGCTGTGTCTGGTGCAATTGTCGGCGGGCGACGGGGTCGCTCATCTGGTCCAGTTTCCGGCCAATGGGGGTGACACTTATGACGCGCCGAACCTCAAGGCCCTTCTGGCCGACCGCAATCGTTTGAAGCTTTATCACTTCGCCCGCTTCGATCTCGCCACCATCAGCCAGTATCTCGGCGTCGATGCCAGCCCGGTTTACTGCACACGCACCGCATCACGGCTGGTCCGCACCTACACCGACAGGCACGGCCTCAAGGATCTGTGCCGCGAATTGCTCGGCGTCGATATCTCGAAACAACAGCAATCCTCGGACTGGGGCGCCGACGAACTCAGCCGGGAACAGCTCGAATATGCCGCAAACGATGTGTTTTTCCTGCACGATCTCAAGCTGCGGCTGGATGCGATGCTCGAACGCCACGACCGCGCAGGCCTGGCCCAGTCCTGCTTCGATTTCCTGCCCGCGCGGGCAGCCCTGGATCTGGCCGGCTGGCCGGAAATCGACCTGCTCGCCCACAATTAACCGGCCACATCGTCCCGACCATCGGATTCCGGTGGCGGATTTGACGATTCATAACGTACAACTCATACTACAACCGATTGATTCACGGGGATTTCTTGCTTGTCGCCTGGATCGATCCATCGTTTGAAAAGATCCGATTGACCCAACCGTGACCGGGACCGCCAAAACAGATTCGAATTCAACCGAAGCGTCGTGCGACATCGACGCGGCGCAGCGCGTTTTTCGGCTGGAGGCGGATGCGTTGCGCATGATGGGCGAATCTCTGGATGAGCGCTTCGTCATGGCGGTTGATCTTGTCGATCGTGCCACCGGCCGCACAGTCGTCACCGGTATGGGGAAAAGCGGTCATATCGCCCGCAAGATTTCGTCCACTCTATCGAGCACCGGCACACCGTCTTTCTACGTCCATCCAGGTGAAGCCAGCCATGGCGATCTCGGTATGATCGCGCACGACGATGTGGTGGTCGCGCTTTCCAATTCCGGCGAGACGCCGGAGCTGAGCGATGTGATCAACTATTGCCGTCGTTTCTACGTGCCGTTGATCGCCATCACCGGTCGCGACGGTTCGTCCCTGGCCGAAAACGCGGATTGCACATTGCTCCTGCCGGCCATCACCGAAGCCTGCCCGATGGGTTTGGCCCCCACGACCTCGACCACGGCCATGCTTGCGGTGGGCGACGCGCTGGCCATTGCTCTTCTCGACCGGCGCGGATTCACAGCCGAAGATTTCCAGGTCCTGCATCCGGGCGGTCAACTGGGCCAAAATCTGTTGCGCGTCTGCGACCTTATGCATAGCGAAGAAGCCTTGCCGCTGCTCGACGCAAACGCTTCCGTCGGCGATGCCATTCTGGAGATGACCAACAAGGGTTTTGGCTGCGCGGGGATCATTGACGATCAGGGCCAGCTCACGGGCATCATCACGGACGGCGATTTGCGCCGCCATATGTCGGACACATTGCTGCAGCTAACTTGCTGTCACGTCATGACGCCTGACCCCAAGACCATACGCGCCCAGGCGCTGGCCTCCGAGGCTCTCGGCCTGATGAACGCGACACAGATCACCAGTCTCTTCGTGGCCGAAGACCGGCAGCCGGTGGGAATCCTTCATATTCATGACTGCCTGCGCGCAGGAATCGCCTGAACACGGCATGAACGACGCGGGAAACACGGCTCCACGAACCGAAACATCCGGCGAAACACGCCGGCAACGCCAGACGCGTATGGGTGCCGTGCCGCGACGACGGCGCAGCGGGTTTGGTCGTTCACGCATTGTCTCGACAATGAAGTACCTGCTGCCCGGCATTGCCTTTGCGCTGCTGGTTCTGGTCGCCGTCTGGCCGCGCCTTGCACCCGACGAGGACAGCTTTCGGATCGACCTGCAAGCCGTTGGCCCGGCCGGCGGGGCCAAACCCCAGGTGCTCAATCCGCGCCTGCAGGGAATTGACTCAGCCGCCCGGCCGTTTCAGGTCACGGCCGATTTCGGCGCCCGCGGCGATGGCAAGGATGGCGGCGAGATTTACGACCTGACCAACCCAAAGGCCGACATCGTTCTGGCCGACGGGTCCTGGGTAGCGCTCACGGCCATCGACGGCCGTTTCGAGGCCAACACCAACATTCTCCACCTCGCTGGTGATGTGAACCTGTTTCACGACCAGGGTTACGTGTTTCAAACCACCACCGCCCGGGTCGAGCTGGTCACGAGTAACGCAGCGGGCGACGATCCGGTCCAGGGTCAGGGACCATTCGGGGTCCTCGATGCGAAGGGCTTCCGGGTGCTCGATTCGGGAGCACGGGTCCTGTTTCTCGGCCCGGCACGCCTGACCGTCTTCGAAGGAGCGACGCCACCGAAATGATCCGGACACATCACATTCTGACCCTCGCAGCCCTGCTGTGGTGCATGGCTCCCGCAACGACCGACGCCCAGTCCCTTGGCTTCAGCCGGGGCGGTGACGGACCGATCCAGATCGAGGCGGATGACGGGATCGAATGGCAGCGGGCCAACCGACTCTATGTCGCACGCGGGAACGCACGTGCGCGCCAGGGAGACGTGACGGTCGAGGGTGACGAACTGATCGCTTTCTATCGGCCCAACGCCGCGGGCGAGAACGAGATCTACCGCATCGATGCCAACGGAAACGTGCGCATCTTCTCGACGAACGAGGTCGCGCGATCCGACAAGGCGGTCTACGACATCGACAGCGGCGTTTTGGTGATGACCGGTGACAACATCCAGCTGGACACCGCGGAAGACACCATCACTGCGCGTGACAGCCTAGAATATCACGAGACGCAGCAACTGGCCGTCGCGCGGGGCGACGCGATGGCCGTGCGGGGCGATCGCAGGGTGCGCGCCGACGTGCTGACGGCCCATTTTGGCGAGGGTAACCAGCAGGCCGAGATGGACCGCATTGATGCCGTGGGCAATGTCTTGGTTTCGACTCCGACCGATATCGTGCGCGCCGAGAAAGGCGACTATTATCCCGCGCGGGGCATCGCCACGATGACAGGCAATGTCAAAATCACCCGCGGAGACACCCAATTGAACGGCGAGCGCGCAGAGGTTAATTTGGAGACGGGTGAGAGCCGTCTGCTCTCTTCGCCGTCGGGCGAAAGGGTGCGCGGACTTTTTCTTCCCAAGGCCAAAAGCCCGTCCAACCCGGGATCAAGTGGAAACCAATGACGGACCAAACATCCCCACGTGATATCGGCGCCGACGGAAAACCGCGGCTGGTCTCCAGTAATGAAGGGCTGGTCGTCCGAAATATCGGCAAGCGCTTCCGCAAACGCCCGGTCATCAGAGATGTATCGCTGGTCGTCAAACAGGGCGAGGCGGTGGGCCTGTTGGGGCCGAACGGCGCAGGCAAGACGACCTGCTTCTACATTATCACCGGCCTCCTTACCGCCGACGCGGGCTCGATCTCCCTCGACGGGCACAACATCACAGAACTCCCGATGTACCGGCGCGCACGCCTTGGCGTGGGCTACCTGCCGCAGGAAGCGTCCATTTTCCGTGGTCTGTCGGTCGAGCAGAATGTCCGCTCGGTACTCGAAGTGATCGAACCCGAGCGCGACCGGCGCGAAGCCATGCTCGACGACCTGCTGGCCGAATTCTCCATCAGCCACCTGCGCCGGACGCCGGCGCTGGCCCTGTCGGGCGGTGAACGCCGACGCGTCGAGATCGCCCGCGCGTTGGCCAGCCAGCCGCATTTCATCCTGCTTGATGAGCCGCTCGCAGGCATCGATCCTATCGCGGTGGCCGACATCCGCGACCTCGTCAGCCACCTCAAGGACCGCGGTATCGGTGTATTAATTACCGATCATAATGTGCGTGAGACCTTGGATATCGTCGATCGGGCATATATTTTGCACGAGGGCACCGTTCTGATGAGCGGCGCACCGTCCGAAATCGTATCCCATGCCGATGTAAGACGTGTTTACCTTGGCGAAAGATTCAGTCTGTAGAAGACGTTAACCATGGCTCTGACAACACGTCTCGACGTCCGACAGACGCAGGCGCCGGTCATGACGCCGCAGTTGCAACAGGCGATCAAGCTGTTGCAACTGTCAAATCTTGAACTGGCGGCCTTCGTTGAAACCGAACTTGGGGAGAATCCACTCCTCGAGCGCGAAGATGCGGTTATTGAAGACGAGAGCGTTCCGGCCGAAACGGCCGCCAGTTCCGGTGACGACGGTGACGCGGCAACCCTGACCAGGAGCGACAGCCTGGGGTCGGACGAAGCCCCCCTCGATACCGATTATACGAATGTCCTGCAGGACGACCCTTTCCGCGCGGCCGGTGCCAGCGCCCCCGCACCGCGCGGCGACAGCGATTCATTGCCCGGGATAGATCAGACGATGGCCAAAGAGGTAACGCTGCGCGAGCATCTGACCGACCAGCTGGATCTGTCGATCGCCGATCCGACCCGCAGGCTGATTGGCCGCGCACTTATCGATTCGCTCGACGATCGCGGCTTCCTGACCGCCTCGACCGAGGAGATGGCCGAACAGCTCGGTTGTGAAATCACGCTCGTGGACCAGGTCCTCGAGACGCTGAAGGCCTTCGAGCCGACCGGTGTCTTCGCGCGTGATCTGATTGAATGTTTCGCGCTGCAGCTGGCCGAACGTGACCGCCTCGACCCCGCGATGCGCGCCATGCTCGACAATCTCGACCTCCTGACCAAGCACGACCTACCCGGCCTTCGCCGCACCTGCCGCGTGGATGAGGAAGATCTGGTCGACATGCTGGCGGAGCTGAAGACGCTGGACCCGAACCCCGCAGCGGAATTCGATTACGCGAGCACCGAATACATCACCGCAGATGTGATGATGCGCCCCAAGCAAGGCGTTGGCTGGGAGATCGAGCTCAACAATGACACCCTGCCGCGGGTGCTGGTGAACCGGGCCTATTACGCCGAGATCAACGCCGTGACACGCGAGAAAGACGACAAGGAGTTCGTGCAGGAACGTTACCAGGCGGCCAACTGGCTGGTGCGGGCGCTGGACCAGCGCGCGCGCACCATCCTGAAAGTGGCGACCGAGATCATTCGCCAGCAGGACGCATTCTTCCGTCTCGGCGTGGCGCATCTGAAACCGTTGATTCTGGCCGACATCGCCGAGGCCGTGAGTTTGCATGAAAGCACCATCAGCCGCGTTACGACGAACAAATACATGGCAACCCCGCGCGGGTTGTTTGAACTCAAATATTTCTTCACGACGGCAATCGGCAGCACGACCGACGGGGAAGCCCATTCGGCCGAATCGGTACGTCACAAGATCAAACTGCTGATCGACAACGAATCCGCCAAGTCCATTCTGTCCGATGACAAGATTGTGGATATGTTGCGCGGCGAGGGTGTGGAAATAGCCCGCCGAACAGTGGCCAAGTATCGGGATTCGCTGAAGATTCCGTCTTCTGTCGAACGCCGGCGCATGAAGCGAGCGGCAGGATGATTTTCTTTTATTCCCAGACTGTTACTTGAAAAACAGGCACTTATTGCCATCTTGCCGATAAGGGCGGCTGCCCGTATTGACACTCACCCGGTGCCTGACTAAGTTCCGCGCCGCAATCTGAGACCGCGCGATAGACGGTCGGTACGAACAAAAGACAAACAGCGTCTCGACCAGCATTGATGCAGGTCACACGTACAACAGGAAACGAAGCGTTGAATAACGAGGCCACCCAATGGCGGCCCCGAGATCAGTTTTTCTAACGACAGACGGCGTTCCAAACCGTGCAAATCAATGTGACAGGACAGCAGATCGACGTGGGCGACGCGTTGCGTTCCCATATCGAGGACGCGATCACCGACACGACGGATAAATATTTTGCTGACGCCATCGATGCGAGTGTCGTGCTGTCGCGCGAGTCCTATCGAATCCGCGCCAACATCAACATGCATGTGGGCCGCGGCATCCACGTGCGCGCCCATGAGGAAGCCGACGACCCCTATGCGGCCTTCGACGTGGCGCTGGCGCATCTTGCCAAACGGCTGCGGCGCCACAAGCGACGCCTGCGCAATCATCACCAGAATCGCGAAACCATAAGCTCCCCGACCATGCCCGAATATGTCATCGCACCTTATGCCGGGGACGAGGACATGTCAGACGACGTGCCGACCGACGACAATCCGGTGATCATCGCCGAGAACCAGACCTCGGTCGAAAGCCTGACGGTCTCGGAGGCCGTGATGCGCATGGACCTGGCGGACGGGCACGCGCTGGTTTTCCGCAATGCCAAGCATGGCGGCATGAGCGTGGTTTTCCGCCGCGCAGACGGCAATTTCGGCTGGATCGATGCGCCGGACAGCCCGGACAATGAGGCCTAACGGACAGCTCATGAATATCGAAGACATTCTCGAACCGGGCAGCGTCATCGCCGACCTGCATGCGACCAGCAAGAAGCAGGTCCTGCAGGAACTGTCGAAGGCCGCCGGCGATATCCTGAAAACCGATGCGCGCCGGGTATTCGACATCCTGGTCGAGCGCGAACGCCTGGGCTCGACCGGCGTTGGCGCCGGCCTTGCGATTCCCCATGGCAAACTGCCCGGGCTTGACCATCTGCAGGGCGTATTCGCGCGCCTTGAGAAGCCCGTGGATTTCGATGCCATCGACGACGAGCCGGTGGACCTTGTGTTTCTGCTGCTCGCGCCCGAGGGTGCGGGTGCGGACCACCTGAAGGCGCTCGCGCGGGTCTCGCGAAGCATGCGCGACCGGGCCTTTTGCGACAAGCTGCGGGGTTCCGACAGCCCGGATGCCATCTACGCCTTGTTGATCGAGACCGGCTTTGCCGCCAACGAGACGCTTCGCGCCGCCAGCTAAACCCGCCTATCGTCATTAAGCGCAATCAGTGGACGCTGACGGGCTCCATGTCATGCTGCTTGACCGCCGCGAACGCGATGTCGCGCTCCGCCATCATGCCGATTTCATTGCCGTCGGCGTTGTGAATCGCATAGACGGTCCGACCATCGACCACGGCGGGGCGCACATAGGCAACACGATCGACACCCAGCGTTGCAAACTGATCGGGGCTGAATTTTTCGTCACGCATAATCATGACGCCTGTCCTTTCGTCTCCATATCGAGCGCGGGGGAACCCTTGCCTTCGATCTCGATCTTGCGCACATTGCGTTCGGGCTGCGGGAGCGAGACATCGATGTGCAACAGGCCATTGTCGAGCGACGCCGCCGTCACCTCCACGCCATCCGCCAGCACGAAACTGCGCTGAAACATGCGTGTCGCGATCCCGCGATGCAGATACTCACGGGTATCCTGTTCGGCCTGCCGGCCGCACACCGTGAGCTGGCTGTCTTCGAGCTCAATATCGAGATCGTCGCGCGCAAAACCGGCCACCGCGAGGGTGATGCGCAACAGATTCTCGCCGATGCGTTCGATATTGTATGGGGGATAGCCGTCCGAAGAGGCCTTCGAGATACGTTCGAGCGTGCGTTCGAATTCATCGAACCCAAGCATCAATGGGCTGTTGAGCGGAGACAAACGTGGCATCGCCGTCACTCCTCCTTTCGAGCGAGTTTCGGGCCGTGACACCTTTCGGCCCTGCAGCCAGGGTCGGCATCACGGTCCTTGGGGCCCGATTACGGCACCCCGGATTTAGATCGCCATGCGCTCGCATGAGCCTCACAGCGTAGCCTTTAAATGGTTTCGAAACGGCAAATTTCAAGGTGCCGACAGGCTGTGCCCGCGTCCCGCACCGGGAAACGCTCCGGCCCGCATCAATGTGAGAAACACCAGCGCGTCGCGGTCTCCGGATTCAGCCAGCCGCCGCAGCTGGTCCCAGCCCGCCCGGGTCCGGTCATGGCGGAATTCGGCCGCGGGCGGCGGTTTCCAGCTCACGACCGTCCGGGGCGTCTGGTCCGAGGCGTGAGTAGGGATGCCGGCAGGCGTCGCGAGGGCCGGTTGCCCTAGCCAGTCCGGCGCCACGCGGGCCGCGGCCGGCATCCCTGACCCTGCGGAAGGTGCGCTTACCGGTGCGCCGTCTGTCAAGGCGAGCGTCGCGGCAAACGCCACAACTGGCAAACCGCCAATGACCCATGCAACCACCGTTAACCCGCGCATCCGTCGCTCCTCCCTGACAGAGCTGATTGAAGGCTGACGGCGCAATGGGGCTGTCGGGTGTCGGGATTGAGGCAATTCCATGCCGATCTCGGCACGGGCTGTGGACGGCTAACCCGGGAAAACGGCCTCGGGAAGCCCGGCGACCCCGGCGTCGATAGCGAACAGCGCCCCGGCGAGCGGTTCGCGCGCGAGTTCCTCCGGGCTCAACATGATTTTCGCCGTGGTGACGTAAAGCGTCGCCAGCTCCGGCCCGCCGAACATCGGACAGGTCACACGGCTCGCAGGCAGTGTGATCATCCGGTCAACGTCGCCGTCAGGCGTGAGGCGCGTGACGCGGCTACCGCGAAACTCCGCCACCCAGACCCCGCCCTCGGCGTCGACGATCGCCCCGTCGGGCGTACCGCGCCCATCTTCCTCGGGGAATGTGGCGAACACGCGCTCTTTCTCGACATCGCCCGTCGCCGGGTCATAGTCCCACGCATGCATTTCGCGGGTCGGCGAATTCGCCGTGTACATGGTGGTACCGTCGGGTGACCAGCAGAGCCCGTTGGACACCAAAATCCCGTCGATCATCTGGTGCATGGACCCATCCAGATCGAGCCGGTGAAACGCGCCGACGGGTTCGCGCTCGAAATAGGTCGCGGGGGGACCATCCGGGTCATGCATGGACCCGGCCCAGAAACGTCCCTGGCGGTCCACGCGGCCGTCGTTGAGTCGATTCAGGGGCCTGTCGGGTTCGGGATCGCCGATCCAGTCGGGACGGATCATCTCGCCCGGCGCGCCCACCTCGAGGAACGCGAACCCGCTGCGCAGCGCACCGACCAGCCCGCCACCCTTGCGCAGCACGATCGAGCCGGTCTCCTGGGGCAGCGGCCAGCTGTCGTCGGTACCTGTCGCGGGGTCGTAGCGATGCAGCGCCGGCGCCTTGATGTCGAGCCACCAGAGCACGCCCTCCTCCGGCGACCAGACCGGGCTCTCGCCCAGGATGGCGCCGGTCTCGACGACGTTCAGAATCCGCGCCTCTTCCATGCAACAACTCCGTCTTTCAACCGCCGTCACGGCATGTCACGATACACCCATAAGGCCGGGCAGCAACCACGCGCGGCCCGCACAAGAAACGTTTCGCAGGGGGAAAATCCGATGATCGTGGACGCGCGAACCTACACCGTCAGTCCGGGCCAGATGCCGGCCTATCTCAAGCATGTCGAGGAAAATGGCTACCCGCTGCAGAAGAAGCACGGCTACGAGCTGGCCGGGTATTTCACGGTCGAGACCGGTGAACTCAACAAGGCCGTCCACTACTGGAAGTATGAGAGCGCGGCCGCCCGCCAGGAGATTCGCGCCTCGCTGGCCGCCGACCCCGAATGGGCCGAATATCTCAAGGTCGGCCGGGCCATGCTCACCCATCAGGAGAATCGCCTGCTGCAGGCGACCGACGTGGTCGAGCCCTTCGCCTTCATAGGCAATGGCAGCCCCCAAGGCTTCGTCGACGAGCGGACCTACTCGATCACCTACACCCAGGTGCCCAATTACGTAGAGGTCACCAAGGCGCTCGCAGCACCGGTCATCGCGGATTACAACTGGCAGCTGCTCGGCTACTTCTCGTCGGTCACCGGACGGATCGGCCAGGTCGTTCACCTCTGGTACTGGGACAGCCATGCCCAGCGCGAGGACGCTCAGGCCCGTGCGTCGGCGGACCCGCGCTGGCCGATCTACCAGGCCGCCAATGGCCACCGGGTAATCGACCAGCACAACCGGTACCTGCTGCCGACCTCCTTCTCGCCGATCAAATAGTCGCAGGCCTGACGCCCCATGGCCGATAAACCCCAACGTTCACTACGTCCTGTCGACGCGGCGACCATGGTGGTCTGGCGCCGCCATCGCGATAAGGTCGAGGTGTTGATGGGCCGGCGCCACCACAACCATGTCTTCATGCCCCACGCCTATGTGTTCCCCGGCGGCCGGGTGGAGAAGAACGACGGCAGGCTGAAGCCCGTGACCCCTCTCCCGACCGATGTGCAGGCCCGGCTGGAACGCGCCGCCGCCAACCCGACTCGCGCGCGCGCCATCGCGGCGGCGGCCGTGCGCGAGACCTGGGAGGAAACCGGCCTGGTCATCGGCGAGGCCGAGGACGGTGCGCTGCGGCCGGATCTGCAGGACCTCGACTATTTCTTCCGAGCGATCACCCCGCCGGGCCGCACCCGCCGCTTCGACGCGCGCTTCTTCCTGGTCGATGCGGAACACGCGACGGGAAAGCTCGCGGGCGACGGCGAGCTGGTCGATCTCGCTTTCCGAACCTTCGACGAGTCCCGCCTGCTCGACGTGGCCGGCATCACCCGCATCGCCATGGCCGAGGCCGAACGCCACATCCATAACCCACCGACGCCGGATCCGGACCGCCCGGTACCGCTCTCGCGCTTTTTGCGCGGGCAGTACTACATCACACCGGAGTAGGCGCTAGGCGCTAGCCAACCGGTACACATCCCCATCCGCCTTCACCCGCTCGGTTTCCAACATGTGGATCAGGTGCGCCAGCACCGACCGCGCGGCAGCCGGGTAGAGCTTCGGGTCCACGTCGACATACATGCGCGGGACCATCTCTTCGACGGTTGCGGGGCCGGCGGCAAGTTCGGCCATGATCTGGTCCTCGCGCTCGTGGCGGTGGGCCAGCAATGCCTTCACATAGGGCTTCGGGTCGTCGATGGGCGCGCCATGGGTCGGGAAGTATCGCGCGGCCTCATGCCGCCCAACCTTCTCAAGTGAGGCCATATAGGCCGCCATGTCGCCGTCCGGCGGTGAGACGATCGAGGTGGACCATCCCATGACGTGATCGCCGCACAGCAGCGTCGATTCCTCCCGCAGGGCAAAGCACAGATGGTTCGAGCAGTGGCCGGGGGTGTGCACCGCCTCGACCGACCAGCCGTTACCAGTGACCACGTCGCCGTCGCCGATCACGTGATCCGGCGAGAAATCATAGTCCGCCCCACCCTCGCTGGCGCCGTCCTCGGGCCGGGTGCCGTGGGGGCCGTAGGCATAGCTCAGCGCGCCGGTGGCGGCCTGCACGGCCTTCACGGCAGGCGAGTGGTCGTTATGGGTGTGGGTGACCAGGATATGGCTCACCGTCTCGCCGCGGATGGCATCCAGCAGCGCGTCCACATGCTCAGCCAGGTCCGGGCCCGGGTCGACGATCGCCACCTGGCCATGGCCGACGATGTAGGTGCCGGTACCATTAAAGGTGAACGCGCTGGGGTTGTTGGCGATCACCCGGCGGATCAGCGGGGTGAGCGCGTCCACCCGGCCATACTCGAAGTCGAGCTCGCGGTTGTAGGGAATCTTCGTGGGCATGGTGTTGCCGTCTCCTAACGGGTCCGTCCTTCGAGACGGCCTGTTTCTGTGAAACCGGCCTCCTCAGGACGTGGACAATGTGTGCCGCCCTCATGCTGAGGAGCAGGCCGCAGGTCTGCGTCTCGAAGCATCGGACAGACCACTTCAGCTTTCCTTCCGCCCGATCGCGCCCGCGGCCTTCAGCGCCACGATGTCGTCGGCTGGCAGGCCCCAGGCGGCGAGCGCCTCCTCGGTGTGTTCACCCGGCACCGACGGCGGCGAGTGGATCTTCCCCGGGGTGCGCGAGAATCTCGGCGCCGGGCCCGGCTGGGTGATCCCCGCCACCTCGACGAAGTTGCCGCGGGCCACGTTGTGGGGATGCGTATGCGCCTCAGTCATGGACATCACCGGCGCGAAGCACACATCGGTCCCCTCCATGATCTCGACCCATTCGTCGCGGGTCTTGGTCGCAATCACCTCGGCGAACCGCGCCTTGAGTTCGGGCCAGCGGTCCCGGTCCATCTGGTCGGGCAGGTCGGCGTCGGCGAGACCCAGCTTGTCGAGCAGGATCGCGTAGAACTTCTTCTCGATGGAACCGATGGAGACGAACTTGCCGTCTGCGCATTCGAACGCGTCATAGAACGGTGCGCCGCCATCGAGGATGTTCGAGGCGCGCTCGTCGGTGAAGTAACCCGACGCGTGCAGGCCGATCACCGGAATCATCAGGCTCGCCGCACCGTCGACCATGCCGACGTCCACAACCTGGCCCTCGCCGCTGCTGCGCGCCTCATAGACCGCCGCCATCACGCCGAACGCCAGATACAGCGCGCCGCCGCCATAATCACCGATCAGGTTGAGCGGCGGGGTCGGCTTATCCTTGCCGCCGATCGCGTGCAGCGCGCCCGACAGGGAGATGTAGTTGATGTCGTGGCCCGCCGCCTTGGCTAGCGTGCCCGTACCGCCGAACCCGGTCATGCGCGCGTAGACCAGTTTCGGGTTGCGGGCCATGCAGTCGACCGGGCCGAGGCCGAGCTTCTCGGTCACGCCGGGGCGATAGGGTTCGATCAGCACGTCCGCGTTCTCGACCAGCCGCAGCACCGTCTCGACGCCGTCCGGGTTCTTCAAATCGACGGCCACGGAAGGACGAGAACGGGTCGCCAGATCGAACTCCGCACCCCGCGGCACGCCGAGGCCCGCATCGGCCGGCCGGTCGATCTTGATGACGTCGGCGCCCAGATCGGCCAGCAGCATGGCCGCGAAGGGCCCGGGGCCGATACCCGCCAGTTCCACCACCTTGAGGCCTACCAAAGGGCCTGATCGTGTTCGCGTATCGCATTGGTCGGTTGCGTTCGACATGGTTCCTCTTCTCCCCCGTTTTGCCGTACCCTGCGGGGTAAGACAGCCGAGTGCAATGGTCAACTCGGGCCTTCAATACACCCCAATCGAGCCACAGCGTTTCATGACCGATCAACCCGCCCCAAGGTCCTTCGCGGCGCTGCGCCACCCCGGCGCGCGGGCCTATCTGATCAGCACGGCGCTGGCGATGAACGCCGACGCGGTCGAGCATGTAATCAGCTACCTGATCATCTGGGAGAAATTCCAGTCGCCGACCCTGGGCGGCTTCGCGGTCGTCGCCCACTGGCTACCCTTCCTGTTTTTCTCGATCCATGCCGGGGCGCTCGCCGACCGGTTCGACCCGCGACGGGTGATCCAGGCGGCCATGCTCCTGTTCATGGCCGTCTCGGCGGCCTGGGGTCTGCTGTTCATGACCGACAGCCTCGAGATGTGGCACGCGGTTATCCTGCTGATCGTGCACGGGCTGGCGGGCGCGCTCTGGGCGCCGGCCTCCCAGCTCTTGATTCATGACATCGTCGGGCGCGAGCAGCTCCAGTCCGGCGTGCGCCTGCTGGCCACATCGCGTACCCTTGGTATCGTCCTCGGCCCCGCCGTCGGCGGCGGGCTGCTGCTCCTCGTCGGGCCGGTCTGGGGTATCTTCATCAACATCCTGATCTATGTGCCCCTGACCTGGTGGCTGATCGGGGCACCCTACGGGCCGGCGTTCCGCACGGGCGCGGAGGCCGCCGCGGCGACCGGCCGGCGTGCCATCAAGGGTTTCTCGGATATCGTTTCGACGATCCGCACGGTCTCGACCGACAGGGTGATCATGCCCATGACCATGGTGGTCGGCGTCGCCGCACTGATGGTCGGCAATGCCCATCACCCGCAAATGCCGGAGTTCGCGCTGGACCTGGGCAGCAGTGGCGACGGGTTCCTGTATTCCGCCCTACTGGCGGCGAACGCCGCCGGGGCGCTGGCCGCCGGGCTGATCCTCGAGACCCGCTCTCTGTTGCCCGCGCGGCGCAACACGGTGTTCATCCTGGTCATCCTCTGGTGCTTCGCCATGGGCGGCTTCGCCATCACATCCGACATCCGGGTGGCGATGGTGCTGCTGTTCGTCGCCGGCTTCCTCGATCTGTCCTACAATTCCATGGCCCAGACCCTGGTCCAACTCCACGCCGCGCCCGAAATTCGCGGGCGGGTGGTGGGCCTCTATGTGATGGCGGCCTTCGGCCTGCGCGCCATCTCCGGCGTCACGGTGGGCATGGCCGGCAGCCTGGTCGGCATCCACATGTCGCTTGCCATCAGCGCCGGCATCGTCTTCGTGGTGGTGATGGGCCTCGTCACACGCACCTATGTGACGGAGCCGCGTGGCAGCGCCACATGACGACGGATAGCCCTCCCGCCCCGATCGCCCTGCTGGTCGCGCTGATGGTCGCCAGCCAGGTGGCCATCACGATCTTCCTGCCGTCGCTGCCGGCCATCGCGGAAGACCTCGAGACCAGCCAGGCGCTCGCACAGATGACCGTGTCGGTCTATCTCGGCGCCTTCGCGCTCGCCCAACTGGTGGTCGGCCCGCTGTCGGACGCGGTCGGGCGGCGCCGGCCGCTGATCACGGGCCTGGTCCTGTTTACCCTCGGCGGTCTTGCCTGTGCGCTGGCGCCGAACATCACCTTCCTGATCGCTGGCCGGGTGATCCAGGCCATCGGCGGCTGCACCTGCATCGTCATCTCCCGCGCCATCGTGCGCGACACCACCGACGGGCCCGCCGCCACACGGGCCATGGCCTATCTCGGCATGTCCCTCGCGGTCGCCCCCATGGTCGCGCCGCTGATCGGCGGGCAGCTCGAGGTACATTTCGGCTGGCAGTCGAACTTCCTGGCCACAGCACTGCTCGGGGCCGGCGCGCTCGTCGCAACGCTGATTACATTGCGCGAAACATTGCCGCCGGAGGCCCGCAAGTTCACCCGCGCCGGTGCTCTCGCGCGGACCTATCTGCGCCTGTCGCGCATGACCCGCTTCATGGGCTACAACCTGAGCACCGGCGCGATGGGCGCCACCTTCCAGGCCTTTATCGCCGGGACCCCCATCGCCTTCATCGTGGTCATGGGCGTCACCCCCGAGGCCTTCGGTTTCTTCATCCTGTCGACGCCGGCCGGCTACATCATCGGCAACTATATCGCCAGCCGGCTGGCGCAGCGGGTCTCGCGGGCCCGGATGATCTCGATCGGCGGCCTCCTGGCGATTGCCGGAACGGGCGCGACGGTGGTGCTGGCGCTCATGGGTCTCGACACGCCCTACACGCTGATCGTGCCGATGTTCATCTACTCCTGGGGCTCGGGCTTCCTGGTGCCCAATGGCCTGGCGGGCGCACTCACGGCGGTCGAGCCCGCGGCCGCCGGTTCCGCCGCAGCACTGGGCGGCTTCATCCAGATGAGCGCGGGTTTCCTGAGCACCCTGGCGGTAGCCAGCCTCGTCCAGACATCATTCCTGCAGCTCGGCCTGCTGATGCTCGGCTGCACGATCCTGTCCTGGCTTTTCTTTGTGGTGATGGTCCGGCGGGACGCCGCCTAACCCTCGCTGATGTCGTCGTCGGGAATCTCCGCGCCGACCGCAGCAAGCGCGGCCTTGGCCACCACGAGGTCCTCTTCGCCGGTGCCCGAGCCGCAGCCGATCCCGCCGACGCAGTAACCGTCGATGATGATCGGCACCCCACCTTTGAGCGGCAGCACCTTGCCTTGCGTCGAGACCGACAGGCCCATTCCGATATTGTAGTCGATGGCGTGGGTCGGCATCCGGTGGCTCGCCGCCGTCATCGCCTTGGCGCTGGCGGAGTCCTGCGCCAGCACCCGTGCACCGTCCATCAGCAGGTAGCCAACAATTCGCGCACCGTCATTGGCCACCGCGAT
This sequence comes from Alphaproteobacteria bacterium, assembly GCA_049601915.1. Classification (GTDB taxonomy): domain Bacteria; phylum Pseudomonadota; class Alphaproteobacteria; order UBA6615; family UBA6615; genus UBA8079. The sequence goes on from JBMYRB010000001.1 coordinate 345,428, forward strand.
ACCCATGGGCACACCCATTTCATCCGCCTTTGCGACAGCGGCATCAATAAGTGCACGGATGCCATCATGGGTAAGCTTGCGGGACGGGATCGTGTGGTCGGTCATGTTGGGCTCCGGGTGTGAGAGTTCCCGGCAATGTTATCGCGGGCGGCCCCGTCTCTGCTATGATGCTGGTGAATACAACAAGGAATAAAACCATGTCCGATCCTGTCGTTTTAGAGGTCTTTGCCGACTACGTTTGACCCTGGTGCTACCTCAGCACCGTGCGTGTTGAAAAACTCCGCCAAACCTACGACGTCGACATCCAGACCGTTCACTTCCCGCTACACCCCGACACGCCGCTTGACGGCCAGTCGCTGGAACAACTCTTCGCCGGTCGCGATGTCGATCTCGATGCCATGTATGAGGGCATGAAGGCGCGGATGGACGAGGAAGGCCTGCCCTACGGCAAGCGCACCCACACCTACAACAGCCGGCTGGCCCAGGAACTCGGCAAGTGGTCCGACACCCAGCCGGGCGGCGATGCGATCCACATGAAGCTCTACGAGGCCTATTTCGTCGACGCCAAGAATATCGGCTATGTCGACCTGCTGGTGGAGATCGCGGAGGGGGTCGGGCTCGATGGTGCGGCCGCGCGCGAGGTGCTGGAGAAACGCACCTTCGAGGCGGCCATCGACGCCGACTGGGAGAAATCCCGCCTGTATGGCGTCACCGGCGTGCCGACCTACGTGGCCGACGCCAAGGGCGTCGTCGGCGCCCAGCCCTATGAGGTGCTGGAGCAGCTGATGGACGCAGCGGGGGCGCAGAAGAAGGGCGGCTGAGCCGCCCGGTTTCCGTTCCCTACTTAATGTCCTCGGGGAAGTCCGGCTGGGCCTGGGGACGGGCGTCGAAGAAGGCCGGGTTCTCCATGCAGGTCTTGAAGATACGCACGCAGTTCGGATAGTCGTCGAGCGGGATCTTGAACAGGGTCGCCGCGCCGACCTGGGGCACCAGGCACAGGTCGGCCAAGGTCACCTGGTCGCCTTCGCAATAGGTGCCCGACGTGCCGTCCTCGACCAGATGCTTCTCGATCGCGGCGAGGCCGAGCTTCGTCCAGTTGCCGATCCACGCGCCGAGTTCTTCCTCGCTATGGCCCCAATCCTGGGTGATGTATTTGCGGATCCGCGGCACCACCAGCGGGTGCATGTCCGCCACCAGGATCATGCAGAGCGACCGCACCCGCGCACGCGCCATGGCGTCGGTCGGCATCAGGGCCGGCTCGGGATAGGTCTCGTCGAGATATTCAAGGATCGCCATCGACTGGGTCAGCGTGTCCCCGTCATCGGTCACCAGCGCCGGGACCACGCCCTGGGGATTGATCTTGAGATATTCCGGGTCGAACTGCTCGCCCTTGATCAGGTCGGTCGAGACGACCTCGAAGGGCTGGCCCTTGAGGTTGAGCGCGATGCGGACGCGAAACGCGGCGAGCGAGCGCCAGTAGCCGAATAATTTCATGACATCTCCCCGGGGGACGTTGATTGCTGGTTGGCCGCAGTGGGCCTGTACAAAGGTCGGCCTGTCAAGCGGTGACCGTCAGGCCGTAACCGCAAGGCCACGCCGGTTTCGGAACAGCCAGGCCGGGGCCGCCGCCGCCAACCCGAAGGCGATGAGCGGCAGGATCATCTGCAGCAGCGCGTAGGCGCCGATAGCGCGCCTGTCCGCGCCCGACGCCAGGGACACCGCCTCCGTGGTTAGCGTGTCGAGCCGACCGGCGCCGGCGAAGAGCGTCGGCAGGTACTGGCCCATGGACACGGTGAACCCGACGGCGGTCGCCACGAGAATGGGCCGCAGCAACATCGGCAGCTTGACCCGGCAGAACACGCGCAGCGGCGACGCGCCGAGACACAAGGCCGCCCGCGCATAGCGCACGTCCCAGGTCCGGTAGGGATCGGCGAGGGACAGAAAAACATACGGCAGGACGAACACCAGATGGGCCCAGGCGACCGCGATCCAGGCGCCGTCGAGATCACTCATCACCAGTAAGATCTGCGTGCCGAACAGAAACGCGATCTGGGGCACCAGCAATGGTACATACAGAAGCCATAGCGCCCGGTTCGTGGCCCGTTTGCCGAACCGTGCTTCATTCTCCAGACAACCCACCGTTAGCACCAGTCCCACCAGCGCCGCGGCGATCCCGATGGTTGCGGTGTTCAAAGTCGCATTCGCCAACCGGTCGGCGTTGGCCGTCCAGGCATTGAGGGAAAGCGTCGACGGCAGCGGGTCGGGGAACCGCCAGCGCCCGGCGATCGACCACAACGCCATGCTCGCCAGCCCGAGGAATGCGGCCATGAAACTCGCCGTCAGCGCCGTCGCCGCCGCGATACGCAGTGGGAAATCGCGACGTCCGCGGCTGCCGGCACGGATCCAGACGCGGCCGAGACAGGCCACAACGCGCTCGCCGAACCACCAGACAAGAATCGCCGCGACCACCAGGCCGAGCTGCACCAGCGCGCCGGCAGACGCCACGAAGCGCAAGGCCAGATCGGGATCGTTGAACCAGCGCACCAGCTGCACGGCCAGCGGCGGCGGGGTCGAGGGGGCGAGCACCACCGAGACATCCACCACCGAGGAGGCAAACGCCAGGACGGCGAAGACCGGCAGGCGAATTTGCCGGTAGACCAGCGGGAACACCGCCTTCAGCCAGGCCGCCGTGGTGCCGTATCCAAGGGTGCGCGCCATGGTGCGCACCCGTGCTGCATCCACTTGCCCGATTGCCGCCAGAGTCATCAGGAACAGGAACGGGATTTCCTTGACCACCAGCCCCGCGATCAGTGCCAGCCCGTCCGGGTCCTGCACGATGATCAGGTCCGGCGGCCGGTCATAGCCGGTCAGCCAGGGCGAGGTCAGGCGGAAAATCCATCCCGACGGGGCCAGCAGGAAAGCGAGGCCGAATGCGACGGTCACATGGGGTACGGACAAGAGCGGCGAGAGCAGCTTCTGGACCCGCGCGAAGGAGCGGGTGCCGTGCCAGCCAGCGACGAACAGGATGACCACGGCAAACGATACGACCGTCACGGCCAGCCCGGTCACGAAGGACAACCGGATCGATTCCGCCACCCCGGGTGCGGCAAACAGGGCCCGCCACGGCTCCAGGCTGGACGTCGCGCGGCCCAGGGCCGGCAGATAACCGAAAGCGGGAAACAGCGTCCCGAGCAACCCGGCGACGACCGGCCCGAGCAGCAGCAGCAGGGTCACCACGGGCACCCAGCGCAAGGGCGAGGACACCCCCATCGCGGCTACTTCCCGCTGGCGTAGCGCTTCGCCCACTCGGCCTCGAGCGCGGCGACCCAGGACGGGTGCGGCTCCAGCTGGGTGATGCCGAGCTCGCCGGGCGACAGGGTCGCGACGCCGAGATCGAGGCTCTGGAACGCCGCCTTGGAGTCCTCCGGCAGCCGGTTCACATCGAGCACCGTGAAGCTGCCCCAGACTTCCGGGTTCTGTTTATGGGCCTGGGCTTCGGGCGACATCAGGAAGTTGGCCATTACCATCGCCCCTTCCCGGGCGTTGGCGTTGAAGGGAATGGCGACGAAATTGGTGTTGCCGATGGTCCCGTTGTTGAGCACGAAGGTGCGCACCGTGTCGGGCAGTTTGCCCTGGGCGATCAGGCCCGACGCCTCGGCCGGCTCGAATGACAGCGCGATCGAGATTTCGCCATCGTCGAGGAGGCGCATCAGGGCCGGGCCGTTCTGCGGGTAGACCTCGCCGCGCCGCCACATCAGCGGATGCAGCGCATCGAGATAGGCCCACAGCGGCGCCGTGTTCTCGGCAACGTCCGCAGCCGGCGCCTGGAGCGCAGACGGACTGACGACGAGCTCGATAAGCGCCTGCTTCAGGAAGGTGGTGCCGAGAAAGTTCGGCGGCTGGGGATAGGTGAAACGACCAGGGTTGTTTTTCGCCCATTCCAGCAGCCCCAGGATGGAGTCCGGCGGCGTTTCGACATGTGCAGTGTCATGCATGAACACGAACTGGGCCATGCCCCAGGGTGCCTCAAGATTGTCCACCGGCACCGTGAAGTCCACGGTCGTGGTCTTCTTGTTCACCGTGTCGACGAAGCGGTAATTCGGCGCACGTTCCGTCCACGGGCCGAACAGCAGATCGTTCCGCTTCATCGCCGCAAAATTCTCGCCGTTGATCCAGATGAGATCGACCGAACCGCCGTCCAGTCGGCCCGCGGCCTTTTCCGCCACGACCCGGGCCACCGCTTCAGCCGTATCGGCTAGCTTCACATGCTGCACCGTCACGCCGCAGCGGGCCTGCACCTGGTCGCCCGCCCAGGCGATGTAGGCGTTGATGCGTTCATCACCGCCCCAGGCATTCCAGAAGACAAGCTGTCCGCGCGCCTTGTCGACCACCTCATCCCAGCTCTGGGCCAACGCCGGGCTTGTGGCGAACGGCGCAAGCGCCAGGAAACCGGCCAATGCCGCTGTCAGGATACGCATCTGTGGTCCTCTTTCATGTTGGTTAGACCGCAACGGCGGCCGGTGTCGTTGGCGCCCAGTCGGCGCGAACACGCGTGATGGTGTCGGGATCGAGGTAATCGGCGACGCGGCCGGCCACATGGGCGACGAGCGCATCTTCGCTGAGTTCGGCCGACCAGTTCTCGGTGGACTTATTTTCTTTCGGTTCGCTCGCCGCGGTCTCGCCTGACTCGACCCGCCATTTGGCACACCAGGTCACGGACCAGAGCCACATCATCCGGCGCAACGGCAGCAGCCAGGGCGCGGTCGCCGCCGCGAGATCACCGGGCACCGCATCGAGCCACGCCTGATGAAATGCGCTCACCTGGCCGCGATCCAGCACGGCGTGGCTGTCCACATCCCAAGTGGTCGAGGTGTAGAGGGTGGCGTGCGCCAGATCGAAGGCCGCCGCGCCATAGCGCGCCTTCTCCAGATCGACTAGGACCGCGCGGCCATCAGACGTCATCAGGTAGTTACCCGGATGGGCGTCGAACGCGATGAGTGTCCGGGGCGGGCGGGCATCCCGCGCCAGGGTCGCGCCAGCCGCCTGCAGTTCCTCGCGAATCTGGGCTTCGGCATCCGGGTGCAAATCCGCCGCCGCGACATAGGCCGCCTGGGTCATGATCTCCATGAACGTATCGGCCATCGGATCGACCGGGTCCTTCAGGGGCGCGCGTTCGTTGGCATCCGGCAACGGCAGCGCATGGATCGCGGCCAGGCATGCCGCCATCGCCGCCAAATCATTCGGCAACGACAATGCCCGGCCGTCGATCAGGTCGACGATCAGCGCGCCCATGGGAAACTGGTCATCCGGCGTCAGTTTTTCACGCAGGTTCGGCACATGCCCGCTGGCCGACGCACGTGCGAAACAGGCGGCCTGATAGTCGAGATTCTCCGCCGCCGCGAGGCCGAGCTGGCTCTGCTTGGGCACCCGCGCGAGTGTACCCGTGTCGCCGATCCGGACATGGTCATGGGCGAGGCCCGTATCCGGCAATGGGTGCAAATCCGTGACCGGCACGCCGAGGCGCGCAGCCAGCGCCGCGCACACGACTTCTATGCGGCTGCTCATGCGGCCGTCCGCCGGCTCAGGCGCGCCTGGCGCAGCCCCTCGATGAGCGGGCCCAGCACCTGCTCGTGGAACCGGTCGCAGCCGATACAAAGATTGCGGTAGGTCTCGCCCGAAGGCGTCCTGGTTTCGCTGTTCTGCCGGAACGTATCTTCGTCCCAGCCAAAGGCCAGGCCCATGCGTTCGGGCGCGCCGTCGTTCAGCGCCTCGAACGCCGGATGGCCGACGAGGCTGTCCAGAATCTCCGTGAGCGGCTCCTCGGTCAGGTTGCCGAGCGGCGCCTTGGTCTTGAGGCAGCAGGGATAGACGTTGCCGTTGGGCTCGATCGAGACCTCGGAGCCGAGCTTTACGTGGTTCATGAAATTGAGCCCGCCCGACCAGCGGTTGCAGAAATTATCGTCGAGGGTGGCGCCGGAAAGCTCATTGTCCCAGGCCCGCCCGCGCGGCCAGATCGGCCCGATCCACTCTTCCGGGTTCGCCCCCATGAAGGAATAGACCGGCGGCTCGGTGCCCCGCCCGTCGGTGCCGTCATGGCGCCGACCCGTCGGTAACAAGCCTGCCGCCTCAACCAGGCCCGTCAGATGTTCCATCAGGGGCACGCGCTTGTCGCCTTCATGGCCGACGTGGAAGTCGTCCATGCCCGTGATCGAGAGTTGCCACATGCCGTGGGCCAGCAGCTCGTCGAGAATTTCCGCGGTCACCAGGTCGCCCGTCGTCTGCACCACCACCCGCACCCCGCCCGCGTCGGCGTATTTGTCACGCAGCATGTCCATCACCGGATAGAGCACCGGCTCGCGAATCTCGTCGAGCAGCACCTCGCCCCCCGACAGGATGACACGCCCGGGCTTCTCGGGGCCGCCGTCGCTCTCGCGATAGGTCATGCGATCGGGCAGATTGGCCACGATCCGCGCATGATTCTCTACCGCCTCATTAACCACGGCGTCGCGTTCGTCGCGCACATAGGGGCGAAAGCGCGTGTCGTAGCAATGCGCACAGCGCCGGTGACAGAGCCACGAGATGACGTAGTAGATCGATTCCATGCTTTCCCCGCTGGGACCGCGATTGTAGCGGTCACCATGTCATACGGAACAGTCCGGAAGTCACGTCACGGTTTGTTGACAACTATTCCCGGCGGCGGCGCTGGCGCCACGCGGTCCAGGCCGCACCATCGTCCACATCATCGAGTTCGTCCAGCGTCGCCACACGGGCGTTTCCCGGCAGACCAGCCAGGGTATCGGCCAGGGCATATTCGGTGCTCCAGCGGACGTCACGAAACAATCCACGGGGTAAGGTCGGGCGGCGGCGCGCACCGACGAGCCAGTACCCGCCGTCGGCTGCCGGGCCGAACACATAATCACGGGCGCCCAGCGCAGCAAAACCATCTGCGATATGGCCACGGGTGACATCGGGGATATCCGTTCCGACGACGATCACCGGGCCCGGCGGAAGAGTTCTCATCGGCCGGGCCATGCGCACCCCCAGATCACCCTTTCCTTGCGGGATCAACCTCACGCCGGGCACAGCCGGCCACAGACCGGTGCGTGCCGCATCCACATCCGGCGTCACGGCCAGCCAGGTTTGCCAGCGGGGATCCGTGCCCAGCCGCCGTGTCAAATCGTGCAGGGTCTGGCGATAGAAGCCGAGCGCCGGGCCATCACCGATGTCCGCCGCGAGCCGCCGTTTGACTGCGCCACGCCGGGGCGCCCGGGCGAAAATGACAAGATGGGGCCTCATCGATAAATCCGGTCAATCATCCGGGCCGGCATGCCCATGAGATACAGGAACAGGCAGAACAGATTTCGCATCGGGCGCCGCCAGTAGCCGCCCTCGCGGTAGCGTTTGGCGGAGGTCAACGCCGCCGTTTCCAGGCTCATCAGACGGCTGCGACCCATCCGCCGGGCGAGATAAACATCCTCCATCAAGGGTTGATCCGGATATCCGCCGAACGCCGTGTAGAGATCACGCGGGATCGCCAGGCCCTGATCGCCATACGGCAGGCCCAGCACCCGGCAGCGCCATGCCGCCATACGCTCAATCCGTCGCGCACCGGGCGTGTCATCGTCGAGCTGGAAACGAAAATAGGCGGCGCGGTGGCGCTCGTTGATCATAAACGCCGCCAGTTCGACCGCCCAGCCCGCCTGTAAAACCGTGTCGGCATGCAGGAACAACAGCCAGTCGCCACGCACTTCCGCGGCCCCGGCCGCAAGCTGGGTGCCGCGGCCCCTCGGTGCCTCGATCACCCGCGCACCTTGAGATTCAGCGACCGCGACGGTGTTGTCGCCGGAGCCACCATCGACGACGAGGATATCGAGATCGAAGATCGCCCGCGCATGCTCGAGCGCCCCCAGCGCGCGCGCGAGGCTGGCCCCCGCGTTCAAAGCGGGGATGACGACACCGAGGCTCGTGTTAACCGACACGGGCTTCTCGCCACTGCAGACCACGCAACGCCCCCAGCGCGACAATCGCCAGCGCCATCGTGACGCCTCCATAAAACATGGCCGACGCCGGGTCACCGGTCCGGTCGACGATCCAGCCCGCCAGTGCCGGACCGACGAACAGGCCGGCATGGTTCCAGGTGTGATAGAGGCCCGTGCCCGTGTTGCGATGTTCCGCCCGCACCGTCTCGACCGTCAGCGCCATCACGTTGCCGGTCGGGATGCCGATGAAAATCGCGGCCAGTATGAACAGCGCCAGCGGTGCATCGACCAGGGGTATGAGGCCGACCATCAGCGCCCCGAGCGCGAAGCAGCTCACCATGACCAAATTTGGCCGGGCCAGCTTCTCGGACATCCAGCCCCCCAGCGGAATTGCAAACATGTAGACGAAGGTGGCGTTGGCGAGCAGAAGACCTGCGGCGGCAACATCCATGCCGCGCAACACCAGCATGGCGGGCCCGAAGGACAGCACCATCAGATAACCGGCGTTGTAGAGCACCCAGATGATCCCCGCGAGAGAGACCTTGGTGGCCTCGGCCCGGGTGATTGCCAGGCGCTGTACCGGCCGCGCAGGACCACGCCCCGCCGGCCGATAAAGAATGGCGACCAGCAGCATGCCAACGAAGGAGCCGATCCCCGCCGTCAGGAACACCGCCTGCCAGCCCCAGGCTTCCGCCATGGCACCCTGGGTATAGAGGCCGATGGCGATACCGACCGGCCAGCTGTTCATCAGGACAGCCATGGCAGTGACGACCTCCCGGCCCTCGAACAGGTCGCCGACAATCTTCACCATCACGACCGTGATCACCACGCCGCCCGTCCCCGCAACGACCCGGCCCACGCCAATCAGCGCAAAATCATCGGCGAGCCACATAATGAAACCGCCGGCCGCCATCATCGCCAGGCCGAACAGGCACATGCGGCGCTCGCCGAAGCGCTGGGCGAGGAATCCCGACGGCAGGGCCGTCAGCACCCCAAGCAGGCTGAATAGGCCGATCAGGGTGCCGACCTCGGTAAAGTCGATCCCCAGATCTTCGACCAGCAGCGGCGAGACCGACGCAACGGACTGGAAATGATAGCCGAGTGCGGAACGCGCCAGGAAAAGCGCCCCGAGCACCATCCACCGGTTGGCGGTCATGCTCGTGCCTTCCCTCTAGCGCCACTCCCTCTCTGCCCCATGGGGGCGGAGAGGGTCGGGGTGAGGTGGGGTAGGTCCGGAAGGTAGATCAAAATAGGGCACCCACCTCTCCCGGCTCACATACGTTCGCCACCCTCTCCTCCCTCAAGGGAGGAGAGGGAATTTCGATCGTTAGGTGTCATTCAGCCGCCGCCTTCATCACGCCGGCGGCATCGAGGATGCGGCGGCCGGAGTCGGCGAGCTTGCCCAGGGTCTCGCGGAGCGCCGCCTCGGGATAGACCAGCTTGCCGTCGCGCTTCTTCACCTTGCCGTTGACGAAGACCGTGTCCACATTGTGCGGTGTGGCCATGAAGACCAGCGTCTGAATGGGGTCATGCACCGGGCAGGTGTTGAGATCGTCGCCGCGGGTGAGGATCATGTCGGCCTTCTTGCCCGGCGTCAGGGAGCCGATCCTGTCGTCCATGCCCAGCGCGCGGGCATTCCCGATCGTGGCCCATTCCAGCGCCACGCGGGTTTTCAAATGTTCGGGCATGGTCTTGGTCGGGCGCGGACGCGCATCTGTGTACATCCCGCGCTCCAGCTGCAGGGAGAAACGCACGACGGAGAACATGTCGCCGGAAATGTTCGATTCGAGATCGACGCCAAAGGACGGCGTCCCGCCTGCCGCCAATACCCGCCCGGTGGCCGGGTTGCCGTGGCCGAAGTTGCACTCGCATTCGGGCGCCACGGTGATCGAGCCGCCCCGGTCAACGATCAGCTGGATTTCCTCGTCGGAGAAATTATTGGCGTGGACGAAATCCGCATCGGGGCCGAGCAGGCCGAGTTCGTCCAGCCGGTGGATCGGCTTGTCGGCAAACAGGGGAATGCCCTGGGCGCCGGTGTGGTTGGACCAGCGCAGGCCCATATCCCTGGCCAGCCGCACGTCATGCTCGATGCAGTCCCAGACCGAGAAGCCCACGCCCTGGATGCACATGGCCATGGTGATCAGCGCATCGTCGGACGCGAGTCGCCCCTTGCGCAGGCGCTCAACGCGCTCACGCGAATGGGGCCGCTCGTTGAACGGCGCCTCACCGGGCTTGGGGTCCGTCTTGGTCTGGCCGTGGCCGTAAATCGCGCGGATACCGGCTTCTTCCAGGCTGTCGATCGCCGCGTCCGTGTGGTCTGTCGTGGCGTTGCAATGGTGCCAGTCGAACAGCGTGGTCGTGCCGCAATTGAGCTGGTTCAGCGCGCCGCAGAGGTTGGCGAGGCGGATGTCGTCGGGAGTGAAATGGGGCACCGCCGTCGCATGCATCAGCTGGGAGTATTCGAACATCGTCCAGTCGGCGACCACGCCGCGCACGCCGGTCTGCCAAGTGTGTTCGTGCATGTTGATCATGCCCGGGCTGACGATCATGTTCAACGCGTCGATCACCTGCGCATCGCCACCGTCGATGTTGCGGCCGACCTCGACGATCCGGTCGTCCTCAATCAGCACGTCGCCGCCGCGAATGTCGCCGATCGCATCGTCCATGGACACGACCCAGCCGCCCTTGATCAATGTGCGCGCCATGATTATCTCTCCCCGGAGACGGATGTTCTTGATTACACGGAGACTAGCGCGCCCGTGCCGCCCAAGGAAACGCCTCGAATGAGGTTCGCGTTCACAATGCGCCGTACGTCGGGTCAAGAAACGGGCTTACCGTTACTCCGTCTTCCAGCCGCCCTCGTTGATGTCGAAGATCACCCCGTCCGGGTCCCGGTACTTGATCTCGTAGAACGCGCCCGCGTCCTTCGCCTCGCCCATCAGCCAATTGCCGCCGGCCGCCTCGATCTCGCCCTGGGTGGCTTCCACGTCATCGACGATGAAGCCGATATGATGCACGCCGAACTTGTCCGGATCGCCGCCCGCGGCCTCCTCGGTCTTGTAGCGCAGCAGCGCCAGATTGACCGTTCCATCGGTGAGATACACCGCCGTCGCACCCGGATGGTCGTTCTCACCGACCCTGGTCATGCCCAGCGCCTTCTCATAGAACGCCGCGGCCTTCTGCGGGTCGGGCACGGACAGGGCGAAATGGCGGAGTTTGGCGGTCATTGAAAAATCCTTTTCCCCACGTCATGGCCGGACTTGATCCGGCCATCTCAACACCGACCCGTCCGGGCCACGCAAGATATACCCGGATCAAGTCCGGGCATGACAGTTGGTGCTAGTTACGCGGTTTTGCGCCGATCAGCACAAACGCAATCGCCGCGTTCTTGGCCGACCGGTTGGACCAGGCGTGGTTGGTGCCGCGCTGGACCAAAACGTCTCCCGCCTTGAGCAGCGTCTCGCCCTCCTCCATGACCGCCCACATCTCTCCCTCGAGCACGATGGCGAAGTCGGTGGTCTGGGTCTCGTGCATGCCATCCGTCTCGGAATCACCGTCATGGGCCGCACCACTGCCCATCTCGTCGAAGGCCGCGCCGACATCGGCGCCCTTCCAGACCTCGTCGGGCGGGAAATCGACGACCCGGAAAATTGTCCCGTTGGGATCATGGGGCTCGATGGAGTTCTCGCGGATCGCGGTATCCGTCTCGCCGGTGTTATCGGCGGGCGCGGTCGTCTCCCAGTATTCGTGCAGGAACAGCCCCGGCAACGGCTCGATAGTCTGGGGGGCGTCCCCGTCCTTCCAGATGATGGATTTGCCGGCTTCGTTGTGGCCCGTAACCACGCGGCGGAATGTACGTGCCATGTTGTGTGTCCTCCACTTTTTGTGCCGGACCAGCTTAGCCGGGAACGCCCGCGGGCGGAACCATGCCCCCGGCGAACGCCTGATCACCGGCAAGGAGGGTTGCACCCAAACGCGCCGGCGGCGACCATATGCCCAACAACATTCGTTCAGGGGGAACCAACACGATGTCCGATCCCAACAATCCGTCCGGCGCCCTGCCCGGCGATCCGCGCTACGGCCTGTCCGAGGCCGAACTCGAGGAATATTACCGCACCAAGAGCCCCAGCTGGATCTGCAAGGGCTACTTCAAGGCAGATGGCGGCCTCGAACTGCGTGAATCGGCGATGGACGCCCACCAGGCCTATCTGCGCGCCCACCAGAACCAGATCCGCTTCTCCGGGCCCCTGCTGGCCGACGACGGCAAGACCCCGGCCGGGGCGATGGCGCTGATCGACGCGCCGGACAAGGCGGCGGCCCAGGCCTGGATGGACAATGAGGGCTATTGCCAAGCGGGCGCCTTCGGCAAGATTTCGATCACCCGCTGGTCGTCATCGATGGATCTGCGCTGGAGCGACTATCCGCGCACCGAAGGCTGGGAGCAGTTCGTGGTCACCGCCATGGACGGCGACGATGCCGAGGCGAAGCGCGCCGCGGTCGCCGAGGCCCACCACAAGTATCAGGCCTCGGTGATGGACCGCTATGTGGCCCGCGGGCCCATGTTCAACGACAACGGCAACCAGATGATCGGCTCGATGATGATCATGGAATATCCCGACCGTGCGGCCTGCGACGAATTCTGGGCCGGCGAGCCGCTCAACTATGGCGGCGTGTTCTCAGACGTGACCATCGAACGCTGGCGCTACGGCATCACCCTGCCGGGGCCGTCCGCCTGAGGACGGCGCACACGGGCGGGTTTAAAACCCGCCCCTATAGCCAAATACGTCACGCCCGGACTAGATCCGGGCACCTCCTCGCGTTCGGAGACGAGATACGCGGGTCAAGCCCGCGTATGACGGATGGGTTCCATCTGCCGCCGGTGCGTCACCACACGATAAGTTGAGTCCCCGCCCCCGTGGGCGGTCGCTACATAAGCCTCGTTCGATGACCCGCATCAGGGCTTGAGATAACGGGCGACGCGATGAGTTTCCTCGGGCCTGAGATACTTGATGTCGGGGCCGAAGATGTTCGCCAACCCCTGCATGGCGGGACTGACAAGTTCGCGGTTTCGGGAATCGATGGGGCGGGTGAGATCGACGAGCTGGGGCATTTTTGGTGTCCTCCTGTTTGCCGGATACACTAGCCCAGGTTGAGAATCCATTCCCGGGTCTTCTCGCCGCACATACGCGGATCATATCGGGTTTGCGCGACTGATCCACGGTTCGTACAAAAGATCAACACGAACAGGAGAGACCCGCCATGCCCACACCCCAGCTGACCCCGCCCTACGCCGTCGAGATCGTGAACTACAAGCTCAACGACGGGGCCGACCCGGATGCTTATCTTGCGCTCTGCCGACAGGTGGGCGCGGAGTTCACCAGCGCCCAGCCCGGATTCCTGCACCGCGAGATCGGCCGCGGCGAGGACGATATCTGGGCCATCATCGTCACCTGGAAAACTGCCGACGATGCGCGCAATTCGATCAGCAACATCGACACGATCCCCGACGTGGTGAAGGAATACATGGCGATGATCAATCGCGAGACCCTGACCCGCGCCATGTTCGACGTGGTGTGACAGGCGCGCGCCATGATGAAGATATATCATGCACCCGAGACCCGCTCGACCCGGATCATCTGGCTGTTCGAGGAGCTGGGCCTGCCCTACGAGCTGGAGACCTTCAAGCTCGGCAGCCCGGATATGCGTGCAGAGGACTATCTGAAGGTCCATCCGATGGGCCGGGTCCCGGCGCTGGACGATAGCGAGGTGACGATCTTCGAATCCGGCGCCATCGTCGAATATGTGCTGGCCAGATACGGCAACGGCGCCCTGGTCCCCGACCAGGCCTCGCCGGACTTCGCCGAATATCTGCAGTGGCTGCACTATGCCGAGGGCATGCTGATGCCGCCGGTGAACACGATCGTGGTGGAGAAATTCTTCCTGTCCGAGGCGCGGCGCAACCAGGTCAATATCGACCGGGCGACCAAACTGCTGACCCGGATGCTGGGTGCCGTCGAGCAACGGCTTTTCGACCGGGACTATCTGGCCGGAGACTTCTCCGGCGCCGACATCATGTCCGGCCATGCCACGATCGTGGCAGCCCGCCTGGGCGCCGACATCACCGACAAGCCGAACGTCGCCGTCTACATCGAGCGCCTGAAGGCCCGCCCGGCGCTCCAGGCCGCCTACGCGGCGGCGGCCTGACAATTCCCGCGATCCGGACCATCTCGTGACCGACAGCTTCGACTACATCATCGTAGGCGGCGGGTCGGCCGGCTGCGTGCTCGCCAACCGGCTGTCGGCGCGCAGCACGAATGCGGTGCTGCTGCTGGAGGCCGGACGCGACACCGCGCCCGGCGCGGAGCCGGCTGACGTCGCCGACACCTACCCCGTCTCCTATTACAACCGCTCCTACATGTGGTCGACACTGACCGGCCATCTGGATCAGCGCGACAGCTCTCCGGACACGCCGGTCACCCAGGCGAAGATTCTCGGCGGCGGATCGTCTCTCATGGGCATGGTCGCACTGCGCGGCACGCCCGACGACTATGACACCTGGGCCGCGATGGGCGCGGACGGCTGGGGCTGGCAGGACGTGCTGCCTTTCTTCCGCAAGCTTGAGACCGACACCGATTTCGGTGCCGAGACTGACGGCGAGCTACATGGCAAAAGCGGTCCCGTCCCGATCCGCCGACTGCCAGAGGCCGACTGGCCGCCCCTGATGCGCGCGGCCGCCGACCATGCCCGCAACGGTCAGTATCCCCGGATCGACGATTTCAACGGCGACTTCCGCGACGGGTTCGGCGCGCTGCCGATCAGCAAGTTCCCCGACAAGCGGGCCTCGAGCGCGATCTGCTATCTTGATGCCGCGACCCGGGCTCGGCCCAATCTGACGATCGTCACCGACGCTCCGGTCGAACGTCTGGACCTCGACGAAAGCAAGACCCGCGTGTCCGGCGTCACCGCCCGGATCGACGGCCGGGCACAATCCTTCAACGCCCGCGAGGTCATCGTCGCGGCTGGTGCCTTGCAGTCCCCGGTGATGTTGTTGCGCGCCGGTATCGGTCCGGCCGACGAGCTGCGCGAACACGGCATCGACGTCGCGGCCGATCTACCAGGGGTCGGCGGCAATCTGCAGAACCACCAGACGGTCTACCTGCTTGCCCATATGCGCCGCGCCGCCAGCCACCGGGGCCGGGAACGCCTGCACACCATGGCGACCCTGCGTTACTCGTCCGGCATCGCCGACTGCCCGGCCACCGATATGTATATCTCCCTCGTTGGCATGTCCGGCTGGCATGCCCTGGGACGGCGGTTGAGCGCCGTCACCACGTCCCTGCTGCAGCCCGCCGCCCGCGGCCGAGTGTCCCTGCGCTCCGCCGAGCCGGACGAACGCGCGCGCATCGAGTTCAACTTCCTGTCCGACGCGCGCGACCAGGCGCGTCTTGTCGACGGAGTGCGCCGCGCCGCAGAGATGCTGCTATCGCCGGGAGTGCGCAAGCTATGGCATCACGCCGTCCCCGTGAGCAACGCGCGCCGCATGCGCGAACTCAATGATGTCACCGCCTACAATTCGATGCGCGCGCGAACCCTGGCGAAGCTGCTCGATATAGTCCCGGCTGCTGGCGGGCCTGTCCTGGGCATGCTGTCGGAACCGGGGGTCGATGTCGCCGCCCTGCTCGCCGACCCGGCCCGGATCGAAGCGTTCATAGCCACCAGCGTCTCGGGCATGGCCCACCATGTGGGCACCTGCCGTATGGGCGCGGCGGGTGATCCGCTGGCGGTGGTCGACAGTTCCACGCGGGTGCGCGGCGTGGCCGGACTGCGTGTCGTCGACGCCTCGATCATGCCGGTCGTCCCACGGGGCAACACCAACCTGCCGACACTGATGATCGCCGAGAAGGTCGCCGCGGCGATGCTGGGCTAGGCTCCACACCCCGGGCACGAAAAAGCCAGGCCCCGTGTATGACTGGGTGCCGGGCTTCCCCGTGGATCGGTTTGGCAAATCCGGCTAGCGATGCAGCGCGCAGATCTTGTTGCCGAACGGGTCGAGCAAATAGGCCAGATAGACCTGGCCGGCAGCACCTTCACGCCAGCCCGGCGGGTCCTCCACGCTCGTGCCGCCATTCGCGACACCGGCAGCGTGCCAGGCATCTGTCTGTTCCGGGTTCTCGCAGGTGAAACCGATGGTTCCGCCATTCGCGCCGGTCGCCGGCTCCCCGTTGATCGGCACCGAAACGGCAAACACGCCGGCGGGGGTCCGATAGAACAGGCGCCCCTTCGGATCGAACGTGCCCTCCGGCACCCCAACGGCGGCCAGCACCGCGTCATAGAATTTTTTCGCCACGGCCAGATCATCTCCGCCGATCATGATGTGTGAAAACATTGCTTACTCCGCCGTCATGTGTGCGCCACCATTATTGACCGCGCACGATGCGAGGCTAAAGCTTATTGCACCGGCGGCAAAGCGCACGATCACGAACGAATGGCGGTCGCCTCTATCTCGACACGAGCGTTCGGCATGGCCAGGAATGTGACGCCAACGGTCGAGCGCGCCGGATAGGGTTCCGAGACATAGCTCGAATAAACCCCATTCATCGCTATCACGTCATCCAGATCGGTCATGAAGATCGTGACCTTGACGATGTCAGCGCAAGTCAGACCCTCGGCGGCCAGCAGCGCACTGATGTTTCCCATGATCGACTTGGTCTGGGCAGCTGCATCCATGTCGTCGGGAATGCCACCGGCATCCGGATCGAAGGCCATCTGGCCGCTCAGGATGACCTGGTCGCCGACCGCCACGCCGCCCGTCAGTGCCGGGCGCGGCGGGATGCTCACGTCCGGTGATGAAACTGTTTTACGCATCGAAATTCTCCCCGTTTGCAGGAACCAGCGTTTCAACCGGGCTTCCCGCAACCTGCGCCCTCTGCAGGTACGCGACAAACACAACAACGTGACAGCCCAAAGAAAAAGCCCGGCGCAAAGCCGGGCTTTTCTGGAATTTGGTGGAGCCGGACGGAATCGAACCGACGACCTCTACAATGCCATTGTAGCGCTCTCCCAACTGAGCTACGGCCCCCTAACTCTTGAACTCTAACTCTGTGGCGTCCGGCCTCTGGGCCGGGCGGCGCGAAGATACTGGACCCGACGATCAACGCAAGTGTTTTTCCCCGCGGACCGTCTAGTTCTCGTCGTCGTCGCTCTTGACCACGACGACGGGCTCATCATTCTCATCGTCGTCGAGGTCCGGCGCGAGCGCGGCGTCATCATCGTCGTCGTCATCCTCGACCTCGACGTCGCTTACCAACGCCTCGACCTCATCCTCCGCGGTGGCGGCTGGCTTGGCGGCATCGTCATTCGCCGGTGCAGGTGCCCCGGCATCAGACGCGCGATTGCGCCGCGGGCGGAAGATGGCCTCTGGGTCGAACTCGGCCTCGCAGCTCGGGCATACAATCGGTGATTTCTGCATGTCATAGAAGCGTGCGCCGCATGCCAAGCATGTCCGCTTTACGCCCCATTCGGGTTTTGCCACTGGTGGTACCCTCCGGTGTGTTTCGGACGCGCCGTGTGCCATGAACGGGACGGCCTGTCAAAAGCAAATCTGCGGTCCACACTCACTTTGTCGCAACGCGGCGGCGCCAAATATGCCGGAAAGGCCCACCAGCTTCATGGCCCGGCACCGAAACTTGTGCTAATCGGTCGCCGCCCGGACAAGATAGAAGCCATGACCGCCAACGCCACAACCCAATCTCCCGCCCCCGCAACCGCGCGCCACAGCACGGCCCTCACAGGCGAGGTGCGCGTGCCAGGCGACAAGTCGATCTCGCATCGCGCACTGATGCTGGGGGCGCTCGCCGTCGGGACCACCCGCGCGGAAGGGTTGCTCGAGGGCGAGGACGTGCTGGCCACGGCGGCGGCCCTGCGCCGCATGGGTGTCGGCATCACGCGCAGCACTGACGACAGCGAGAACGGTAGCTGGGAAATCCACGGCGTCGGTGTGGGTGGCCTGCACGCACCCGACGACGTGTTGGACATGGGCAACTCCGGCACCGCGGCCAGGCTGCTGTGCGGCCTGCTCGCCGGCCATGATTTCACGGCCATCCTGACCGGCGACGATTCACTGCGCGCCCGGCCCATGGGCCGGGTCATCGAACCGCTCGCCGAGATGGGCATACAAACGACGTCGCGTGATGGCGGCCGGATGCCCCTGTCGATCACCGGCACCGCCGACCTGTTGCCTATGGAATATGCGCTGCCGGTGCCGTCGGCCCAGGTGAAATCCGCCATTCTTCTGGCCGGGCTCCACGCGCCCGGAAAAACGACAGTGATCGAAGCCGCGGCAACCCGCGACCATACCGAGCGCATGCTCGCCCATATGGGTGCGGAGCTCGAGATCAGGGAAACGGATGAAGGCCGCCGGATCACGATCACCGGCCTGCCCGAACTGAACGCGGCGGAGATAAAGGTTCCCGCCGACCCGAGTTCGGCCGCCTTCCCCGCCGTCGCCGCGGCGATCGTGGCGGGCTCCGATGTGTATTTGCCGGCGGTCGGCATGAACCCGGCCCGCATCGGTTTGTTCGACACGTTGATCGAAATGGGTACCGATATCTCTCGCGATAATCCCCGCGATGTCGGCGGCGAGCCCGTCGCCGACCTGCGCATCCGTGCCGGATCCCTGAAGGGCGTAATCGTGCCGGCAGAACGTGCACCGTCCATGATCGACGAGTATCCGGTGCTGGCCGCCGCGGCCGCCTGTGCGTCGGGCACAACGGTGTTTGAAGGGGTCGGCGAGTTGCGGGTCAAGGAAAGCGACCGACTGGCCGCCGTCGAGGCCGGGCTGGCCGCATGCGGCGTCGCGGTCTGGACGGAAGACGACCGGATGGTCATCCAGGGCTGCGACGGGCTACCACGAGGAGGTGGCGAGATCGCCGCCAATCTCGACCACCGGATTGCCATGAGCTTCCTGGTCCTCGGCCTCGCGACGGAGAACCCGGTCACGATTGACGATGTCCGCACCGTCGAGACCAGTTTTCCCGGTTTCATCGAGACCATGGCCGGCCTCGGCGCGGATATTTCGGAAGTCGGCACGGAACAAAGCGCATGATCATCGCGATCGATGGGCCGGCCGCCGCCGGCAAGGGTACACTGGCTAGGCGGCTCGCGGCGCATTTTGATTTCGCCTTTCTGGATACCGGCCGTCTTTATCGGTCAGTTGGCTACCTCGTGCTCGCTGATGGCGGCGATCCGTCCAACGAAAAAGATGCCGTGCGTGCCGCCAAGGCGCTCGACCCTGCGAAACTGGAATCCGTCGACCTGCACACTGAAACGGCGGCCGACGCGGCCTCCCAGGTGGCGGCGATTCCCGACGTGCGCGCGGTGCTGCTCGACTTCCAGCGCGGCTTCGCGCAAACGCCGCCCGACGGCAAGGCCGGGGCCGTCCTGGATGGGCGCGACATCGGTTCGGTGGTCTGCCCGGATGCGGATGTAAAACTCTTTGTAACGGCCCGCCCCGAAATCCGGGCGGAACGGCGCCATAAAGAGTTGCAGGAAAAGGGCTTAGAGAGTACATATCCCGCCGTCCTGGCCGAGATAGAAGCGCGTGACGAGCGCGATCGCACTCGAGAGGTCTCCCCATTGCTGTCGGGAGACGCACGCGAGATCGATACTTCAGATAAAACGCCCGATGCCGTCTTCGAAGAGACACGGGCCTATATCGAGGATCTATCCAGTTAATCTCGGCTGGAATTTTTGCGTATCCAGCACCGTTTCCATGTCCGGAATGGCCGGACAGACGTGTGGATGCGAAAGACCGCCGGAACCAACCGGTTGGCATGACAAGTTTGACCCGAAAGGACGTATCGTCCCATGACCGATACAGCTGCGGCGCCCGAAGGCGCCGGTATGAGCGAAGATTTTGCCGCTCTCCTCGAAGAAAGCTTCGAGAACAATGCATCTCTCCAACACACGGTCGTCAAAGGCACCGTTGTTTCTGTCGAGAGCGATTTTGCGCTGATCGACGTCGGCCTCAAATCGGAAGGCCGGGTTCCGCTGAAGGAATTCGCCCCGCCCGGAACGCCCGCTGAACTCAATGTCGGCGACAAGGTCGAGGTCTATGTCGAGCGCTACGAAGACATCAACGGCGAAGTCGTCCTGTCGCGCGAGAAGGCGCGCCGCGAAGAAGCCTGGGAAAAGCTCGAGGAAGCCTTCGAGCAGACCGAACGGGTCACCGGTACGATCTTCGGCCGCGTCAAGGGCGGCTTTACAGTCGACCTTTCGGGTGCCGTCGCGTTCCTGCCGGGCAGCCAGGTGGACATCCGCCCCGTGCGCGACGTCTCGCCGCTCATGGGCACACCGCAACCCTTCATGATCCTCAAGATGGATCGTGCGCGCGGCAACATCGTTGTCTCGCGTCGCGCCGTTCTTGAAGAGACCCGTGCGGCCGAACGCACGGAACTGGTTGCAAACCTCAAGGAAGGCCAGGTCCTGCAGGGCGTGGTCAAGAACATCACCGATTACGGCGCCTTCGTCGATCTCGGCGGTGTCGATGGTCTGCTCCACGTCACGGACATTTCCTGGCGCCGCATCAACCATCCCTCCGAGGCGCTGCAGGTCGGCCAGACCGTTCAGGTCCAGGTCGTCCGATTCAACCCGGAGACCCAGCGTATCTCCCTCGGCATGAAACAGCTCGAGGCGGATCCGTGGGATGATGTGGAACTGAAATATCCGGTCAGCGCCCGCTTCACCGGCCGCGTGACCAACATCACCGACTACGGCGCCTTCGTCGAGCTGGAGCCGGGCATCGAAGGCCTGGTCCATGTTTCGGAGATGAGCTGGACCAAGAAGAACGTCCATCCCGGCAAGATCGTATCGACGAGCCAAGAAGTCGACGTCATGATCCTCGACGTGGATCCCCAGAAGCGCCGCATTTCGCTTGGCCTCAAGCAGACCCAGGAAAATCCCTGGGACGAGTTCGCGGTCAAGTTCCCGGGCGGCACGGAGATTGACGGTGAAGTTCGCAATATCACCGAGTTCGGTCTGTTTGTCGGCCTGCCGGGCGACATCGACGGCATGGTCCATCTTTCGGACATCTCGTGGGAGAAGACCGGCGAGGAAGCGCTCGAGGACTTCACCAAGGGCGACATGGTCAAGGTCAAGATCCTCGAGGTCGACACCGAGAAGGAACGTATCTCCCTGGGCATCAAGCAGCTCTCCAGCGATCCATTCGCCGAATCCCTCGGCAACATCCGCAAGGGTGAAGTCGTGACTGCCACCGTCTCGGAAGTGAATGACGGCGGCATCGAGGTCACGACGTCGGGTGGCCTGGTGGCGTTCATCCGACGCTCCGATCTCTCGCGTGACCGCTCCGAGCAGCGGCCGGACCGTTTCGCGGTCGGCGAGAAAGTCGATGCAAAGGTGACCAACATCGATGCGTCGAGCCGACGCATTTCGATGTCAATCAAGGCCAACGAAATCGCCGAAGAGAAAACGGCTATGGCGCAGTTCGGGTCGTCCGACAGTGGCGCCTCGCTGGGCGATATCCTCGGCGCCGCGATCCGCGAGAAGCAGCAGGAGACCCAGGAAATGATCGGCGATGCGCCGCCACCTGACGCTGCTGCGGATGCACCTGCGGAGGAAGAGGCCGAAGCCCCGGAAGCTGCCGCCGAGGAAGCGGAAGCGCCCGCGGCTGAAGAGGATTCCGGTGCCGAGGCAACCGAAGAGGAAGGCGCGGAGAAGTCGTAAGGCTTCCGCGCCTGACCGGCCGCCATGTCCTACGAAACGGACGCCCTGCTTGACCGCCGCCGGCTGAAACGCCGGCTGCGTGTCTGGCAGGCCATCACGTTGCTGGTCTTGGTCGCTGCGGTTCTGGCCTATTTGCAGGCCCAGGGCACGTTGTTACGCGGCGAACGGATCGTCCGCATCCAGATCGAAGGGGTGATCGTCCGCGATGAAGCCCGCAGCCGGCTCCTGGCCCGGTTAGCCGAGGAAGACGACGTGCGCGGCGTGATCGTGCATATCGACAGCCCCGGCGGCAGCGTCGTCGGCGGCGAGGATCTGTACAACAGCCTGCGCGCCATCGCGCAAGCCAAGCCGGTCGCCACCGTGATGGGCACTGTGGCCACGTCTGCCGCCTATATGACGGCCATTGCCACCGACCGGGTGTTCGCCCGCGAGGGCACGATCACCGGCTCCATCGGGGTTATCCTGCAAACCGCCAATGTGAGCGACCTGCTCGACCGGATCGGCGTCGAGCCCGTCACCATCAAGTCGAGCGAGCTGAAAGGCGTCCCCTCGCCCGTCGAACCCCTGACACCTGAGGGCCGGGCCGTGACGGAGCAGGTGGTACTCGATCTCTATGATTTTTTTGTCGATCTGGTGACCGACCGCCGACCTATCGATACCGAGGCCGTCCGCCGTCTGGCCGATGGCCGCGTGTTTTCGGGGCGTCAGGCGGTAGAGAATAATCTGATCGATGCCATCGGCGACGAGGCGGCGGTAATCGACTGGATGGTTCGCGAGCGCAATGTCCCCGGCGGACTTCCGGTCGAATCCGTGCGGACCAACGCCGACTCGGACAGTTTCCTAGAGAAGATAACAGGGCTTGCAGGAAAATCGTTGTTTTCCAATGCATTAACACTTGACGGTCTGGTTTCACTTTGGCAACCTTCGGCGCGCTGACGTTAACAGAATGGCAGCTGAGCCTTCGGGGGAAGGCGAATATGCGGGATTGGCGAATCCCCGGGGGAATAGGATGACAAAGTCAGAATTGATACAGCGGCTGGCCGAGCGCAACCCACACCTGCTGCAACGCGACGCGGAACGTGTCGTGGCAACAATCCTGGAAGAGATCACCGCTGCCCTGGCGCGCGGAGACCGGGTCGAACTGCGCGGTTTCGGCGCCTTTTCGGTGAAACAACGCGCGGCACGAACCGGCCGCAACCCACGCACCGGCGCCGCGGTCGATGTCGACGCAAAGGTTGTTCCCTACTTCAAGACCGGCAAGGAACTGCGCGAACGCCTCAACGGCGAGTAATACGTAGCCTGACGCCATCGGCGGACTTCCAGACGCCAACGTCCACGCACATCATTCATTCGCACGACGAATAGGGTAAACTCGGCCCCATTGTCCGGCATGGGTGCTGGTCGCACCCCGCCGACGACAATGTATTGCACCAACTGGCAGAATCCATGACCGACTCTGGAGATGCGCCGTGAACCGCCTGCGCTTGCTGATTACCGTTCCGGTCGCGATCATTGTGGTCGTCTTCGCGGTCAACAATCGCGGTTACGCCGGTGTTAGTCTCTGGCCGCTCGATCTGGTCATCACATGGCCTCTGTTCATTTTCGTGTTCATCGGTCTCGGGGTTGGGTTTGCCCTCGGCGCAACATTGATGTGGATCACCGCCGCACCGACACGAAGACGTGCGCGTGAACGAGTAGGAAAAATCCGCGAACTCGAACGCAAGGTGGATGCCGCCGAACGCGCAACCCCGCCGGCGCCAGTGGCACAACCACCAGCGCGCACGGACTAGTCCCGGATTGCAAACCATCGACCCGGCAACCGTTGACGCGTTAATCGACGCGCCCAGCCTCGTGGCGGCGTTGCACGCGGCGTTTCGCGATGGCGCCGTCGCACCGGTCCGCCATCATCACAACATACACATGGGCGCACGCGACGACGCAACATTGCTGTTGATGCCCGCATGGGACAATAGGCTGCCGCCACGCCATATCGGTGTGAAAACGGTCACGGTTCATCCTGACAACCCGTCACAAGGCACACCTCAACCCTCCGTCCAGGGCGCCTATCTGTTACTCTATGGACAAACAGGCGCGCCACGCGCGCTGATCGACGGACCTGCTCTGACCGCACGACGCACAGCGGCTGCGTCCGCGCTCGCCTCGCGGTTTCTGTCGCGACCGAATTCACAGCGGCTTGTCATGATCGGCACCGGCCGGCTTGCACCGGACCTGATCACGGCCCACCGCGCCGAGCGCCCGATCGCCCATGTCGCCGTGTGGGGACGCGAGCAAAAAAAGGCCGAAAACCTCGCCCGCCGGATGTCCGGTCAGGGGTTCGACATCGTGGCCTGCGACGATCTCGAGGGCGCAATTGCCGATGCCGACATTGTCAGCTGCGCAACCACGTCACGCCGGCCGTTCTTCGATGGCGAATGGCTCGCACCAGGCACACACGTCGATCTGGTGGGCGGATTTCGCCCGGACATGCGCGAGGCCGACGACACGGTCATCAGCCGCGCACGTGTTTTTGTCGACACCCGCACGGGTGCAATGTCCGAGGCCGGCGACATCACCCAGCCCCTGGCTGCCGGCCTGATCGCGGCGGATGACATCGTCGCCGAGCTATCCGAACTATGCCGGGATGAGCATATCGGCCGCTCTTCCATCACCGAGATCACCATGTTCAAATCCGTGGGAACGGCGCTCGAGGATCTCGCGGCCGCAGAACTTTTGATCGACCGGATAGGACCATGACCATCGACGCGGCCCATATCCACGAATGGCTGACCCGCCAGGCGCTGCCGCTCTGGTCCCATGCCGGGTATGACGATATGGCGGGCGGCTTCGTCGAATGCCTGACCCTCGACGGCAAACCGCTGTTCGACCGCGACAAGCGCATGCGCGTGCAGGCGCGGCAAATTTATGTCTACAGCCACGCGCACCGGCTGGGCTGGACCCCGCCTGCCGGCGGCCCGAGCGCCCTCGATGTCGCACGTGGCGGCTATGAGTTCCTCACCCGGCATTACTGGCGCGTGGGTAGCGGCGGATTTGTTTTCTCGACCACCCGCGACGGCACCCCGGCCGACACCCGGATCGAGGCCTATGAGCAAGCCTTCGCCCTGTATGCCTTTGCCTGGTACCACCGCGCCAGCGGCGATCCCGATGCACTGACCTGGGCTGAACGCACGCTTGCCTTTCTCGACGAAAACCTCGCCGACCCTGCACATGGCGGGTATTTCGAAAACCCGGCACATGATCTGCCGCGCCGCCAGAACCCCCACATGCATCTGCTGGAAGCATTACTCGCGCTTCACGGCGCCACCGCCGACACCGCCTATCTCGACCGTGCGCGGGTGATCATCGATCTGTTCCGCACCCGCTTTCTCGACCCCGGCACCGGCACCCTGGGCGAGTTCTTCGCGGCGGACTGGGCGACCGCACCCGGCACGGCCGGACAGACCGTCGAACCCGGACACCATTTCGAATGGGTGTGGTTGCTCCGGCGCTACGCCGAGGCCAGCGGCGCAGATATGCGAGTGGAAGCAGACGCGCTTTACGCGTTCGCCATGGCCCATGGCAGCGATCATGTACCCGGGCCGGCCCAGGGCCTAGCGTTCGATTCGGTGCTGCGCAGCGGAGAAGACGTCCGGCTCGGCCACGGTACCTCGCTCGACGACAACAAGCGCCTCTGGGTCCAGACCGAGGCCATCAAGGCACAGTTGGCACGCCTAGAGGATGGCCACGACACCAATGCAGCCGGGCATCTCGAGTTGCTGCTGGATCGGCTGTTCGGACTGTATCTCGCCGTCGGGCGCGGCAACTGGCAGGACCATCTGGACACCAACGGTCGCGGATTCGCCGAAACGGTGCCCGCATCGAGTTTCTATCACCTGTTTCTGTGCCTCACCGAGGTGCTCCGGGTACGTGACCAGCGGACGGACCTCTGCTAGAAGCTGCGCTGTCATGACGAACCAGCCGCAATTGCCCGCGAACCCCGTATTCGCGGCCCTCGATACCACCGATCTCGACCAGGCACGCGCCTGGGCCGATGTGCTGCGCGGCCATGTGGGCGGTGTGAAGACCGGGCTCGAATTCTTCTCGGCGAACGGTGCAGACGGGGTCCGCGCCATCGTCGATCTCGGCCTGCCGGTTTTCCTCGATCTCAAGTTCCACGACATCCCCAACACGGTGGCCGGCGCTGTCCGCGCGGTCGCCGATCTCGGCACCGCGATCGTCAACGTCCACGCCGCGGGTGGCCCGGCGATGCTGGCCGCGGCACGCGAGTCGGCCGAGCAATCCAGCGGGTCACAACGGCCTCTCGTCATCGCCGTGACGGTGCTGACCAGCCTCGATGATGCGGACCTGACAGCGGTCGGCCAATCCACCCCGGCACGCGACCAGGTCGTTCGCCTGGCGCAGCTCGTCCAGTCCGAGGGGCTCGACGGGGTGGTGTGTTCGCCGGCCGAGATCAGCGCCATCCGCGCGGCCTGCGGCCCCGACTTCAAGCTGATCGTGCCGGGCATCCGCCCCGAATGGGCGGCGACCGGCGACCAGAAACGCATCACGACCCCCGCCCAGGCCCGCGACGACGGCGCCGACGTGCTGGTCATCGGCCGACCCATCACCGGCGCCGACGATCCCGCCGCCGCCGCCGCGCGAATTTCGGACGAGCTGGCCGGATGAACGTGACCGCCAAGATTTGCGGCATTAACGATGAAACCGCGATGCGCACGGCCATCGAGGCGGGCGCGCGCTATGTCGGCCTCGTCTTCTATCCGCCGAGCCCCCGCGCGCTCGACCCCGACGCCGCCGCAACGCTGGCCGCGCTCGTACCGGCAGGCGTGACCAGGGTCGGGCTGTTCGTCGACCCCGACGACGCCCTGCTCGATACGGTGCTGGCGAAGGTGCCGGTCGACCTGATCCAGTTACATGGCGCGGAGAGCCCCGATCGCTGCCTCGACATCCGTGAGCGCGCGGGGCTGCCGGTTATGAAAGTGATCAAGGTCGCAAACGCCGACGACATCGAGGCGACCCACGCCTATGCCGGCGCGGTCGACTGGCTGATGTTCGACGCCAAGGCGCCGAAGGAAATGACCGACGCCCTGCCCGGCGGCAACGCGCTGGCCTTCGACTGGAACCTATTGTCGGCCCATGAATGGCCGGTCCCCTGGATGCTCGCGGGTGGGCTCAACGCAGATAACGTGACCGAGGCCGTTCTCGCGTCGGGGGCCACCATCGTCGATGTATCATCGGGGGTGGAGGCCGCGCCGGGTCGCAAGGATCCGAACCGGATCAGGACATTCCTGGAGGAGGTGGAAAGCCTGTGACGGGCTTCCTATTGAGCAGACCAACAACAATGTATAAGCAGCGACGATGAGTGCGGAACCCAACAGCTACCAGAACGGCCCGGATGAACACGGGCATTTCGGCATATTCGGCGGCCGGTTTGTCGCCGAAACGCTAATGCCGCTGATTCTCGAAGTCGAACAGGCTTACGAGGCCGCCAAGGCCGACCCGAGCTTCCAGGCCGAGCTGGACGAATATCTGACCCACTATGTGGGACGGCCGAGCCCGCTCTATTTCGCCGAGCGGATCACCGAGCATTTCGGCGGCGCGAAAATTTATTTCAAGCGCGACGAGCTGAATCATACCGGCGCCCACAAAATCAACAACTGCATGGGCCAGATTCTGCTCGCCAAGCGCATGGGTAAGAAGCGGATCATCGCCGAAACCGGCGCGGGCCAGCACGGCGTCGCCACAGCCACGGTCTGCGCGCGCTTCGGCCTGCAATGCGTGGTCTATATGGGCGCGACCGACATTGAGCGGCAGGCCCCGAACGTGTTCCGGATGAAGCTCCTGGGTGCGGAGGTCATACCCGTCACCAGCGGCACCGCGACCCTCAAGGACGCGATGAACGATGCCCTGCGCGACTGGGTCGCGAATGTCGAGGATACCTACTATCTGATCGGCACGGTGGCGGGCCCGCACCCCTACCCGGCGATGGTGCGGGATTTCCAGAAGATCATCGGCGAAGAGACGAAGGCGCAAATGCAGGCAGCCGAAGGCCGCCTTCCGGATTCGCTCATCGCCTGCATCGGCGGCGGGTCCAACGCGATGGGTCTTTTCTATCCCTTCCTCGACGACAAGGACGTGCGCATCATCGGCGTCGAAGCCGCGGGCCATGGCATCGAGACCGGCGAACACGCCGCCTCCCTGACCGGCGGGCGCCCGGGCGTGCTGCATGGCAACCGGACGTTCCTGCTGCAGGATGACGACGGTCAGATTCTCGATGCCCATTCGATTTCCGCCGGGCTCGACTACCCCGGTATCGGCCCGGAACATTCCTGGCTGCATGAGTCCGGCCGGGTCGAATATGTCTCGGTCACCGACCAGGAAGCGCTCGACGCCTTCCAGCTCTGCTCGCGCCTGGAGGGCATCATCCCCGCGCTTGAGCCATCTCACGCGCTGGCCCATATCGGCAAGATCGCCGGCGACCTGCCCGCCGATCATCTGCTGGTCATGAATATGTGCGGGCGAGGCGACAAGGACGTGTTCACCATCGCCGACGCGCTGGGAGTGGAGCTGTGAGCCGGGGCGAGACCAGCGGCCGCATCGAGGCGCGATTCAAGAAGCTCGCGGACGAAAACCGTGCGGCCTTCATCCCGTTTGTCATGGCGGCCGACCCGGACATCGAGACCAGTTTCGAGATATTGCAGGGTCTGCCCGGCGCGGGCGCCGACCTGATCGAGCTGGGGGTGATGTATTCCGACCCCATGGCCGACGGGCCCGCGATCCAGGCGGCCGGCCTTCGCGCCAAGGCCGGCGGTGCGCGCCTCGACCGGACCCTCGACATGGTCCGACGGTTCCGGGCCGACGACGACGAAACACCGATCATCCTGATGGGCTACTACAACCCCATGTATATCTACGGCGTCGACAGGTTTCTCGCCGACGCACGCGACGCCGGCGTCGATGGCCTGATCGTGGTCGACCTGCCGCCCGAGGAAGACGTCGAGTTGTGCCTGCCGGCGCTGGCCGCCGGCATGCACTTCATCCGCCTCGCCACACCGACGACCGACGATGTGCGCCTGCCCGCCGTGATCGCGAACACGTCGGGCTTCGTCTATTACGTCGCGATCGCCGGGATCACGGGTACGAAATCGGCCGACGCGGCAGATATTCAGGCCTCGATCGAGCGCCTGCGCAAACACACCGACCTGCCGATCGCCGTGGGGTTCGGCATCCGGACAGCGGAGCAGGCCGGCACGGTCGCACAAATCGCCGACGCCGCCGTGGTCGGGTCGGCCATCGTGCAGATGGTCGCGGAAAATCTGGATGCAAACGGCAAAGCAAAGCCGGAACTGGTAACGAACGTACTCGACCTCACCCGGTCGCTCGCCGATGGCGTGCGCGAGGCGGCGAAATGATCACGCAAGCGAGGGTCCAATGAGCTGGCTGACCGATTTCGTACGACCGAAAATTCAAGCGCTGGTCGGCAAGAAGGACGTCCCGGACAATCTCTGGCACAAATGCCCGTCGTGCGAGCAGATGCTGTTCCACCGCGAACTCAGCGACAATCTGCATGTCTGTCAAGCTTGCGGACATCATATCCGCCTGCCCGCCGCGGCGCGCATGGGTTTCCTGTTCGACAATGGCGAGTTCACCCGGGTCGAATTTCAGGCCGTCAAACCAGACCCACTCAAGTTTCGCGACAGCCGGCGCTACACGGATCGCCTCAAGGACGCGCAAAACAAGTCCGGCGAGAAGGAAGCGATCGTCGTCGGCCATGGCACGATTGGCGGCCGGAAGGCCGTCGTCGCGGCCTTCAATTTCGGCTTCATGGGCGGCTCCATGGGCCAGGCCGTGGGTGAAGGCCTTCTCGCGGCCGCGCGGGAAGCCATCGCGCTGGATGCGGCCCTGATCGCCATCCCCGCATCGGGCGGCGCGCGGATGCAGGAAGGCATGCTCAGCCTGATCCAGATGCCGCGCACGGTGCTGGCGGTCGAGCAGGTCCGCGAGGCGGGCCTCCCGTATATCGTTATCCTGACCGACCCGACCACGGGCGGTGTCTCCGCATCCTTCGCAATGCTGGGGGACATTCAAATTGCCGAGCCTGGCGCTACCATCGG
This sequence comes from Alphaproteobacteria bacterium, assembly GCA_049601915.1. Taxonomy (GTDB): domain Bacteria; phylum Pseudomonadota; class Alphaproteobacteria; order UBA6615; family UBA6615; genus UBA8079. The sequence continues at coordinate 375,276 of JBMYRB010000001.1, forward strand.
CTTTGCCGGCAAACGCGTCATCAAGGACACCATCCGCGAGGAGCTTCCCGAGGGCTTTCAGACTGCGGAATCCCTTCGCGAGCACGGGATGGTCGACATGGTCGTCCCGCGCGGCGAAATGCAGGCGACCATCGCGCAGATGCTGAATCTGCTGCGCAAAGGCCGCGACGACGCGGCCGACGGCGATCCGGCACCCATCGCCCTGACGGCACCGGCCCCTGCCGAAAACCCGGCCGCCAGTTCCGCAAATGGGGACTAGCGTCCCCGGCGCAAACGAAAGCGCCATCGCGGATATTCTCGCGCGGTTTGTCACCTACCACCCGGACCGTATCGATCTGTCCCTCGACCGGATGCACCGGCTGCTGTCGGACCTCGATAACCCGCAAGCCAGCCTGGCGCCGGTCATTCACATCGCCGGCACCAACGGCAAGGGGTCAACGACGGCCTTCCTCGACGCTTGCCTGACGGCCGCTGGCCTGAGAGTCAGCGCCTATACGTCGCCGCACCTGCAGCACTTCGCCGAACGTTACAAGATCGCTGGCGAAATCATCTCCGATACGGCATTGCGCGTGCTGCTGCAGGAGGTCGAAGATCGCAACGCCGGCAGGCCCATCACGGAATATGAGATCACCACGGCCGCGGCTTTCCTCGCCATGGCCCGCGCGCGCGCAGATATCGTGCTGCTGGAGACAGGGCTGGGCGGCCGGTTCGATGCTACCAACGTTGTCGCCAGGCCCGCCGCGACCATCATCACACCGATCGGCTACGACCATATGGGGTTCCTCGGGAACACGCTGGCCGAAATCGCGAACGAGAAGGCCGCTATCCAGAAACGCGGCGTGGCGTCCATCGTGGCCCCCCAACACCCTGACGCCACCGCCGTGATCAACCGGTACGCGGATGATATCGGCGCTGAGCTCTATCGCGCCGGCCGCGAATGGAAAGTCTCTGCCACAGCCGATGGCGGCGGCAGCTACACACGCGACGGGACCCATTGGAACCTGCCCCAACCCGGCCTGCCAGGGCGCCACCAACTCGACAACGCGGCCCTCGCCGCGGCCTGCCTCGACGTCTGCGCGTTCCCCGGCGTGCACGATGACGCCATACAAGCCGGCCTCGCGCAGGTGCGGTGGCCGGGTCGGATGCAGCGGCTGACATCGGGCCCGCTCCCAGCATTGCTTCCCGACGGGTCCGAACTGTGGCTGGACGTGGCGCATAACCCGATGGGCGCCGCCGCGTTGGCAGATGCCTTTGGCGATCTTCAGGCGCAAAGCGCGCGCCCATTTCACCTCGTCTTGGCCATGCTGGACGACAAGGATGCCACCGGGTTTCTAGCCCCGTTCACGGCACTCGCAACCAGCATCACGGCCATCCCTCTCGACGACGAGCCCCGCGCGATGCCGGTACCCGAGATCATCGCCGCCGCCCGACGCGCCGGCCTGACAGCGGATGTGGCAGGATCGGTCGAGGACGCCCTGTCACGAATCACCCAAGAATTCGTATCCCCGCGCGTGCTCGTCACAGGGTCGCATCTTCTCGTGGGTACGACATTGCGCGCGAACAACTGAACACCGCTTGGACCCGGGGCCGGACCGGCAGCACTGTAGACAGGGTCACGAATGCGAATCGGTCGTCAGGAGCATCAGGCGCATGAGCACACCCAGGCTTGAAGACCTGCTCGAACGGGGCGACCGCGCGCCGAATTTCTTCCTGCCCGATCAGCGCGACATCATCATCAATCTGAACGACAAGGCCCGCGGCGGGCCGCTGTTTGTCCCGCTGTATCCGACCCAGAAGGACCCGGGCGCGCTGGGCGAGTTGCAGGCGATGTTCCGCGCCGCACCCGCCATGCTGGAGGCCAGCGCACATCTGTTCGCGATCAGTGCCGACCCGATACCCCTGGTGCAGAAAATCGCCGCCAAGAACGACCCGGGGGTTTTTCTCCTGTCCGACGCCGACAAGAAAGTCGCGAGACGGTTCGGCGCCCGCGGCAAGCTGATAGGCTTCGTCTTCGGGCCCGATCAGAAGGTCCGCACAGTGCTCCGGCCCGGCGACACCCCGATCGCCGAACGCGCCGTAGCCAAAATCGCCGCCATGCCCCCCGGTTCCCTCGCCCGCAAAGCTGCACCCGCCTATCCTGGGTATCCCCGAAGTCTTCTCGCCTTCCTTTTGCCAGTGGCTGATCGAACAGTTCGAGAGTCGGGGCAACGAGCCATCCGGCACGCTGCGCATGGAAGAAGGCAAGATGGTTCACGTCACCGATGGCGTGACCAAGCGACGACGGGAACATCATGTGGTCGACAAGGATTTTCTCGACGCGATCGGCACCCGGATCGAACGCCGTGTGCTGCCGGAGATCCGGAACGCCTTCCACAGCGACATTCGTTTCGTCGAGGAGTTCAAGATCGTGCGCTACGACGCCGACGTCGGCGGGTTCTTCCGCCCCCATCGCGACAACACCACGCTGGGCACCGCGCATTGACGCTTCGCCATGACCCTCAACCTCAACACCGAGGATCATGAGGGTGGAGAATTATGGTTCCCGGAATATGGCCAGGCGAGCTAACGCCCGGCGACCGGAGAAGCGGCGATATTCTCGTACAACCTGCTGCACGAGGCGACCGATGTGACCAAGGGGCAGCGATATTTTTTGCTGTCGTTCATGAATGACGAAAGCGGCCGTCAGTTTCTGGAACGCAACCGCAACAGAGGACAGGCCACCTAGGTTCGTGGTGACCGGCTCAAAGCTGCCCGACGCAAAGAAAAACCCCGCCAACAGGGCGGGGTTTCCTATGTCGTGCCGGGGAGGGTCTAGAGGACCGAATCGACCCAGTCATAAATCTGGCTCTTGGGCAGGCTGCCGACTTTCATCGAAGCTACCTGACCATCCTTGAACAGCAGCAATGTCGGGATGCCGCGAACACCGTATTTCGACGGCGTCATCGGATTGTCATCGATGTTCAGCTTCGCGACGACCACATCTCCATCCTTGTCATCGGCCAGCTCTTCCAGGGTCGGGCCGATCTGCTTGCAGGGGCCGCACCATTCGGCCCAGAAATCTACCAGAACGGGCTTGTCCGACTGCAAAACGTCAGTCTCGAAGGAATCATCCGTGATTTGTTTGGAAGGCATGCTCAATCCTTTTCAGCGGTCCGGGCGCGGGCAGGCGCCACTGTGTAACTCTCGTTGGAACCGAAGGTAGGTTCACATCAATGCGTCGTCAAGAATTCGGACCTCACCGAACGATCACACAGGCGTGCGACCCGCGGGGGCATAAAGATCGAGCACATCGCCCGGCAACGACATCAGGCGTGGCGCATCGGTCCAGAGCAGGTACGCATCGACCTCCCGGTCGGGCCAGGTTTCCCGGATAACATGCCGGTAAGCCGCCATCTGGCGCAGATAAATCGGGGCTACATCCGTTGCTTGCGCCGGTGGTGGTCGGTTCGACTTGTAGTCCACGATCGCCACCCGCCCGTCGGACAGCACAAGCCGGTCGATTTGCCCGGAGATCACAAAGATTGTGCCGTCCGGCGCGGTCGCCGTACCTGTAATCGACACCTCGGCAAGGCTATCCGGTCCAAACAAATGGGCAAAATCGCCCGCGCCCAGAACCCCCATCACCTCGCCAGCGAGTGCAGCCTGCGCGGCGGGGTCGAGAGCCAGTCCGGGCCGGGCGAGATACCGCAAGGCGGCATCGAGGCGCGAATCCGGCGTCAGTGACGGCAACCATTGCAGCAGCCGGTGCAGGATGTTGCCGCGCGCGAAACGCGCGCCGTCCTCGTCGGGCCCGACCGGCGCACGCACCGGTGGATCCTCGCCGGGGTCGGACGGCGCCAGCGGCTGCGGCGGGGCGGGTTCGGGTGGTGCGGTCTGCCCGAGCCAGACCGGCGGTGCTGCCGCCGGCGCTGGCAACTCGGTTTCAGCCTGCGCGACCGCCCCGCGCTGCGGTGCAGACAACCGAAGAATCGGCGTCTCTTCCGACACAATCGACGCCAGGACGGGGTCTTCGACAACCCGTGCCACCGACGCCATCGCCGGGCGGATGAGGTCGTACCAGGAACCCTCAGCGGGTGCGTTCCAGCCACAGATATAGAGGCGCTCCTCGGCCCGGGTCATAGCCACATAGAGTAGCCGTCGATACTCCTCATCGCGCCGCGCACGAACCCGTTCGCGTAGCGACTGGGTGCGGGCATCCGTATCTTCGGCCCGCGGCAGCCAGAGGAAATACGCCCCCTGGTCGTCCTCGTCCCAGAGAATGTTGGGCAGCATGCGCGGCAGGCGCGTCGTATCCGGCAGGAACACGATCGGAGCCTCCAGTCCCTTAGCGCCATGCACCGTCATCACCCGCACCGCGCCGCCAGTCTGGTCGAGGTCGCGTTTGACCTCCGCCTGCCCCGCGGCAACCCAATGCAGGAATTCCTGCAAGGTCGGGGCGTGGCTGCGCTCATAGGTCAATGCGAGGGAGAGAAACTCATCGATCGGGTCTGCCGCATCGGGTCCGAGGCGCGAAAACAGCCGCGCCCGGCCGCCGCGCGCCAGCACGCCGGCATAAAGCTCATAGGGGCGTTCGAAATCGACCCGCGCCAGCAAATCGACTAACAGGTCATGCGCTTCGGCAAATCGCGCATCCGTGTCACGGCGCCGGGCGAGCGTCCGCCAGAGGCCGTCGTCGCCCCGGTCGTGGGCCAGCTTGAATAGAAGATCCTCGTCGAAACCGATCAGCGGGCTCTTGAGCAAGGTCGCAAAGTTCAGATCATCTTCGGGCAACAGCAGGAACGCGCCCAGGGCCAGCAGATCCATGACGGCGATCTGCTCGCTGAGGATCATGCGGTCGACGCCCGCAACCGGTACGCCGCGGGCCTTGAACGCCCGGACCAACGCCTCAACGAATTCACCGCGCTGGCGCACCAGCACCATGATGTCACCGGCCTCGATCGGCCGCCCTTGGCTTTCGAGCAATTCGCCAGAGGCGAGCCAGTCGGCCGTGCGGGTCGCGATCAACTCGGCCAGCTGCTCCATCGCACCGGTCCTGGTGACCGGATCGACAGGCGGCTTCCACGGTTCGGGTTCGTCGAGCTTGTCGACGAGAAGCGGCGGCCAGATCTCGACGCGTCCCGCCGCCTTGTCCCGCAACGGTGTGTGTTGGACGGGCGCATCGGGATCGACCACCCCCGCCCCGCCCCGGGGTTCCGCAAACACCCTGTCGACCGCCTCGAGCACGGGACGAGACGAACGGAACGAAAAATCGAGCGCGACGTTTTTCCACGCCCGCCGGGCTTCCGTCGCACGGGCTTCAAGGAACTTCCGAACCGCCTCGAACCGGCTCAGATCGGCGCCCTGGAAACTGTAGATCGACTGCTTCACATCGCCGACGGCAAACACGCTACGCGCGGGCAGCCCCGCGGCCGCGGCCGCTTCATCTCCGGCACCCATCCCGGCAAAAAACTCCTCCACCAGGGCCAGCACGACGTCCCATTGTTCCGGGTTGGTATCCTGCGCCTCATCGATCAGGACATGATCGATGCCGCCGTCCAGCTTGAACAACACCCAGGCCGCCGCACCGTCGCCGCGCAACAAGCTGCGCGTGCGCGCGATCAGGTCATCATAGTCCAGCCGGCCGCTCATGGCCTTGCGCGCTTCGTAGCGCGCCACGAGCTCTGCCGCGAGCCGGATCAGGGCACTGTTCGCCCGAAACAGATCGGCTTTCCGCAGCAGTTCGCGTACCGCCAACAGGCGTTCACGCTCGGCCTGCAACGCCGCGTCGACATCCGGGTACTTTTCCCGGATCGCCTTGGTCGCGAGCTGCTTGCGGGGCTCTCCCTGCTGCGTGAGATAAGCCAGCGCATAGGCATTGAAGCTTTCGCCACGCGTCTCGGCATCTCCCGCCAGCCAGTCACCTATCAGGACGGCGCGCTTGCTGTCGCCAGAAGACCCCCCGGCAAGGATCTCCACCGCGTGGCGCAGGGCGGCACCGTCGAACGCGCTTTCCGCACAGGCGTCTTCGAGAACCGCTGCCGGGTCGGTGTCCGGCGCCACGTCGAGGGTTCCGGCGATCCGCGCGCGAACACCGTCAACGCCACCAAAATTCTGCAGCATGTCAGCGAAGGGCGCACGGGCCCGGGATATTTCGTTGAGGAGATCGGGGAACCGCATCTCATGTACCCGTTCGGCCACATTGGCGACGGACATCCCCAGATCGCCATCGTCCATATGCGCACTGGCCAGCAACTCTGCCTTGGCGTCTTCCAGAAATTCAACTGCGTCGCGCTCCTCCATGACCTGAAAATGAGGCACAACGCCCGCCTCGAGCGGAAACCGTCGCAATACCGACTGGCAGAAGGCATGGATGGTCATAATCTTCATGCCGCCCGGCGCTTCGAGCACACGCGCGAACAACTGACGGGCCCGGCGGGCCGCGTCGTCAGGCGGTTCGGCGCCGAGCAAGTCCGACAGCCGCTGGTGAAGCGCGCCATCATCCAGAACCGCCCAATCGCCCAGCTCGGCATTGATCCGCCGCGCCATTTCCGCCGCGGCCGCCTTCGTGAAGGTCAGGCACAGCACACGCTGGGGCGCCACGCCCGCGAGCAACAGCCGCAACACCCGGTCGCGCAGGACCCGGGTCTTGCCCGCGCCCGCCGAGGCCGACACCCAGGCACTCACCGCAGCATCCGCACCATCGCGTTGCCGCGTGCTGACCCGGTCGAGCAGATCGGAATCGAAATCGGTGAGGCTCATACGTCTCCCTCTCCGCTCGCCCATTCCTTAACCCGCGCCAGATGCTCATAGTCGGAATAAGCCGGTGCGTGATCGGGGCGCGGTCGCGCCTCATAGGCCGTGGTCGGGTCGTCAAACCGCGCCACCAGTGCCTTCACACCGACCAGAGCCTCGGCAGCGACCTGCGCCGGATCATCGGCTGCATCGCGCACCTGCCCCGGGTCGCGCCCGCCCGACAGGCGCCAGAAGGCCAGTTCCTCGACCGGCTTGGCCGGAACACCCGCGAAACCGCCCTCGGCGACCATTGCCGCCTCCAGAGGCAACTGCGGCGCGAATCCTGCCTGTACTTCACGCTTTGTCGGCGGCGCCCCGGTCTTGAAATCAATCACGGCAATCCCGCCACCGATCAGCTCGTCGATGCGGTCGGCGCGCGCCGTCAACCGGAACCGGCCGCCCGGCGCGTCGAATTCTATCGCACCATCGACCTCCATATGGGTCGCCTCAAGGCGCACCCGACGCCCTGCCTCGACCGACAGCACCCAATCGGCAATGCGCTGGAATCGCGGCCACCAGAATGTCCAGACCGCCGGGATGCTGCGATAGGGTGCAAGGGCCGCGGCACCATGAGCGTGCAACCGGGCGCCCGCATCAGCCGGCAACGGGCCCGGCGGCAATTCAGCCAGAAACCCGTCCAGGATATCGTGAATCAAGGAACCATAGATCGCCGCGTCCGCATTCTGATCGAGGGGCGGCAGGGCGCGCAGTTTGAGAATTTCGCGCGCGTAGATGGCATAAGGGTCGCGCATCCACGTTTCGATTTGGGTCACCGACAATCGGCGCGGGCGCGCGGCCACGGGCGGCGACGGGCGCGGGCGAACCGCGAGCTGTGCTTCCGGCTCAGCATCGTCGCCCGGTCCATCCAGCTCCTGCCACCAGTCGCGGTAGGCGCGCGCGCGGATCTCGGCGTCGGGGTCGGGTTGCAGGTCCAGGGCCCGCGTCGCCACATCGAGCCGGGTCAGCCAGCGCGACGGCATGCTCGGCGCCCCGTCGACACGCGCCGAGCGGGTCAGGACAACTTCTCCCGCACAGAACGCCTGGGCAAAATCATGCGCGCTCAACCCGATGCGGCGTTCGGGTGACGGCAGTCCGAAATCGGCCCGCATCATGCGACCCATCCAGGGATCGACAGACGGATCGGGCGGCCAACTGCCTTCGTTCAGGCTACCCAGGATGGTCACATCGAAATGCTGAAGCCGCGCCTCCAGGGGCCCGAGTATCGCCAGGCGCGGATGCGCGCCATACCGCGGTCGCACCATGCGCCCGGCCAGAAGTGAATCGAGCAGCGCGGGATATCGCGCCGGCGGCACCGGCCCGAGGCTTTCGCCCGCCTCCAGCAACTCCGAGACAAACGTCGCCAGGGCTTCCCCGGCATCGCCGCCCCACAGGCGCGCCGCCCCCGGCATCTCGTCGCTCGCAGCCAGCGCCTCGCAGAACGCGATATGAGCCCGCACATAGTCCGGCAACATCACCGTCGAGGTCTGCCGCAACTCTGTTATCGGCGCCCCGATCTCGGCAATCCTGTCTATCAGTGCCAGCACATCGCCATAGTCTTGCGGGTCGGCATTGTTGTGCGCCGACAATCCTTCCGCCGCCCGGGCAAGTGCCTGCTCATGGCGCGCGTGCGCCGCGGTCCGCAACCCCGCGATGCCCCTCGCCGGGCGCGGGCCGCGCAAGACCAGCCGTTCCAGCTCCCGGGCCGAGGCCCGGAATGCCGCCTGGGCGCGGCCACCGGCCGCAAGCGGATGTTTGAGAACCGACAGAAGCGGGATCGGTGCCACACCTTCATGCAGCGCCCGGATCGCGAGCCGGAGGAAAATCCCCGGTGGTGTCTCGGCCAGCGGTGTACCCGCGCTGTCGTCAATATCGACACCCCAGCGACCCATGATCGATGCGACGCGCCGCGCGAGATCGCGGTCCGGCGTGATCAAAGCCGCCGTGCGGCCGTCACACTCCAGCACCTCGCGCAGCACCAGGGCGATGAGGCCGGCTTCTTCATGCGGTTCCTGCGCTTCGATCTGTACGACCCCCTGCAGGGCATCCGCACCGATATTGCCGCGCTCATCGCGCCAGGCCTCGGTCGTGGCCGCAGGGCGAAGCGCCTCGCCGATAAACCGCTCGCGCGCGGGCCCGTTGCCGCTTACCTCCGCGGCAGACGGCCACTCGCCGACGTCCATGCGATCCGTTTCCAGATGTTGCAGCAATTGCCGAAGACCAAATTGCGGGTGACCGGAATCAAGATTGGCCCATGAGGCCGCATCGAGAATGCGGTCGAGCCCCGGCAGCACGACATAACCCGACGGCAATCCCGCGACCGTCGCCAGCAGGTCCGCGGTCGCGGGGATGCTCCCCGTGCTGCCGGCGGCGATCACCGGATCGCGCGGCGGGTCACGGCGCCATGCCTCGCCGCGCGCGTGCAACAGGCGGTTACGCCGCTCCGCCGGGTCGACCGCCCCCTCGCCGTCCAGCACGGCCGGCCATGTCTCGGTTAGAATCTTCAGGAAACCCAGGGTTTCCTGCCAATGAGAGGCATAGGCATCGGGCACCAGTTTTTCCAGCGCGCCGAAATCGAGCCGCTCGGTCTGCACCTGGTCCAGCAGGCGACCGAGCTCACCCGCCAGTTCCATCGCATGATCCACCGGCAGATTCTGGGTGCGGCTAATCGGTTGGGCCATCAGCAGCCGCGCCAACAACACACGCCGGCGTAGTTCCGGCACCGCCAGCGGCACCTCGCCACCGACCCCCAGCAACGCGGCCGGCTCACCCGTTAGCAACATCTCGTCTTCATCGATATCGCCGATCGGAATCAACCGCGGCAAGACCAGGGGCGCACCATCGGTCAGGCGGAGAAACACATCCTGCATCGTGCGGCATGCGCGCCGGGTCGGCAGCAAGACCGTCATCCGCGCCAGCGCCAGGGGGTCTTCATCGGCGCTGGACGTGGAGAGAATTCCGCTTGCCAGTTCCGCAAGGAACGGACGGTGTGCCGCGATCGAATAGAGGCCCGGCGCAGGAAGCGCGCCGGATTCGCGCGCGGAGGAGGTCATGGTTTCAGGTCTTGCAGCCGGTCCGCCCATCCCTGCGGGCCCGACAGGTGGGCCACCCGTGTGCTGCCCGACGCTGAGTATTCGAGTTCGATATTCAGCCGTGTCGCCGGCAGGTCCGCCCCGAGGCGTTCCGCCCATTCCAGCAGGACGATCCCGCCGGCCCGGGCGTCATCATAGCCGAGCTCGATCACCTCCGCGGGGTGGCCGATGCGGTACAGGTCGAAATGCCAGACCAGCACCGGATCGGTTTCATAATGCTGCACGAGCGTAAATGTCGGGCTCGGCACCGCACCCGGATACCCCATGGCACCGATCAGCCCCCGTGCCAGCGTGGTCTTGCCGGCGCCGAGGTCGCCGGCCAACGCCAACAGATCACCCTGTCGCAGACAGGGCGCCAGCGCCGCCCCCAGTGCGGCGGTCGCACTGGCGTCAGGCAGATCGATGCGCCTTGTATATCGCGCCGCAGGCGTCCGGTTCGGTTCGACCGCCGATCCCCGCGTGGTCATACCTCATCGTCCTCAGGTTCAGCGGCGACCGCGCGGCGGGGCAAACGGCAGACAATGGCCGTGCCTTCATCGGGTTCCGAATCGATCTCGACGCCGCCGTCCAGCCAGGTCACGAACCCGCCGGGAACGGTTGCGAGCGTTGCCCCGAGGCGCGCGCGCAATGCCTCGGTATAGCGCAATCTGCGGCCGCCGAAGAACCGGCCGAATGCATAGCCGACGATGGCGGACGCCCCCGCAACCGCGGCGATCATCAAGATCATTAATTGTGTCGACACGCGCTGCAGTCTCGCACAGTCATACCAGCCGACCACAAAGGCGGCAGGCCGCCTCGAATCGGGCGGAACGATCCGAGTTTAGTGACTTGTCGGCCCGGTTTGAACCGCTTCCTTGCCGTCCCGGCCCGCGTCCGCCAAACCCGCCCGCTAGTAGCGATAGGCCTTGGGTTTATAGGGGCCGGCAACCGGAATTCCGAGATACTCGGACTGCTTTTCAGTGAGCGCGGTCAGATTGGCCCCGACCTTGCCCAGATGCAGGGTGGCCACCTTTTCATCGAGATGCTTGGGCAGCACATAGACATCCTTGCCGTACTTGCCGTCGTCGTTGTTGCTCCACAGCTCGATCTGGGCCAGCACCTGGTTGGTAAAGGACATGCTCATCACAAAGCTCGGATGGCCCGTGGCGTTGCCGAGATTCACCAGGCGACCTTCCGATAGCAGGATCATCTTCTTGCCGTCGGGAAACTCGATCTCGTCGACTTGGGGCTTGATGTTTTCCCACTTGAAGTTACGCAGACCGCCGACCTGAATTTCGGAATCGAAGTGACCGATATTGCACACGATCGCCCGATCCTTCATCGCCCGCATATGGTCGACGGTGATGACGTCAACATTGCCTGTCGCGGTGCAGAAGATGTCGCCCTGTTTGGCGCCTTCTTCCATCGTGACGACTTCGTAGCCTTCCATCGCGGCCTGCAGGGCGCAGATGGGATCGATCTCCGTGACCATCACGCGGCAGCCGGCGTTGCGCAGGGATTCGGCAGACCCCTTGCCAACCTCGCCATATCCCGCGACGACCGCGATCTTGCCCGACATCATCACGTCGGTCCCGCGGCGGATGCCATCAACCAGGCTTTCGCGGCAACCATAGAGATTGTCGAACTTCGACTTGGTCACGGAATCATTCACGTTGATCGCCGGAAACAGGAGCGTGCCCGCCTTCGCCATGTCGTAGAGGCGATGCACGCCGGTGGTCGTTTCTTCGGTCACACCTTTCAGGCTCTCCGCGACCTTCGAATACCAACCGGGCTGTTCCGCGAGCCGCTGCTTGATCGAGGCGTAAGCCGCCTCTTCTTCCTCATTCTCCGGATTGTCGAGCACCGACGGGTCGGTCTCGGCCTGCTTGCCCAGATGGATCAGCAATGTCGCATCGCCCCCATCGTCCAGAATCATGTTGGGAACGCCGCCGTCGGACCAGTCGAAAATCCGGTGGGCATAGTCCCAATATTCCTCGAGCGTCTCGCCCTTGGTGGCAAAGACGGGCGTACCGGTCGCGGCAATCGCGGCGGCGGCATGGTCTTGCGTGGAGTAGATATTGCACGACGCCCAGCGAACATCGGCGCCGAGCGCCTGCAGCGTCTCGATCAGCACGGCCGTCTGGATGGTCATATGCAGCGAGCCTGCAATCCGAGCACCTGCAAGCGGCTTGGACTCGCCATATTCGTCACGCAGCGCCATCAGGCCCGGCATCTCCACCTCGGCAAGATCGAGCTCTTTTCGGCCCCAATCGGCCAGCGAAATATCAGCGACAATGTAATCGCCATCGCCGGCAGGTGTATCGGCATCGGAAGCCATGCTTTCTCTCCAATAGAATTTATTCGACGGGTACGCCCGTCCGCGAGCGGCGTATAGCAGAGCAACTGGGGCCGCCACAACCGATCGGCAGTCAGGAGAATGTCGTCGCCGACGCAGGCAACATTGTAACAAGTGATTAAAGTGCAACAGTGTGACGAAAACCGACAAAAGCATTTGATTCATCCATCGCTGACACTGCGCTGTAACACGTCCGCCCTAAGCGGCTTTTGATCCAGATCAATACGCCTTTGCCGATTGCAATTAAGAATGACTTGCAATTAACCGCGAGGGGTAATACCGTTCCCTGCAGTTGCGACTAGTTCTCATTCGCAGGTTCATCTCAGGAGAAGAAAATACGTAAACGTCTGCGAAGAGACAGAACGAGGCCGAACCCGGCCATATTTTCCCAACCAGCACCGCTTCGGAGGTATTTGAGCGATGGTTAAGAAAGTTCTACTTGGGGGCACGGCCCTCGCAGGTATCGCCGCGCTGGCGCTGCCGGCAAGCGCGGGCCAGGTCGGTTCCAAAGACCTGATGAGCGTGACCCTTGGCGGCGAACTCCGGTCCAACGTCGCCTTCATCGACCAGGACGTGTCGGCGGCCGCCGGGCGCGGCTACACCTTCTCGGTGGATGAATCCGAGATCAAGATCGGTGCCAAGGCAACTGCGGACAACGGCCTCAAATATGGCGTGAATGTCGAATTGAACGCCGGCGCCGGCGATACGGCCAATGCCGACGAGGCATATGCCTCCATCGACAACGACGGCTGGGGGCGCGTTGAAATGGGCGATCAGGACGATGCGACCGATCGCATGCACGTCGCTTCGCACAATATCCTCGTGGGCCGGGCCGGTGCCGACGGTGACGCGGCTGATTACATTGCTTTCGGCGGTACGGCCATAGATGCACCGGGTGTCGATTCTACCAGTGACGACACGAAGATCAGCTATTTCTCGCCGCGCTTCGGCGGCATCCAGATCGGTGGTTCGCTGACCCCGGACTCGGGCGAAGTCTCGGGTGGTGCGGCCACGTCCGATGCCGATAATGACGGCGATTTCGAAAATGTCTTTGGCCTGGCCATTAACTACAAGGGCAAGTTCGACGATGTCGGGATCGAGGCAGGCCTCATCGGCGAGTTCGGCGACAGCGAGACTGCGACCGGTGCCGACACCGAAGGCGAGATCGAGACCATCGGTGTGGGTATCAATGTCACATTCGCCGGCATCGGGCTCGGGGCGGAATATGTCGACTTCGCCGAAAAGGGCATCGCTGCGGCGGCCCGCACTGCCGGCCGGGACGCGGGCAATTACTATCAACTCGGCGCGTCGTACCAGACCGGCCCCTGGGGAGTCAGCCTCGGCTGGTTTGAAAGCTCGGTCTCGAACGCGACGGGCAGCGGTGGTGATACCGATGTCACCATCATCTCGCTTGATGCCGCCTACAAGGTGGCGCCGGGCTGGGAACTGATGGGGTCCCTGCATTTCGGTGAAGTGGACAACATGGATTCGACGGCCGTCGAAGTGAACAACGATGGCACGGCCTTCATCATCAGTAACCAGTTCAACTTCTAGTCCCCAACGGCCCCCCGGGTCCGCAAGATCAACCTCCCGCGCGGCATCCCTGTTGGATGTCGCGTTTCTTTAGCCTGTTCTGCGCGATGTTTAGGCACGACTGCTCAAATATCGTGCAAGTCATTAATTTCATTGATGTATTTTTGCAACGGAACTGAAAAAATAACGACAACAATTGCCGTTCTGGATTGCGGTCCGGACATCTCTGAATAGGATGTCTTCAATTCCACTGCCAAAAATCAATAAGCAAAATCCCAGCAAAGTGGAGGACGCAGCGCAAAGAATTCGGGCCCGGTCAGGTCCGTCATATTCGGATGTTGTGTCTGATATGTGTAATGTTATAACAATATTATCTTGCGCATGATGCGCGAGATCCACTTGCTGGAGATTGATTCCCATGAATACGAAGAAACTTTTACTGGGCACAAGTGCACTCGTCGGTGTTGCCATGCTCGCGACCCCGGCGATTGCCGGCCAGGTCGGATCGAGAGACGCGCTGGCAGTCACACTGGGCGGTGAACTCCGCTTCCAGGTCGGCCTGGTCGACCAGGACGTATCTGCAACCGCAGGTCGCGGTTACCAATTCAAGGTCGATGAGTCTGAGATCGTCGTTGGCGCGGAAGCTACGGCTGACAACGGCATCAAGTACGGTGTGAGCATCGAGCTGAACGCCGGTGCCGGCGACGTTGCAGCCGCTGATGCTGCTTGGGCTTTCATTGAGAGCGATGCGTTAGGCCGTATCGAAATGGGTGACCAAGACGATGCTACCGACCAGTTGTTCGTAGAGAGCGACGATATCCTTGTCGGTCGCGCCGGCCCCGATGGGGACGTGGCCGACTATATCGCCTTCGGTTCAGGCGGTGGTATCTCTGCTACCGGCAACGCCTCGACTGGCGGAGCAACTAAGCTGATCTATCTCACGCCGCGAATCGGTGGCTTCCAGCTGGGCGGCTCGCTCACGCCGGACGTCGGAGAGACCTCCGGCGGTGCGGCCACGGCCGATGCCGACAACGACGGCGACTACGAAAACGTGATCGGTCTCGGCGTCAATTACGAAGGCAAGTTCGATGACGTCTCCTTCGTCGTCAGCCTGACCGGCGAGTTCGGCGACAGCGAGACGGCAGCGGGTGCCGATACCGAGGGCGATCTCGAGACGATCGCCGTTGGTGCCACGGTCAACTTCGGGGCGTTCAGCCTCGGCGCCGGCTATGTCGACTTCGCAGAGGCGGGCCAGACCGCTGCGGCCATGGCCGCGGGCGCGGATTCGGGCTCCTATTACTCGATCGGCAGCTCTTACACGACCGGCCCCTGGGGTGTCAGCCTGAACTGGTTCGACAGCACCAAAAGCAACACCACGGGCATCAGCGATACCGACATCCAGATCATCTCTCTCGACGTCGCCTACTCCGTGGCGCCAGGTTGGGAGGTCAACCTGTCGGCCAATGTCGCCGAAGTCGACAACATGAACGCTACCGCCGTGCCGGTTAACAATGACGGCACCGTCGTGATCCTGTCCAACCAGTTCAACTTCTAGTCCCACGGGACCGGAAGTCGGGAGAACGGCGCCCCTCGGGGTGTCGTTTTTCTTTGGGCTAACCCTCGCCAAAACCGTCCGAGACAAGCGCCACCAGTGTGTCCAGCGCAGCCTGCGCACCCGCACCCGACGCGCTGATCGTGATTCGCGAACCCGGCGCCGCGGCAAACATCATCAGGCCCATAATCGATGTGCCCGGAACCGACGTTCCGTCCTTCTCAACGAAAATGTCGGCATCGAATGTCTCTGCCAGACGCACAAATCGCGCGGCAGCGCGCGCATGCAGGCCCCGGCTATTTGTAATTTCGACCACCCTTGAAAGTGAGCCGGCTGTCATCGCGACTAGGCCTGCTTCGAGCCCAGCAGCGCAGACGCAACGCTGATGTATTTGCGTCCTGCGGCCTGCGCGGCCTCAACGAGCGCTGAAAACTCCATGTCGCCACGCGCCTGCGCCAGCTTGATCAGCATCGGCAGGTTCAGCCCGGCGATCACCTCCACCGGTCCGCCCTCCTGCTTGGTGTCCATCACGGAAATGGCCAGGTTCGAGGGCGTCCCGCCGAACATATCCGTCAGGATGACAACACCCTCGCCACTCGCGACCCGTGCCACCGCGTCAACGATGTCCTGCTGGCGTTGCCCCATATCGTCATCGGCATCGATGGAGACGGCCTCGATCTGATCCTGCGGCCCGACGACATGCTCGAGGGCGGCAAGAAACTCATCGGCAAGCCGGCCATGAGTCACAAGCAGCAATCCGATCATGACGATTCTTGATCCGCATTGGCGTCAAAGGACAACTCCCGATGGCGCAATTCCACATAGTTCATGCGTTCCGCGATCCAGTCCCGCAGGCGTTCGGCCACATAAACCGAACGGTGGCGACCTCCCGTGCAGCCGATCGCGATCGTCAGATAGCTCTTGCCCTCCTCGTTGAAGCGCGGCAGCAGCAGCGCCAGCAGGTCGGTCTGGCGGGCAAAAAAAACATCGAAATCCGGGTCCGCCGCGACATAGGCACCAACCCCCGGGTCGCGCCCCGTAAGCGCCCGCAGCGCCGAGTCGTAATGCGGATTGCGAAGAAACCGCACGTCGATGACCATATCCGCATCCCGCGGGACGCCGTGACGATAGGAGAAGGACGTCACCAGCACATTCGCCTCTCCCGTCGCAGCGCCGACCATGCGGTCGCGCAACAAGCGTGCGAACTCATGAATGTTCGAGTGGCTGGTATCGATGACGAAGTCGGCCGCCTCGCGAAGCGGCGCCAGCAGACGCCGCTCGGCGGCGATGCCGTCGGCAAGCGGGCGATCACTCGCCATGGGGTGTACCCGGCGGGTCTCCGTATAGCGTCGCTCGATGACGTCATCATCGCTGTCGAGGAACAGCATCTCGACCGGCGAATCGACGGCCGCGCGCAAGGCATCAATCTCCTGGGCAAATCTGTCGGCATTGAAATCGCGGGTGCGCACATCAACGCCGATCGCCAGCCCGCGCCCCTTCGCGGAGCCCTGGCGCACGAGGGTTCCCATCAGCCGCACCGGCAAATTGTCAACCGCCTCGCAGTTCATGTCTTCCAGCGTCTTGAGTGCGGTCGTCCGGCCGGCCCCCGACAAGCCCGTCACCAGCAGCACCCGGCCGGCCAGCGACAGCGGCGGGACAGGATTTTCGCTTTCGGTCTGATTCTCTTCTGACATGACAGGTCGGCAGCTCTGTTGGACGAACGAACTATACCTTGAGG
Organism: Alphaproteobacteria bacterium; assembly: GCA_049601915.1. Taxonomy (GTDB): domain Bacteria; phylum Pseudomonadota; class Alphaproteobacteria; order UBA6615; family UBA6615; genus UBA8079. The sequence continues at coordinate 392,294 of JBMYRB010000001.1, forward strand.
CGCGTCCCGAACACCAAACGAAGCTTGGCCGGCGCCGAGGCCTCGAACGGCGCCAACACGATCAGTGGGAGTTCGATGCCCGCCAGGCGCACCACGCCGGGATCGGGAAGCCGCGCGACCCAGTCTTCGCCAGGGGCTACCAGATCACAAACGAGCCGCAGCGGCACCGCGTCCATATGAGGCAATTCGACGATGTCGATGCCGCGCGCCTCTATCTTCCCGGCGATGGTTTCCGGTGCACACGCCAGGAGCGTGTCGCCGACAGGGCGGAGCTCCGCCTGATCATCGGTCACGAGGCGCGCACCCTCGTCGATCAGGCGCAGCGCCAGGTCCGATTTCCCCACGCCGGACGGGCCACGTAACAACACGCCCGACCACACACCGTCCACGTCTAGCAGGGCAACGCAGGTCGCGTGAACTCGAATATTATTCTTTGTCATGGACCTGTTCCCGGCTCCGCCGCGCACCACATGCAATCCGTTCTAGCGCGCCCTTGCGCAGGTCTCCACAAGCGCGTGTAAGTTTTGCCCAAGCGGAACAACCGGATGCCGCAACACATGCTATATCAGCACCCGAACAAGGCCGGTGATCGGCCGGACAACCGCGTGTGACAACGCGTGCAGTGGAGAAGAGCAACAATGAGCGACGAAAAGAAAACAATCGGCCTGGCGGTCATCGGCTGCGGTACGATCGGTCGAATCCGCGCGGAGTTTGCACGCGACTATCCCGGCATCGGCTGGCTCGGCCTGTGCGACATCAAGGACGATCTGCGCGAGCGGCTGGCCAACGACACCAACGCCGACTTCCACACCGCCAGCTTCGAGGAGCTGATCAAGCGACCCGAGGTCGACGCCGTGATCATCGCGACCGATGAGAACCACCACATGGGCCCGACAGTCATGTCTGCGGACCTGGGCCATGCACTCTTCATCGAGAAGCCGCTGGCCACCGACGTGCGCGAATCCCTGGCGGTTCTCGGCGCGATCGAGACCAACGGCGTCGATGCCGTGGTCGGCTACACCCAGCGCTTCCGACGTCGCTTCCTGACCGTCAAGGAACGCCTCGTCACCGGCCAGATCGGTGAAGTCACCGGCGTGGTCACCCGTGCGATCATGAACCGGATGGTTCCCATAGCGACGGTCGCGCGCACAAACCAGCGGGAGAATCTGACGCCGATGGTGGTGTCGGGCACCCACGCGCTGGACATGTGCATGTGGCTGATGGAGAACAAGACCCCGGTCTCGCTCTACGCCCAGTCGAACGACAAGGCCATGGCGCAATACGGCACCAAGGATTCCACCTTCGGTATCTTCACCATGGACGATGGCACGATGTTCTCCATGAACATCTCCTGGGCCGCCCCGATCATCTGGCCGGGGGCCGTATACGGACTGGAGATCGGCATCATCGGCGATAAGGGCGTGATCGACATCGAGGACACCCATCGCGACATGATCATTGCGTCCGAGATACCTCAAGGTGCGGGCTATGCGCCGGACGGGTTCGAGCCCGAGTTCCAGCGCCATGTGGATTTCATGACCAGCTATCCGCCGGGAGATATCTACAACAACCAGCTCTGGGGGCCGATGCGCGAGGAGACCTTCTCCTGGTATCAACGCCTGTGCGCAGGCCTCGACACACCCCACGCCACAGCCCAGGACGGCCACCGCAACCTCCTGCTCACAATGGCCATGGACAAATCGTCCCAGCTCGGCGAGAGAATCGACCTGCCGCTGGAAATCGACGACTATTACAAGTAGCGCGTACAAAATACGCGCGACCGCTCATCTAAGGAATAAGTCATGTCGGACACGCGAACCTGGGAGCATATGCTCGAACGGGCGAAGAACAACAACTTCCTCGGTAAGCAATTGTTCGTCGTCTTTACCTACCCCGCCAATGGGATGGAACCGATCATGGAGAACATCACCGAGCATCTCGCCTACCAGCGGATGCTCGAGGATACCGGTGTGATGTTTGCCGCCGGCCCCATGGGCGATCGCGGCGGCGAGACTTGGTCCGGTTCGGGCATGGTCGTTATCCGTGCGGAAAACTTTGCCGAGGCCGAGAAAATCGCCGCCGCAGATCCGATGCACGCATCCGGTGCACGCAACCATCATGTGCAGCCCTGGCTGGTGAATGAGGGCACCATCACGGTCAAGGTCGGCTTCGCATCGGGGTCGCGCGAACTGGACTGACGTCACTGCGGCCACGGCAGATTGACGCCCTCAACACCGACACGTATTAAAAACGGGCTGACGACGCGCATGTCCCGCGCTGCGGGACCCCCGGGGTCCTGTATGTCGACAGCGGGGAGGCGGATCGGTTCATGGCGAGAAAAGCCAAGTCCGAAAACACGGCAAAGCCGCGCACGGCCAAGCCCAAAAAGGCACCATCGGGACGGGCCAAGGCGCCGCGCCTGAAACGCGCGAGGGGCAAGCCGCTTTACGCCCAGGTCGAGGAGATTATCCGCGGCAGGTTGATCGACAATTACTGGAAACCCGGCGACATGTTGCCGAGTGAGTTCGATCTCGCAAGCGAACTGTCCGTGAGCCAGGGGACCGTCCGCAAGGCGCTCAACGACATGGTGTCCGAGAACCTCCTGGAACGCCGACAGGGACGCGGAACCTTCGTTTCCGAATACACCGAACGGCGTGCCCTTTTCTTCTACTTCAACCTCATTGGCCGGGACGGTGAACGTGCCATGCCCATGAGCCGGATCCTGGCCTGCGAGCAACGCGACGCGACCGAAGACGAACGCAACCGCCTTCAGCTCGATGCGAGCGACGCCGTCATCACGCTGCACCGGGTGCGTTCGTTACAAGACAGCCCGGCCATCGTTGAACGCCTTACCCTGCCCCAGAAACTCTTCCCCGGGCTCGGCGGCGAGACCAAGTTGCCCGAGAACCTTTACCGGTTCTTCCAGGGCGAATACGGTATCACCGTTGCCAAGGCCGGCGAATCCGTGCGCGCCGTCACCGCCGACCCGCTCGAGGCACAGCTCCTCGGCATCATGCCCGGCGCACCCCTGCTCGAAATAGACCGTGTCGCGGTCACCATCGACGGGCGCCCTATCGAGTGGCGGCTGAGCCGCTGCAACACCGCCGACTACAGCTACGTCGCCGAACGAGGCTGACGGACCAAGGTACAAAATAAATCGGAGAATGAACATGACCACACCGGATATCGGTGTTATCGGGCTCGGCAATATGGGCCGCGGCATCGCCGACAATTTCGCCAAGGCCGGCCACACGACCGCCGTATGGGACACAAATGCCGACGCCCGCGCGCCGTTCGAGGCACGTTCGGACACGCTCGTCATGAGCCCAGGCGAAATGGCGGCCGCGGGCGCCATGATGATCTATGTGGTGCCCGCCACGCCCGAGATCGAGGCTTCCTTCGAGGGCCACGACGGCGTGCTTGCCATGACCGGCGAAGGCACCATCATCTTCGACCTGACGACGTCCTTCCCCGAGGATACAAAGCGGATCGCGGCCCGTGCGGCCGACCATGGCATCACCTATCTCGACGCGGCGATGAGCGGCGGCGCCACGGGGGCGGATGCCGGCGCCCTGACCCTGATGGTCGGCGGCGATGAAGCAACCTTCGCGGCCTGCCGCGCGAAACTCGATGCCATCGCCGACAATATTTTCTATCTCGGCGATGTCGGTTCGGGTCACGCCATGAAACTGATCCACAACATGGTCGTCCACGCCGTCTTCCTGACCACCTGCGAGGCGGGCCGCATGGCCGAGCGCGCGGGGCTCAAGCTCGCCGACATGATCGACGTGTTCAACGTCTCGAACGCCCGCAGTTATGCGACCGAAGCGCGCTTCCCGAAACACATCCTGTCGGAGAAATGGGACGCCCGCTCGCGGGTCTACAATTTGAACAAGGATCTGGGGATGGCGGTGCGCCTTGCCGAGAGCCTCGGCATGGACGCGCATTACGCCCGCGAGACGAGCAGCTTCCTGAACAAGGCGATAGACCGCGGCATGGCAGAGGACGACTTCAGCCTGCTGTACCCGGCCTTCGACGAAATCCGGGAGATGGAGTAACGGGTGGCGGACACGCCAGACCGCTAGCCCTTCGGCAGATACTCGAACAGCTCGTCGCGGAACTCCGCCAGATTGCGCTCGACCACGGGCGCCACGGCGGCAACGAATGCCGCACGCTCGTCTTCCGTCAGGTCGATCAAGTCGTTCCCGGCGGCCGTGAGCTTGTTCGCGATCTCTTCATCGTCAGCCGCCGCAAAGCCGCGTTGGGCTGGCGTCGCCGCGGCCAGCGCCGCCTCGACCGCCGTGCGCACATCGTCCGGCCAGGCATCCCAGGTCGCCTTGTGGGCGAGTACGACGCAGGGGCCGAAGAAGTGACCCGACCGCGTGATCCAGCGATGCTGCTCATGAATCGCGAAGTTGAAGGTGTTGGTCAGCGGGTTTTCCTGGGCATCCACCGTCCCGTCGGCACACGCGCCGGGCAGTTCGGTGACGTCGAGCGGCACCGGCTCGAAGCCCATCGCGGCAAAGCTCTCCTGTTGCAGCGCGCTGAACAAGGTGCGGATCTTGAGGCCCTTGCAGTCGTCGGGGGTGCGAATGGGGCGCACGCCGTTCGAGAAGTGCCGGAAGCCGTTGTCCCACCAGGCAACGATCCGGAAGTTCGCTGCCTCGGCCATCTTGTCCATGATCAGCCGGCCCAGCGGGCCATCGAGCATCGCGTGACCCTGGGCCCGGTCACGGATCAGGAAGGGTAGATCGAACAGCGCGATCTCGGGCACCTTGTCGGCGAGGTAGCTCGACGAGAAATAGCAAAGCGTTGTCTCGCCGGTGGCGACCATGTCGAGCAGGTCGGCCGCCTTGCGGCCCTGCTCGGTCATGTTGAGGGTGTGCTCGAATGCGACCCGGTCGCCGAGCGCAACCAACAGGCTCTCGGCGAACACGCCCACCGCCCGGTTGTGGACCGAGCGCGGGCCCTGATAGCCGGAGAAACGGATGTCGAATTCGGCCATCGGGTCTACTCAACCGGCGGCCAGATGCGCTCGCCCACCGTGGGTGAACCCGGCGTGTGCATCGTGTATCGGATGACGCGGCCGGTCCATTCGTTCTCATCCAGCGCGAGGGCCTCATGGGGTTCCTCGAAGTTCTCGAGCCGGGCCTGGAGCGAGGTGAATTCATACATCACGGAATATTTGGCCCAGCCGGCGAGGGAGACCATCACCCGCGCAGCAATACAGCCGGGCATACGCGCCATGGCGGGCAGACGATACTGGGCATACCACTGGACCACATCAAATTCGTCGGCCAGCGTCTTGGTGCGGAAGCTGCCCATCTGGATCGCCGGTCCCGGCGTGGTCCCCGCCGGGCGCAGCTCCATTTCGGGCCCGTCGATGCGCGCGAAGGTCGAAAAGATACAAGGGCGAATGCCCTGGCGCAGATCAAGCATCTTTCGCGCCTCGCCTGTCAGGGCGTTCTGGTCGTCGATCACGCTCGTCGGGGCGAGCAACGTCCACGGCTCGGCCGCACCGGCCAGCATCAGGAACCGGGTGCCCGAACCGACACCCTCCATGCCTTCGGATTTCGGAAAATTGTCACGTACCCTCTGCATATCCGCGCCGCCGCCCTGGTTTTCATAATGGGCGACCCAGTTCAGGCCGGGTTTGCTCTGCAATGTCGGGAGGTAGTCGCTGTGCAGCCAGTCTAGATACTCGTCGCGCCCGTCGTCCGGCAAATCATACCAGGTCGCCCAAATTCCGCGGTCCATTTGATTTTATCCTTCTGAATCAGCCGGCAGTCGCTACGCAGGCCTTGCGGTCCCCAAAGTCATCTCGGGATCGCCTTCCGCGATCAGCCCGTCGCGCACCTTGGGCATCGTCAGGTCGATATCCGTCACGGGAAGCCCGTGGGTCGGCGCGATGACGTCAACGCCGAGCTCTTGCATCAGGGCTTCAAGCTTGTCGACATAGATGTTCATGTCGGTCGTCGTCGTCCAGAAAAGCGCCCGCTCGGCAAATACCGCCAGCACATCCTTGAGGTCGAGCGACGTCGCCTCCTCGGCCAGCAGCCCACAATGGCCGTCCCAGTGATAATGGCTGTAGGCGAACCCGTCACCGGGGAAGAGGCATTTCGCCGTCGTGTCGAAGCCCCATAGCGATGTTCGCAAATCACGGATCAGCGGCTCGACGGCGACAAACTTGCGGTCGCCGAGATCGATCTCGTCGCCCACCTCCATCGGCATGAGGCGGACCGCATGCTGCGGGAACGCCAGATGATAGTCGGCGACATCGCCGTGCACCGTGATGTCGGGCCAATTCTGGAACACCCGGCCGAGACCGCCCGAATGGGGCGTTTCCTGGTGCGTGATAAAGAGATACTTGAGCGGTGCGCGATCCGCTGTCAGCAATTGGATCATCTGACGCTCGATCTCTGGAAAGTCCTTGGGGTGCCCGGTCTCGACCAGCATTGAGGCTTCGCTGCCACACACCAGAAACGCCGCATTGTAGGAATGATAGGCCCGGCCCTGATATTCCTGCTCCAGGCAGTCCCCCAGCCAGAACACCCCCGGGGCGATCTCGCGGGGAAGTGGGTTTGATCGATGCATGATGGCGTCTCCTACCGTTCGAGCCCGCGCGGCACATAAGCGGGTGCGATCTTCGTTCGATCAAGCTGATCAAGGACGTCATCGAGCACTTCGAACTGTTTGTCGACATGCTCTCGTCCGTTCAGGATGGTGCCGTAACCCGGCGCGATCGTCTCGATGTCGAACCGCTCATAAACTTCGGCGACCGCCTTGCGGATGGGCGACATATTCGCACCCTCGATCCACCAGTAACGGGTATTCAGAAGGAAGGAACGTACGAACGGAAAATCGGTGACATCGTCCTCCTCATTGCTACCCAAAAGCCAGGGGCCATCCTCCCGGTCACTCCAGATGTGGCTGAACATATCGGAAGAAAACAGGGTTTTCGATGCCTCGTCATATATCCATCGCGTGCTGATCAGACGGATCGGCGCATTCAGAACATCAACGATCCGCGCCGAACCCAGGTCGACGCGCGAGTGCTCGCCACGCCCAATGAGGGTCGTCTTGAGAATTGGATTCCGGTCCTCCCCGCGCAAGGTCTCGAACTCGATCCAGTCTTCGATATCCGGCACGTTGGAGAAGCACTCGACGACATTGAACCTCTTGGCAATCGCCATCGCGTTGGACACCGACATGAACTCGTTGATCCGCAACGGGAACAAGGAGAGCGGCGTCTCCGGTTCGATCAGACGACCGAGTTGGTCCAGGATCTCCGCCTCATGCGCCGTATAGCCGGTATCGAGCAGCATCGCCCGATCCCCTTCTGTCAGGAGATAGCAATTGGCGACCGAGTAACCGCGCGCACTCTCGGGATAGGCGCTGATGCGCCCATTCAGTTCGAACGTGTTCTGCAAGGCAAAGACCTTGCCGGCACACAGTTCCAAAATGCCGTTATAAGCTATGACACGCCTCCCACTTCCAGATGTTCTCCGGTCGTCTGGCATACAGGCCCGCCTTCCGGCGGGCACCCGCTGATTTGTCTTCTATATCCTATTCAGCAGCCAGCGGGTTCGATGTGTCATTGCGTGGCAGCGAGACCGGCTCGCCCCGCTCGGCCGAGAGGTCGGCCGCGGTGTAGACGTCCATCACTTCGCGCGCCTCTGAAGGCTTCACCATCACCGGGCGATCATAGACAATCGCCTCGATAAAGTGGTCGGTCTCGGCCTTCATCGGGCCGGCGAACACATGATCGACCGGCTCGCCCGGCATCGTCGACATCGGATACTGGATACCGTCCTTGACCGTGTTGAATTGCACCTCTTTGTGGGTGTCGTCGATGGTCAACGCGCCGTCGGTGCCGATAACCTCGATCCAGCACTGGGAGTAGTTCTTGTAGCCCAGCGGCAGGATCCAGCCCGCACCCACCGTGATGGTGGTGCCGTCATCCATCGTCACCATGATCCACTGATGGTCGGGCGTGTCGCTGTCGCGGGCGAACAGCTTGCCGGACTGCTGCGAATAGACCCGGACGGGCTTGCGCGGGCGCAAACACCAGAGCAGGAAATCGAGATCGTGGGTCGCCTCCATGGCGGCCGGCGACATCTTCGTGCGCCCGGTGATCTTGTCGCCCAGTTCGCGGGTCACATTGCGGCTGACAAGGCAGGTGACCGGCTCACCGATCGACCCATCCTTCAGCGCTTTGTGGACAAAGGCGAACTTCGGCTTGAAGCGCTGGGAATAACCAACCGAGAGCTTCAGGTTTTTCTTCTCGGCGATGCTGATGACCTCGTCGGCCTCTTCCATGGTCGAGGAGATCGGTTTCTCGACGAAGACATGCTTTCCGGCCAGGAGCGAGTCCCGGATCATCGGGTAATGAGTCGATTCCGGCGTCGCGGAGATGAAGATCGCATCGACCGCGTCGTTAGCGAGAATCTGCTGGTAATCATCCGTGGTGGAAGTCGGATTGGTCTCGCCGGCCACGACCGCGAGCCGTTCTACGTCGATCTCGGCCAAGTGCAATTCGTTGACCAGCGGGTTAATCGCGCATGCGTTTGCGCGAATGCCGCCGCACCAGCCCGGCCCGATAACCCCAACATTGATTTGCTTCATGTTCCATCCCCAAGACACAGTGACCGCAGTTCCCCTCCAGTGGTGGCGGGATCGATCTTATATAAGACACCGGCACAGTAGCCGTGCCTCCGAAAGTACACAATACGATGGGGCGGATGATAGAGCGATTTTACCTTCGCCCGGCCCGCGCTAGGCAGCCGCGGGAAACTCGACCACAAATCGGGCACCGGCAACCGGCCCGCCGGGGCTTCTTCGGTTCTCCGCCCAGACCCGCCCGCCGGCGGCCTCGACGATCTGGCGCGAGATCGACAGCCCGAGGCCCGAATGGGTGCCGAACTTCTGTTGCTCGCCGTCGGGTCCCTCGGTTGGCCGATCGGAATAGAACCGCTTGAAGATCGATTCCAGGTTGGCCTCGGGAATGCCGGGGCCCTGATCATCGACAGTCACGGTGACCAGGTCGCCTTGGCGACGCACGTGCCGTTTCGCCGCGACAATGATCTTGCCGTCTCGGGGACTGAAGGACTGGGCATTGGCGATGATGTTGCGGAACACCTGGCCGAGCCGGTCCTCGAACGCGCAAACCGAAAGGTCGACGCCCGGCTCGAGATCGAGCACGATATCGGTGCCCGGCGTTACGGACTGAATATCCACAAGCGCACCAAGCGCAACACGCAAATCGATCTCCGTTGGCGGATCGCGGCTCAGTTCTGCATCCAGCCGCGAGGCATCCGAAATATCACTGATCAGCCTATCGAGGCGCGCGACATCGTCGAGGATGATCGACATCAGTTTCTTCTGCTGCGCGGCATCCTCGACCCGCGCAACGGTTTCAACGGCGCTGCGCAGCGACGTGAGTGGATTTTTGATCTCATGAGCGACATCGGCGGCAAACCTCTCGATCGCATCCATGCGCAGCCACAACGCCTCGGTCATGGCCCCCAGGTCACGGCCCAGATCACCAATCTCATCGCGCCGGTTCGCAAAGTCCGGCATCGTCACGTCACGGCCCGACCCGCTGCGCACGCGTTGCGCCGCCACGGCCAACCGCCTCAGCGGCCGGGCAATGGTCGCCGCCAAATACACCGAGAGCAGGATCGTTACCGCGAACGCCACACCGAAAACCTGCAAAATATCGATGCGAATCGCCCGCATGGCGCGTTCGATCTCACCGCTGCCGCGCGACAGCATTAGCGCACCTACGACCTGGCGGTATCGTTGAATCGGGACCGAGACGGAAATCACCATGCCGCCGGTCTCGTGCCGGCGAACTGCGGCCCCCTGTATTCCCGCAAGTGCCACTGTGACTTCGCGAAAGTCATTGGCCCGTTGTGGTATCCGTTCCTGGTAGACCGGCAGTTCGCCCTGTCCGGGTAGCCAGTCCAGGAGTGCTTCGAACCGGTCTTGTAGCCAAACCCATGGCGCGAACCCTTTGGGCGGCGGCAAGGTCTGCACACGCACCGGGCCGCGTGCGCTTCGCAACGATTGAGTATCGGTGATCATCACGCCATTGCCGATAAACAGCCGCGCCCGGTTCTGGGTCGGTTCGGTCAGGCGCCGCAGCATAAGGCTCGCGCGCCCCGGGTCGATCTGTTGTCCCACACCGGGCGCCACAAGCACGGCGCCCGCACCGATCGCCCCTGCGAAAATTTCACCCTGCACGCGAAGGGCCTCGATCTCGGCGTCGATCAGGCTTTCCTGATACTGGTCGAGGAAGAAGAATCCGCCCACGGGCACCGCAAGCACCAGAAGATTGATCGCCAGAATACGCCGGGCCAGTGATGTCGAAGGTCGGCGGCGGCGCAGCCAGGCCCACAGAACACGCGCCCGCCCGATACGCCGCACAGAATCTTCCAGCGCCCCGCCATCGCGCGATCCAGCCGTCTCGGCAGAGTCGCGTTTGACACGGAACAACCGATTTCCGCTGCGGGCGTCGAGCGTCATTCTTTCCCCCGGGTCCCTGGCAGGCCCCGTTCCTGCATTCGCGGCAGGTGGTTGACGGATTGCGTCACCCTGTTGCCGCCCCATCTGATCGGGTCGACCCCGAATCAGGCGTCCTTGTAGCGATACCCGATCCCATACAATGTCTCGATCTGGCCAAAAACATTGTCGACCCGCCGGAACTTCTTGCGCAGCCGTTTTATGTGACTATCGATCGTCCGGTCATCAACATAGATGTTTTCACCATAGGCGGCGTCCATCAGCTGATCCCGGCTTTTGACATGACCGGGCCGCTGCGCGAGCGCCTCGAGGATCAGAAATTCGGTGACGGTCAGGGTCACTTCCTCGCCGCGCCACGAGCACAGATGGCGATTGGGGTCCATAACAAGGTCGCCGCGTTCAATCACGACATCTTCGTTTTCGCTGGAACTCTCACCCACATCCGCGCGGCGCAGGATCGCCCGGATACGTTCGATCAAAAGCCGCTGCGAGAACGGCTTGGTGATGTAGTCATCCGCCCCCATCCGCAATCCGAGGACCTCATCGATTTCGTCATCCTTCGACGTCAAAAAGATCACAGGCATCCGCGATGATTTGCGCAACTTGCCGAGCAGCTCCATGCCGTCCATACGCGGCATCTTGATATCCAGAACCGCTAGATCGACCGGCGTTTGGCTGAGTCCGCTGAGCGCCTCATCGCCGTCGGCGTAAGTGTTGACGCCATACCCTTCAGCCTCGAGAGCCATCGAGACCGATGTCAGAATGTTGCGGTCGTCATCCACCAGCGCGATTGTCTGTGTCATGTCCGGAATCCCCTTTCGTGTGATCGAAACACGTCGAACAGCGGGAGTCGCCGTCGTTGGGACACGATCGTTGGGCATTATGGCGCATTTGCGGCCCGATTGGGGCCGCTTTCGTATAAATTGAGGCTCGGTTTCCGGTCGGCCGACACGCGAATGACGGGACGTGAACGAAATTGTGAGCGATGTGCGACGGGGCGACGCATTGCACAGTTGAGGGCGCTCGTCCTTAATCCCGGTCATGAATCGCAAGCTCCCCATGATCGTCGTCACCCTCGTCGTGGCCGTGTTCGCGCTCGGCGCCTGGCTCAACCTCAGGGTCGCCGAAACGCTGGAAAGCGCTCCGGTCGGCGGGATGGTGGTCAACGTCAACATTGGTGGGCCGTTTGACTTGATAGACCATACGGGCGCGCGGATGAGTGACGAGGCGCTGCGCGGAAAATACGCCCTCATCTATTTCGGCTACACCTTTTGCCCGGACGTCTGTCCGACAGAGTTGGGCGAGATCGCGGTCGCACTGGACGAGTTGGGCGAAGCGGGTGAACAAGTCACACCGGTGATGATCACCATCGACCCGGAACGCGACACACCAGAGATCCTGGCGGAGTATGTGCCGCTGTTCCATGATCGGCTGATCGGCCTGACCGGCACGGACGCGGAGATCAAGGATGTCGCTGAAAAGTACCGGGTATTCTACCGGCGTTTCGAGGATCCGAGTTTCACCTACTATTTGATGGACCACACGTCCTTCGTCTATCTTGTGGATCCGAAAGGTGCCGTGGCCTCCATGTTCCGCTACGGCACGCCGCCCGAAGAGATGGCTGGCGCCATCCGCCAACACATGCGTGTACGCGCCGACAGCTAACCCCCGCATAACCAGAGCCCGTCATGATCACCCGTATTGTATCCGTTTTTCTCGCGCTACTGTTCCTGGCTTCGCCCGCATTGGCGCATGAAGAGAAATCGGAGCATCTGACCATCTCGCACCCCTGGTCACGCGCAACCGCCCCCAGTCAGAAGGTCGGGGCCGTGTTCATGACAATCACGACCAACGGCAACATTACGGATCGATTGATCGGCGCTAAATCTCCCGACGCCGAGACCGTTCAAATTCATAACCACACCATGGTGGATGGCGTCATGAGGATGCGGCCGGTCGACGGTGTACCAATTCCCGCCACCGGTAACGCTGTCCTGGAGCCGGGCGGGTATCATGTCATGCTCATCGGACTCAAGGTGCCCCTGTTCGAGGAGACCGTGATCCCGCTGACGCTCCTGTTCGAGACTGCCGGCAGGGTTGAAATCGAGGCCGTCGTCGAGGCCGCGGGTGCAGGTGAGACAAGCGGCAGCGCACCACCAAAGCCTTCTGGCGATCGTGGCTCGGACGGGCATGCTGGGTCTGGTAGCCATGGCGGACATAACCGCTAGGGGTTATTCCCCTTGCGACATGGCGACGTTTCGGTAATCTCCGCGCGCCATGAGCATCGATGATCGAGACAAACCAAGCGGGCCACTGGTCCGGCGACTAATCCGCACAAGCCGGTCGGGAGTCCTGTCCACGGTCGATTCGGAAACAGGCGGCACCCCCTACGGCAGTCTCGTACTGACTTCCTGCACGATGAACGCGAGCCCGCTCTTTTTGCTGTCCGATTTGGCGCGACACAGTCGAAATATCGGCGCCGACCAACGGGTGTCACTCATCATCGGCCATCTCGGCCTGGATGCATTAAGTCAGACCCGTGCGACATTGATAGGGAAGATCGAGGCCAGCGACGACGCAGACCAGAAAGAACGGTTTCTTCGCCATCACGGTGGTGCGCGCAGTCAGATCTCGTTCGGGGACTTCAACCTTTACCGTCTGGAAATTGATAGTGTGCATTTCATCGCGGGTTTCGGCCGTATCGAAACCCTGCCAGCCGACGATGTGGTCCTATCAAAGCCAGACAGCGCAAAACTCGCGAAAGCCGAATCCGAAATTGTCGCGCATATGAACGACGACCATGCCGACGCCGTACACGCCTATGCAACCGAACTTGCCGATCGTCATGGTTTGGGTTGGACCATGACGGGCATTGATCCCGAGGGCATGGATCTCGCGCGCAACGATACCGAATCACGCGTGGATTTTGAGACCCTGGTCGATGGCCCGGAAAGCGCGCGTGCGGAACTGGTCCGACTAGCCGCATTGGCGCGCAACTAACTTCACTGAATCAATAGCTTAGGACTGCCATAGCGGGAGCGGGGTTCATGCGTGCATTATTTGATTGAGAATGAGTATTATTCGCATTACTATTTGCGCCCACACACCAAGTCCGGCGACCGCCCCATGACCCAGATAAACGACCCCCCCGGAGATATGGCACCGCGATCCAGGCCAAACCGGCCGTCGGCCCGCGATTTGAACTATATGGAGCGTCTGGTTTTGCACGCGTTGCGCCAATGGGTCCAAAACCGGGCCCAATGGAGTGAAGTCGTCCTCGAATTCAACCGGGCTTGCGGGCCGTGCACCGCGACCCGTATGTGTGACGCGCTCGACGAACTATTCCGGGACCTCGGCATTCATGCACGTCGTCACCTGCGGCTCTATCCACCTGTCTGCTGCCATATCAGTCGGGATGAAATCTGCATCCTGAACCTGCTGGCCGCCTATCAGGCCGGCGAGGTTCTCCACGCACAAGCCATGCTTCAATGGTTGGTCCCCATCACCGCCATCAGGAAGATCGGGCTATGCTCGAGGTCGATCGCACGCGAACTGTTCGAAACCGGATATATCCTGAAGTATCGGAACCATGGCGACTGTCACCAAGTCGACGGCCCTGGTTTACTGCGGGTTCTACATTAGACGGGACTAGTCTTCGCCGGCGTCGCCAGCCGCACCTGCACCGTCCAGTAACTCGACGCTCTGGGCGAGCGGGCCCTTGTCGCCCATTTTGGTCGTGACGCGCACCCGCGTATCGGCTTCGAGCATCCGGAGACCAGACTGCGCAACCACGCGACCGGATACAAACACATCTGGTCCATCTCCATCCGGCACGACAAAGCCGTAGCCCTTGTTGGCGTCGAAGAACTTCACGACCCCTTCCGTGACAGGCGCATTCTCGTCAACAGCCTCCGTGGCCTCGCCGGAGCCCGCGGTGATGCTGTGAATAATCGAAACCATGGGCCCACGCGGGCCCTGTTCAATTTCGCATTCGAGTTCTGCGCCGTCCTGCAGGTCTTTCTGCCCGGCGGCCTCCAGAACTGAAACATGAATGAAAGCGTCCCCGGTTCCATTCGCGGGCTTAACGAAACCGAACCCCTTGATGGGGTTAAACCACTTAACGGTCGCAGAAACCCGTTGGCCCCCGCTGTCGCCCGTTGTTCCTGTATCGGTCATCGCCGACGGTCCTGACGCACTCGGCGCCGGGGCGAGATGAACAACTCTGGAACACACTCTAATCCACGTCGATCACGCCACGGTGCGCGTTAACAGCGAAAAAACAAATCCCATTCAAATACAAGAAAATCATAACACGAGAATCACGATCCATTACTAGCGCGAAAACCGGATTCCATGTTGCGCCGCAGTATTAAACCGTCAAACCGCACATGTCGTGGTTATCGGGGGGCGCATACTAAAACTTAGTATTTTCTATTCAAATATCTCCACAAGTCATTGATTAATAACAATTTATTAATTAATGATTAACGTTCCGTTCACCATGTTCCCGCGAAGTGTTGAGACAGACGAAGCACACATGACAGAAATCGTTCGACATAAATCTGCGAGTGAGAAACGGCGCATTTTCTCGCGCCGCAAGCAACGGGTGAACCTGAAGCAGAAGATCGAGTCGCTCGTATCCGAGGTCACGCCCCGTGGCGCGGCGCCTTCCTTGCCTGCTGCCAACTCCGATACCTCGAAGTTGGCCACGTCGCCATTCGAGACGATCGCCATGCATGCCGCTAACCACGTGGTTGATGTGGAAAACTTCCCAAGACAAATTTGTACCGGGCGTGCCGTCCTGCCAGCCCGGTAACAATACTCGCCTCCCCATACGTGCGCATAAGCTAATGCAGCCGGCAGCACGAGTCAGCCATCTGGGGTGAATCTACCCACAAATTATCAACACAACTTGTACGGACCAATCGTGCCGCAAAACACCAAAACCGATTGGTCAGGCGGCGGCGTCTTCGGCCTGCTTGTTCATGGTCTCGAACTCGCTCGGCCAGTGGTCGGCCAGCCAGCGCAGATAGTAGCCCATTTTCGCCGGATCGAGATGCAGGGAGGTTTGGATCTTGTCGATCTCCGGCTGCTCCTCGATCAACACGTCGAGGGAATCATTGATCCGATTGATCATGTTGAACATCGCGCAGAGCATCGTGACCTCGACGATCTCGCCCTCAGTGAAATTCGCACGCAGCCGGTCATACACCTCGCCATTCTTCTGGGCGGTGTTGCGGGTCATGTTCTCGGCCCACAGGATCGCCGCCTTCTCGCGTTCGTTGAACAGATCCGACGTTAGGTAATCATCGGACGACATGGCGATGATCTGGTCGTGGGTGATGCCCGCGGCCTGCCCCAGGGAGGTGTTGTGGGCGTAGCAATAGTCGCAGCCATTGGTGTGGCTGGTCTTGATCACCACCATTTCCTTGAGCTTGCCCGACACCCGGGTGCCCGGCCATTCGCGCTGGGCCGCCGCGTTGATGGGCAGCAGTAGCATCGCCAGGAAGGGCGCGTTCGAGATCGTCCGGTAGAAGTGCGGGACCCGGCCGAGCAGCGCGGTGACAGCGCCGTAGAACTCCTCGAATTCACCGTCCACGGCTTCCGGCTCGATCTTCTGAATACGTCCTTGCGTGCGTGACATGAAACTCGCTCCCTGGATTATCGATAATTTGGCTGCTTTCGTTTTATCCGCTCGGTGCCGAGGAGAAAAGGGGAGAGATGCCGATTCCCGATCCAAACCGGTACGGTGACGGCACAAATGTTTGTCTGCGCAGCGGGCGGACGGCGCTTGACGCGGCAAGCTGTTCGTTGCGAACGCAGGGGCTTCGGTGATATCGGCAAAGGGACCACGCAGACGCGGAGTCCCGCGCAGTTAAGGAGTTTCGATGAGCCAGAACCTGGACATCATTTACGCCGCCATCGAGAACCACATCCAGGACGCGACCGGCCAATCGGTGGTGCTGGTCGACGAATCCACCAAGGTCCTCGACAATAATCCGTTCGAGACCGTCGACAGCCTGGCGGCCCATCTCGACGGCGTCCTGTCCTAGAAAAACGGGGCCCATGAGCGACCCGCGCACCATCCTGATTACAGGCACCAGCCGCAGCATCGGCCGGGCGCTGGCCGCCCAATACGCGGGCGCGGGACAATCCGGACGCCGTCGAGGTCTGCACCGCCGACCCGGCCAACTGGCGGCTCCGCCCGGCCGAGGGCGACAGCTTCTGGACGTGAGTTCATAAAAAAGTCGGAGCCAATGGCTCCGCCCTGTCACTTACGTGCTTGCTTGCTATGTGTGCGGCCTTATGCCGGCGCAGGCTCTCCAAAGCCGCTATCGTCTCGCTTGCCGCGTTCGGACATGAAGCGATCGAACTCGCCCTTGTCCTTGGCGCGCCGCAGCTCGTGCATGAATCGGTCGAACTCCTCGCGCATCGCGTCGAGCTTGCCCCGCTCTTCCTCGAGCCGGTTCAGCTCGCGCTCGCGGTGCTCGTTGAAGGCGGTGTTACCGCTGTCGCTCGCGCAGGACGTGCCCCACTTGAAGCGCAGCTCGTCGAACGCCGTGAGCATGTTATCGCCCCACAGAATATAGGCCAGTACCGCCAGCCCGATGGGCCATGCAATCAGGAAACCGACGACCATGATCGCGATCGACAAGGGGTTCCAGCGGGCTCGTGTATTTCGCATACAGTTCATGTGCTCCTCTCATTTCTACCCACTTCACATGGGGATGCCGGAAGACCACTTTAAGGAAAATCGGAACCGAAACCCTTGCTCAGTATGGGGTAGCAGCGCTCGAAGCGGGCCTGGGCCTAGTGCGCCTCGTCCCAGGTGTCGCCGATGCCCGCGTCCGCAACCAGGGGCACGGCCATATTGACGACGGGGGCGGCCGCGCCCTCCATCACGTCGCGGACCACCTCGATCAGCTCGTCCACCTCGGCCGCGGGGGCCTCGAACAACAGCTCGTCATGCACCTGCAGCAGCATGGTCGATGACAACTTCTTCTTGCCGAGCGCGGCGGGCACGCGGATCATCGCCCGCTTGATGATGTCGGCGGCCGCACCCTGGATCGGCGCGTTGATGGCCTGGCGCTCGGCAAAGCCGCGCACGGCCTGGTTCTTGTCCTTGATGCCGGTCAGGTAGATGCGGCGCCCGAAGATGGTCTCGACGAAGCCCGCCTCGTGGGCGAAGGCCTTGGTGTCGTCCATATACTGCTTGATGGCCGGGTAGCGCTCGAAATAGGCCTTGATGTAGGCCCCCGCCTCGCCGCGATCGATGCCGAGATTGCGGGCCAGCCCGAAGGCGGAGATGCCGTAGATGATGCCGAAGTTGATGGCCTTGGCGTTGCGGCGGACCATGGGGTCCATGTCTTCCAGCGGCACGTCGAAAACCTGGCTGGCGGTCATGGCGTGGATGTCCTGCCCGTCCTGGAAGGCGGCGATCAGCGCCTCCTCGCCCGCCACATGGGCGACGACGCGCAGCTCGATCTGGGAATAGTCGAGGCTGACCAGCTTGTTGCCCTTGCCGGCGACGAAGGCGGCGCGGATCTTGCGGCCCTCCTCGGTGCGCACAGGGATGTTCTGGAGGTTCGGGTCGTTGGACGACAGCCGCCCGGTCTGGGCGATGGCCATGCCGTAGGAGGTGTGGACGCGGCCCGTCTCGGGGTGGATCTGCTCAACCAGCGCGTCGGCGTAGGTCGATTTGAGCTTCTGGACCTGGCGCCAGTCGAGCACGATCCGAGGCAGCTCGTGGCCCTGGGCGGCCAGGTCCTCCAGCACATCGGCCGAGGTGGTGTAGGCGCCGGTCTTGCCCTTCTTGCCGCCCTCGATGCCCAGCTTTTCGAACAGGATCTCGCCGAGTTGTTTCGGCGAGCCGACGTTGAATTCCTCGCCCGCCACCTTGTGGGCCTTCTTCTCGAGGCTCGCCATGCGTTTGGCGAAGTCCTTCGACAGGTCCATGAGGGTCTCGGCGTCGGCCTTGATGCCCGCACGTTCCATGTCCACGATCACCGGGACCAGCGGCCGCTCGATCGTCTCATACATCGCGGTCATGCGCTCACCCGGCAAACGCGGCTTGAAGCGTGAGTGGAGCCGCCCAGTGACGTCGGCGTCTTCCGCGGCGTAGTCCAGCGCCTTGTCGAGCGGGACTTCCTCGAAGGTGATCTTGTTCTTGCCCTTGCCGACCACCTCCTCGAACTTGATGTTCTCCCGCTCCAGATGGCGGAAGGTCAAATCGTCCAGCCCGTGCTTGTTGCGCCCGGCGTCGAGCACATAGGAGAGCAACATCGTATCGTCGATGGCGACGGGGGCCAGCGGCTTGGCTTTCGGCAGATGCTTCTCGACCGCGCGGGCGAGCACCAGCAGGTCATACTTGGCGTTGTGAGCGACCTTGAGCACGGACGGGTCCTCGATCAGGTCCTTCAGGGGCTTGAGGGCCTTGGCGATGTCGATCTGCTTGAGCGTGCCGTTTGATCTTCCATTCGATTTGCCGTTTGCCTTCTCGCTGTCAGCGACAGGCTCACCGAGCAGATCGAGCTCCTCGTCGTCGGATTGCGGTTCCACATGGCCGACGGGCACGTAACACGCACGCCCCGGCGCGTAGGAGAGCGAATACCCCACCAGCTCCGCCCGCATGGCATTGAGCGAGGTGGTCTCGGTGTCGAAGGCGACCGCGCCAGCGGCCCGCGCGCCCTCGATCCAGGCCTTCAGGTATTTCTCGTCCTGCACCAGCTCGTAGTCGTCCTCGCTGGGCGCATCGGCGGCGAGTGCGGCCTGGGTCTCGGCCGCATCGATCAACCCGCTGGCCACGAACCGGCTTTCGACCCGCTGGGTGAGTGTGCGGAACTCCATCGACTGGAGGAACTCGATGACCGTGGCCGGATCGGGATCCTTCAGCGCGAAATCCTCGATCTCGTGCTCGGTCTCCACATCGTCTTTCAGGCGCACCAGGTCACGGCTGACCCGGGCCAAATCGGCGAACTCGATCAGGTTTTCCCGGCGCTTGTTCTGCTTGATCTCTTCTGCGCGGTCCAGAAGCGTGTCGAGGTCTCCGTATTCGTTGATCAGCAGCGCCGCGGTCTTCACGCCGATGCCCGGCACGCCGGGTACGTTGTCGGTGGAATCGCCGGCGAGCGATTGCACGTCGACCACCTTGTCGGGGGTAACGCCGAACTTCTCCATCACCTCGTCTTCACCGATGACCAGGTCCTTCATGGGGTCGAGCATATGCACCCGGTCACGCACCAGCTGCATGAGATCCTTGTCCGATGAGACAACAACCGTCTCGATGCCCTGCGCCTCGGCCTCGCGTGCATAGGTGGCGATCAAATCGTCGGCCTCGAAGCCCTCCTTGACGATGGCGGGCAGGCCGAACGCCTCGGTCGCATCGCGGACCAGCTGGAACTGGGGCCGCAGCTCCTCGGGCGGCTCGTCTCGGTTGGCCTTGTATTCGGGGTAGATGTCGTTGCGGAAGTTCTTCCGCGCGGCGTCAAAGATAACCGCCATGTAATCGAGCGCGCCGTCGTCATGGGCCCGGTCGATCAGCTTGAGCAGCATGTTGACGTAGCCGTTCACCGCATTGGTGTGGACGCCGTCGGAGCGCTTGAAAGCGTCGAGCGGGCTCGAATGGAAGGCCCGGAAGATGAAACCCGACCCGTCGATCAGATACAGACGCGCAGGGCTGTCTCCGGAAGAGGTGCCCGCGGATGTTTTATTTGCTGCCATGGGCTATTTTTAGCGCGATTCCGCACGTCCAGACAGGCCGTGCTGCCGGTGGCCTGTGTACAACCGGCAAACGCAAACGGGGGAGTTTCCATGACGGACGGGACAGCCATCATCATCGGCGTGGGGGCGGCGCGGGGCACCGGGGCGGCCGTCGCCCGAAGGTTTGCCAGTGGCGGGCTGCACACCGTGCTGGCCGGGCGTACGGAAGAACGGCTGGCCGAGCGGGCCAGCGAGATCACCGCCGCCGGTGGCAGCGCGTCGATCCACGTGCTCGACGTGCGCAAGGAAGACGAGGTGGCAACCCTGTTCGACGCGGTGGAGGCCGCCCACGCCCCCGTCAAGAGCGTGACTTTCAACCCGGGGGCCAACGTCCGCCACTCGCTCGCCGAGACCGAGACCTGGCTGTTCGAACATCTGTGGCGGGTGTCGTGCTTCGGCGGGTTTCTGGTCTCGCGCGAGGCCACCCGGCGCATGGCCGACAGCGGTGGCGGGTCGCTGCTGTTTACGGGCGCCACGGGCTCTGTGCGCGGCGCCAACGGCCATGCGGCCTTCGCCGCGGCCAAGGCGGGCCTGCGCATGGTCGCGCAGTCCGCCGCACGGGAATACGGGCCCCAGGGGGTGCATGTCGCGCACATCATCGTCGACGGGGCGATCGACGGCGAAAAGATCCGCCAGGGCTTCGCCGAGCGCGCTGCAGAACTCGATGCCATGGGCCAGGCCGACAACATGCTCGACCCCGAGGCCATCGCCGAGGCCTTCTGGCAGGTCCATACCCAGCCGCGCAGCGCCTGGACCCACGAGCTGGACCTGCGGCCGTGGACGGAGACGTTCTAGAAACGAAGAACCTGGCGCCTAGTCCGCCGGCGCCCAGTTTTCGATCGGCATGAGCTCAATCTGGGTGCCGAAACCGGGCAGTTCGCGGAACCGTTCCTGCCAGGCGATCATGCCGGGGAAATCCGCCGCGTCGTAGCCGGCATCCGTGAGAAACGACGAGACCGGGTAGCAGGCGATGTCGGCGATGGTGGGCCTGCCACAGGCAAGCCAGTCATTCGCTGCCAGATGGGTTTCGATCACCCCGAGACCGCGATCGGCAGGCTTGCGGAAGAACTCCATGACCGGCCCCGGACCGGCGCCGAACAGAAGCTCGAAGCGCAGGCGCGCGAGGCCGTAGCCGAAGAAGTCAACCGCGAAGCCGACCCAGTCGCCGATCCGCGCCTCCTCGTTCCAATTCTCGGGGCCGAACTTGCCGGTCTGCTCGACGAGATAGCGCATCGTGTCGTGGCTCTGGCGCAGCAACACGTCGCCATGGCGCAGCGCCGGTACCTTGCCCAGCGGATTGATCTTGAGATATTCGGGCGTGAGGTTGCCGCCGTCCATCAGATCCACCGGTTCGAAATCATATTCGGTGCCGGTCAGCGACAGCATTAGCGCGGTCTTGTAGGCGTTGCCCGAGCGCGGGTGCCCATAAAGCGTGTAGTCGGCCATGCGTTCTTCTCCCCAATGCGTTCGCCTGCAGTATAGGTCAGACTTGCCCGTTGAGCCGAAATGTCAGGCTCTACCCATCACGTCGGCCGGGCGAGCCGCCAGTGGAAGCGGTCGCGCACCGTGCGCTCATGGGTGAAACCCAGCTTCTGCAGGGTGCGGATCGAGGCCGTGTTGGTCTCAGCGCAATCGGCGACGACCGCGGTCGTGGCGCTGTCGTGGAAGGCCCAGGCGACCAGTGCTGCGCAACCCTCGACCGTGAGGCCGCGACGGCGATGGGCGGGGACGATCTGATAGCCGAGCTCGACCTCGCCCGAGGCGTTGGGCGGGCCGGTGAAGGACGCCGCGCCGACGATCATGCGCTCGGTGGTGTAGCGGAACAGCCACAAACCCCACCCCGCCGGATCGGCCGGGGCCGTGCGGCCGAGCGCGGGATTGGCAGCATCGTCGAGGCGTTGGGCGAAGGCCGGCAGCTTGGCGGCCAGCTCCGCATCGGGGAAATCGCGATGAATGGCGCCGTTTGCCAGATCGGCCGCCAGCCTGCGGTCGTTCAGGAGAGCGCGGGCCAGATCACGGCCCACGGGCACGAGCGCCATGCGCCCGGTCACGAGCGGTGCGGGAAGCGGCGGGTCTGGTGTGATCAATGCCCGGCGGACGCAGGCGCGTCTGCGGACAACACGAACCGGCGCCCGCAATAGGGGCAGTCGATCTCATTCTTGTCGCCCATGTTCAGGAACACGCGCGGATGGCCGAGCGCGCCGGCGCCGCCGTCACAGGCGATCTCGCGGCTGTCGACCTCGATGGTTTCGGGCGGCTGCATGGTCAGCGAACTCCCAGACTGGCGACATCGGATACACGAGCGGTTGTGCCGCGCGCGTGGACGCCATACATAGGCGAAGCGCCTGATCGCGACAACATCTTCCGAACCCTCTTTCTGCGCCGGACGACCCGACCGCCATGACCCCCTACGACACACCCGCCGAAAACGCCACGGATAGCCCGCAAGGCACGCTGCCCGACCTAGCGATCTCAGCCGTGGGCGTGGACAAGACCTACCGGGCCGACGGCGGCGGCCGGGTGCACGCCCTCAAGGCGGTCGACCTGGAGGTGCCGCGCGGCGGCATTTTCGGCCTGCTGGGGCCGAACGGGGCGGGGAAATCGACCTTCATCAACATCCTCGCCGGGCTGGTGATCAAATCCGGCGGGACGGCGAAGGTCTGGGGTATCGACATCGACCGGGAACCGCGCCAGGCCCGCGCGGCGATCGGGGTGGTGCCCCAGGAGCTCAACCTGGACGCCTTCTTCAGCCCGCGCGAGATGCTGGAAGTGCAGGCCGGTTTCTTTGGCGTGCCGCCGGCCGAACGGCGCACGAGCGAAATCCTCGAGCGGGTCGGGCTGGCCGACAAGTCGGAGGCCTATTCCCGCTCCCTGTCGGGTGGCATGCGCCGCCGGCTGCTGGTCGCCAAGGCGCTAGTCCACAACCCGCCGGTGCTGGTCCTCGACGAGCCGACCGCGGGCGTGGATATTGAATTGCGCCAGTCGCTATGGGCCTTCGTGCGCGAACTCAACGAGAATGGCACCACGGTCGTGCTGACCACCCATTATCTGGAAGAAGCCGAAGAACTGTGCGACCGGATCGCGATCATCAATGAAGGCCAGGTCATCGCGTGCGACGAGACCCGCGCACTGATCGAGCGGCTCGACAACAAGGAGCTGCACATCACGGTCAACGCCGACATCGGCGAGCTACCGGCGACATTGCAGGCTTTCAATATCGAGCGCAGCGATACCCGCACCCTCACCTTCCGCTACCGCACGCGCGAGACCGAAGTCCGGGATATTCTCGACGCGGTGTCTGCGGCAGGCCTGACCGTGGCGGACCTCTCCACCGAGGAACCCGACTTGGAAGACGTATTCCTGGCCCTGACCCGGGGCGACGCGACCACCGCATGAGGTTCCGTTTCACCCTCTTCCTGCTCGCCGCGCTGGCCGCCTGCGCGCCACGCACCCAGGACCCCGGGCCCCTCGCCGAGACACCGATGCCGCCATCCCTGACCGAAACCCATTTCATCACGCCCGATGGCACCCGGCTACCGCTGCGCCGCTGGCTGCCCGAGACCACCCCTCACGCCGTGATCGTGACCTTGCACGGGTTCAACGATTACTCGAACGCGTTTGCCGAGATCGGGCCGCGCCTGGCCGAGAACAGGATCGCGACGCTGGCCTATGATCAGCGGGGTTTCGGCGCATCGGATAACGCCGGCTCATGGCCCGGCGGCGACCGGTTACGCGATGACGCCCGCGCCGCGATCGAGGCCGCGCGGGCGAAATATCCCGGCGCGCGTGTCTATGCAATGGGCGAGAGCATGGGCGGGGCGGTGCTGATGTCGGCCTGGACCGATGCCGGACTGGACGCCGACGGGCTGATTCTCGTGGCGCCGGCGGTGTGGGGCCGGGTGACGATGCCCTTCTATCAATCCATGAGCCTGTGGCTGTTTGCCCACACAATACCGTGGCTGCCGCTCAGCGGTCAGGGCATCAAGCGCAACCCGTCGGACAATATCGAGATGCTTCGTGCGCTGGGCCGGGACCCGCTGGTGATCAAGAACACGCGGGTCGATGCGATCTGGGGGATCGTCAACCTGATGGACGAGGCGCTGGAGGCATCTCCCGCGTTCGACGCGCCGGCGCTGCTGTTATATGGCGCCAACGACGACATCGTGCCGCCGGACGCCTCGCACAAGATGATCGCCAGCCTGCCGGGCGCCCCCGACAGCCAGCGGCGGATCGCCGTCTACGACGACGGGTATCACATGTTGCTGCGCGACCTGCAGGGCGATGTCGTGCTGGACGATATCCTGAGCTGGATCGACGACCCGGCCCGAGACCTGCCGTCGGGCGCA
The DNA here is from genome assembly GCA_049601915.1 of Alphaproteobacteria bacterium. GTDB lineage: Bacteria > Pseudomonadota > Alphaproteobacteria > UBA6615 > UBA6615 > UBA8079. The sequence goes on from JBMYRB010000001.1 coordinate 416,923, forward strand.
GACCAGAGCGACCCGCAGGCACGTTTTACGAAACGCTAGTCTTCGTCGTCGGATTTCAGGTCTAGCGAGGCCGAGTTCATGCAGTAGCGCAGGCCCGTTGGTGGCGGTCCATCGGGGAAAACATGACCCAGATGGGCATCGCACCTGGCGCACACCACTTCGTTGCGAACCATCCCGTGGGCCCGGTCGACCCTGGTTTCGACCGCATCCTCGGTGACCGGCTGCCAGAAACTGGGCCATCCGGTGCCGGAATCGTATTTCTCACCGGAATTGAACAGCGGCGTGCCGCAACATACGCAATGGAACGTCCCGGAGTCCTTGGAATCGTGATATTTGCCGGTAAACGGGCGCTCGGTCCCTGACAGGCGGGTAATCTGGTACTGCTCCGGCGTCAATTCCTGGCGCCATTCCCCGTCTGTTTTCGCAATTTTGGAGTCGCCGTCGCTACTCATTGTCGATTCTCCCGCCCTTCAGGGCATCAATTTTAACTATTTGCGGCAATATGGGGTGCAGAACGGCCCCCGGCAATAAGTTGTAACAATGCGGCTTTGCTTGACCTTCGTGCCCTTTGGCGCAATTGTCCCGCGCATGACGCGCCCGTAGCTCAGCTGGATAGAGTATCGGCTTCCGAAGCCGAGGGTCGCAGGTTCGAATCCTGCCGGGCGCGCCATACTTGGCACGACGATTGCTCCTCTCTGTTACAGAACATTAATTATTGCCTCGGAAAAAACACGAACGCACGTTGACCATTTTGCGCACAACAATTACGGTATTATAGTATGCGACTGTTGGTAGCTCTTCTCAGCAGCGACGACCGCGTTAGTCCGGGTCACTAGGGAACGAAAACAACCTGAGAGCGAAGCCAATGCACAGTCTTTCTAAACATATTCACGCCATCGTCCTCACCCTCGCATTCGCCGTTGCGTTCGCAGGGTTCTCGGCATCAGGCGCGGTCGCGCAGGCCACGAAGCTTATCTTCAAAGAGCATGCGTCCGACAGCAAGGTTACGCAGGAATTCGAGACGAATGGTCGGATCGAGAATTCCTGGCGCGCAACGGGTGGTCAGTTTCAGCTGACGGTCGTCGACCCCAAGGACGATACCAAACTCATCGCCAGCGCACCGCAGTCGCGCGACGGCGACGATTCACTGCCCATGGTCGGCAAGCTGCCGTTTTCCCGTCCGGACAAGATGAAATTCCAGGTCGAGGCCTCCGGCCCCTGGCACATCCGCACGATTGAATTCAATGCGCCCCGGTAAGAAACGGCGCCACCAGGACGCCAACGCCTGTAGCGGTCGGCAACAGGCTGGCAAATCATAGATTTCCCGATGATCCGGGAACGACGCGAACGAGCCGCTCCATGAGAGGCTCGTTTTGCTTTGTCATGATATTGACCCATCGCGACCACAGGATTGTGGATATCGCGGCGCATAAACCTCGTCGATCGGCTGTCAATCCTCCTAATTGGAGAATTGTCCTGCCGCCACCCGCAAAATCTGAGTTAAAGTGTTCAGGAAATCACAACCCCACGATACCCCCTCGACCTTGCGGCCCGCGCCGCCCGAGAACCGGATAATGAACGACGCCGTCAACACCAGCGAAAAGCCCGCCCGAAGCCTGGACGAGATTCCACCCGTCCCGACCCCCGGGAGCGCGCCGGCGTACACCACCGAACCACGCCCTGCGCCGCGCAGTGTCGGCGCGCGCATGACGGTCGGACCCGGAATCAACCTGAAGGGTGAGATTTCCGATTGCGACACGCTGGTCGTCGAGGGGAGCATCGATGCGACCCTGGAAGGAGAGATACTCGAAGTCTCCGAGGGCGGAACTTTCACCGGCACCGCAACTGTCGCAGAAGCGGAAATCAATGGCCGGTTCGAGGGTGAACTCACGGTCACGAGTGTCCTGCAGATACGCAGCGGCGGCCATGTCACCGGCACCATCAAATATGGCCGCATCGAGGTCGAATCCGGCGGTGAAATATCGGGGTCGGTCATACGCGAAGACAATAGCCCGCGCGCCGCCGCCTCGACGATCTCCGCACCACTGCGCGACAACAAGCCCACATCGAACTAGACGGCGTCGAATTCGGCGGCCGGGGGATAAAATTGTGCGGCGAAAACGCGCAATCGACCCCCGACCGATTGACTCTCGCGGGTCCGATTCCTACATTCCCGCCATCTTCGAAAAACCGCCCCGGCCTGCGTGAAAAACGCCAGACCGTTCCGGAACGAGCATATCCCACAGGATTGCGCGAGCCCTTCCTCGCCGCAAACTGATGGTCATTCTTACACCGCGTCGCTGGCCGTCGTCCCGACCCAGCGCACGCCACAAATAAATGGAGTGTGTAAATGGCAGACGAAAAACTACCGATCGCAATTCTCGCCGCCGCCGGCTTCGCCGAGCTGACCTTTACCGACACGCAGAAAATGCTGATCGCCAAAGGCCGTCCGATGAAAGTGATCTCCCCCGATGGTGGGCTGGTCCAGGGCTGGCATGCCGATGCCTGGGGCCATCACTTCATGGCCGACGCGGCGATCGGCGACGCACTGGCCGCCGACTATTGCGGCCTGATCTTGCCCGACGGCCGCAACAGCGCCCTCACCCTGTCGGAGAACCCCCACACAAAGCGCCTGATCGCGGCGTTCCTTGATGCCGAGCAGCCTGTTCTCGCGATCGGCGAGGCGGTCAGTCTCCTGATCACCGCCGACGTTGCGGCGGGCCGCCGCCTCGCGGGCGAAGGCGAGCTGGGCGAAGAGCTGAGCCGCGCCGGCGCCCACTGGGTGCCCGACGAGGACGTGGTGAGTGAAGGTAACCTGATCACCGCAACATCAGCGGCCGCAGGCGCGGACCTGACCGAAACCTTCCTCGCGATGGTCGCGGAAAACTCGGTGCCCAAGGCAGCCTAACCGGCCACTGGCACGACAAGCAGATTGTTGGCAGACGCCCGGCCCCGGCCGGGCGTTTTGCTATCCCGCATCCCGCGCGCGTTCAAAACTGACGAGCAGGCTCTGGACCGGTTCGCCATATTCCTAGCGCAACACGATGGGGCTCGAGATGGTTTCCGTGAAGCCTGCCTCGTTTGCGATCTCCTGCAGGTACGGCAGCGCGTGGGTGTAACGCCCGGAATGTTCAAGCTTCCAGGTGTCGCTTGTCGCGAGCGCGTCCTCGAATGTCGCGATGAAGATGCCGCCGGGCTTGAGGACCCGCCAGCATTCGCGAAACAATGGTGCCAGGTCACCCATGTAGATAAACACATCGGCGGCAAAAATCGCCTCCGCGCTGGCCGCGGGTTGCGCTCGCATCGCGGTGTGCATGGCTACGGCAATGTCTTGGCGTTCGCGCTGCGGTCGAGATGAACGATCGTCGGTGCGGCATAGGCAACACCGCCGGCGAGGCCCAACCATGCCAAGGCCTTGCGGTGGCTCATCGCGTTGGAGGTCCGGTCTTCGATATTTGAATGATCTACCATATTCATAATTCGGTACCGCCTCGGACTGAGGATACATATTGACCCGGTCCACCCCCGACCGATTTCCCTTCTTATATCGTGTCGAATAGCCTGCGCAACAAGATGCGAAACCGGATTTACAGTGTTAACAAGGCCTTATAGCCATGACCGAACCATTCGACCCGACCAAAGACGATATCGCCGCCGCAGAACTCACGGCCGAAACGACCCGCGGTGTGGGGCGTCATCTGGTCAATCTCGGCTATGCGGTCCTGACCGAGTTCACCCTAGCGAACAATCGCCGCGCAGACGTGATCGGGCTCACGGATAACGGCCAGTTTGTTATCGTCGAGGTGAAGGTGAGCGTGGCCGACCTGCGCGGCGACAGCAAATGGCCCGAATATGAAGATTTCTGCGATCAGCTTTATTTCGCGGTGCCGCGGGGGTTCCCGCACGAACTCGTACCCGAGAGCACGGGCCTGATCATCGCCGATTCATGGGGCGCGGAAGCCATACGCGAGGCCCCCGACACCGGTCTGCATGCGAGCCGCCGAAAGGCGCTGACGTTGCGGTTCGCGCGTGCGGCCGCAAAACGCCATCAGCGCCTGGTCGACCCGCGGATATAAACCGGCACTCAGCCGGCGATACGGGAGATCGTGTCGGTCGTGGAAAATCCGTCGACCAGGTCGGCCAGGACGATCCGGCCGCCATATGACACCACCAGTTCGCCGCCCACAACCTCGTCCACGGCATAGTCGGCACCCTTGACCAGCACGTCGGGACGCACGGCCTCGATCAGTTCCATGGGCGTGTCTTCGGCGAACAGGACCACCCCGTCCACGCCCGCGAGCGACGCGATGACGCGGGCCCGCGCCCCCTCGGGCTGGACCGGTCGACCCTCGCCCTTGAGCCGCCCGACCGAGGCGTCATCGTTGAGCGCGACAATGAGCCGGTCGCAGGCGGCACTCGCCTGTTCGATCAGGGAAATGTGCCCCGGGTGGACAATGTCGAAGCAGCCATTGGTAAAGCCCACTGACAGGCCCCTTGCGCGCCATTGGGCGATGCGTTCCTCGAGTGCTGCTTTGTCCATGATCTTGGCCGCAAGGCCCGGCGCGCCACCCAGTTCATCAGCCAGCTCATCGAGCCGCACAACGGCGGTCCCGACTTTCGCCACCACGAGCCCCGCCGCCACATTGGCGAGTTGTGCAGCATCCACGACACCCATACCCGCGGCCAGCCCGGCCGCCACAGTCGCCACCACGGTGTCACCCGCGCCCGAGACGTCAAAGACCTCACGGGCCAGTGCGGGCAGATGCACTTCGTCCGACCCACTCACCACGGTCATGCCGTCGGCGCCGCACGTCGCAATCACCGCGTCCAGCCCGCACATCTCGATCAGGTGTCGCGCGGCGGCCGCGACTTCTGCATCACTGTCGACCGGCATCCGAGACGCCGCCGCCAGCTCACGACGGTTCGGCGTGATGACGCCGGCACCGCGGTAGCGGGCAAAATCAATGCCTTTGGGATCGACTACCACCGGCACACCGGCCGCGTGTGCGGCCTCCATCGCCGCCTTGATCATTGCATCGGTCAAGACGCCCTTGCCGTAGTCCGACAGGATCAGTGCGCCGCAGTTCCCATCCGCGACAGACGCGCCCACATCCGTGGAGAGTTGCTCCAGCAATCCGTCCGAAAGCGCGGTCATCTCTTCCTCATCGGTACGCAGCAACTGCTGGCCACCGGCGATGAAGCGTGTCTTCACGGTCGTCGGGCGCGCGCCGTCTGTGCTGAGCGACAATGTCACCGCATTCTCGAAGGACAAAACCTCGGCCGCCTCCCGGCCCGCCGGGTCATCCCCGACGATACCGAACAAACAGGTTTCGGTGCCAATCGCCGAAAGGTTTCGCGCCACGTTCCCCGCACCGCCCACGGTCACGGCCTCGCGGGCAATCCGCAGGACCGGGATCGGTGCCTCGGGCGAAATTCGTTCAACCTCGCCGTAGACGAAGCGATCGAGCATCACGTCGCCGACGCACACGACATGCGCGGCGGCGAGCCGGTCCAACCAGTCAATCAATCGTGGCGTGTTGTTCATCCCATCCCTCTTAGCAGGTGCGGGCCCATGCCGTCATCCGGCGGTGGTCATGACTCACGGTAAAACAGGAAGTCGGCCTGGATGGGCACACCTTCCGGCCCGATGCTGACATTGTGGCGGCCGACCTCGGCGAACCCGGCTGCAACCAAATAAACGATTACATCCTCGGCAAGTGCCTGACCCTCATACAGGACCTCGAAGGCCGCCAACAGGTCGCTGGCGCCGCGCAGAACCTCGAGTTCGAAGCCTTGGACGTCGATTTTCAGGAGCGCGGGCCGGGCCCCTAGCGCTAAAACGGCCCTTTGAGCTTCACCGGTGGTCTAATAAGGGATATCGACCCTTTTCCATTTGTGGGTAGATTTGTGGGTTAAAGCCCCAAAGTCTCACGAAAACCACAGAAATGTTGGAAGTGAAGCGGACACCCCGGCAGAAAGATCAGCAACTCTTCACACAGCTCATCGGCATCCACGCCCGACCCGACACGCACCACCAGGTCGCACCCGAGCCCCGCAAAGGTCAGGTAGGTCTCTTCCGCAACGATGGGCCGATCCCCCGACGTCACTCGCGCGGCGCGTGTTTCGCCAGAATGCGTTGTAATGTCCGGCGGTGCATCTTCAGGCGTCGCGCCGTTTCTGAGACATTGCGATCACATTGTTCATATACGCGCTGGATATGCTCCCAGCGCACCCGGTCTGCCGACATCGGCCGGTCCGGCGGCGGGGGCAACGTCGCGCCATCGGCCAGCAGCGCCGCGGCCACCTGGTCCGCATCCGCAGGCTTGGGCAGATAATCCACCGCGCCCGCCTTCACCGCAGCCACCGCCGTGGCGATGTTGCCGTAACCGGTCAGCACCACGATACGTGCATCGGGCCGGACCCGCCGTAGGCTTTCGACCACTTCCAGGCCGCTGCCGTCATCGAGGCGCAGGTCGATCACCGCATATTTGGGTGGGCGGGCCTCGACCGCGCGAATACCCTCTGCCACCGATTCCGCGACATCGGCCTGAAATCCGCGCCTGTCCATCGCCTTCGCCAACTGCAGGCGCAGATTGACCTCGTCATCGACGATCAGCAGCGACGCGTCGTCCGAAATCGTCATGTCATTTACGTCTGCATCAACCATGACCGTCGATTAACCCGTCCCTGCGCCAACTTCAAGATCATCGCGCGGCCACGTGATCGAGACTTCCGCCCCGTCCGTACGCGCCGCCGCGCGCGCATTTGAGAACCTTATCCGGCCCCCTGTCCGCTCAAGCAGGGATTGCGCGATAAAGATGCCTAACCCCATGTACCCCTGACCCCGACTGGATATATAGGGTTCGCCGATGCGATCGAGAACCGCCGGCGGAAATCCGGGCCCATCGTCGCGCACTTCGACCCGGGCTTCCATCTCATCCCAGGAGATATCGACCGAGACATGCCCGTCGGCAAACTGCACCGCATTCTGGATCACATTCCCGAGACCATGAAGCAATTCGGGGCTTCGCACGACCGTCGGTTCGGCGCTCTCGTCTATCCCGGTCGCCACGAGGTCCAGAACCACGCTCTCGTCGCGGTGCCGCGCCGCCGCGGCCGCCACGACATCCGAAAGTAGCGCGGTGGCAAATGGATCACCAGGGTCCGCAACGTCGGGCGCGCGGCCCAGCTCAGCGAGAATGTCCCGGCACCGGTCCACCTCGGCCTGCAGGATGCGAACATCGTCGGCGAACTCGCTGTCTGGCGGGATTTCGCGGGTCAGTTCCTTTGCCGTTACCGCGATGGTCGCCAGCGGGCTGCCCAGCTCGTGTGCCGCGGCGGCGGCCTGTCCGCCCAGGGCCGAGAGCTGTTGTTCGCGCGCCAGGGCCAGCTGGGTCGCAGTCAGCGCGTCCGACATACGCCGACCCTCGCTCGCGACACTGCCGATATATCCGCCCAGGAATAGCGTGCCCACGACCACGGCCGTCCACAGACCGCCGATATAGAAAACAGGCAGCTCCAGCCCACCTTCCGACCAAGGCAATGGCTGATGATAAAAGGCCAGAAGGCTCGCGCAGCCGATCACCAAAATGCTCAACATGGCCGTGGCTGATCGGCTCAGTGTCGTCGCGGAAACCGTCACGGGCCCCAGGAACAGCAACGAAAACGGGTTGCCGAGCCCGCCGGTGAGATACAGCAACACGGCCAACTGCAGAATGTCGAAGGCCAGGTAAGCCGCCGCCTCCCACTCGCTCAGGCGCCCGCGCACCGGGTGGCGGAGTGTCATGGCCATATTCAGCAGCACCGACGCCCCGATCGCCGCCAAGGCCGCATCAATGGGCAGCGGCCAATCCAACCCGAACCGCACAATCAGCAACGCGGCCAACTGGCCGGCGATGGCGATCCATCGAATCAGGACCAGCGTGCGCAGGCGCACCTGCGCGGCAGAACGGTTGGGTCGCAGCGCCGCGCGCTGCTGGTCGTCGGACATCTGTCCGTGATCGTCTGCATGCGTCATCGGTGCACCGCGATGCGACTAGTCGCCCTGGGGGAATTTCGCGGCCAGACCCGGATCGAATTCCCCGTCGAGCAGAACGAACATCACTTCGCACGCCGCGCCGCTGCGGTTGACCCAGGCGTGGTTGGTGCCGCACTGGATCACCACGTCGCCCGCCTTCAGCTCGACTTCGCCGTCATCGATGACCATTGTGATCTCGCCCGAGAGGATCAGCGCATAGTCGATCGTCTCGGTACGGTGGCTTGCCGGATGGTCGCCGCCACGGCCATAGGTCGAGGCCGGTTCGTTGCCGAGTGCCCGAAAGGCCGCGCGGGCCTCCTCGACCGTGCGGTTGGCGACGTCCTCGGTCTCGGGGGCGAAATGGTTGATGCGAAACACGCTGCCGTTCTTTTGTGGCATCTGGCGGCGCGGACCCAGGGTGGGTTCATCATGCCGCTGGACGATTTTCGCCGGCGTCTCGCCGGTGCGCCACAAATCGGTCGACCAATCGTCGTCATTCTTCGGGTTGATATGAACGAAGGGTGCGGGACCGTCCTCGATCACAACCGCCTTGCCGTTGTCGTCGTGGCCCATCACCACGCGCCGGATGGGTGTTGCCATGGTCGTTCCTCCCTTGTGCTAGATTCCGGGGTGTCGTCAGAGACGACAACCATACGAGCACAGACGATGCCTGCCCATGACGAAGATGAACGCCATGATCGAGAATATGCAGCGCGACGACTGGAAAGCCGTACGTGCGATCTATAGCGAGGGGCTCGCGACGGGTCTCGCCGCCTTCACGACAAGCCCGCCGAAATGGGGGGCGTGGAACGCGGATCATCTGGCGATCGGCCGCCTGGTCGCGCGCCGTGACGACGGCTCTGTCGTGGGGTTCGCGGCATTGTCGCCAGTCCCGGACACCTGAGGCGCCGCCGGGGTCGCTGAGGTCAGCGTCTATGTGAAAAACACAGAGCACCGCCGGGGCATCGGTGTGGCACTGCTCGCCCGCCTGCTCGCCATCTCCGAGGCCGACGGTTACTGGACCCTCCAGGGCCAGGTGATGGACGGCAACGCCGCGAGCCGCGCGCTGCTTCTCGGTGCCGGGTTCCGCGAGATCGGCCGGCGCGAGCGGTACGGCCATATCGACGGCGACTGGCGCGACGTCATCCTGCTGGAGCGGCGCAGCGCGATTGCCGGTGGGCCAGGCTTGCCGACTCACTCCTGTGAAGCTGGATAATCCGCGCTTGCGTGCGAGCTGCCGCGGCAGGAATAATCTCTCCCTCAAGTCACCGGGGGATTAAGAAACATGACAAATAAACCCGTACCGCCGCGCCGTGTGGTCGTTGGAAACGGTCCTGATGGCAAATCACGGGTCATCCGTGACAGCCTCAACCCGCACCAGCACGAACGGGGCGGGGGTTCGACGATCTTCTTCAATGAAATCTGGACCTTCGACGATTGCCCGATTGATCTGACCGATCATCATGACGGCGGCGATAGGGCCATGAGCCATTCGCCCCCTGCCGACGGCGCGCATTTTCGTGTCATTCAGTCCTACAAGGAAGATACGAGCGTTATCGAGAAATCGTCAGCCGACGATCACTTCGCGACGATGAACGTTACCGGTTTGTCCGAGAAGATGGACAGCGACAAACACTGGAACATGCACCGCACCCGCACCGTCGACTATGGCGTCGTCACCGAAGGGGAGCGCATTCACGTCCTGCCGGATGATGATTTCGTCATGTATGCCGGCGACGTCATTGTGCAACTCGGGCACTGGCACTCCTGGGACAGCACACGCGGTGCCAACAATATGTTGTTCGTGATGATCGGCGGCGACGCATACAACGACGGAGGCGACAATGACGCGCAGTGACCCGAGGGAGGTGCGGCGAATCGTTGCCGCGGGTGACGAGAACGGAAATGCCGTCATCTACGAAGACAAGGCGGCGGAAGATGTGCGTACGGATCCGGCACGCCCCGGTTTCGCGTTTACACGTTTCTGGGTAACCGAAGCGACACCCGCTCCCATCAAGGGCGTACGCGAGACCCTTCACCTACCCAATACACTGCAACCACCCGCCGGCGGCTCGGTCGGCAGCTTCGTAACCATTCCACCCGATGACTGGTATATGGATGGCCTGACGGACGAAAAGGTTTCCGACTACTTCGCGGACATGGGCACCCCGGAGGCCTCCCGCCTCGGGGAAAACGCTTCCCATCCTTATATGCAGCAAACCCGAAGTCTCGATTATGTGCTGGTTCTTTCCGGGGAGGTCACGATGGTTCTCGACACCGAGGAAGTTCACCTGTCCACCGGCGACACGGTGGTCAACCTTGGTGGTAGCCACGCGTGGAGCAACCGTTCCGACAAACCTTGTGAACTTTTCCTCTCGACCCATGACGGGCAGTCGGTCTGAAATATCGAGAGATCGCTTGGAGTCTCCGCGACGTTCATGTCAGGATAATTCTCTGATAAGAGAAAAACGGGCAACCAGCAGGCATTAAACGACCTGACCGGGACCCAAGGGGACGGGGGCATCCATCGGAAAATGCCGCGAATTGCGCCGAGAAAACTCGAAGACGTGCCCGAGTTGGCCGACTTTGCGAAGCGGGCGAGAGAAATCGGGCGCGATGTCCCCAATTTCGTTCTGACGCTCGCCCACCGGCCGGACATCGCTCGGGCATGGGTGGAGTTCCGGGCGACCCTGGTTGGCAGCGGGATTGTCAGCGAAGAGCTCAAAACTTTCATTGCACAAGTCACCAGCATGTCAGCGGGCTGCAATTATTGCGCCGCGCACAATGCCTATTTTGGGGACGACATCGGCGTGGACCCGGCACGTCAGGCCGCGCTCTGGGACTATGAGACCAGCGACCTTTTCGACGAAAGCGAGCGCGCCGTTTTGCGCATCGCGCAAGGCGCCGCACAAGTGCCGAACATGGTGACGGATTCGGACTTTGAGATTCTCAAACGGCACTACGACGACGCCGAGATCGTCGAGATCACCGCCACCATCGCCATGTTCGGGTTTCTGAACCGCTTTAACGAAACCATGGCCACCGAGCTTGAATCTTCTCCGATCGCGTCGGCAAACAAACATCTGCGCGATCAGGGGTGGGAGGTCGGCAAACACGCGCCGTCACAATAACCGAACGAAAACCAAACTTCGGGTACTGCACGTTCCACCCGACAACAAACAAAGGGGAGAACATCATGAAATTCAAAACAAAAATCCTTGGGAGCCTTGCCGCGCTGGCCGCGATCGCCGGCACAGCAGCACCCGTTTCAGCCGAGACTAATTTCCTGGTCCACATTTTCGCGCCGCCGCAATACCCCAACAACAGCCATGGCTGGAAATTCCTCAAGGAGAATGTGGAGCGCGAAACCGAGGGACGCGTCACGTTCGAATTCACCAACGGCAAGGTGGGCCCGCCACCGCGCGGCTGGAACCTAGTCACCAAGGGTGTCGTGGATGCGGCCTATATTCATACGGGTTTCGAACGCGAGCGCCTTTGGCTGCCGGAGATCAGCAGACTGACCGGCCACACCCCGTCTGCCACTGCGCAGTCTGTGGCGTCATGGCGCACCTATAAGAAATTTTTCGAACAGGCCAACGAGTTCAAGGGTGCCAAACTCGCCTCGCTCTACAGTTTCTCGGGCGAAAACCTCTGGACTATCAGCAAACCGGTCGCGAAGTTTGAAGACCTGAAGGGCATGAAACTTCGCACGGGTGCCGGCCTCTCTGCCAACATCCTGAAGGCATTTGATGTCGCACCGGTGCCCTCGACCGCCGCTCAGATTTTCCCCATGGTTTCCAAGGGTGTTGTCGACGGCATGACAGGCCCGGCAGCGCTGGTCACGGTCCTCAAGGTTGATCAGTTCATCAAGCACGGCCTGCGTTATCCCGGCGCCCTCTTCACCCTGGCCTGGACCCCTATCCTGAATCAGCAAAAGTGGGATTCCGTTTCGGCCGACGACCAGGCCATCATGGAGAAGTATCTGGGTGAGGCCATGGCCCGCAGCGTGGCCGGCGAATGGGACCGCCGTAACACGGAATCGCTCAAGAAGATGGCCGCCGCAGGCGTCTCGATCAAGGATGCCGACCCCGCGTTCATCGCAGCGGTCGAAGCCCGGACGGCCCAATTCACAGAGCAATGGCTGGATCGCGCCAAGCAACGCGGTGTGGATGGCGCCGCCGCGCTTGCCTTCTACCGTCAACAGCTGAAGGACTTTAAGTAGCCCAGCCCCGTTCTCCGCGATGACGAATTTCGATTCGGATTCATCAGACAAAGACAATGAAGACGTCGGCCCGATGCGAATTCTGGTCGCCGTCTTCATTGGCTTGATGCTGCTGGTCGGCAGCACCGATGTCATGCTGCGTTACTTCTTCAACGCGCCCCTCAGCTGGGGATTGCCGGTGATTGGCCTGCTGCTCGGGCTGACCGTCTTCTGCGGACTCCCCATCATCAGCCGAGACGACGAACATATCACCGTCGGCCTGCTCGACCGTTGGGTGAAGGGCCGCACATTGTTGGTACAAAAATTCGTCGTTCATGTGATCAGCATCTTCGCGACACTGTTCATCGCGGAGCGGATGTACGATTACGGGACTGTCAGCCTCGAAGACAGCACCCAGCATATGATGATCGACATCCCGATCTGGCCATTCGCCTATATTTTTGCCGCCCTGTCGTTGGTGTCCGCACTCTACCTGCTGCGCAATCTCTATAGTTCGATACGGCAGGCCAAATGATCGAAACCCTGATTGGCTTCGCCGCCCTTATCCTGCTGCTGCTCGCGCGTGTCCCGCTGGGGTTCGCGATGTTGCTGGTCGGGGTCGTGGGCACCTCGGTGGTGCGCAGCCCCTTTGCCGCCCTGATGGGGGCCAGCACCACCATTTTCGACATCGCGATCTCGCCATCCTTCGTGGTGCTACCGCTGTTTATGCTCATGGGAGCGTTTGTGACGCAGGCCCGGCTATCGGACGACCTCTACGATGCCGCGCATGCGTGGCTCGGCCATTTCAGGGGTGGTCTGGCCATGTCGACAGTGGCCGCAAGCGGCGGTTTCGCTGCGGTCTCCGGCAATTCTGTCGCAACCGTCGTCACCATGGCCAAAGTCGCGCTGCCATCGATGCGACGCTACAAATATGGCGACAGCTTGGCGGCGGGAACGATCGCGGCCGGCGGCACGCTGGGTATCCTGATCCCACCCAGCAACGCCCTGATTATCTATGGCCTGTTGACCGAGAGTGACGTGGGCAAGCTTTTCATTGCCGGCATCATCCCGGGCCTGATCACCATCGCGCTCTATATCGGCGTGGTGCAGACCGTAGTCACCATCAAGCCGAGCCTCGGCCCCCGCGCCGACCGCAGCAGCTGGTCTAGGCGCTTCCGGACACTGGGATCAGTGTGGGGCGTGCTCGCGCTGTTTCTCGGTATCATGTTCGGGATTTCCTTCGGCATTTTCACGCCGACCGAAGCCGGCGCTGCCGGTGCATTGGGCGCATTGCTGTTCGCTGTCGGCCGGCAGCGCATGTCTTGGCGCGGTCTCTACCGGTCCCTGTTTGATGCCGGCAAAACAACGGCCATGCTCTTCACCGTGATCTTCGGCGCGTTGGTATTGAATCAGTTTGTCGTTCTGACCGGCGTGGGGAACACACTTTCCGAATTCGTAACGTCGCTCGATGCCGGTCCGACGGTTTCCATCTTCGCCATCCTCGGCATTCTAATTCTGCTTGGCATGTTCATCGAAGGACTGGCGATGATCCTGCTCGTGGTGCCGATTTTCGTCCCGATCGTCGATGCCATGGGCTTCGATTTGATTTGGTTCGGGGTTTTCTTGGTGATTGCCGTGGAGATGAGCCTGGTCACGCCGCCAGTGGGCATCAACGCCTTTATTCTCAAATCCATGCTGGAGGATGTCGAACTCTCGACAATCTTCGCCGGCATCGCACCCTTCTTTGTCGCCGATGTGTTCCGCCTGATCCTGCTGATTATGTTTCCCGCACTGGCACTCTGGCTGCCGAACCTTCTGAACTGATCTAGTTCGCTTTGCAGCTGACTTCCGCGTCGGCGAAGGTCGCCATGCCCGTGTGGCATGCCAACGCCGCCCGCACGATCTGTATAGCGAGCGCCGCACCCGAGCCTTCGCCCAGCCGCATCGCCAGCGCCAGCAACGGCACCTTGTCGAGTTTCTCGCACAGTGCGCGATGTGACGGCTCCGCCGACAAGTGCCCAATCATGCAATGATCCAGCGCGTGTTCGTCAATGGCATGCAGCACCGCAGCGGCGGCCGTGCAGGTATAGCCGTCGAGCAGCACCGGCACCCCGGCCAATCGGGCAGCGATGATGGCCCCGACGATGGCCGAGATTTCATGTCCCCCCAGTGCGCGAAGCAGCTGCAAGGGGTCATCGAGCAGATCGCGATTCACCGCGACGCCAGCCTCAACCGCCCCGACCTTGGCCGCCAGCGCCTCGCCGGCCACACCGGTGCCCGGGCCGACCCAGTCCTGGGCATTGCCGCCATAAAGGCCATGGCAGATCGCCGCCGCCGACGTGGTGTTGGCGATCCCCATTTCGCCCAGCGCGATGAGTTCGACCCCGGCCTCTACCGACATCATCCCGTAGGCAACCGCCTTGGCGCAGTCTTCTTCGGAAAGCGCCGGGCCTTGCGTGAAGTCGGCCGTCGGGGTCTCCAGCGCCATCTCGTAGACGCGCAAATCCGCATCTGCCATCTCGGTGAGCTGATTGACCGCCGCCCCGCCGGCGACGAAATTCTGCACCATCTGGGCGGTGACCTCGGCGGGAAACGCCGAAACGCCCCGCGCGGCCACGCCGTGATTGCCGGCGAACACCGCGACCCTAGCGTGAGTTACGTTCGGCGGGTGGCGGCCCTGCCAGGCCGCGACCCACTCGGTGATCCCCTCAAGCCGCCCCAGCGCGCCAGGCGGTTTGGTCAGCTCGGCCTCGCGCGCGCGGGTTTCTTCCACCGCGGCCACGTCGGGGACGGGCATCTCGGCGATCAGTTTGCGGATCTCGTCGAAATCCGGGCCGCCGGATTCACCCGTACCGTTTCCGGCACCGTTCGCGCCATTTCCTGTTTCGCTCATATCGTGTGACCGCAAGTTCCGTTTCGGAAAGGAATGGGGTTGTCCTATAAGTCGGGCATGGATGCAAATGACGAGAATGGTCGCGCGCAACTCGCCGCCCAGCTTCGCCTCGCGGTCGCGTTCCTGACGCGGCTGCCGGTAGAGCATGTGCCGGACGAGGAGGATGTCCTTTTCGATTCCGAGGACTCCGCGCCGACCCTGGCCGAAACCATGTGGCTGTTCCCGCTCGTCGGTTTCGCCATCGGCGGCGCAGGCGCGCTGCTGCTTGGCGTGCTGACCTGGCTCGATGTCCCCCCCCCCGTGGCGGCAACACTGGCCATCGGCCTCATGATCTGGCTCACCGGGGCCCTGCACGAGGACGGCCTGTCCGACATCGCCGACGGTTTCGGCGGCGGCCGAGACCGGGCGCGCAAGCTCGAAATCATGCGCGACAGCCGCCTCGGTGCCTATGGCGCCGTCACGCTGGCCGTCGTCGTCGTCACCAAGATCGCCGCACTTGCCACCATTGCCGCCCATGATATGGGTGCGGCCGCGGGCGCGCTGATCGCCGCGGCCGTGTGGAGCCGGGCGCTGATTGCCCCCACCATGCGCTGGCTGACCACGGCCCGCGACGATGGTCTTGGGGCCGATGCGGGAAAACCCAGCGAGGGCGACAGCTGGAAGGGGCTCGGCCTTGCGGTTCTTCTGGTGCTGCTGGCCGTGGTGACGCCGGCGGGCTTCGGCGTGATCACGATGATGGTTGCCGGCGGGCTCGGTGCATTTGCGGTCGGCCTGATCGCGTTCCGCCAGATCGGCGGCTATACCGGCGACGTGCTGGGGGCCGCCCAGGCAATCGCCGAGACCGCCGCACTCGTGGCGGCAAGCGCCGTTATCTCAGGGAGTATTTGATGACCACACGAACACGCTGGTGGTGGGTCCGCCACGCCCCCGTCCGCTCGACCGGGGGCCGAATCTACGGCAACACCGACCCCCTGGCCGACACCGACGATCCGCCGACCTATGCCGGGCTCGCGCGGCTCCTGCCCGAAGATGCGCTGCTCGTGACGTCCCATCTGCAGCGCACCCACCAGACGGCGGACGCCATCAAGGCGGCGGGACTGGCCTTGCCAGACCCCCATATCGAGGAAGACCTCGCGGAGCAGGACTTCGGCGACTGGCAGGGCCGCAAGCGCGAGGAGGTTTACGCCGAGCTGGACCCCAAGCACATGTTCTGGCTGACGCCGGCCCATACCCGCGCACCGGGCGGTGAAAGCTTCGTCGACCTGATGGATCGCGTCTCCGGCGTGATCGAACGCCTGAACGCCGAACATACCGGCCGCGACATCGTCGCCGTCACCCATGGCGGCACGATCCGGGCCGCGATCGGCCACGCGTTAAAGCTGGACCCGGAGGCGGCGCTGACCTGCCAGGTGGATAATTGCTCGCTCACCCGGATTGACCATTTCGGGCCGAGCGAGAGCCACCCGGACGGTGCCTGGGCGATTTTCCACATCAATCAGATCCCGACCCAGGACTCGACGCTGGTTCCCGATCACACCGCCATGCTAGCCTTGGTACAGCGCTGAAACAGGGAAGTCCGGTGCGGAGCCGCATGGTTCCAACGCCGACGCTGCCCCCGCAACTGTAACGGTTAGGCCCGGCGTAATATCCACTGGCGGAAAGTCTGCCGGGAAGGGTGCGACAGGGCCGTCGATCCGGAGCCAGGAGACCTCTTCGGCGCACAACATTCGCGCATGCCCTCGGGAGGAGGATCCGCGCCGTGACCGAAGATACGCCTGCCGTGAACGACGACACGTCCCCCGCACCCGACAGCAAACTGCTGCCGGCGTTGACGCTCGTCCTCGGCGGCGCCCGGTCGGGCAAGAGCCATCACGCCGAAACCCTAGTCGCCCAGCATCTCGACGCCAGCGACAGCATCACGCGGCCGACCTATATCGCCACCGCGGAGGCCGGCGACGGCGAGATGGTCAACCGGATCGCGGATCACCGCGCCCGGCGCGGTGAGCGCTGGCACACGGAAGAAACCCTGCTCACACTCGCCGACGCCATCGTCGCGGCAACGTCCGATGGGCAGCCGGCCCTGGTCGACTGCCTGACCCTGTGGCTCTCCAACGTGATGCATGCCGAGCTCGACCTCGCGGGAGAAACCTCGAGCCTGCTGGACGCGTTTACCCACGCCAAGGGCCCCGTGGTCTGCGTGTCCAACGAGGTCGGCCTGGGGATCGTGCCCGAAAACAAACTGGCGCGCGATTTCCGCGATGCGGCCGGGCGCCTCAACCAACAGGTCGCGGCCCAGGCCGACCGGGTCGATTTCGTGGCCGCCGGCCTTCCCATCACCCTCAAGAACGAGTTGTCATGAATCGCATCCCCGCCACCGTCGTCACCGGCTTCCTTGGCGCCGGCAAGACGAGCCTGATCCGCCACCTGCTCGAGAATGCTGGCGGCCGGCGCATCGCGCTGGTGATCAACGAATTCGGCGAGCTGGGCATCGACCGGGGCATCGTCGAGGGTTGCGCCATTCCCGGCTGCGACGACGACGATGTCGTCGAGCTGGCCAATGGCTGCATCTGCTGCACGGTGGCAGATGACTTCCTGCCAACGATCTCCGCGCTGCTCGATCGCGCCGACCCACCCGATCACATTGTCATCGAGACGTCAGGCCTGGCCCTGCCCAAGCCGCTGGTCAAGGCCTTCGCCTGGCCCGAGGTACGCGCCCGCACGACCGTGGACGGGGTGGTCACGGTGGTCGACGCCGCCGCCGTCGCGGCCGGGCGCTTCGCCGACGACCCGGAGGCCATCGCCGCGGCTCAGGCCGAGGACCCGTCGCTCAACCATGACAACCCGCTCGAGGAGCTTTTCGTCGACCAGGTGAGCTGCGCCGACCTGATCATCGTCAACAAGGCGGATCTCATCGCCGAGGGTGACGGCTCAGTCGAGGCCGCGCTGGCCCCGCACCGCCGCCCGGGCGTGCGCGCCGTCCCGGCCACCCATGGCCGGCTCGACCCCGCCATACTGCTCGGGCTCGACGCCGAGGCCGAAGATGATCTCGATACCCGGCCAAGCGTTCATGACGGCGAGGACGAACATGATCATGACGATTTCGACAGCTTCACCCTCGCGCTGGGGCCGATACGAGACCCCGACGCCCTCGAACGCCGCCTCGTCACAGCGGTGAATGAACACGACATCTTCCGCATCAAGGGCTTCGCCCATGTCCCGGGCAAACCCCGGCGGCTGGTGGTGCAAGGGGTCGGCGGCCGCTTCCAGCGCTATTTCGACCGTGACTGGGCGGCCGATGAGACGCCCCGGACCGAGCTGGTTGTGATCGGGCGTAGCGGGATGGACCGGGCCGGCATCGAAGTGGTGATCCAGGGCGATTGATGCATCTTCTCGCCGCCGTCCCGGGAACCGTCGACGATGGCTCCGAAGCGATCGATCTGGGCCAGTCGCCCGGGGACATCATTGTTCTGACAGCCGCGGACACGGAAATTGCCGCGCTCGCCACGGCGAACAGAACACGCCTCGCCAGCGACCCGAATGCTCCCAGCCTGCGCCTCGCGAACTATCTGCGCCTCGCCCACAACATGTCGGTCGATGTTTACGTGGACGACATCGTCCGTCACGCCAAGCTCGTGGTTTGCCGCCTGCTGGGCGGGCGCGGCTACTGGCCCTACGGGGTCGATGAAATCGTCGCGGCCTGCCGGGCGGCAGATATTCCCGTCGCCTTCCTGCCGGGTGACGATCAGCCCGACGCAGAGCTGAGCAGCCTGACCTCGCTCGACGCCGAGGCCAGCCAACGGCTCTGGCAGTATCTCGTCCATGGCGGGATTACGAATGCCGGCAGCTTCCTCGCCTACGCCCAGTCACTGATCGGACAGCCGCGCGACTGGCATGAGCCCGCGCCGCTGACCCGGGCCGGTCTCTACTGGCCCGGTGACGGCGCTGTCATGATCGACGACCTGCGCCAGCACTGGACCGAAGGGGCCCCCGTCGCCGGGATTCTGTTCTACCGGGCGCTGATGCAGGCCGCGAACCTGGCGCCTGTGGACGCGTTGGTCGACGCGCTTCAGGCGAATGGCCTCAACCCCCTGCCGATCCATGCTGCGAGCCTGAAGGACCCTCTGGCAGAAGCGATGATCACCGAGACACTCGCCGCAGCACCACCCGACGTGATCCTCAACGCCACCGGTTTTGCGCTTTCCGCACCCGGTGCGTCCACCGAACGCGGTCCCTTCGCACAGACCGACGCCCCCATCCTGCAAACCGTTCTGGCCGGGACCACCGAGGATTCCTGGCGCAACACGGCCAACGGCCTGTCGGCGCGCGACATCGCCATGAATGTCGCCCTGCCGGAGGTCGACGGCAGGCTGCTGGCCCGCGCGGTCGCGTTCAAGGGCTCGGACGTCCATGATGATCTCAGCGAGACGGATATCGTCGCCCATGTGCCCGTCCCGGACAGGATCGACTTCACCGCCCGGCTCGCGGCCGGCTGGGCAAAGCTGCGCCAGACCCCCGTCGCCCGGCGTCGCGTGGCCATCGTGCTCGCCAACTATCCCAACCGCGACGGGCGGATCGGGAACGGCGTGGGGCTCGACACGCCTGCCGGGGTGGTATGTGCGCTCGAGGCGATGGCCGGTGCCGGGTATGACATCAAGGGCGCACCCGCGGACGGGGATGCGCTCGTCGCCCGCCTGCAGGCCGGGCCGACCAATGCCGGGACGGTAGGACGCGTGATCGAAGAGATATTGCCGCTGCCCGATTACGAACTGTTCTTCGCAAGGCAGCCGGCGCGCGTGCGCGATGCGGTGATCGAACGCTGGGGACCGCCCGAGGCCGACCCGATGTTCATGGCCGGTCACACGGATTGCGGCGCATTCGCCGTACCCGCCTTTCGATGTGGCGAGATCGCGATCGGCATGCAGCCCGCGCGGGGTTACAACATCGACCCCGCGGCGAGCTATCACGATCCCGACCTCGTGCCGCCGCATGGCTATTTCGCCTTCTATGCATGGATCCGCGAGAGTTTCGCGGCCGATGCCGCCGTCCATTTCGGCAAGCACGGCAACCTCGAATGGTTGCCCGGCAAGGCGGTCGCCCTGTCCGAGAATTGTTTTCCCGAGGCCGTGCTCGGCCCGCTGCCCCATATCTATCCGTTCATCGTCAACGATCCCGGCGAAGGCACCCAGGCGAAGCGCCGCGCGGCGGCCGTGATCATCGACCATCTCACGCCCCCGCTGGCGCGCGCGGAGACCTACGGCCCGCTCAAGGATCTGGAAGCACTGGTCGACGAGTATTACGAGGCCGCGAACATCGACCCGCGCCGCCTCGCCGTGCTCGGACGGCAGATCGTCGAACTGGTGCGCGAAACCGGCCTCGACCGCGATCTCGGTTTCGCCGCTGACGCAGACCTGACCGACGCCGACGCGCTGAACCGGCTCGACGGCTATCTGTGCGAGCTCAAGGAATTGCAGATTCGCGACGGGCTGCATGTGTTCGGCCAGGCACCGACCGGCGCGTTGCGCACCGGGCTCCTGTCGGCGCTGGTCCGGCTGCCGCGCGGCACGAACACGCCCGGAGATGTTTCCCTGACGCGCGCGCTGGCACAGGACCTGGGGCTCGATTTCGATCCGCTGGACTGCGATTTCGCGACGCCCTGGGACGGACCCAGGCCGCCCGCCCTGGCCGACAATCAGCCCTGGCGCACGACCGGCGACACGATCGAGCGGCTGGAGCACATCTGCGAGGCGCTAATCGACGGGACGACCGCGCCCGACCCGGGCTGGGCCGCCACAAAGGCGGTGCTGGCGACGCTCGTGGAAACGATCGCCCCGGCCATCGACATCTCGGGTGACGGAGAGCTGACGGGCCTGCTGACCGGCCTCGACGGACGCTTCGTCGCCCCCAGCCCGTCGGGTGCGCCCACCCGCGGCCGGCCAGATGTGCTACCAACGGGGCGCAACTTCTACTCGGTCGATACCCGCACCGTGCCCACGCCCGCCGCATGGGAGCTGGGGTGGAAGTCCGCGCAGCTGCTGGTCGAGACCCACGCCCAGGCGCATGGTGACTGGCCCCGTGCGATGGCGCTTTCGGCCTGGGGCACGAGCAACATGCGCACCGGTGGCGACGACATCGCCCAGGCCATGGCACTGATCGGCGCCCAGCCCACCTGGGACAGCGCGTCACGCCGGGTAACCGGATACGAGATCATGCCGACCTCCGTGCTCGACCGCCCGCGTGTGGATGTGACGTTACGTGTGTCCGGGTTTTTCCGTGACGCGTTCCCCGGCCTGATCGATCTGTTCGACAGCGCCGTGACCGCCATCGCCGCTCTCGCCGACGAGAGCGAGGGCGACAATCCTCTGGCCGCGCGGACCCGCGAGGAAATTTCACGCCTGACAGCCGCGGGCATGATCCCGGAAGACGCGCAGCGCCAGGCCGGATACCGGGTGTTCGGGTCGAAACCCGGCGCCTACGGGGCCGGGCTTCAGGCCCTGATCGACGAGCAAGGCTGGGACACGGCCGACGATCTCGCCGCCGCCTATATCGCCTGGGGCGGCTGGGCCTATGGTGCGGGCGCCGGGACGGGCCGCGAAGACTCTTATGGTGTTGCCGCGCACGAGATTTTTGCCCGGCGCCTCGGACGGGTCGAAGCCGTGATCCACAACCAGGACAACCGCGAGCATGACCTGCTCGACAGCGATGACTACTACCAGTTCGAAGGCGGGCTGGCGGCGGCCGTGACGATGAAGTCCGGCCGCGAACCGACCGTCTATCACAATGATCATTCCCGCCCCTTCGCTCCGGCAATCCGGACTCTGGAGGACGAAATCTCGCGGGTCGTGCGCGGCCGCGTGACCAACCCGAAATGGATCGAAGGCGCGATGCGCCATGGCTACAAGGGCGCGTTCGAGATGGCGGCGACCGTCGATTATCTGTTCGCCTTCGCCGCGACGACCAGCGCCGTGCGCGACGACCAGTTCGACGCGGTCTACAAGGCCTTCCTCGACGACGACAAGGTTCGCGCCTTCCTCGCCGAGCACAACCCGGCCGCCCTGGCCGAAATGGCCGGACGCTTCCTCGAGGCCGCCGAACGCGGCCTGTGGCAGGCGCGGTCCAACTCGGCCTATGCTCGGCTGAGCGAACTCGCCGGCCGGCGACTGGGGAACACCGGATGAACGATACAGATAAAACCGCCACAGACGAAGACGACGCCCGCTGGGCGGACAGGAAACGCAAGCAGAAGGCCGCGCGTGACCGCATGCTTGCGACCAAGACCCACGAAAAGGGCCTGCTGATGGTCCATACCGGCAAGGGCAAGGGCAAGACGACCGCCGCCATGGGGCTGGCCATGCGCGCGCTGGGCAACGGCATGAAGGTCGGCATCATCCAGTTCGTGAAGGGCAAATGGGAGACCGGCGAGCGGGAGATCTTCCAGCATTTCCCCGACCAGGTGACCATCAAGGTCATGGGCGAGGGCTTCTCTTGGGATTCGCAAGACCGGCAACGCGACATCGCCGCCGCCGAGGCCGCCTGGGACATGGCGAAGGAGATGATAAGCGACCCGCAATACGGGCTGGTGGTGCTCGACGAACTCAACATTCCGCTTCGCTACGACCATCTGAACATCAACGACGTCGTCGCCGGCCTTCTACAAAAGCAGCCCGACATGCATGTCGTCGTGACCGGGCGCAACGCCAAACCCGAACTGATCGAGGCCGCGGACATGGTCACCGACATGACGATGGTGAAGCATCATTTCCGCGAAGACGTGAAGGCGCAGAAGGGCATCGAGTTCTGAGGACGATGCGCTCATGACGTCTCCCACGAGGACCCCGGCCGTCATGTTCCAGGGCACCGGCTCGGACGTCGGCAAGTCGCTGATCGTCGCCGGGATGGCGCGATTATTCGCCCGGCAGGGCCTCGCGGTGCGCCCCTTCAAACCCCAGAACATGTCCAACAATGCCGCACCCGCCGTCTCCCATAAGACGGGCTGGGGAGAGATCGGCCGGGCCCAGGCACTGCAGGCGCGCGCCGCCGGGCTGACCCCCCATACCGACATGAACCCGGTTCTGCTCAAGCCGCAATCCGACATCGGTGCGCAAGTCGTGGTGAATGGTCGTGTCGCGGGCAATGCCGACGCACGGGCCTATCATGACCTCAAGCCGTCACTTCTGCCCGGCGTCCTCGACGCCTATAACCGCCTCGCTAATGGTGCGGATGTGATGCTGATCGAGGGTGCAGGCAGCCCGGCCGAGGTGAACCTGCGCGCCGGCGATATCGCCAATATGGGTTTCGCCGAGGCCGCCGACGTGCCGGTGGTCCTGGTCGGAGACATAGAACGCGGCGGGGTGATCGCCGCGCTCGTCGGCACCTGGACATTGCTGCCGCCCGGCGAACGCACGCGGCTGGCAGGCTTCATCGTCAACCGGTTTCGCGGCGACATCAGCCTGTTCGACGACGCGCTGCCGGTCATCCAGGGGCAAACCGGGATGAATCCGCTCGGCATTTTGCCCTGGCTCGAGACCGCGCGGGACCTGCCGGCCGAAGACACGGCATCCCTGGCGGATCGTTATGACGGCGCGGGCTGGTCTGCCGCCGACATCCGTATCGCGGTGCCACGTCTGCCGCGAATTTCCAACTTCGACGACCTCGACCCCCTGGCGGCCGAGCCGGACGTGGCAATACGTCTCGTGGAGCCCGGTGTTCCGCTACCGACCGACGCAGACATGGTTTTGCTCTGCGGCTCGAAATCCACCCGCGGTGATATGGCAATGCTGCGGGAGCATGGCTGGGCCGGCCAGATCGCCGCAGCGGCCCAGCGCGGTGTCCACGTCGTCGGCATCTGCGGCGGCTACCAGATGCTAGGCCGCTGTATCGCGGACCCCGAGGGTATCGAGGGCGACGCTGGCGAGACGGAAGGGCTGGGTCTGCTGGACATCGAGACAATCATGTCGAACGAGAAAGCGCTGGCGCCAGTGGCCGCCGTGTCATCCACGACGGGCGACGCGATCACCGGGTTCGAGATGCATATGGGCGAGACGACGGGACCGGACACGGAGCGGCCGATGCTGATGATCGACGGTGCGGATAGGCCGCGCCCCGATGGCGCCCTGTCGGTCGATGGGCGCATCAGTGGCACCTATGTGCACGGCGTTTTCGCCGCAGACGAGTTCCGTCAGAATTTTCTCAAACGCCTGAACCCCGCGCGCAGCCGCGGCTTCGCGTGGAGCCGACACATAGATGCTGCGCTCGACCAGCTTGCCGATCACATGGAAGAGCATGTCGACACCGCGCAGATCCTGGAGATCGCGCGCGCCGGATAGAAGCCGAACCCGACAGCGTCAGCGTAACGACACGCTGGCGAGCAGCGCGACGATCACCGCCTCGAACAAACACGCCACCACAAACAGATACAGCGCGCGGCGAATATCCGTGCCGCCAATCTGCGCGCTGAACTTCCCGCCGACCCAGGGTTCATCCTCGACCTTGCCGTCGTAGCTGCGCGGCCCCGCCAGTGCGACCCCGATACCCCCGGCCATCGCCGCCTCGGGCCAGCCCGCATTGGGCGACCTGTGTTTACCGCCGTCGCGCGCCATCACCCGCAACGCCGAGACCGGCCGCCCCCGCGGCACGAACAGGCTGGCGACCACGATCATCGCCGCCGCGATACGCGCCGGCGCGTAATTCAGGACATCGTCGAGGCGGGCGGCGACCATGCCGAACGCCCCGTGGCGGGGTGTCCGGTAACCGATCATCGAATCCATCGTGTTGACGGTCTTGTAGGCCAGCAGCCCCGGCAGCCCGAACAGCAGGTACCAGAAGACCGGCGCCACCACCCCGTCGGCGAAATTCTCGGCCAGGCTTTCAATCGCCGCCCGCGCCACCCCATGCGCATCGAGGGTTTTCGGGTCGCGCCCGACAATGCGCGCCACGGCCAAACGGGCGCCGTCAAGCCCGTCGCGATCGAGCGCATGGGCGACGGCACGCACATGGTCGAACAGGCTCCGCTGGGCGATCAACAGCGTGATCGCAACCAGCTCGATCGCCCAGCCATAGGGAAACATGCGCGCGAGTTCGGTCAGGCCCCAACCGGCCGCCACCGCCGTTGCAACCATCACCAGCACAACCATCGCGCCGCGCGTGCGGCGCGCGGAATCGCTTCGCTGTTCGCGGTTGAGGCGACGGTCGAACCACCCCACCAGACGCCCCACCACCGCAACGGGGTGCGGAATCACACGAAATATTGGTCCAAACTCCCCGAAAACAGCGTCGATGACGAGTGCCGCAAACAGGATCGCGGCGATCGAAAGGCCCGCAATTTCAGGGTTCAGGAACATCGCGGCATCCTGCGAGGGCCGGCCGCGCCGGGTCAATCATGCGCCCGTCGAAACGTCCACACAGCAATTGCGCTTGTCCACTTGGCCGGGCGGGACCGGCATGGTCTATTGCGCGTTCAGGAGCAATATATGTCTGAAGAATTTGGAATCATGGTGTGCGGCCACGGCAGCCGCGATGAGGGTGCCGTGCGGGAATTTGCCGTCGTCGCCGAGGCGCTGCGCGAACGTTTCGCCGATCGCGAGGTGGAGCATGGTTTCCTCGAATTCGCGACGCCGATCATCCGCGACGGGCTCGACAAGCTGGTTGCACGCGGGATCACCCGCATCTTCGCGCTGCCGGGCATGCTGTTCGCCGCCGGGCACGCCAAGAACGATATTCCCTCCGTCCTGAACACCTATGCGGCACAGAACCCGGGCGTCGAGATCATCTACGGCCGTGAGCTGGGCATCGATCTGAAGATGATCCGTGCCGCCGGCGACCGGGTGCAGGAAGCCATCACGACGGCGAATGCAGAGCATGGCGAGGTCCCCATGCACGAGACGATGCTGCTCACCGTCGGGCGCGGCGCGTCCGACCCCGATGCGAATTCCAACGTGGCAAAGGTCTCCCGCATGCTTTGGGAAGGGCTGGGCTTCGGCTGGGGCGAGACCGCCTATTCCGGGGTGACCTTCCCGCTCGTGCAACCGGGCCTGGAACATGCGGTGAAGCTGGGTTATCGGCGGATTGTGATCTTCCCCTATTTCCTGTTCACCGGCATCCTGGTCAATCGCATCTACGACCACACCGACATGGTGGCGGCCAACCATCCCGACATCCAGTTCGTGAAGGCGCCGTATCTTAACGACCACCCCCAGGTCCTCGAGACCTTCGCCGACCGGGTCGACGAGATTCTCAACGGCACGAACCTGATGAACTGTCAGATGTGCAAGTACCGTGAACAGGTGTTGGGCTTCGAGACCGAGGTCGGCCTGCCCCAGGAGAGCCATCACCATCATGTCGAGGGGATCGGCACGGGATCAGGCGAAGCGCACAGCCATGATCACAGTCATGAACATGATCACGACCATAGCCACGATCACAGTCACGACCACGGACACCATCCCTACCCCCATGCCGACCATCCGCACGGCCCGCGTACGTTGCCGGCGGAAGGCGACTAACCGCCGCGCCGACATGTGCCGATGAACAAATCCGACTTCGACTATCTGCGCGATCCCGACGCGATCTACGCCGCATCATTCGCCGCCATCGAGAACACGGCCGACCTGACCGGCATCGCGCCGGATCTGCGCGACATGGCGCTGCGGCTCATCCACGCCGTCGGCGACCCAGACGTGATCGATGATTTCACCGCCTCAGAGCGGGCCGGCGAGGCCGGTCAAACAGCGCTGAAATCCGGCGCGCCCGTACTGACAGATTCGCGCATGCTGGCGGACGGCATCATCCGGCCCGGCCTGCCGGCAAAGAACCGGGTGATCTGCACCCTGGGTCTGGGCAGTGTGGCCGGAAACGCCGAACGCGCCGGCACGACCCGTTCGGCCGCCGCCGTCGAGCTCTGGGCCCCGTTCCTCGAGGGCGCGGTCGTGGCCATCGGCAACGCGCCGACCGCGCTGTTCCGGCTGCTGGAGGGGCTCGCCGCCGGCTGGCCCAAACCGGCGCTGATCATCGGCCTGCCGGTCGGGTATATCGGCGCTGCGGAATCCAAGGACGCGCTCATCACGGCCGCACCCACGCCCTTCATCACCCTGCGTGAACGCCGTGGGGGCAGCCCGTTGGCGGCGGCCGCCGTCAACGCGCTGGCCAGGGGCGCTTCCAGGGATCCGTGCGCATGAGCGCCTGGCTTAACGTGGTGGGAATCGGCGCGGACGGCTTGTCGGGCCTGCCCGCGACCTCCCGCACGCTGGTCGAAACGGCCGAGCTGATCGTCGGCGGGGAACGCCACCTCGCCATGGTGGAGAACGACACGGTCCGCAAACTCATCTGGGAATTTCCCCTCGACGGGCTGGTGCAGGAGATAATCGCGGCCAACAAACGCCGCGTCGTGGTACTCGCCACGGGCGATCCCATGGCGTTCGGGATCGGCTCGACGCTGGCGCGGCACTTCGACCCCGACGACATGACCATCCTGCCCGCACCCGGCGCGTTCAGCCTCGCCGCGGCGCGGATGGCCTGGCCGCTTCACGGCTGCACCTGCCTGACCGCGCACGGTCGGCCCCTGGAACTCCTGCACCATCACCTGCAACCCGGCCGCCGACTGCTGATCCTCAGCCATGACGGCACCACACCCGGCAGCATCGCGGGGCTGTTGTGCGAGGCCGGATTCGGGCCGAGCCAATTGACCGTGCTGGAAGCCATGGGCGCAGGCGACGAAGCCCGCTATGAATCGACGGCCGACGGGTGGTCGATATCGAATGTCGAAGACCTCAACACCGTGGCCATTGAGTGTATTGCCGGCCCGGATGCACGCATCTTCCCGCAGGTCCCGGGCCTGCCCGACAACGCCTTTGTCCATGACGGCCAGATGACCAAGCGGATCATCCGCGCCGCGACGATCGCAGCACTCGCGCCCCTGCCGGGCCAGACGCTCTGGGATCTAGGGGCCGGGTGCGGCTCAGTTGCCATCGAATGGTTGCGCACGGCACAGGATATTCAAGGCCAGGGTGCCACGGCCATCGCCGTGGAGCGCGACGCGGATCGCTGCGCCATGGCAGCACAAAATGCCGCGCGCCTGGGCACGCCGTTCCTCGATATCGTCCATGACGACACGGCTCAGGCTGTGCCGAAACTGACTAACCCGGACGCGGTGTTCATCGGCGGCGGCCTCTCGGAGGACGAGGATCTGATCGGCAATATCTGGGAGCGCCTGGGACCGAGCGGACGCCTAGTCGCCAATGTGGTGACCCTGGAGGGCGAAACGGCTCTCCTCAACGCGCATGCAAAACATGGTGGCGAGCTGACCCGTATCGCGGTGAGCCATGCCGACCCTGTCGGCGGCCTGACCGGCTGGCGTCCGGCGATGCCGGTGACCCAGTGGAGTGTCGTGAGATGACGACGGGCACCGTTATCGGAATCGGCGTCGGGCCGGGGGATCCCGAGCTGATCACCGTGAAGGGCGCGCGTATCCTGTCCGACGCCGCCGTGGTCGCCTATCCCGCGCCCGAAACCGGCGACAGCCTGGCCCGCGCCATCGCGGCCCCCCATCTGCGCGCGGACGCGACCGAAATCGCGATCCGCATGCCGCTGTCGAGCAACCGCTTTCCCGTCGAGGCGGTCTATGACCGCGCGGCAGCGGAAATCGGTACACACCTGGCCGCCGGGCAGAATGTTGCGGTTCTGTGTGAAGGCGATCCCTTTTTCTATGGCTCCTTTATGTATGTCTTCGCGCGGTTGGCCGAGGACTGGCCGATCGAGGTCGTGCCCGGTGTCTCGTCGCTGACGGCCTGCGCCGCCGTCACCGGCACCGCGCTCGCAGCGCTCACCGATGTGCTGACCATCCTGCCCGGACCACTATCCGACGACATATTGCGCGCAAGGCTGGCGGAAACGGACGCGGCGGCGATCATCAAGGTCGGACGCCATCTGCCACGAATCCGGGCCCTCCTCGACGATCTGGGTCTCGCGGACCGGGCGCAGTATGTAGAGCACGCCACCATGGACCGCCAGGTGGTCAGCCCGCTCGTCGCCGTCTCGGAGGCCGCTGCACCTTACTTTTCGATGATCTTGATTCACAAACGTGGCGCTGCGTGGTCATGAGAATCGATCGTGATATCGCGCTCGTGGTACTCACCCGGGACGGTGCGGCGCTCGCGCGAAAGATCCAGGGCGCGTTGCCACAATCCCGGATCCATGGCCTCACGGGCCGGGTCGAAGATTGCAACACCGGCTTCGAGGATGTGTCCGGCCATCTCAACGGCCTGTTCGCCGCCGGCCAGGCGATTATCGGTGTCTGCGCGGCGGGCATTCTGATCCGTGCGTTGGCGCGCGGGCTCGACAACAAACAGAATGAACCGCCGGTCATCGCCGTATCCACCGACGGTCGCCACGTGGTGCCACTGCTGGGTGGCCATTACGGCGCCAACACGCTGGCCGCGCAAATTGCCGACATCACGGGTGGTGCCGCCGCGATCACCACCGCGGGGGAGACCGTGCACGGCATCGCCCTCGACGATCCGCCGCCCGGCTGGCACCTCGCCAACCCCCAATCCGCAAAACCGGTCATGGCGGCCCTGCTGGCGGGGGATCAGCCGACCATGGTCATCGAGGCCGGTCACCCGGCCTGGCTCGCGAAGCTGCCCATCGATCGCGACGGCACATGGATGATCCGAATCAGCGATCGCGCTATCACACCGGCGGCAGATGAACTTTTGTTTCACCCCCCGACCCTCGCGCTGGGCGTCGGCTGCGAGCGGGACTGCGACCCCGACGAATTGATCGCGCTGGTCGATGAAACAATCGCGGCGGCCGGGCTATCCCCCGCGTCGATCACCGTGGTGGCCAGCATCGACGTCAAGATGGACGAGGCCGCCGTGCATGCGCTGGCCGACCATCTGGGCACGCCGACACGGTTTTTCGATGCGCCGCGCCTGGAAGCCGAAACCCCGCGCCTGATAAACCCGTCCGAGATCGTCTTTCGCGAAGTCGGCGCCCATGGGGTGGCTGAAGCCGCAGCACTGGCGGCGACCGGCAGCGAAGGTGCATTGGTGGTCGCCAAGCATAAATCGGCACGCGCGACATGCGCGGTTTCGCGCGGCACCGATATCGATCCCGACAAGGTCGGCATGGCCCGGGGCAGCCTTACCATCATCGGGACCGGGCCGGGCGACACCGACCATCGGATTCCCGTCACCGACAGCGCCGTCGCAGCCGCTTCCGATCTCGTGGGCTATGGCCCCTATCTGGACCTGTTGGGCGCGGCAGCGGATGGCAAACAACGTCACGAGTTCGGCCTCGGCGCAGAAGAAGACCGATGCCGGCACGCACTGGACCTGGCCGCCACGGGGAAACAGGTGGCACTGGTGTCCAGCGGTGACCCGGGCATTTTCGCCATGGCGAGCCTCGTGTTCGAACTTCTCGACCGCGACCGCGACCCGGCATGGCAACGCATCGCCATCGCGGTCCACCCCGGCGTGTCGGCCATGCAACTGGCCGCGGCGCGCGCGGGGGCGCCTCTGGGTCATGATTTCTGTGCTATCTCCCTGTCCGACCTGCTGACCCCCTGGCCCGAGATCGAGGCCCGGCTGCGCGCCGCCGCCCAGGCAGATTTCGTGGTGGCGCTCTACAATCCCGCCAGCCGTCGTCGTCGCCAGCAGTTCGAGACCGCCCGCGAAATTCTTCTGGCGCACCGGCCGGACGACACCCCCGTCGTCGTGGCGCGGAACCTGGCGCGCCCGGGCGAACAGGTCACGATCATGCGTCTGGCCGACCTCTCGCTCGATGCCATCGATATGCTGACCATCGTGATCATCGGCAACAGCCAGTCACAATCCATCGAGGGTGCGGCATCGAGCTGGGCCTATACGCCGCGCGGATACGCAGCAAAGGCGCAAGACAAGTCCCGAACGAAGACGCGCAACCAGGCGGTCTAGATGCTGTGCCGTCGCCCAATCCGGGCAGCCCCGGCGGGGCTCATGAACCCGAACCGACCGACGAAGCTCATGGCGTTGTCACCGCAGGTGAAGACCACGATGAACGTGTCGGGGTTCTGCGTGTCATTGTCGAAACCGGTGTCGCGGCACCTTCGACACAACCGGGTTGCTCACACCCATGATGGTGCGTCCCAGAAAATCCCTGAAACCTGTCTCGTCTAGCGCCTTGGAGAGTGTCAGATCTCTGAACCATGGCTCGCTCGTACGCTCCACGACGACAATCGGAGCATAGCCAATGAAATAGGTCTCGACCACGACGGCCACGTTGTCGCGCAACGTGCGCCGCACGCGGTCGACCTCGGGCAGAAGCGACAGAATATTGAAACGGGCATCCACGATGTCAACGGCGACGGGGTCGGCGAAAAACGTCCGGGCGCCGGCAACAGTCGTGCCTTCGTTGCCGGATGTGCACGCCGCGAGAAGCAGCGCCACCGTCGCTGCAGCAATCCGGTGTTTCAGAAGCCACATGGTCCACCTCGTCCGAATGCGATCATAGGTCGCCCGACCGCGCACAGAAAGTAGGCTTTGGCATAACATCGTGACCAGAATTCGCGGTACACTTCCGCCCACCCCAAGAGTATGACAACCCCATGACCGTCTACTTCATCGGCGCCGGCCCCGGCGCCCCGGACCTGATCACCCTTCGGGGTCGCGATCTGATCACACGCTGCCCGGTTTGCCTCTATGCGGGCTCACTGGTTCCGCAGGAAATTCTGGCGCACGCGCCCGACACCGCCGAAATCACCGATACCGCCCCGCTGCATCTGGACGAAATCATCGCGCGGATGACCAAAGCACACACCGCCGGACATGACGTCGCCCGTGTGCATTCGGGCGACCCGTCTCTCTATGGCGCCATCGGCGAACAGATGCGTCGTCTCGACGACCTTGCCATTCCCTATGAGATTGTGCCCGGCGTTCCAGCCTTCGCCGCGGCTTCTGCCGCGCTGGGGCGCGAACTCACCCTTCCCGGCGTCAGCCAGACAGTCATTCTGACCCGTACATCCGTTCGCGCGAGCGACATGCCGGCCGGCGAAGAGCTGGCGAACCTCGCCCGATCCGGCGCTACATTGGCCGTGCATCTCTCGATCAACAACCTGGCCAACGTCGTGCGCGACCTGGCGCCCCATTATGGCGACGACTGCCCGGTTGTCGTTGGCTATCGCGTGAGCTGGCCCGACGAACGGTTCATCCGCGGCAAGCTCGGCACCATTCGCGATCTGATCAAGGGGTCGGGGATTACGCGTACGGCGTTGATCCTAGTGGGGCCAGTACTGGCCGAGGACCTCGCCGACGAATTCGATTTCGATGACAGCCGGCTATACGCCGCCAGCCACCATCATGTGTTGCGACCCGCCCGGAAGAACGCCGAGAACGAGTAGACGCTCGTTCTAGCGCGCGCCGGCCTTTTCGAGAATTTTGACGACCTGTCGTGAGCGCCCCTCGCGGGCCAAATCAAACGCGCTGCGTCCGGTAAAATCAGAAATGGTTATATCGGCGCCCGCATCGATCAAGGCCTGCACGACGAGCGCGTGCCCCGCGCGGGCCGCCGCCATGAGCGGTGTCCGCCCGTCACGGTTTTCCAGATTCACCTGCGCATTGTAGGTCAACAGCAGATCCACGACTTCGAGGTGACCATTCTCGGAGGCATGATAAAGCGCGCCATTGCCCACCTCGTCGACTTGATCGATCAGCACCTTGTCTTCAAGCAGAAGCTCGATGGACTCATAGCTGCCTTGGATAGAGCCCCAGATCAGCGCCGTACGCCCATCGGTATCGGCGCGGGATTTCGGATGCAGGCGAACCAGCAACTCCCGCACCTTCTCGACCCGATTCTCATAGACCGCCACGATCAACGGATCGTCGGCCAGAATATTGGTCCGCGCCGTAACTGGTCCCGCCGCGATCGATGCGACAGACAAAAATGCCAAGGCGCCAACAAAAACTGCGCGCGAGAACATCACAGAGGGTCTCGGGAACGTAAACATGCCACCTATTTCGCGTTCCAACCCGGGCGCGTCAAGTCACCTGTGCGCCAAACCAGTCAACGACCGCATCCACATTATCAGCGACCGGACCGTCCGGCACCGCCGGCCGTTCCACCATCAGCACCGGAATTCCGAGCCGCCGGGCGGCAACCAGCTTCGCGCGAGTCGCCTCACCGCCTGATGCTTTGCACACGAGTACGTCGATTTTGTGTTCTTCCATCAACTGCTGTTCAGCCGTCACCGCGAACGGCCCGCGCCCGGTGATAACCTGGCACTCGCGCAGCGGTGGTGGGGTGTCGGGCTGATCGATCATCCGGATAAGGAACCATGTCTCTTCGCAGATGGCGAATGCCGAAAGTTCGGTGCGACCGACCGTGAGGAAGGCCCGGCGCCCGATGGCCGGCAGCGCCGTAGCGGCCGCGGCCAAATCGGGCTGCAAACGCCAATCATCATCGGGCCCGCGTTTCCATGGCGGGCGCACGAGCGCGAGGCGCGGCACGTTTGCGCGTGCGCAGGCGATCCGCGCGTTCTCGGAAATCTGTGCCGCAAAGGGATGCGTGGCATCCAGCACCGCCACGACACCATGGTCTTCCAGATATCGTGCCATCGGATCCACGCCGCCAAACCCGCCGACCCGAACCTCGCCCGACATCGCGGCGGGAGATCGGGTTCGCCCGGCCAACGACGAGACGATGTCGAACCGCTCGCCCCATTCGGCTGTCAAAAGTTCTGCCAGCGACACCGCTTCGGCGGTCCCACCCAGGATCAGGACTACCCGGCGTTCAGGAGGCTTCTCAGGGGCCGACATACGCCAACACCCGCCCGTCACGCGCCACAACGAGGACATCGATATCTGTCGCACCCGCCACCGACGCGCGGCAGACCTCGCGCGCGCCAAGTGCGACAACTTCCGCCAACCCCGCTTCCAGACCCGCGTCCGCCGCCACCCCCAGAACCGCCCCGGCCGAAACGGCCGATCGGGCCTGCGCGACGAGTTCGGGGGAAGCGCCCAGCCCCGCCAGACGATCGGCGAGACCTTCGACGTCAACCGAAGAACGACTTGAATGCAGGTCCATATGCCCATCGGCGAGCTTGGAAAGCTTTCCGAACCCACCGGCAATCGACAGACGGGGTACCGGGTGAGCCCGGACATATTTCAGCAACGCCCCGGCGAAGTCTCCCATATCGATTAGTGCGCGGTCCGCCAACGCGTGATGCGCCTGGACGGCCGCCTCCGAAGTACGCCCGGTGGCACCGGCGAGATGATCCATGCCCGTGGCGCGCGCGACATCGACTCCGCGATGGATCGAGTGAACCCACGACGCACAAGAGTAGGGAATAACCACGCCGGTGGTTCCGAGCACGCTCAGCCCACCGACGATCCCGAGACGGGAATTCGCCGTCCTCTCGGCAAGCGCCTCCCCGCCGGGAATGGAAACCGTCACCAGCACATCCGGCGCGACACCGAAATCGCCCGCGACATCCTGAAGTGCCGCGGCGATCATTTCGCGGGGTTTTGGGTTGATCGCAGGCTCCCCCGGCGGGACCGGCAAACCCGGGAGTGTGACCGTACCGACACCCTCCCCGGCCGCGAAACAAATGCCCGAACCCGGCCGGCCGGGCGTCACCGTGCTGCATATCTGCGCGCCGTGGGTGACATCGGGGTCGTCACCGGCATCCTTGATTACGGCCGCATATGCGCGACCCTCCGACAAACGGGTCTTCGCGAGCGGGAATGTCGCGCGTAAGCCCCGCGGCAATCGAACCGCAACCGGGTCGGGGAATCGCCCGGTCAGCAAAGCCTCGTAGGCTGCCTTGGCAGCCGCCGCGGCGCAGGCACCGGTGGTCCAGCCGCGACGCAGCGCGCCCGACGGCGGGCGGGCCTGATCATCATGTGTGTCGGGCACGTCACTCATAACCCTATCGTAACGCCCCGCAAGGTTGCCGGGCCAGCGGTCCGGCGCTAGCTTCGTTGTATGAATATAGGCGAACTCAATCTTCCGGCGTTCCAGCCCGGCTGGGTCTGGCTCGTGGGCGCCGGGCCGGGTGATCCTGCCTTGCTGACGGTGGGCGCGTTGCACGCCCTGCAGTCGGCCGACGTGGTGGTCCACGACGCGCTGGTGGATGACCGTATTCTGGCCCTCGCCAAGGCAGACGCGGCGTTGGTTTATGCCGGCAAACGCGGTGGCAAGCCATCGCCCAGACAGCCGGATATTTCCGCCCGCCTGGTCTTTCTGGCACGTCAGGGAAAGCGCGTCCTGCGCCTGAAGGGTGGCGACCCGTTCCTGTTCGGGCGTGGCGGTGAGGAAGCGCTCGCGCTGGTCGCCGCCGACATCCCGTTCCGCATCGTGCCCGGCGTGACCGCCGCGATCGGCGGGCTCGCCTATGCCGGCATTCCCATGACCCACCGCGCGACGGCAACCGCTGTGACCTTCGTGACCGGCCATAATTTGTCGGGCAATGTGCCCGACGAGCTCGACTGGTCGGCCCTCGCCGGCGGTGCCCAGGTTCTCGTCTTTTACATGGCTTTGAAACATATCGGTGACATCGTCGAACGGCTGATCGCCGCCGGCCGTGCACCCGACAGCCCGGCTTCCCTCGTCGCCCACGCTACGACCGAAGCGCAGCAGGTTGTCGAGACAACGCTCGCCGAGGCCAAACAAGCCGCCGCCCGTGTTTCTCCGCCCGCGCTTTTCGTCGTGGGCGATGTCGTTCGCCTGCGCAGCGGGCTCGACTGGCTCGGCGCGCTTTCAGGCCGCATTCTCGACCCCGACCCGCTGGGTCAATCGGATATTCGCGATGCGATCTGACCGCCTACGCAAGGCCGAGCCCGAGACACCCTCAATGGTGCCGCGCTATGTGTCGGCGCTCCTCGTGGTCGCCTCGGCCATCACCGTCTTCGCTTTTCCGCAAGTCGCAAACAGGCCGCTCGGGCTGCCTGAACAAATCAACGCCGCCGTCATCGCGCTGGGGGCGCTCGCCGCGGTCGTCCATATGCTGGGGATCGTTCCGCAACAACGCCAGTTACGGGCATTCGCCGGCCCGGTCGGCGCCTGGCCGGTCATGGCCGCCGGTATCGTATCACTGATCACCTCATGAACTCCGCTCTATGAACAACCCACGGGGCCTGATCATCGCCGCGCCCGCGTCGGGCAGCGGAAAAACCGTACTCACCCTGGGTTTGCTGCGGGCGCTCCGAAATGCCGGACACGATGTCACGGGCGCGAAGGCCGGGCCGGACTATATCGACCCCGCGTTTCACGCTGCCGCCTGCGGTCGGCCTGCCTTCAACCTCGATCCCTGGGCGATGCGCCCGGACACGCTGGCCGGGCTTGTGGCCGGCAGCGGCAAGTCGCCGGACGCCGCCTCGGCCAGAACAGTCATCGTCGAAGGCGTCATGGGCTTGTTCGACGGGGTGCATCTGCCCGAACGCCCCGACGCAGGTTCCACCGCCGATCTCGCCGCCATCACCGGCTGGCCGGTGGTGCTCGTCATCGATGCGGGAAAGCAGGCCGCAAGTGTGGGAGCGCTGGTGCGCGGATTCGCCAGCCATCGGGCCGATGTCACGATCGCCGGAGTCATTTTCAACCGGGTGGCAAGCCCCGCCCACGAGGCCGTGCTGCGCGCCGCCACGAATGCGGCGGCCCCGGATGTCAAACTGCTCGGCAGCGTCGGTCGCAGTCCGGCGCTGACCCTGCCCGAACGGCACCTGGGGCTGATTCAGGCGGGGGAGCATGAGGAATTGGAACATTTCATCGAGGCAGCTGCCGAGGCCGTCTCGCAGACGATCGCGCTCGATGCGCTCGCCAGCCTGGCACAAATGTGCGGACTATTCGCTCCCGACGCCGCAGCGCCCAAACCCCTGGCGCCGCTTGGTCAACGGATCGCCGTGGCGCAGGACGCCGCATTTACCTTCTCCTATCCCGCGACCCTCGATGGTTGGCAGGCAGCCGGTGCGGAAATAGTGCCTTTCTCACCGCTCGTGAACGACGCACCGGACCCAACCGCCGATGCGGTCTACCTGCCCGGCGGTTATCCGGAGCTCCATGCCGGCACACTTGCCGCCGCCGACCGGTTTATGGGCGGCCTACGGGACGCCGCAGAACGGGATGTGAAAATCTTTGGCGAGTGCGGCGGCTATATGGCGCTCGGTGGCGGGCTCGTCGACGCACAGGGCGTACGCCACGCAATGGCGGGGTTGCTGCCGGTCGAGACGAGCTTCGCCGAACGCCACCTGCATCTGGGATATCGCACGGCGCACCTCCACCGCGACGGCCCCCTCGGGCCGGCCGGCAGCATCTTCCGCGGCCATGAGTTCCACTACGCATCCATTCTGGACGAGCAGGCCGACGTACCCTTGTTCGACACGGAGAATGCGCGCGGTGAGGACCTGGGTGCGGCCGGAGCGTCGACCGGATCCGTGTGCGGCTCATTTATTCATCTGATCGACCGGGCGACCCCATGACCAAATCGCCGCCATTCTGGGAATCAAAGGCCCTGACCGAGATGGACGAGGCAGAATGGGAATCCCTGTGCGACGGCTGCGGCCAGTGCTGCCTCTACAAGCTCGAGGATGCCGACACCGGCGAATATGCGCTGACGGACGTGGCCTGCCGCTACCTCGATCACGACACCTGCCGCTGCACCGACTATGTGAACCGCAACTGCAACGTGCCCGACTGTGTGAAGGTGAAGCCCGACAATATCGCCGCGCTTCGCTGGATGCCCGCGACCTGCGCCTACCGGCTCCTCGCCGAGGGCAAGGAGCTATTCTGGTGGCATCCCCTGGTCTCGGGCGACCCGGACAGCGTGCATCATTCCGGCGCGTCCATCCGCGGCAAGGCCATCAGCGAAGACATGGTGGAAGACCTGGATGACCATGTCGTCCAGCAGCTCAATGCGCAGCTGGAGAACGGTGTCCCACCGCTTGGCACGGCGGCGAAAGACCCAGAGACAGACTGATCCATGTCGTTGTAAAACCGGCTGCAGAGATCGAAGGAGAGAGTTGATGACGACCCAGCCCGCCGGCGTTTTCGCCGCCTCACTGACGCCGATGACCGCCGAGCTCGAGATCGATGTGCCCCGTGCCGTGGCTCATAATCAGTGGCTGCTCGCGAACGGCTGTGACGGGGTCGCCCCGCTGGGCACCACGGGTGAGGCAAACTCTCTGTCACTCGACGAACGGCTGGCCCTGCTAGATGCGCTGGCCGACGCCGGCATCACGGGGTCACAGCTGATCGCCGGGGTCGGCTGCGCCGCGATCCCCGATACGGTCACCCTGACCCGCAGGGCCCTAGAAAACGGCGCGGGCGGAGTGCTCATGCTGCCGCCTTTTTATTACAAGGCACCCAGCGAAGACGGCCTGTTCGCAGCCTATGCCGAAGTGATTGAACGGGTCGGCGATTCCGCGCTGGAGATCTATCTTTACAATTTCCCGCAACAGGTCGGCTTCGAGCTGCCCCTGTGCCTGATCGAACGGCTGGTCGAGGCCTATCCCGACACCGTCGTCGGGTCGAAGGACTCCTCCGGAGACTGGCCCCGCATGGAGCGCACTCTGGCCGAAATTCCGGGGTTCCGGCTCTTCCCTGGATCCGAGGAATTCCTGCTCGCCGGACTGCGCCAGGGCGCAGTCGGCTGCATCTCCGCGACCGTAAACGTCACCGCACCCCAGTCCCAAGAGGTCTATGCGAACTGGCGCACGGAGAATGCGGACGACCTGCAGAATTATCTGACCGAGTTGCGAATGGCCTTCAAGGGGTTGCCGGCGATTCCGGTGATGAAGGCGTACCATGCCCGCGAGCGGAACGATTCACGCTTTGCCCATCTGCGTCCGCCCTTCACGCCGGCAAGTGACGCCGACCTCGCAACCGTCAGTGAACGCCTCGCGGCAGCGTCCTTCGAGCTGGCTGCCTAGTCGCTGGCTGTCTCGTCAGGTTTCTCGCGCGGCGGCTTCTTGCCGAAATTGACCAGCGCCACGCCGGCGAAGACGAGCACCATGGCGAGCCACAGCCATACCGACGGCTCCTCGCCATAGAACCACGCGCCCCAGCCGACCCCCATGATCGGGACGAGATAGCCGACCTGCGCGAGGTAAACCGCGCCAGCCAGCTTGACGATCGTATAGAACAGGGCGAAGGCACAGACCGTCGTCCCGGCATAGGCGAGGATCACCCAGTCGCTCGCGCCAAAATCAATCCAGATCGGATGGAACGTCCCGGTAAAGAACGCCACCACGAGCGCACCCAGTGCGGCCGTGAACATCGTCCCCATCGCCAGCGCAAACGTATCGCCGTCTTTCGGCCGCCAGACTTCGGCGATGACGTTGCTCGTCGCCCACAAAGCTGGCGTGACGAACGCCAGCAACGCGATCGGCAAGAGCTCGGGCGACGGCAGGCTGCCGCTCGGCAGGACCAGGACACCGGCCCCGGCAAAGCCCAGCAAAACCCCCGTCGCGCGCATCGGCGTGAAGGTCTCCAGACGAATGATCAGTGCCACCACATAGGTGATCATCGGCGCGGTAATGATAATAACGCCCATCAACGCAACCGGGAGCTCACGCATGACGAACACCATGTTGGTATTCGGCAACGCCAACCCGACCCAGCCCATCGCCACATAGTAGCGCAGATGACGCCGATCAAAGATGATCGGTACCCGGCGGATGAGGCAGATGCCCAACAATACAAAACCGGCGATGCCGGTCTGCCAGACCACCATACCCAGCGGCGGGACGCCGTCGAGCGCGACGAACTTCACGATCGACGGGCCGAGGCCCCAGAACAGGCTCAGCGTTACCAGCAGGACGAGCGGCAGCATACGCACGTTCATCAGGCGGGCTTCTTCTTACCGAGATTGACCATGCCGACACCCACTCCGACGATCGCAACCGCAATCCAGAGCATGACAGGCACGGTTTCGCCGAAGAACAAGACACCCCAGCCAACTCCGGCCAGCGTTACGATGTAGCCGACCTGTCCGAGATAAACCGCCCCGGCCAGGGCAACGATCAGATAGAAGATGAGAAACGCGACAGCCGTCGCAAGCGAGAAGCCGAACAGGATTACCTCGCGCTGCGCGAAATCGACCCACACAGGGTGAAAGCTGCCGTCGATCAACGACACGACCAGCGCCCCGCCCGCTGCGGCAAACATGGTGCCGGCGGCGAGCGCAACATTGTCGACTTTTTCAGGGCGCCCCCACTCCGCATAGATATTCGCGGTCGCATAACCCGCCGGCACGATGAAAGCAAGCAGCGCGACCCCCAGCAGGTCCGGCGACGGCAAACTTCCATCCGGCACCACGAGAACCGCTGCACCGGAAAAACCGACCAGTATCCCCAGGCCGCGCAGAAGATTGACACGCTCGATGCGCAACAGGATGGCAAAGACATAGGTCAGAAGCGGCGAGAACAGGACGAGGACAGAAACATATCCGACCGTCAGATGACGGACCGAGAAGACCAGCATGATATAGGCGAGGTCGATCCCGATCATGCCGATCACGATGTAGTAGATTATGGCGCGGGGATTGAGCCGGATCGGTGTGCGCCGAAAGACGCAAACGACTGCAAGCAGCACGCCCGCGCCGAGCGTCTG
Source organism: Alphaproteobacteria bacterium (assembly GCA_049601915.1). Classification (GTDB taxonomy): domain Bacteria; phylum Pseudomonadota; class Alphaproteobacteria; order UBA6615; family UBA6615; genus UBA8079. The sequence goes on from JBMYRB010000001.1 coordinate 457,600, forward strand.
CCAGAATACGACGGCGGCGGGTGAAATACCGTCGGTCACCAGCGCCTTGGAGAATGCCGGGTTACCGCCCCAGATCGCACCGAGCAGCAACAGGAGCAACAAGGGCAGCCATTTTACGGCACCACCGGCCGGAGCCTTTTCGTTCATAGTTGCATCCCCCCGCATTTCGCCGAAGCGTTCAACGCCCGCGCGTTCATCCCTCTTATCGGTTGCGTTCAGGGCCGTAAAGGCATCGGACACGCGTCTGCTATACCCACAAAGCATGCAGCGGGGCTGTCATCGCCTGGATTCACCGGTATTCTGAAAGCCCAAACATAGTTCACCCCGGCCGGACCAATCCCAGATGACGCCCAACGCAGACGGTTCACTCGAACTGCAGGACGTTTCGCTGACGCTCAAGGGCGAGCGACTGTTCGCGCCGATAAACCTGGCGGTGCCGGCCGGCGAAGCGGCCACGGTGATGGGCCCAAGCGGCTGCGGCAAATCTTCCTTGCTGGCCTATATCTGCGGCACACTCGCGCCGGCCTTCGCACCGCAAGGCGTGGTCACGCTCGCTGGCAATCCACTCGACAAACTCCCACCCGAGCAACGCCATGTCGGGATTCTGTTCCAGGACGATTTGCTGTTCCCGCACCTCTCGGTTGGCGACAATCTCGCATTCGGTTTGCCACCCGAGGTCCGCGCACGGGAGGTTCGCCGCGAGCAGATCAACACCGCGCTCACGGGAGCCGGGCTCACCGGTATGGCCGATCGCGACCCTGCGACGCTCTCCGGCGGCCAGCGCACGCGCGTGGCCTTGATGCGCACCCTGTTGTCCAGCCCGCGCGCCCTCTTGCTCGATGAACCCTTCTCGAAACTCGATGTCGAGCTGCGCGACCGTATTCGCAGCTTCGTCTTCGATCATGCGCGCGCCAACGGTATTCCGACATTGCTGGTGACCCATGACCCGGCAGACGCCGAGGCCGCCAGCGGTACCACAATCGAGCTCCGATGAGCATCGCCCTCAAGAGCGATGCGCCCATGCCGGGCCGACTGGCCATGACCCTGCTCCTGGGGTTGCTCGTCTCATTCGCGCCGATGACCATCGATCTGTATCTGCCAGCCATGCCGATCATGGCACGCGACTTCATGACGGACGCGGAATCGATCCAGCTCACGCTCAGCGTTTACATGGTCGGGTTCGCGCTCGCGCAGACATTCTTCGGCCCCATCTCGGACCGGTTCGGGCGAAAACCGACGATCATGTTCGGCACATGTATCTATCTCATCGCCAGCGTCGCCTGCGCCCTGGCAACGAGTGTCGAACAGCTGATCGTCTTCCGACTGTTCCAGTCCATTGGCGCCGCGGCGGCGCCGGTCGTGGCCCGCGCAGTCGTCCGCGACATGTTCACCCGTGAGGAAGCCGCGCGCGTATACGCGGTGGTGACCACCGTGGTCGCCATCGCACCCGTCATCGCGCCGGTGCTCGGCGGGTTCATCGTCGTCTGGTTCGGCTGGCGGGCGAACTTCTGGATTCTCACCGGGTTCGGCGCAACGGCGATGCTGCTGGTCATCACGATGCTGCCCGAGACCAACAAGGCCCTGGATCGCAGCGCCACCCGGATCGGCCAGATGCTGCGCAATTTCGGGTCCATACTCTCCAGCCGGGCCTATGCCGGTTATGTGCTGACGGTCATCGGAAATTTCAGCGGGTTGTTCGCCTACCTGCTCGGCGCATCGTTTGTGTTGGTCGATCAACTGGGCATGACGCCGACGGCGTTTGGCCTGTCCTTCGGTTTCGCGTCGGTCGGTTTCATGTCCGGCGCGTTTCTGGGCAGCCGGATCGTCCGTTATATGGGAATCGAGAAGATGTGCCTGATGGGAACCTTCTGCTCCGCGACCGGGGGGATGCTGGTCTTTGGGCTGATCTGGTCGGATGTGATCTCGATCTGGTCAATCATCCTGCCCACGGTCGTCTATTTCTTCGGCATGGGCATGTCACAGCCCAACATCCAGGCCGGGGCAATATCACCCTACCCCCAGATGGCCGGTGCAGCGGCATCACTACTCGGCCTCGCCCAGTATGTCTCGGCCGGCCTGCTATCAATGGTGCTGGCCATCTTTGCCTTCGACCAAACTTTACTGCTCGCAACGATCATGGGGACGTCCGGCGTCTTCGCCTTCGTCGCCTTCCTGCTGATGATCTGGCTGCCGATGAAACGCGGTGTGTCGCGGTGACCGACTAGTCGGTCTGCTGTTCGATAAATGTCGGGTCGAACCATTCGCGTGCCGGCCGCGTGGCCTCCGGCGCACGCGGATCCGCGCGAACCGGGACCGCCACGGTTGCCGGCGGCGGAGTCGACATGAAATCCTTCCAGATCGCCGCCGGTATACTCGACCCGGTGATGCGTTGGGTCGGGGTGTTGTTGTCATTGCCGACCCAGACCGTCACAACCAGATCCCCGGCATAGCCGACGAACCAAGCGTCTCGGAAATCCTGGCTGGTGCCGGATTTCCCGGCCGCCGGCCGGTCTATTTTTGCGCGCTTGCCCGTGCCCCATTCGACGACAGCACGAAGCATTTCGGTGGTCTGTGCGGCGGCCTCGGCATCGATCACCCGACGCGGCGCACGGGTTGATCGCCGAAACACAACTTCTCCACCCTGGCGCACTTCGGACACGCCATACGGAGCCACGGCATAACCGCCATTGGCGAACACCGCATAAGCCGCGGTGAGATCAAGTGGCGTCACCTCACCCGCCCCCAGTGCGATCGAGGGATGGGGGGTCAACGGCGATGTGATACCCAATCGCCGGGCGGATTGAATGATACGGGTACGACCGATGTCTTCCCCCACCCGAACCGCGACCGTGTTAAGGGAGCGCGCAACCGCTTCCCGCAGGGTCACCTCTCCCCTGAAACCTCCAGAGTAGTTCTTTGGCGTCCAGCCATCCACGGTGATGGGTGCGTCCAGCACCGGGCTGTCCGGCGTCATGCCGGATTCGAGCGCCGGCAGATAGACAATCGGCTTGAAGGCCGAGCCAGGCTGGCGCAATGCCCGGGTCACCCGGTTGAACTGACTTTCACTGTATCGTCGTCCGCCGACCATCGCGAGCACCGCCCCGTCCGTCCGCATCGCAACCAGCGCCACCTGCGAGCCCTTTGTGTCCGCGCGTTTGATCGCGGCCTCCGCGCGTGCCTGGAGCTCGGGATCGAGGGTCGTCTCGACGGCCAGATCGGACCCCGTCGTGCCCGCATACCCGGCCGCGCGCTCGAGCGCCCAGTCGGCGAAATAGCGCCGCGCCTGGCCCAATACGCGCGGGCGCGGCAACGCCGCATTTCCGCGCCCGGGGCGTTGCGTACCGGCAGCAGTTTCGGCGTCGCCGGGTCGGAGAAAACCGGCGTCGACCATCGCCTGCAACACGGTCTGCGCCCGGTGGTGCGCCGCGGCCTCGCTGTTATCGGGATTCAAACGCGATGGCGCACGCAGCAGCCCTGCCAGGACCGCCGCCTGATAGATATCCACATCGCGTGCCGAGGTACCGAAGTAACGCTGGGCTGCCGCCTCGACCCCGTAGGTGCCGGCACCGAGATAGACCCGGTTGAGATATATCGTGAGCAGTTCGTCCTTCTCGAACTGGCGTTCCAGCTTGAGCGCGAGGATCAGCTCACTGATCTTTCGATCGAACGAACGCTCCGGTGTCAGAAACAGGTTCTTCGCGAGTTGCTGGGTCAGGGTGGACCCGCCCTGCACGACGCCGCCGGCGCGCAGATTGGCGACCGCCGCCCGCAGCACGCCGCGGACATCGACACCAGGATGTTCGAAGAACCGCCGGTCCTCAATGGCGACAACCGCCTGCACCAGCTGGGGTGGCAGTTCGTTGACCGTCAGCCGGGCGCCGTAGAGGTCTCCATAGCCGCCAACCAGCGAGCCATCGGCCGCGACGATTGTGACCCCAGGGCGGCGAGCCTTATCGGTGGTCGGGCCGAGGGCATCGACGGCGGGTAAATTCCACGCAAACCAGACCAGCACTACCGCCAGCGCGATACCGCCCCAGATGCCGAGCACAAGCGACCATTTGGTCACGCGCCACAGCAGGCTGGAAGGTGCCGCCGGCGGCGTACCCGCTTTGGCGGTTTGCTTTCCGGCAGACGGCTTTCCGGCTTTCCCGGGCTTCTTTTTAGGCGACTTTCTCATGGGCGCGGAGACTGGCGCACGGAATTGGCCGAATTGTGGCAAAACACGCGGCGCGCGCTAAACGTCGAGATTCGCGACCTTGAGCGCGTTGTCCTGGATGAAGTTGCGTCGCGGTTCCACCTCGTCACCCATCAGAGTTTCGAAGATGTTCCCGGCAGCATCCGCCTGTGCGACGCGAACCTGGAGCAGCGCACGGGCATTCTGGTCGAGGGTGGTCTCCCACAGCTGATCGGGGTTCATCTCGCCAAGCCCCTTGTAGCGCTGCATGGAGATTCCCTTGCGCCCGGCCTCGAACACCGCCTGAAGCAAGGTCAGCGGGCCGGTGATCGTCCGTTCCTGGTCTTTGGCGACCAGGCGTGAATGCTCGATATAGGTGTCGCGTAGATCGCCCCACAGCTCGTTCAGGCGGCGTGCCTCGGAGGAGTTGATGATCCGGTCGTCGATCACCAGTGTTTCGGTCACACCACGCAGCTTGCGCGTGAAGACAAGTGCCCCGTCTTCACGCTGGCTACCCTCCCAACCGCGCTCAAGCCGGTCGGACAACCGGTCAAGCATCCAGGCAATGGCTTGGGCCGCCTCGGCGGCGCGTTCCCGGTCGGAAATCAATTCGGGGTTGAGCGCGCCGGCGATGGCTGCCTGTTCCACGACCGTTTCATTCGGCAGATAGACCGTCAGCGGCTGGATCAGCTTGCGGGCCTCCAACGCCACATCGAGCATCGCGCGCAAGTCCGCGCCGGAACGCTGCGTCCCGTCGGCCAGATTGAGCACCGTGTCGCCCAGGCCGGTGTCCATCAGATAATCTTCCATCGCATGGTCATCTTTGAGGTAGACCGCCGACTGGCCGCGCTGCACCCGGTAGAGCGGCGGCTGGGCGATGTACAGATGGCCGCGTTCGACGATTTCCGGCATCTGGCGATAGAAGAAGGTCAGCAGCAGAGTCCGGATGTGGGACCCATCGACATCCGCATCCGTCATGATGATGATCTTGTGATAGCGCAGCTTCTCGATATCGAAGTCGTCACGAATACCGGTGCCCAGAGCGGTGATAAGCGTGCCGATTTCCGCCGATGACAGCATCTTGTCGAAGCGCGCGCGCTCGACGTTGAGGATTTTGCCGCGCAGCGGCAGGATCGCCTGGAATCGCCGGTCCCGGCCCTGCTTGGCCGACCCGCCGGCGCTGTCGCCCTCGACGATGAACATTTCGGCCTTTTCCGGGTCACGCTCCTGGCAGTCGGCGAGCTTGCCCGGCAGGGACGCCATATCGAGCGCGCCCTTGCGGCGTGTGAGTTCACGCGCCTTGCGGGCCGCTTCGCGGGCCGCCGCAGCTTCGATGATCTTCTCGACAACCGCGCGGGCCTCGTTGGGATGTTCCTCGAACCACTGGCCGAGCCGATCGCCGACAGTCGATTCAACAATCGGACGCACCTCCGATGACACGAGCTTGTCCTTGGTCTGCGAGGAGAATTTCGGATCGGGCACCTTGACCGACAACACGCACGTCAATCCCTCACGCGCGTCGTCACCCGTGATCGCGAGTTTTGCCTTTTTCGCCAGCCCGCTCTCATTTGCGTAGTTGTTGATCGTGCGGGTCAGCGCGCCGCGGAATCCCGCCAGATGGGTGCCGCCATCGCGCTGCGGAATGTTGTTTGTAAAACACAGCATCGTCTCGTGATAGCTGTCGTTCCACTGCAATGCGCATTCGACGACCACGCCGTCTTTCTCGCCGATGATATGCATCACCTCGCCGGCGATGCCCTGACGATTTCGATCGACATACTCGACAAACGCCTTGAGGCCGCCCTCGTAGAACATCTCCGTGCGGATGGGCTCGACGCCGCGCGCGTCGGTCAGCACCAGGGTGACGCCCGAGTTCAGGAAGGCGAGCTCGCGCAGCCGATGTTCGAGTGTCTCGCGGTCGAAATCGATCATCGTGAAGGTTTCAGTCGATGGCTGAAACGTGATCTCGGTGCCCGTCAGCGGCTCGCCATCCGCGTCCGGGGCGTCCCCGGTTATCTCCAGTGAATCCGTGGGCTCACCGTGCGCGAAACGCAGCTTATGTTCCTTGCCATCGCGCCAGATGCGCATTTCCAACCATTCGGAAAGCGCGTTCACGACCGACACGCCCACGCCATGCAGGCCACCCGACACTTTGTAGGAATTCTGGTCGAATTTTCCGCCCGCATGCAGCTGGGTCATGATGACCTCTGCCGCCGACACGCCTTCTTCTTCGTGGATATCGACCGGGATACCGCGCCCGTTGTCGACGACCGTGACAGAGCCGTCGGGGTTCAGGGTGACATCGACAGTATCGCAATGCCCGGCGAGCGCCTCATCGATCGCGTTGTCCACGACCTCATAGACCATGTGGTGCAATCCCGATCCGTCATCCGTGTCACCGATATACATCCCCGGCCGTTTGCGCACCGCGTCCAGGCCGCGCAGAACCTTGATCGAGTCAGCGCCGTATTCGGTGTCCTCGGCGTCAACATCCGCGCCAGGCTCGGCGGCGTCCACGGCCGCTTCGGCCTCTTCTTCCGGGGTCTCGGGGGTATCGCTCATGGCGAGTCTCCTGTAACCGGCGACACCGCGCCGGTGTTCACTTCAAAAATCTGGGCATCCGAACCGAAAGCTTCGAACAGGTGCCGGTCGGCACCGGTGAGCCACGCCTGTGCACCGAGCGAGATAATGCGTTCCGTCAGTGCGGCGCGGCGCGCCTCGTCGAGGTGGGCTGCAACTTCATCCAGCAAAAGAACCGGGGCGGCCCCCCGCGTCAGGCCCAGCAAATGCGCATGGGCCAGAACAATCGCAATCAGCAGCGCTTTCTGCTCGCCCGTCGAGCAAAGGGCCGCGGCCATATCTTTGTCGTGGTTATGGGTCACCAGGTCACTGCGGTGCGGCCCATGTAAGGCGCGGCCCGCATCCGCGTCGCGCGCGCGTCCCGCTGCCAGCGTATCGCGCAAACGATCTTCGGCCTCGAGCGCAGGCCCATCGTTAAGCCAGTTCTCGAGGTCACCCTCGAAAGCCAGGCTGGCCCGCGGGAAGGGTCGTGATCGCGCATCGGCTTCCGCGATAATCGCTGCGTCGAGGCGCGCTACCACGTCGCGACGCGCAGCGGATATCGCGATACCGGTCGTGGCCATCGTTTCTTCTTCTGCCGCCAACCAGACGCTGTCGCCCGTGCCCTCACGCAAAAGCTTCTGACGCCCCCGCATGGCTTGCTCGTAAACCGCGATACGGCGGGCATGCTCGGGATCGAAGCCATAAACCATACGGTCGACAAACCGCCGCCGCCCGCTGCCGCCCTCCACGAACAGGCGGTCCATGTCCGGCGCCAGCCAGATCATGGCGATCCGTTCAGCGAAAGCCGCTTGTCCGCGTGCCGGTTCGCCGTCGATCCGTACCGCGCGACGCGCCGGCCCGCCGCCAACGCTTGTTTCCATTCCCGTGCCGAGCGCCACCGCCCCGTCCACACCCTCAACACGAGCGGCGACCGCCCAGGACGGTGCCGCGGCTCCGGCATGTACGCGCGCCACATCGGGAAGTGCTGCCCGGCGAAGACCGCGGCCCGGCGCCAGGAACGACAGGGCCTCAAGCAGGTTGGTCTTGCCCGCACCGTTGGCGCCGGTGAGAACGACCGGTGACGGCCCGACATCAAGGCGCAATGCCGCATAGCTGCGGAAATTCGTCAGGTCCAACCGCGCGACATGCCCCGGCACCCGCAATGCAGCGCCCGCCCGGACGTCGGCTGCAGTATTTGGCCTGTCATCGAGGGTCATGGTCGCCACGCGCGGCTAAACGCGCATCGGCATGAGGACATAAAGCGCGCTCTCGTCTCCGCTGTCGCGAACGATCGTCGGCGAGGACGCGTCCGCCAGAACGAATTCCGCGTTGTCGTTTTCGATCTGGGCGGTGATATCGAGCAAGTATCGCGAGTTGAAACCGATTTCGATTTCGGTTTCGTCATACGCCACTTCGAGCTCCTCCGACGCGCTGCCATTCTCGGCACTCGTGGCCGACAGGGTCAGTTGGCCCGGGCCGACCACCAGCTTGATGGCGCGGCTCTTTTCCGACGAAATTGTTGAGACCCGGTCGACGGCCTGGGCAAACACGTTCCGGTCCACGGAGAGAATCTTGTCGTTGTCCTTCGGGATGACCCGCTCATAGTCGGGGAAGGTGCCGTCGATCAACTTCGAGGTCAGTACCGCATCATCGAAGGTCATGCGAATGCGCGTGTCGGACAGCGCGATCTCGATCGGATCCGTCGTTTCCTCGATCAGCTTGCGCAGCTCGCCGATCGCCTTGCGCGGCACGATGACGCCGGGAATGCCGTCGCCGCCATCGGGCATCGGCAACTGGACCCGGGCCAGGCGATGCCCGTCGGTCGCCACGGCGCGCAGGACATTTGTCCCGTCCTGATCGGCGGCATGGAGGAAAATACCGTTCAGGTAGTAACGGGTCTCCTCGGTCGAGACCGCAAACCGCGTGCGGTCAACGAGCGTCCGCAGCTCTTCGGCCTCCAGGGTGAAGGTATGGGGCATATCCCCGCCGCTCATTGTCGGGAAATCCTCGACCGGGAGCGTCGCGAGATTGAACTTCGAGCGACCCGCTTTGATCAGCATCTGGCCGGCGGCAGCATCGGTCTCGATCTCGACCTGAGCCCCATCCGGGAGCTTACGAACGATATCGTAGAGCGTGTGCGCCGGAGCGGTCGTCGAGCCTTCCTGAGCCGTCTCTGCGGGAACCGTTTCGTTGATGGCGAGGTCCATGTCGGTCGCGCTGAGCGTCAACCCACCATTTTTACCGTCGAGAAGAACATTGGCGAGGATCGGGATCGTATTGCGTCGCTCTACAACGCTCTGGACATGTGCCAATGCCTTGAGGAACGTCGCGCGCTCGATGGTCAGTTTCATTCTTCGTCGGTCCTTTTTGGCCCCGGATGCGGCTCCCCGGAATGGGGTGTAACGCATGATGCGACGCGCTTCGTACTATCTGTCGCGAGCGCCCGGAAATCCGGGAAATCTGAGCAAAATCTGAAGCTTTAAAACTATAGCAAACACAGCCTGATTCGTCAGGCAAATCAGCCACCGAACGCTGACGCGCACAGTCCAAATAATGGCGCTATTTCAAGACCTTACAAAAAGGCCCGTGGTGCGATGTGGTTCAGATTTCCAGCATCCGGCGCAGCAACTCGACATCCTCATTAAATCCGATGTCGGCCGAGCGCAACTCCTCTACCTTGCGAACCGCGTGCATGACCGTCGTGTGATCGCGCCCGCCGAACTTCCGCCCGATCTCCGGCAGCGAACGCGACGTCAGCTGCTTGGCCAGATACATCGCCACCTGGCGCGGCCGCGCAACCGCGCGGGCGCGGCGTGCCGAATGCATGTCCGCAAGGCGAATGTTGAAATGTTCGGCCACCCGCTTCTGGATTTCCTCGATCGTGACACGGCGATCATTGGCCCGCAGAAGATCGTGCAGGACGTCCTGGGTCGTCTCGAGGGTCACCGGCCGACCAACCAGCGTGGTGTGGGCGACGATGCGATTGAGCGCGCCTTCAAGCTCACGCACGTTCGAAGTGATCTTGTGTGCGAGGAATTCCAGCACTTTGTCGGGAATTTCTGCACCGATCTGCTCCCCCTTGGCCTGCAGAATACCGAGACGCAGCTCATAATCCGTCGGGTGAATATCGGCCACCAGACCACAGCCTAGACGGGATTTGAGGCGTTCTTCCATGCCTTCAAGGTCCGACGGCGACTTGTCCGCCGACACGATAATCTGCCGGTTCTGGTCCACCAGCGCGTTGAAGGTGTGGAAGAACTCTTCCTGGGTCGAATCCTTACCGGCGATGAACTGGATATCGTCGATCATCAGAACGTCGACGGAGCGGAACTGCTCCTTGAAGTCCATGATCGTGCGGTATCGCAGTGCCCGGATGAACTGATACATGAACTTCTCGGCGGACATGTACAGGACCCGCCGCTGGGGCTCAAGCTCCGTGAGATGCCAGGCAATCGCATGCATCAGATGGGTTTTGCCGAGCCCGACGCCGCCATAAAGGAAAAGCGGGTTGAACGGGACCGTCTTGGCCTCGCCGACCCGGCGCGCGGCGGCATGGGCCAGCTCGTTCGAGCGCCCGACGACGAAATTTCCGAACTTGAACCGATCATCGAGAAACGCACGAATGTCGCCGATTCCGCTCTCAGCGGCGCCCGGGGGCACGTCGGTGCCGGTGCCAGCCTCGGAATCCCGGGGGGCGGCCTCGGACTCGATGCGCTGGGCCAGCGGCTGCCGCGGCGGCGCGCCGGCCTGAACAATGGTCTGGGCGGGCTCAACAATGATCTCGACCGACTGGACCGCATCATTCTCGTCTGCCCACAACTCCGTCAGACGGGTGCCGTAATTCTGATCGATCCAATCGCGCATAAAGCGCGTCGGCACGGCCACGCGGATGCGCCCGGCATTAAAATCTCCGAGCGTCAACGGCTTCAACCAGCTGTTAAACGCAGCCTCCCCGACATCGGTGCGCAATTTTGCGCGCACCCTGGTCCACTGCTCAGTCAGTGTCCCGTCGTTCCGCCCCCACTGCTCACTCATCTGGCGATACTCTCCGTGAACTCAACCAACCAAAACTCGCCGTGCGCCCTCCGCCAAGATCGGTCGCGCGGCAACCAAACCATTGCAACGGGACGGTGTCGATGCACACCAACCGAAGCAACGCAACGGACCAAACAACGTCATGGGAGAAACATCCCAAGCACACACCATCGTCCACCCCGCGCCGCACGAGCATCAGCGAAAGAACCGGACAGAAGCGTCGGAATGACGACAGGATCGAGAAAGAAGTCGCGGTGAAAACGCAAGCACCAAACCGTAAATGAAAAACCTGTTTTACTTGTGTTTACTTTTTTTAACCGGCTTTTACTACTCCCAGACACAATTTTCCCTCAAGAGACTTAGTTGTATTTGCTCCAACTTAGTCTCTCAAAACCCTCTTCTGTATTTATCCGATAATCCACTGGCCGAGTCTTTATTTTTACTGCGTCCTCGGTCCCGTGAGGCAGATGGAACATAACGTGAGAGGTCAGGACTAGCAACTGGTCAAAAGGTCGAATGCGTAAAAAAACACGAAAATTTCGCGCACCGGTCACCAGCCATACGCGCAAATAAAAACCGCGCCACAAGGGCGCGGTCGGTAAAAATGCTGACAGCGTCGTTGGTTAGGCCAAGGCCTTTATGCGTGCGGACAAGCGCGACAGCTTACGCGACACCGTGTTGGCGTGAATGACACCTTTTTGCGCGCCGCGCTGCATTTCCGGCTGTGCTGCACGTAATGCGGCCGCGGCGGCCGGCTTGTCGCCAGCGGCGATGGCCGCTTCGACCTGCTTCACATGCGTGCGGATACGCCCGATCCGGTTTCCGTTGATCGCGGCGCGCCGCTGGTTGCGACGGATGCGTACTTTTGCCGAATGATGATTGGCCATATTGGTTCTCGAAATCGATTGCGTGTTCGGGCGCGGTGTATAGACGGGGTCCGGGGGCCCGTCAAGGTCGCAACGGCCTGAAATACGAAGGAATTTGGCCGCGCCGAACGCAGCACCATCCCACCCGGCACATCAGGTCGCTACTTATGCTTGAAGTTGGGCTGCCGCTTTTCGACAAACGCCGCCATGCCTTCCTTCTGATCCTCGGTCGCAAAGGTCGAATGGAACAGGCGGCGTTCGAAACGCACCCCCTCGGACAAGGTGCTCTCATAGGCCCGGTCGACTGCCTCTTTAGCCATCATAACCACCGGCCGGGAAAGGCCGGCGATCGTGTTCGCGGCCTGCAGCGCCTCGTCGATCAGCGAGTCCAGCGGGACAACCCGGCTGACGAGTCCGGCCCGTTCTGCTTCCTCGGCGTCCATCATCCGGCCCGTGAGCACCATCTCCATGGCCTTTGCTTTGCCCACAAAGCGCGTCAGGCGCTGGGTACCGCCCGCGCCGGGGATGGTGCCGATCGTAATCTCGGGCTGGCCGAATTTCGCGTTGTCTGCCGCAATGATGAAGTCGCACATCATGGCCAGTTCGCAGCCGCCGCCCAGCGCATACCCGGCCACCGCCGCCACGACGGGCTTACGACAGCTGGTCACACGCTCCCAGCCCTCCGTAATAAAGTCGGCAAGATAGGCATCCATGTATGATTTTTCAGCCATCTCCTTGATGTCGGCGCCCGCCGCAAAGGCTTTCTCAGAACCGGTAAGAACGATGCAGCCAATATTCTCATCGGCTTCGTACCCATCGAGAGCCTGACCCAGTTCAAGGATCAACACGTCGCACAAGGCATTCAGCGCCTTGGGCCGATTCAACCGGACGATGCCGACATGGCCTTGGGTTTCAACTTCAATATTCTCATAGGCCATCATGGGCCTCCTCGGTCTGACTAATGGTTTGAGTTTCGAGTTTCGCGGTTGAGCGCAACGCTCTTTTCTGATGCACTCGTCTACGGCGCGCTCGGTGCGATGGCGAAACGAACAACGACGACGCCTTCCCTGGCGTCCAGATTCAAGCGCAGCGTCTCCTTGCCGCGCGTCCATGTTTGCTGGCCGACAGGCTGCCAGCCCAGTGCGGGCAAGGTCTCGGCATAGAAGGCGCGCACGATGGCGAGGTCGGCAGGGCCGGTGGCAAGCGCCCGCACAATACGGCCTTCGGGTTTGTCGAACGCGATCCGCCCTTCCGCGTCCTCGACCAGGCCGGGCGCCAGGGGCAAATCATCGACATCGGCCAGATATGCCGGCCCTTGCGCGACGACGGCGGCCACGGGCGCGGCCAGCACAAGCAGGGCCGCCATCAATACCGCCGCAGCACGCGAGAGGTTTATTGTGCAAAGCAACATGACGCCGCTCTTAGCTCACCGTTGCTGCCGAGAGCAATAGAAAGTGGAGCGCCCCGATTGAACAATCCGGGCGATCCGGCAGCCTTCAATCCCCGCCGCGTCGCATTTGGCACAGCTCTCCCCGGCCCGGTCATAGACCGCCCAGCGATGTTGGAAGTACCCTAGCTCGCCGTCCGGTTGAACATAGTCGCGGAGCGAAGATCCGCCGGCATCGATCGCCTCACCCAGGACATCACGGACCGCGTCGACCAGCCGCGCGGCGCGGTTACCGGCAACGGTGTGGGCGCTGCGTCGGGGGCTGATTCCCGAGCGCCACAAGGCCTCGCAGGCGTATATATTGCCGATACCGGCGACTACCCGCTGGTCCAGCAACGCCGCCTTGATCGGGGTCCGCTTGCCGCGCAGCGCGTCCGCCAAATACTCGCGCGAAAACTCCGCCGAGAGGGGTTCCGGACCCAATGTGCGCAAATGGGGGCTCGCCGCCTCGCCGTCCGGTGCGATCAGGTCCATGAACCCGAAACGGCGCGTGTCGTTATAGATGACCCGCCCGCCATCCTCGGCCTCGACCAGGACATGATCGTGCTTTTCCGCCAACGCCCAGCCGGAATTGTGCCCGGCCTGGCCCGAAGACGCGGCAGCGCCGGGAATCACCGTGAAGCGGCCCGACATCCCCAGATGGGCGAGCCACGTCTCACTGCTGTCGAGGCGGATGAGAATATATTTCGCCCGGCGCACAACCTCAGTTACGGTCCGGCCGGACAGGCGGTCGGCAAACCCCTCGGGAAACGGAAACCGCAGGTCGGGACGGCGCAACTCGACCCGGGCCAGGCGTTTGCCTTCAAGGGCAGGGCGCAGGCCGCGGACAACGGTTTCGACTTCGGGCAATTCGGGCATATCGGCATCCGGCAGCGGCATTCGAGCGCTTTTGTCTTATCACGCAGATGGTCGCAGGGCGGCTTTTCTTTTGCCGCCCGACGCCCTCGTCCGATATGTTCCTCCGGCTATGCGCGAACCTGGCCCCAAATCGCCGCAACACACCACGCATTTTGGCTTCGAAGACGTCCCCGTCTCGGAGAAGAGCGGGCGTGTGCGCGACGTATTTTCATCTGTAGCCGGCAACTACGACCTGATGAACGACCTGATGAGCCTGGGGGTTCACCGATTCTGGAAATCCATCTTCGTCGGCATGGTTGCCCAACGGCCGGGCCTTCAGGTCCTGGATGTGGCGGGCGGCACGGGCGACATCGCGTTTCGCATCCGCGCGAAGGCCCGGCCCGATACCCGGATCACGGTCTGCGATATCAATGCCGACATGCTCGCCGTCGGCCGGAACCGGGCGATCGACCGTGGCATTCTCGACCGTGACGACGGTATCCGCTGGGTTTGCGGCGATGCGGAAGCCGTCCCCGCGCCTGATTCGAGCTTCGATGCCTACACAATTGCGTTCGGCATGCGCAACGTCACGGATATTCCCGCCGCGCTGGCCGAGGCGCGGCGCGTTCTGCGCCCGGGCGGACAATTCCTCTGCCTCGAATTCAGCCAGGTGGTCCTGCCCGTGCTGGACGAAATCTACGACCGCTATTCCTTTTCGGTGCTGCCCTGGCTTGGAAAACGCGTCGCGCGCGACGAGGCCGCCTACCGGTACCTCGCCGAAAGCATTCGCCAGTTCCCCAAGCAGCAGGCCTATAGCGAGCTGATCCGCGACGCGGGGCTGGAATCCGTGCGCGTGCGCAACCTGTCGGGCGGTATCGCGGCCATTCACACCGCACGCCGGATCTGATCGGCGATGCTGCGGGCCCTTCGAAATCTCTTCCGGCTGATCGCGATCGCGCGCACCCTGGCGCGCTATGACGCGCTGTTCCCCGCCGACTGGATGCCGGCCACGGGTGGCCTCGTCTTCGCCGCACGCGTTCTGTCGGGCTTCCGCATCGCGTCCGGCATCCGCGATCTTCGCCCCGGTGAACGCCTGGCCCTGGCGCTCCAGGATCTCGGCCCCAGCTTCATCAAGTTCGGCCAGATGCTCAGCACCCGGCCCGACCTAGTTGGCGAGACCATCGCCAACGATCTGTCGAGCCTGCAAGACCGGCTGCCGCCTTTTTCCAGCGACGAGGCGCGCGCGGCCATCGAGGCCGAGTTCGAGCGCCCGATCGAGGAGGTATTCGAGTATTTCGAGGACGAACCCGTCGCGGCGGCGTCCATCGCCCAGGTTCATTCAGCCCGGATTTTTGCGCCTGCATCCGATGACGACGCGGACACGCCCGACATCCGCGAGGTCGCGGTCAAGGTCCTGCGGCCGGGCATCGAGCGTGCGGTGGAGCGGGACTTGGACCTGTTTCGCTGGATCGCCGACATCGCAGAGACGACCCAGCCGCGGTTGCGCCGCCTGAAACCGGTGATCGCGGTCGAGACCTTCGCCGAGAGCCTACGCTGGGAAATGGATCTGCGGATGGAGGGTGCTGCCGCATCGGAGTTGCACGGCAACTTCGAAGGCGACCCGATGTATGTCGTCCCGACGGTCGACTGGGAGCGAACCGGGCGCCGGGTCCTGACCACAGAGTGGATTTCCGGGATTCCGGTGCACGATTTCGACGCGCTCGTCGCCGCCGGCCACGACCTCGAGGCGATCGTCCGCAAGGCATCGGAATCCTTCTTTTTGCAAGTTTTCCGTGACGGCTTCTTCCACGCCGATATGCACCCCGGAAACGCCTTCGTGCGCGAGGACGGCGCATTGTGCGTGGTCGATTTCGGGATCATGGGCCGGATCGACCGGCGGACACGCTATTTCCTAGCCGACATGCTGCTCGGCTTTGTCACTGGCGACTACGAACGTGTCGCGGATGTTCACTTCCAGGCGAACTACGTCCCGGACAGAACCGACCGGCAGGTGTTCCACCAAGCGATCCGGGCGATCGGCGAACCGATCTTCGACCGGCCGCCCAGTGAAATCTCGATCGCGCGGCTCCTGGCACAGCTGTTTCAGGTCTCCGAGCGGTTCGAAATGGAGGCGCAGCCCGAACTGCTGCTGCTGCAGAAGACTATGCTGCTCGCCGAAGGGGTCGGCCGCCGCCTCGCGCCAGACCTGAATATGTGGCACCTAGCGCTGCCGCTGGTCGAGGAATGGATGCGCGAACATCGCGGCCCCGAGGCCCGGCTGGCCGAGGTGACCGCCGATGTGATCCATGCCGCCACGCGGCTGCCCAAGGCCGTTGAGGCGATCGAACAGGCCGCCACGCGCATCGCCGAGGGCGAGGTCAAGCTCGACCTCGGACGCACCGGCGCCCCCCTTTGGCCACTCTGGCTGACCGTGGCCGTACTCACCGGCCTGATTATCGTCGAACTCGTAAGCTGACGCGCACGCGCTTCGGTTGTTGCCGGGTGCAGCGAAAAGACTTTCTTTCTACATATATTTTTCGTAGATAACATGTTTGCCCCCGATGGGCGCTACATGTGGAGAATCTCCTGATGTTGCATGGCAAACGGATCCTGCTAATCGTCAGCGGTGGCATTGCCGCCTACAAGAGCCTGGAGCTCGTCCGCCGCCTGCGCGAGCGAGGCGCGGCCGTACGTTGCGTGTTGACCCGCGGTGGGTCGCAATTCGTCACGCCGCTGTCTCTCGCCGCGCTGAGCGAGGACAAGGTCTATACCGAGCTTTTCTCCCTCACCGATGAGGCCGAGATGGGCCATATCCAGCTGTCACGCGACGCGGATCTGCTGGTCGTCGCCCCCGCCACCGCCGATATCCTTGCCAAGATGAGCCACGGCCAGGCCGACGATCTGGCCTCGACCGTGTTGCTCGCCACCGACACGGACGTCATGGTGGCGCCGGCGATGAATGTGCGGATGTGGGAACACACAGCCACCCAGGCCAACCTGGATACGCTACGCCAGCGCGGCGTCCATGTGATCGGCCCCGAGGAGGGCGACATGGCGTGCGGCGAGTATGGCCTCGGGCGCCTTTCGGAACCCGACGACATCGCGGCCGCGGTATCGGATTTTTTTCAAACTAGCGCACCGCTCTCGGGCCGGCGTGCGCTGGTGACAAGCGGCCCGACCCATGAACCGATCGACCCCGTGCGCTACATAACCAACCGCTCGTCGGGCCGCCAGGGCCATGCCATCGCCGCGGCACTGGCGCGCCGCGGCGCGGCCACCACGCTTGTGTCCGGCCCTACCAATCTCCCCGACCCGCCCGGCGTGACCGTCGTCCCGGTCGAGAGCGCGCGCGACATGCTGGCCGCCTGCGAGGCCGCGCTGCCCGCCCATGTGGCCGTGTGCGCGGCCGCCGTTGCCGACTGGCGGGTCGCCAAAGCGGCCGACGAGAAACTCAAGAAAAACGGCAGCGGCCCCCCTGCCCTCGAGATGGCAGAAAACCCCGATATTCTTGCGAGCCTGGCGTCAGCCACCAACACTCGGCCTGGTCTCGTGATCGGCTTCGCGGCCGAGACAAAAACGGTGGTCGAACATGCGCGCGCCAAGCGCGACCGCAAGGGCTGCGACTGGATTCTCGCCAATGATGTCTCGCCAGAGACGGGCACCTTTGGCGGCGACGAAAACACGATCCATCTGGTCAGTGCCGACGGCGTCGAGGACTGGCCGCGTATGTCGAAGACGGATGTCGCCAACCGCCTGGCGGATCGTATTGCAGAGAATTTGGAGACGCGTGAATGAACGCTCCGGTCGAAGTCGCGGTCACGCGCCTGCCCCATGGGGCTGACCTCGAATTGCCTTCCTATGAAACCGATGATGCCGCCGGGATGGATCTGCACGCGGCGGTCACGGACGATGTGGTGCTCGCACCCGGTGAACGCGCCCTGATCCCAACCGGCCTGGCAATTGCGCTTCCGTCCGGCTACGAGGCCCAAGTCCGGCCGCGCTCGGGTCTGGCGTTGCGCAACGGCATCTCCCTGGTCAACACGCCGGGCACCATCGACGCCGATTATCGCGGCGAGGTCGGCGTCATTCTGATCAACCACGGCACCGAGGCCTTCACGGTGGACCGGGGCATGCGGGTTGCCCAGATGGTGATCGCGCCGGTGACGCAAGCCAGCTGGCTGGAGACCGACAATCTGTCCGACACCGCGCGCGGTGCGGGGGGCTTCGGCTCCACCGGCACGGCCGACAAGAACAAGAAGAGCTAAACCATGTTCCGTTTGTCGCGAAAGACCCTGTTTGCCATCGAGGCCGTCCTCGATATCGCCTATCACGCCGGCCCGGCCCCCGTGCAAAGCCGCGAAATCACGCGCCGCCAGGGTATACCGCGCCGCTATCTCGAGCAGGTGCTGCAGAATCTGGTGCGTGCCGGCGTGCTCACCGGCGTGCGGGGACCGCGCGGCGGCTACCGGCTGGCACGCGAGCGCCGCCGTATCACGCTGGCGGATATTGTCCGCGTGATCCTCGAGATGGAGGCCCGCGACGACCCCACGGACGCCGCCGCCGGCTCACCTCTGGGCCTTGAGGTCGTGCGCCCGCTGTGGCGCGAGATGGCCGAGGATTGCATGGAACAGCTTGAAAAAATCACGATCCAGGACCTTTGCAACCGGGCGCGCGACGCCGGTGTCGAGAGCGAAGAACCGGACCGTATCGACTACACAATCTAGCCGACGGCAAAACCCGAAAAATTACGGAAACCCGCTTCATGTCCACCGCTCCAAAGAACCAAACCGCCGAATTCCGCGGTCGCATCTATGATTCGGTCGTCGACACGATCGGCGCCACGCCGCTCGTCCACATCCCGCGCTTCGCCGAAGCCGAGGGCTGCAAGGCCGATCTGGTCGCCAAGCTCGAATTCTTCAACCCGCTGGCCTCGGTCAAGGATCGGATCGGCAACGCGATGATCTCGGCCGCCGAGGCGGAGGGCAAGATCGGGCCGGGTTCGGTGATCGTCGAGCCGACCTCCGGCAACACCGGTATCGCGCTTGCCTTCGTCTGTGCCGCGCGCGGCTATCGTTGCATCCTGGTGATGCCCGACTCCATGTCCCAGGAGCGCCGCAAGATGCTGGCACTGCTCGGTGCGGAACTAGTGCTGACCCCTGCCGCCGACCGGATGCCCGGCGCCATCGCGAAGGCTCAGGAGATCGTCGACACGACCGAAAAGGCGATCATGCTGCAGCAGTTCCAGAACCCGGCGAACCCAGAGGTCCACCGGCACACCACGGCGGAGGAAATCTGGAAAGACACCGACGGCAAGATCGACGTCTTCGTAGCCGGCGTGGGCACCGGCGGCACCATCACCGGCACCGCCGAGGTGCTGAAGGAACGTAACCCAAACCTGCATGTCGTCGCGATCGAGCCCGAAGACAGCGCAGTCCTGTCGGGCGGCCCGGCGGGCCCTCATATGCTCCAGGGGATCGGCACCGGATTCGTGCCGGATATCCTGAACACGAAGATCTATGACGAGGTGCTACCCATCGCCAACGAGACCGCCTTCGTGATGGCCCGCAAGCTCGCCAGCCTCGAGGGCATCCCGGTGGGCATCTCCTCGGGTGCCGCACTGGCCGCGGCGATCGAGGTGGGCGCGCGTGACGAGATGGCGGGCAAGCTGATGGTGGTCATCCTGCCGTCCTTCGCCGAGCGCTACCTTTCCACCGCGCTGTTCGAGGGGCTCTAGGGCGCCACTTATGGAACTCAACGAAGAGCAGTTTCACCGCTATGCCCGGCACCTGATCCTCGACGAGGTCGGTGAAGAGGGGCAGGAGACGCTGCTAGAGTCCCGCGTGCTGGTCGTCGGCGCGGGCGGGCTGGGCGCGCCGTTGCTCATGTATCTCGCCGCCGCCGGCGTGGGCACGCTGGGCATCGTCGATGACGACGAGGTCGACCTCACCAACCTGCAACGCCAGATCGTGCATGCCACGGCTTCCGTGGGCCGGCAGAAGACCGAGTCCGCGAAAGAGACCATCGCAGAGCTGAACCCGGGCATCGATGTCGTCACCCACGACACGCGCCTCGACGCGAATAACGCCGCCGAGATCATCGCCGGCTACGACCTGGTCGCGGACGGTTCGGACAATTTCGACACCCGCTATTTGCTGAACGAACTCTGCTATCGGGCAAGCATCCCCCTGGTCGCCGCCGCGATGCTGCGCTTCGAGGGCCAGCTCTTCACCTTCCGGCGCGACGACGACAACCCCACCGCCTGCTACCGCTGCATTTTTCCCGAGGCACCGCCCGAAGACCTGGTGCCGCGCTGCGAGGAGGCCGGGATTCTCGGCGCCCTGGCCGGCGTCATGGGGTCATTGCAGACCACCGAGGTGCTCAAGGAACTGCTCGGGCTGGGCGAAAGCCTAGCCGGGCGGATGCTGATCTACGATGCGCTGAACACGGGCTTTCACACCATCAATGTGCCGCAAAATCCGGACTGCGTCGTGTGTGTAACACAGCGCGGCTAAGCGAAATTCGGGCCTAGAACATCGTCTCCAGCACCCGGTCTGGCGGGGTGTGGCCGTCGACGAAGGTGCGGATATTGATCACCACCTTCTCCCCCATCTCCTGGCGCCCTTCGATCGTGGCGGAACTCAGATGGGGCAGCAGCAGCACATTGTCGGCGGCCATCAGGCGCGGGTCCACGGCGGGTTCGTGCTCGAATACGTCGAGGCCCGCACCGGCGAGCGCGCCCGCCGCGATCATGTCCCCCAGGGCGCGCTCATCGATCACCTCGCCACGCGAGGTGTTCACGATATAGGCGTGGGGCTGGAGAAGCGCCAGGCGGCGGCGTGACAGGAGATGATAGGTCGCCGGCGTACGCGGACAATTCACCGACACGATATCGACCCGCGCCAGCATCTGGTCGAGGGATTCCCAATAGGTCGCGTCGAGTTCTTCGACGACATCCGGGTGGGCCGGGCGGCGGTTGTGGTAGTGGACCTTGAGGCCGAAGCCCTTCGCCCGGCGGGCCAGCGCGGTGCCGATCCGGCCCATGCCGACGATCCCCAGTCGCTTACCCCAGATCCGGCTGCCCGGCAGCAAGGTCGGCGACCAGCCCTGCCACTCGCCCGAGCGGATCAGCTGCGCGCCTTCACGCAGCCGGCGCGGCAGCGCCAGGATCAGTGCCATGTTCATGTCGGCGGTGTCCTCGGTCAGGACACCCGGCGTGTTGGTGACCGTGATGCCCCGTTCCTGGGCGGCGGGCAGATCGATATTGTCGATGCCGTTGCCGTAGTTGGCGATCAGCTTCAGCCGCTCCCCGGCCTCACCGATAACCCGCGCACTGATGTGGTCTGTCACGGTCGGCACGAGCACATCGGCTTCCTGCATCGCGGCCACCAATGAGGCCTCGTTCATGGGCGTGTCGGCATCGTTAAGTCGCGTGTCGAACAGCTCCTTCATCCGCGCTTCCGTGATCTCCGGAAGCCGGCGCGTAACGACGACAATGGGCTTGTTGTTCGACATGTCCCCCCTGACAGGCACCCGCCCGGACCGATTTTCCGATCATGGCCTGGTACCAACTCTCCTCCGTCCCGATTATCGCGGAAGCCCCTATGTGCGCAAGGGGCAGCACGGGCGCCCCTGTCGATTTCACGCGCTTGACCGCCGCACGCCCCTCGGATAGACGGCTAGGCATGTTTCATCGGTTCCCTCCCGCTCTGCTGGGCATGTTCGTGATCATGGCGTTTGCCATGGGCGCGCCCGGCCCTGTGGCCGCGCAGCAGGCGGCGAGCCCGCCCGCTAGGGTCGACAATCCCTCCGGGCTGCCGATCCCGCGCTGGGTCAGCATCCGCGCGAAAGAAGCCAACCTGCGTACCGGCCCCGGCGCGCGATACCCGATCGACTGGGTGCTGCAACGGCGCTCTCTGCCCGCAGAAATCGTCGGCGAGTTCGAGAACTGGCGTCAGATCAAGATCCAGGACGGCACCGTAGGTTGGGTCCACGAATCGATGCTCTCGGGCAAGCGGATGGCCACGGTGAAGGCCGCGCGAGTCCGGGTCCTGCAGGCGCCGGACACCGACGCGCCGGTGGCGGCCTTCGTCGAGGATGGGGTCATTGTCGCGCTGGAGGGTTGCGAGGCAACCTGGTGCCGCATCGCGATCTCAAGCCACGGCGTCGAGGGCTGGATCGCCCGGTCCGTGCTGTGGGGAATCTATGACGGTGAAGCCGTCAAACGCTGAACCGACGTCGAACGACCAATCAGCCGTCGAAGTCACCCGCCAGTTCGTTGCGCACATCCGCGGTCAGGATCGTCATGTGGGCATAGTCGGGATGGGTGAAGCCGAGGGTGACTTCGACATCTGACTCGCGAAACGCTGCGATCTGCGCGTCGGTAAAGGGGAAGTGGATGAACTGCACCGAGCTGGCCTTGCCGTCGGCGTTGGTGCGGTCCACGTCTGCCTCGGGCACGCCCGTGATCGTCTCCCCGGCAAACTTCAAGAAGGCAGTCTCCTCGACGCCGCCGAGCTTCGACAGCACCATCTTGCGGCGCACTTCGTCGTCGATCTCGAACATCACCGTGGCGACCAGCTCATGGCCATTGGGGATCAGCGGGTTGTAGGCGGAAAGCTCATCGTCGATCTGCGCCTCCCCGCCGCGCTCGATGAAAAGCATCTCATGGACCTGGTGCCACATGGTCGCGTAGCACTCGAAATAGGCCGTCGCATAGGGACCGAGCTCGACGCGCCGGTTCTTCTTTCGGGCCACGAGCGCACCGCGCCGGTCCTTCCGGGTCCGGCCATACTCTTCCATGTCGATGAGGTCGTCGCGGGTGATCTCGCGCGGGGTTGCTGTTGCGGTCGCGGACATAGGGGGTCTCCGGTTTTAGGAGCCGAGTTCGGGTGCCAGCCCATAGGCCAGCGCGAACAGTTCGACGGGATGGTAACTGCGGGCCGGGGCGGTCTGGCCCTCGTCGAGCTGACGCTCGATACCCTGCAGGATATGGTCCGCAGCCAGCGGACATTCGGACACGATGTAGCGGCTCTCCTTGGCCTGACGCACGACCGGCCGGGCCACCTTGAGGGCGGTGTCGAAATTTTCCTTCATGATCCCCCACGAACCCCCATGGCCCGAGCAGCGCTCGATCACCTTGAGGTCGGCCTTGGGGATTAATCGCAGCATTTCCGCTGCTTTCTGGCCCATATTCTGGGCCCTTGCATGACAGGCCAGATGCAACGCCACCGGCTCCGGCAGGGACGACAACCCGTCGACCAGCCCTTCGTTCTTCGCGATGTAGACGATGTACTCGGTGATGTCGCGGGTCGCCGCCGACAGGGCCTTCACGTCCTCGTCATCGGGCAGTATCAGGGGCCACTCGAATTTCATCATCAGGGCACAAGACGGGGTCAACGCGATGATGTCGCGGCCCGCATCCACATGGGGACGGAACGCCGCGGCCACGGTCTTCGCCATGGCGGACACTTCGTCGAGCTGACCCCGCTCGAGCTGAGGCATGCCGCAGCAGCTAGGGTGCAGCGCCGTGGTCGCCACCCCGTTATGGGCGAGGATGCGCTGGGCCAGAACGCCCGTGTCGGGCTTGTTGTAGTTCACGAAACAGGTGGCGTAGAGAACCGCCTCGCGGCCATGGGCGGGTGCGGCCGTGTTGACCTCTGGTGGTGTGTTCTCGGCCTGGCGAAGGAATGTCTTGGACGCCGGTGCATATTTCGGCAGGTCGGCCTCGCGATGCACGCCCGCGATCTTCTCGATCACCGGCCGGGTCAGCTTGTTGTCACGGTCCGAGGCCCAGTTCGCCATTCCCGCCATCCTGCCGGCGAGCCGGCCGTTGCGGTCGGTCTGGATCAGCTGCTTCTCGTTCCAGCCCACACCGCCCTTCTTGGCCTCGATCGCCCGCGCGCGCAGCATGAGATGGGGGAAGTCGAGGTTGAACTCGTGGGGCGGCACGTAGGGGCACTTGGTCATGTAGCACATGTCACACAGGGTGCAGGCGTCCACCACGGGCGCAAAATCGGCGCTGTCCACGCTGTCGAGTTCGCCCGACTCGGATTCGTCGATCAGGTCGAACAGGCGCGGGAAGGAATCGCAGAGGTTGAAGCAGCGCCGGCAGCCGTGACAGATGTCGAAGACCCGACGCAGCTCCTCATCGAGTTTCGCCTCGTCGAAGAAATCCATCTCCTGCCAGCCGAGCGGGTGACGGGTCGGCGCGTCGAGGCTCCCCTCACGCGGGACCGCCCCCTCATTTATGCCGCTATTCTCATCCGTCATCGTTCTCTGTCTCCGCCTGCGCCGGGGTACAGCTTCCCCGCACCCCGCCCGCCAGATTCGCGCGGCGGGTCATCAAATCCACCCAAATAAAGCGAAAGCCGGGGTCGCGGCAGATGAAAGCATTCAACAGCCGACGACCCCGGATTTAATCAGTCGAGGTCGTCGAGCGCCTTCTGGAAGCGGCCCGCATGGCTCTTCTCGGCCTTGGCGAGGGTCTCGAACCAGTCGGCAATCTCGTCATGCCCCTCTTCACGCGCGGTGCGTGCCATACCCGGATACATGTCCGTGTATTCGTGGGTCTCACCGGCGACCGCGGCCTTGAGGTTGTCCGAGGTCGGGCCGATCGGCTCACCCGTGGCCGGATCACCGACCTCTTCGAGGAATTCTAGATGACCATGGGCATGGCCGGTCTCGCCCTCGGCGGTCGAGCGGAACACCGCGGCGACGTCGTTGTAGCCCTCGACGTCCGCCTTCTGGGCGAAATAGAGATAACGGCGGTTTGCCTGGCTCTCGCCGGCAAACGCTTCCTTGAGATTGTCTTCGGTTTTGGATCCTTTAAGCGACATCATTCGCCTCCTTGATACTGGTTAGTCCGTCCGCCCGTTTTTCCGGGTGGTTTTCCGGTGTTGGCCGACGGCAAGACCGCCGATCCGGGAATTTCCTGCACCTTGAATATGACAAGGTTACGGACAGGAGTCAATATTCTGGAACCATTCCAGTCTTCTATTTATCGTATTGATAAAGTTTATTTATTGAGAACGACTATCATTCGCGCGGCGCAGTCTGACGATCACGTCCACCCGAGCCACCTCCGCGTCGGCCGGCGCTTCGGGCATCGCGGCGAGCGCGATCTGGTCGCCGGGAATATCCTGCAGCGCCCCATCATCCTCATAGAAAAAATGATGGTGGTCGTCGACGTTCGTGTCGAAGTAAGACCGGCCCGGCGCCACCACGACCTCGCGCAACAGGCCCGATCCGGTGAACTGGTTGAGGGTGTTGTAGATCGTCGCCAGTGACACCTTGATGCCTTGTGCAGTGACCTCCCCATGGAGCTGCTCGGCGGTCACATGACGATCGCCGGCATCGAACAGCAGCTTGCCCAGGGCGAGCCGCTGGCGGGTCGGGCGCAGGCCTGCGTCCTTCAGCCGCCGCAGCGCATCGGCATAGGGTCGCTCGCGGGTATCATCATGTGTATCGCTCATGGATCCAATATGGGTATTTCAAGCGGCATGTAAAGAGGAATCTCTCGAAACAACCCCATAAGCATTTATTTTAGAACACACTTTATCGTATGAGCTCGCCTGACCACGTTGATATGCAGACCTTTACCGACGCGCGCAACGATGTCAGGCTCTGCGGAATCTCTACAAAAACTCGACAGATCACCTCCCTAATTGCGGACAGTCCGGGGAACACCTGTTAGAACGATCCAGGTTCCACAATCAGAGCGTCAAAAGCGAAACCGGCATGAACGATTTCACCCAGAAATCCAGTTTTTCCTACGAAGATCTCATCCAGTGCGGCCACGGCGAGCTGTTCGGCCCGGGCAATGCGCAATTGCCGCTGCCGCCGATGCTCATGTTCGACCGCATCACCGAAATTTCCGACGATGGCGGCGCCCATGGCAAGGGGCTGATCACTGCCGAACTGGACATCAAGTCGGACCTCTGGTTCTACGGCTGCCATTTCGAGGGCGACCCCATCATGCCGGGCTGCCTCGGCCTCGATGCGCTCTGGCAGATGCTGGGCTTCTTCCTCGGCTGGCAGGGCCTGCCCGGACCGGGCCGCGCGCTCGGCGTCGGTGAGGTCAAATTCGCCGGCGAAGTGAAACCCGAAGGCAAGCTGCTGCGCTACCAGATCGACGTCAAGAAAGTTATCAAGCGCGGTGTCGCACTGGCCATCGCCGACGGCCTGGCGGAGCTTGACGGCGAAACGGTCTACACCACAGCCGGGCTCAAGGTCGGGCTGTTCCCGCCGAGTAAGGAGGCAGGCGCATGAGCAACAACGGTCTGCGACGCGTCGCCGTCACCGGGCTGGGCATCGTCTCACCGATCGGCGCCAACGCCGCCGAAGTGACCGAGAGCCTGAAGGCCGGCCGCTCAGGCATCGTCCATTCCGACGTGTATGCCGATATGGGCTTCCGCTCCCATGTGCATGGCGCGCCGAATGTTGACTTCGACGAGCATATCGACCGCAAGCTGCGCCGCTTCATGGGCGACGGCGCGGCCTATAACTATATCGCGATGACCGAGGCGATCGCCGATTCCGGGCTGGCGGAATCCGACATTCATTCCGAGCGTACCGGTCTGGTCATGGGGTCGGGTGGACCGTCCACCTCGGCCATGGTCGAGGCCGCCGACACGGCGCGCGAGAAAAGCCCCAAGCGCGTCGGCCCCTACGCG
Organism: Alphaproteobacteria bacterium; assembly: GCA_049601915.1. Taxonomy (GTDB): domain Bacteria; phylum Pseudomonadota; class Alphaproteobacteria; order UBA6615; family UBA6615; genus UBA8079. The sequence goes on from JBMYRB010000001.1 coordinate 484,192, forward strand.
GTGCCCAAGGCCATGTGCTCGACCCTGTCGGCCAACATGTCCACCGCCTTCAAGATGCGCGGCCTGTCCTACTCCATCAGCTCCGCCTGCTCGACCAGCGCGCACTGCATCGGCAATGGCAGCGAGCTCATCCAGATGGGCAAGCAAGATGTGGTCATTGCCGGCGGTGCGGAAGAACTCCACTGGTCACTCACCGTGCTGTTCGACGCGATGGGCGCATTGTCGTCCAAATACAACGACACGCCCGAGCGCGCATCGCGTCCCTACGACGTCAACCGCGACGGGTTCGTGATCGCCGGCGGCGCCGGCGTGGTGGTGCTCGAGGAGATGGAGCGCGCCAAGGCACGCGGTGCGAAGATCTATGGCGAGCTCGTCGGCTACGGCGCCACGTCGGACGGCGTAGACATGGTCGCCCCGTCGGGCGAGGGCGCGGTGCGCTGCATGCGCATGGCCACGGCGGGACTGGGCAACCAGACCGTCGACTACATCAACGCCCACGGCACCTCGACCCCGGTCGGCGACATGATCGAGCTGGCGGCCATCAACGAGGTCTTCGGCGCGCAACGACCCCATGTCGCCTCGACCAAATCCCTCACCGGCCACTCCCAGGGTGCGACCGGCGCCCATGAGGCGATCTACTCGCTGCTGATGATGGAGCATGACTTCATCGCCGCCTCGGCCAACATCGAGGATCTCGACCCGGAAGCCGGCGACGCATCGATCGTCACCGAGCGAATAGACAATGCCGGGCTCAACTACGTGATGTCGAACAGCTTCGGCTTCGGCGGCACCAACGCGACCCTCGCCTTCCAGCGCCACGACGGATGATCCGATGGTCGATGCGCACGCACCCACCCCGGAACCGACCCCCGCAACCCTGAAACAGGCCGAAAGCATGGACGGACAACCCGCGACAGGAAGCCTGATGGCCGGCAAACGCGGCCTGATCATGGGCGTCGCCAACGATCACTCGATTGCCTGGGGCATCGCGCGTGCGGTCGCCGCCCAGGGTGCGGACCTGGCCTTCACATACCAGTCGGATGCCTTCGCGCGGCGTGTCGGCCCGCTGGCGGAATCGGTCGACGCCGCCGCGATGGTCCAGTGCGATGCCTCGGATACCGCGAGCCTCGACAAGGCCTTCAACGCGATCTCCGACACCTGGGGCAATATCGATTTCGTGGTCCACGCCATCGCCTACTCCGACAAGGAAGAGCTCAAGGGCCGGTATGTGAACACGAGCCAGGAAAACTTCCTGCAGACGATGAATATCTCCTGCTACTCGTTCACGGCGGTGGCGCAGCGCGCCGCGGCGCTGATGAACGAACAGGGATCGATCCTGACGCTCACCTATCACGGCGCCCAGGCCGTCATGCCCAACTACAATGTCATGGGGGTCGCCAAGGCCGCCCTCGAGGCCTCGGTGCGTTATCTCGCCTCCGACCTGGGCCCCGACGGGTTGCGGGTCAACGCAATCTCGGCCGGGCCCATGCGCACGCTCGCGGGCTCTGCGGTCGGCTCGGCGCGACAGGTCTACAATTACAGCCGCGAGACCGCACCCCTGCGGCGCAACGTGGTGCTCGACGATGTGGGCGGCGCGGGGCTGTACCTGCTGTCGGACCTGTCGAAGGCCGTGACCGGCGAGATCCACTATGTGGATTGCGGTTTCAACACCATCGGCATGCCCGACCCAGCGGCGGCCAACGGCGCGTAGTACACGCCCTTCTGAACAAATAAAAACGGCCCCGGGATTCCGGGGCCGTTTTCGTTTCGATGCGAATTTTTGTCGATCACACCACCAGCGACAGCCCGAAGAAGACCAGTGCAGACATGATCGCCGCGGCCGGCACGGTGATCACCCAGGCCGCGATGATGGTCAGGAAGTGCGAGCGGCGCACCAGCTTGCGGTGGCGCACCACCTCGGGCGGCAGTGGATCATTCTCTGCCTCCGCGTTAGCGGCGCCCGACTGGCCGACCATCTCGCGCCGCTTCTTACTGCGCTTGGTGTAATATTCGCGGAAGAACCCAACCCCGAAGACGGCGCCGACGGCGATATGCGTCGAGCTGACCGGCAAGCCGAGCCAAGACGCGATGATCACCGTGATCGCCGCCGCCAGGGCCACGCAGTAGGCGCGCATCGGGTTCATCTTGGTGATTTGGTCGCCGACCATACGAACCAGCTTGGGCCCGTACAGGAAAAGACCGAGGCTGATGCCGAATGCGCCGATCGTCATGATCCAGATCGGCACCCCCACCTTGCTAGCGATATCGCCCGACTGGACCGTGCTCAGAATCGCAGCCAACGGGCCAATCGCGTTCGCCACGTCGTTGGCGCCGTGGGCAAACGACAGAAGTGCGGCGGAACAAATCAACGGGATACGAAACAGCACTCTGAGCGACTGGTTGCGGTTCTCCATCCCCTCTGACTGACGGCGGATCAGCGGCCGCATGATCGCCCACACGCCGGCGAAGGTGACCACCGCGATGATCGCGACCGTCCCCGTGTCGGGCTGCCAGATCCGCTTGAACCCCTTGATGGCGAGATACCAGGCAAACGCACTGGCCATGATCGCCACCAGCATCGGCACCCAGCGACGCGCCGCCGCGATCTTGTCCTCCTGATAGATCAGGTTGATCTTGATGAAGGCGAGGAACGCCGCGGCGATGAGCCCGCCCAGCAATGGCGAGATGACCCAACTTGCGGCGATCGCACCCATCGTGCCCCAGTTGACGAGCTGGAAGCCGACCGCGGCGATGCCCGCCCCCATAACGCCGCCAACAACCGCGTGGGTCGTGGATACCGGTGCCCCGACGAGCGTGGCGAGATTGACCCAGAGCGCTGCGGCAATGAGTGCCGACATCATCGCCAGGACGAAGACGCTGGGATCATCCACGAGCGAGGGATCGATGATCCCCTTGGAGATGGTGCTGACGACGTCGCCGCCGGCGAGCAGGGCGCCCGCGCTTTCGAAGACGGCGGCAATAACCAGGGCGCCGAACAGGGTCAGCGCCCGTGCGCCCACCGCCGGACCGACATTGTTGGCCACGTCGTTGGCGCCGATATTCAGGGCCATATAGCCGCCGAGGATGGCGGCAACGACGACGATGGCCGTGTCCGATGTCACGCCGACCAACGCTGCAGCCAGCAGCGCGGACAGACCAAGGAACACGACGGCGATGCCATGGGCCCCCAGGGTGCCGCCCATCGTCCGCGTCGCCGCCTCCACGTGAACGATTTTTTCCAGGTCTTTGTCGAGCGATTTCTTAATCAGCCTCATAAGCTATCCTTTTATTCGAGCATGAAACTAAGCGAATGTCCGGCGCATCCCCGCGCGCGGCTGCCAGTTCGGAACATACATTGTGCAGTGTGTCGCCATCGGCGACCTCGGCCAGCAGGCGGGCCAGATTCCGGTCTTCGACGAGGCCGGCGGCATCGCCAAGCGGAACCCATTGGCGGGAGCGTTTCTTGTCTTCGCTCCATTTGTCCCGGATATCGCCCACCAGCAACGCGAATACGAAGACACGGCTGCGCACGACATAGCCCTTGCGCATTTTCTTCTGGTAGGTGAACTCCCCGACGGGCATGGCATGCGCCGTGCCGATCACGCCGGCTTCTTCGCGCGCTTCGCGCATCGCGGCCGCCGCGTATGTTTCGTGGTGCTTCGGCCAGCCTTTCGGCAGGATCCAGCGTTTCCCCTTGCGCGACGTCACCAGCATCACCTCGAATCCGCCATCGCGCGGAGTAAAGGGTAGTGCCGCAATCTGTTCGATGCTTTTTTCGGATCGAAACACGGGACTTTCTGTACCCCAGCAACCTTTCGCGCCCTTATAAAAGCGGGTGCGTCAGGCTATCAACATCAAATTAGACGCCGCACCTGTCGCTGGCGGTGGATAAAATAGAGACTCAAATTTCCGCATCGCCGGGCTGTTCCAAAACGCCTGATCCGTGTAGCCTTCTTATATCTTCGGTCCTCTGAATTCTGCCTGTCAGAGCGGAACGGGCGGCAGGGGGGAACGAGAAACCACTTCGGAATTCACACATGACAGATATCCAATATCTGGCGCCGACCTCGCTCGACGATGCGATCAGCGCCTACGCTGCGGCTGATGGCGCGGGCCGTATCCTGGCCGGCGGCACAGATCTTCTAGTCCAGATGCAGGCGGGCATGGTCGCCCCCGGGCTGATCGTCGACATTAAGAACATCGCCGAGCTGACAAGCATCGAGGGGTCCGCCGAGAGCGGCTTCGTCGTTGGCGCCGCCGTCTCCGGTGCCGCGCTCGAGAAGCATCCCGGTTTCGCCGCGGCCTGGCCCGGCGTCCTGGAGGGGCTGAACCTGATCGGCTCGACCCAGATCCAGGGCCGCGCCTCGCTCGGCGGCAACCTGTGCAACGGCTCACCGGCCGCCGACAGCGTCCCGGCCATGGTCGCCGCGGGCGCGGCCCTCACGGTGCAGGGCCCCGACGGCCGGCGCGAGATCGCGGTCGAGGACGTCCCCACGGGCCCGAGCAAGACCAGCCTGAAACCCGGTGAGATCGCCGTCAGCTTCGCCTTCCCGCCCCGCGCGGCCGGCCAGGGCGACGCCTATCTGCGGATGATCCCGCGCACCGAGATGGACATCGCCGTCGTCGGCGTGGGCGTCAACCTGACCATCGAAGACGGGGTCTGCACCGCCGCGCGGGTTGGCCTCGGCGCCGTCGCGCCGACGGTGTTGCTGGTGGCGGACGCCGCCAAGGCGCTGATCGGGTCGAAGCTCGATGACGCCGCCCTCGATGCCGCCGCCGCGGCCTGCAGCGCGGCCTGCAACCCGATCGACGACAAGCGCGGCACGATCGATTACCGCACCCGGGTCGCCGGGGTACTCCTGAAGCGCACGGCCGCCATCGCCGCCGAACGCGCCACCAAAGCCTAGGGAACCGAACCATGGCAAAACTTCACATCACCACCACCATCAACGGCGAGCCCGAGGAGTTCCTCTGCACACCCGACGAGACCATGCTCGACGTGCTGCGCAACCAGCTCGACCTGACCGGCGCCAAGGAAGGCTGCGGCTCGGGCGACTGCGGCGCCTGCTCAATCACCCTGGACGGCACGCTGGTCTGCGCGTGCCTGATGCTGGCCGCCGAGGCTGAAGGCAAGGCGATCACCACCATCGAGGGGATGGCCGAGGGCGAGAAGCTGCACCCGCTACAGCAGAAGTTCCTGGAAGAGGCCGCGCTGCAATGCGGCATCTGCACGCCGGGCATGCTGGTCGCGGCGAGGGCGCTGCTCGACGAGAATCCCGACCCGACCGAGACCGAAGTCCGCTTCTGGCTGGCCGGCAACCTGTGCCGTTGCACGGGCTATGACAAGATTATCCGGGCGGTGCTCGACACCGCCGCCGAAATGCGGGGAGCTGCCTGATGAGCGATTCCAAGAACAAGTGGATTGGTGAGAGCACGATCCGTCCCGACGGAGCCGACAAGGTGACCGGGCGCGCGGCCTTCGCGGCCGATACGACAATGCCCGGCATGATCTGGGGCAAGGTGCTGCGCAGCCCCCACGCCCATGCCGTCATCAAGTCCATCGACACGTCCAAGGCCGAGGCCCTGCCCGGCGTAAAGGCGGTGATGACGTCGGCGGATATCGTCGACTTCCCGATCGACACGCCTTTTCCCCTGGGCATCCAGGACATGCGCTGGATGTGCCGCAACGTGATGGCGCGGGACAAGGCGCTGTTCCATGGTCACCCGGTCGCCGCCGTCGCGGCCATGACCGAGGCGATCGCGGCCGAGGCCTGCAAGCTGATCGAGGTGGACTACGAGGTTCTGCCCCACGCGATCGAAATCGACGACGCGCTGGCCGACGACGCGCCCATCCTCCATGAGTGGATGGAGTTCGACGGCAAGCCGTCGAATATCGCGGGCACCATCGAGCACACCAAGGGCGACGTCGAGGCCGGCTTCGCCGAGGCCGATGTCGTCATCGAGCGGAACTTCACGACCCGTCCGGTGCATCAGGGTTATATCGAACCCCATGCCTGCCTGGTCAGCGTCGCCGCCGACAACAAGACCACCATCTGGTCGTCGAGCCAGGGCCAGTTCATGGTCCGCGCCATGGTGGGGCTGCTCACGGGTCTCACCCAGAGCGATATTCGCGCCATCCCCGCCGAAATCGGCGGCGGCTTCGGCGGCAAGACGATTGTCTATCTCGAGCCGCTGGCGACCGTGCTGTCGAAGAAATCCGGCCGGCCGGTGAAGATGACCATGACCCGTGAAGAGGTCATGCGCGCCTCGGGCCCGACCTCGGGCTCCAAGTCCACGATCAAGATCGGCGTCAAGAAGGACGGCACGATCACGGCGGCCGAAGGCCTCTACTGGCTGCAGGCCGGCGGGCTGCCGGGCGCCCCGGTGCGCGGTGCGGTCGGCTGTGCGCTGGCCCCCTACGACATCCCCAACGGTCATACGCTGGGATACGACGTGGTCTGCAACCGTTCCAAGGTCGCGGCCTACCGCGCCCCGGGTGCACCGATCGGCGCCTTCGGGGTCGAGTGCGTGCTCGACGAGCTGGCCGAGGAGATCGGCATGGACCCGTTGGACCTGCGGCTCAAGAACGCCGCACGCGAAGGCACCCAGGCGGTCCATGGGCCGACATATCCGGTCATGGGTTATTTGGAATCCCTTGAGTCCGCGAAGGTGCACGAGCACTACAACGCACCGCTGGGCCCCAATCAGGGGCGCGGTGTGGCGAGTGGCTTCTGGTTCAACGCGGGCGGCGAATCCTCCGCCCAGGTGAACATCACCGAGGACGGCAACGTGGTCGTCACCACGGGCCATCCGGATATCGGCGGCTCGCGCGCGGGCATCGCCAACATCTGCGCCGAGCTGCTGGGCATCGACTACAAGCGGGTCTCGGTGCTGATCGGCGACACAGCCACCATCGGCTTCTCGAACCTGACCGGCGGCAGCCGTGTTCTGTTCGCCTCGTCAATGGTGGTCACGGAATCGACCGGCAAGGTCATCCGCACGCTCTGTGAGCTGGCCGCCAAGATCTGGGACATCGACCCGGACGCGGTCACCTGGGAAGACGGGGAGGCCCGACCGGCCGGCGCCAACGCGGGCAAGTTCGACCCGCTCACCCTGGCCGAGCTGGCCGCCCGCGCCAACGAAACCGGCGGCCCGATCGGCGCCGGCTCCCAGGTCAACACGACCGGCGCGGAAGGCGGCTTCGGCACGCATATCTGCGACGTGGAGGTGGACCCGGAGCTGGGGATCGCCCGGGTGATCCGCTACACCGTGCTCCAGGATGTGGGCCGGGCGGTCCACCCGGCTTATGTGGAGGGCCAGATGCAGGGCGGTGCGGCCCAAGCCATCGGCTGGGCGCTCAACGAAGAGTATCTCTACGACAAGGACGGCAGGGTCGATAATCCGGGCTTCCTGGATTACCGCATGCCGGTTGCGTCAGACCTACCGATGCTTGACACCCATATCATCGAAATCCCGAACCCCAAGCACCCCCAGGGCGTGCGCGGGGTCGGCGAGGTGCCGCTGGTGCCCGGACTGTCGGCGGTGCGCAACGCGGTCTACAACGCCATCGGTATCCGCTTCAACGACCTGCCGCTCTCGCCCCCGCGGGTGCTGGCGGCCCTGGATGTGCCCAAGGCCGCGGAGTAGGGCGTACCGCGACACACGCGAACATGACCAACAGGAAACGGCCCCTCACGGGGCCGTTTTTCTTTCCCCCAGCCTTGCGGCCCGGCACCTAGAATTTCAGCGCGGCGTGGGCGGCATCCAGGACGTCCGATCGCTTGCCGTTCAGCTCCCACAGCAGACGCGCTATGTCCTTGTCGCCGACCCGCCGGCGCTCCCGGCTCGCCCGCTCGGGCCAGTTCGACTGGAGGCGGCACACCACCAAGGGAAAGACCGAGACCTCGCTGCGGATCCGCTCACCGGAGGCCAGCAGCTTCATATAGACGTAGGACCCGACCGGGTCGGCGTGAATATCACCGACGATCCCTGCTTCCTCCCGGGCCTCGCGGGCCGCGCCCGCCTCCAGTTTCTCGCCGTCTTCCGGCCAGCCCTTGGGGATCAGCCAGCGGCCGTCGTTGCGCGAGGTGATGAGCACCAGCTTGTAGCCGGACTCGCCTGCGACGAAGGGCAGGGCAGCGACCTGCTGAATGGTTTTTCCAGATTTTGGCACGGGGTATCGCCACGCTCGCGACACACTGAAGCGGACGACCCTATCCGCACCGTATAACAGCCCGATGACACCCCTGTGGAGCATAACGGGGACAAAAAACGGCCCCGTGAGGGGCCGTTTTCGTTTCAGCTTGTCGCCAGAATTACTCGGCGGCGTCGCGGTCGCGGCGCGGGCGGCGGCGGCGCGGACGATCGTCCCCGTCGCCATCACCGCCACGATCACCACGAGGCTCACGCGGCGGGCGCGTGTCCTCGAGTTCCTCGCCGGTCTCCTGATCAACGACCCGCATCGACAGCTTGACCTTGCCGCGGTCGTCCATGCCGATGACCTTGACCTTCACCTCGTCGCCCTCGTTGATCACGTCGGTCACCTGACCCACGCGCTCATTCTTGAGCTCGGAGATGTGGACGAGGCCGTCGCGCGACCCGAAGAAGTTCACGAAGGCGCCGAAATCGACCACCTTCACGACCTTGCCATCGTAGATCACGCCGACTTCCGGCTCAGCCACGATGGAGGTGATCCAGTCGATCGCCTTCTGCGCGGCCTCGCCATCGGACGAGGCGACCTTGATCAGGCCCTCATCGTCGATATCCACCTTACAGCCGGTCACTTCGCAGATCTCGCGGATGACCTTGCCGCCCGTGCCGATCACTTCCCGGATCTTGTCGGTCGGGATCTGCATGGTGGTGATGCGCGGCGCATGCTCGGACAGCTCCACACGGCCGGAGTCGATGGCGCTGGCCATCTCACCGAGAATGTGAATCCGGCCGTCGCGGGCCTGGTCGAGGGCGATCTCCATGATCTCCTTGGTGATGGACGTGATCTTGATGTCCATCTGGAGCGAGGTGATGCCCTCATCCGTGCCGGCGACCTTGAAGTCCATGTCACCCAGATGATCCTCGTCACCAAGAATATCCGACAGGACCGCATAGCCGTCATCTTCCTTGATCAGGCCCATCGCGATGCCCGCGACCGGCGCCTTCAGGGGCACGCCCGCGTCCATCATCGCGAGGGACGAACCGCAGACCGTGGCCATCGAGGACGAGCCATTTGATTCGGTGATCTCGGAGACCACGCGGATCGTGTAGGGAAAGTCTTCCTTGGCCGGCAGCAGCGGACGCAGGGCCCGCCAGGCGAGCTTACCGTGGCCCACTTCGCGGCGCCCGGTGAAGCCGATGCGGCCGGTCTCACCGACCGAATAGGGCGGGAAGTTGTAGTGGAGCAGGAAATGCTCACGATACTCGCCCTCGAGCGCATCGATGATCTGCTCGTCCTGGCCGGTGCCCAGGGTGGCCACGACCATCGCCTGGGTCTCACCCCGAGTAAACAGCGCCGAACCATGGGAGCGCGGCAGGATCGAGATCTGGCTCTCGATGGCACGCACCGTCTTGGTGTCGCGGCCGTCGATCCGCTCGCCCGTGTCGAGAATGGCGCGGCGCACCACGTCTTTCTCAAGGGTCTTGAGCGGACCGCTGGCAATCGCGGCCTCTTCTTCGGAGAGCTGCTCGATCACGGCCTTCTTGGCGGCCGAGACCTTTTCCTGGCGCGCGAGCTTCTCTTTCTCGGTGTAGGCCTCGCGGATGCCGGCCTCGCCGAGCTCGCGAACCTTCGCTTCGAGGTCGAGGACCTCCTGCGGGGTCTCGCTGACCGGGCGCGGCTCTTTCGCAGCCCGTTCCGCCAGGTCGATGATCACATTGATCACTTCCTGATAGGCTTCATGGCCGAACATCACCGCGCCGAGCATGATTTCTTCCGTCAGCTCATTGGCCTGGGATTCGACCATCAACACGCCTTCGCTGGTGCCCGCGACGACCAGGTCGAGCGCGGATTCTTCCAGCTGGTCGGCCGTCGGGTTCAGTACATACTCGCCGTCTATGTAACCGACGCGCGCGGCACCGATCGGGCCCATGAAGGGCATACCCGAAATCGTCAGGGCTGCCGACGCACCGATCAGCGCCGCGATGTCCGGATCATTCTCCAGATCGTGGCTGACGGTGGTGCAGATCACCTGGGTTTCGTTGCGGTAGCTCTTGTGGAAGAGCGGGCGGATCGGACGGTCGATCAGGCGCGAGGTGAGAACCTCTTTCTCCGTCGGGCGTCCTTCACGCTTGAAGAAGCCGCCGGGGATCTTGCCCGCCGCGTAGGTCTTTTCCTGGTAGTGGACGGTGAGCGGGAAGAAATCCAGCCCCTCGCGCGGCGCATGTTCGCCGACCGTGGTGCAGAGCACCGAGGATTCACCGTATGTGACGAGTACGGCCCCGTCGGCCTGACGGGCGATATGCCCGGTCTCAAGGATGAGCGGTCGCCCACCCCAATTGATTTCCTTACGAACAATGTCAAACATCTCTTATCTCTCAACCTGCGTCATCCGTTCGGGCCAACCCCCAACGAATGCCCCGTGCCATCGGGTTCTTCGCGCCGTCACGCAATAAGTTTTGACGGCGTGTGCACGGATGGTCCGTGCGGGCCAGACCGGGGACACTGGATTGTGTCCGTGGGCCTGTCGTAATGGCGCCGGGCCATGCCCGCACCGGTAACAAAGGCAAACGCGACTAGCGGCGAATGCCCAAACGCTCGATCAGGCTGCGATAACGCGCTTCTTCCTTACGCCGCGTGTAATCGAGCAAACGACGCCGCTGGCCCACCATAAGAAGGAGGCCACGGCGTGAATGATGATCCTTGGCATGGGTCTGCAGGTGCTCGGTCAGGTTTCTGATGCGCTCCGTCAGGATCGCGACCTGAACCTCGGGCGAGCCCGTGTCCCCAGCCTTGGTCTGGTATTCATTGATGAGTTCGGTTTTACGCTCAGGCGTAATCGACATGCTTTTCTAGCTCCCGGTATCAAAGATTTAAAACACGGACCGGACGGATCTGAATGCCGTCGACACGAGCGAGCGCTACGGGCGTCGTCGCCTCGAGGGCCAGGACGATACCGTCGTCGCCAGCCGTCGCAATCCGTTCCCTATCTTGCGGTCGCAAGACGGGAACCGCCTGCCCATTACGAAGCATTTCCGCTTCCTTGTCAGACAAGGCCAACGCCGGGATACCGTCCAGCGCGGTCTCAATCGGTAACAATATGGGTGAAGCGGCGGCACTATGGCCAAGTTCCTCCAGCATTTCCAGAGAAATCGAAGCCGATTCTTCAAACGGTCCGACGGCCACGCGGCGCAGGTCCGACAGGTGCCCGCAGGTGCCGACCGCGATCGCCAGATCGCGGGCCAGCGCACGCATATAAGCACCCTTGCCCGATGTCACTGCGAACCGCGCGCGATCCGCGTCGAGAATTTCGACCAGGTCGAACGCGTTGATTTCAATCGTCCGCGCCTCGAGGACGACGTCTTCGCCCGCGCGCGCCTTGGCATAGGCCCGCTGGCCGTCGACCTTGATCGCCGAATAGGCCGGCGGGACCTGCTCGATCGGGCCGACGAAGGCCGGCAGCGCCGCCGCTATGGCGTCGCGGTCCGGGCGAATATCCGAGGTTTCGATGATCTCGCCATCCGCATCGTCGGTCTCGGTGCGCGCGCCCCAATTGACCGTGAAGGTATAGCTTTTCAAGCTGTCGGTGACATAGGGCATGGTCTTGGTCGCCTCGCCCAGCGCGATCGGCAAAATCCCCGTCGCCGAGGGGTCAAGCGTGCCCGCATGGCCCAGCTTGGCCGCGCCCGTGGCGCGCCGCACCGCGTTGACGCAGCCTGCCGACGTCATGCCGGCCGGTTTATCGAGATTAAACCAGCCGTTGATCGACAGCCCCTTGCGCCGACGCCTCATCAGTTTTCGGTCTCATCGGTTGCCGCATCGGCGTCGTCGTCGCCCACCAGATCGCGTGCGACCTCGGGCCGATGCATGATGGATTCGATCCGCGAGGCTTCCTCGAAACTCTTGTCGAACAAGAAGCTCAGTGCCGGCAGATACTTCAGATGCACCGTGCGCGCCAATTGCCCACGCAAATAGCCCGCAGCCCGGTTGAGCCCCGCGACCATGGGTTCGGCCTCGCCGTCCAGAGGTAGGACAAACACCGTGGCGTTGCGCAAATCCGAGCTTACCCGCACTTCCGTAACGGTGATCGCCATGTCGGCCAGTTCCGTGTCGCGGAAAGCTGCCCGACGAAGGATCTCCGACATGGCATGACGGATTTCCTCGCCCACGCGCAACTGGCGTTGGGACGGCGCCTTGCCTTTATGGGCATTCTGCGCATTCCGGTTCATGGGCGGGCTGTTTTCAGTTCCGTTTCGACCGCGCGCATCAGGCGCCGGTCCTTTCACGTTGCGCCGGTCAGCTCGCCTCGAGCTGACGGGCGATCTCCTGCACTTCGAAGCACTCGATCACGTCACCCGGCTGGATGTCGTTGTAATTCTCGAGCGCGATACCGCATTCGTAGCCGTTCTGGACTTCACGGACATCGTCCTTGAACCGCCGCAGCGTTCCCAGATTGCCTTCGTGTACGACAACCGAATCGCGCATCAGGCGGACCTTCGAATCGCGCCGGATCATGCCGTTGGTCACCATGCAACCGGCCACTTTGCCGACCTTCGAAACACTGAAGATCTCGCGAATTTCGGCCGAGCCCAGCAGATTCTCCTGGAGGGTCGGCGCCAGCTCGCCCTCCAGCATGGCACGCACATCGTCCACCACATTGTAGATGATGTTGTAGTAACGGATATCGACCCCGTCGCGCTTCGCCTGGTCGCGCGCCTGCGGGATGGCACGCACATTGAACCCGATGACCAGCCCGTTATTGACCGTCGCGAGCGAAATATCGGATTCGGTGATACCGCCGACACCGGCATGCAACACCTGGGCCTTGACCTCGTCGGTGGACAGGTTGTTCAGCGCGCCGACAATGGCCTCGACCGAGCCCTGCACGTCGCCCTTGATGACCACAGGGATCTGGGTGGCTTCACCCGCCTTGATCTGTTCGAACATGTCATCGAGGCTGCCGCGGGCGCCAGCGGCGGCGCGCGCATCACGAATAACGCTCTGGCGATACTCAACGACCTCGCGTGCCCGCGCATCGGAATCCACGACCGCGAATTCATCGCCCGCCTGGGGTGCACCGTTCAGGCCCAGAACCTCAACCGGCGCGGCCGGACCGGCCTCTTCCACATTCTCGCCCCGGTCGTTGATCAGCGCACGTACCCGGCCCCATTCGGCACCGGCGACGAAAATATCGCCCACCCTGATCGTGCCACCCTGGACCAGCACGGTCGCGACCGCACCGCGGCCGCGTTCGAGCTGCGCCTCGATCACCGCGCCAAAGGCGGCGCGTTCCGGATTGGCGGTCAGCTCAAGAACTTCCGCCTGCAACACGATCGCCTCGGTCAGCGTATCGAGTCCCGCACGGGTCTCGGCCGAAACCTCGATGACCTGGGTATCGCCCCCCATTTCCTCGGGCACAATCTCGTGGGACAAAAGCTCGTTCTTCACGCGCGAGGCGTCAGCCGCGGGCAGATCCATCTTGTTGACCGCGACGATGATCGGCACCTCGGCGGCGCGCGCATGATTGATCGCCTCGACCGTCTGCGGCTGAACACCGTCATCGGCCGCGACCACGAGGATCACGATATCGGTCACATGGGCCCCGCGCTGGCGCATCGAGGTGAAGGCCGCATGGCCCGGCGTGTCAATGAAGCTGATCTTGTCGCCGGATTCGAGTTCCACCTGATAGGCGCCGATATGCTGTGTGATCCCGCCCGCCTCGCGGCTGACGACATCGGTCGAGCGCAGCGCGTCGAGCAGTGATGTCTTGCCATGATCGACATGGCCCATGACGGTGACGACCGGCGGACGTGCCACCTGCGCACCGTCATCATCCTCGACCGTGGCACCGAGATTGAGTTCGACATCGCTGGCCGATGTGAGCTTCGCGGCATGGCCGAATTCCTCGACCACGAGTTGTGCGGTTTCCTGATCGATCGTCTGATTGATCGTCGCCAGAACACCCATCTTCATGAGGGCCTTGATAACTTCCGAACCGCGTTCGGCCATCCGGTTGCCCAGCTCACTGACGGTGATGGTGTCGGGGATGCTGACTTCGCGCACCACCTTCGAGGCCTGGCCGCCGCCCTTGTTGTCGCCGGTCGCCCGCTGGCGTTCGCGCTCCTGACGGCGCCGGAATGCCGCGACGGAGCGCTGGCGTGCGCCGCCCTCCTCGTCGAGCGCCTCGGAAATGGTGAGCTTGCCGCTGCGGCGCTTGCGTTCGCCGCCACGCGGCCGGGCGTTGGGTTTCGCCGCCGCACCTTCCGCACGGGCTGTCTTGCCCTTGCCGGTACCGCTCGCACCTTCCTCGTCGCTCGACTCTTCCTCGAGAGCCGCGAACTTTCGCTCCGCCGCAGCGGCGCGCTGCGCAGCCTCGTCGGCCATCTTCTGGGCTTGGGCCTCCGCCTCGCGACGGGCCTCTTCCTCGATTTCCCGACGGGTCCGGGTCTCGACCGGGGCCGCTTGGAGTTCAACGGTATCCTCGGGGGCCTCTGCCGCCGGCGTTGCGTCTGCCGCGGCAGCCGCTTCTTCTTCGGCCGCCGCCTGGCGCGCTTCTTCGAGTGCTGCCTTGGCCTTCTCGCTTTCGATCGCGGCCTCTTCGGCGGCCTTGCGAGCGTCCTCGAGCGCGCGTACGCGTGCCGCCTGTTCGGCGTCGGTCAACGTGCGCAGTGGCGGCGTGTCGGCCGCAGGGGTCTCAGGGGCCGCCGGCGCCGCTGCAGATGCCGCCGCGGCAGCTTCCGCCTCTGCGGCTTCCTTGATCTCGGTCATCTCGCCGGAATCGCCCTGCTGGAACGTCCGCTTCTTCTTGACCTCGACCGTCACGGTCTTGGTCCGGCCATGACTGAAGCTCTGGCGCACCTGGCCACCCTCGACGGTCTTCTTCAGCTCGAGCTTGCCCGGCTTAGAGAGTGTCAGCGGCTTCTTCTTCTTGTCGTCGTTTTCAGTCGCACTCGCCATGATCTCAATCCATCAAATCAATATCGGTCGCCGAGGCCTGATCGCCCCGATAGGCGGTATAAGCCCTGACCGTTTCCAACACATGTTGTGCGGCGCCACCCGGCAGCACGACAGCGTGAATCGTATGGTCACGCCCCGACGCGGCGCCCAATTCGGCCGCGTCAAAAACATCTACACGCGTGACACCACCCACCCGATCGGCGAGCCGCGCAATCTTGTCGCGGCCGTCTTCGCCGGCATCGGACGCACACAACAAAACGGTGGCACCCGCACTCTCATTCTCGTCGCGCCCCGACAGGGCGGCACGAACCTTTTCGAAACCCGACACATACGCGCCTGCCTTGCGGGCCATCGTCAATGCGCCTGCTGCCCGCCGGAACAATGCGGTCTCGACAAACTTCTCGAGGCTCTCGCCGTCGGGCCCTGTCATCGGCACCACATTGCGCTTCGCACCGCGCGCAAACGCACGCTTGGCGCAGGCTTGCGCGACTATATCCCTGCGGCCGATCAACCACAATCCGCGCCCGGGAAGGCGGGCATCGAGATCGGGCACCACAAGATCATCGGGGCCGACGACAAATCGCATCAGCTCCGATCGCGGCCGCACCTCGCCCGTCACCAGACAGCGACGCGTCCGGCGCTGCGTCGCACCCGCGTGCCGGCCGGTCTCGGCCATGGTCGTATCGACTGGAGCCTGTTCCACCGCGATCATCCTTGCGCGCACCCTCTCCCTGTTCCGGTCCTATTCGCCGGCCGGCTGGTCGGGTGCAGGCGCAAACACGGCCTCCGCCGTCGCCAGGTCGGACGCTGCTTCCGGCACCACTTCGGCTTCGGCCTCTTCCTCGGGATCCGGCTCGGGCTCCGGCGGGATCACGTCCTCACCATAGATCGCGACGCGCGCGGCCATGATGATGGCGTTCGCCTCATCGGCCTGCACCGGGCTCGGACGCACCAGACGGCTGATTTCGTGATCGGCCATGTTGAACAGATCGTCGAGTTTCACCTCGGTCTCGCTGTCCATGAAAATAAACCGGTACTCGTCGGGCATCAGGCCCGCCAGGTCCTCGACCGTGCGCACACCATGAGTGCCCAACCGAACCGAGTTTTCCAGCGTGACGCCAGCCACATTGAGCATCGCATCCTCGACGCCGAGCTTCTTGCGCTCGACATCAAGCTTGGAATCGCGCTCCTCGAGCCAGTTGCGCGCACGGGCCTGAAGCTCTTCGCCGACCTCCTCGTCGAACCCTTCGATGGTCGTCAGGTCCTCCATGGGTACGAAGGCGACTTCCTCGATCGTCGTGAAACCCTCGGTGACCAGCAGATACGCGATGACATCCTCCACGTCGAACGCCTCGATGAACAGGGCGCTGCGGGAGTTGAACTCATCCTGGCGGCGCTGGGATTCTTCTTCCTCGGTCAGGATGTCGATATCCCAGCCCGACAGCATGGATGCGAGGCGCACATTCTGGCCGCGGCGACCGATCGCCAGAGAAAGCTGCTCATCGGGGACCACCACCTCGATCTTGTTGGCGTCTTCATCCAGCACGACCTTGGTGACCTCGGCCGGGGCCAGCGCGTTGACCACGAAGGTCGCCGGATCATCGGACCAGGGAATGATGTCGATCTTCTCACCCTGCAGTTCACCGACCACAGCCTGCACCCGGCTGCCCCGCATACCAACGCACGCACCGACGGGATCGATCGAGGCATCCCGCGAGATAACCGCAATCTTCGCGCGGCTTCCCGGGTCACGCGCGGCGGCGCGGATCTCGATGATGCCGTCGTAAATTTCGGGCACTTCCTGCGCAAACAGGGCCTTCATCAGTTCGGGGCGGGTGCGGGTCACGAAGATCTGCGGGCCGCGGGGTTCTCGGCGCACGTCATAGATGTACCCGCGAATCCGGTCGCCGGGGCGGTGATTCTCGCGCGGCAGCGCTTCGTCGCGACGCATCACGCCTTCGGCGCGGCCCAGATCGACGGTCACATTGCCATACTCGACCCGCTTGACCAGGCCGTTGACGACCTCACCGACGCGGTCCTTGTATTCCTCATACTGACGCTCGCGTTCGGCGTCACGGACCCGCTGGACGATGACCTGCTTGGCAGTCTGGGCCGCGATACGGCCGAAATCGATCGGCGGCAACTCGTCGACGAGGAAATCTCCCACCTTGGCATCGGCCTTTTCCGCCTGGGCCTGCGCGACCGTCAGCTGGGTGTTCTCATCCTCGACTTCCTCCACAACCTCGCGGTGGCGCGCCAGTGAAATATGCCCGCCATCGCGATCGATGATCGCGCGGATATCATGCTCGGGCCCATATTTGTTGCGGCCGGCCTTCTGAATGGCCTGCTCCATTGCGGTAATGACTTCCTCGCGCTCAATGCCTTTTTCCCGCGCGACAGCGTCGGCAACGGCGAGCATCTCAATGCGGCTGGGACCACCAGACTCCATATTCTCTATCCTTCGTTTGTCCGGCCCTTCTGGGCCGCGGCAATTAGTTCATCGGTCAGTACGAGTTTCGCCTTGGAAATCTCCGAAATCGGCAAGACGAACTCGTCATCCTCCCCATCTAGGTCGGCCAGGCGTACCCTGTCGTCTTCCAGGCCCAGCAGCCGGCCACGAAATCGCCGGCGGCCGTCAACGGCCTGCTTCAACTCGACCTTCGCCTCATATCCGGCAAAGCTCTCAAAATCCTTCGGTCGCGTCAGCGGGCGGTCGATTCCCGGCGAACTCACCTCGAGCTCATAGGCGTCCTTGATCGGATCGGCCACATCGAGCAACGCGGACGAGGTTCGGCTCGCCAGGGTGCAATCCTCGATCGTCACATCCTTGGCATCTGCCCGGTCGATCATGATCTGCAAGACCGGCCGGCCGCCGCCGCCATAATTGACGCGCACCAACTCGAAGCCGAGATCGGCCAGCGAGGGTTCGATGACGGATATGATCTTGTCCGTCTGGATATTTTCGCTGATCAGGTTCAATCCTTGACCAAGCTCCTGCGTGACGCCCACCGAAAATCAGGTAACAAAAAAGGCGGCGCCGGGTTCTCCGGGCCGCCCTTGACTGTCTGTCACCAGACGTTGGGCCTTGTTGAGCAGAAATATAGGGAAAACGCCGGAAAAGGCAACCCGCGCATTAGCCGGTGCGCGGAATTCGTGTATAGCGCAAAAAGGTCGGGCCGGGCCCGCCGCTGCGGTTCTTGTCTTCATATCGTGTGTCCGGCCAGTCCGCCGGCCGGTGGCGCCAGTCATCGGCGCGGCGAGCTGTCCACGCGAACTCCGGATGGGCCTGCAGATGCCGCAGGATCCAGACAAGATAGTCCTGATCGTCCGTCGCCACGCGGAGTTCGGCTCCGTCACGCATCAGCTTTGCGAGCGTATCGAGCAGATTCGTGTTGATCAGGCGGCGTCGGTTGTGGCGCAGCTTCGGCCAGGGGTCGGGAAACAGAATGAACACCCGTGCGAGGCTCGCGTCGACAAAGCGTGGCAGCAGCGGGCGCACATCATCGGGATGGATGCGGATATTTGCCAGCCGGTCATCGGCAATCTCGGACAACAGACGCGCGACCCCGTTCAGAAAGGGTTCCGCGCCGATCATGCCGATGTCAGGGTTTCGGGTCGCCTGCCACACCAGATGCTCACCCGCACCGAACCCGATCTCCAGCCAGACCTCGCGCATGCCCGGCGGAAAGAATGCAGCCGGATCGACCGGCCCCTCATCGGCAGGGACATCGATCCGGATTTCGGGCAGATAGGTCTCGAGCAGACGTTCCTGGCCGGGCCGCAGCTTCCGGCCACGCCGGCGGCCATGGAACCGGGGGTCCTCGGCTCCCGAATTCGCGCTGTCGTTCTCTGTCAAGGCGTCTCGATCAACGCGCCCCGCTCAAAGCGCGTTGTGAAGCGCGTCGACGAGGTCGGTCCTTTCCCAGGAGAAACCACCATCCGCATCCGGCTGACGGCCGAAATGGCCATAGGCGGCGGTGCGCGCGTAGATCGGCTTGTTCAGGCCGAGATGTTCGCGAATGCCACGCGGGCTGAGGTCCATCGCCTTCTGTACGGCTTCGGACAGATTCGCCTCATCCACCTTGCCGGTGCCATAGGTATCGACATAGACCGACAGGGGATGGGACACGCCAATCGCATAGGCGACCTGGATTGTGCAGCGGTCCGCCAGCTTGGCCTCGACCACATTCTTGGCCACATAACGTGCCGCATATGCCGCCGACCGGTCGACCTTCGTCGGGTCCTTACCCGAGAAGGCGCCACCGCCATGGGGCGCCGCACCGCCATAGGTGTCGACGATGATCTTGCGCCCTGTCAGTCCCGCATCACCATCAGGGCCGCCGATAACGAACCGGCCCGTCGGGTTCACATAGAACTGCTCTTCCGGGCACATCCAGCCGTCGGGCAGCGTGTTGACTACATGGGGCCGCACGATCTCGCGCACATCATCCTGGCTGAGTTCCTCGCCATGCTGGGTCGAAACAACCACCGACGTTGCGCCAACCGGCTTGCCGTCTTCGTAGCGCATCGTAACCTGGCTCTTGGAATCGGGACCAAGGCCGGGTTCCACCCCGGAATGCCGGGCCTCGGCGAGCGATCGCAGAATGGCGTGTGAGTAATGGATCGGTGCGGGCATGAGCACATCAGTTTCACGGCAGGCGTAACCGAACATCAGGCCCTGGTCACCCGCACCCTCATCCTTGTTCCCAGCCGCATCCACGCCCTGGGCGATGTCCGCGGACTGGGCATGCACATGGCAGTCGACAGCCGCATTTCTCCAGTGGAAACCTTCCTGCTCATAGCCGATGTCCTTCACCGCCGCGCGCGCGATCTCTTCCATCAGCGCAACATCGATGTCCGCCGGGCCACGCACTTCGCCGGCCATGACGATGCGGTTTGTCGTGGTCAGGGTTTCGACCGCCACGCGGCTCTGAGGATCGCCGGTCAGAAAGGCATCGACGACGGCATCGGAAATGCGGTCGCACACCTTGTCCGGATGTCCCTCGGAGACGGATTCACTGGTAAAGAGATAGCTGCTTTTGGACACGGGGTCGGTCTCCCTGCGATCGGATTATTGGCTGCGGCGGGCAACCCGCACCGTTATGAGTTCAATCTAAGTCTGATCGCCCGGCGCCCCTGCGGCCACGCGACCCTGTTGTGCAGGAAGCGCGCACGGGCCGTCAAGGGGATTTGCGGCGGCGTGCCAGGAGCAGGGCGAGGGCGAGAAACAGCGCCGCCATGATCATGGGAATCAACTCACCCCAACGGGCAAAGAGTGTCGGCGGCAAGGCAGCAGGCAAGCCGCTGTCGAGGACGCCCTGCTCGCCGATTCCAAGCCGGGCGATCACCCTCCCATAGGGATCGACGACCGCCGATATGCCGGTATTCGCCGCGCGCAACAGCGGCAGCCCTTCCTCGAGCGCGCGCATAGACGCGATTGCGAAATGCTGCTGCGGCCCCGCGAACGTTCCGAACCACGCATCGTTGGTCAGATTCAGAAGTACGCCAGGCCGCGCACCGCGCGGCGTCACCCGGCCCGAAAAGATTGCCTCGTAGCAAATCAACGGGCTCACCGAGGGCAGGCCCGGCACTTCGAGCAACCGCCGCCCTGCCCCGGCGACGAAATCGCCCTGTCCGGGAACGATCTTGTCGATCGGCAGAACGCCACGCAGCGGCACATACTCCCCGAACGGCACGAGATGGGATTTGTCGTAGACCCGCTGCACATCTGCCGCGGCGTCGATTACCAGCAACGCGTTGCGCAGCTGCTGCGTGTCATTGTGAAAGGCTCGTCGCACCGATCCGGTAATCAGGGCGCCGCCCCGCGGCGCGGCAACCGCACTGCGCGTGCGGGCCAGTACGTCGTTTGCCAGCAGGAACGGCACGGCGGTTTCCGGCCAGATCACATGGGTCGGGGCGCTCTCCGCCGCGGTCCGGCTGAGCGCCAGGTGTCGCTCCATGTGGGCGGTGCGCAAATTTTGATTCCATTTGTCCCGCTGGGGGATGTTCGCCTGCACAATCCGCAGGCGAACATCGGGCACCATCGCGCTGTCGCCAGCGACAACAAGCCGGGCCTGCCCGCCGGCCCAAAGTCCCAATGGCAAGACAATCGTCGCCATCAAGGCCACGCCCCAGCGGTGCGCAGACGCGCCACTTTTCCCGGCGAGTATCACGGGCATGCCCGCGGCAAGAACGGTCAGCCCGCTCAGCCCCAACACACCCACCATCGCCGTGACTTGCATTATCGCCGGCGTCCCGAACCAGACATATCCCATCAGGTTCCACGGGAACCCGGTGAAAACGATGCCACGGACAAACTCGGCCGCCGTCCAGAGCGCCGCCAATGCAAACACATGCGCGACCGGTGCGCCTCGAAGCGGCAGGGCGACGAACGCAGCGCAGACTAGGGCGGGAAACATCGCCAACGCGGCCGCGAGCCCCGGGAGGGCAAACGGGATCAGCCAGGCCGTGCGCGCCGGGTCCACGAGTAACGGTTCGGCGATCCAGTGAATCCCAACGAGGAAATGCCCAAAGCCGAACCAAAAACCGATCCACAAGCCGAGCCGTCGCCGCCGGGGTTCTGCACCCGCACCGTCGAGAATCCAAAGCAGCCCGACGAACGCCAGCACCAGAATCGGCACAAAGTGAAAAGGCGGCAAGGCCAGCGCGGAAATCGCGCCGAGCAAGAGGCATATCGCGGCGCGGCGCCAGCCGCTCAACGCACCCAGGCGTTCAGCGAATGTCGTCAACATGGAGGCGCGAGAAGTTCATTATGACTCGGGCTCGGCCGGATCGTTCAGCCGCAGGTCGCGAACCCGCAATCGCTTGATTCGACGTGGGTCGACGTCGACGACCACGAATTCGATGCCCGAAGAATGTGTGACGACCTCACTACGCCGCGGCACCCGGTCCACGAGCGAGAATACGACACCCCCCAGCGTGTCAATTTCCTCGCGCTCTTCGTCCGTTACGAAGGCACCGATCATCTCTTCCAGTTCTTCGATCTCGGCGCGCGCATTGGCTAGGATCGAGCCGTCCGGGT
Organism: Alphaproteobacteria bacterium; assembly: GCA_049601915.1. Taxonomy (GTDB): domain Bacteria; phylum Pseudomonadota; class Alphaproteobacteria; order UBA6615; family UBA6615; genus UBA8079. The sequence continues at coordinate 506,340 of JBMYRB010000001.1, forward strand.
TTCGCATGATCAGCGGACCATCCTCGTCATGCTCATCCTCGATCTCGCCAACGATCTCCTCGACTAGATCCTCGATCGTCACCAGCCCGTCGACACCCCCGAATTCGTCCACAACGATCGCCATATGGGTTCGCTGGGCGCGCATCTCCAAAAGCAGATCGAGCACCCGGATCGAGGGAGCGGCAAAGAGAATTTCGCGCGTCAGCTCACGCACCGCCAGACGCGGACTGCTGCGCATGGTCGAGAGGACATCCTTGATATGGACGAACCCGACCACCTTGTCGAGATGCTCCTGATAGAGGGGAATTCTCGAATGGGCCTCCCGCGACATCAAATCGGCCAGCGCCTCGAGCTCGACCTCCTGGTCCGTGGCGATGATCTCGGCGCGCGGCACCATTACGTCTTCAGCCGTCAGATCATGGAGCTTGAGGATATTGGCAATCAGCGTGCGTTCATCGGGATTGATCGGCGTCGCCGCGTCACCTGTCTCCTCAATCAGTTCTCCGATGGTTTCGCGAACAGAGTTCTCGCCATTGCGTCCGCCGACCAGGCTGCGCAGCCAGTTTCCAAGCTGCCCGAAGCCCGACGCCTCGGAATCGGAATCGGCGGCCGGTTTGTCATTGCGCGAAATTTCGGTCATGGCCTCAATACGTCCCGTCACGCGGCTTCGCTGTCGAGATACGGATCGGGCACCCCGATTTGGGCCAGCACCGCACGCTCAAGCGCTTCCATGGCCTCGGCCTCGTCATCGGCTTCATGGTCAAAGCCGAGCAGATGCAGCGTACCGTGGACGACGAGATGAGCCAGGTGATCGGTCAATGATTTTCCCTGATCGCGCGCCTCGGCGACGCAAGTCTCGTAGGCGATCACAATGTCGCCCAGCATGACGGCGCCGTTCTCGGGGTTGTTATCCATGATGGATTCGACCGGCGCCTCATCCAGCGCAAAGGACAGCACGTTGGTTGCCGCGTCGCGACCACGCCAATCCCGGTTGAGGGTCCGAATATCTGCATCATCGGTCAACCGCACGCCGATCTCGACCCCGGCGGCGACCGGCGCGTTGGCCCCGGCCAGCGCCGCGCGCACGGCGGTTGGCACAGCCTCATCGGGATCTAGGTCAGCCATACGCCAATCCGGGTTCACAACGTCCACAATCACGGCGATCTCGCCGCTGTCGGTTTCGGTCATTGATTACGGTCCGTCCCGCCGTCCCCGCCTGCTTCGCCGGCGCCCTTCTGCATGTCGCGGGCGTTATAAGCAGTAACAATCCTGGTCACCATCGAGTGGCGGACGACATCGGACTCCCCGAAGCGCACGGTCCGTACCCCGTTCACCCCGTCGAGAACATCCAACGCATCTGCCAGTCCGGACCGAGTGCCGCTCGGCAAATCGATCTGGCTCATATCGCCAGTCACAGCCATCCGCGAACCCTCGCCAAGGCGGGTCAGGAACATCTTCATCTGCATGGCCGACGTATTCTGCGCCTCGTCCAGAATAATGAAAGCGCGCGACAATGTGCGGCCGCGCATAAATGCCAGCGGCGCGACTTCGATTTCGCCGCCGTTCAGACGCTTTGCGACCTGGTCGCTGGGCAGCATGTCATAGAGCGCGTCGTAAAGCGGTCGGAGATAGGGATCGATTTTCTCCTGCAGATCACCCGGCAAAAACCCGAGGCGCTCACCGGCCTCGACGGCCGGACGGGAAAGGATCAAACGATCCACCTTGCCCTGGATCAGCTCGGTCACCGCCATCGCAACGGCCAGATAAGTCTTGCCCGTACCCGCCGGGCCCAGCCCGAATGTCAGGTCCGCCTCGCCCAAGGCTTCAAGGTAGCGCGCCTGCATCGGCGAGCGCGGTGTGATCGTGCGTTTGCGCGTCCGGATTGCAATCTGGCGGTCATCCTGATTTCCGGCCGACGCCATGCGAACCGCCGCCTGCACATCGGCCGGCGCGACTTCATGTCCGCCCTTCAGGCGCCCATAGAGATCCTCGATCGCCCGGTCGGCGATTGCGCGTGAAATTTCCGGGCCCTGGATTTCCAACTGGTTGCCGCGATAACGCAGGGTCACGTCGAGCAGCTGCTCGATTTGCAGCAAGTGCTCATCGTGATGCCCGAACAAAGCCGGGAGAAGCGTATTGTCGTCGAACTGGATCTGCACCGGTTGTCCGGTAGCCGTGTCAGTCGAAGTCAAGCGCTCAACCTCTCCTCGGAATTTTCGCGCAGCGGCGCAGAATCGGGGCTAGCAATAACGCCCTCAAGACTGTGCGGCTTGCACGAACTGATGGCAACCTTCGCAATGTCACCAATCTGATATTCGGTGGTCGCCACATGCACGGCCTGATTATAGGGGCTCCGCCCGACCAGTTGGCCCGGGTGGCGGCCCGGGCGCTCAAACAGCACGTCCATCGTGCGCCCCACCGTTTGTTCGTTGAACGCCAGCTGCTGTTCCTCAAGTAGGGCCTGAAGACGCGCGAGGCGTTCGTCCTTAACGTGTTCCGGAACCTGACGCGGCATCCCTGCCGCCGGTGTTCCCGGACGGGAACTGTATTTGAACGAATAGGCCATCGAGAAACCGACATTTCGCACGAGATCCATTGTGACCTCGAAATCCGCATCGGTTTCGCCGGGGAATCCCACGATAAAATCACAACTCAGGGCCAGGTCCGGGCGGGCGGCGCGCAAGCGCGCGACAATGTCCAGATACTGCGCCACGTCATGGCCGCGATTCATCGCCTCGAGTATGCGATCGCTGCCAGACTGCACCGGCAGGTGAAGAAAGGGCATCAGGGCTTCGACATTTCCGTGCGCGGCAATCAGCGCATCATCGACGTCACGCGGATGGCTTGTCGTGTATCGAATGCGCGCCAACCCCTCGAGGGCTGCGAGCCGTTCGACCAGCGCACCAAGTCCGGCCTCGTGGCCGGCCTCGTCCATGCCGTGATAGGCGTTGACGTTCTGCCCCAGCAGGGTGAGCTCGCGCGCACCGCCATCGACCAGCTGCCGGGCTTCAGTGAGTATCTGGGCAACCGACCGGGAAAATTCGGCACCGCGGGTATAGGGCACAACACAGAAAGTGCAGAACTTGTCACAGCCCTCCTGGATCGAGAGGAAGGCAGACACCCCGTTCGAATGTTGCCGGTCGGGCAGATGGTCGAACTTGCTGTCCGCGGGAAATTCCGTATCGAGCACACCGCGCAATCCCGGCGCCTCAGCACCCGGGCCCGCGCTGCTGGCGGCACGGTGTGCGCGCGCCACCATCTCCGGCAGCCGATGATAGGTCTGCGGCCCCAGGACTATGTCGACATAGGGCGCGCGCCGCAGCATTTCCTCGCCTTCGGCCTGCGCCACGCAGCCGGCGACGGCGATGACCATAGGTGCGCCCTCTTCGGCCCGCCGATCCTTGGCTTTGCGAAGGCGTCCGAGTTCCGAATAGACCTTGTCGCTCGCCTTCTCGCGGATGTGGCAGGTGTTGAGTATCACCATGTCCGCATCCTCGGGGTCGTCCCCGGGAGCATAGCCGAGCGGTGCCAGGATTTCCGCCATACGCGCGGAATCGTAGACGTTCATCTGGCAACCGTAGGTTTTGATAAAAAGTTTCTTGGCCAAGGGCCCTTACGCCGTTTGCGATGCGAACGCGGCACCGGAGGAGAGACACACCCCCAATTCCACCGACAACGCTTTGTTATTTATCAATAATCTCACACCTAAGCCTTCGCCGACTTCGAGTCAACCCGCGCCGAATCACGCTTCGTACGGGGGCTTGCGAAGCCTTTGTTGGCGCGCCGCAACCCCTTGAGGTCATTCAATCGCGGACGCAGACGCCAGCGGATCCAGTCCCACTTGCCCGACGTGCCGACCTTCGGCTGGATTCGGCCGGACAACGCGTCCGAATGGCTGCTCAAGATCCGCTCGTAACAATGCTGCGCCAGCGCCTTGCGCGACCCGAACTCATCGATCGTCACGGGCGGGTGGAAAGAAACGGTGACAGTCAGACGTCCGAGCCCGACGAGCTCCGCGGCATGACCAAGCAGGTCCATGTCGCCGTACCAGGCATAGAACGGACGCAAGTGACGGCCGATGGGCACACCGTCGACACGCGAATATGTCAGCGACACCGGCTGCACCGTGAGCGGTTCACCCTTGGCACGAAACTCGGCCACAGACAGAAGCGCGCTCTTGAAAGGCAATATGTGGTTGCCGTCGTCGCTAGTGCCCTCGGGAAAAAGGATCATGCTGTCGCCGGCTTCGAGCCGTTGCCCGAGCGCCGTTGCCTGCAGGTGCGAAGTGCGGACCCGCCGGTCCACAAAAACCGAGCGCTGCAACTTTGCAAGCAGCCCGAACAGGGGCCACCCCGCCACTTCCGACTTGGCGACGAATGACCCAGGTATCAGCGCACCGTAGATCGCGATGTCGAGATAGGAACTGTGATTGGCGACAAACAAGGTGGGCCGTGTGCGCGACCGGCGGCCGAACACCTCCAGCCGGATTCCCAACAGCCGACAGCAAATGCGGTGATACCAGAGCGGGATTCGACGCGATAAGGGAAGGCGCAATATGAGCGCCACCGCCTGGACCGGGATGAGTGCCAACGTGAACAACACATATATGGCCGCCCGTGCCGCCGCGGTTATGCGGGCGTTGTGAACCGTCGCCTCGCTCACGCCGCACCCCGGGCATCTTCCGATGCGCGGTCGCGCCCGTAATGCCGATAATATTTCCCGGTCACCAGGACGGTTTTGACCACGATACAAACATCGGTTGTGTTGAACTGATGATCCACCACGGCACCGTCGCCGACAAACCCACCCAGCCTGAGATAACCTTTCAACAGCGGCGGCAGTGCCGTCAGCGCCGCCTTCTTGTTGACCTCATCCGCCGGCATGAAGTCCATGCTGACATGCAATTCCGGCAACGCCACGGGCCGCATATCCTCCGGCGCCAGGTGGAAATGGTGCAGGTAACTGAGCGGCAGGGCGAGGCTCTTGGGCTCCACGCCGTGCAGGCTGGCACAACCGAACATCACGGAAATGTCGTGGTGAAAAACAAACTGGGCGATTGCCGCCCAGAGCAGCTGCATGGTGGGACGCCCGCGGTAATCCTGGTCGACGCATGACCGGCCAAGCTCAAGCGCCTCGCCGGAATAATTCATCAGCGGGGTGATGTCGTACTCACCCGCAGAATAGAAACGCCCAAGCTTTCGTGCATTCTCACCGCGCAGCAAACGGTAGGTCGCGATGATGGATTCCACGCCCGGACCACGGTCCGTATCGCAGACGAGCAGGTGTTCGCACGCCGCATCAAAGGGGTCGATGTCACGCCGCACACGCGCCATCTCCGCGTCGGGCTTTGCTTTCATCTCATCGTAGAAAACGCGATATCGCAGCGCCTGTGCGGCCATGATGTCACCTTCGTCGCGGGCCAGTCGCGCCACCAGCGAGCCAGACCCCAGCGCTGCCAAGGCCTCATCAAGACGCGCCGCACCCCCGGGCGTCGGTGCATCGCCGTCGCCATCAGGGAGATCGTTCATACGGATTGTGCCTGCATGGGGTCTCGACGGGCCGTCAGTCGGTGCCATCGTTATCCGCGGATTGGATAGGCATCGCGAACAACTCAAGCCGATGATCGATTAGTTCATAACCGTGATCGCGCGCGATCTTGGTTTTCAGTGCCTCGATCTCTTCATTGAAAAACTCGATCACCTTGCCGGTCTTCACATCGATCAGGTGATCATGATGATCGTCCTGCACCTCCTCATAGCGCGCGCGCCCATCACCGAAGTCATGCTTCTCAAGAATATTGGCCTCTTCGAACAAGCGTACTGTGCGATAGACCGTGGCGATCGAGATTCGTGAATCGAGCTGGGTGGCCCGGCGATAGACCTGATCGACGTCAGGATGATCCTCGGCCTCCGACAGCACGCGCGCGATCGTTCGGCGTTGCTCGGTCAGCTTGAGTCCACGATCCGTGCACAGCTGCTCGATCCTCGACAACTTATTCTTGCTCACGTCCACCCCCGACCGGTCGACCAGATATCTGGTCCGGAAATCTCACCCGCATAATATAGGCCAAATACCGATTCACGGCGAATATGCCCCGGCGACGACAGGGCTATTTCTTGCCGCGTTTCCCCAGGCCGATCTTTTTCGCCAGCTGACTGCGCTTCTTGGCGTAGTTCGGGGCGACCATGGGGTAATCCGCCGCCAGCCCCCAGCGTTCGCGATATTGTTCGGGGGTCATGTCATAAGAGGTCTTGAGATGCCGCTTCAGCATCTTGAGTTTTTTCCCGTCCTCAAGACAGACGATAAAGTCCGCCGTCACCGATTTCTTGATCGGGACCGCCGGCGACAGGCGCTGTTGCGTATTCGCCGAACCGCCCGTGTCGGTGAGACTTGCATGCACTTGCGCGATCAACTGGGGCAAGTCATTCGCCGGCAGTTTGTTGTTCGACACATGCGCCGCAACAATATCTGCCGTCAACTTCAACAATTCCGCGGAACTAACCTGTTCACTCATTTGATTTGCCTCATGAACGCTAACAACTGTAACTATACGAACGAATATTTAGGCTCTGCTCCACGTTTATCCAAGTTTTTTGATCCACAGCGCCGTTCATTTATTCATACGACGGTCGCGCGGCGCGCATACACCAGAGCGTCGACTTTCTGATCCTGTCCAGCGTAGTAGTCGGGCCGAAGGCCAACAGGCAAGAAACCCACCGATTCATAAAGCGCAATGGCCGCCGCATTATCCACCGCGACCTCGAGAACGACCCCGGTCTGCGCGCCGATATGCTCAAAAAACACATCGAGCATGGCGCGTGCGACACCGGCGCGGCGCGCTACCGGCGCGACACAAAGCGTGAGAATCTCAGCGTCATCGCCCGTGCGCCGGCCGACAAGCAGCGCCGCCGCCTCCAATTCCCCTTCACGTGCCATGAGCGCAAAAGTCGTCGGCATGCCGAGGATCGTGCGAAATGCGTGCTCGGACCAGGGCGTTTCCGGGAGAGGTGCGAAACAAAGCCCTTGAAGCCGCGCAAGATGCGCCGCCGCCGCCACCGGCGCTTCTTCGATATGCCAGCCCGGGGTGAGTGCGGACGTCAAACCCGACCCCTACCCGCGCAGACGCTGCCGGTCGGCCGCCGGCGGACTGGTGTCAGGCGCGCGCAAGTACAGGGGGCGCGGCGGCGTGATCTCCCCGGCGCCGGCATCCGATATCGCGACGGCGGCAAGGGCCGCGACGGCCGCCGCATCCGCTGCCTGGCTCCGTTTCACCAGTTGATCTGAAAACTGGCCTGTCGCCTGATCGGCGAAGCGCTCAACCGCGTCGCCCACAAGCGCGGTGACATCGTGCGACACGACCTGCCGCTCGACCTCCGCACCGCCAAACACTGACGGTGCCATGCGCGGATCATCGTCGGCGCCGAACACCTGGACATAGAAGTCGGCACGCTTGGTCTCCAACAGGACAGCCAGGGCCCCTCCGACCCCCGCATGGCGGGCCATATGGCGATGCACATCGAGACTGCCAACACCCATAACCGGCACGCCAAGCGCCAGACCAAGCCCCCGCGCCGCGGCGATGGCAATGCGTAACCCGGTGTATCCGCCGGGCCCGATGGATACGGCGATGAGGTCCAGGGCCTGAAAGCCCGTATCGGCGACGACCTCGCGCGCCATCGGCATCAATGCCTCGGCATGGCCGCGCTCCATCTCTTCCCAACAGCGTTGTGCGATTGCACCCCCCGTCCACAGAGCGGCGGAACAGGCGCCACCGGCGGCATCCAGAGCCAGGATCGTCGAATTTGAAATCGTGCCCATATTCCTGCTTTTCCGCGAATCCATGATCGGGTCTAGCATCGCACGCGGGTCGCGGCAAAGGCGGCCGGCCGGAGGACTTTCTCGTGACCGACGCCCCAACCGTGCGCGCCGCATATGTTGAGATTGATCAACAAGCCTACAATGTCGATATCCATCTCGCCTATGCGACGGCCGACAACTTCACCGGCCGGCCGGTCTACGCGAACGCGCATTGCTATCTGCACGAGGACGCCGCGGCACATCTGGCGCGCGCGATAGAACTCGCCGCACGCCTCGGATATCGACTGCTAATATTCGATGCCCTGCGGCCGAGCGAAGCCCAGTGGGCCCTGTGGAATCATACGCCAGATCCCGACTTTCTGGCCGACCCGCGGTGCGGATCCCCCCATAGTCGCGGTGTCGCAGTGGACCTCACGCTGATCGACGATGCCGGTAGCCCCCTCGACATGGGGACAGCCTTCGACGCCTTCACACCCCTCTCACATCACGGCGCTAAGGTAGCGCCGGATGCACAACGCAACCGGCACCTGTTGCTCGGCATCATGTCGACGGCAGGCTGGGATTTTTACTCGAAGGAATGGTGGCACTATCAATTGTTCGATCCGCGGCGATATCCGTTGGCCGAAGACCACGATCTCGACAAGCCGATGATGGGACCACAATGATACCGCGCCGCGCGGAAAACTCGATTCTCTAGGCCTTGCGGCGCAAAACCACCCGACGGTAACGTCTCCGAAGAACCGACAGCCTTTCGCATGGTGCCCCGACCGTGGAGACGCACGTGACCCGACGAGCACTCAAATTGTTGAAAAAACGCGCGCAAGCAAGAATCGCCTCGGTCCTGGCTGCGGCGGCGATCTGGCTGAGCCTGTCCACAGCAGCGGTTGCCGCCGATTCGGCCGTCATCCTGGCGTATCATCGTTTCGGCGAGAACGCGTTTCCATCCAACAACATTCGCCTAGAACAGCTCGATGCGCACATCGCGGAGCTCTCCTCGGGCCCCTATACCGTGATGTCCGTCCCTGACATCGTGTCCGCCATCCGCGAAGGCCGGGAACTTCCCGACCGAACCGTCGGGATCACCATCGACGACGGATATCGGTCAATCTATACCGAGGCTTGGCCAAGGTTTCGGCGTGCGGGGTTTCCGTTCACGGTGTTCATTTCCACCGACCCCATCGACCGCAAGTTCACCGACTTCATGAGCTGGGAACAAGTGCGCGAGTTGCATGAAGCCGGTGTTACCATTGGCGGGCACACCGCCACCCACCTGCACATGGCCGCCAACTCGCTCGAACGCAACCGCTCGAACCTCGCCCAGTCCAACGCACGATATGTCAGCGAGATCGGCGCCGTGCCGGCGCTGTTCGCCTATCCCTTCGGCGAGGCGAGCACGCAAGTACAAACCATCGTCCGCGAAGCGGGGTACACCAGCGCCTTCGGTCAGCACTCTGGCGCGCTCGACGCGTCGGCCGACAGATTCTACATGCCGCGCTTTGCATTGAACGAGGCATTCGGCGACATGGGTCGGTTTCGGCTGGTCACGAACACGTTGCCGATACCCCATAGCGACATGACGCCGGCCAATCCGACGCTGACCCAGAACCCGCCCATCTTCGGCTTCACCCGCGCGCCGGAGACGCCGCAGATAAACGGCCTTGCATGCTATGCGGCAGATCAGGGTCAGGTTCGTGTCGAGGAAATCGGACCGCGGATCGAGGTCCGGATGAACGGGCCGTTCCCTGCCGGCCGCGCCCGGATCAACTGCACGGCCCTGGGGCGCGACGGGCGCTGGCATTGGCTTGGCATGCTGTACTACGTGCCGCGCTCTTGAAGAGCTGGCCGTTCCCGTACGCAGCGTAAACCGCTTATTCTGATCCGGTCCCGTCCGCGTCGAAGTCAAATGGCTCGGTCGACAATTGTGCGACCTCAAAATCATCGAGCCGGTTCGTGGCGATCAACCCGCGCAATGCATCGACATACGCCTCGCGCCGCTCGGAGTAGCTGACGAGCATCTGGGCAAGCTCATAGGCATTGAGTTGTGTGTCGCGTGCGCGCATCTGCGCGCGGGCAACCCGGTAATCTTCATAGGCATAGTGACGGTTGAGATTGACCACATAGCTGCGGACACTATCGAGCAGACTGTCGAAGGCACGGACTTCAAAGCGTTCGCCCTCTGCCCGTTCCTCGGGCACAAAACCGGCGCCCTTGCTCCAGGCGCGCTGCCCATACAGGGCGTTGCCATCACGCGCGAAACGGGAGCGCCCCCAGCCACTTTCCTCGATGGCCTGCGCCAGCGCCAGGGCCGGTGAAACGGTGTCCACCCGGCGCAACAGCACCGCAATGTCGCCCGGCGCGCTGTCATATTTTTCGGCGAGCCGGTCCAGCCAGCTCTGGTCTTCCCCCGAAAGTTCACGGCCCGACAGGATATGTTCCTCGAGATCGATAAGGCGCCGGCGCTCCAGCTGGACTTCCTCGTTCGCCTTCAGAATCAGCGGCAGAACAGTACGAATGAAGGTTTTCTTGCGGGCTTCGACGACCATCTGTTCATCGAAATCACCGGGCAGGGATTCGACCAACAGGCGCGGCACGCGCGAATCGCCCCGGCGAATTTGCCGCAGCGCATATCCGGTTTCATCCAGCACCTCATGCAAGACGTCGGCGGACGCGACCTCGACCATATTGTCATCGATATCGGCGAACTGCGGGCGCAGGAGCTCGAAATCGACCTCCGGCAGCGCGACCCAGTCGAGGGCCGCGCGCGCGGGCTGTTCGACCGAAAACCCGGCAACAGCGCCGCAAATCATGGCGGCGCTCATGGCCGAAACCGCGAAGGCAGTGCGCTTATGTTTACGAAAGTTTCGGATAACGCCCCTCATCTCATACGTCCCCCCACGTCGCCGCAGGCCAAGGGCGTATCAATTTTTATGCGTATGCAATCTAATCGGCAAGTCGTGCTTTCGCTCGCCTTGCATGCTCAATCGCCAAATTTGTCCTGAGCGGCGCTATGCGACCGCCTGCACCTCGTCTACTTCCGGTACGTAATGGCGTAGCAGATTCTCGATACCCATCTTCAGTGTCGCGGTCGAACTCGGGCAACCGGCACACGCCCCCTGCATGGTCAGGAAGACCACGCCGTCCTCGAAGCCATGAAACACAATATCGCCGCCATCCATCGCCACGGCAGGCCGCACGCGGGTATCGAGCAGCTCGACGATCTGTGAAACCACCACTTTATTTTCACCATCGTCGACCGCATGCGTCGGGCCGGCGGCCTCGCGCATGACCGGGTCACCCGACGTGTAATGCTCCATGATCGCGCCCAGCACGGCGGGCTTGAGGACCTGCCAGTCGGCCTCCGGCGCCTTCGTCACGGTAACGAAATCGCTTCCTAGGAACACCGCCGTCACTTCCGGGACCGCAAACAGCCGCATCGCCAGCGGCGAGATATCGGCGCCCTCCCGGCTGGGAAAGTCGGCCGTGCCGGTGGCGAGAACGTCGCTGCCCGGAAGAAATTTCAGGGTTGCGGGGTTGGGTGTTTCTTCGGTCTGGATAAACATCCGATACTTGCCTCTTAACCTGTCGAAACCACATTCAAATCGTGGCCTGAAGCCCGTGTTAATGATTGCCGTCCGGATTTGTTAACGCTTTAAACGAGCCGGGCGTTGTTGGTGAGAGAATTTGGCCTGTTTTCCGGAATAATCAAGCCCTGATTTATGACCCGATTGGTTAACGGATAAGCCTTCTAGGGTTAACACAGCCGCCCTCAAAGGGGCGAACACAGAAAGAACATCCTATGTTCGCCGCATGTCGGCGGACGACCCTGGAAACACGAACCTTGAATTGACCCCCCGTGGATAGCGAAACACTTGTGTCCGAGAATCATGCGCCCGAGAGTCCGGCATCGGCTTTGCCGGACCCCAGTTACGATTGTCCGGTGTTCGAATGGATCGAGAATTTCGGGCGCTACGCGGATTGGCTCCCCACGCTGATCAGCGAAGTCGGGCGACGCTTCCAGGATTGCGGCCTGCCGCTGGCCCGTCTCAGCATCGTGAGCCGCACCCTCCATCCACAAATCGCCGCGGCCGGATTCGCCTGGAATGGTGCGACCGGTGAGATGTCGGAGTTCACGGGCGATCGCCAGTCCCAGTCGAGCGAGGCGTACCAACGAAGCCCGGTCCGCCATGTGTTCGAAGGCTCGCCGGGTCTGCGCCGCCTGCTTTTCGATCCGGACTGTCCTCGCGACTTTCCGATCCTCGAGGAGCTCGATGCCGACGGGGTCCCCGATTACGTGATCCAGCCGATCCCGTTCTCCAACGGGCAGACCTATGCCTGCTCCTGGGCGACCAAGGTGCCCGGCGGATTTCCCGATGCGGCGATCGCACGCATTACCCAGCTCATGCCCGCCTTCTCGCTGGTCCTCGAAATCCTCGCCGTGCGCATGATATCGCGCAACCTGATGGACACTTATCTAGGCCACAGTGCGGGCGAACGCGTTCTTCAGGGCGAAATCTATCGCGGCGTGCGCGAACCTCAGGAAATTTTCACCCTGCCCGAATATGCCTGAGCGGCGGCGTGGGTAACCTCCCTAGGAGCCCAGAAACCCGACGATCTCGTGGACTTCCTTGATGACCGGCGCCGCAATGGCCGCCGCCCGTTCGGCACCATCATGCAGGACCGCATCGACATGGTCGGGCGCCGCCATCAGGCGCTGCATTTCCTCGCCGATCGGCCCCAGCTTGGCGACAGACAAATCCACCAGCTCGCCCTTGAAGGCGCTGAACTGCACGCCGGCAAACTGATCGAGCGTCACCGCCATCGACTGACCGGAAAGCGCGGCATAGATCGACAGCAGGTTGAAGGCCTCTGGCCGCGCCTTTTCCACCTCGGGTACGACATGCAGCCCGTCCTCGGCCAGTGAATCGGCGCCCGGGAGCTCCCCGGGATCGGTCTTGGCCTTACGGATCTTGCCGGCGATATCGTCGGCGCCGTCGGTGAGATTAATCCGTGAATATTCCGACGGGTCCGACTTGGACATTTTCTTGGTGCCGTCGCGCAGGCTCATCACCCGGGTCGCCTCGCCGAAGATCAGCGGCTCGACCACGGGGAAACATTCGGTATCGAAGTCATTGTTGAACTTGATCGCGATGTCGCGGGTCAGTTCCAGATGCTGTTTCTGGTCCTCGCCGACGGGCACATGGGTCGCCTTGTAGGCCAGGATGTCGGCCGCCATCAGGTTCGGATAGACATACAGGCCGACGCTCGCATTCTCGCGTTGCTTGCCGGCCTTCTCCTTGAACTGGGTCATCCGGTTGAGCCAGCCCATCCGCGCCACGCAGTTGAACACCCAGGCGAGTTCCGCATGGGCTGTCACCTGGCTCTGGTTGAAGATGATCGAGCCCTTGGGGTCGATCCCCGACGCGATGAACGCCGCCGCCACTTCGCGGGTGTGCGGTGCCAGCTGCCTGGGGTCCTGCCAGACCGTGATCGCATGCATGTCGACCACGCAGTAGATGCATTCGAAATCGGCTTGCAGGCCGACGAAGTTCCGGATCGCGCCGAGATAGTTTCCGAGGTGGAGATCACCGGTGGGCTGTACGCCCGAGAATATGCGGCTCATCGCAAGTTCGCTCCTGGGGGTGTGGACGCCCGAGGGTGTCAGGGAAGGCGCGCGTTATGGCCCGCGGGCCCGCGACAGGTCAAGCGGGGTGGTGTTTAGCCGCGGCGGAACATCAATCGCATTTCCGCCAACGACGTCGCCTTGAGCAGCTGGGCCAGCATGCCGTAGACCGCCATCCCGACCACCACGAGCAACATCAACGCGGCGACACCGGGCAGGTCGCTTTGTGCGAGCGGCGATGCCAGCGCACCGGCAATCAACCAAAGGGCGCCTGCCATCAGCAGCGCGGCAATCAGCATGCGCAGCAATCGCGTCATCAGCCTTCTGTCGGGTTCGAGCAGGCCGCGCCGATACAGCAGGGCAGCCAGCAAGCCCGCATTGATCCATGCCGACACCGCCGTCGCGAGTGCGATGCCGACATGGGCCAGCATGGGCATCAAGGCCAGGGCCAGAGCCACGTTCATCACCAGCGCCAGGGCCGCGATCTTAACCGGCGTTGCCGTATCCTCGCGCGCAAAAAAGCCGGGCGCCAGCGCCTTGATCAACACATAAGCAGGCAAGCCCAGGGCAAACGCCGCCAGCGCCGCGCCCGTGGCCGCCGCGTCACCCGCGTCGAACGCACCACGCTGAAACAGGACCGTCACGATCGGGTCGGCTACGATCAACAGCGCCGCGGCGGCGGGCAGGGTCAGCAGCATCGCGAACTCGATCGCCCGGTTCTGGCTGTCCCGCGCGGCGTCCGTGTCACCCGCCTTCAGTTGGCGCGACAGGAGCGGTAGAAGCGCGATACCCACCGCCGCCCCGACGACGCCCAGCGGCAGTTGGGTCACCCGATCGGCAAAATACAGGAACGACACAGAACCTTCCGGCAATTCCGAGGCGAGGCGCACCCCAACCAGCACATTGATCTGATACACGCCGGCCCCGAGAATGCCGGGCCCCATTAGTATAAAGAGCCGTTTCACCCGGGGGCCGAACACTAGCCGCGGCACGACCGGCATCAACCCGGTGCGCAAACACATGGCCGCCAGCCAGACAAACTGGCCGACGCCGGCAATCAGCACACCCCAGCTTAACGCCAAGCCCGGGTCCGGCAACCAGTCTAGCGCCACCCCGGTCAGGGCGCCGATCAGCACGATGTTCAGCAGGATCTGCGCCGCAGCAGCGGCGGCAAATTTCTCCAGGGTGTTCAGAATCCCGCCGAGCATCGCCGACAGCGAGACAAACAGGAGATAGGGAAAGGTCAGCCGCGCGAAATCGACGACAAGCTGGAACTTCTCGGGTTCATCGATAAAACCGCCGGCCACAACCGCCATGACCTCGGGCATGAAAATTTCGACCAGCACGCTGAGCACGATCAGGATCAGCAGCATGATCCCGAAAACACGCTCGGCGAAAGCCCGCGCTGCTTCTCGGCCATGCTCGGTCAACTCACCGGCGAACAGCGGTATGAATGCGGCGTTGAAAGCGCCTTCGGCGAACAGGCGGCGGAAAATATTGGGGAACTGAAGCGCGACAAAGAACGCGTCGCCGACCTGCCCGGCACCGAGGAAAGCCGCGATGAAAATATCGCGCACGAAACCGAGAACACGGCTCCCCATGGTCCAGCCGCCGACCGTAGCAATGGCGCGAATAAGTGGCATAGAGCGCTCTTAGCGGGAAACCGGGGCGAAGGAAAGGCAGCGATTACGCCCGGCGCCGACGGCGCGGCGGCCAGACAAAGCTTATTCCGCGGCCTCTGTGGCGGACACGCCCTCGTCTTCGCGAATCGCGGCGAGCAGGCGCTCGCGGATCGCAGCGATCCGGGCTTCGTGGTTCACCTTCATGCCGAAACCGTCCTTGACGTAGAACACGTCGACCGCGCGCTCGCCGAAGGTCGAGATTTTCGCCGACGAGACCTGCAGAGACAGGTCGTAAAGCGCGCGCGTGACCAGGTAGAGGAATCCCGGGCGGTCGCGGCCGTTCACCTCGATCACCGTGTGGGTGGCACTCGCCTGGTTATCGATGATCACACGCGGCGGAACGGTAAAAATCTTGGTGCGCGCGGGAATAAAAATACGCTCGGCTTCGGGCTCCGAACGGTCCATCTCGCCGGCGAAGGCGCGTTCGATCTGGACCGTGAGCTTGGCCAGCGTGCCCGACGCCGACAGGGCCGTGTCATCGCGATTCTGCAGCCAGAAGGTGTCCAGCGCCATGCCCTGGGGCGTGGTGAAAACCTTGGCGTCGACGATGTTGGCATCGACCGCCGAGATCGCCCCCGTGATCCGCGAGAACAGCCCCGGATGGTCTTGCGTATAGACCGTGAGCTCGGTCACATCGATATCGGCGCGCACCCGCGTGCGAATCGACAGCGGCAGCTTCTCCTGCTCGGCCGTGCGCATCAGGCGGGCCTGATGGGCGAGCGTATCCGTGTCGAAGGTCAGCCAGTAGCCGGGGTAGCCGCGATCGAACTGGGCCTCGATATCCGCCTCCGGCCAGTCGGCCAAAGCCTCGCGCAACGCGTGCTGGGCGGCCTCAATCCGCGCACCGCGCGCATTCGTGCGCTGCCCGCCCGACATCACGTCCTCGGCCGCGTGATAAAGCTCGCGCAGCAGCTCGGCCTTCCAGTTGTTCCAGACATTGGGACCCGTCGCGCGCATATCGACGACCGTCAGGCACAGCAGGAGACGAAGGCGTTCGGGCGACTGGACCTGATCGACAAAGTCCATGATGGTCTTGCTGTCATTGAGATCGCGCTTCTGCGCGACGTCGCTCATCGCGAGATGTTCGCGCACCAGCCATTCGACGGTTTCGCTTTCCTCGGCGTCGAGCCCCAGCCGCGGACAGACCCGCTTCGCCACCTGGGCCCCGAGCACGGAATGGTCGCCGCCGCGCCCCTTGGCGATATCGTGGAACAGAACCGCCATATAGAGCGCGCACCGCGAGGCGATTTTGTGAATCACCTCGCTCGCAACTGGGTGATCCTTTTCCAACTCGCCACGCTCGATTTTCGCCAGCAACCCGATCGCTTGGATCGTGTGCTCGTCAACCGTGTACACGTGATACATGTCGTGCTGGGTCTGGCCCACGACCCGGCCGAAATCCCTCAGGAAGCGGCCAAACACGCCCGCCTCGTTCATGCGGGTGAGCGCCAGTTCGGGCGAATCGATCGACGACGCCATCTCGACGAACATGCGGTTCGCCTCCGGATCTTCGCGAACGCCTTTGTCGATCCGCTTCAGGTTCTGGGTCACCACGCGCAGCGCATGAGGATGGATGTCCAGGCCTTCATTATGGGCCACATAGAAGAGCCGGATCATCGCAACCGGGTCGCGTTCGAACTGCTCGTCGTTGGCGACGGTCAGCCGGTCGCGATCGATTGTGAACCCCATCAGGTCACGCGGGCGGCGTAAACGCGGCAGCCGGATGATCGGCCGGCTCATATTCTCAGCCTCGATCGCCGCGCAGAATATCCGGGTCAGATCGCCGACATCCTTCGCGACGATGTAATAATGCTTTATGAAGCGCTCGACCCCGGACGCGCCGGCCCGATCTGCGTAGCCCATACGCTGTGCGATCGGCGTCTGCACATCGAAGGTCAGCCGCTCCTCCGGCCGGCCCGACAGATAGTGCAGGTGGAAACGGACGCTCCAGAGGAAATTCTGGTCCTTCGAGAAATTGCGCGCCTCGGCCTTCGTCAGGACGTCGCGTTCGACCAGGTCGTTCACACTGTCGACCTCATAGGCGAACTTCGCAATCCAGTAGAGCGTCTGGAGATCCCGGAGGCCACCCTTGCCGTCCTTGATATTCGGCTCGACGTAATAGCGGCTGTCCCCCATCTTTTCGTGGCGACTGTCGCGCTCGTCGAGCTTTCCTTTCACAAACTCCATCGCCGCGCCGGAAATCACCTGGTCGCTGAATGTCTTACGGAACTCCAGATAAAGCGCCTGGTCGCCCCAGAGATATCGGGCCTCCAGGAGCGCGGTGCGGATGGTCAGGTCGATCTTGGCCAGGCGCACGCAATCATCGACCGAACGCGTCGAATGTCCGACTTTCAATCCCAGGTCCCAGAGAAAATAGAGGACATACTCGACAATCTGTTCGCCGTGGGCCGTCTGCTTCCATGGGAAAAGGAACAGCAAATCGATGTCCGAGAAGGGCGCCAGTTCACCACGGCCATAACCACCCACCGCTGCGATCGCCATCCGGTCCGTCGCGGTCGGGTTGGCGGCAGGGTATTCTCGCAAGGCCGTGTCATGTACGACCCGGATGACCTGATCGAACAGAAAGGCGAGCTCGCCTTTCGCCGCGTTGCCGTCGATCTCCACGGCCTCAAACCGGGTCTGGACCAGAGTGCGGCCCTGCTCGACTGCATCTTTGAGCAAATCGAGGGTAATCCGCCGCCGCTCCGACGCCGTCGAGACACCGGCGCATGCGTCTTCAATCCGGGCCTCGAGAGCCGCCCGGTCGATTACGTCGCGTTTTCGTTTTCGCGTGGCCATGAATGTGCAGTTTTACACGGTGCGTAACTAAATGAAATTGGTGCGTGTCTGGTAGCGCTATTCGATTGGAGGCTTCGCCTCCAGGGCCGCGCGCAGGCGCGTACGCCGTGAATAGGCATATGTGTATATCGCTAGCCCAATCAAGGACCCGGCAGTCACCGGCCAACCCAATCCGACCGCATCGCCGATGTGGCCCATGGCCAGCGCCCCGAGTGCCGGACCGGACCTGAAAATCATCCCGAACAGGCCCAACACCCGCCCGCGCATCGCGTCGGGCACCGCAAACTGGACAACCTGCTGGGTCGCAATGCCGCCGCTGGTCATCGAGAATCCGAGCACGGCAAGGCAGACCATGGCGATGGGAAGCCATACCACCGTGACGATCAGAAACGCCGCGGCCCCGCCGGCCAGGCCTGAAAGAAGTGCAATCTCGGTAATGCCGTCCTTGTTCCCGCGCCGAAGCATCCAGACTGCGCCCGCCATGGCGCCGATCCCAAGCGATGACGCCATAACAGAGAAGCCGGTGACATCGAGCAGAAACACGGAACCGGCAAGCGCGGACAATAATTCGGTCAGGGGCCGTATCATCGTCCCGAGCGCCAGCAGAAGCAACAGCATCGGCCCAATTCCAGGATGTGACGCACCATAGCGGATGCCCGCCAGGGCATCCCCGAGAAAGGTCCCGCGCGCCGATTTGCTGCCGGCCTGGAACGGTACGTTGATAGCCGCCAGCGCCCAGACCATGGCGCCACCGGCGAAGATATTGAAAAAGAAGGCGAGCCCCGGCCCGCCCAGCGGCAGCAGGATCGCGGCCAGCGCGGGCCCGACAAACTGGGCGGCGTTGAAGGTCGAGGAATTCAGCGCAATCGCCGTGGAAATTTCCGAGCGCGGCACCAGGTTCGGCATCAACGCCAGGCGCACGGGCTGCCAGAAGGAGAAGGTCACACCCCGCGCCAGCGCCATGGCCAGCAAAAGCCAGATCGTCATCAGGCCGGCGAAGGTGAAGACCGCCAGGAAAACCGAGATCACGACCAGGGTGGCCTGGGTGGCGACGGCGATCTTGCGTCGGTCCATCCGGTCGGCCAGAACGCCGCCGATCGGCCCGAACAAAAGCACCGGCAGCGCATCAGCGGCCGCCACGGCCCCGACCCAGAAGCCGGATTTGGTCAGCTCCCAGGCGAGCCAGCTGATCGAGATGCGCACCACCCAGGTGCCGACAACGTTGGGGATATGCCCGATCAGGTAGATCCGAAAGCTGCGATGGCGCATCACGTCACCTACCGCCCCGAAGCCGGCGAGCGCCAGAGCGCGAACGAGCAGATCAATCATCCAGCGCGGCCTTCAGGCGGTAGAGCAATTCCAGGGCCGTCTTGGGCGTGAGTTCGTCTGGGCTGACCGATGCCAGGAGATCGCGGACAGGGTCTTGCGCTGGCGCTTCGGGCTCCGGATCACCCGCGGCGGCCTGAAACAGGGGCAGGTCATCCGCGAGACGGGACAACGCACCTGCCTGGTCTCCGGCCTCGAGCAGCCGAAGGACTTCTTCCGCACGGCCCACGACCGCCGGGGGTAGCCCGGCGAGCTTGCCCACATGGATGCCATAGGATCGGTCGGCCGCACCCGGCCCGACCTCGTGCAGAAAGACGATATCGTCGTTCCATTCCTTCACCCGCATCGTGTGACACGACATATTCGTCAGGCGCGCGGCAAGCCGCGTCAGCTCGTGGAAATGGGTCGCAAACAATGTCCGGCAACGATTCCGCTCATGCAGATGCTCGACCGTCGCCCAGGCAATCGACAAGCCGTCGAAGGTGGCGGTGCCGCGGCCGATCTCATCGAGGATCACCAATGCGCGCGGGCCCGCCTGATTGAGGATCGCGGCCGTCTCGACCATCTCGACCATGAAGGTCGAGCGGCCCCGCGCCAGATCGTCGGCGGCCCCGACCCGGCTGAACAAACGGTCCACGACACCGATCTCGGCTGCCGCCGCCGGCACGAAGGAGCCGATCTGGGCGAGAATGGCAATCAGGGCGTTCTGGCGGAGAAACGTCGATTTACCGGCCATGTTCGGGCCGGTGACGAGCCATAGTCGGCCTGCCGCCGGGTCGTCGCCCGACAGGTCGCAGTCATTGGCGACGAACGCGCCCGGCCCGTCGTCCAGCATCGCCTCGACCACCGGGTGACGCCCGCCGGTCACGGTGAACAGCTGGCCGTCCGACAAGACCGGCCGGGTATAGCGCGCCCCGACGGCAAGCTCAGCCAGCCCCGACGCGACATCCAGATCGGCCAGGGCGCGCGCGGCCGTCGCGATGTCGTCGGCCTCGCCGAGTACGTCGTCGCTCAGCGACTGAAACAGTTCGAGTTCGATGGCGAGCGCCCGCTCACCGGCGCGCGAAATCTTGTCGTCGAGTTCGGACAGCGCGACGGTCGTGAACCGCACCGCGTTCGCCATCGTCTGCCGGTGGATCAGGCCATATTCCTCGGCGGCCGCCTCCTTGCCCTTGTCCATGATCCGGTCGGCATGGGCGGCGGCCAGCTCGACGAAATAGCCGAGCACGTTGTTGTGTTTGACCTTGAGGTTGGCAATACCGGTCTTCTCGACATACTCGGCCTGAAGTCCCGCGATCAGTTTTCGGCTTTCGTCGCGCAGCACCGTCTGTTCGTCGAGTTCGGCCGAGTATCCCGTGGTGATGAAACCGCCGTCACGGGCCGCCAGCGGCAGATCGGCCGCAAGCGCCGCATTCAAAAGTTTCACCGTCGCGTCGTGATCACCGAGCGCGTCCGCGACCCGGCCAAAGGTCTCCGGTGCCCCCGAAATTCCTTCGAGCAGGTTGCGTAATGCGGCGGCAGCCTCGAGCCCGGCGCGCAACGCCGCCAGATCACGTGGCCCACCGCGGCCGAGCGCGAGCCGCGACAACGCGCGCTCCATATCGGGTGCGGTGCGCAACGAGGCGCGCATATCCTCGCGCACCGCGCCCGCCTCACTCAGGTATCCGACCGCATCGAGCCGCGCCTCGATCGCCGCGACATCGGTAAGGGGCGCGGCCAGCCGCTCGGCGAGGAGCCGCGCGCCCGGGCCGGTGATCGTGCGGTCGATGACCGACAACAAGGATCCCTTGCGCTCGCCCGAAAGGGTCTGCGCGAGCTCGAGGTTGCGCCGGGTCGCCGCGTCGATCTCCATCACCGCACCCGCGCTGCCGGGCGGTGGCAGGCGATGAGGCCGCGACAGGCGCGGCATCCGATCAACCTGGGTCAGGGCGAGATAGTCGAACAGCGCGCCCGCCGCCGCGATCTCGGCGCGGCTCGGCTCGCCGAAGGCATCGAGAGTCCCCACGCCATAGGTATCGGTCAGCCGGGTCTCGGCGTTCACCGAATCGAACCGGCTGGCGGGCAGCGGCGTCAGGGTGTCGCGCACCTCGTCCCAAAGGGCCGTGAACTCCGGTGCCTCTAGCAGGCGATCCGGCACCAGGATTTCACCCGGGGCGATGCGGGCCAGCGCCGCCGCCAGCAGGTTCGCGCCGCCCGCGGCGGGAATGGGCTGCATCCACACTTCGCCGGTGGACATATCGAGCCAGGCCAAACCGAAGGCGCCCCGCACATCCGCACAGGACGCCAGATAATTGTGCCGGCGGGAATCGAGTAGCGTGTCCTCGCTCAGGGTGCCCGGCGTGATCACCCGCACCACGTCGCGGCGCACGATGGATTTCGATCCGCGCTTCTTCGCCTCGGCCGGGGCCTCCATCTGCTCGCAAACCGCAACCCTGTGGCCCGCACGGATCAGCCGCGGCAGATACTGCTCGGCAGCATGCACCGGCACCCCGGCCATGGGTACGGGCTCGCCGGCCTGCTGGCCGCGCGACGTCAGTGCGATATCCAGCGCCGCGGCGGCGGCCACCGCATCATCGAAAAACAGCTCGTAGAAGTCGCCCATGCGAAAGAACAGCAGGCAATCCGGATAGGATTCCTTCGCCGCATGCCACTGGGCGAGCATCGGCGATGCCGCGGCGGCAGATTTGGATCGATCTTCGGGGGCGGGGGGAGAACCTGACATGGCGATGCATCATCATATACGCCGCGCAGGGCCCGGCAAATGGGCTCGGAGCCGCGGGTCGCCTTCCTGAGCTACTCGAACTTCGGCAACCCCCCGGTCGACCTGACCGAGCGTTCGCGCGAGGCGGTCCGGGTGCTCGACGAGCGCGGCGACGCGGACTTTGAGTATGAAGGCGAAATGACACCGGACATCGCGCTGGATTCAGATTTTCGCGAACGCTTCTACCCGTTCAGCCGGCTCACGGGGCCTGCCAATGTGCTGATCATGCCGGGCCTGCACACCGCCCATATCGCATCCCGCCTGATGCAGTCACTGGACACCGGAACCGTCATGGGACCGATGCTCATGGGGCTCGAGCAGCCCGTCGAGATCGTGCACATGAACGCGACCGTGAACGAGCTGGTCAGCGCGTCGGCGTTCGGCGCCTATGAGTCGATCCGCCGCGAGACCGACGCGAAGCCCAGGCGCCCCCGCAAGGCAAAACCCGGCAAGCCCAAGGCCTGACCGCGCGCGTTGCGCGCTCACCTCCCCCAACATGCACGCGGCATGTTAGGTTCCCGAACATGACCCTCAAGCCCAACCATCTGTTCGCCGCCACCCTTATGGTCGGCCTGCCGGGCGCATGTGCGTTGATCGTGCTGATGGTCACCGGGCATCTCGCGCCCGGGCCCGGCGCCCTCGCGCTCGCCGCCACCATCGGCGGGACGGCTGCAGTAATCTTCAAGCCGCTGACGCGCCTGCGTCGGCTCGCCAACCGGCTCGAGGCGCTGATCGATGCGCCGCCGGATTCGCCGGTCGAAAACAATCCGCCAAGCGAATCGGGCGCCATCGGCGACGCGGCCTCCGCTCTTTTCAGGCTGGAACGCGGCTGGGGCCGCGATCGAAACCAGCTGCGCGATGGGCGCAAGGCCGCGCAGATATTGTTCGACGCCCTGCCCGATCCGCTGATCACCGTCGATGCCCAGTCACGGCTGGTCTACGCCAACGCCGCCGCACGTGCGCTGTTGGTCGGCCGCCACGGGGTGAATGAGTTGCCCGGTCGCGACCTCTCGGCGGTCATCCGCCAGCCGGGTATCCTGCAGGCGGTTGCCGAGGTGCTCGACGGCATGTCTACCCGCACGGTCGCGTTCACATTTACTGACCGGGTCGACCAGTCCTTCGAGGCGCGGGTCGAGCCGATTCGTTCCGAGGTGGCAAACGACGGCGATGCCCGGGCGCTGATTCTGATGCGCGACGTCACGGCATTGCGGCGCGGCGAACAGATGCGGGCGGACTTAGTCGCCAACGTCAGCCACGAATTGCGCACGCCGCTCACCTCGCTCGTCGGCTTCATCGAGACCCTGCGCGGACCCGCGAAGGACGATACCGAGGCCCAGGCGCGTTTCCTCGACCTGATGGAGACCCAGTCCACCCGCATGACGCGGATCGTCAACGACCTGCTTTCCCTGTCACGGATCGAGATGAACGAACACACCCCGCCCGACGACGCCGTGGACCTCCGGCAGACAATCGCGACGGTCACCGATCTTCTTGGCCCGCAGTCGCGCGCACGCGACGTCACGATCGAACTTGCCCTCGACGCGCTGGACGCGCCTGTGGTCGGCCAGGCCGACGAGCTCACCCATCTGTTCCAGAACCTGATCGAGAACGCCATCAAATATGGGCGCGAGGGCAGCACGGTGCGGGTCGAAGCGGAATGCCGGGACGATCTTGCAAGCGTTTCCGTGATCGATCAGGGCGAGGGCATACCCCACGAGCATGTCTCCCGCCTGACCGAGCGCTTTTACCGGGTCGACACGGCCCGTTCGCGCGAACTCGGCGGCACCGGGCTCGGGCTCGCCATCGTCAAGCACATCGCCAACCGCCACCGCGGCGAGCTGACCATCCAGAGCGAACCGGGCGTGGGCAGCACCTTCTCGGTGACGTTGCGCCTTACCGAGTAGGCGCCGATCGGCGGCCAGGCCGCGGGCCGTTGTCCGCAGGCCCGACACCAGTACCGATACCTCTGTCATCGAACTGTAACATTACTGTCATAGATAGATCTTACACCGGCCCTAGGTTCACGCCTGCAAACGGGACCGGAATGTTTCGCCCGGGCGCAGAAGGTAATTCCAACCACGCATTCATCCTCGGGAGAGGCATCCATGAAAATCAAAACTCTGACCCTCGCAGCCGCGATCACCGTGGGAATGGTCGGCGCCGCCGAAGCCCGCGACCAAATCCGTATCGTCGGTTCATCCACCGTCTTCCCGTTCTCCACCGCCGTGGCCGAACAGTTCGGCAAATCCTCCAGCTTCAAGACCCCGGTCGTTGAAAGCACGGGCACGGGCGGCGGCATGAAGCTGTTCTGTTCCGGCGTCGGTGAAGACCACCCCGACATGACCAACGCTTCGCGGCGCATGAAGAAGTCCGAATTCGAGGCCTGCACCACGAACGGCATCGACATCACGGAAGTAAAGGTCGGCTTCGACGGCATCGTCATCGCCAACGCCAAGTCGGGCCCGGATTTGAGCCTCAGCCTTGAGCAGATTTTCCTGGCCCTGGCCGCGGAAATCCCCCAGGGCGGCAAGCTGGTCGCGAACCCGAACAAGCTGTGGTCGGACATCGACCCGTCGCTGCCGAAGACCAAGATCGAAGTTCTCGGCCCGCCGCCGACCAGCGGCACCCGCGACGCCTTCGTCGAGATCGCCATGGAGGGCGGCTGCAAGACCCTGGCCGGCGCCGCCGACCTGGGCCTGAAGAAAAAGGCCTGCCACGCGGTCCGTGAGGACGGCACCTATATCGAGGCGGGCGAGAACGACAATCTGATCGTCCAGAAGCTCGAGGCAAACCCAAATGCCTTCGGCATCTTCGGCTTCAGCTTCCTCGACCAAAACGCCGACAAGCTCAAGGGTGCCACGGTTGACGGCACCGTGCCGGAGTTCGAGGAAATCGCCGCCGGCAACTACCCCGTCTCCCGCTCGCTCTTCTTCTATGTGAAGCAGCAGCATGTAGGCGTCATCCCCGGCATCAAGGAATTCGTCACCGAGTTCACGGACGAAAATGCCTGGGGCCCCGACGGCTACCTGATCGACAAGGGCCTGATCCCGCTGCCCGATGCCGATCGCGCCGCGATGGCAACCCAGGCGCAGGGTCTTCAGCCCCTGTCCATGTAAGTGCCCCATCCCTACCCACCGGCACCCTCGGGTGCCGGTGGTTTTTTCTCCCCCGGAATACGTCCCGAGCAGCGTCTGAATTCATGAACACCCTTATTCTGATCGTTCTGCTGCTTGGCCTCACGACCTTTGCCTACCGCTATGGCCGCCGCAAGGCGCTCGCAAGCGTCGAAGGCAGCGTCGCAAAACTCCATTCCCTTCCGTCCTACCATGGCGCCTATGTTGCCCTGTGGTGCGGGCTGCCGGCGCTGATTGTCGTAGCCCTCTGGCTGATGCTCCAAACCGACCTGGTCGAACGCCTGGTGCTGTCGGGAATCGCCGACGGCATCGCCGGCATGTCCGAGGGTCAGATCAGCCTGCTCCTCAGCGATATCCGTAACCTCGCGACCGGCGACATCACCACGCGCACCCCGAGCCCGATGGTGGTGGCCGCCGCCGAGCGATATGTCGAACTGCAACGGCTCGGCTTCACGCTGATGGCCGGCGCGGTCGTGATCCTGACCTCCGGCGGGCTCTATTTCGGACTCAGGGCCATCCAGCCAGCCCTGCGCGCGCGGCCCCAGGTCGAGCGAATCGTCCGTGGTCTTCTGTTCATCGCCTCGGTCATCGCCATCCTGACAACCATCGGGATCATCCTCTCCCTGATGTTCGAATCGATCCGTTTTTTCGGGCAGGTCAACCCGCTGGAGTTCCTGATCGGTCTGAGCTGGAGCCCGCAGACGGCCCTCCGCGCGGACCAGGTCGGCGGCTCGGGCGCGTTCGGTGCGGTGCCGGTCTTCGCCGGCACATTGTTGATCACCGTGATCGCCATGATCGTCGCCGTACCCATCGGGCTCATGGCGGCGATCTACATGGCCGAGTATGCGAGCCCGACAACGCGCTCCCTGGTCAAGCCGGCACTGGAGATTCTCGCCGGCATTCCGACCGTGGTCTACGGCTTCTTCGCCGCCCTGACCATCGGGCCGCTGTTCCGCGGCGCGGGTGAATCCATCGGTCTGTCGGTGGCCTCGGAGAGCGCGCTGGCGGCGGGGCTCGTGATGGGCGTCATGATCATCCCGTTCGTGTCGTCCCTGTCGGACGATGTGATCAACGCCGTGCCCCAATCCCTGCGCGACGGCTCCTATGCCCTTGGCGCCACCCAGTCGGAAACGATCCGCCAGGTGATCTTGCCGGCCTCGCTGCACGGCATCGTCGGCGCCATCCTGCTCGCGGTCAGCCGCGCCATCGGCGAGACGATGATCGTCGTCATGGCCGCCGGGCTTTCGGCCAATCTGACGGCCAACCCGCTGGAGGCCGTCACGACGGTCACGGTCCAGATCGTCACCCTGCTGGTCGGCGACCAGGAGTTCGACAGCGCCAAGACCCTCGCCGCCTTCGCGCTGGGCCTGGTGCTGTTCCTGGTCACCCTGGCGCTCAACATCGTCGCCCTGCGCGTGGTGCGCAAGTATCGGGAAGAATATGACTGATTTCACCGCCGACCGGGCGACCGCCCGCAAGCCCGATTTCTCCGACGCCCATCTGCGCAAGCGATACCGGGCCGAGGCGCGCTTCAAGCTCTACGGCATCGCCGCGATCGTCTCGGCGCTGGGCATGCTCGCCTTCCTACTCGGCTCGATCGTCATGACCGGCTCGAGCGCCTTCACCCAGACCGAGATCGCGCTCGACGTGACCCTTGACCCGGCGGAGATCGACCCCGACGGCACCCGTGACCCCGCTGTCCTCGCCAAGGGCAACTACCGCAAGATCGTGCGCGCGGCGATGCGCAGCCAGTTCCCCGACGTCTCGGGCCGGCGCGACCTGCGCAAACTCTACAAGCTCGTCTCCACCGGTTCGGACTTCACCCTGCGCCAGGTCGTCGAGACGAATCCAGCCCTGATCGGCACCACGCAAACCGTCTGGTTCAAATCGTCGGCCGACATCGACCAGCTCAACAAGGGCTCGATCCCCCGCGACGTGCCCGAGGGCGACCGCCGGGTGAACGACGCCCAGATCGGCTGGTTCGACACGCTTAGCGCAGACGACAGGACCCGTCGCTCCTTCAACACCACCTTCTTCACCTCCGGCGACAGCCGCGAGCCCGAACAGGCCGGCGTGTGGGGCGCCGTCGTCGGCACCATGCTGACCCTCTTCGTGACCCTCATACTCTCCTTCCCGATCGGCGTTATGTCTGCCGTCTATCTCGAGGAGTTCGCGCCCAAGAACCGCTGGACCGACCTGATCGAGGTAAACATCAACAACCTTGCCGCGGTGCCGTCGATCGTCTTCGGCCTGCTGGGCCTGGCCGTGTTCCTGAATTTCTTCGAGCTCCCGCGCTCCGCGCCGCTCGTGGGCGGGCTCGTGCTGGCGCTGATGACCCTGCCGACCGTGATCATTGCCGGTCGGGCCGCCCTGCAGTCGGTGCCGCCATCCATCCGCGAGGCGGCACTGGGGGTGGGTGCGTCGCCGCTGCAGACCGTCTCCCATCACGTCTTGCCCCTGGCGATGCCCGGCATCCTGACCGGGACGATCATCGGGATGGCCCGTGCGCTCGGCGAGACCGCGCCACTGCTGATGATCGGCATGGTCGCCTTCATCGTCGACATCCCGCGCAGCTTCACCGACGCGGCGACGGTGTTGCCCGTTCAGGTCTTCCTCTGGGCCGACGCCCCTGAGCGCGCCTTTGTCGAACGAACCTCGGCCGCCATCATGGTGTTGCTGGCCTTCCTGATCTTGATGAACCTCGCCGCCGTGCTTCTGCGGCGGAAATTCGAAAGGCGGTGGTAGAATGGCCGAAGCATTTCATGTTGAGAACAATCCACAGCCGATCGGTGAAAGCGTATCCGGTATGAGCGAAGCAATTGGAGCGGGAGCGCCCACGAAAGTGAAGGCGGACAATGTCGATGTCTTCTATGCGGACAAGCAGGCGCTGTTCGGTGTCTCACTCGACGTGTTGGAGAACCAGGTCACCGCGTTGATCGGCCCCTCGGGCTGCGGCAAGTCCACCTTCCTGCGATGCATCAACCGGATGAACGACACCATCCCGATCTGCCGCGTGACCGGCGACATCACGATCGACGAGCAGGACATCTACGACCCGTCGATCGATGTCGTGCAGCTTCGTGCCCGGGTCGGCATGGTCTTTCAGAAGCCCAACCCCTTCCCGAAATCCATCTACGAGAACGTGGCCTACGGACCGCGCATTCACGGCATGGCCCAGGGCAAGGCCGACATCGACGACCTGGTCGAATCGAGCCTGCAGCGCGCCGGCCTGTGGAAAGAGGTGAAGGATCGCCTGAGCGAGTCCGGCACCAGCCTGTCGGGCGGCCAGCAGCAGCGTCTATGTATCGCCCGCGCCATCGCGGTGAACCCGGACGTCATCCTGATGGACGAGCCCTGCTCGGCCCTCGACCCGATCGCCACGGCGCGCATCGAGGAACTGATGGACGAGCTGCGCCAGAACTACACGATCATGATCGTCACCCACTCGATGCAACAGGCCGCGCGGGTCAGTCAGCGAACCGCCTTCTTCCATCTTGGCTACCTGGTCGAATCCGGCGCGACCGAAACGATCTTCACCAACCCCGAAGACGAACGCACCCAGGACTACATCACGGGGCGGTTCGGCTAATAGGCCCGACCCTCGGAGCAAATCTCATGAGCACCGACCATATCGTAACTTCCTTCGACGAAGAGCTCAGCCGGCTGAGTGACCAGCTAAACCGCATGGGCGGCCTCGCCGAATCCCAGCTCGAGAACGCCATCGAGGCGCTCCAGCAGCGGGATTCGTCGCTGGCCGAGAACGCTATCGAAAGCGACCGCCGGATCGACGACATGCATATGGAGATCGACGAGATGGCCATCCGCCTGCTGGCGCTGCGCCAGCCGATGGCGGGCGATTTGCGCCACATCGTGACCGCGCTGAAGGTCGCGCCGATCGTCGAGCGGATCGGCGACTACTCGAAGAACGTCGCCAAGCGCACCATCGCGCTCAACCAGATGCCGCCGGTCAAGCCGATCTTCACCATCCCGCGCATGGGCCGCATGGTGCGCGAGATGACCAAGGACGTGCTCGACGCCTTCTCCAACAAGGATGTCGCGATGGCCCGCGAGGTCTGGATCCGGGACAAGGAGGTCGACGATATGTATGATAGCCTGTTCCGCGAGCTGCTCACCTACATGATGGAGGATGCGCGCAACATCACGGCCTGCACCCACCTGCTGTTCGTCGCGCGCAACATCGAACGCATCGGCGATCTGGCCACCAACATTGCCGAGCTCATTCACTATCAGGTCGAAGGGGTTGCCCTCGACGAGGACCGTCCCAAGGCCGACGAGGCCAGTGTCACTGTCGTCAAGCCCAGCTAACCTCCCGCAGAGCAAGCCCGTGAGCAACCTGCAGCCCAGCGTCCTGATTGTCGAAGACGAGCCCCCGCTCGTCGAGCTAATCTCCTACAATCTGGAGAAGGCCGACTTCCAGGTGCGGATCGCCCGCGACGGCGACGAGGCCATGCTCGCGGTCGAGGAACACAAGCCCGACCTGGTGCTGCTCGACTGGATGCTGCCCTATGTATCGGGCATCGAGATATGCCGCCGGATTCGGCGCAACCCCGACACCCGCGACCTGCCGATCATCATCCTGACCGCGCGCGGCGAGGAAGACGACCGTACTCGCGGGCTGGACACAGGCGCCGACGATTATGTCGTCAAACCCTTCTCACCGAGCGAGCTGGTGGCGCGGGTGCGGGCCGTCCTGCGGCGCACCCGGCCGTCCTTCGACAAGGATTTGCTAACCTATGGCGACATCGCCATGGACCTGACGACCCATCGGGTCAACCGCGCCGACGCGCCGGTGGAGCTGGGGCCGACGGAGTTCGGCTTGCTGCGCTTCATGATGGAGCATCCCGGCCGCGTCTTCTCGCGCGAACAGCTTCTGGATTCGGTCTGGGGCCACGACGCCTATATCGAGCCCCGCACCGTCGACGTGCATATCCGGCGCCTGCGCAAGGCGATGAACCTGCCCGGCACGGACGATCTGATCCGCACCGTCCGATCGGTGGGCTACGCCCTCGACCTCAAGAACGAACACGCCTAACCCAGGACGTCGTCCGGGCTCACAAGCAGCAGCTCGAGCGCCGCGGCCACCGCCGCATGGGTCACGGCCCCGCGCGCCACACTGAGGCCGCCTCTGAGCCCCGCATCATCGCGCAGCGCCTGCTGGTATCCCTTGTCGGCCAGCGCCAGCACATAGGGCAGGGTCGCGTTATTCAGCGCCGCCGTCGAAGAGCGCGCCACCGCGGCGGGCATGTTGGTGACGCAGTAATGCACCACCTCATCGACGATGTAGGTGGGGTCGTCATGGGTCGTGGGCCTCGAGGTCTCGAAGCAGCCGCCCTGATCGATCGCGATATCGACCAGCACCGCTCCCCGGCGCATGCGTTTCACCGTATCGGCCGTCAGCAATCGCGGGGCCGCGGCACCGGGCACCAGCACCGCACCGATCACGAGATCCGAATTCAGCGCATAGCGTTCGACCGCGTCGACCGTGGAGTAGATCGTGTTGAGCGTCGGGCCGAACTGCATGTCCAGCTCGCGTAGCCGGTCGAGGGATCGATCGAGCACGGTGACCTTGGCTTCCATGCCCATGGCCATGCGCACCGCATTGGTACCCGACACACCGCCGCCGATCACCAGCACATCGGCCGCCTCGACCCCCGGCACCCCGCCCATCAAAACGCCACGGCCGCCCGCTTCCTTCTCGAGATAATGCGCGCCGACCTGGATCGACATGCGCCCGGCCACCTCGCTCATGGGTGCCAGTAGCGGCAACCCACCGTTCCGGCCGGTCACCGTCTCATAGGCGATCGCGACCGCACCCGCATCGATCAGCGCCTGGGTCACGTCGCGCTCGGCCGCAAGATGCAGATAGGTGAACAGGATCTGCCCCTCACGCAGCAAGCCGAACTCCTCGGGCTGTGGCTCCTTCACCTTGACGATCATGTCCGCCGCCGTAAACACCGCCGCGGCGTCCGGCGCGATTTCCGCACCGGCGGCCCCATAGTCGGCGTCGGCGAAATTCGCGCCCAGGCCGGCTTCGGTCTCGACCGTCACCTGATGGCCGTGATGCACCAGTTCGCGCACCGAGGCCGGAGTCAGGCCAACGCGGTACTCGCGATTCTTGATTTCCCGTGGCACGCCGATCAGCATCTTCGAATCCCGTCACATCGATCTATGGTGAGGTCGCAATTTCGACTCATGTTGACAGTATATTTGGGTTGCATCACCGTCGTCCCCAGTAAAGATCGCTTGAGCCATGCGCCAGAACAGTCCCCACATCCCGCTCCTCCGCATGCTCGCCCTGGCCTTTGTCGCTTTCGCGGGCGCAACCCCGGCGACCGCCGAGCCCGGCGCCGCCATTGCGATGCTCGGGACACCGAAATATGCCGCCGATTTCACCCATTTCGACTATGTGAACCCCAACGCCCCGAAGGGTGGCAGCCTGCGCCTGCACGCCATCGGCAGCTTCGATTCCCACAACCCCTACATCATCAAGGGCAAACCCGCGGCAGGGCTCCACCATGGTTTCGGGATCTATTTCGAGACCCTGGCCAAGCGCAGCCGCGACGAACCGTTCTCCCTCTACGGCCTTCTGGCCGAGACCATCGAAACACCGGCGGACCGCGCCTGGGTCGAGTTCACCCTGCGCGCGCAAGCACGCTTCTCGGACGGCAGCCCCGTCACGGCGGACGACGTAATCTTCAGCTGGGAGACCCTCAAGACCCACGGCAGTCCCAATGCGCGCGCCACCTGGGCGCGCGTGGTCGAGGCCGAGGCGAAAGGGCAGCACCGGGTGCGGTTCACCTTCGTCGACAACCGCGACCGCGAATTGCCGATGCTGATCGCCGGCTTCATGCCGATCCTGTCGAAAGCCTGGTGGCAGGACCGCACCTTCAACGCCACGACTCTGGAACCACCGCTGGCGAGCGGGCCCTACACGATCCAATCCGTCGATCCCGGCCGGGGCCTCTCGTTTCGGCGCAACCCGAACTACTGGGGGGCGGATCTGGCGGTGAACCGGGGCCAGTATAATTTCGACGACATCCGGTTTGATTATTTCCGCGATTCCGCCGTCGCGCTCGAGGCCTTCAAGGCCGGTGACTATGACATCCGCTTCGAAGGCGATGCCGCGCGCTGGGCCACGCAGTACGACATTCCCGCCGCGGCGACAGGTGCCGTGGAGCTCGACGTGCTGGAGACCGGCCTCCCGTCGGGCTTGAGCGCGTTGGCGTTCAACTTGCGGCGGCAGAAATTTGCCGACGCACGGGTGCGCGAGGCGCTGACCCTCGCCTTCGATTTCGAATGGCTCAACAAGACCCTTTTGCATCGCGGTTATGCGCGCACCCGGAGCATGTTCTCGGGCTCCGAAATGGCCCCCGAAGGCCCGCCCCGGGGGGATGAACTGGCGTTGCTCGAGCCGTGGCGCGACAAGATCCCCGACAGCGTATTCGGGCCACCCTATTCGCCGCCGACCACAGACGGTTCCGGGCGTCCGCGAGCCAACCTCAAACGCGCCGCCGAACTGCTCTCGGCGGCGGGTTGGCGGATCGAGAACAATGCACGCGTCAATACAGCCGGGAAGATCTTGCGCCTCGAGATCACCATCCGTCGGCCGTCCAACGAGCGTATCGCACTCGCCTATAGCCGCAACCTGAAGCGCCTCGGGATCGCAACGTCCGTACGGCTGGTCGAATCCGCCCAGTTCCAGGGGCTCATCGATTCCTATGATTTCGACATGGTTTTCGGCTTCTGGGGTGTCACCCTGTCACCGGGCAACGAGCAGCAGAATTACTGGAGTTCGCAGACTGCCGACCAGCCCGGCGGGCGAAACTGGGCAGGTGTCGCGGATCCGGCCGTCGACGCGATGATCGCGGCACTGGGTGAGGCGCGTGATCGTCCGGAGCTCGTCGCGGCCGCACGGGCCCTCGACAGGTTGCTGATGTGGAATCACTATGTGATGCCGCTCTACCACGACACCGGGCAACGCCTCGCCTACTGGACGCGGATCGGACGCCCGGAGACCGTGCCCGTCTATGGCCTGCGACTCGAGACGCTTTGGGCGCAGCCCGACAAATAGGACCTAGAGCCAGAGTGCGACCAGCGCCATGATCGCGAGGCCCGCCGTCAGCGCGCCGAGCTTCGTCCCGTTCCGGTCGTTCGAGAGAAACTCCGGCCCGATGATTTCAAGCGTCGCCACATAGACGAAGGTCGCGGCGGCGAACGCATCGAAAACCGCCTCGTTGATCCGCGCGGCGTCTCCGTCGAGGATCTCCTGCAGACCCGTGCCGAGCAGGCTTAAGAACTGATCCCCCTGATCGTCATGTCGATGGCTTCACCCTATCCGGCGAGGCGCGCGGCCACGAGCGCGGCCAGGTCGACCTGCGGCCGCGGGCCGACATGGTCGATCACTTCTGCCGCCGTGATGGCGCCAATCCGCGCGCAGGTCGCCAGGTCGTCGCCGCGTGTATATCCGTGCAAGAACCCGGCGGCGAACTGGTCACCCGCACCCGTCGTGTCGACCACCGCCGAGACCGGCTCGGCGTCGACCACATGCACCTCGTCGCCCGCCGCTACAACGGCCCCCTTCTCGGAACGGGTCAGAGCGGCGATCCGGCAGTCCCGACGAACATGCTGAAGCGCATCATCGAAATCATCGACTTCGTAAAGCGACATAATCTCGTCCTCGTTGGCAAACAGGATGTCCACATGGTCGGCGACGAGACTGCGGAACGAATCCCGGTGCCGGTCGACGCAGAACGGGTCCGATAGGCTGAGCGACACCATCCGGTCATGAGAATGGGCGAAGTCGGCCGCGCGGTGAAATGCGGCCTTGGCCTCGTCCCGGTCCCACAGATACCCCTCGAGATATGTCACCTGGGCGCGGCCAATCAGGTCCTCGTCGATGTCCTCCGGCCCGAGATTTACACTTGCGCCCAGGAAGGTGTTCATCGTGCGCTGGGCATCCGGCGTGATCAGGATCAGGCAGCGCGCCGTCGGCGGGCCGTCGGTCGCCGCCGGGGTCTCAAACTCCGCACCGACCGCGCGGATGTCATGGGCGAAAATTTCGCCGAGCTGGTCGTCGCGAACCTTGCCGATGAACGCACATTGCGCGCCGAGCGATGCGAGCCCTGCGGCCGTGTTGCCGGCGGATCCGCCCGACGTCTCGACCCCCTGGGGCATTGCCACATAAAGCGTCTCGGCCTGATCGGCGTCGATCAGGGCCATGGTGCCCTTTACCATGCCGTGCTGCTCGATCATCGCATCGTCGGTCTGGGCCAGCACGTCGACAATCGCGTTGCCGACGCAGACAACATCAAGCGCACGGTCGGCAGCATTCAAATCGGTCATGGGAACTCCGGGACAAATTGGGAAACAGAAATACCTAGGATCAGGCGCGCGAGTATAGCGACGCCAGATGCTCTGGCAATCCGCGGGGCTTCGAGCTTTTGGAATAGCGTTCACCAGCACGAGGCGGTAAGAAAAAGAACCATGATTTCAGCATTCTTCAAGGCCCTCGGCGACCTCGGCGACCCGCGCATGCGGTCGATTCTCTGGCAGACGATCGGCCTCAGCATCATCACCGCCATGCTGCTTTGGAGCGGCCTGTCCTGGCTGCTGTCGAGCACCCAGCTGATCGGAGATGTGCCCCTCGTCGGCGGCTGGCTCGAGACCGCCGTGGACTGGCTTGGCTCCATCGCCGTGTTCGCGCTTGTAATCCTGCTGATGCCCGCCTTCCTCGGCCTGTATGCCAGCTTCTACATCGAGGCAATCTGTCGTGCGGTCGAAGGCCGCCACTACGCGCATCTTCAGCCGCCACGCAATCAGTCGATCATGGAAGCCGTCATCATCGGCGTGAAATTCGGCATCTTGCTGATTTTGTTTAACCTGCTCTTGCTGATGTTCATTTTCTTCCCTCCGATCTACGTCGTCGCCGGCTGGGCGGTAAACGGCCATTTGCTGGGTCGTGAATATCTGGAAATGGTCGGCTTTCGCCGCATGGACCCGCCGCAATTGCGCGAATATCGGCTCAAGAAACGCAGTCCGATCTTCATGTCGGGCCTGATGCTGGCGGTCGTCGCCTCGATCCCGGTCGTCAATCTGATCCTGCCCTTGTTTGGAACCGCCATGATGTTGCACATTTTCGAGGCAAAAAGATAGACGGGATCAATAACTTTTACAATATAACAATGGCTTATAATATAATATGGACAATTTACTATAAATGCACTATACAAGCACCTGAGAGTCTATAAGTTCTCGGGTATGGGCCCTTATGTCTGTGCCCGTTTGCCGATTCTGGGGTCAAAACGGGGGGCGCAACCATGAGCGCAGAAGCCGAAGACACCGACAATAGTGCGGACGACATTGCCGCCGGTAACACTGACGAACGACCGGAACTCGATCTGAGCTTCCTCGATCGCCAGCCGGCGCGGGCGACAGACATTCCCAATCTCGGGGACCATATGGAGCGCAGCGAAGACAGTGAGCCGCGGCGGCCATCGGAGAACAAAACCCTGACGGTCGGTCGCGAGATCTCGCTCAAGGGCGACATCACCGAATGTGATTCGCTGATCGTTGAAGGGTGCGTCGAGGCCAACCTGAACAGCGCACGAGCTCTTGAAATATCACGCGGTGGCCGGTTTGACGGCAGCGCGAAGGTCGAAAATGCCTTTATCAGCGGCCGATTCGATGGCGATCTCGACGTGACCCGGGCATTACGCATCACGGCTTCGGGAAAAGTCACAGGCCGGGTGACCTACGGGCGCCTCGAGATCGAGACCGGCGGAGAAGTCCATGGCGAATTTTCGATTCATCAGTAGGCTGGCCAACATTGGCGGCGGGCAGGCGACCGACGGCCCGTCCCGCGCGGCGATCCTGTCCGCGGCCGGCATCACCCTCGTGATGACGATATTTTTCTTCTCGGCCTGAGCCCATGATCCTTCGCGGTGCTTTCATGCTGGCAGCCCTGCTGGTACTCAGCGCATGCGCCGACGCATTCAACCGCGCGACCGGCGACCGGGAAACCACAACCACAACACCGCCGGCGCGCACGACACCTACGATCGCTCGCGCAGGCCCGGCAAGACGCGCAGGCCCGACGATACGGACACCGACGGCACCATTGCGGCAGGTCTCCAGCCTTGTCGGCCTGGAAACCTACCGGATCGACGCACTCATCGGCGGCCCGAATCTGACTCGCAGCGAGGGCGACGGCGAGCTTCGAATCTACCGCAGCGCCACCTGCATACTGCACGTGTTTGCATATCCGCGCGCGGGGGTTCGCCAGGTAACCCATATCGAAGCGCGCACGACCGAGGGCCAGATCGCCGGCGCCGAGGCGGACGCGTGTCTCGCGCAATTCATTAAAGGCTGAGACCTGCTACCAGGCAGCCAGATCGGCTAAGCGGTGACCTTCGCCTTGTAGCGGCATACATCCTCAACCGCGCATGACATGCAGTCGGGCTTCCGGGCCTTGCACACATAGCGCCCGTGCAAGATCAACCAGTGATGGGCGTGGCGCAAATATTCGACCGGGACCCGCTTCATCAGCGCATCCTCGACTTTGCGAACATCCTTGCCCGGCGCCAAACCAGTGCGGTTCGAAAGCCTGAAGATATGGGTGTCGACGGCCATTGTCGGTTCGCCAAACGCCGTGTTGAGGACAACATTGGCGGTCTTCCGGCCGACGCCGGGCAATGCCTCGAGGGCCGCGCGGTCCGCCGGGACCTCGCCGTCATGCTCGGCCAGCAATTGCGCGCTGAGCGCGATCACGTTCTTGGCCTTGTTGCGAAACAGACCGATCGTGCGGATGTGGTCGATCAACGCGCCCTCACCCAGTGCCACCATCTTGGCCGGGGTGTCGACGGTCCTGAACAACTCGGCCGTCGCCTTGTTCACGCCCACATCCGTCGCCTGGGCCGACATCACAACCGCCACCAGCAGGGTGTACACATTCGTGTATTCCAGCTCCGTGGTTGGGTGGGGGTTCGCTTCGGACAGGCGGGCGAAAAACGTCTCGATCTCGTCTTTGGTCATGCGGGCCATGGAGGGAAAATAACCTGTTTCGAACCGCGAGGCAGCCGTTGATCGAAAGGCGATCACAATCCGGCGCGTGCGACAAAGCGCACCTGTTCGTTGGCCCGCGACGAGCCTAGACTTCACCCATGGCCCACACACACACCGAGCCCATCTTCGATGCCGTGCTCTACCCGCACCGCAGCCTGAGCCCAAAAGGGGTCCGGTACCTGCTGTTCGGCCTGGCGGGCATGCTGAGCCTGGTCGGCCTATTCTTCGCCGCCCAGGGCGCCTGGCCGGTCCTGCCCTTCTTCGGCTGCGAGATCCTGCTGTTCTGGTGGGCCTTCAGGGCCAACGCCCGCGATGGTCGCCGGTCCGAGCGATTGTACCTCACCCCCGAGGCGATGACCGTCGCGCGCGTGCGTCCCTCCGGCCAGTCCCATGAACACAGGTTCGCACCCCCTCACTGGTTGGCCGTCGAACTGAAATCACAGCCCGGCGGCGACAATGAGTTGCGCCTGGCCAGCCGCGGCCGGTCTCTGAAGGTCGGTGGATTCCTGACGCCGGAGGAACGCGGTGATCTGGCACAGGCGTTGCGCGACGCGCTCCGGCAATTGCGAACCGGTAGCGTCTAGCTGTCGCCCAGGCCCAGCACGTCCGTCATCGCGTAAAGCCCCGGCCCTTGACCGTCGGTCCAGTTCGCCGCGCGCACCGCGCCGCGCGCGAAGATGCCCCGGTCAGTTGCCCGATGGGTCAGCTCGATCCGCTCGCCCGCGGCGGCAAACACGACGCTGTGCTCGCCGACGACATCGCCGCCACGCAAGGTCGCGAACCCGATATTCCCGCGCTGGCGTTCCCCGGTAATGCCCTCGCGCGAGAGAACTTTCTCCGTATCGAAATCGACACCGCGCCCACGCGCGGCCGCCTCGCCCAGGCTCAGCGCCGTCCCCGACGGGGCATCGACCTTGTTCTTGTGATGCATCTCGACGATCTCGATGTCGAAATCCGGGTCGAGCGCGCGCGCGACCTGCTCGGTGATCGCAAACAACAGGTTCACCCCACTCGACATGTTCGAAGCCCAGACGACGGGCACCTTCGCCGCCGCCGCCTCGAGCGCGGCGCGATGCTCGGCCTCCATACCGGTCGTGCCCGCAATCAGCGCACAGCCCGCGTCGGCGGCCATCGCCGCATGGGCCGCGGTCGCGGCAGGTACGGTAAAATCGATAACGACATCAACGCCGGCGAACAGGCCCGCCGTGTCGTCGGTAATCACGACACCGCTCTCGCCGACCCCGGCCAGCACGCCCGGGTCGGTGCCCAAATGCGCCGAGCCAGCCACTTCGCTAGCACCCGCAAGCACGCAGCCATCCGTCTCGGAGACCACGCGCACGAGCATCTGGCCCATGCGCCCGCCGGCCCCGACGATGCCAATTTTCCGTTGATCAACCATCTTCATCCACCTTCATCGGCACATTGCCGGAATGGTGGGGACCATAGCATTTCGCGCGTCGCCGTAAACGCGCGCGAATACGAAAGCCCTAGTCCTTCAAGTCGTCCCAGAATTCCTTCACCTTGGTGAAGAAGCCTTCGGACTCGGGACTGTGTTTCGTGGACCCGCCGCCCGCGTCCTCGAATTGCTTGAGCAAGTCGCGCTGCTCCTTGGTCAGGTCGACAGGTGTCTCGATCTGGGCCTGCACATACATATCGCCGCGAGCATTCGTGCGCAGGACCGACATGCCCTTCGAGCGAAGCCGAAACTTCTGGCCGGTCTGGGTGCCGGCGGGGATGTTCACCCGCGCGCGTGCGCCGTCGATCGTCGGCACCTCGATGGACCCGCCCAGCGACGCCGTCGTCATGGGGATCGGTACCCGACACTGGATGTCGGCCCCGTCGCGACGGAAGAACCGATGCGGACGGATCGTCACGAAAATATAAAGATCGCCCGGCGGCCCGCCGCGCAGACCCGCCTCACCTTCGCCCGCGACGCGGATGCGCGTCCCGTCCTCGATCCCGGCCGGCACATTCACGGACAGGGTCTTCTCCTTGTCCATGCGCCCCGCCCCACCACAGGAACCGCACGGGTTGTCGACCACCCGGCCCGCACCATTACAGGTCGGGCAGGTCCGTTCGACCGTGAAGAAGCCCTGTTGCGCACGAACCTTGCCCGCGCCCTGACAGGACGGACAGGAGACCGGGTCGGCACCGCCGGACGCGCCCGAACCATGGCAGGAATCACACGCCGCGGACGCGTTGACCCGGACCCGGGTCTGCTTGCCGGCAAAGGCGTCTTCGAGATTGACGTCCAGATTGTATCGCAGGTCTGAGCCACGCGTGCTGGCCTGCCGCCGCCCGCCGCCGCCACGGCCACCCATGCCGAACATTTCGTCGAAAATATCGGCAAAGCCGCCGCCGGAGAAATCGAAGCCGCCGCCCTGCCCGCCGCCGGGACCGCCCGCACCGGCCTCGAACGCCTCATGCCCGTAGCGGTCATAAGCCGCGCGCTTGTCATCATCCTTCAGGATGTCATAGGCCTGATTGACTTCCTTGAACCGGCGCTCGGCCTCGGCATCATCGGGATTGCGGTCGGGGTGCAATTCCTTGGCGAGCTTGCGATAGGCGCTCTTGAGCGTCGCGGCGTCCGCGCCACGGTCAACACCCAATGTCTGGTAGAAATCTTTGTCGGCCATGGACGCTCCCCAACCTCTACACCGAATGAAGAGGGACGAACCCGCGGGCGGTCAGCATATGTATTCCGACCCTAGGTTCGAACCTCTCCTTGCCCCGGTTACGAGGCGGACGACTGGTCCTTGCGATCGTCATCATCGTCGTCATCGAACTCTTCGAAGTCAGCATCGACAATGGTTTCTTCCGGTCCGGCATCCGGGCCGTCCTCGGCATCACCGTCGGCTGCGCCATCGGCCATACCCGCTTCGGGCTCAGCCTGGTCGGCTTTGTAGATCGCCTCCCCGAGCTTCATGGACGACGCCACCAGCGCCTCGAGCTTGCTCTGTACCAACTCGGCGTCCTCGCCTTCGAGCGCCTCCTTGAGCGCAGCCACATCGCCCTCGATCTCGGCCTTGACCTCGGCCTCGACCTTGTCGCCATGCTCCTCGAGGCTCTTCTCGGTCTGGTGGACGAGGGTCTCGGCCTGGTTGCGGGCCTCGACCGCCTCACGCCGTGCCTTGTCATCCGCCGCGTGCTCCTCCGCATCCTTGACCATGCGGTCGATATCCTCGTCGGACAGGCCGCCCGACGCCTGGATACGGATCTGCTGTTCCTTGCCGGTGCCCTTGTCTTTGGCCGACACATTGACGATGCCGTTCGCATCGATGTCGAAGGTGACCTCGATCTGCGGCACCCCGCGCGGCGCACTGGGAATACCCACTAGGTCGAACTGGCCGAGCACCTTGTTGTCCGCGGCCATCTCGCGTTCGCCCTGGAACACGCGAATGGTCACCGCCTGCTGGTTGTCCTCGGCGGTCGAGAACACCTGGCTCTTCTTGGTCGGGATCGTCGTGTTGCGGTCGATCAGGCGGGTGAACACGCCACCCAGCGTCTCGATGCCCAGCGACAGCGGTGTCACGTCGAGCAGCAGCACGTCCTTCACGTCGCCCGCGAGAACGCCGGCCTGGATGGCGGCACCGATGGCGACCACCTCGTCCGGGTTCACGCCACGATGGGGGTCACGGCCGAAGAAATTCTTCACCGTTTCCTGGATCTTCGGCATGCGGGTCATGCCGCCGACCAGGATCACCTCGTCGATTTCGCTCGACTTCAGGCCCGCATCCTTCAGCGCCGCGGCACAGGGATCGACCGTCCGCGCGACGAGATCCTCGACCAGCGCTTCGAGCTTCGCCCGAGTCAGCTTGATGTTGAGATGTTTCGGCCCGGCCTGGTCGGCCGTGATGAACGGCAGGTTGACCTCGGTCTGGGTCGAGGAAGAGAGCTCGATCTTCGCCTTCTCGGCAGCCTCCTTGAGGCGCTGCAGGGCGAGCTTGTCCTCGCGCAGGTCGATGCTCTGCTCCTTTTTGAACTCGTCGGCGAGATACTCCATGATCCGTGCGTCGAAATCCTCGCCGCCCAGGAACGTGTCGCCATTGGTCGACTTCACTTCGAAGACGCCGTCGCCGATTTCGAGAATGGAAATATCGAAGGTGCCGCCGCCGAGGTCGTAGACCGCGATCGTACCGGCCTCCTTTTTCTCAAGCCCATAGGCGAGTGCCGCCGCCGTCGGCTCGTTGATAATGCGCAGCACTTCGAGTCCGGCGATTTTGCCCGCATCCTTCGTGGCCTGACGCTGGGAATCGTTGAAGTAGGCGGGCACCGTAATAACGGCCTGGTCGACCGTCTCGCCAAGAAACGTCTCGGCGGTTTCTTTCATTTTCTGGAGGATAAAGGCGCTGATTTCCGACGGGCTGTATTTATCGCCGCTCGCGCCGACCCAGGCATCGCCATTCTCGCCCTCGACAATCTCGTAGGGCACGAGGTTCTTGTCCTTGTCCGTCAGCGGATCATCGAACCGGCGACCGATCAGACGCTTGACGGCAAAAATTGTGTTTTCCGGGTTGGTTACTGCTTGACGTTTAGCAGCCTGGCCGACGAGCCGTTCCGAATCGTCTGAAAAGGCCACCATCGACGGCGTCGTGCGCGCGCCCTCGGAGTTTTCGATCACCTTGCCCGTGCCGCCGTCCATAACGGCCACGCAGGAGTTGGTGGTCCCGAGATCGATACCGATTACTTTCGCCATGAGTTCCTCACTTTCCAGCAGACCGGCCCGGCCCAAACGGCACCGGCACAGGCCCCTGATATTTCAAATTGGAGAGCTTGCTTCATAAGCCCTGTACTGTTCGACGCACATATAGGGAGGGCGGAACCGGTCTGCAACCACTAGGCTGGGGCGATTTTCCCCGCCACACCGCATGTATTTCGCCCCGACACGTCATGACAATCATCTTCGCGAGCTACAAGACCGATATTCCGGCGTTCTGCGGCGATTGGTTCCGCGCCAGACGCATGGCTGGGTCGTGTGATGTGCGTAACGCCTGGAATGGCAAGACATTCCGGGCTTCGTTGCGCGATGAGGATTGCGACGGCTTCGTGTTCTGGACCCGAAACGACAGACCTTTTCGCGACGAGCTCGACCGCACCGCGAAAACTCATCCATTCATGGTGCAATATACGGTCACCGGATATCCGCGCTCACTGGAGCGCGCGGTGGTCACCACAGACAACGCCGTCACCGATATATGACATATTTCAATGTGTTACGGCACACCATCCGTCGTCTGGCGCTATGACCCGGTGGTGATCACCGACGCAACGCCGATCGGCCGGCACGTCATTTACTGCTATTCGGTAGGCAATCCCGACAAGGCCCGGCAGCATCACAGGGACCACGACCCCGACGCCGCGATGCTCGGCCTGAAATCAAACCCCGAACCGACAGAGAAACTGACCGCATGAATAACCCCGCAACGCCCCCGCCCATCCTGTCGACATCCTCGATTTCCTGGACGCGCAGGGTGTCACGAGACCAGCGCTGAAGATCCCATGGATGTCGGCGAAGCCGAGCCCTGGACCCGTCTGGTGGACACCGGTGCTGCCCGTCTCGTCGGCTTCGAGCCCTACGACGACGAGTGTAAAAATCTCACCGCCGCGGGCCGGCCGAACACGGAATACCTGCCCCACGCGCTGGGCGACGGCGGCTCACACACGCTCCATGTGGTGGCGGCACCCATGACCTCTTCGCTGTTCGCGCCCGACCCTTCGGTCATGCAGCAGTTCCACAGCCTGTGGTAGCTCTGCGAGCCGAGCGCGGAGATTCCCGTCGACACCGTGCGCCTCGATGACGTCGCCGAGGTGCGCCCGATGGATTTTCTCAAGCTGGACATCTAGGGCGCCGAGCTCATGGCGCTCGAGGCCGGGACGGCGGCGCTGGCGGACACCGCAGTGATCCAGATCGAGGTCAGCTTCCTGCCGATCTACAAAGGCCAGCCGCTGTTCGCCGACGTGGACAGGTTCCTGCGCGAACAGGGTTTCGCCTTTCACACGATGGTGGGGGTAGGGTCGCGGCCGTTCCGCCCGCTGATCAAGGACGCCAACCCCAACCGCGGATTCGCCCAGGTCATCTGGAGCAACGCGTTGTACTTTCGCGACACGGCGCACTTCTCGCGTCTGGCCCGGGACGACCCGGACGCCGTGCTCAAGATCGCGATCCTGGCCCACGAACTCTATGGCGGGTTCGATCTCGCCGCGGTCGCGGTGCAACATTACGGCGCCGCAACGCATCCGGGGCTGGCAACCGCCTATATCCGCGCGCTCACCGTGGCCGATCCTACAATCACCGCGAAAAAATAGTCAGGCTTCCGGTTCGGATCCCGGCTCGGGCTTCGTGTCCGGCGCCGCTGAGGGATCCGGCGCGGCTTCAGGTGCCGCCTCGGGTGCGGCGGGTGCAGCCGGCGGGGCCGCCGACTTTGCAACACCGACGCGTGCGGGGCGCAACAGCCGGTCGTGCAGCCGGTAGCCGGCCTGCATGACCTGCGCGACGCTGCCGTTCGGCAAATCGCTGTCGGGTACTTCGTACATGGCCTCATGCAAGTTGGGGTCGAACGGCTCACCCGTTGGGTCGAGGCGCTCGATCTTGTGCGCCGCCAGCGCCCCCAGGAAATCATTCTGCACCGCGACCATGCCTTCGATTACGGTCTGCAGCAGCTCATGTTCGCCGCGCCGCTCTTCGGGGACGGCGAAAAGCGCACG
Organism: Alphaproteobacteria bacterium; assembly: GCA_049601915.1. Lineage (GTDB taxonomy): Bacteria > Pseudomonadota > Alphaproteobacteria > UBA6615 > UBA6615 > UBA8079. The sequence continues at coordinate 550,266 of JBMYRB010000001.1, forward strand.
TTCGAGGTTGTCGCCGATCGACAGTATATCGCGCGCGAACCCGGTCACCGCATAACGATTCGCGTCCTCGACCTGTCTTTCCGCACGCTTCCGCACATTCTCGGTCTCGGCCATCGCGCGCAGCAACTGGTCGCGCAGCTGCGTCACCTCGCCCTCGAGCTCGACGACGCGCGCGGCATGTTTACCGCCGCCCCATCGATTCCTGTCCGCGTCGGTCGGCGACGGCTCAGCCGACCCCGCCTCAGGCGCCTCAGCTGCTGCGTCCTCCGCGGGTGTCTCGCTCTCCGGGTCCTCTGGGGAGCCGTTCTCTTTTTCGTCGTTCATGTATTCGCTCTCTATACGGCGTCTGTGCCGGTCGTTGTAATTCGAAACGATGAGATTGTCGCGCCTATCCGACCAGGCGGCCGACGATTTGCGCTGTGTAATCCACCACGGGAATAATCCGGGCATAGTTGATCCGGGTCGGGCCGATCACGCCGACCGCCCCGACGATTTGCTGATCACTGTTGTGATAGGGCGCGACCACGACGGAACAGCCGGCGAGCGAGAACAGTTCGTTCTCCGCGCCGATGAATATCTGCACACCTTCGCCGCCCCGCGCCATGTCGAGAAGCTTGATCCAGGATTCCTTGGTCTCCAGTGCGTCATAAAGGCTGCGCACATGTTCCAGGTCCTCGACGGCCTGAACATCGTCGAGCAACCGCTCCGCGCCGCTCACGATCAGCGCCGCCTCGGCCCCATCGCCGGTCGCGGTCGCCATCCCGGCCTGGACGAGCTTCTGCGTCACCACGTCTAAGTCGCGGCGGTGAAGTTCGAGTTCGGCTGCAATCTGTCGCTGGGCCTCGTCGATGGTCTTGCCGACCATCCGCGCGGACAGGAAGTTCGAGGCCTCAACCATGGCCGAAGCCGGCATGTCTCTGGGCATTTCGATGACCCGGTTCTCGACGCTACCGTCTTCCGTGACCAGGACGACCAGCGCACGGCCCGGCGCCAGGGAGACAAACTCGATGTGCCGCAGTGGCGAGTCACTTTTCGGTGCCACGACCAGCCCGGCGCAGTTACTCAGGCCGGAGAGAACGCGGGTGGCCTCAGACAGGGTCTGCTGCACGCTGCGCCCTTCCGTGGCGCATTGCACTTCGATTGTCTGGCGCTCGGCCTCGGTCAGGTTCCCGACCTCGAGGAGCCCGTCGACGAACAGGCGCAGGCCGGCCTCTGTCGGAACACGCCCCGCCGACGCATGGGGCGAAAACAGCAGGCCTGAATCCTGGAGGTCGGCCATGACGTTGCGGATCGTGGCCGGCGACAATTCCATACCCAGATTGCGCGACAGGGTCCGCGACCCGACCGCCTCACCTGTTTCCAGATAGGCGTCAATGATCTGCCGAAGAATCTCGGAGCTGCGTTCATTGAGCTGCGGAATCGCCCGGATCATGGCCGTGATTGTCCGTTGTTTGCGCTACAAAAGTCGAGGATCGACATGTCCGCAGAACTTAGGCACGCCCCGGCACCTAATCAAGAACATCGGCAACGACCAACAAGCATCGCGCCGCCGTCCGATTCCGGTTCTGGACGCAACCCTGCCGTAAAGACTAACTTCGCCGCCTCACATTCGACCCTAGCCACACTGGAACCAGCATGCCCAAAACCTCGATCCGTCCCTCACGGCGCGCGCCCGATGAAATGCGCAAGGTGCGCCTCAAGCCAGGCGCTGCCAAATACGCGGAGGGTTCGTGTCTGGCAATGTTCGGCAACACCCATGTGCTTTGCGCCGCCAGCATCGAGGAACGGGTACCACCATGGATGCGTGGTAGCGGCGAAGGTTGGGTAACGGCGGAATACGGCATGCTGCCGAGATCGACCCACACCCGCACCGGCCGCGAGGCCGCGCGCGGCAAACAATCGGGCCGAACCCAGGAAATTCAGCGCCTGATCGGCCGCTCCCTGCGTGCCGTGACCGACATGGAAATGCTCGGCGAGCGACAAATCCGGCTCGATTGCGACGTGCTGCAGGCCGACGGCGGCACGCGGACCGCGGCCATCACGGGAGCTTGCGTGGCGCTGCACATCGCCTGCCAGGGGCTGGTGAAATCGGGCGCCATCGCTGAGAACCCGGTACACGACCTCGTGGCCGCGGTCTCCTGCGGCCTTTACCAGAACACCGCCGTCCTCGATCTCGACTATCCCGAAGATTCCAACGCCCAGGCCGATTCCAACTTCGTGCTGACCGAACGCGGCCAGATCGTCGAAGTCCAGGGCACCGCCGAAGAACGACCCTTCACGCGCGCCCAGTTCATCCGGCTGCTCGACCTGGCGCGCGACGGCACCGAGGAGTTGTTCGCCCATCAGCGCAGGGCGCTGGGAATCAAATAGGTGCCGCGCAGTTTCAAAGACAGCCGGCTGGTAATCGCCAGCCACAATGCTGGCAAGGTCAGCGAGATCGCCGACCTGCTCGCGCCGTTTGCCGTGTCGGTACAAAGCGCGGGCGAGCTGGGCCTGCCCGAACCCGAAGAGACCGGTAGCACATTCGCCGAAAACGCCATCCTCAAGGCTCGCGCATCCGCCGACGGCAGCGGGTTGGCAGCCCTGGCAGACGATTCCGGGTTTTCCGTGGCCGCACTTGGCGGCGCGCCGGGCATCCATGCGGCGCGCTTTGCCGAACGCGCGGACGGAGTTCGCGATTTCGACTGGGCCATGGAGCAGCTGCACGAGGCGAGTGCGGACGCCGGCGAAGGCCTGGCCTGGTTCACTTGCGCGCTCGCGCTGGCCTGGCCGGACGGACATGTCGAGGTCTTCGAGGGGCGGGTCGACGGCACGCTCGCCTGGCCGCCGCGTGGCGACCGCGGCTTCGGATATGACCCGATCTTCGTGCCCCAGGGGGGCACCCTCACATTTGCCGAGATGGACCCGGACGCCAAACACGCGATCTCCCATCGAGCGATTGCCTTTCGCGCCCTCATAGACGCGTGCTTTACCCCCGGCACGTGAAAACCTCATGACCCCCCCGCCCGGCGATATCGCGCTCTACGTCCACTGGCCGTTTTGCCTGTCGCTATGTCCCTATTGCGATTTCAACAGCCATGTCCGCGACACCATCGACCAAGGCGCGTGGCGCGACGGGTTGTTGCGCGAGCTTGAGCACTACGCAGCGCGCACACCCGGGCGGCAGCTGACAAGCATCTTCTTCGGCGGCGGCACGCCGTCCCTGATGCCGCCCGAGACCGCCCGCGCGATCATCACCCGGGCCCGGGAACTCTTCGCGACCGACCCGGATCTCGAGATCACATTGGAGGCGAACCCGACATCGGCCGAACAAGAGGCACTCGCGGGGTTCGCCGACGCAGGGGTCAACCGCCTCAGCCTCGGGGTCCAGGCGATGGACGACGCGGCACTGTCGGCACTCGGCCGCACCCACACGGTTAGCGAGGCGCGCGCCGCGATCGCGACCGCCGCCGACATCTTCGAGCGCTTCACCTTCGACCTGATGTATGCCCGCCCGGGCCAGACACCGGACGCCTGGATACGCGAGCTGGACACGGCACTCGCGCTCACAAAGGGCCACCTGTCGGTCTACCAGCTGACCATCGAGGCGGGCACGCCGTTCTTCCTCGCCCAGGCGCGGGGCGACCTGCAACTGCCTGTCGAGGCCGAGAGCGCGGCCATGTTCGAGCAGACACAGGACGCGCTCGCCGGGGCCGGATTGCCCGCCTACGAGATCTCGAACCATGCCGCCCCCGGCCAGGAATCCCGTCATAACCTCACTTATTGGCAATACCGGGACTATATCGGCGTAGGGCCGGGTGCCCATGGGCGTATTACGGTGGATGGCCGGATTCGGGCCACGCGACAGCACAGGGCCCCGGAAATCTGGCTCGAACGGGCCCTCGAACAGGGTCATGCCACCCAGGACGATGCTGTACTACCGCTGGAAACCCTGACGGCCGAGCTCGTGATGATGGGGCTTCGCCTGGCGGCGGGGATCGACGCCGCTGAATTCACACAACGGATCAGCAAACACCCCGGTGAGGCCTTCGCACCCGCGACCATCGACCGCCTCGTCGACGCGGGCTATCTCGACTGGCGCGATGACGGTTTCGGCGCAACCCCAGCCGGGCGCCAGCGCCTGAACGCCGTCGTCGACGCCCTTCTGAACACGTAGCGATTAAATTCTGTCGTAGCTAGTTCGAAGCCGGGACGGCGAAACTGGTCGGTGCCGGGTCGATCTCAAGCGGTGCGTCGCGCCTTACTTCCAGCACCGCCAACCCCCGTTCAACGGCACCGGATTCGGTCAAGCGGAAGATGCCGTCAACCCCGGCGAAACCGTCGGGGTTCTCGAGCCGCGCACGCGCATATGGGTCCGGCACGTCGCCGCGTGCTAGCACGGCCGCCAGCGCGACGCCGTCATAGGCGAGGGTCGCCAGCCGGCCCGGGGTCCGGCCGAACAATTCTTGAAAGCGCTCGACGAAACGCACGCGGGCTTCAGGGGGCGGTGCGGCAAACCAGGCGCCGAGCATCGCCGGTTCCTTGCCCAGCGCGGGGTCGTCCCAGACCCAGGTCCCGAGCAGCTTGACCTGCTGGGGATCCACATCGAAAAAGGCCAGCAGCGGCGCGACCTGAAGCACCTCGTCGCCACCGACCGGCACCATCAACGCCTCGAAGCCGACCTCGCCCAGCGTGTCCCGTGTGGACAGTCGCTCTAGCGCGCGTTTCGAGAACGCATCGTCGCGCTCGGCCAGGAGCTTCCGCTTCTCTTCGAGCGCCTCAACCCGTTCCTCGTAACGCGCCAGCGTGCGGACCGTCTGTGTCAACGCTTCCACGCCGCCAGGATAGAAGGCCGTCACCGCGACAACAGCACCGCGCCGGGCCACGACATCCGACAAAATCGACGCCATGCGTCCGCCAAAACCGTCATCGGGCACCAGGGCGGCAAACTGGGCCAGTCCGCGCCGCGTGGCGAAGGCAACCACCCGGTCAATCTGTGCCCCGGGCGAGAAGCCTGCGGCATAGACGCCGTCGCCGGCGATCAGCCGGTCATTGGAAAACGCGAAAACCGGAATCCCGGCCGCGCGGGCGACACGCGAGGTACCGGCCACCGCATCCGCAAACAGCGGGCCCAGCAACACCCGCGCGCCTTCGGCCTGCGCTCGCAGCGCCGCGGCGTACGCCGCCTGGGCGTTGCCGCCGGAATCGTAAATCCGCAGCTCTAATTTCGGCACGGCGAAATCGAACAGCGCCATTTGCGCAGCGTCTGCCAGGTCCCGGCCGATCGCCGCAGCGGGACCGCTCAGCGGAATGATCAGCGCGGCGCGGGTAATATCGGGCCCGACCCGCGGCGCCGGGATGACCGGGACGGGTGTGACGCTTTGCGGAAGCACCGGTGCGGCTTCGGTGGGCGGCGGCGCGGCTTCTTGCGTCACAGCCGGTGGCGCCGCTACGTTGGCTGGCGCGCACGCCGCCAGTATCAGGCCGGCTGCAACAAACAGGCGCGCGCGAGGGCGCAGAAGGGCAACTGGTCGTGGCACGAAAAAGCCTTCCTCAAACATCCGCAACGAACTCGAATGCGCGCGAACCTAACCGCGTGACTCGGCCCAAACAAGCGTCGGATACAGGTTCGCAAACGGGCCTGGACAAGCGGGCGGAGCCGGGCCTGCACCTCGTGTCGACGCCGATCGGAAATCTGGGCGATATCACATTGCGGGCGCTCGACGTCCTTACCAGCGCGGACATGATCATCTGTGAAGACACGCGCGTCACCCGCAAGCTGTTGTCCCGATACGCCATCGCCACACCCTCCCTCGCCTACAATGATCACAACGCGCGCCGCGTGCTGCCCGGACTTATGGAACGCCTCAAAAATGGCGATTCTTTGGCGCTGGTTACGGACGCCGGTACGCCGCTGATTTCCGACCCGGGTTATCGCCTAGTCGAGGCGGCCATCGACGCCGATATCCCGCTGCACACATTGCCCGGTGCCAGTGCCGCGCTCGCCGGGCTGGTCCTGTCAGGCCTGCCGACCGACGGTTTCTTCTTCGCCGGGTTCTCGCCGCCACGCCAAGCCGCGCGCAGCAGCCGATTTGCGAAGCTTGCCGCCGTGCCGGGGAGCCTCATCTTTTTCGAATCGGCGAGACGCCTTGCGGCCAGCCTGTCGGATCTGCATCACGCGCTCGGCGATCGCCCCGCCGCCATCGCTCGCGAGATCACCAAGCTACATGAAGAGGTCCGCCGCGGCACCCTGTCCGAACTTGCCGCACATTATGCCGACGCCGGCCCGCCGCGGGGCGAGATCGTAATCGTGGTCGCCCCGCCGCTGACACAGGAGGGCGACGCCGAGAACCTGCGGGCCGCCCTCACCGACGCGCTCGCTAACCTCAGCCTGCGCGACGCCGTGGCCCAGATCACCGCGGAGACCGGACGCCCGCGGCGTGAAGTCTATCGCCTGGCCCTCGAGATCACCGGCGACGAGCCGGACAATTGAGCGCTGCGCCGTGACCACAAAGGGTCGCCGGCAGGCCGCCGAACGACACGGCCACCGGGCCGAACGCCAGGCGGCCCTCCTGCTGCATCTCAAGGGATTCCGGCTCGAGGCACGGCGCTACCGCAGCCCCGTCGGAGAGGTCGACATCATCGCGCGACGTGCCGAGTTGCTGGTCGCGGTCGAGGTCAAGGCGCGCGGTGGCCTTGCGAGCGCGGCCCACGCCATCGACAAACGCCAGGAAGCACCGATCGCACGTGCGACCGACCGTTTTCTCGCCGCAAATGGGTCTTATTCACATCACCGAATTCAGTTCGACGCGACTCTGGTGGCTCTTGGAAAACTGCCGCGGCATATCCCCGACGCGTGGCGAATGGAATAGTCTATGGTCAAGCATGCTGGCCATGATAACCTCGTCTCCGGCGCCAAGGAGTTCGATATGCCGACAACCAACGCCCCCATAGAGAACCGGCCGCATAGCGGCCGCATTGCCGCCACCATCGCCGTCGGGCTCCTCGCGCTAGCAGCCTGCACCCCCGCCGGAGTCGTCGTCGGCGGGGCTGCATCCGCCGGTGTCGCTGTATCCGAGGAACGCGGCATCAAGGGTGCGGCAAGCGACGCCGTCATCCGGGTCCGCATCAACGAAGCTTGGGTGCAGGAAGACTTCGACACCTTCAACCGGCTGAACCTCCAGATCTACGAAGGCCGGATTCTGGTGTCCGGGCGGGTGCCGGACCAGGCCCAAGCGGACAAGGCCATCAAGGCGGCCTGGGGGCCCAGCGGGGTTCGCGAGGTAATCAACGAGATCGAGATATCCGATGGCGGCAGCATCAATGATTTCGCCAACGACACCTTGATCAACGCCCGTCTCGACGCTGACCTGCTGTTCGATGGCGATGTCAGTTCGATCAACTATTCGACCCGCGCGGTCGGCGGAACGGTCTACCTGCTTGGCGTCGCAAAGGACCGGGCCGAACTGGACCGGGTGTTCCGGATCGCGCGCGATATCCCCAATGTCAAACGGGTGATCAGCCATGTGATCATGATCGATGACCCGCGTCGCATCGCCGTGCCCGGCGGGACATCGCAAAGCACCACGCCCGCCGCAAAACGCTGAGTGTTCCCGGCGCGCGCGCCGGCGTTTGCCAAATCGCCGAAAACGCCTAGATTACCCGCCGGTTTTCAACCCGCCGGAGGGCGACCCCCATGAGCCTAGCCGTAGCAATCCAGATGGACCCGATCGATTCCATCGATATCGATGGCGATTCGACTTTCGCGATGGCGCTCGAGGCCCAGACCCGCGGCCATGGCCTGTTCCACTATCTGCCCCGGGATCTGTCCCTGCGCGACGGGCGTGTGATCGCCGGGGCCCGCCCCCTAGAGGTGCGCCGCGAGGCCGGCAATCACTTCTCCCTGGGCGCTGTCGAGATCCTCGACCTCGCCGGGGTCGACGTGGTCCTGATGCGCCAGGACCCGCCATTCGACATGGCCTACATCACGGCCACCCACATCCTAGAACACATCCACCCGCAGACGCTGGTCGTGAATGACCCGGTCTCGGTCCGCAACGCGCCGGAGAAGCTGTTCGTCACGCATTTCGACGGCGTCATGCCGCCGACCCTGATCACCTCGTCACGCGAGCAGATCGAGGCCTTCCGTGCTGAGCACAGGGACATCATCGTCAAGCCGCTCTACGGCAATGGTGGCGCCGGGGTCTTCCACATCAAGCCCGACGACGAGAATCTGAACTCTTTGGTCGAAATGTTCGGGGAACAGTATCGCGAACCAATGATCGTCCAGCGCTACCTGCCCGAGGTCCGCCTGGGCGACAAGCGGATCATCCTGGTCGACGGCGAACCGGTCGGTGCCATCAACCGGGTGCCCGCCGAAGGCGAGGCGCGCTCGAACATGCATGTCGGCGGCCGGGCCGAGAAGATCGGGCTTACCCCGCGCGAGCAGGACATCTGCGCTGCGATCGGCCCGTCCTTGCGTGAACAAGGCCTGATCTTCGTTGGCATCGACGTGATCGGCGACTACCTGACTGAGATCAACGTCACCTCCCCCACGGGCATCCAGGAGATCGACCGCTTTGACAGGGTCAACCTGTCGGCGCTGATCTGGGATGCCATCGAGGTCCGGCGCTCGGCGACAGCGGACTAGGAGACCAAAGGATGGTCGTGAAGTTCGTTGAGGACAGCTTCGAGGCCGGCCACGTCAACGAAACGAAGTGGAAAGACAAGCAGATCAAGCCGCACTAGATCGCGTTCTCGGCCGGGGCGGCGCACGGACGGAAGGCCATCGTTATCACGACCGTGGCCGCAGATGGTGGCATCAGTTGCGGTGACAACCCCTGCCAACGCGCAGAGCCGAGCCTGCAGTGCAATCTCAGCCGACTATGACGAGGAAATCTGGTGCGGCTTCAGCTTCAAGGTCTCCGGCGATATCCAGCCTGTCGGGAGCAACCGCACCGTCATCGGCCAGTGTAAGGGCACTGAGGATGACAGCCCGATCCTTGCCCAGCGTTTCGACAACGGCGTCTTCCACATCACCATTTAGGATAGGGACCGCCGAATCTGCGTTACCTCCGCCAAAAGCTAGCCGCACCGCCTGGCCGAGTTTCAGAATGCGGTCGCATCGCTGTCGGCGTACCCGGCATTGGGGCCCGCCGGCGTGCGCGCCGCCAGCGCGCTTGCCGACCTTCGACGCTTCGAACGCTTCCGGCCGGAGGGCGCAATCGAGCCCGGGCACGCCGAGCATATGAAAACGCTGCCAACAGCATCGAGACCCTGTTAGACGAGTTCAGCTTCGTTCAGGACCTGGGGTGCTATGCGCAACCCGCCGACCTGAGTTTGACCGTGCCGGCCGGGCCGAAAAAAATGCCCGACCTGAAGAGCGACTGGGTCGACATGATTTACCGGATGAAGGGCGGGCGGACGGACAACCCCTACGGGCCCGACCATCGGGGCGAGATCGACATCTGGGCCAATGGTGAGCTTATCGCCGAGGTCCGGGGAAACATGGGGCCAATCCTGACTAGGCCACCCGGCACACGGTCGATGTATTTCAAGTTCGGCATGTATCGAAACCCGCTGCCGAATGCGATCCTGTTCCGCTCCGACCGGTTCCGGCAGGGACGCTCCATGGCCGAGGTCGAGGCCGCCGGAGGGTAGCCGGACACGCCGCGAACTAGCCCTGGTCTAAGCGTCCAGTGCAGCGTTGGATTATTCGAAGTTCGCCCGGGTTCGCTCGATGTCGAACGCACGCGCCCGATGATCTTCCAAGTCCAACTCGAGGCGCCCGGTACCAAAAAAAACGCCGCCATACACTTGAAGTGCGGCCGTCAGACGCGGCACCGGATATACTACTGAGTGAATGATGTCACGCCCCAGTGGGGCCGCATCCCCGGCAGACGAAGACTTCGCTCCCGCGGCCTCGATCTGGGCCGGTCGAGATCGAAAGCCATCGTGTCTTCCGGTCTCCAATCCTTTTGGGCACCTAGTTCGCGGGGAACTCCGACAGGTCCGGCGGGATACCGTCCGGGCGCTGCAGCAGAGCCTTCTCGTCCTCGCCCGCCTTCAGGCGCGCGGACAGCTCTTCGGGATCGAACTTGATGCCGATCGGGTTCTCGGTGAACTCGCCATTGTCGAAATACTCGGCGAATTGTTCGACGGGAATGTTGTCGACCTGCAACTCGACCTGGTTCTTGTCCGGGTCGAAATAGTACATCGACGTGGTCGGGCCGTGGTTGATGCAGAACTCGGGCTTGATTTTGTGCTCGTCGCGCAGGCGCTCATAGGTGTGCACGAGGTCGCCGAGATTCTCGTAGGTGAACGCCATGTGGTGCATGCCGGCATGGCCGTCCACATGCTCCTTCAGGCCCGGGAATCCGAGCACCGCGACGCGGTGATGTTCGGTGTCGTAGGTCACGAACCCGCCGAAATCGGACTCGTACATAGCTTCGCCCTCGAGCACGACCTTGTACCAGTCGAGCACCATGTGGGCGCGCTCCGGCGGCGTGCGCAGGACCACATGGGCCAGCTTGGCCGGCGCGACCTTGCCGCGTTCCTTAGCCGTTTTCGGCATTTTTGCGATGGCATTCATCGTTGTCTCCCGATTGTCAGGGTTTTGCTATGTACGAAGTTGAACGCACATTTTGGTGCTTGTGGACAAAAGAATCAAACGTGATCGAAATGCAGTGTTTCCCGGGAGTAACAGAACATGGCCGAACGCAAGAAATCGCCGCCGCGCGACACAAAAATGCCTATTTTGGTGCCGCAAAAGCCTGAAGAGGTTTTTTGAACGCATAAAAAACACCCTAACCAATTGGTAAGGCGTAATAATTACAGTTGCAAATTGGTTGCGGGGGCACGAAGCCACCTTTACCGAACTTCAGCAAAACGGTGACCAAGGGCCCAGAAATCGACGTTCTTTGCACCTTAATTTTGTCCGGATTTAAAACCCCGATCGTGCGCGTCTGCATCGAGCGGGCCCCCACTAGTCTCCGTCGCAAACATCGAGCCGAACCGGCTCCACCAGAAACGCCACGTTTCGTGGCAGATGTCTAGGCCTCGTCCGTGAAGCAGGTCCTCGACCTGGCGCAGCGAAAGTGGATATCGGACATACATCATCACCGTCAGGCGGATCACTTCAGGCGAACTGATGAAATAGCGAAACGGATTTCTCAACCAAGAGCGCTTCGGGCCGACAGCGCTCCGATCAAGCCGATTTGCTCTGACAATGCCTCAGCCTGCATTAACCCCGATCTATCGCCTCCGGAACTCTGTCGTAAACATTGGTCCGAACCGGTTCTGCCAAACGGCAACACATGTCAGCGCTCATGGCTGGCGATACTCGGAAGCGACAGAGCCGCGTCGCCATCATCTTGTTTGCGATGATAGTGAAAGCCTGTACCTAGGTATTGAACGGACGCTAAGAGCAAGCGTTGAGGCCGCGTGGCGCAGCGGTTCGGAAATTGTAGCCGATATCCTCTCCCGTCACGGGACATAAGACTTTTTAGACGATTGAGACAGAGATTTTCGAAACGGATAAATACAAAATGAGCTTGCAGATGCCAGGGAAGATCATTCTCGTTTTGGGAGACCAACTGTCTCCCGATATCTCATCCCTACAAACAGCCAACAAGAATAAAGATGTAATCCTGATCGCAGAAGTGGCAGATGAAGCCAACTATGTTCCTCACCACAAAAAGAAGATCGCATTTTTATTCTCGGCAATGCGCCATTTTGCTAGTGAACTTTCCGCTGCAGGATGGACTGTCCGATATATCAAGCTGAATGACCCGGACAATACGGGAAGCCTAGATGGCGAGCTTCAACGCGCGCTGCATGAGTTTGGCAAACGATCTGCGATCATGACAGAAGCGGCCGAATACAGGTTGGCGGAAGCCATGTCGTCCTGGGCACACAAAAATAGCATTCAACTTGAGATTCTGGAGGATCAACGTTTCATATGCACGCACGCGGAGTTTCGCAGCTGGGCAGAGGGCCGCAAGAAACCGCGGATGGAATACTTCTATCGAGACATGCGTCGCAAAACCAGACTTCTCATGGATGGTGACAAGCCGGAGGGTGGCAAATGGAACTTTGATACTGAGAACCGAAAACCAGCCAAAAACTCTCCCCTGATGCAGCATCCGGTTCGTACGGAGGCTGATGCGATCACGAATGAGGTACTAGACCTAGTTGAGAGACGCTTTCCGGAAAATTTCGGTACTCTTCGTCCCTTCTGGTTCGCAGTGACACGAGACGGCGCGCTCGAAGCGCTTGATGCATTCATTGAACATACCCTTCCCTTCTTTGGCGATTTTCAAGATGCCATGCTGCAAAATGAGCACTTCCTATTCCACTCCGTCCTTGCCCAGTACATCAATGCAGGCTTGCTCCAACCTTTAGAGGTCTGTCGAAAGGCTGAAGCGGCTTGGTATTCAGGTCATGCACCACTGAATGCCGTAGAAGGCTTCATTCGCCAGATCATTGGCTGGCGTGAATATGTACGCGGCATCTACTGGCTAAAAATGCCGGGCTATACGGAAGAAAACTTCTTTAACGCCACACGGGGGCTTCCCGCTTTCTATTGGACGGGCGAAACGGAGATGGCATGCATGGCCGCTGCCATCAGACAAACTCGAGATGAAGCCTATGCGCACCATATCCAGCGCCTCATGGTGACTGGAAATTTTGCGATGCTGGCCGGCGTTGACCCACAGCGGGTGCACGAATGGTATCTCGCGGTTTATGCGGATGCCTATGAATGGGTGGAAGCCCCCAACGTAATCGGGATGAGCCAGTTTGCCGATGGCGGCTTTCTCGGGTCAAAGCCCTATGCGGCAAGCGGGAACTATATCAACAAAATGTCTGATTATTGCGGGTCTTGCCGGTATGACGTGAAACAGAAAACCGGCCCCGATGCCTGCCCATTTAATCCACTTTACTGGGATTTTCTCATCCGCAATGAAGGGCAGCTTCGGAGCAATCCGCGACTGGGGCAAACCTATCGGACCTGGTACAAAATGAGTGATATGAAGCGGCAAGCCTATCTGAAAAGTGCGGAGGCTATTCTTGAGGCGCTTTAAAACAACCTATAACACATTGTATTCGTGTTGTAATTCTTGGTTTCGGAGGCGGAATTAGTTCAAGCTCCTACAATAACAAGGCACGTATGAATATTGAGTCCAAACAGTGACCCGGGATCCAGAAACCGACGTTCTTTGCACCTTTGATTTTGTCCGGCTTTAAAAATCCCCATCGTGCGCGTCTGCATCGAGCCAGAAAGGTATCCTGACAGAGTTACTGAGGACTGCCGACATACGGTCGAACCTGATTGAACGCCCAATACTCAGAAACCGCGCAAGTCTGCTGCGGGGGATTATCCGGACGATGCGCAGAAACCCAGATATTTACAAGACCGAAGCCATATTCCGGGCATTCATGAGGGCCCTGAATCTTCGGGGAAGCGGTGTGCTTTTTGAGTCCATGTCAGATCAAGAAGTCAATCATGTACTTCTGAAATGCCGCGATGACGCGCTTGAACGAACAAAAAAATCCTCGAAGCCTGCCTAAACGAAAGTTTCCTGGAAAATTCCCCGATTATTTACCAGTCGGGAAGATGAGACCGTACTGCACTTTCGCAGAATTCTCTGAAACCAAGCACGTTGTCATGGCCCACATACTCGGTCTCTTTCGACTCTTTGAGGCTCTCGGGAACGACGAGGTTAATCCCGAATGACGCCATGTCCTCGATGACATTGCCTGCAATATTTTCGTCCACAGTTGTCAGGTAGAGGGTTCGGTGACGAATTCCGCAAAATTCAATTTGTGGGCCGACGACACGAATGGCGGCTTTTACGAGCAAGCTCTACCCTTCCCCGCTCAGTTCCTCCAGCGCCTCGGATGACCTCATCTCACACCAGAGAAGTCGTACCAATTTTTTCCTGCACCCATTTTGCCGCGCTCAGCAGCCGGTCATCATCACGATACCGACCGACCAGCTGGATACCAATCGGCAATCCATTCGGGCCCGTGTGGGTCGGCAGTGAGAGCGTCGGCAGCCGGATCGCGGTCCACAAGCCCGCGAAGCGGGGATTACCGCCATTCTCCAGGCCCTCGGGCGCCTCACCATCCACGCAGGGTGCAAGCAGAATGTCCAGGCTATCGAACACGTTATCACTCTGCTGGCGGCATACCTCGCTCAGGCGCATCGCCGCGACATAATCCTCATAAGGCGCATCGAGACCCGTTTGCATGACCAGCTTGAACCTATCGCTGAGGAGGTCGTTGTGATCGCGCCACTCGTTGGCCATATGGCGGCTTCGCTCGTAGCAATTGATAAGAATACGGGCCTCTTCAAGGTCCGAGAAAGCAGCCGGCAGGACCACGTCACTCATCACGGCACCAGCTCGTGCGAGGCGAGCGGCGGCATCTTCCAAGGCGGCCCGGGTCTCCGCTTGCGCGGCTTCCCACAAAGGCGTGCGACAAACACCGATCCTAGGGCTCGACGTCAGAGCAGCGAGAGGTTCGAACGGCCGATTAAGCAATACTGCCGACAAAATCTGGATGTCCTCGACGTCACGCACATGCAGACCCAGCGTATCAAGACTTTGTGCCGCAGGCTTGATGCCGGCGATGTTATAGGTCCCGAAGGTAGGCTTGTAGCCGACGACGCCACAATAGGCTGACGGCCGCAAGATTGAACTGCCTGTCTGAGTGCCAAAGGCCGCGGGCACCATGTAATCGGCCACCGCCGCCGCCGAGCCGCTCGACGACCCGCCTGGGCTATGCGCGATTGCGTGAGGGTTGGTCGTTGGGCCGGGATGACTGCCGGCAAACTCGGTCGTGACGGTCTTACCCAAAATGGTCGCACCGGCACCACGCACCAGAGCTACGCAGGCAGCATCGGCAACCGGTCGATGGCCGGCATAGATCGGCGAGCCCATTTCGGTCGGCATGTCGTGTGTGTCGATGATGTCTTTGACCCCGAGTGGTACTCCGTGGAGCAAACCATACGGTGTGTCACGGTCACGCGCGTGGGCCTGCTGAAGCGCTAGTCCAAGATCGACAAACGCCCAGGCATGGAGGTCACTCTCGCGCGCCTCGATGCGCGCAAGGCATGCCTCAGTGACCGCAACGGCAGTGGTCTCGCCAGCGGCAATCCGCCGGACAGTCTCCGTCACGGAGAGGGAATTTAAGCCTGCATCTGACATGGAGATTCCGTTCACCGACACTCTGACAGCGACACTACGCGCTACCGCGAAAAAATGGTGACAGAATTTCGATCGATGAGCAGTTGCGTTGAGCTCCCTCTCGGCTGTCATGTTGGAAGATATGGAACGGGATACCGAGAGAGATTTTTCCGCCCCTCCCTATTCTGAACCCCTAATGTGACACTTTCCGTATGAGAAACCTGACCGCCACGCTCGCATTTGGGGAAACGATGGATGACTTGGTGAAACGGGACGGTCTTCACTGCAAGAAGTTTAGTGATGTTCCCTTCACTGGAAAGGTCACAGGGGAAGAATAGGGGTCATTTAGGAACGGCAAGAAAGACGGCCTTTTTCGATTTTCTTCCGGTCCACCAAATTCTCTTCTGCCGACTCAATCCGGCTCCGATTTCTTCAGGACCTTATGACCGCTGATGGCCGCCGGAAAGCCGCAGTAGATCCCGACGTGAATCATCACCTCATGCAGCTCCGACATCTTGCAGCCGTTGTTTAGGGCCGCACCGATGTGCGTTTCGAGCTCATCGTTTCGGCCTAACCCCGTCAGCAAGGCGACCGTCATCAGGGATCGCTCTCTGCGGGATAGGCGCCGGTCGCTCCAGACCGATCCGTAGGCGTATTCGAGTAAAAGGTCCGTCAGCCGTGCTTCGTTGGGATCGTCACTGTCCAGGCGCCGGCGGGCGCGATCGTCGCCGAACATATCGGTGTAGATCGCAAGACCGTCCGCCCACTGTTTGTTCTTTCCGTCTCCGGTCATATTCAGCCCCGCACCCGGTTCTCGAGCACGCCGATGGCGGAGCAGCTAAGCCGGACTGAAGCGTTCTCCGGCAGTTTCTCTCCCTGTTCGAACAGGCACCCGCCGAGGATCGTCCCGGTGCCAAACAGTTCGTGGCCGCTGATGTTATCCTCTCGGAACAGAAATTCGAGCGCCTCGGGAAAGCTGCGGACCGCACCCGACAGGTCGCCCGACGCAACGACCGCTCCGTTCACTTCGGCCTGCATTTGGAGCGTGAGCGGATCGCCGCAGTCGCTGGCGAGCACGACCATCGGGCCGAAGGTGTTGGACATGGCGAAGTTCTTGGCGCCGCCATAGAGGCTACGGGTTTCGGCCCAGACCTCGATCTGCAGGTCTCTGAGCGTCCAGTCGTTGTAGAGCGTGTAGCCGAAGATTTCCGGGTGCCCCATCCCGTTCTGGCGGATAACGCAGGCCATTTCGGTTTCGAGGTCGATCTCACCGCCCGGGTTGACGATTTCGTCCCCGGGCCCGGAGAGGGTCGAAAGGTCGCGGTCGCCGGTGGTGAACGGCCGCTCGGGGACGCTCGCGATCTGCAGGTCAAGGGCCTCGGCAGCGCCGATCGCTTTTTCCGTGCCCATCGCCACGAGGCGGTCGCGCATCTGCTCGAACGCCGGCTTGAGGTGTTCGGTGACGATGCCGCCGTCGCGGACCCGGCTCGGCCGGATGAGCGGGCAGCGCAGCGCGACGTCGGCCGCCGACAGATCGGGTGAGGCCTCGCGGGCGCGTGCGATGCAGGTCGCTACCGCCTCGTCGGGCAGGTCGAGAAGGTCGTCCAGGCTCTCGAGCTTTCCAAGGTCGCCGCACAGTTGTGATAGATTCACAAACTCTTCCTCGTTGCCGTTCCCGGCGACGGCGAGCGGATTCTCGCCGAGGAATGCCGAGCCTAGGCGGAGCATTGCGCGAAGATTTCGTTATAGTTGGCCTCGGAATCGACATGTCGCCGGTGCGAGCCAGCCGGGTGTTCGTCGAGGTAGTTGTAGACGGCACCCAGGCTTTCGGCCTGGATCTTCGGCGCGATCAGCTTCAGTCCAGGCGGGACATCATCGCCGCCTCGATAAGGCTTGCGCAGGGAGCGGTCGAAGCAATCCCCCTGGGCCATGACGCGTTCGCGCGACCATCCCTGGCGCTTCCAGTCGCGAACGGAATCCACCAGCGTATGCAGGCCGCTCCGGGCGGAATCGAGCTCGCTCCGGTCGAACGGGTCGCCATGCCCTGGCACGTACCAGTCGACATCGAGCGCTTCCAGCATGCCGAGCGTCTGGAACCACGCCCACGGGTCGCAAGACTGCGCCGGTGGGGCGCAAGTGCCAGGAAACACTGCGTCCGCAACGAAGGCCACGCGGTCGTCCACGGCATGAACAATCGAAGAGCCACGTGTATGGCCGGGCGCCTCGACGACCACGAAGTCCTTGCCGCCGAGCGTGAAGGACAGCCGCCTTGTGTAGGTCATCTCCGGGCGACGGACCTCGTAATCCTCGACCAGCGCTTCGGAAAAGAACCGGTTGCGGCCCCAGCCCCGCAGAGTTTCGCGCATGCCGTCGGTCGAGCCACTCGCGCAGCGAGCGAGCTCTGCGGCGGTGATCTCCGAGGAAATTAGGGTGTCCGCGCCCAGCACGGAGCAGCACGCGCAATGGTCCTCGTGGTGCTCGCACAGGATATGGAACTTCACAGGAACGCGGTTCTCGATGAAAGCGCGCCACTGGAGTGCGGTCGCCGGAGCCATGGGGCCATCGATGGCGACGGCGCCTTTGTCGGTGAACACGACGCCGCAAACCGGATAGGTTGCGAAAGCGTACGCGTCTCCCATCCGGAAGAGCCGAGGGTCGTCCTCTTGGAGGGGTGGCAATTTTTCGGCCATCGCATTACCTGATTAATTGATTAATTGAGTGAATAATCAGTATCAGTATGCTCCAATCGGGTCAACGTGATTTATTGCGAACGTTGCCTTCCGCCACACCGGTCTTCAGGTTGATAGCTACCACTAAACGAGGGATTGCGATTCTATGGCCCGGGTCAAAGGTGTTTCGAAAAATCCGGAGAAAGCGCAGGCGAAGATCGTCGATTCGGCGCTCAGCGAGTTCGGGGAGCGCGGATATGCGGCAGCATCGACGCAGAGGATCGCCGAGCAGGCGGGCTACAGCCAGGCCACCCTGTTCTTCCACTTCAAGACCAAGGCCGGATTGCTACAGGCCTGCCTCGAGGAAAGCCGCAAGCGCGCCTGGGGCGCGCTGCCGGCAGAGCGGTTCGAGAACGTCCTGGACCTGGTCAAGCGCCTCGACGATCGATTCAAGGACCCGGTAGTGGCGGAGTTCTTCCTGAAGCTCATGATCGACAGCCGCAGCGACGCGGACACCGCCTCAGTTTACGCGACCTATCACACGCGGGTTCGAAACCTCATCTGTGACGAGATCATGAAGGAAACGGGCGTTGGCAAGAAACGTGCGTTCGAGGCTGCCGGCACGATCCACAGCCTGTTGGTCGGCATTCACGCCGCGTACGCGATCGATCCCAAGCTGGTGAGCCGGGCGGGCTACCGGGCGATGCTGATCCGCAACACTGAGTTGTTGATTGAGAGCCTGCTCTCGGAACCGCAGACCGATTGAGGCGACGGTTTCAGCATCGGTGGGGCCGTAGCTCAGTTGGGAGAGCGCTGCGTTCGCAACGTAGCCTATAGCGACGAATAATTTGCCGGGGCAAAAAAAATCGGCCCATCACACGTTTTAGTGACGAATTTCGTTATTTCCGTGACGCAAAAGCCTGACGAGGTGTTTGAACGCATAAAAAATACGCCCTAACCAGCAAGTAGAGCGTTCACATTTCAGTTATCGGTTGGTTGCGAGGGCATCGGACTTGTTCGTGTGGACTGCCGCGTTCTGAAACCGTCCGGGTGCTATCCCTGAGACCGGACCAAAATCCAGCTGGCTAAGAGTTTTGATAACGTTTATTGGGGGTGGATCAAGCGCACTCATATTAAAAGCAGGTATAAGTGGATTCACTAGCAATCGTTGGGTATTCGTGCCGATTTCCTGGAGGAGCAAACTCACCAGAGAAATTCTGGGAACTCCTCGAATCCGGGCGCGATTGTGTCACCGAGATTCCAGAGTGGCGCTGGGATCGCCAAACGTTTCTCCACCCTGATCCTCTCGAGCCAGGAAAGTCCTACACGTTTCGCGCCGGTGTGATCGAAGATGTGGACCGATTTGATGCTGAATTTTTCGGCATATCGCCCCGCGAGGCGGTCCAGATTGACCCGCAACAACGGCTGCTGCTTGAGTTGACCTGGGAGGCCTTGGAGCGGGGAGGAATTCCGCCAGAACGCTTGGCCGGCACGGCCTGCTCGGTACATATCGGCATTTCTGCGACCGACTACAGTGACGTCCGCCAAGGCGACCCCGAGAGCGGCGACGCCAATTTTATGACAGGCTCGACCCTTTCCATCGCCGCCAATCGCATATCTTATGTTTTCGATCTGCGCGGGCCATCCTCGGTGACTGATACGGCCTGTTCGTCAGCGCTTTTTGCGCTGAACGATGCCTGGCGGGTGCTGCACGCCGGCAAAGCGGAGGCCGCCATTGTTGGCGCAGCGCATCTGCTGCTCAGCCCCTATCCTTTCGTAGGCTTTAGCAAGGCGATGATGCTGTCGCCCCACGGACAGTGCCGTGCGTTCGACGCAAACGCTGAAGGCTATGTGCGCGGCGAAGGCGGCGGCGTCCTGGTCCTCAAGAAGCTGGCTAACGCGCAGCGTGATAACGATACGATCTTTGCCGTGCTTCGTGGTGTCGCGACCAATAATGACGGGCGGACGAAGGGGATTACCCAACCAGCCGAACAGGCGCAAGAAGAGCTTCTGCGAGAGGTCTACAGAGCCGCCCGCATTAGCCCGAGTCGGCTGTCGTATCTGGAGGCGCATGGCACGGGTACTTCGGTCGGCGATCCAATTGAGGCGACTGCCATCGGCATGGCGCTCGGCCAACGCCGCCTGCGCAAGAAGCCACTGATCATTGGTTCGGCCAAGACAAATATCGGGCATCTGGAGCCGGCATCTGGAATGGTGGGGCTGATAAAGGCGATAGAGGTGCTGCGCCATGGCGTCATCCCGGCCTCGCTCCACTTTGACGAGCCGAACCCGAAAATCGATTTCAAGCGCCTCAACGTCCGGGTCGCCCATGCGTCATCTCTGCTGTCCGACACGAACAAATTGCCGGTCGTCGGGGTTAATTCGTTCGGTTTTGGCGGGGCGAACGGCCACGCGATCTTGGAGGCCGCGCCAAAGTCAAAAACCCCAATGGCAAAAACTCCAAAGTCAAAAGCTCCCGAGGCGGAAGGGGTTTTGCCGCTCCATATCTCGGCGCGGTCCGATGCCGGGTTGCGGGCGCTCGCTGGTGCATTGTCCGACCGGATAGAATCGAAGCCGGAGCAAACGCTCTACGCTGTTTGCAGAACAGCGGCCCTAGGGCGCGACCACCACGGCCACCGCGCGGTCGTACGCGCGGATACACCGGACAGTATGATTTCCCGGCTGCGCGACATTGCCGCGGACGCGGAAGGTGCCGGCGTGACGCTCGGCGAGGCCCAGAACCCGGGTGGGCGCACCTCGTTCGTGTTTTCTGGGAATGGGGCGCAATGGATCGGCATGGGGCTTCGCCTTATGGACGAGGACCCGGTGTTTGCTGCCACCATCCAGGCCGTGGATACGCTGGTTGCAGCGAAGTCCGGTGTCGGCGTCATCGACGAGCTGCGCGCCTGCGAGGAACAGTCTCGGGCCCGCGAGGCCACGGTAGGCCAACCGCTGATCTTCGCGATCCAGGCCGCCATCGCCGACAGCCTGATCGCTCGCGGGCTGGTCCCCGACGCTGTCGTTGGCCATAGTATCGGCGAGGTTGCGGCAGCTTACACGGCATGCATCCTGACGCTGGAACAGGCGGTCGATCTGGTTGTTCGGCGCAGCTCCATCCAGGAGCGCACGCAATACTTGGGCGGCATGGCAGCGGCGGAGATCGACGTCGAGGAGGCGCGTAAGCTGATCGCGCCGTATGACGGCAAGGTGGAGATCGCCGCCATCAACTGCCCTGGTTCGGTCACCCTGACCGGCGATAGCGCCGCGCTAGCAGAACTCGGCGAAAAGCTCTCCGGACGGCGCTCGCGCTGGAACCCGCTGGATCTCGACTATCCGTTCCATTCCGCCTATCTGGACCCGCATCGCGACGAAACTGTGCGCCTGATCGGCGATCTGAAGCCGGCAGAGGGTAAGCGGAGGTACTATTCCTCGGTTATTGGTGCGTTCGTTGAGGGATCGCAGCTCGGTCCTGAGTACTGGTGGGACAATATGCGTCAGACAGTCCGCCTAGACGAGGCCATTGCTGCGCAGGCAGCGGATGGTTGTACACTGTTCGTCGAAATTTCCCCCAACGCGATCATGCAATCCTATGTGCGCCGAAGCCTGCGCGCCGCCGACGCCTCCGGCCGGCCTATCCCAACGCTACGCCGCGACCGTGACGGCTGTGACGCGCTGTCCGCCGCCGTCGATACCGCATACTGCGAGGGTGCTGCGCTAGATTTCGCAATATTGTTCCCGGCGCCGGCGTTGCCAGCCGAGCTGCCGACTTACCCGTGGCAGCGCGAACGTTATTGGGCGGATGGCGGACTGAACATCACGGGTCAGGTCCACATGCGCACGGAGGGCCGCATCCTTGGCGCCCGTTTTGCACGCGACCTGCCGGTTTGGCAGGGGCAAGTAGATGAGAAGCTCTATCCGTTCCTGGCTGATCATGTGATTGGTAATACGATCTTATTCCCGGCGGCGGGGTTCGCTGAACTGGCGCTTGAGGCGGCGGTAGCCGTTGGCGGTGATGGTCCGGTGGCGGTTGAGGAGTTGGAGATTCGTCAGCCACTGACGCTCGATGCCACGCATCGGCAGCTCTTACGAGTTGAGACTGAAGAGGATGGGCGCATCGCTATCGGAAGTAGGCCGCGCCAGCAGGACCTTCCCTGGACAAAAAATGCGGTTGGGCGGGTATCGCGCGCGAATGACGACGAGCTGGCAGAGATGTTGGATGACGGCAACGCCATACCTCTTAGATCTTGGGACGCCGAGGCGCATTACAGCTTCGCCGCCGCACTGGGCCTGTCCTATGGTCCACAGTTACGGTCGGTTGAGCGCATCGATGTGCTAGACGAAACGAGCGCCAAAGTTGCGCTGTGCGTGCCCGTAGACATAGACGATCCCGCCGCTTACATGCTGCATCCCGTTCTGTTTGATGGCGGGTTGCAAGGATTGCTCGGGCTATTGCGCGGCCGAGTGGCGGACGATGAGGCTGTGGCCTATCTACCGGTGCGGATCGAGCGCTTGATGGTGCGCCAGCCGGGCGACATGCCGGCATCCTGTATGGTGCGGTTGGTGCAGGCGACGGCCCTGTCGGTTGTCGCTGATTTCACTTGGCTTGACGAGGTCGGTGTGCCGATCGCTTCCGCAGTAGGGATCCGTTTTCAACGCGCTTTAGCGCTCGACCGCTCTAGGCCGGCAGTGGGCTACTGGTCGTTGGAGCGGGTGCCGTTGTCGCCGGCCGGCGCAGTACCCGCCGCCGCTTCGCCGGCCTCCGTGTTGCCGGCCCAGGGTTTGTCTGCGAACTGGGAGATGGAGGCCGCGCTGGATCGTTTGTCAGCCCTCTTCGCCTCGGAGGCATTGCACGATGTTGGCTCAAAAGATGGTGCGGCGGCGAATCGTGTCGCCCTGCTTGAGCATTGCCTGGATATTACCCTCAGGGCCGACTTGATCGATCCTGAGAGCGGCGAAATGGCGAAAGATGCAGCAGGCGGCGCGGAGGCGGCGTGGCGTCAGTTCCTTGCCGCCCATCCTGACATGTTGGCGGAGGCGACACTGGTGGGCCGCACTGGACTGCACTTGGCGGCCCTTCTACAGGGGCAAGATGCTGCTGTAGCGCGAGCTGACGCGCCGACGCTGGAACTGTTGATGGAGGGCGCACCGTTTGCTTGCGCGGCATTCAACACCCTTCGCGAGGCAGCATTGCGAATCATTCGGGCTGCACCGCTCGATCGGCAGATCCGCGTGGTGGAGCTAGACGGAACATTTATGCTGCCGCATCTCGCGCGTGCGACACCAACCGACAGGATCGACGCCGCTGTGTTGAGTGTCGAAGGTGTCGTGCCGATGGTCGACGTCGGGTTATCCATCGATCCGAGTTTCGAACGCCGCGTCGTAGACTTCGCCATACCGCTTGGCGAAAGCAACGGTTGGCTGCCGGCGTCGGTTGACCTTGTTGTCTCCGTCCTGCGGCCGGGCGCGCCGCTCGATGCGGATACACTGGGCGTGATCGCTGGGTTGCTCAGACCGGGCGGTGCGTTGCTGCTTAGTACGCCACGTCCGGCGCTTTGGCTTGATATGGTGTTCGGCGCCGACGAGCGTTGGTGGGAGGTGACGGAGGAAGGTGGCTGGCATTCGCCCGTAGCCAATGCCGACACGTGGAGAAACAGGCTCGTTCAGGCTGGCTTTGCCGACGTCGAGTGTCGGGTTGAGAACGGTTGTTATGTGTTGTGGGCCCGGAAGTCGACGGCGCTGACCAAGGCTGAGCGTAAGAGCGAGTCAGCAGTGCTGATCGTCGGCGATGACGCGCCGGAAGGGTTGGAGGGTGCGCTCGCTAACATTGGCGCTACGGCTATCCGTGTGCCTGCCTTTTCGACGGAGGAAGACTGGGAGGTGTTCTGGCCAGATTTTGCTGGAAACGTCGACATGCCCACTCTGGTGGTCCTTGCCGACGGACTTAATGCAGATCCGGCCGACACCGCCACTGCGCAGCTTGCGCGCTCAGACACCCTCTGCCGCACCGCGACCAGCCTTGTCCGGAGCCTAGTCGCGACGAAGTTGTCCAAAACGCCGACGCTTGCATTGTTGACCAATAGTGGGCGCGATCCTGCCTTTGGCGCGCTGCGCGGACTCGGTCGTGTGATGCAGAATGAATACCCTGAGCTGCGGACGCGGTTGATCGACCTCGATGATGGGGTCGCAGTGGCGACGCTGGCGGACGAACTGCTGTTTGGTATAGACGAGGACGAGGTCGAGCTTGACGCAGACAAGCGAACCGGACTGCGGCTGCGCCCCGATCGGGAGCGTGAAGAGCCGCTGGCCAAAATCGGTAGTGGTACTAGTGTGTTGTCCTTCACGCCAGGTAATTTGAGATCGCTTAATTGGACCGGCCGGCCGGCGGGTGAGGTGCCCCCCGGTACGGTGGAGATTGAAGTACGGGCGGCGGGGCTCAACTTCCGTGACGTAATGTTTTCGATGGGACTGCTTCCGTCCGAGGCGCTCGAGAACGGATTTGCAGGTGCCACACTCGGCATGGAGGCGGCGGGCGAGATTGTACGCGTCGGCGCGGATGTGGCCGACCTGAAGCCAGGTGACCGGGTGTTCTGCTTTGCCCCGCAATGCTTTGCCGACCGTGTGATGGCGGAGGCGCACGCGGTGGTCCCGATCCCCGCCGAGATGGATTTCGCGGGAGCAGCCTCGATTGTCACCGTGTTTTTCACCGCTTGGTATGCGCTGAAGGAACTGGCGATGGTCGAACCCGGAGAGCGCGTACTGATTCATGGTGCCGCCGGGGGGGTTGGTCTTGCGGCGATTCAGATCGCCCGTCATCTGGGTGTGGAGATCTATGCGACTGCTGGTAGCGCCGAAAAGCGCGATATCGTGCGACTGATGGGCGTTCCGGAGGCCAACATCTTCAGCTCGCGCGACGGCACCTTTGACCATAGTGTCATGCGGGCCACTGGCGGAAAGGGCGTCGACGTGGTGCTTAATTCCCTGCATGGCGAAGCAATCAGCAAGGGGCTGCGTAGCCTGAAGGCGTTCGGTCGGTTTATTGAGCTCGGCAAGCGCGACTTCTACATCGACACGAAAGTAGGTCTGCGTCCGTTCCGGAAAAACATCAGCTACTTCGCGATTGACGCCGACCAGCTTATGGCGGAAAGGCCGTTGCTCGCCCGCCGCCTTCTTGGCGAGTTGACTGAGATGTTCGGTGACGGAACCTTGGCGCCGCTGCCGCGGCGCAGCTTCGCCGCCTCCGATATTGTCTCTGCCTTCCGCCATATGCAGCAGTCGCGCCATATCGGGAAGATTGTCGTGGCGATGACCGGTGATGGGGTGGCGCAGTCGGATACGCCGCCGTCCGCCGCTGCCTTTCCGGAGGTTCTGGACGGTGCGGTTCTGGTGACCGGCGGCACCGCTGGATTTGGCCTCGCCACGGCGGTGTGGCTGGCGGAGCGGGGCGCGCGCGACTTGGTACTGGTCAGCAGGTCGGGATGCGTAGTCGACACTGACGCTCTGGCCAGGATTACGGCGACCGGCGCGCTCGTGGACGTGCGCAGTTGCGATGTTACCGATCAGAGGGCGGTCTCCGAACTGGTGTCCTCGATTTCGACGGAAAGTCGGCGGCTTCAGGGTGTTGTGCACGCAGCGGCGGAGTTCGGAGACGAAATCCTGCCAAACCTGACCACGAAGACAATGCACCGCGTGCTTGCCCCTAAGGTTGCAGGTGGTTGGGCGCTGCACGAGGCGACGAAGGATGTGCCGCTCGATTTCTTCGTCATGTTTTCGTCGATGGCCACGCTGTTCGGCAATCCCGGCCAAGCCAGCTATGTGGCCGCCAACGCCTATCTCGATGCACTTGCGATTTATCGACAGGAAGCGGAGCTACCCGCCACCTCAATCTGTTGGGGTCCGATCGCCGACGCTGGCTATCTGACTCGCACCGATGCACTGCGCACGACGTTAGAATCCCGCGCCGGTATCATTGCGACCCCGGCGATGGAGGCACTATCCCACATGCCATTCTTGGTCGGTCGCCGCGGTGCGGAGAAGGCGGTGAGTTCGTTCGATCTGACGAACGTCGTCGGACGGCTGCCGACGGCCGGGGCTGCGCGCTACCGCGACATTCTCGACCGCCGCGTGTCGAGGAGGGGTGACGAGCCCGAACTGGATATCGAGCGACTTATCGCCGAATCCTCTCCGCATCAGGCGAAAGATCGGATAGTAAAATATCTTGCTGGGGAGGCGGCAAAGGTTCTGCATATGCCGGAAGACCGGATCAATACGAAACGGTCAATCTTTGACCTTGGCATGGATTCTCTGATGGTGGTTGAGCTTATAATCGGACTGGAAGAGGCATGGGGCATCAAGCTGCCGCCTATCGCGGCCGCAACCGATGCAACGCTGGATGATTTCGCGGACCAAATTATCGGTTTCCTGTCGGACAACACCCCGAAGACCGACGCAGAGGGTATTGGCGAGGCAGAGATCAACGATTTTCTGGCGCGGCATGACGAAAACCAATCTAGGGAATTTGTTAGCGAAATTAGCGAAGAGTTGAACGAGCGCTAATCACATAGACTGGAGTTGTATAGGTGGCATTAGACAAGGGGCTATCGAGCCTCTCTCCAGAGGCGAAGCGTAAAATTATCGCACGTTTTTCCGAAAGGCGGGGTGTGGGCGACAAAGCAGGCAGGACCGACACTGCGCAAGCCAAGCGCCAGGAGCAGATTCCTGAAAGCTACTACCGGCCCAATCAGTTCTCCGCTTACAAGCAGATTGAGATGCACCGGCTGATCGGCGAGCACGCTAACGTGTCCTCACCATTCTTCAAGGTTCACGATGGCGTGGCCGCCGACACAACTGTCATCGACGGGCGCGAACTGCTGAATTTCTCCACCTATAACTATCTTGGTCTCAATGGCGATCCCCGGGTTGGAGCGGCAGCCGCGGAGGCGACCGAGCGCTTCGGCACCTCGGCCTCGGCTAGCCGCCTGGTCTCGGGGGAGCGGCCGCCACACCGCGCTCTTGAAGAAGCGCTAGCTGATTTTCATGGCACCACCGACGCGCTGGCCTTCGTTTCGGGGCATGCCACCAACATCGCCGTGATCGGCACGCTAATGGGGCCGCACGACCTTATCCTGCACGACCGCCTGATCCATAATTCCGTCCTTGTCGGCGCACAGCTGACGGGGGCTACGCGAATGAATTTCCCACACAACGACTGGCGGGCTGTCGATGCCATCCTGCTCGAGCAACGCGACCGCTATGAAAAGATTCTGATTTGCGTCGAGGGGATGTACAGCATGGATGGCGATATCTGCCCACTGGACCGTTTTATCGAGGTCAAGAATTGCCACAAGGCTCTGTTGATGGTTGATGAAGCCCATTCGGTCGGTGTGCTCGGCGCTACGGGGCGCGGCATCGGCGAGCATGCTGGTGTCGCTGGGTCGGACGTCGATATATGGATGGGAACCTTGTCCAAGACGTTTGCTGCCTGCGGCGGCTATATCGCAGGCGAGGCCGCGCTGATCGAACTTTTGCGGTATAGCGCTCCGGGCTTTGTCTACAGCGTCGGCATGTCGCCGCCGATCGCCGCGGCCGCGCTGGAAAGCCTGCGTATCATGCTGAGGGAGCCTGAACGGGTCGCCCTGCTGCAGCGCAATAGTGCGCATTGCCTTGCTGCAATGCGCGCCTGCAATCTCGATACCGGGTTCTCGCAGGGCTTCGGGGTGGTTCCGGTGGTGACCGGCAGCTCAATGTTGGCGGTGGAGATGTCGAATACGCTGTTCAATCGCGGCATCAGTGTCCAGCCAATCATCTATCCCGCGGTTGAGGAAGGCCGGGCCCGGCTGCGGTTCTTTCTGAGTAGCACCCACAAACCGGAACAGATTGAGGAGACAGCTGACGCCGTCGCATTGGCGATGGCAACGCTGTCGAAACAATGATCGAGCTGCACGTTGCGCGGACAATTAGGCGAGCGTCTCGTCTGCGCCCGCGGGCTATATGATGATGCGATTTATCCGTCCGATACAGCATGTTCTCGCCATATTTTCAAAGCAGAAGTCATTCCTCTCCAATCCTGTCATTGCTTCTCCTCTGCTGAACCGTTTGGGCCTGCACGTGTTCAGGGTGGTTGCCGCCCGGGGGATTTACAGGCTCCGCTTGCTCGTGCTGGCGCCGCTGGTCGATGTTGAGGATCGCCGGCTCTTCGCGCGGCAGGGCTATCTGGTCAAACGAGATTTTCTTTCCCAAGCCGAGTTGGAGAGTCTGCGCAGCGAGATTGCTGCGCTGGAGGCTCGCATCCACGAAACCATTGAAGGCGATACGAGAAACCAGCGTGTTTTTGTCGACGCAACCAGCATGGCGCGGCTACCAACGCTCCGCGACATGCTAGTCGCCGGCAGCCGGACCGCGGTGATCCGTTACACCAACTCCAAAAACCGTCTGCCGCTGGTCTTTATCGAGAACCTCCTAAGGGGTGCGCTGCCCGGCAACGCACAGGATCCGCAATCGACACCCCATCGCGACACCTTTCATCCCACTATAAAAGCTTGGCTGTTTATCGACGATGTAACGTCGGAAAGTGGGCCCTTTACCTACGTACCGGGTTCGCACCGGCTAACGGCACGCCGGCTTCGTTGGGAATATGCTCGCAGCCTCGTGGCGCGCAATCTCTCCGACGGTCACTCTGAGGACGGCTCGTTCCGTGCGACGGAGGAGGATATCGTGACATTGGGTTCCAGCGATCCAGTGAGGTTCGCAGTGCCGGCGAACACTCTGGTCGTTGCTGACACCTCGGGGATACACTGGCGTGGCGGTGCGTCTGCGCGCACCCGCCGAAGGGCGATTTGGATTCAGAGCCGGGATAACCCGTTCAGCCCGACGCTCACCCCTTTTCCGCAGAAAACGCGCAGGGTGACCGAATACTTCGTGAAGCGGCACCTGGCCCGTTTTGACGCATCCGTTGGCGGAAGGGAGGGAGAGCGCGTTTTCACGGGCAGATTGTCGGGCGGATGAAAGTTGATGTGAACAGAAAACCGTTTTAGCAACAAGAACGTTGTCTTGGGTAGTATTGTACGGATCGAGAACAATCCCTTATCATTGAAAGCTATTGATCGGCGAGTGCGTATAGATGATTTCCACATGGAGTAAGCATCAGAAGAATCCTGAAGATCAGGTTGATGATTGCGCACAAAATCCCGATAGAATCAGGGTTATTGCAGAACTCGGTATCAACCATAAGGGGAGTTCTGATGTTGCCCATGAGTTGATCGATATCGCTGCCGCATCCCGTGCCTGGGGAGTCAAGTTTCAGTACCGCAACATCGACAATTTCTATCATTCGACCGACCAGATCGGCGACGAGATCATCAGCGAGGAAATCGAGCGCGTTAAACTGACTGCACAGGAGGTCGTGGACCTCGCGGCGTATACGCGTGAGCGCGGTCTCCGGGCCGGGCTGAGCGTCTTCAAAGCCTCCGATATCGACGATTTCGGCGCTGATGCGGCGGTGTTTGACTTCTTCAAGGTTCCCTCCGCCGAGTTAATGAATGACGAGATTTTCGCCCGGTATGTAGAGCAAAAGAAACTCATCATCATCAGTACCGGGGGCCACACCGAGGAGGTTATCCTCGGCCGCATCGCGGAGCTTCAAGGGGACAGCGTCGTCTTCATGCACTGCATCGCGAACTATCCAGTCATGACTGGCAACCAGCAACTTGCCTTCATCGAGTTGATGAAGCGGCACGTACGCGGCCCGGTCGGCTATTCCAGTCATGACGAGGACTGGGAGGTCTGCCTGCTGGCCATGGCTGAAGGCGCGGCATATATCGAGCGGCACCTTACGCTTGATAAGCAGGGTGGTGGGCTGGACGATTCGACCAGCTCGGACGCCGCAGAATTTGCCAAAATATGCAATTTTGCCGAGTTGTACCCGGTGATCCGTAGCAGCGGCCCAAGGGTGCCCAATCAAGGTGAGTTCCTCAACATGCAGAACCTGGGGACATCGCTGGTAGCCACCTGTGACTTCGCCGTGGGCGAATGCGTCGATGAATCGAAGCTGATTCTGTGCGCCCCGCGAAACGGGCTGACAAAGGCCGAATTCAGCCGTTTGCGCGACCTACCTTTGCGCGAGGCCCTTCGGCGGGGCGAGCCGGTGACCGAATTCCACTACAATAAGTTTTACGACGGTGCGTCCGCCGATCTGACAGCGTTCGCAGACAGGTACGACCTCTCGATACCGGTGCGATTCCACGATTGTGCCGAACTGATAAACCGACTCGGCTTACGCAATTTGGAGCTACACTTGTCCTATGGCGAAGTGAGGCGCGCGGACACCGATTGGGACACTTTTGACAGGCTGTTGCCGGCTGACAAAAAGTACAGCATCCATCTTCCTGATTATCTCAGGGGAAACCGGCTGATTGACCCGCTGTCGGCTGATGCCGCCACACGGGAAGACAGCCTCCAGATAATCGACGGCGTAAGGCTGATCACCGAACGCCTAGCGGACAAGACAGGCTATGCCGTGCCGGTAGTCGGCAGCTTCTCGCGGGAGAGCGCAGAGAACAAGGATGTCTCGCTCGACAATATCTTCGGCTTCCTGGACTCTGTCCGCACCGATGCCTTTGTTGTCTATCCGCAGTGGTTGCCTCGCATCGCTTGGTATTTCGGGGGCGCGGAGAAGCTCAACATGTTCTGCGACGGCGTGGATATTGCGTATATCGTCAAGCACAAAGTGCCGATCTGCCTCGACGTTTCGCACCTGATCTTGTCGGCCAACTATGAGTCAGCCTCATGGCAAGATTGGCTTGAACAGCTAGCCCCGTTTGCCGGCCACATACATTTGGCGGATGCGGTGGGGGTCGATGGCGAGGGCATCGAGTTTGGTGCCGGGGACCTGCGCAACATTGATCGGATACTGGAAATACCCAGCCGCAAGGTGCTGGAAGTGTGGCAGGGCCATCTCGGTAAGGGATATGGTTTCTACGAGGCACTAAAATTTCTGCAGGCAGCCTATGAGTAAGGTTCTAGTCACCGGGGTAACAGGTCAAGATGGGGCCTTCATCGCGAAGAAGCTAATTTCGGAAGGGCACCAGGTCTTCGGAACGACACGCAGGGGCAGTAGCCCGAAAGTCGACCGCTTGATCGAAATCGATATACTAGGCGACATTGAGCTAATTTCACTTGAGATATCCGAGTTCGCGAACGTCCAGAGCGTGCTCGATGAGGTTCGTCCTGACTTTGTTTACAACCTGGCCGCCGACAGTTTTGTCGATGACAGCCACAAGCACCCGCAGTACACGGCTCTGGTAAACTATACCGGTGTACTAAATATTCTGGAAGCCATTCGAATTCTCAAGCTGGATTCGCGATTATTTCAAGCCTCGACCTCCGACATGTTTGGGTATGTACAGTCATCGCCGCAGTCAGAGGAAACG
Organism: Alphaproteobacteria bacterium; assembly: GCA_049601915.1. Classification (GTDB taxonomy): domain Bacteria; phylum Pseudomonadota; class Alphaproteobacteria; order UBA6615; family UBA6615; genus UBA8079. The sequence goes on from JBMYRB010000001.1 coordinate 581,526, forward strand.
CCCTTCAATCCGATCAACCCCTACAGCATCTCAAAGCTGGCCGCACACCACATGGTGAAGAACTACCGCGAAACCTATGGCATGCACGTCGTTAGCGGTATCATGTACAATCATGAATCCGAGTTGCGAGGCAAACAGTTCGTCACCCGAAAAATATCCAGCTGGCTCGCTAAGATCAGAGCCGGCTATGATAAACCCATACCGCTCGGCAATCTCGATGCGGCGCGCGATTGGGGCTATGCACCAGAATTCGTGGACGCGATGGTCGCGATTTTGGAGGCGGATGAGCCTCGCGATTTCGTAATTGCAACGAATACAATTACCACGGTGCGGGAGTTCTTGCGCTGGTGCTGCGAGTCTGTCGGGTTTGACGTTGAGTTTGATGGGAGCGGTGCTGACGAGACGTGCATAGACCGGAAATCGGGCCGTAAAATTGCAGTAGTTGATCAAAAATATTTCCGCACTATTGACGTTCAAGTTTTGCAGGGTGACGCGACCCGGCTGCGTGAGGCCGTTGGATGGACGCACCGCACAAGCGCAAGGGAGCTCGCCAATATTATGACTACGCACGATATCGAAATTCTGAACGGTAGAAAATGACTACTAAAACCTCCCAATTCGCTACCGTTGCGGGACCATGAGCAGCCATGCGCGGCGCAGTCTTTCTCGACCGGGATGGCACGGTTAACCGCAGCGAAGTGCGGGACGGCAGACCGTACGCTCCTATCAGGTTGGAGGATTTCGAGATTTTTCCGGCTGCGGTCGCGATGGTTGAGCGAATCCGCGCCGAGGGATATCCTGTCATCATCGTCACCAATCAGCCGGATCTTGCCACAGGCAAGCAGACGCGCGCCGTCTTGGACGCCATGCACGATCAGCTGCGGTCAGAATTGGGTGTGCTTGATATCCTCATATGCCCGCATACGGACGACGCGGGTTGCGAATGTCGGAAACCCAAGCCCGGGATGATCCTTGAAGCAGCTCGCAAATGGGGCGTCGACTTGCGGCGCTCTGTCATGGTCGGCGACCGCTGGAGGGATATAGAAGCGGGCCGCGCAGCGGGCTGTTCGACGGTATTTGTCGATAGAGGGTATACGGAGGAAACGGCCGGATCGCCTGCAGACATTAGCGTACAGTTACTCGGCGACGCGATGGAATTTATCCTGGCCCGGCTGCAGGCGCCCGATGACGCAATCCCGGAGCGTGGCCATCGCCGTTCCGGCATCCTTGATCTTGAGAGTGGATAGATAGATGTCACATGCGACAGAGTATTTTAGGGAAACAGGTGAAATTGCCACCGCGATTGACCACGACCAAATCGACGAATTGGCGGAGGCATTGGCGGTATTGCGCGACGAGGGCGGTCGGTTATTTTTTCTTGGCGTCGGCGGGTCTGCCGCAAACTGCTCCCATGCCGTAAACGATTTTCGCAAGCTTTGCGGCATTGAAGCCTATGCGCCGACGGACAATGTTTCGGAGCTGACCGCGCGCACCAACGATGAGGGTTGGGACACCGTCTTCTCCGAGTGGCTCAAAGTCAGCCGAGCAAGCAGTCGGGATATGGTGTTCATCTTTTCCGTGGGTGGTGGCGATATGGAGAAGAATGTCAGCCCTAACCTAGTTGCTGCGATCGAGGAGGCCCGAGTACGCGGGATGAAGATTACCGGCGTCGTAGGACGGGCCGGCGGGCATACCAAGCAGGTGGGAGATATTGTGGTTGTCGTTCCGACCGTTCACGAAGAACGAGTCACCCCTCACACGGAAGCGTTCCAGGCTGTCGTATGGCACTGTCTGGTTTCGAACCCCAAGCTGCAGATTAGCAGTACGAAATGGTAGTTTGAGCTTTGCAATTACGGGTTTGTTGTAATTCAGAGCTGTTGTGATTTGAAGGGCGAGGCGCTCAAGGCGTCGCGGTGGGGAAAATAACCGCCGCCATATTTTTATAACGGGAGGGAATCTGTGAGCATCAACGATTTGGCCATCAAAATTTTTGCCGATGGCGCAGATGTGGAAAGTATGAAGGCCTTGTATGTGGATTCGCGTATCAAGGGTTTCACCACCAACCCGACGCTAATGCGGGCGGCGGGAGTCAATGATTATCAAGGCTTTGCCAAGGTCGTTCTGGAGGCGATTCCGGATCGCCCGGTTTCCTTCGAGGTTTTCGCCGATGAGTTCGATGAGATGGAGGCACAGGCGCTTGAGATCGCGAGCTGGGGTTCCAATGTTAACGTGAAGATCCCAGTAACCAACTCCACCGGTGAGTTCAGCGGCCCCCTTATCGCGCGCCTGTCGCGTGCTGGCGTCGTTTGCAACGTGACAGCAATGTTCACGATGGAGCAGGTCATGGCAGTGGCGGAGGCCTTGGCACCGGGCACGCCAGCGATCCTGTCGGTTTTTGCCGGCCGCATCGCCGATAGCGGAATCGATCCACTGCCGATCATGACCGAGGCGGCGAGCCATCTCTCTCACGTGCGGCCTTTAGCAGAGCTTCTGTGGGCCAGCCCACGTGAACTGCTCAATATTTTTCAAGCTGATCAGGCCGGATGTCACATTATTACTGTGTCGCCCGATCTTCTGAAAAAGCTGGCCTTGGTTGGCAAGGATCAGGATGCATACTCTCTGGAAACGGTGCGAATGTTCTATGACGACGCCACCGCTGCGGAATACTCAATCAAAGTCAGTAAGTGCTTATGAAGCGTGGAGCTTAGTTTGGCCGCGCCGTTGAACCTCTAAAGACAGACAAACGGATTTAAATAATGCTGAAGAATGTAATCGTGACCGGGGGCGGCGGATATGTCGGGCATGCTCTTGTGCCTCGCCTGCTCGAGTCGGGGCACAATGTCACCGTCTATGACATCATGTATTTTAAAAATAGTCTGCCGACGGACAACCCGAATTTGACCGTCGTGAAGGGTGATATTCGCGATACCACTAAGCTCGCAGAATGTTTCAAAGGGCAGGATGCTGTACTCCATCTTGCTTGCATTTCGAACGACGCCAGCTTTGAGCTCAATGAAGATCTGTCGAAGACTATAAACTACGACTGCTTCGAACCGATGGTGGTTGCTGCAAAAAATTCTGGCGTGAGACGTTTCATCTATGCCTCCTCCAGCTCGGTCTACGGCGTTAGCGATTCGCCGAATGTTACCGAGGAGCACCCGCTGGTGCCGCTAACGCTCTACAACAAGTTTAAGGGCATGTGCGAACCGCTTTTAAAAAAGCATATGGCCGAGGGTTTTACTTGCGTCATCATCCGGCCAGCGACGATCTGCGGCCACTCTAACCGGACGCGGCTCGATCTCTCCGTAAATATTCTTACTAATCATGCCGTCACAAAGGGTAAAATTACAGTCTTCGGCGGCACGCAAATGCGCCCCAACCTGCATATAGACGACATGGTGGACGCCTATGAGGTGATGCTTGCCGCACCGCACGAAAAAGTGCAGGGCGAAGTGTTCAACATCGGGTTCGAGAATCATTCTATTATGGATATCGCGTTGTTCGTGAAGAAGGTGGTCGAGGAAGAGTTCCCCGAAAATGGCGAGATCGGTATCGAAGTCACACCAAATGACGACAACCGTTCGTATCATGTCAATTCCGACAAGGTGACGCGGGTACTTGGTTTCGAGCCCAAGCGGTCGATTGAGTATGCGGTTCGCGATCTATGCGATGCTTTTCGTCAAGGTAAGTTGCCCAACAGTTTCGACGATGACGGGTATTACAACGTCCGTACGATGAAGAAGCTCGGCGCGAGATGACTGGAAGGTCCATTGCCGTTGTGACCGGTGGTGCCGGCTTTATTGGTAGCCACATGGTGGATGTTTTGGTTGACCGAGGTTTTGACGTGCGCGTGATCGACAACCTTGTCGGTGGACGCGAGCACAACTTGGCCCATCACGAGGGTGCTGGCCGGGTGACGCTCCGTCGTGGCGACATTTGCGATATCACGCCCGACGATCCATTGTTCAAGGACGCGCGATACGTTTTTCACTTTGCTGGTATCGGCGATATTGTGCCCTCGATTGAAAGACCCGTTGATTACATGTCTACCAACGTCATGGGCACTGTTCGGGTGCTGGAGGCAGCCCGCAACACCAATGGCGGGCGAGGTGTGGATCGGCTGGTTTATGCGGCTTCGTCATCCTGTTACGGGCTTGCCCGGACACCAACTGATGAATCGCATCCGATTGATCCGAAATATCCCTATGCATTGTCGAAATTTCAGGGTGAACAGGCTGCCCTCCACTGGCACGAAGTTTACGGTTTGCCAGTCAATTCAATTCGCATTTTCAATGCCTATGGCATGCGGTCTCGCACCTCGGGGGCCTATGGTGCGGTCTTCGGCGTATTTCTGCGTCAAAAGCTGGCCGGTGAACCGTTCACCGTGGTGGGCGACGGGGAACAGACGCGAGATTTCTTGTATGTGACCGATGTAGCTGAGGCATTTCTCGCCGCCGCAGAGACTGAGCAGCTTGGAGAGATATACAATCTTGGCGCCGGCAAACCGCAATCAGTTAACCGCCTGGTCGAACTTTTGGGCGGTGAGGTGGTGCGTATACCGAAGCGACCGGGTGAACCTGACTGCACGCATGCGGATATCGGTAAGATCACTGCGGCAACCGGCTGGAAGCCGAAGGTTTCTTTTGATGAAGGTGTCGCAAAAGTGATTGCAAATATTGACTACTGGCGCGACGCGCCATTATGGAGCCCTGATTCCATAAATCAGGCCACGAAAACTTGGTTCCTTCACATGAAAGACTAGCCGGATGATGGACGAAGTTAGCGAATCATATGTTTCACATAAAATTAAGACGCGCCAAGAACTCTCTGAAATTCTTGGTCCCCGGCCGCGCGCAAAAAAAGTAATCATGTGCCACGGTGCCTTCGATGTAGTTCATCCGGGCCACGTGCGCCATATGCTTTATGCCAAGAGCAAGGCCGATATCTTGGTCTGTAGCCTGACCGCGGATGAGTACATTATGAAGGCCGACATGCGACCTTACGTGCCGCAGGAGCTGCGAGCCATAAACCTGTCGGCGTTCGAAGTAGTCGATTACGTGATCATCGACACCGAGCCGACGCCATTGTCGAATTTGGAGGCGCTACAGCCCGATTTTTTCGCGAAGGGTTATGAATACACTGCCGGGCAGGTTCACCCCAAAACCCGTGAAGAGATGGATGTTCTAGAATCTTATGGTGGGGAGATGATTTTCACGCCCGGAGATATCGTTTATTCATCGTCGGCGCTGCTAAACCTCGCCGCCCCCCAGATAGCGCCTGAGAAGCTGTGGGTTTTGATGGAGGGCGAGAAGATCAGCTTCGACGATTTACGTGAAACGCTGGACGGGTTTTCCGACCTTCGGGTTCATGTCTTGGGTGATACGATCATCGACACTTATACTAATTGCGACGTAATTGGCGGCATAACCAAGACACCTACTATTTCAGTCCGTTACAACACAAAGACAGATTATGTCGGCGGCGCCGGCATAGTCGCTAAACATTTGCGCGCGACCGGCGCCAGCGTCGCTTTCTCTACGGTGTTGGGCGATGATATATATCGCGATTTTGTGCTCGAGGATCTAAATGCCGCCGGAGTGGAATGTCACGCGATCGTGGATAGCACCCGACCGACCACCAACAAGAATGCGATCATCGCGGACGGTTACCGCATGCTAAAGATTGACACGCTTGATAACCGTTCAATATCCCAGCAACGGTGCGAAAAGCTGGCAAATCAGATTTCTGAAATACCGTCAGATATTGTCGTGTTCAGCGACTTTCGTCATGGAATATTCAATCGCGATACCATTTTTCATCTAAGCGATGCCATTCCCGAGGGTGTGTTCCGGGTTGCCGACAGCCAGGTCGCCAGCCGATGGGGAAATATTCTGGAATTCCAGAATTTCGATCTGATTACGCCAAACGAGCGCGAGGCACGATTCTCGCTGGGTGACCAGGATTCGGTCGTCCGCCCTCTGGCGACCGAGCTGTTCAAGCAGGCAAATTGTAAGACGCTGATGATGAAATTGGGCGAACGTGGCATTCTCACTTACCGTACTCGTCCAAAAACCGACTTGCGGACAGTGATCGTGCTCGACCACTTCGTGGACGAGCTGAAAGATCCTGTTGGTGCCGGAGATGCACTGCTGGCTTATGCGTCATTATCGCTAAAATCGACGGGCAATGAAGGCATTGCAACGATCCTAGGTTCTCTCGCCGCAGCGGTCGAATGTGAGCACGATGGCAATATTCCGGTCCAACCTTCGGACGTTCGCAAGAAGATAGATGTTCTTGATCGTCATCTTCGATACGGCTGAGAGTGACGTTTGCTATGCGGGTAATTGTCGTCGGTCTGGGAGTGCAGGGATATAAACGGCGAGAAATCGCAGGGGATGACGTTGTTGCTGTTATCGACCCTATAAACACCGATGCCGACTTTCGTAGTGTCGAAGATGTCCCGCTTGAAACATACGATGCGGCGCTGGTTTGTACACCCGATGACGCAAAAAATTCGTTGCTGACCTATCTGCTAACTGCGGGTAAGCATGTCTTGGTAGAAAAGCCGTTACTTGCGGGCGACGGGGTGTCATTAACCGCCTTGCGGACGCTCGCCAAAGACAACAGTGTGCTTTGCTACACGGCCTATAATCACCGGTTCGAGCCGCATTTTGTCAACATGCGAGATACTCTGGTATCGGGCGCGCTGGGGAAAATATATTCAGTTCGCATGTTTTATGGTAACGGTACGGCGAGCTTGGTTCGTGCGTCGCCATGGCGCGACAGCGGGGCTGGCGTGCTTCCGGACCTCGGCTCGCATTTGCTTGACACATTGTTGTTCTGGTTCGGAGATATTCCCGGCGCACCCAAATTTGAGCTCTGGTCCGCCAATCGGTTCGAGAACCGCGCGTTCGACCACCTAAGTTTCGGCGCCCAGCCCGAAGGCACACTGCCGCTGATGCAGCTTGAAATGACCCTGATGTCGTGGCGCAATCATTTCTACGCCGATGTCTTCGCAGAGAAGGGCAGCGCCCACATCCGCTCGCTTTGTAAATGGGGCCCATCGAGCTTCTTTGTCCGTGACCGCAAGCTGCCGTCTGGCCGGCCAGATGAGAAATCGCATACCTTGATTCAATCCGATCCGACTTGGGCGCATGAATATGACTATTTCAGGCGATGCGCAGTTGGGCCCGCTCCTGCGGAAGCGACAAATATCGACAACGATATTCGAATAAATGAGGTCTTGTCGGCAATGATAGCAGTTTCGGGGGTGGATTCCTGATGTCTGAATTCAACCTTCTCGGAGCTCCGCCACAAATCACGCGCGATGTCGGCGAACGGATGCGTAACAAGGAGCGCAACCGGCCGCTCGCACTTAAGTTTGACGTTGAATATTTTGATGGTACACGCGATCAGGGGTATGGGGGCTATGTCTATGACGGTCGCTGGGTGCCGGTCGCAAAAACCGTCGTCGAACGTTATGGCTTGAAACCAGGTGACCGGGTACTCGACGTCGGCTGTGCGAAGGGTTTTCTGATGAAGGATCTCGCCGATGTGCTGCCTGGGCTTGAGGTCTGGGGGATAGACATTTCACGGTACGCGATCGAGCACTGCCACCCGGATGTTTCAGGCCGCATTTTGCGCGGAGGTTGCAACGCGCTGCCCTTTGCTGATGCCAGCTTCCAGGCGGTGTTGGGTATAAATGTCGTGCACAATCTGGAACCGCCTGGCGTAGTGCAGGCCTTGCGTGAAATAGAGCGGGTCGGAGATTCCGGCCGCGCTTTCGTGCAAGTCGACGCCTACCGAAATGACGATGAATTGGAAATTTTCGAAGCTTGGATGCTGACAGCTAAAACCTATTGCAAGCCCCATGAATGGGAATCGATTTTCCGCGAAGCCAACTATACCGGCGATTATTTTTGGACCATTCTTGAATGCGGTTCCCAGACCATCAAAACGTAATCGCGGACGACGCCGTGTCGACTGCGGAGGCATGATGATGCCACCGAAAATTCGCTCTCTTGGCGACATGCTGGAAACGAAATATCTGCGTATCGAGCATGTTCACGCCCAGTTTGAGGGGTTCAACAAAGATTATCATATTGTTCGTTTTTACAGACGTGTCGGTATCGTCTTGCTGGAGGAAGATCGGGTCATGCTGGTGCGACAGTGGCGGCTGTTGCCTCGCGCACTCGTGTGGGAGTTGCCTGGCGGTACCGTGGAGGATGACGAAGATCCGATAGAGGCCGCCGTCCGCGAAACCGAAGAGGAAACAGGGATCCGTTGTGGCCCACTTGAGCCGCTTGTTGTCTACTATCCTGGTCTCGACAATGTGGACAACGCAACGTATGTCTATATTTGTCGTAAATTCTCGGAAACCGGCGGTTTTTCGCCTCAACAAGATGAAATTGTCGAGCGCCGTTGGATCGGCATGTCGGAGGCGCTCGATATGGTTTTCCGAAACGAGATTACTGACGCTATGACGGTTGCAGGGTTGACCGCTTGCGTTGCAAAACAGGCCCACCAGAATTGATGTTGGGGGGGGCGGGGCGGTGTTTTAAAATAAAACACTCGTACGATCACACTGAATTTGGCTTTATACGGGCCCTGTATTTCAACGGTACTTGGGCATTAAGTGGGAGTGGCAAATAAAATGAAATCATACGTTCTGCTAGGAGGTGCCGGGGTTTTTGCGGTGCATACGGCCAAGTACCTGCTGGAACAGAGTCACGTTGAACGTGTCGTCTGCGTAGGCCGCAATCCACGCAATCTCCCAGCCTTCACGCTCGATATCGGTAAGGGCGATCCGCGCTACCGCTATGAGCAAATCCATATGGTGCTCGAGCAGGACCGCCTGTTCGAACTGTTGGACGAGGAGAAGCCGGATATCGTCATTAATTATGCAGCGCTGGCGTATGCGACCTCGTGGGAAAAATCATTCCGCTACTACGAAACCAATGTCGTCGCGGTTGCGAAGATCTGTGAAGATTTAATGAAGCGCGACTACCTGAAACGCTTTCTGCAGATTGGTACCTCGGAGCTTTATGGCTCTAACGACGAACCGGTGCCGGAAAGCTGGCCGCTGAACCCGACCAGCCCTTATGCTGTTTCCAAGATGGCCGCTGATCTGCATCTGGAGACGCTGTGGGCGGTCAAGCAGTTTCCGATGAACATCATTCGTCCGTCCAACGCCTACGGGCCGGGGCAGTATCTTTATCGCATTCTGCCCAAGGCCGTGCTGAGCGGGTTGGCCGGTCAGAAATTTCCACTCCATGGCGGCGGTTCGGTGCGAAAATCATATATCCATGCACGCGACCTAGCGCGGGCGATATACCTGATCTGCGAAAACGCACCATTCGGCAAGACCTACAATGCCGGGTCCGAAGAGCCGTGCTCGATGCGGTATCTTGTCGAGTTGGTTGCTGAAGAGCTGGGTATTCCGTTCGAGGAGTTTGCGGAGGTAACCCCCGGTCGTGTTGGCGAGGACGCGCAATATTGGCTGGATTCGTCCCTGATCAAAAAGGATTTGGGCTGGGAACCGGAGATAGATTTGCGCGCGGGCGTCCGCGATATGATTGAATGGGGCCGCCATTACCTGCCTCAGATTCAGGAAGCTGCCACCGAGTTTACGCTCCGGGCCTGATAGTGATGGACCGCTATACGCCGCCCCTCCTCCCTCTGGTATGAAAAGGACTTGGGAAAATATGGATGTCCAAGTGGAAACTGCATTGAACCTTGAGCCCGCTCGTCTGGTGCATTTGCACCGGCAAATGCTGTTTCTGCGTATGGTCGAAGAGGCAATCGCCGAACGTTACTCGGAACAGGAGATGCGCTGCCCGGTTCATCTGTCGATCGGACAGGAGGCGCCGGCCACCGGCGTCTGTGAGGCGCTTCTGAAGACCGATCGCGCATTCACGACCCATCGCTGCCATGCGCATTATCTTGCCAAAGGCGGGGCCCTCGTCCCCATGTTGGCAGAAATCTGCGGCAAGGCGGATGGTTGCGTCGCCGGGCGTGGCGGGTCGATGCACTTGATGGACCGGGATTGTGGGCTGGAGGCCAGCGTACCCATCGTTGGCGCCTCGGTCCCTCTGGCGGTCGGTGCCGCTCTGGCGGATCGGCTTGACGGCAAGGATCATGTCTCCGTCGCTTTTTTGGGTGACGCGGCTTTGGAGGAAGGCGTGTTTTACGAATCCGCTAATTTTGCCAGCCTGCATAAGTTGCCTGTCCTGTTCGCGTGCGAAAACAATCTGTATTCGTGCTATACTCATCTCGACCGGCGCCAACCGGGCCGAAGCTTGATGGAGTTGCCGCGTTCACACGGCATCCGTGCCTGGGAGATCGATGGCAACGACGTTGCCGCGGTATTTGAGGCCACGCAGGAAGCGGTCGACCATGCTCGTAGCGGGCGGGGGCCGGGTTTCCTTCTGATGCACACCTATCGCTGGCTCGAACATTGTGGCCCTAACAATGACGACCATCTGGGATATCGGCCTCAGGACGAATATGACCAATGGCGGGATCGATGCCCGCTGATCGCCAGTGCGACGCGGTTGCACGAGCGCGGCCTGCTGGACGATGCGGCGGAAGAGTCTATGCGGGCCGAGTTTACCGCACAGATTGATGCGGCCTTCGCCGTTGCCAAAAACGCCTCGCTGCCCGAACCGGCCGACGCTGGCCGGTATGTCTATGCCTGAGCGCATCATCAATCTGGCCGAAGCGCTGCGCGAAGGGCTGATGGAGGCCGCGCACCGTGATCGTAACGTGCTGCTGCTGGCCGAAGGCGCTCACGACCCAACACCGATGTTCGGCACTCTGCTCGATATTAGCAACAAGGCGACACCGGAGCAGAGGATAGAAATGCCGGTCGCCGAAAATGGATTGGTAGGCATCTCTATCGGCGCCGCCATGTCGGGCAAACGCCCGGTCATCAGCTTCCAGCGTGTCGAGTTCGCCCTGCTGGCGTTCGAGCAGATCGTGAACAACGCTGCAAAAGCTCACTACGTCAGCAACGGCGAGCACAACGTGCCTCTGGTGCTTCGATTGGTTGTCGGGCGCGGATGGGGGCAAGGACCGGAACATTCCCAGAGTCTCGAATCAATCTTCGCCGCTTTTCCTGGGCTCAAGGTGATCATGCCGACCTTCCCTGCCGACGGAAAAGGAATGATAGCCGCGGCCATCGAGGACGATAATCCGGTTATCGTTATCGAGCACCGATGGTGCCACTACACCACTGGCCACGTGCCCGAAGGCTACTACACCGAGCCATTGGACGGCCCGCGCCGTATCCGCGATGGCGACGCGGTTACTATCGCCGCGACATCCTATATGGCGTTGGAAGCCATGCGCGCTGCCGACGCGCTGGCGGCGGCGGGGGTGCGGGTGGATGTATTCGACATGCGCGTCGTGCGCCCGCTGGTTCTTTCCGCGATAGAGGAATCGGTGACACGGACCGGACGTTTGCTGACAGTCGATACGGGGCACAGGATGTTCGGGATCGGCGCGGAGATTGCCGCGCAGATAACCGAGCGCCAATTTGGCAAACTCAAAGTGGCGCCGCGCAGGCTTGGCCTACCCGATCATCCCACCCCGAGTTCCCGCGGACTGGTTCCGGGTTTCTATCCGGATGCTGTGCGTATCGCGGAAGAAGTCGGCGATTTGCTCGATCTCTCTCCCGAAAAGATAACCGGTGTCGTAAAAGAACTTCGCGAGTTGCGTGGCGATTTGCCGGTTGACGTTCCGGACCCGTTTTTTAAAGGACCGTTCTAACAGTTAAAGAAAGACAATCCATGCGGGTACGTTACTCACCGTTGCCACAGCAATACGCCGACCCAGAGGAAATATTCGACGATCTTCGCGCGCTGGTGAAAACCGGCGACTTCACACTCGGCAAGGTGGTATCCGAATTCGAGGTGGCGTTCGCGTCAATGCTGGGCGTGAGATATGCGATCGGCGTGGGCTCGGGCACCGATGCGCTGAAAATTCCGCTGAAGGCCTTGGGGGCCGGACCCGGCGATGAGGTCATCACCTGCGCCAACACGTTCTGGGCGACGGTCGGCGCCATCTGCGAGGTCGGGGCAAAGCCGGTCTTCGTCGATTGCGACGACAGCTTGTGCATGGATGTGGACCAGCTCGAAGCCGCGATTACGCCGCGCACGAAGGCGATCATGCCGGTGCATCTGACCGGTGATATTTCCGACATGGCACAGATCATGGAGATTGCGGACCGCCACGGGCTGCTGGTGATAGAGGACGCGTGCCAGAGCCTCTACGGCGAGGTCGGGGGGCAGCGTGCCGGGAGCTTTGGCATTGCCGGCGCATTCTCCATGCATCCGCTCAAGATCATCAATGTCTGGGGCGATGCCGGCGTCATCGTGACAAATGACGATGAAATGAACCGCATGTGCCGGCTGCTGCGAAATCACGGGTTGCGCAACCGCGACGAGATGGAAATTCTCGGCTACAATTCGCGGCTGGACTCGGCGCAGGCAGTCGTCGGCAAGTGGATATTGCGCCAGCTTCCGGACATCGTCGACAGGCGGGCACGGAACGCCGCTTATTACGACTCTGGGCTAACGGGTACGCCGGGGATCACGCTGCCAGCGCGCAACCCTGGGGTTAAGCATGTTTATCTGTTCTATCCGTTCTTCGCGGAGCGGCGTGATGAGTTGTGCCGGCACTGCATTGATGCCGGCATTGAAGCGAAAGTCCATTATCCGCTGCCGCTGTACCTGCAGGATGCGATGAAGTTCCTAGGCCACAAGCCGGGTGATTTCCCGGTTACCGACCGCCACGCCAACAGCATCATTTCATTTCCGGTCGATCAACATATGAACCGCGAGCAACAGGACTATGTGATCGAAACGATCAAGACATTTTATAACGGGAACAGGTGATGAGCGAAATCAGGGTACCCTTCGTCGATCTCAAGCTTCGCTTTGAGGAGGAAAAAACCGAGCTTCTGGACTGTGTCGAGCGCGTCCTTTCGCAGGGGCATCTGGTGATGACGCCCGAAGTCGGGGAGTTAGAAGAGGCGGTCAAGGCCTATACCGGGACAAGGCACTGCGTCAGCCTGAATTCCGGCACCGACGGGTTGCTGATGGCGCTGTGGGCAGCAGGGGTCGGCAAGGGGGACGAGGTGATCACGTCGCCCGTGTCCTTCGTTGCCACCACTGGCGCCATCGTTCATGTCGGCGCTACCCCTGTTTATGCCGATGTCCGCAAGGACCAGAACATCGATCCGACCCAGATCGAGCAGAAGATCACGCCCCGGACCAAGGCGATCATGCCGGTCCACTGGACCGGGCGGATGGCCGACATGGACGCCATCGTCAACATCGCCAAGCGCCATGGGTTGATGGTGATCGAGGATTCGGCCCAGTCAATGGGCTCCTGGGCGGGCGACAGGCACGGCGGTACGTTTGGCTTCGCCGGCACGATATCCTGCCACCCGCTCAAGAACCTCAATGCCATCGGCGACGGCGGCATGATTCTGACCGACGATGATGAGGCAGCGGAGAAAGTCCGGCTTTATCGCAATCACGGGCTGGAAAGCCGTGACAGTGTGGTTTTTTACGGCATCAACAGCCGTCTAGACGTGGTCAGCGCCGAGGTGCTGAAATTTCGACTTACCAAGCTTGATGATGTCATCGCCAAACGTCGCCGTAACGCGGATCTCTATCGCGCGCTGATAAGGGCGCCGGAAGTGTTCATCCCGGAGGAAAAGGACGGCACGCGAGATTCCTACGTGATGTTCATCACCCAGGCTGAACGGCGCGACGCGCTGAAAGCGCATCTGGCAGAAAATGGCGTCGAATCGCTGATTTACTACGGAACCCCGTTACATCTGCATAAAGCGGCGCAGCAGTTCGGTTATCGTAAGGGCGACATGCCCGAGGCCGAGCGCCAGTGCGAGCGGGTGCTGGCCTTGCCGCATCATCAGCATCTGACCGAAGACCAGGTCGCCTACGTCGCCGAGCACGTCAACAGTTTCTACGGGGCGACCTGAGACGATGAGCGGGGATACCGTCCTCGTTGTCGCTCCGCATGCGCTTGACGAGGCGCTTGGGTGCGGTGGCGTGGTACGTCGGCATGCCGATGCCGGCGACGCGGTTTCGGTACTGATCCTGTTCGGCGATGGCGCCGACCACGACAAGGACCGCCGCATCGCTGCTGGCAAGGCGGCCATGGCCCTCGGTTCGGCACCGCCATCCTTCGCCGGTTTTTCCGAGAATCGCAGTGACACTGTGCCGCTGGCGGAGATCGTCCGTGTAGTGGAGCAGGCGGTCTCCGAGCTGCAGCCGGCCACCGTTTATGTCAGCCATGGCGGCAACCTCAACATCGATCACCAGACGGCGTTCCGCGCCACCGCAACCGCGCTGCGGCCGGTCCCGGGGCTTCCAGTCCGCCGGTTTCTTGCCTACGAAATTCTTTCCAGCACTGACTGGGCACCGCCGGGCTTCGGCGCACTGTTCGTGCCAACCTACTATGTCGATATTACCCCTCAGCTTGACCGCAAGGTGGAGGCGCTCCGTCTTTATGGTGACGAGATGCGTAGACAGCCGCACGCGCGGTCGCTTGGATCTGTCCGCGCGCTGGCGGCGCGGCGGGGTATGTCGATCGGGCTGCCGGCGGCTGAGGCCTTCGCGGTGCTCCGGTGGATCGAGACTTGAGCAGGGTCCCTAAGATCGGCTATGCCGGGATGAGCCATCTCGGCATCAACTCTCTGGCGGCGACGGCGGCGCGAGGATTCGAGGTGCTAGGCTATGACGCCGACCCCATCCTGACCGCGGCGCTCACCGAAGGCCGGCTGCCGGTGACAGAGCCGGGTCTTGCTGAATCGCTCCAGGTCCATGGTGATCGCATCCGATTCTCGTCCGATGAGGCCGATCTTGGCGCCTGCGATGTCGTCTATGTCAGCCTCGACGTACCGACCGATGACCAGGGCCGGAGCGATTTGACGCCGATCCAAGAGCTGATTTCTACGGTTTCTGCGGCGCTACGGGCCGATTGCATGCTGGTGGTGCTGTCGCAGGTGCCGCCCGGTTTCACCCGCGGTCTATCGCGCGACGGATCAATGCTGTGCTATCAGGTGGAGACATTGATTTTCGGCCGCGCTTATGAACGGGCCCACAATCCTGAGCGGTTCATTATCGGTTGCGCCGACCCGTCGCAGCCGCTTCCAGCCAACTACCGCGCGTTCCTGGAAGCGTTCGACTGCCCGATCCTGCCAATGCGCTATGAAAGCGCGGAGTTGGCCAAAATCTCGATCAATCTGTGTTTGGTCGCCTCGGTCACGACCGCGAACACGCTGGCCGCGTTGTGCGAGCGCATCGGCGCCGACTGGTCGGAGATCGTGCCGGCGCTAAAGCTGGATGCGCGCATCGGACCGCACGCCTACCTCAACGCCGGGCTCGGTCTGTCCGGCGGAAATCTAGAGCGCGATCTCGCCACCTTGGTGCGGTTCGGCGATTCTCTGGGCAGCGACATACGCGCGGTACGGGCGGCCCAGGCCAACAGCGTGCAGCGCCGATACTGGGTGCTGGACCGGCTGCACGAAACCATTCTGCATGGGTCCGAGGCACCGGTGATTGCGGTGCTTGGTCTTGCCTATAAGGAGAACACGCATTCGACCAAGAACTCGCCGGCGCTGGCGCTGCTCGATGCGCTGCGCCCGTTCCCGGTGCGCGCTTTCGATCCGCTGGTGACCGTGGAGTCTGACTGGCATCCCCGGCTGACGCAGTCGGTAACGGCGATAGACGCGTGCGCAGGCGCCGACGCGGTGGCGGTGATGACACCGTGGCCCGAATTCCGCGATCTCGACCCCGCGAGGCTTGCCAGCGTGCTGCGCGGACACGTGGTCATCGATCCCCATTCAATGCTCGATGGCATGGCGGCGGCAAAGGCCGGCCTGCGCCATTTTCGCCTCGGCGCCGGCTAACTCCAGAAAGGATCAATTCCAATGCTCAAACACCAAAACGAGGCCCTGACCACACCAAAGCGAACCGTCGTGCTCGGTGCCAGCGGTGTGATTGGCCAGTCGCTGATGCCGATGCTGAAAGAGGCCGGTTGGCCCGCGATCGCAATGCGCACGAAGGATGTTGACCTGACGGAGGAGAGTGCTGCCGAGGCGTTGGCCGCGATGCTGGAGCCAGGCGACAGCATCGTGGTACTGTCGGCGCTGACACCCGATCGGGGCCGCGACATCGCGACTTTCATGGCGAATCTGCGGATGAGCCAGGCGATCTGCGCGGCGGTCGCCGAGGTGCCGCCGGCGCAGCTGATCTATCTCAGCTCCGACGCCGTCTACCCGTTCATCGAGGGCCGGGTGGACGAGCAGAGCTGTGCATCTCCCTTTGACCTTTACGGCACGATGCATTTGGCGCGCGAGGCGCATTTCCGCGATACTGTGCGCGAGGCGCCGCTGGCTATCCTGCGGTGCACGATGGTGCTGTCGGCGGCCGATACGCACAACTCCTACGGCCCCAACCGATTCCGCCACGCTGCCGAAAAAGATGGAAAGATCACGCTGGGCGGCGGCGGAGAGGAAACCCGAGACCATATTCTGGACCGTGACGTCGCACGGCTGGTGTTCCAGGTGCTGGGGCGGCGGAGCGGCGGGCTGCTGAACCTTGCGACCGGCACGTCGGCGAGCTTCTTCGAGGTGGCGACGATGGTGGCCAACCGGTTCAACCCACCAGCCGAGTTGGAAACGACCAAGCGCAACAACGCGGTTACGCACCGCCATTTCGACATCACTGCTTTGCGCCGCGCCTTTCCGGATTTTGCCTTCTCACCGTTGGACGACGCCATCATGGCCGTGCACGGCACCGCTTTGTAAGACTTTTCGCATGAGAAATCTGGCTACTACGCCATGCTGGAGTAATCCGACATGGCCGCGTGACTAAAACGAAACGGCCTCCGGAAAACCCGGGACGGTTCAGATCATTTGGGCGGTGTGCCGGGACATGGGAGGTAGTGCTTGTATTTCCCGATCTTCAGGTAGTGCTCGAACCCGCAGCGAAGGACCTGATCTGACACGTCTAATGACACGAGTGGATACTCGTTCCTGTACCACGCCTCGTCGAACCAGTCGTTTGGGTTGATTGGTTTTTTGCATACCTCAGTGCGATAGACCTCGAAGATTTTCTCTGCGTCGTCCAGCGCGGCTGTGCCAACAAGCTCCGGATAAGTCTGGCGGAACCAGTCAGCGTCGAACTCGGTGCGCATCAGGTTTTCGGACAACTCGAGCATGCGGGCGCATTCGTTGAACATGAACTCAGCTTCCTCATCCTGCCAGTAAAGCTTTTGCAGCATTCCAGCCTGCGGGAAGTCCGCGTCCAGCGTCCAACCGGCACTCTGCATCCACTTTCGCGAGGTGGGTACGACGCCTTCCGTGGTCATACGGAACACACCATATTGGACGTTCTCGCTGAACACTGCCATGAGGAACGGGCCATTATTGATCATCAGATTGTAGTCGGCGTATTCGTATAAGGCCATGCGAAGCTCGGTGTTCCAAAGCGCAGGGTCAAACCGCTCGGTGCCGTCGAATTCCGGCGGTAGGGGCTCGAACACCTTTGACTGATCCCGCAAGATAACGGGCAGGATTTTAGTCTTGTCCAGCTTACTGACGAAGTTTCCAAATTCCTCTAGCCGGCTGTTGCGGACCTCTTCATAGGGCGTCTCCCGCAAGGTCACGGTCACGACCAAGCGACCCTTCACGACGTCCGATATCCAATCGCGTACAATTCGCCTAGCCTCGCTGCGCGCGCGCAGAGTCTGAAGATTCTTTCCTTCCGCAATCGCTGCAAAGGTTAGGCGCCAGTTGTAATGGGCGATCGGCGCCTCGACTGTGTATTCGTTGGGGAACAATTGAGAACCTGGTACCTTGCGGAGGAGCTTTGCTGCGGCCAAACGGGAATGGCAGAAGTGTACTCCCGCGCAATTGGGCTGTAGCGCGGTTACCGGCAACAGAATATTATGGAGGCGCCATCTTTTCTGATTCATCGTGTGGATCTTGTTATCCCGAAATCCTTCCTCGGGTCCCGGTACGACGATTAGGGAAAAATGCGGCAGATCTCGAGCTTCCCTCTCTGCCTCGGCAATGCAAAGAAAGTTGAGGACGTCAAATGTCGAGGGTGCTAGCTGGTAGTCCCAGACGGCATAGAGTACGTTTTTGTCGTTGCTTGGTATCTTCGACGCCACTTTTGTCCGGATCATGTCTTCGGCGGATTTGAGACGTTGGGCAATGGGCTGGAACCACCTCCGTACGAAGCGTGGCGCCACTTTCTCTGCTTGTCTTAGAAATGCAGTGACGAGAGAGCCCTGATCCATTGGGGAAGTCCTTTGTTGAGTGTCTGTCGTCAAAATATTTGGGCCAGTTGGTCGCCTGATTTAACGGAGGCTTTGGATCAACTTGGTCGATGTTAGGCAGCGCGCCGAGGACGGACGGGAGGCATGGTGCGCTCGCTTTTCTAGAAGTTTCAGGCCGTATCGGGCGCGCCTGACGGATCGAGGAGCGCTTTCTTGCTAATGGATTTTTGTCTCATGTTCCTTCCCTTACGGGTCTCTACGATGAGCCAAAAATCCTCCGTTATACAAACACTACAATCTGCCCCATAGGCGCTGACTTCAGACAAGCAAGGTCTGGCTGTTGGGGACACACAGAATATTCTGTGTGAGAGGCGTTATACCAACGGTTATTGATCAAAACCGATGTCGGGACCAAACATTTAGCGGTTGAACAGCCTCTGCTCGATTCTTCGGACTCTCATCGAAAGAGGGGTTAATTTTTTAAGTATTTCGTCACTCAGGGTTGACTGGGCCAATTTTACAATACGATCCATTATAGGTGTACGCGTTTTCGCCCACAGGATCGGTATCTCGGGCTCGTTCAAGTCGTATCGCACAGGCGGTTCATTAAATAGCGGATATTTACTTATTTTTTCAACCCGGGACCGGCTTTCCTCGCCACGAGAAGCCCAGTCGGCACAGATTTCAACCGTTGTGGCAGCGGCGCTCGGTATGAGCGAATGCGTTTTCCTGTTTGCGCGGTTTTCGGGGGCGGCGTCCCTGCATTCCCTGATTCGCGCACAAATGGCCTCCGGATCGGAGGTAAACCCGAGGTTATCGATGCCAAAACCTGAAAACACCTCTGCACTAATTTTTTCGGTCAAGGTGACTGGAACATTAAAATGGCCAGCCTCCAAGGCAATGGTCGAGAATGGCGTTACAACATGATCGACGTGCTGTAGCAGATCGTAAAGAGGTGCCTCTGTTGCATGAAACACCTCAATATTGTCGAGACCGTGGTTTTGATAGACCTCGGTGACCACATCCTGCAACGAATGACTCATTGGATGTAGCCTGATCAGCCACAGCCAATCCTTCGGAGCACGCTTCATCGCCTGTATGATATTAGCGGGTGCGAGCGAATAGTATTGCAATGCGACGAGGATAACGTGGCGCCGTCGGTCGAGCCCGTCAAAGAATAGAGTTTGGTAGGCGTTTGATGATTGATCGCTCGCGGTCGCCCAGGCTTCCAGCGCCGGATTGCCTCCAGTGATGGCGCGGTGCGGCCCGGGAGAAATGGGCATCTCGCGTTCGGTATCTTGTTTGGTTGTTTTATCCCACACCCAGAAATAATCCGGCAGCAATTCATACCCATCAGGGGGAATTTTCGTGTAGTGGGTTTGGAACCACTGATAACGCCCTATCAGGCCGTGCTGTATTTCGATTGTCGGAATGCCCATCCGTTTGGCGGCGACAATCATCCCCATCGTCTCGATAGCGAGATAGAGTCCAATGAAAATCGTCTTCGGTCTCAGTTCCGCAAGAATTTCCAGATGGACCTGCATATTAGCTTCGAGGAATTGAAGCATCTTTTCGATGTTGCCAATTTCTACGGCCGCTGGATCAAGGTCGCAAATCGCTTGGGCCGATTTTAGAAATTTCTCGGTTTCGGCGCGTTCAGGCCAAGGCGGAAAGAGCGGCGAGAATTTCTCCTTGAACACGCTGTAATCGTTGTTCCAAGGCGTTTTGAAACAGACGGGTGACACAACGCGTGGAATAGTATGGTTAGTGTACCTTTCCGCAGCTTCGATCTTGAGGCAGTTGAATTCGTCTGAAAGCAAGTCAAAAAGATAATCTTCCTGATGGTCGGTAAACTTACCTCTAGTCGTCTTAAAATGACGGATTCGGCGGGAAAAAAACAAACATTCTGCCTGTCCGCATATTTCCTTTAGTGTCGACGCATCTTCGCCTGCGATGCGGGGAGTTTCTAATGCTTCTTCCGGATTCAACGCGGTTTGGATGCTCCTGTTCAGCTCGTAGCGGGGCCAGAGCGTTCGCTGAATGTGATGGGGCGCATGCCGTCCGTGGCCAATCCATTTATCTTCGTACGCCGCGCCCAGCCTGCTGCGGAGCATCGGCCAAATTCTTAGTCCCTTATAAGTCAGTGCATTGACGTCGTGACTTTCTTCGATCTGAACAAGCCGTTCAACCAAAACGCGTCGGTATTCCATATCTTCCATTAATTTACTCATATTAGGTACATACGGCCGGCTATTTTTGACGATCGCTGACGGCCCGAATTCTTTTCTCTAGCAAGCGTAACTGTCGTGCTAGCGGGTTTAGTTTTATGAGAACGTGGTGCGGCAGAAACCTCTGGGCGAGCTGCACCATGCGCTGCATAGATGGGCTGTTTTCTTTCGATTGAGAGGCTGCTGCTTTCTGTGGGGGGGGGGCGTGCCTCTGCGATGCGATCTTGGGATCCTGGGGTGGACTTTTGGGTATGATGTCATGCGCCTGCAAAGTAACTGACATCTGAGAAAGGCGTTCGATTGTTGCGCTTACTTCGGGTTCGACCGCTTTCCAGTGTTTCTCGATCTCGTCGAGATGGAGATTGATGTTGCGGGGACCAGTGCGACGCAATCCCCGCTGGCGGCTGCGGGCTTTTTCGGCACTTTCGTGCAGCACGGTAATTAGCTCATCCACGTTAGCCGCGTGTTTCATTAGTCCAGCCTCAATATAATCAGCGTATAGCTCAAGGCCGGTGGCGCCCGTTAACGTGATATCCAGATTGAAATACCCGGCTTCGATGGCCGTCGTGGAGAAGCCGGTGAGGACATGGTCCGCGCTCTCCAACAGTTCAAACAGCGGAGCCCTTGTTGCCGCATCGACTATTACATTGGAAAAATCGTAGCGGTCCATCATGTCTGAATAGACCGACTCTAGCGGTTTGCTCTGTGGGTGTAACCTGAGCAGCCAGGTCCATTCCTTTGGTGTATTGAGAAGCGCTTCTAGGAACAGATCGGGCATAAGATTGACGTATTGGTGCGTAACCAAGATGACGAACGGCTTGCGTTGCAACTCATCTAGGAAACCGCTGTGGTTGATCTTCAACGGCTCGCGATTTCTGTCGAGCCAGTATTCGATACGCGGCGGACCGCCGATAATGGCTCTGTGGTGTTGATGTCCTGTTGGAAAATGGGTTTCGATATTCGCCTTCATCTGTTTGTCCCAGACCCAGATGAAGTCTGGCACACACTCGTAGCCGGTCTCCGGTAGGCGCGTCCAATGGGTATACAGCCAGTGGTTTCGGCCCATTCCGCCGTTGACGATCTCGACAACTGGAATACCGTTGCGCGCAGCGGCTGCACAAAGTGCCAGCGTGGTCACCTCTGTATAGAGGTTGACGAAAATCACCCGAGGCTTGAGCTGCGCCAGAAGATTCGAAAAATAGGCGTAATATGGTTCAATGTAAAAGAGAGAGCGCTTGAAATCGTTGAAACTGAAAGAGGTAGAGGACAGTCCATGGCGTTCCATGATTGCATTTACCAGCTTCTTGGCCTTCTCCTCGTCCTCCCAAGAATCTGACTGACTTATGTGCGAGTCATAGTAACGGCTCTTGTATTCCCCATAGCTGGTGTCCCAAGGCATCCGGAAATGCACCGTCTCTTCACACCGCGGAAGGCGGTTTACGACGTCTTGTTCAAAGCACTCTATTTTGAGGCATGCTCCGTGCGGCCTCATGAGGCGCATAGCGGTGTCTTCCTGCGACTGGAATTTTCCTTTTGTAACGATGTAATTGCGGACATTTCGCGAGTAAAAAAGGAAGTCGCATCTCTGCGACAATTCCTCTGGCGTGTAGCCAGGGTCGCCCAGAAAGTGGATCTCTGGTTTTTGTCTGTCTGCAATCTTGTCGATATGCTTGGCCAAGGTGGTGCGGAACTCCGCGTTGGAAGCCAACGAGCTTGTGATAGCCCGGCGAGGGTTGAGGACGGCTTCTTCGATCATGCGCCCGAGCCGGGCGCGCATCATTGGCCAGACGTGCAGGCCGCGGAATTTGATGCCGTTGACGTCAAAATTAGCCTCGATATCGGCGAGTAGTTCCACGGCATCTCGACGGTAAGACTTCCCCATAAGGTTGGCCAAGATGTCATGGGCTGTCTCGATCCCCGGATGCACCTGGAGGATACGGCGAAGGACTGGAATGATCTCTTTTTGCGGCAGATCGTTGTGGTCGGAGGCTGGAAGGCCATTCAGCAGCGCGACGAACTCGCGACACCACATCGCCTCGGGATGGAGCGCAACCGCTTGGAGGTAAATGTTTATCGCTTCCAGTTTGCGGCCCGCGTTGGCCAGTAGTTTGGCCAGAAGCGCATGGTTCATTCCAGATCTCGGGTCTTCCTTCACGACCTCTCGCATAGCTTCAATAACGGAATCGTTATCGAGCTCTTCACAGAGCGTCGCGGGAAGATTTTTCAGAGAATCCCTAAATTCACGCCGCCAAGTAGGATCAGAGTGGGCCAGCACGGCTTTGCCGTACAGTTCTACCGCTTGGCGTTTGTGGCCTTGTTCGTGTAACAGCCGGGCCTGCTGGTAGAGCGATTCGCCAGTTTCATTTTTCTGGTTCGAATTAGGATCGCAACACAATTCCAGTTTTTCCTTTTAATGATAATGGCCAAGGTAGCTTGTCACTGAACGGTGGAAAAAACTCTATACGTACAAGTGATCTGTTGAATAGCCATAGGACTCATACATAGAACGAACCCTCAGTGTTCCGAATGAATCAATAACCTCTCTCGCCATTGCGCGGAGGGCGGGGGGCCATGCATCGATTTTATTTTGCCCCCGTTCTTTTTGGACCCGCCTGTTTTTATCCTGGATCTTGAAGGAAGCTTCTACATAAGCATCGGACACCTCAATTTTGTGTTGTGTGATGTGTAAGACAAAATCTTTGAAATCAGTCTTGTTTTTCGTCAAATCTTCTGCACGAAAAATGTTTTTATTTTGTATTTTTTCGTGACACTCGACATCGTATTTTACGATATCATGAAATAGGCTCTCCGCTTTTTTCATGGCAGCAATCTGAATTTCGTTTTCTTCCCCGCTGCATTTCGATTCAAAGCCCCTGAATAATTCCAGTATTTCAGAATCTTCATCAGCGCCGACAATTCTGGAGATGTGGATCTTGGATAAGCTAAGAAACCGATCAGTAGGGTGCCGGATGATTGCGCCAAAATATCCTTTGTAGGGCTCAAGGGCGCTTTTCGCCGCCACTCCGTAGTAACCATGAATGGCGCCGAACACTTTCCTGCCAGCGGATGCATTGGCGTATGCGACAAGCGCGTCGACAAATTTTTGGGGACGCACCTCGTATGATAACTTGTCCGTGGTGTAAGGGGGAACGGAACGCGTTCCATGGAAACAGACGACGTCTGGGTGGCAATTGAGGGATGCTGTAATCCAGAGCGTTGCCGAACCCCCGAACGATGACAGATAGAATGGCGGTGCGCGCAGCGCGGAAAGAACGCCGCGCCCTGCTTCTTTTGCTGTATTAGCCAGAATTACCGCGGTCGATGAGGCCGCTGGATCGTTGGCAACTTTCTGTTTGATTCGAAGAAGGGTCTGTCTGGTAAGCAAGTCATCGCGCAGATGGGGGGGCAGCCTACCAAGCGCTCTAATGTAATCACGACGCCAGGCTGGCCTGTCGTCGAGCAGGACGGCTTCCGCGTACAACTCCACAGCCTCGGTGTGCCGCCCCGCCTCGGCGAGCA
>JBMYRB010000001.1:605686-816267 GCA_049601915.1 Alphaproteobacteria bacterium
GCCAGCAGATGGCGGGCGAGGCCGGCCTTCTCGTCATTCGCGACGATAGCCTGGAATACCGGTATGGCATCAGTTCGTCTATCACCGAGGAGATACAGGTAATCGGCTTGCCAAGACTCGGGGACGGATATACCTGGCTCTGCGGCACGTTTGCACAGGGCTACACAATAAAAGTCCGTGGCTGCGGAGAAATCATTGATCGATCGGTATAACTTGGCGAGATTCAGAGCCAGCCATGACGTCATTTGTTGTCGGGACAGTAGGGTGATACCCAACTGCGCGAGCTCGTGCTCAATAAACTGCTTGGTCAGTGGTTCGGCGTGGTTGACCCCGATGCTGATATAAAGGTCGTTGAGCGCATCGTCAGGCAATCGGCCTAGCGCACAAACAAAATCGCCGCACCAAGCTGGGTTCGGATCGCGCAGCATGGCTTCGCCATACATTTTGACTGCTTCTTTTTGCCGCCCCGCTTCCTCGAGGAGGCCTGCCAAGAGATACCGGGTTAAGCCGGTTTTTGAATCGGCCATCGCAATTTTCTGCAAGATCGGTATCGCCCGCACGCGGCGCTCGCCAAGAACTTCCAGATATTCAGTTTGCCATATTGCCGGAACTCGCTTTGCACGCTGGATCGCTCGCTTATACAACCTTGCTGCCGCACGACTTTCCCCTTGGCGGTGCAGCGCGCTCCCTTTCAGATAAAGGGATTCAACAACAGGCGGTCGCCAAAATGATAGCAGATTCATAACTTACCCCTGATCATTGGTCTATTTGTTGTTGATAATCCCGCGCTGAGTAGATCGAGTTAATTGTTAGAAGATTGATGACCTTCGGTCCAACGGAATGATGGCCCAGTTTTAGGGGGGAAGGACAGACGTGGTGCGGACACTCGAGCGCGTGTGTGGCCAGATCGGCTATCCGAAGACGATCCGCGTCGACCAGGGCTCCGAGTTCATCTCGCGCCACATCGATTTATGGACCTATCAGCGCGGCGTCACGCTCGACTTCTCGCGGCCGGGCAAGCCGACAGACAACGCATTCATTGAGGCGTTCAACGGGCGGCTGCGGGCCGAATGCCTGAACGCCCACTGGTTCCTGAGCCTTGCGGATGCAACCGAAAAGCTGGAGGCTTGGCGAAGAGACTACAGCGAGGAACGGCTATATGGCGCAATCTGGAACAATGTCCCGGCAGCGCTGATCGAATCAGCGCACGCTGCCAGCCCTTGATGCTGGAAAGAGGCGGAAAACTCTAACGCCCGACGAGGGCTCTATGGGGAGCCTGCATCAGGGGACTCCGCTTTATCAAAACGGTCTAGAAGTTGCATTTTTTCGGGTTGCAAAAATACAATACTTCCACGATTTTAAGGCTTTTGAAACTAACAATCAATTTGCCTTATTCGCTTGGGGGGTAGATAGATTGAGCGTGTCGGATGTCTCAACTAAAATGACTTGGCTGGCCGCTTGTGAATAGATCTATAGGCTTTTTCTGGAAATTCTTGCGTTGGTTCTCCCTCGGAAAAGCGGCGTCGACACGCGCGGCAAGTCGGTCGCGGGTGATCGCGTTGAGCGTCCCAAGAGAGACATCCGTCGCCAACGACATTTCAGCTGCCCTCAAACAGCCCGTTCCACGGGAGTTCCAGCCGAGTTGGTCGTTGGCGCACGACTACAAGCGCCGCAGTGCGCTCGCCGCACTGCATGAGCAGGGCCGCGTCATCTACGCACTTATATTGCGCGAAGTGCGCACCCGCTTCGGTCGCCACAAGCTCGGCTATCTCTGGGCGCTCATCGAACCTACGCTGCACATAGGCGTGTTCTGGACATTGTTCTATTTAGGCGGCCGGCAAACCGTGGGTTCGATGTCAGTTCCGCTCTTCATCGCGACCGGGTTGATGTCCTTCTTTACGTTTCAGCAAACCTACTTTCGGTTGAATGGCTCGATCCGGTCGAATTTCGCGCTACTCGCGCACCGCCAAGTCAAGCCCCTCGATGTGGTTATTGCGCGGGCGCTTTTGGAAGGTGCCACAACACTGTGCGTCCTTGTTCTGTTCATTGTCGCTGCTATCTACTTTGGTGAAGACTTGCGCCTGCGCGATCCGCTAAAGGCCATTGCGGCCCTCATTTTGCTCTGGGTCATGGGTATAGGACTGGGGCTTTTGCTTGAAAGTCTGTCAGCTGCCTTACAATCCTTGCGCTTGCTGGTGAACGTTTTAACGCGGTTTTTGTATTTTACATCCGGTATCTTCTTCACTCTGTCGATGCTTGGGGGTCAAACGCAGAAGTTTCTATTGTACAACCCACTGCTACATCTGGTTGAGACCGTGCGCTATTCCTTCGACTCGACCCTGGTAGTCCCGGACGTTAATCTGGTCTATCCGTTGATGTGGGCTATATCTATCCTGTTCCTTGGGCTGGCCTCCGACCGTGCGCTGCGGGACAGCACGCTTTCGCGATGATTCATCTTTTCGATATCGCCAAGTCTTACCCCACCAGCGAAGGTGTGCATGCGGTGATTAAGCCGACGCGGCTCTCATTGCCGTCGCATCGCCGGATCGGCGTGTTGGGGCAAAATGGGGCCGGAAAATCGACGCTGTTGAACCTTATAGCAGGTGTGGAAAACCCGGATCAGGGCTACATTCAGCGCGATTGCCGGATTTCCTGGCCGCTGGGTTTTTCCGGGGCCCTCCACAACGATCTGACGGGCGCGGAAAACGCTGCCTTCGTGGCTCGCATCTACGGTGTTGATGTCGATTATACATTGGATTTTGTGGAAGATTTTTCCGAGATAGGAGAGTATTTCTGTGAGCCGATGCGGACCTACTCATCCGGCATGCGCGCTAGGTTTGCATTTGGGCTGAGCATGGCTATTGATTTCGAGTGCTATCTGATTGATGAAATCACGGGCGTGGGTGATCTGTCGTTCCAGGCGAAATGTCGAGAGGCCTTCGCGGAAAGAACCGAAAAGTCCGGAATTCTAATGGTGTCACACAATGAAAACACGATAAAAAGTTATTGCGACGTCGCAATTGTCATAGTCGATGGACATTTGATTCCGTTTGAAGACATAGATAAAGCAGTTGAATTTTATGGGGGTGCAGTGTGAATCTTATTAACAGATTGCGCTCCGACAAAAATGTGCAGCAACTGGGCGAGAAGAAAACCGAAGGGGTTGTCTCTCTAGTTGAGGGCCACAGCACAAACACTTACGCGGATCGCCGCCTTCGCGGGCGCATCACGGCCCTCGTCATGTTTCTGATGCTGGTTGTCCTCCCGGGGGTATTGAGTACGTTGTATTTCGGCTTCATTGCGTCCGACCGTTACGTCTCCGAGGCACAGCTAACAGTGCGCCAGCCGAATGGTACGACAACCGATCCGTTGAGCGGCGTCTTGATGAACTTTGGTGGGGGCAACACCAGCGCGGATTCGTATATCGTCAAAAACTACATTCTGTCGCGCGGTCTTGTGGACAGGCTTGAGAATCGGGTCCAGCTCTCCAGTCTCTACCAAAACGAAGATGCGGATTGGCTGTCTCGCCTGTCATCTGAAGCCGGCAGAGAGGACCTGTACGAAGCCTATCTCAATTATGTCGATGTATCCTTTGACCAGCAGAGCGGTATAGTAGAGCTGCGCGTCTCCGCATTTCATCCCGACGAGGCCAAACTGATTGCCGATACCATCGTGACGCTGAGCGACGAGATGGTGAACAGGGTGTCGGAGCAGGCACGAGGAGAAACACTACGGTTCTCCGAGGCCGAGGCACTCCAGGCACGCAAGCGGCTCGAAGACGCACGCATACGGATAGCACAATTCCGCCGGCTGAACGGCGAGCTGGACCCAGAGAAATCGGCGCTTTCTATTGGCCAGATCATTGGCTCGTTGGAGAGTGAGATATCGTCTGCACGTGCAGAAATAGCCTCTCTACGAAGCTATTTGGATGAGCGGAGTCCTCAGGTCATCGCGTTGGGGGCGCGTATTCAGGCGCTTCAGACCCAACTCAAGAAAGAGAAATTGAGGCTCGCCGGCAATTCGAAGGATGATACTTATGCCACGCTGCTTGACGAGTACGAACGACTTCGCATGGAAGAAGAGTTCGCCTTTGCCTCGTATTCGAGTTTACAGGCGGCGAACGAGATGGCGCGTTCCGATGCTGAGCGTAAACAGCTCTACCTCGTGGCGTTCGTGCCGCCCTCTCTGCCGGACCTTGCTAAGGAGCCAAGGCGGTTATGGCTGATTGCGTCAACCTTCGGCCTCTGCCTTCTTGGCTTTGGCATTATTATGCTCGTTATTGCGGCGATACGTGAACATGCGCGCTTCTGATGCCAGTGTTGTGGGGTTAAAATTGCACTTCAATCGCAAACTCGGCCACCTGTGTGGACTTGGTGTCGGCCTCGCGTTGCTTTGCCTCGCGCTACCGGCCGTGCCGGCGTTTGGCCAGGATTTCCGCGCAAACCCTCAGGGTCCATACGGAGTGCCGCTCACCTTTCGCACGCAGGGGCAAGACGCTGTTGGGGCACAGGGGCCAGGCCGCAATGGTGCACAGCAGCCCAATCCATTTCTGAATGGCGCGACCATCAATAATGCGGCCGAAGGTACGCTCGGGGTTCGAAATTTGCAGTTTGGTTCCGGGCGCGCAGCCGATTCTCCAAACGCGGCCCAGGATAACACCGACCGACCCCAGCCTTGGATCAGGCGCAATGAGGTTGGCACGCCACCCTCCGGTCGTGAGTTCGGACTGCAGCCCTACGGCAGCCAAATCTTCCGTAGAGCAAACCTTTTGGATCGCAAACTGGCGATCAGCCGGGACTACCGTATATCACCAGGTGACCAGATTGCAGTGAGGACTTGGGGAGCTTGGGATTCGGAAAATGTCCTAGCCGTCGATTTGCAGGGGAACATATTTCTTCCCCGGATCGGCCCTGTTCAGGTGATGGGGCTGCGTAACGCCGAACTCAGTGGCGCCGTAACTCGGGCGGTCGGGGCGCTTTTCATCGACAATGTGCAGATATACACCAACCTGATTGGCGTTCAGCCAATCAGCGTGTTTGTCACCGGTTCCGTAATTGTGCCAGGCCAGTATCCTGGGCAGCCGTTGGACAGTCTACTTTATTACTTGAGCAGGGCAGAGAGTATCGACTCTCAACGGGGGAGCTATCGCGACATTCGGATCATCCGCAACAGCGAGACCATCGCCAAGGTCGATCTCTACCAGTTCCTGACCAACGGTGAACTTCCAAGTATCGAGTTTAGGGATGGCGACACCATCGTTGTGGGGATGCGACGCAGCACCGTTGCAGTTTACGGTGCGGTCACTAACAGCTTTCGTTACGAAATCCCCTCGGGCGAAACACGCGGGAAAGACATCCTGCCGATCGTTGGGCCATTGCCAGAAGCTAGCCACGTCCTGGTGCGCGGGATTCGGGAAGACGGCGCGTTTAGCGACTACGTTTCATTTGCCGACTTCGCCGAAATGCTGCTCTACGACGGCGACGAATTGATCTTTGAAGAGGATCGCATCTCCAATGAGATCTTGGTCAAGGCGATCGGTAATAGCGGCGGTCCCTCGCGATTCTCCGTGCGTCGCTCCATGCGGCTGGGGGATGTTCTGAGTCTCATCGAGGTTGATCCCAAAGTTGCTGACACCGACGCCATTTTCCTGCGCCGGAAGTCAGTAGCTGAAAGACAGCGCCAGGCGATCGAGCGCTCTTTGTTTGAATTGCAGCGGACGGTGTTGACAGGTGAATCGACCTCTACAACCGAATCTGGCATTCGTGTTCATGAAGCCCAGCTTATCGAGCGCTTCGTAAAAAATGTGCGCGCCGTTGAACCGGAGGGACGCGTGGTTCTCTCCGGCATGCGTCCGTTAGACGTCCCGATGGAGGACGGTGATGAAATCGTAATTCCGGAGAAGACCGATCTGGTCCTGATTTCGGGAGAGGTACAGGTGCCGCAAACTGTGGTCTGGCGTAAAGAGTGGTCGGTTGACGATTACCTCGAAGCCGCCGGCAGCGTCGGGAAACGCGGGGACAGCGGCAACGTGCTGGTCGTACACATTGATGGCAGTATCGACACTAACCCCACCAGAGTGTCCAAGGGTGATCATCTGATGGTTCTACCCAAGACGTCGGTCAAATATTTTGCTTTGTTCAAGGACATTGTAGAAGTGGTTTCAAAAGTCGCGTTGACTGGCGCCATAACCGTTAACGCCTTCGATTAATATTTTCTGTTGTCAGTTGATGACGCGATCTTGATTAAGCGATGACGCTCTCGTGGCTTGGTAACTAGGGGTGAGCGGTCAATGCCATGACAGATGATGTGAGAGACGGCAATTTCGGCGAAATGGAAAGTAGAGTTCGCGTATGTTTGTGATTCGGAAACGATGGTTTTGGCCGACGTTGGCTGCGATGGCGATGTTCGTAGCGGGCTGTGCGCAGGATGCTGCCCCTGGCGCGCAGTCTGCGGCTTCGACGCAGGAAGTGATCACCGACTCTGCGGGGCGGCCTGTCGCTGATCGCATAGCGGGGGTCGCGATTGCTAATCCTCCCGGCCATCGTGTGACTATCACCCTGGAAGACGGACGGCAGGTCACGGTCTGGGTCGGACAAGACTATATTGCAGCCTCCCAGGAACGCTGCCGCCGTATTACTTTTCAGTTTGTCCAAGCCCAACGCAAGGTCAGCGCTGTTTGCTTCCAGAAAAGTGCCTGGCGCACGGTCATCCGGCCAAATTAGCGCATGGCCTCTCCGCAGCGGACGGAAGTCAACAACTTCAGGCGGGGTGTGAATTCGGTGCATGCGCCGCTCGCCGTCAACCACGTGCTTTCGACCGGTCTGCTGGATAGTATTATATTCGACGACATTATCATGCGCCTGGCCAGCAGGGCGGGCGCACGCTTTGAATTCCACCGTTCGGTGTCCCCATTGCCGAAGATGGACGTTTATCACTATCATCGCGCCAACAGGGAATCGAGGCTGAAGCACCCGGCGGTCGTCACCGTCCACCACGATCCCGACGATCCGTATTTTTGGCTGAGGCTGCGCAGATTCCTGCCGCGCTGGCGCGAGGCGGATGTTGTTATCTGCATCAACAATGCGCATCAGCGGCGACTCCAGGCAGAGGGCATTCAAAACACGATGGTGATCCCGCACGGCGTGGACCGCAGTGTGTTGC
The DNA here is from genome assembly GCA_049601915.1 of Alphaproteobacteria bacterium. Lineage (GTDB taxonomy): Bacteria > Pseudomonadota > Alphaproteobacteria > UBA6615 > UBA6615 > UBA8079. Next base: position 612,848 of record JBMYRB010000001.1, read on the forward strand.
CGGTGCCCGGGGAGCCCCGCCGTAGGCGGCCCGGAGAGCCGCTGCGGCTCGGCATCGTGTCGCGGCGCCATAAACGTGGGTTCAAAGGTGAGGACCGAATGCACGCTTTGTTTGACCGGCTGAACCCGGAGCACTTTGCCTTCACGATCGTCGGAGCCGACCGCGACACGGAAGCCGTCGCGGCGCACCGAAAGGGGTTCGAGGTGAGCTTTCACCCGCGCTTGCCGTATGGCCTGTTCGGTGCGCTGTATGGGCGTATAGATATGCTAGTGATCCTAAGCTATTGGGAGGCCGGTCCGGCATGCCTGCCTGAGGCGTTGGGGAGCGGAATTCCAGTTGCTACGACCGGCGTCGGCATGGCCTACGACTTGGTCCAGGATGGCATTAACGGGATCCTGCTGACGGGAGATGCTGATTGCGACGCGGCGACGCTGTCAGATCTCGCAGAAAGCACGGACGACATGGGCCGCCTCATGGATGGAGCGTTTGCAACAGCAGGGGAGATTCCGAGTTGGGACGCCATCATCGCCCGACATTTTGAGGTTTATCGGGCACTGGCTGAAGGCGGACAGGTGTGAAGGTCGCGCTATTCGAGCCGTCTTCTTCCGCCGGTATGCGGATTATTCGCGGTGCACTCAAGGAACACGGCATATCCTATGTGTCCGTCGCATCGGCGAGCCGGTTGGACGATACCATTACACATACCGTGGCCGAGTTTGGTGGCGTTCGTCGGAACGGGGCGAGCGCGGCGGGCATGACGCATATGGTGTTGCGCCCAGCCAATATTTTGGGGGCGTGGTTCTTTGAGCCCGAAGGAGGGACGCCACGCATTAAAGACATTGGTTGGTTCGCTCGACTCCTACCCCCCGCCGACACCGCTCAGAGGGATATGGCGGTGGCATCGGCGATTGGCATTATGGGAGGGCCCGGTGCTGCAACGATGGTCACCGGCTCAGTGATGCGGCGGTGTCCCGAAGACGGGCGGTTGACGCTGCTTGTCGCCAACAGCCTTCGTGATACGGCGGTGCGGCTCAACCTAAAGGAGATATTTAATCTGGAATTCGTATCTGATACGGCGCATGGAAATGAAGAAGGCAATGAGACTGGGTTTCCGCTGGACAATGATTCGGTGCCCATTGAAATTCTGTTCCGCAATGCAGATGCCGTTCTGTGCCAGGACACACCCCTGCTATACGAATCGCTGCGGCGCGGCTTCAAGCCGGTAGTTGTCGGCGATGCCCTGTGTAGCGTAGTGGGTTGTGTACATGCCGCACCGACCGATGATGCCTTGATGGCGGGGCTCCTAGGCGATGCGGTGCGCTCGCAGCTCAACTATGAAGAATATTGCGCGTTCGAGACCTATGTCGCTAGTGTCCTTTGCGTGGAAGCCATCAGGGACACCCCGGCGAGCCGGGCCGAGGCAGTGCGCCGGTTGGGCGCCCCCGACAGAGTGCCACCGCTTAGGTTGGAGGCCGTTGGACCGAATAAGCGCAAAATATTCCTGCAGATCTGCGGCGAGTTTTTGCGCACCCCCGGACCATGGGTCGGCGACGCGTGCTTTATCTTAGAGCAACGCATCCGCCGTATCGTCAATCGCTAACTCGCCAGCAAAGCATTACGCTGGGTAGATGGAGACGGAGGATTTGTTCAGCGGGATGACGGTGCAGGGTCAATCTAGAAGATTAGTTTGTGTCGGTGACACCGACTCCCGCCTCAAATGGTGCCGGGTGGTAGCCGATTTCTTCAGGCCGCACGGTTTCGACTGCGAATTTATTCTTTACGAAAGCGGCGCCAACCCCACTCCTGAGCAACTTGCCCATGAAGGCATTGTCAGCTTCAGGCGGATGGGTGACCTAGCTGGGATTGCCCGTGCAATCTGGGAGGCCTCGCCGGAGGTAGTGCTGTTGGGGCTCGGTGGTATCAGCTACCGGGTTTTCCAATTGCATCTTTTCGACGAGATCGAAGTCCGCAAGGCGACGAGCCGGCCGATTTTAGTCTGCGGTTTCCCCGGTGTCCTTTATGAAAATCGCGTCTCAGGTTTTCTCGACCGAATGGGATGCGACATCATCTGCGTCAATTCCGCAGAGGACCAAGTTTTTGCCCGGAATCTTTTTGAGCGATTCGGAATTGTCGAGGACCCTTTTGTCGTTACCGGATTATATATGTTGGAAGGCCAGCCCGCCCCAATCCCGCTTCAGCCGCGAGCGCCCAATACCGGACGTGTTGTAACATTCGCGACTCAGCCCTCAGTGCCCGCCCTGTATCGGGAGCGCGCTTATATCATGGCGCGGCTCGTCGATTATGCCCGCGAGCACCCCGAGGATACGGTGTTAATAAAGAGCCGAGCGCCTCTTAGTGGGCGCGCAACGCACAGGGAAAAAGTTCGCTACGAACATATTCGCCCGCCCGGCGCCGCCCGCCTACCCCAGAATATGCGTTTTACCTACGGTCGTATGGAACCGGTTCTGGACCAGACGGATATCCTGGTTGCGGTCAGCTCCACCGCAGCGATGCAAGCCCTGTATGCAGGCAGGTACGTGGTTATTCTGGCCGATTTCGGTGTAAAGCAGCGCTATGGGAGCCATTTTTTCCCCGATTTCAGCGTAAAGCAGCACTACGGAAGCCAATATTTTCTCGACTCTGGCCTCATGGCGGCGATCGACGTGCTTTGGTCCAATAATCTTCCGTTGCCCAGCCCGGCTTGGCTGGACCGGACAGGACTTACGCACGGGTGCAAACTGGCGACTTTGGTGGATCGCGTCGAAAGTCTGCTGGCCCAGCAAGCCGTGCAGCAGAGGCCGCTGGAGCCGGCACGCAAAATATCGGTGGGCGAGCCATTCGGTGCCTTCGAGCGTTGGTTCGCATCGATTCGTGGGCCGTATCGAGCGTCCCGCTACCGGCTCGGAGAACTGGGATATTTTGTCAGGAGAATTCTAGAGCGATGATGGCCGTACAATACGTTGCAGCGGCTTACAGTTTGACCGACGGCAGGTTTTGCCGATCACATATGCTTTCCGGTTGTACCCCCATATAATACTTCCATGAGCACTATTACTGTGAATCATGTTCTATCCTCGGATGTTTTCAGCGAGATTTTCGACGATCTTCTGTTTCGAATGATCGTCGCGGCCCCGAGCGATATTAGTTTGCATGTTTCAAAACGTCCCGTTCCTAGCCAGGACCTGTATCACTTCCATCGGCCTCATCTCGAATTCCGCCTGCCGCCGAACGCGGTGACAACAATCCATCACGATCTCGCAGACAGCGATGGCTGGCTGAGTTTTGAGAAGTTCCAGTCGCGCTATCGGCAGGCCGCCGCCAATATTTGTCTGAACACAGGCCAGCGGGCATTTCTGTCGTCGTTCGGTATATCCAACGGTGTGGTGATCCCGCACGGCTATGACCCGGCCGTGTTCGATGCCGTCGAGCGCCCTAAGAGCTATGACGGCGTGCGCCCAGTGGTGCTCGGAATGGTCTCGCGGCGCTACCCCCGTCGGGTTAAAGGTGAAGGCCTGCTCTACGATCTCCTTAAACACTTACCTAGAGACAGGTTCTCGTTTTTGTTCGTCGGTCACGGTCGCTGGCGCGACATGAAGATTGCACGTGCCTTCGGTTTCAACGCCGTATGCTATGACGCGTTGCCGTATAACTTGTTTGGCGAGATTTACCGACAGATGGATATGCTGATGATTCTAAGCCTCTTTGAAGGCGGCCCGGCTTGTCTGCCGGAAGCGCTCGGGTCTGGAACGCCTGTCCTGACCACTCCGGTGGGTATGGCTTTGGATATGGTCCGGCCGGGCGAAAACGGTCTCATGCTCAGCGGTGATGGCGCCAAGGATGCGGATCGGATTGTCAGCTTGCTTAAGGATGGCGGCCTGGGCATGAACGCGTTGCTCGAAGGCGCCGCTGCCCGCGCAGGCGACACGCCGAGCTGGGATGAGAGCTTTTCCCGCGTATTTGAACTCTATCGCAGGATCGTTTCGGGCAAGCAATACGAGGTGAAATAGGGCTTCTATGTTGCGCGATCCCCTCAGGCTCTATATCGCCGACAGCTACAATTTTCACCGGCGGAATTTCGGTGCGTTGTTCGAACTGATTAAGCGCGATGGACTTAAATTCCACATCAACCGCAAGCGAAAAGATTGGTGGCAGCTGCATGGCAACTACGCCAGCATGGCCGATCGGCTCGCACCTCATCGGACAAAGTTGGATGGGCTGTCGACCGCAGAGTTACTTGCCTACACTCATAACGGCGCCAATGTCTTTTCCTGCGCACGCGCTGAAATTCTTTGCCTTGTGCTGTCGCTCGACCGGTGGGTCGAAAAGCCTGTCAGGGGCGACGACGACAGCGCACTGATTGAGGAACTTCACGCGGAGGCCCGGGAGATACTCCTGTCTAATATGGCCGCCGCGATGGACTGGCTGGATTTCTGGCTTGCCGAGTTCACATCGGGTAAGCGATACACACATTGTTGCGTCTTTTCTGGATCCAACATCTATTCCCGTACCTTGTTGGAAATTAGCCGGCGCGTTGGCGTGCGCGCATTCGTTATGGAGACATTTTTTACTGGCAACCATTTCTATTGCGAGGAAAAATTTGGTCCTATCCCTAATAACAGCGATCTCGGTATTGACAATTACTACGACGTGATTTCTGTGCCAGAAAACACAGAACGGTATGCTGCGGCCCGCGCCGAGGCGCACGAAGCGATCCGGGATATGCGCCCTCTAAATGTAAGGCCGGACAGCGAGGTCGCTCCCGACCTGTTCAACAACGGAAAGCCGATCGCGTTCATTGTCGGCCAAGTCGTGAATGACTTCTCGATACTGCAAACCCCGCTCAAGAATATAAACGGCATCGCCTGGGCACGAGCACTGATTGATGCGCTATTGGAAAACTCCGACTTCAATATCGTATTCAAGGCGCATCCATGGGAGCGCAGGCGCGTGAATCTACGCCGCCCGCTATCGGTTGAGAAGATTTCATCATACTTGGCAGCGATGCCCGAGGCCCAGCGTGCACGTGTCAAGATCGTCGAGAACTCAACGATTTCGTCGGTATTTCGGATGGCGGACTGGGTGTTCATGCAATGCTCGCAGGCCGGGATCGAGGCGGCCGAGGCAGGCTTTAAGCCAGTCGTGTTCGGCCGACCATTCTATGGTCGGCGCGGCTTTACACATGACTATGAGAAACTGGATGCTTTTTTCGGAGACTTTCACGCAGGGCGTATCGAAAGCCGGTTGACGTCGGTAGAATATGACGCATATGAGCGTTTTATAGTTAAGGCCATTTGGCGACACCTTTTGACCAACGACGATGATGGTATAGATCGCATACGTCGAATTTTCAACAGCACCCATGCCGTGGAAGTCGCCGCCGAGATCTCCGTAAGTGCGTCGCCCTCGATGCTGAGCGGCCGCATGCAGTTTCGTAGACAGATGACTGCTGTCGCCGCGGCAATCCGAGAAAATCCGTTTGCGTACATGCGTGACAGAATTTTCGATCAGCGTCGCAGGATCGCAGGCCATTTTCGCGACTGATCAGGATCCCTTGACCGGGCTCAAAAACTCGCGTGCTAATATATCGGCGATAATAAGATCATCGGGTTCGTCGATATCGAAGCACCGTTTTGGGTCAATGCAGTGGAGTACTGTCCGGCCGCAGAAACGCGTCTGCTCCTGACGGAACACCGACACCCGCATGGCATAGGCCGACCCAACTTCTACGAACTCCGAAGCTAGGTCCTGACGGCGCAGCCGGACCTTATCGTCGTGATTGACGGCACGCGCCGCACCATCTGCATCAAGCGACCAGACAAATTGTCCAAACGGCGCCACCGCGAACGCCGAGTCGGCGTTCTGCTCATCGAGCAAAGCGACAACGCATTCGATATCTTCCGTCGTAGTAAAGGGCGCCGTGCACTGGATGAGCATAACCACGTCGGGATTGTAATCTTCGGTCTCTAGCAGATAGTCCAGCGCGTGAAACAGAGCCGATTCTGAGCTGGCTGTATCACCGCTGATCTCTGCCGGACGGTCTATTGTCTCCGCGCCGTGCGCGCGTGCCATGTTGGCGATCGCAGGGTCATCGGTGCTGACCACGACTCGGTCCACAGTCGAGGCGGCCGCAGTGATTTTCACCGATTGCGCGATTAGCGGAACACCGCCGACCGTTCTGAGGTTTTTGCCCGGGATTCCCTTGGATGCGCCGCGCGCCGGAATGACGGCCAGAACACTCACGAATTCTCCTTTGTGTCCGTGGTTTTATTAGAACACCGAAAGTCAGACAGCCGTATACTCAAACTGTTTTTCACTTGGAACTCGAAATGGTTTCCGTCGATTACGTGTAGTATATTTTCGGACAATATCAAAGTGCCATGGCTTTCGGGCGAGGGCTGGGGGTGACAATTGAGCGACGGGTTCGAATTGACGGGTGATGCGCTCGCAACGCCGGGCGTTGTCTTACGCTTCGGAAATGCGGGCGACATCGAAGCCATCGCTTCGCTTATCAGTATGGCGGGGAGCGGGTTGTTTGAATTCCTGCTCGACGACCTGGTGCCGGGGCTGTCCGCCGCCGACTTCCTAAAATATGCCGTCTCGGACTCTAATTCGCCTTTCAACTACTCGAACGCTGTCCTGGCAGAGGTGGATAACGAAGTCTTGGGCTTGGCCCTTTGCTATCCGGGAGAGAATTTCGGCCTCCCTTGGGTCGTCCATAGGCTCGTCCCAAGCAGGAGGCTTGAAAAAATACAGTCGCTGCTGGATAGCAAACTAGACGGCAGTCTCTATCTAAACAGCCTTGCGGTAATCGAAGGCGCGCAAAGGATGGGGGTCGGCCGCAAATTACTGGGTTGCGTGGAAGAACTATCGCGTGAACTTTCCTTCGATACTGTGACCTTGCATGTCTGGGGTTGGAACGAAGCCGCACTGGAGCTTTATCATAACGTTGGCCTTAAGACGGTCAGGTTCATCAACATTGATCGGGACGAGCGTTTGCCTTCTGAAGGCGGCATGTTGCAGATGGAAATGAAAGTGCCTTGCGGGCAAGGTTCTCTTATGCGCTCTGATCTGGATCCCCCTCATTAACGAACCGAATCTAGATGACTAAACGTCGGTTTTTGTTCCTCCAGGGAAATTCCTGTTATTTTTTTTCACATCTTGGGCGGGCGCTGCGGGACTGCGGTCATGGCGTGATGCGGATCAACCAGTGTGGTGGCGACCGTGCCTTCTGGCCTGTTGGGGACGCGACGACGGATTTTCGTGGTCGGTTAAGCGAATTTGGTGCGTTCGTGGGTGAATTCATCGACGCCAACCGTATCACCGATCTCATACTCTACAATGATTGTCGGCCCGCCCATCGGATGGCGATTAAGGCTTCTCGGCATAGTGGCGTCGTGGTCCACATCTTCGAAGAGGGGTATTTGCGGCCCGCATGGATAACGCTGGAGCGCGGAGGGTTGAATGGGTACACGCGACTGCCTGACGACCCGAACTGGTACCGTGCACGTGCACGGTCGTTACCACCGTTCCGCGCGCCGTGGTTTGGCGAATACGGAATGAAGAACCGAGTCCTTTATGATTTTCGTTGGCAGATTGGCAATTATTTTTGGTTCTTCCGCTACCCGCATTATCGGACGCACCGCCCCTATCCGATCTGGGTCGAGTATGCTTCCTGGCTGACGCGGCTTTACAAGATGCGGCGGGGGGGGGAAGAGGCCGACCAGATCGTCGCTGATCTTGCGGCAAGCGGGCGGTCGTATGTGCTGTTTCCGCTGCAGCTCGACACGGACAGCCAGGTACGCATCCACTCACCTTTCGGGCGACTCGTCCCGGCGATCCGTGCGGTCATCTCCGACTTCGCCCGAAATGCCCCGCTGGACATGACGCTGGTCATCAAGAACCATCCGCTCGACAATGGTTTGGTCGCTTTTCAGCGAGCCGCCGAACAGCAGGCCGCCGATCTGGGTGTGGCCGACCGGGTGATTTACATAGATGGCGGTGATCTTGACATGCTTATTGGGCACGCACGCGGCGTGGTGAATATTAACAGCACGGTCGGCCTGTCAGCGCTATGCGCCGGCGCACCGGTCATCGCACTCGGCAAGGCCGTTTACGACATTGCGGGGCTGACCCATCATGGTCCGCTGGCGACCTTCTGGGGCGATCCGGCGCGGCCCGACGAAGCACTGCTCAAGGACTTTCTCGCGGTGCTTGCCGATTGCGCCATGATACCCGGCAGCTTTTATACTGAGGACGGCGCGTCTGTTGCTGCCGACCATGCGCTGAAACGGATCCTTTCCGCTGAAGACCCGCTTGAGGGGTTCCACCCCGGGCATCGTCGTTTCGTCTCGCGCATCCATGGCTGGGACGTTGTTTCCGATGCGGTCTAAAATCCGGCGCCTATCGCCCAGGACGCTGGTGATCACTGGCGCGTCACGGGGAATCGGCGCCGCGCTGGCGACATCTTATGCCGAGGTGGGGCGTAGCCTTCTGCTGATAGCGCGCGACGCGCAGAAGCTCGACGCCGTGGCCGCGACGTGCCGCGCGCGGGGCGCCGAGGTGGAGACCGCTATGGTCGATGTACGCGACCCGGCGGCGATGATGGACTGCATTCGCCGCTTCGATGACAGGCATCCGGTTGATCTCGTGATCGCCAATGCCGGGGTCTCCAGCAGCATAGGCGCGGACGGCAGCCCGGAGCCGCCGGCGCTGGCGCAGACCACGTTCGACGTCAATCTGGGCGGCGCGATCAACTCAATCAGTCCGCTGATCGAGCCAATGTGCCAGCGCGGCGGCGGGCAAATCGCGGTTATCTGCTCGCTCGCTGCGCTTTACCCTTTTCCCAACACGCCGTCCTACAGCGCCAGCAAGGTCGCGCTGGCCACTTGGGCGCGGGCGGTCGGGCTCGCCCATAGCGATGACGGTATCCGTGTCACGGTCATCTATCCGGGCTTTGTCGAGACGGATATGAGCGCCAGAGTTATCGGCCCGCGGCCGATGATTGAGGAGGCGACCAAGGCGGCGGCGCGCATCCGAAGGGCGCTGAGACGAGGCCGAAATACGATTGCGTTTCCGTTTCGGCTCAGATTGTACATAGCATGCCTGCGCATGGTTCCGTACGATTTGGCAAAATTCTGTTTAAAGCCTTCCGCTTACACCGTCCGACGTAAGGATCAACCCTAGTCTGCTTATGATTTCCCGGAGCGTGCGCCCTCGAGGCAATGTCCGCTTCACCCTGAAGATTCTGGCCTGTTAAGATAAAAACAAGCGATCCCGTTGATGTTCAGTTTAATCTACTCGTTAATCTTCACCGCCGTGGCGCTATTTCTGTTGGAGCGGATGGTGATAGTTCACAATAAGCCGCGCACGTACCGCTTGCGGCGGGGGTTGCTTTCGGTTGTTCCCCATCTCGTATTGTATCTCACACTTTTGATGCTGACCTACCGGCCGTTTTTCGCCGGTAGTGCAGTGATCGCGATCTTCGCCACGATCGTGATGCTGAACAATGCAAAATTCCGGACTCTACGCGAGCCCCTCGTCTACGCGGATTTTGCGCTGATGACCGAGCTCGTGCGCCATCCCGCGCTCTACATCAAGTATATCGGGGTCTGGCGGATCGTGCTTGGCAGCGTTCTCATGGCTTCACTGATCGGTGGAAGTTGGGTTTTGGATCAGCCCTTGATTGATCGCGTTAGGCCCTTCGATTGGCTGCCAACCGCAGTTTATATAGGTATGGTTTCAGGGCTGCTCTATGCGATCGTGTGGGGGCCGCTCCGGGGCGTCATTATGAACCTGCTGAAGCAGTATGGCCCAACACTTGACCTGTCGAGAGACATCTCGAGCCTATCCATGCTGGTTTGTCTGATCTGCTATTTCTTCCTGACCGACTTGCCAGCCCCCAAGATCCGCAAGCGGCATCTGGCGATGGTAGAGCGTGATATACGGACTAGAACCGGGCACCGGTTACGGCTTAGGCCACCCCCGATCGAAGAGCTGCTGCCGTCGGTTCTGCCCCACATCGTCGTAATGCAGAACGAATCTTTTTTTGATGCCAGACGCCTCGGCGAGGCCGTACCAGATGATCTGTTGAGCGCCTTCGACGCACTTTGCGGAGAAGCGCGCTTTCGCGGCCAGTTGAAGGTACCCGCCTGGGGGGCGAATACGATGCGTACCGAGCATGCTTTTCTGACCGGCCTGCCCAACGAAGCAATGGGAAGCCACCGGTTCAACCCCTATCGTCAGTCGGCGCTTGTGCCAACATGGTCAATCATCCACGTCCTGAATCTGCTAGGCTATGAAGGGATTTGTGTCCATCCTTTTGACCCGGCCTTCTTCGGTCGCGACAAGGTGTTTCCGAATCTGGGGTTCTCGCAATTTTTGGGAATCGGAGAGTTCGAGGGCGCTGAACGTTTTGGCCCCTACGTCTCGGACGTCGCCGTGTCGGAGAAGGTTGCAGAGGTTTTGGAAAAGGCGGAGCGGCCGACCTTTGTTTTCGCCATAACCATGGAAAACCACGGCAACTGGTTACCGGGCCGGCTTGACAATGATACTCCGCCGGAAGCGGGGCCGGAACAGCCATTTGAATCTCAGGAGTTCGGCTACTATTTGCGTCATCTGCGCAATGCGGACAGGTCGCTCAGCACAGTTGCCGAGGCGCTTCACGAGGGCGAGCGTCCTGGCATATTTTGCTTGTACGGGGACCACCTGCCGAGTTTCCCGGAAGTATTTCGGGCCGCGGAATTCGACGAATCGGAAACCGACTACCTCGTCTGGGCGACAACGCTGGGCGCTAGTGTCAACGCGGACGTCGCCGTGGAAAGCCTCGGTCAACTCGTTATACAGTCAATGCTTTCTATAAATCTGTCTGAGGTCTCGTTGCCGCAAGTCGAGCCGACGGCAGTGTCAGACTAAACCGGCTTGATTGGAGCCGGGACTGTCCGTCGCCTTGGCGGATGAAAAATCTGTTCCGCTATTTCAAATAGTCGTCCGGGATCGTTAGATAAAAGATTGATAAATACCTGCTTCAGACGTAACGGGTATGCTTTCAGAGCAGGGGGTGAACCAATTCCTTGCAGGGTAATCTTGCCTCCTTCTGCTTTGAGGAGGATCATTTGCCTTAACGTGATCTGTACCCACTTCGGTAATGGCTAATAGGCCAAAAAATGATTGAGAATTGCAATTTCCACCCGACGCTGTTTACCCACATCGCCAAGCGCGACGACCCGGAAGCCGGCAAAACTAGCGTCTCGACGGTCCTGATCCCCTAATATGAAGATCGCGGAGGCCCTGAGAAAAATTGGTTCGGAAGTTCACCGCGAGGTGCCCCTGCCGAAATCGCGGAATCTCGTCATGGATTTTGTATACGAGGGCCGGCGCAAAAATCTCTTCCACATCGTCTTCGACGCCGACATCGACGCCTTTATGAAGCTCAAGGCGCAGGCCAAAAAGGACGACAGCACCTGTCCGTCGGTGACCCCTTACGTGGCGAGCTGTTTCGCACAAGCCGTTGCCGAATCTCCGGAAGTACAGGCGTATCGTGGCGGGTTCGGGCGTAAGCTTGTGATCTTTGATGACGTCGATGTGGTGTTCATCGTCGAAAAAAAGGTCGAAGGCCGGGACATGGCCTGGACCCATACCATCCGAGCCTGCAACGAAAAATCGCCCGGCGAACTCAACGACATCCTTAAGCGCGTTAAGTCCGAGCCACCGGAGAGCACATCGCGCTGGCTGTTCTTGTCGTGGGTGATGCGTCAGCCCCGGTTCATTCGGCGCTTGCTGTGGGTCTTGCCGAGGCACAATCCATTCTTAATGAAATACATGCTCGGCACCGTGGTCGTCACGTCGGTGGGTATGTTTACTGAAGGGAGCTTGGCTCTTTTTCCGGTCTCACCGCTGATGACGTTGGCCATCGGCGGCATCGTTAAAAAACCCGTTCCTAAAGGCAGCGGCTGGGCGAAGCGAGACCACATCACCCTGACGTTGTGCGTCGATCACGATGTGGTAGATGGTGCACCGCTAGTGCGCTTTGCCGACGCATTCAAGGCCAAGCTCGCCGATCCACAGGGTGTCTTGTCCCAGACTGACGCCTAGGCCTAAGCCGGTGATTCAGTCTCCTCAACTGCCCCGTCGGTCAAGGCGATCGTGAGAGGCGCGGAGCATGTGGTGTGTTGACCAATCGAAATGGTCTCCCATGCGTTCGCGGAAAGGTCGGGAGAGTATCATCGCCGGCGCTCGAGCCGCATCGGTAGGCCGCCCTTGGGCCTGAGTGTCAGCCGGCATTCGATCTCCACGTGATGATCTTGTGCCGATATAAGGCGGAAGTTCTTGGCCAAGGTGGCAAGGATCAGCACCGCTTCGACTAACCCAAAGCGCGCGCCGAGGCAGACGCGGGGGCCGCCGGAGAAGGGGATATAGGCGAACTTCGGCGGATTCTCGCGGCTCTCAGGCAGAAAGCGTTCGGGAATGAAGGCGTCCGGATCGCGCCAATAGGCCTTATGGCGATGCACCAGCCAAGGTGCAACTATGATGATGTCGCCTTTACGCACGGATCTGCCGCGCAGCGTGTCTGCGCTTTTGGCCTCGCGTGAGAGAATCGGAACCGGCGGGTATAGGCGGAGCGTTTCCTCAATGATCGCGCGGGCGTATGGCAGGCGCGGGAAATCCTCCAGCGTCGCAGAACGGCAAGCGAGAACTGTGTCGACTTCCTGGTGCAGGCGAGCTTCCACGTCTGGGCGCATCGCGATCAGGTACCAGGCCCAGGCAAGCGCATTGGCGGTGGTCTCGTGGCCAGCCATAAACAGCACCATCGCCTCGTTGCGCACAGCGGCGACAGGATCGTCCTCTAGGCACTCCGCGTTGCTCAGCAACATAGCGGCGAGGCGCATGTTTTCCCCATCTGCGCCCGCGCGTGAGAGGATCAGGTCCACCATCGACTGTACTTCATCGGCAGCGTTGCGCGCGCGGCGGCCGGGGCGCAGCTGAAGCCATGCTGGACCACCAAGCGTGGCAAGCAGGTCCATCTGCTCAATGACAGCCTGGTAGTCGGAAAAGCCGCGCACAATGCGCATGGCCTCCGCTTGCGAGATGCCGTCGCCGAAAACCGTTCGGCCGATAATCCTGGCGGTCAGGACTGCCATTTCGGAGAGCGCGTCAATCGTTGTACCGTCGGCTAGTTCGCGCCAGCTTTTGGCGGTTTCCTCTGCACAGGCGACCATCATCGGCGCGTAGTTTGGTAGTTGCGCAGCTGCAATTGCCGGGGTGACCATTGCGCGTCGCCGGCGCCACACCTCGCCATCACTGACAAAGAGCCCGTCGCCAAGCAGCGGGGCGAGGGCCTTCCGCATCTGTAGGCTTTTGGAGTCGTAGTTTTCATAATTGTCGAGCAAGATGCGTTTGATTACGTCAACCCCATTACACACCAGAATTTTCCGTGAGGGCAGCCTAACCGACATTATGGACCTCTCGAACGCCCCCTCATGCCATACGGAGAGCAAATTTCGGCGCGCCCGCATCAACGCGATCAGTGGATTGAGCGGGCGGCGCGGGCGCGGTGGCATCGGTGGCGTGTATAAACTCAAGTCCTGGCTCCTATATGGCTCAACAAAGGCAAGCCTCCTGCGAGGATAGGCCGAAAGTACTCCTCAATCGCTCTCAATGAATAGCTTTAGACCAGTCGACATATTTTGCTCCGGACCGATGACCAGCCCATTTAGGTGCTTGAAAGACTGTTGTGTCTTTCTTCAGTTGCACAACAGATTCCTCTGACGAGGTGGGGCGTACCAATGCCGATGTTTTGATGCCGCAGGAGGCCTGCCGTCCACAGAGGTGTCCGCCGAGAAACCCGGTAGCTCCTGTCACGAGGGCAGATGAAAACTTCGGCGCTGTCCGTTCGGTACTCATGCCGTCAGCTTACGTGCTTGCGCGATGAACTCATCGACATCTTCGTAGAATTGGTGGTTTCTTATCCATCTGATTTCGGTGGTATCGACGACGCGTGATTTGCGCAGCCAAAACGGCTTTCGGGCCACAAGAATCATGTACCATCAGCTCCAATTCCGCCGTCACCAAGGGTTAGCGTCGATGAAGTGGTATAGAGCAAGACTTTACTTGCAGAACCTGAGTAACGACACCTAGTAGGTGCCGACATATGAATGCATAGGGGCCGCAGCTTCATTTCCGAGCGGCACTCAACCCCGCGTACCACCGCCTGGATCGGCTCCCTAGATCGCCACGCCCAAGAGGCTACCAATCAAGGCGGTGAGGGCCATCGCGAAAGCGCCCCACAGAGTCACGCGCGCCGTAGCGCGGGCCACCGGCGCACCCCCGACTTTGGAGGATACCGCCCCCAGCAGCGCGAGGCTCGCCAGCGAAGCGACAGACACCACGGTTATAGCCTGGCTCACAGGGGTCAGGGCGACGGCGATCAGCGGCAATCCGGCGCCGACGGAAAACGTCGCGGCAGAGGTCACGGCGGCCTGCAGAGGTCGTGCGGCGCTGGTGTCATGCATGCCCAACTCGTCGCGGGCGTGGGCACCAAGCGCGTCATGAGCAGTGAGCTGGATGGCGACCTCCTTGGCCAAGGCCGGCGCCAGCCCGCGGCCCTCATAGACTTCGGCCAGTTCTGCCAACTCCTCTTCCGGCGAGGCCTCCAGCGCCAGGCGCTCGGTCTCGAGATCCGCGCATTCAGTATCTGATTGGGAGCTGACCGAGACATATTCGCCCGCCGCCATCGCCGTCGCGCCCGCCACCAGCCCTGCAATACCGGCAATCAGGATGGTCTCCCGGTCCGCAGAGGCCGCCGCGACGCCTACGATCAGGCTCGCCGTCGAAACGATGCCGTCATTCGCGCCCAGCACGGCGGCGCGCAACCAGCCGATCCGATGGACGTAATGATGTTCGGTCTCATCATCATGATGGCTCATAACAAACTGATCCCTGTTGCTCCGGTGCCGCCGGCGGCACCTTCCCGTTCTAGTCATAAACCGGCGTTTTGTTTACGGTAACCCTTCGGCCATTGGCATTGTAAGGAGACATCATGTCCGCTTCGATCAACAATCACGGTTCACAGAACGCGTTGATCGACGGATTCACCCTGTATGCGCCGCCGCCCGAATTCTATGAGAGCCCTTATCCCTATTACAAAGCGCTGCGTGAACTCGACCCGGTGCACGAAAATGCCGACGGGTCCTTCTATCTGACCCGCTACGAAGATGTGCGCCGCGTCTACCGGACCAAAGGCATGACGTCGGACAAGACCGAGATGTTCACGAAGAAATACGGGCCGGGCCCGCTTCTGGAGCAGCATACCACGTCGATGCTGTTCAGCGACCCCCCCTACCACACCCGCATTCGCAACCTCCTGCGCCATGCGTTTACGCCCCGGGCCCTGACCCAGCTCGAATTCCGGGTGGTTGAACTCGTCGACGGCCTGATCGAACGGTGCCGCGCCGATGGCGGGATGGACCTCGTGCTGGATTTTGCATTCCCGCTGCCGGTGGAGGTGATCTGCTCCATGCTCGGCATCGACGGGAGCGAACGCGAAAGGCTGCAGGAATGGTCGCGGGAAATCCTTACGCCCCTGGAGCCGACGGCGACCCCGGAGATGATCGCGGCCGGCAACCGGGCGGTCAGCGAGTTTACAGCCTTCCTGCGCGACCTCCTCGCAGAAAAACGGCGGAAGATGTCGCGCGGTGTGCGGGTCGGAGACATTCTCGAGGATCTGATCGAATCCCAGGAATCCGAAGAAGACCCTTTGACCGAGGATGAGCTCGTTCAGAACTGTATCCTGCTGCTCAACGGCGGCCACGAGACGACGACGAACCTCGTGGGCAACGGCATGAAGGCGATGTTCGACAATCCCGACCAGCTACAGAAGCTGCGCGACGACCCGTCGCTGCTCACGGGCACGATCGAAGAAATGCTGCGCTTTGACAGCCCGCTGCAGATTGGCAACCGCGGCATCGCCGAGCCTTTCGAGGTCGGCGGCATCACGCTTGAACCCGGCACCCAGCTGCTCACGAGCATCGGCGGCGCCAACCATGACCCAGACGCCTTCGACAATCCGGAGGTTTTTGACATCACCCGCACTCCCAACAAGCATCTGGCGTTTGCCGCGGGCATCCACGCCTGTATCGGCGCGCCGCTCGCGCGCATGGAGGGCACGATTGCCATCGGCAAGCTGGTCGCCGCATTCCCCGACATGCAACGCGCCGGCCCCATCAGCCGGGGCGGCCGGGCCCGGTTCCGCGGCCTGACCAGCATGCCCGTATCGATCTAATCGACAGACAAAGAGGAATCGCACTGATGAGCGACATCTACATCGTCGGCGTGGGCATGACGCCGTTCGGCCGGTATCTCGATCGCCCGATCAAGGAAATGACGCGCGCCGTTGTGACTGACGCACTGGCGGATGCCGGCGCGGACGTGGCCGACATCGAGGCGGCATGGTTCTCCAACGCCACCCAGGCGATCCTCGAAGGGCAGGGGTCGATCCCCGGCGAGATCGCGCTGCGCAATATGGGGATCCAAGAAATCCCGGTGACCAACGTGGAGAATGCCTGCGCCAGCGCGTCCACCGCGCTCTACATGGCCGCGACTTGGCTCGAGGCCGGGCGGGGCGGTGTTGCCCTGGCAGTCGGCGCGGAGAAGATGTTCCACGAGGACCGGGCAAAAATGTTCTCGGTGTTCGACGGCGGCTGGGATGTTCATGACGTGGCGGCCGCGACCGATCGTCTGCTGGCGCTGGGGCAGGGGGTCGACGACCCGGACGGAGAAAAAGACACCGGCCAGCGCAGCGTGTTCATGGATGTCTATGCGGCCCTGGCGAAATTTCACATGAAGTCTTTTGGCACCACCCAGGCGCAACTCGCCGCCGTGGCCGCCAAGAACCACGCCCATTCCGCCTACAACCAGTTGTCGCAATATCGCGAAGCCATGTCCGTCGACGAGGTCATGGCCGGCCGCAAGGTGAGCTGGCCGCTCACCCTGCCCATGTGCTCGCCCATTTCCGACGGCGCGGCGGCGGCGATCATCTGCCGCGAGGAAGAGCTCGACCGCTTCGACCGGTCCCGGGCGGTAAAGATTCATGCGACGGCGCTGCGTACCGGTTCCGATCGTGACCCCCAGGAGTTCGACCGGCACGTCACCCATCTCGCCGCACGCGATGCGTATGAACGCGCCGGCCTCGGCCCGGATGATATGGATGTGGCCGAGGTTCACGACGCCACCGCATTCGCCGAGATCCAGCAGGTCGAGAATCTCGGCTTCTGCGGGTTCGGCGAAGGGGGTGCGCTGACAGAGAGCGGCGCCACCACCATTGGCGGCCGGATTCCAGTCAACCCTTCGGGCGGGCTTGAATCCAAGGGACACCCGGTCGGCGCCACCGGACTGGCACAGGTGTTCGAGCTGACCACCCAGCTGCGCGGCGAAGCGGGCGCCCGGCAGGTGCCGTACGCCAAATACGCAATTGCAGAGAATGGCGGCGGGTTCCACGGAATCGAAGAAGCAGTGGCCTGCGTGACCGTTCTCGGCCGCGACTAGTCATCAGCGGACAATCCCCGCCAGCGCAGGGCACGCAGCACAAACTCTATTGTGCGGCGCACCTTTTCTGTCGGCAGCCCTACATACTTGGAATTTCGCGCCATACCGGGTAGGACCCCGGCAAAGCCACCAATAACTGCGCTTGCTATTTGTGCGACGCACAATTAGCGTTTTCGCCGAATGAGAGCCAAACAATGGCCATGCCGGGAATCATCCGGCCGGGGGAAACGAAGATGACCACTGCCACGCCAAAAGACGCGCCAGTCCGGCGCATCGGAGTCCCTGATCTGCGCGCCCGAAAGGGCTGCGCGCCCATTGTCAGCCTGACCGCCTACACCGCGCCCATGGCCGAATTGCTCGATACCCATGTGGATTTCCTGCTCGTCGGCGATTCCCTAGGTATGGTGCTGTATGGCTTCGAATCTACCCTTCCGGTGACGCTGGATATGATGATCGCCCACGGCGCAGCCGTGGTGCGCGGCAGCTCACACGCCTGCGTCGTCGTCGATATGCCGTTTGCAACCTACGAAGCATCCCCCGCCGCGGCCTTCGAGGCGGCATCCCGGGTCCTCACCGAAACCGGCTGCGCGGCCGTCAAGCTCGAGGGCGGGGTCGCGATGGCCGACACCATCGCCTTCCTGGTCGCCCGGGGTATCCCGGTACTGGCCCATATCGGCCTGACGCCCCAATCATCGAACACCTTCGGTGGCTTCAAGGTCCAGGGGCGTGACAATGCACGGGCACAGCAAATTCGCGACGACGCGCACGCCGTCGCCCAGGCCGGCGCCTTCGGCGTGGTAATCGAGGGCGTGCCTGAATCATTGGGACGCGAGATCACCGCGGCGGTCGACATCCCGACCATCGGAATCGGTGCGTCGCCGGCTTGCGATGGCCAGATCTTGGTCACCGAGGATATGGTCGGGATGTTCGGCGCCTACACGCCGAAATTCGTCAAACGCTATGCCGAATTGAACCCCCAGATCGAGACGGCGGCTGCGGCATATGCCAACGATGTTCGAGCCCGGGCCTTCCCCGGTCCGGAGCATGTTTTCGGCGACACAAAGCCCGTCGGCGATTAGGGGGGGCAGGCCGCATGTCCGAGCTCGCGATCGTGCGTACCGTCAATGAGCTGCGCGAGACCATCGCCGGCTGGCGTCGTGCGGGCGAGGCCGTCGGCCTCGTGCCAACAATGGGCGCGTTGCACGCGGCCCATATGGCGCTGGTCGACGAGGCGCGCCGCCATGCCGACCGGGTGGTGGCCACCATTTTCGTCAACCCCACCCAGTTCGGCCCCGAGGAGGATTTCTCCAGCTACCCGCGCCGCGAGGCGCACGATATCGATACCCTGCAAGACCACCGTGTCGATCTGCTGTTCGCCCCGGGCGTCGAGGAGATGTATCCCGCCGGCTTCGAGACAATCGTCGATGTGCCCGACATCAGCCAGGGGCTGTGTGGCGACCACCGGCCCGGCCACTTCGCCGGGGTCGCGACGATCGTCACAAAGCTGCTCCTCCAGGCGCTGCCCGACTGCGCTGTGTTCGGAGAGAAGGACTTCCAGCAGCTTCTGGTCATCCGACGGCTGACCCTCGACCTAGATATCCCGGTGCAGATCATCGGCCTGCCCACCGTGCGCGATGCCGATGGCCTCGCGGTCTCGTCGCGCAACGCCCATCTGAGCGCCGCCGATCGCGCGACCGCACCCGCCCTGCACGCCATCCTGACCGACATCGCCCGCCGGGTGCAGGCGGAAGAAGCCGCGCCCGTTGCCTGCGCAGCCGGCCACGAGGCGCTCGCCGCGGCGGGCTTCTCGCCGATTGAATATTTGGAGGTCCGCGCCGCCGACACCCTAGTGCCGGTTGATCAGGCGCCGGCAGGCACGCCCCTGCGCGTGCTGGCCGCCGCCTGGCTCGGCGAGACCCGGCTTATTGACAATATTCCGGTCGGATAGCCGCGAGCAGCGCCGAACTATTCGTGGGGCACGTCGCCCTGGATGACGATGCGGTGCATCAGGCGGTGCTCAGTGTAGTCGAACAGGGCGTAGTGCAGGGACAGCCGGTTGTCCCACACGGCCAGGTCGTTGGACTGCCACTTGTGCCGATACTGGAACTCGGGCGTACGTAGATAATCGAACAGATAGCGCAGCAGGAAATCGCTCTCGCGGCGGTCCATGCCCTTGATGAAGCTGGTCATGGATTCGTTGACGAAAAGGCCCTTCTTTCCAGTCACCGGATGTTTGCGCACCACCGGGTGCAGGGCGGGCACGTACATGGCTTGTTTTTCGCGCAGATAATCAGTGCCCTTGTCGGCATCATACATTTCCGGTCGCGAGATCTCGGAATAGGGCTGATAGGAATCATGATAGGCCCACAGCCCGTCGACATGGGCTCGCATCCGGTCGGACAGCCCCTCATAGGCGGCCACCATATTGACCCAGACCGTGTCACCGCCGCGCGGCGGAATATCCTTGGCATAAAGCACGGTGCCCAAGGTCGGCCGCTCGGTGCCGACGAAATCCGTGTGCCACAGGTCGCGGGTCACATGCGGCGGATTGGACGCGTCATATTCCAGGATGTCGATCTCGGGGTTTTCCTTACTCTTCTCGAAACCCGACACCTCCGCCGGCTGCGGATCACCGAAGCGCCGCGCGAAGGCGACCTGCTGTTCGGGCGTGATGTCCTGATCGCGAAAGACGATCACGGTGCGATCGAGCAGCGCCTCGTGGATTTCGTCGAACTGCTGGTTGGTCAGGTTTTTTGAGAGGTCTATGCCTTCGATAATGCCGCCACAGGCCGGCGACATCTCGTGCAGACCAAAGCTCTCGAAGCTCATTACAATCCTCCGTACTCCCCATCTTTTATTTTGGCTAGCCGGGGGCGGGAAAGCAACTGGAAGCCTACTTGTCGAGCGGCTTGATCATCCGGCCCAGATTCTGACCGCCGAAGATGTGCACATGATAATGGGGCACTTCCTGGCCTGAATCCGTGCCGTGGTTTGCGAGGATCCTGTAGCCAAGCTCGGCGAGGCCCAGCTCCCGTGCGACATGCCCCACCGCGCGCATGAAGCCGGCAATTTCATCATCTGACGCATTGGCGGTGAAGTCCTCGTTCGACACATATGCGCCCTTGGGGATCACTAGCACATGGACCGCCGCCTGGGGGTTGATGTCGTCAAAGGCCAGCGCGTGGTCATCCTCGTAGACCTTGTTGCAGGGGATCTCGCCGCGCAGAATCTTCGCGAAGATGTTCTCGTCGTCGTAGGCCATGTCAGTCATTTCGGTTGGCTTTCTCCGTTAGCCCGGACATGCCCTGGCGTTCGGCCAGCTTCGCCCAGACATCCTCCGGGCGCACACCCGCATCGGCCCACAAGACACACAAGTGATAAATCAGGTCCGCGCTCTCGGCCGCCAGCGCGTCGGGGCCCTCATTGAGCGCCGCGACGACGGTCTCGACGGCCTCCTCGCCTACCTTCTCGGCGATCTTTCCCGTGCCGCGCGTCAGAAGCTGGGCGGTATAGGAAAAATCCGGGTCGGCACCACGGCGCGATTCAATCACCGCGTAGAGCGCATCGACGATTTCCGCATTCATTTTATCGGCCATCAAGAACCCTCTTTCTTTTGATCATCCCCGGTCACCGGCCGCACAGGAACACCCGCTGCCGCCATATGCGCCTTCGCCTCGCCCAGCGAGTGCTCGCCAAAATGGAAGATCGACGCCGCCAGCACCGCCGAAGCATGGCCGTCGCGCGCGCCCTCGACAAGATGGTCCAGCGTGCCGACACCGCCCGAGGCGATGACGGGAATGGTAATCGCATCGGCGATCGCACGGGTTAGCGCCACGTCGAATCCGGACTTGGTGCCGTCCCGGTCCATGGAGGTGAGCAGGATTTCGCCCGCACCATAGTCTTCCATCTGCTGGGCCCACGCGACCGCATCGAGACCGGTCTGATTGCGGCCGCCATGGGTGAAGACCTCCCAGTTGCCGGCCACGCCTTCGGACTCCACAGCCTTGGCGTCAATCGCCACGACAATGCATTGGGTGCCGAATTTCTCAGCCGCGGCGCGCACGAAATCGGGGTCGTTCACGGCGGCGGTGTTGATCGAGACCTTGTCGGCGCCCGCGAGAAGCAGGCGGCGAATATCCTCGACGGTGCGCACCCCGCCCCCCACGGTCAGCGGCATGAAGCAGGCTTCTGCTGTACGCGCGACCACATCGAAGATGATATCGCGGTCTTCATGGCTGGCCGTAATATCCAGAAAACACAACTCGTCGGCCCCGGCCTGGTCATAGATTTGCGCCTGCTCTACCGGGTCGCCTGCGTCGCGCAGGTCGACAAAGTTGACGCCCTTCACCACGCGCCCGTCCTTCACATCGAGGCAGGGTATGATCCGCACCTTCAGCATCACGTATCTCCCTGCAGGCGCGCCACCGCGGCGGCCAGATCGATCCGCCCGTCATAGATCGCGCGCCCGGAGATCACGCCGGCGATGCCATCGCCCTCGTGGGGCAGGAACATCTCGACATCCTCCAACGACGACACGCCGCCCGAGGCGATCACCGGGATCGAGATGGCCCGCGCCAACTCCACCGTCGCGTCCACATTCGGGCCCTGCATCGCCCCGTCGCGGTCGATGTCGGTATAGATTAGCGCCGCCACCCCGGCATCTTCGAACCGCCGCGCCAGCTCGTCCGCCCCCAAATCCGATGTTTCGGCCCAGCCCTCGACCGCGACCCGGCCGCCGCGGGCATCGATGCCCACCGCAACCTGGCCGGGATAGGCCAAGCAGGATTCGATCACCAGTTCCGGGTTCTTGACCGCCGCGGTGCCGAGGATGACCCGGTCGACTCCGTCGGCCAGCCAGCCCGCGACATGCTCGGGCGTGCGGATACCGCCGCCGAGCTGGAGGTGGACACCCGCCGCACGGGTGACATCAAGGACGCCGCGAACCGCATCGCCATTTACAGACTGCCCGTCGAAAGCACCGTTGAGGTCGACGATGTGCAGCCAGTCCGCCCCGGCCTCGATGAAGGCGCGCGCCTGATCGGCCGGGCTGTCGTTGAACACGGTGGCCGCGTCCATGTCGCCGCGCAACAGGCGCACACACGCACCGTCTTTGAGATCAATCGCAGGAAACAGAATCATGGTCAGCCTTCCGAGAAATCCCGATCAGAGATTCTTGGTGTAAAAATAACCTTCGACATATTCGCCCGCGACCCGCGCATATCGCGGCAAGGTCCCCCAGCGCACATAGCCGCTTTCTTCGTAAATCTGTATGGCGCGCTCCTGGGTCGAACGCACGTCAAGATTGAGCACCGTGTAGGCCTCGCGCCGGGCCAGCTCCTCGCACGCCACAAGCATCCCCGGCGCCAGCCCGTGGCCGCGCGCCCAGGGGGCCACGAAGAAGGTCGAGACGCTGACGGCGAAAGACTGGGCCTCGCTGCTCGCGCGCGGCCGGTTGAACTGCACCGACCCGGCGATCACACCATCGAGCCGGCCAACAAACACCGTGCGTCCCGGCACCAGCAGGTTGCCCCGCCAATAGGCCTCCATCACGTCGCGCCGCGGCGGCGCCAGCCAGCCGAAGCCGCCACCCGCAACGATCGCGGCTTCAGCCGCGTCACACAAATCGGCAAGGTCGTTGCCGCGATATTCCGACAGCCGCTCGATCTGGGTATCGGTCATGGCGTCCACCGCAGGAAGGCATTGATCAGCGCCAGGCCGGTGGCCTGGCTTTTCTCCGGGTGGAACTGGGTCCCGATCATGTTGTCGCGCCCGACAGCCGCCGTGATCGCACCGCCATAATCAACACGCGCCAGCACATCCTCGGCATTCGCGGCCGCCAGCTGATAACTGTGCACGAAATAGGCGTGCGGATTCTCGACCCCGAACTCCGACAAGAGCGGGTGATCCCGCGCGGTGGTGTCGAGCTCGTTCCAGCCCATATGGGGAATCTTGAGGGCCGGCTCCCCCGGCTTCACGGCCGGCGCGATCGGCACCACGTCGCCGGGGATCCAGTCGAAGCCGGGAGTCTCGCCATGCTCCAGGCCGCGGGTCGCCATCAGCTGCATGCCCACGCAGATCCCGAGAAACGGCTGGCCGCGTTCGCGGACCGCCGCGTGGAGCGCCTCGAACATGCCGTCACGCGCGGCCAGCCCCTCGCGGCAGTCGCGAAACGCCCCCACGCCCGGCAGCACCACCCGGTCGGCGCCGGCAACAACATCCGGCTCTTGCGTGACCACAATCGCGCGCGCCAGGTCGGCCTCCTGGGCCGACCGTTTGAAGGCCTTGGCCGCCGAGCGCAAATTGCCCGAGCCGTAATCGATGATCACAACGGTCTCCATCGGCCTAGATTGCTCCCGTCAAATAGCGCTTCTCGGCGTCGCTCATCCGACGGGCCGCGATCGCGCCCCGTTCGAGTATATCGCGGCGCGCCAGCACATAACGGCGCCAGTCATTCGCCCACAGGCCCATTGCCACCTGCAGCCCCGCCGACAGGGCGAGATCGCCCGCCTCGGCCAGGCCCACGACCCGCCCGATACCGCTGACGGCCCCGGACATAATTACGAGCCCAATCGCCGTGCGCCACATGCCGTGCCAAAGCGCCCAGAGCGGGCCGAATAGAAACGCCGCCCAGCTGAAGCCCTCCTTGATCAGCACCGCATCGCCATCGGCAGAGGCCGACCAGGAATTGGTGTGGACCGTGAAGATGTTCGTGCCCATCGCTACGGCCTCGATAACGATTCTTCACGGGCCATGCGCAACTTCAGCTCCGTCGTCGAGAAAAGCCGCAAGTCCGGCAGGAAGGATTCCTTGCGCAGGAACCTCACATCGTCACGGGTGACCGGGCCCGGCGCGCCACCATCCTCGCGCGCATTCTCCATCAATGCGTATGCAAGCACGACGGTCGAGATGCCGGTGCCGCATTTGAGGACCTCGCGCGGCCGGAACGCCCGGACCTGCTCATACAAGGTCAGATAATCCAAGAAGGAGGCGCCCTTCACCGCCGTGCCGGCGGCGGCCCGGGTCATCAGGTCCCACAGCGAGGCATTCGCCCGCAGCACCGCCTCGGCGCGGTGCGCGCGTTTGGCGACCATGCGATCGACCATCCATTTGCGAAACCGCACCAGCGGGCCGTAGCCAGCCGTGCTCACCGCCGTGGGCAACGCCCCCGGCGTGGTTTCGTCACGCTTGTGTGAGCGCGTGGCCCCGGTCTCGTTCATGTCTGCTGCTGCCGCACGGCCTTTCGGCCGGTCAGTCCCGCTTATTCGATCGAACCACCCAGAACACCCTTGGTCGACGGAACATCGTCAGCGCGGCGCGGATCGATCTCTACGGCAACGCGCAGGGCGCGGGCGAGGCCCTTGTAGCAGGACTCAACCATGTGATGGTTGTTCTCGCCATAAAGCGTCTCGACATGCAGCGTCAATCCCGCCGACTGGGCGAAGGCCCGGTACCATTCTTGGAACAACTCGGTGTCCATGTCGCCCAGCTTCGGCCGGGTGAACGGCACTTTCCAGACCAGATAGGGCCGGTTCGACGCGTCCAAGGCGACACGGGTCAGGGTCTCGTCCATCGGCACCAGCACATCGCCATAGCGGCGGATGCCGCGCCGGTCGCCCAGCGCGTTGCTGATCGCCTCGCCGACCGCATAGCCGGTGTCTTCGGTCGTGTGGTGGAAATCAATGTGCAGGTCACCCTTCGCGCGGACCGCCAGGTCGATCAGGCTGTGGCGCGCGAGCTGTTCGAGCATGTGGTCCAGGAAGCCTATTCCCGTCTCCACATCATAGGCGCCCGTTCCGTCGAGGTTGACCACGACGGAGATGTCGGTTTCTTTCGTCGTGCGCACGACTTCGGCAATACGCTCTTCGCCACGCTCGGTAAGTTCATGAACACCCATAGTTTTTCTCCTGCAGGCCCGTTTTGGGCCGAATGCGGCGCTTAAATAGCAGGCGCGGCGGCCGGACGCCATCCCGCGACGCATACCAATGCATGTAATTCGGATTGGCGGATCGGGCGCATTTCGACATTATGCGCCAATTCAGCCCATTCATTCTTCGCGTTGTCATGAACACTCTGCCCGGGCGTGCCCGCATCTTTTTTGATCAGGACTTCCTGCTCCGCGCCGGCGAGGACCCGGACATGGGCTTCGTGGTCATCACCGGCCATGTCGGGCTCCGCAACGCGGCGGGCACCCCGCTGGGTGAAGCCCACGAGGGCGATGTTATCGGCGCGCCAGCCTTTTATTTGGCGGGCGTCAGAATTTGAGCGCGATCGCGGCCGGCCCGACCTGATGAGCCGCGTTGCCGGCAACTAGCTCGGCACGCTCGTCAACGGGGAGCGTAACGGCCTCGATGAGCCGCGCAACGCGGTATCCCCTCACATTGGCGAGAACATGATCAACGCCGGCGGTTCCGACACGCGGTTTCGTTTCATTATCGAAGTCCGGCTCTGAGCGTGTGGTTTCCGCCCTCACGGTCGCCCGACAGGGCTTGATCCGCACCATGATCACCCCACATGGAGGCTTCTCGGCCATTGCGCCCACCGCACGAATGCGGCAGGACTCGGTCCCTCACGGACCGGCCCCGACGGGCCTCTGACAGACATATTACCAACGGCGGAACGCGACCATGAATAATCTCCAAGCCGACGACCGAATCCCGTCCTGGCACGGCACGACAATCCTGTCCGTGCGTAAGGGCAACAACGTCGTGATCGCAGGCGACGGGCAGGTCACCCTGGGCCAGACCGTGATCAAGGCCACGGCGCGCAAGGTCCGCCCGCTGGGCGACGGCAGCGTGATCGCCGGCTTCGCCGGGGCGACCGCCGACGCGATGACCTTGTTCGAACGACTCGAGACCAAGCTCGAACAGCACCCTGGCCAGCTCACCCGCGCTTGCGTAGAACTCGCCAAGGACTGGCGCACCGACCGCTATCTGCGCCGGCTGGAAGCCATGATGGCGGTCGCCAGCAAGGACACATCCCTCGTGCTGACCGGCAACGGCGACGTGCTGGAGCCCGATGACGGCATCATCGCCATCGGCTCCGGCGGCAACTACGCGCTGGCCGCGGCTCGGGCCCTCGTCACCCGTGACGAACTCACGCCGCGCGAGGTCGCCGCGCAGGCGATGGCGATCGCCGCCGACATCTGCGTCTACACCAACACCAACGTGATGATCGAAAGCCTATGACCAATTTTTCCCCGCGCGAGATCGTCTCAGAGCTCGACCGCTTTATCATCGGCCAGAACGACGCCAAGCGCGCCGTCGCCATTGCGCTGCGCAACCGCTGGCGCCGCCAGCAGCTGACCGGCGAAATGCGCGAAGAGGTGCTGCCGAAGAATATCCTGATGATCGGCCCCACGGGTGTCGGCAAAACCGAAATATCCCGCCGCCTGGCCCGGCTCGCCAACGCGCCCTTCATCAAGATCGAGGCGACCAAGTTCACGGAAGTCGGCTATGTCGGCCGTGACGTGGAATCAATTATCCGCGACCTGGTCGAACAGGCCATCCTCATGACCCGCGAGACAAAGCGCAAAGAGGTGGTGGCCCAAGCCGAGCTCAACGCCGAGGCCCGAGTGCTGGACGCGCTGGTCGGCGAGAATGCGAGCGAGTCCACCCGCACATCCTTCCGCGACAAGCTGCGCTCGGGCAAGCTCGACGACAAGGAGATCGAAATCGATGTCGCGGACACGGGCGCGGGCGACCTGCCGACCATGGACATACCCGGTATGCCCGGCGGTCAGATGGGGATGATTAACCTCAACGACATGCTGGGCAAGGCTTTCGGCCAACAGACCAAGCCCCGGCGTATGACCGTGGCGGAGAGCTATGACGTGCTGATCGGCGACGAGGCCGACAAGCTGCTCGACGACGAGAAGCTGGTCCGCGAAGCACTCAAGTCGGTCGAGGACAACGGCATCGTCTTTTTGGACGAGATCGACAAGATCACCGCCCGCTCGGACCGCCAGGGCGCCGATGTCAGCCGCGAGGGCGTGCAACGCGATCTGCTACCCCTGATCGAGGGCACGACCGTCGTCACCAAGCATGGGGCGGTCAAGACCGACCATATTCTTTTCATCGCCTCGGGCGCGTTCCACTTGGCCAAACCGTCGGACCTGCTGCCCGAGCTTCAGGGTCGCCTGCCCATCCGAGTCGAGCTGCGTGCGCTCACCCAGGAAGATTTCGGGCGCATCCTGCGCGAGCCGGAAAACAGCCTCATCCGCCAGTATGTGGCGCTCATGGGCACCGAGGGGGTCACCCTCAACTTTACCGAGACGGCCATCGACACGCTCGCGGAGATGTCGGCCCAGATCAATCATACGGTGGAGAATATTGGCGCGCGGCGCCTGCACACGGTGCTCGAGCGTTTGCTCGACGAGATCAGCTTCTCCGCGCCGGACCGGGACGGCGAGGAGATCTCCATCGACGAGGCCATGGTCCGCGAGCGGCTCGAGGAGCTGACCAAGAACGCGGACCTGTCGAAGTTCATTCTTTAGCGAGCCGTTTGCGAAGCGGCTTATGACGCTCTTCGCATCTATCCTGAAACGTTGATCTCGGTGATTTCAGCTGCGGCCGCAGAGGCAGCAGAGGCAGCAAACTAAGGGTTTCGGCCGCCGCCACTTTTCGGTGGCGGCCGTCCTCCCCGCTTCCCCGCCGCCCCCCGGCCGTCGTAAGCTGGCGCCAACGAACAACACGAGCACCCAGGGGGGGACCCATGCAGATACCCACAAAGATCGTCGATCTCTCGATGGCGCTGGACAACGACACCGTCGTCGATCCCGAAATCATGCGCCCGAAGATCCAGTATGTGACCCAAGAAGAGAACGCCGAGGCGATGGCCAGTTTCTTCCCCGGCATGAAGGCGGTGGATCTGCCCGACGGTGAGGGCTGGGCCTGGGAGATCGTCACCCTGACGACCCATAACGGCACCCATATCGACGCGCCTTGGCATTATCACTCGGTCGACAAGGACGGCAACCCAATGCAGACCATCGACCAGTTGCCGCTCGACTGGTTCTACCGCCCGGCCGTGAAGTTCGACTTCCGGCACTTCGACGACGGCTACATCGTCCAGCCGTCCGACATCGAGGCCGAGCTCAAGCGCATCAACTACGAGCTGCAGCCGCTCGACATCGTGCTCGTGAACACCAAAGCGTCCGAGTATTACGGCACCGAGGAGTATCTCTCCCGGGGCATCGGCATGGGCCGCGAGGCCACGCTCTTCCTGACTCAAGATCATGGCGTGCGGGTCACCGGCATCGACGCCTGGGGCTGGGATGCGCCGTTCTCGCTGCAACAGGAGAGCTATGCCAACAACAAGGACGCCCACGCCGTCTGGCAGGGCCACTGGGCCGGCATCGAGCAGCCCTACTGCCACATGGAAAAACTCCTCAACCTCGAGACGTTGCCCGACCACGGCTTCATGGTTAGCTGCATGCCCTGGAAGATCAAAGGCGCATCCGGCGGCTGGATCCGCTGCGTCGCGATGATGTTCGACTAGGCGCTCGAGATCACCAGTTCAGAATGCTTGTAGGGACGGGTCTCAAACCCGCCCTTTCTGCTTTTCGAGGCAAGCAACGCGCCAACTCCTAAAACAAATCCCCCCTCAACCGCGCCAAAATCGCCGCCGCGTCCTGGTCGGACAGGTCGCGGATTCGTTCGGCAAGGGTGTTGGCGAGCTCGGTGTGGTTCGGGGTCAGGCCTGACGTATCGACGGTGACTTTCGGATGGGACAGCGCGGCGAGGCGGTGCATCTCTTCGTAGTCGTCCCAGATCAGGTTGAAATACTCGCAGATCTGCACCACCAGCGCCTCGGACGGGCGGCCGCGATAGCCGTGCTCCAGCAACGACAAATACGCCTCGGAAATCTGCAGATCCGCCGCCATCGCCTTCAGGGTCAGCTTCCGCTCGGCGCGATAGGCCCGCACCTTGGCACCGAAAGGCGTCATGCCCCATCGCCCCGGCCATCGGCTCTTTTGCGCCGCAGCAGAACATAGAAGGCCCCGTCGTGGCCATGCTGAGGGCGGGCCGATGTGAAGGCCAAAACATGCGCACGGCACGGCGGCTGGTTCAGCCACTGGGGCAAGCGCTCGCGCAGCACGCCCGAGCCCTCCCGCGAACCGCGGCCGGTGATCACCAGCACGTTCCGTCGGCCCCGCGCAGCACTCTCCGTAATAAACCCGACCAGCGCATCCTGGGCTGTGTCCTGATACATGCCATGGAGATCGAGGCGTGCCTCTATGGGCAGCCGGCCCCGGCGAAACCGGTCGGCGGTGCGCCGGTCCATTCCCGAATAGTCGCCCAAGGTAATATCCGACGGCAGCTTGGGGCGGACGACAGGCGCGGGGCGAGATGCCAAGACAGGAGGCCCTCTTTTCTTCGCGGTCTTCTTCCCCGGCGGCACTTTCGCCTTCGGGGACGGCTTTGCGGGTTGCGGGCGGCGGCGCCTCAGGGGTGCCGCGTCGGCCAACGCGCGGCGGAACAGTTCGTCGTCGTCATCATCGTCACTAGTGCCACCCGGTGACATGGCCTTGCTCAGTCGTCCTCGACGATAACGATATGCAGCCGCCGGGGGCCGTGGGCACCCAGCAACAGGGTCTGCTCGATATCGCCCGAGCGCGACGGGCCGGTGATGAAGTTCACCGTGCGCGGCGGCAGGCCGCCCCGGTCAGGGTCGGCCGTCAGTTCGCGCACCGCGTCAAACACGTCTTCATAGGATTTAACGACCCGGCTGGCCGGCAAAACGACGACATGGGTTTCGGGAATGAAGTTCAGCGTCGAGGGATGCGCAGGGCCGGAATACATCGCCAGCGTACCGGTCTCGGCCACGGCAGACGGGGCCGAGGTGATGCTTACCTGGTCGGGCTCGTCGGGTACGCCGCGGCGGATTTCTAGCATCGCATTGTCGGCCCACGGCGCGGCATCCAGATCCGTGTCCGGCGCCATCACCACGTTCGAAGGGAGGTTGGCACCGCGTAGATATTCCGCCACAGCCTCGGGCACCTGGGCCATGTCCGACACCCGTGTCGTCGTCGCAAAAACCTTGTGGGCCATGGTCTCGAAAAGATCGACCAGCCCGGGATGATCGGTGTCGGTGCGTGCCGGAACGATGTTGCGCTTGTGCCTGGCGATGCGCACGCGAAGCGCCTCGGCCGTGGCGTCATCAACCGGCCCGTCGCGGCCGCGCGACCGGCGCAGGGACGAAAGGATCTGGTCCTTGTTGTCGCTCGCCATCACACACGCTCACCGGATTTCCAGCGGGACTGGAAGGTCCGGCCCTGGGGCGCAGGCAGATCGCGATACTTGGTCCAACCCTTGGCCAGCGGCACGGACGACAGGCTCCCCCGCTTGCGGCCGATCCAGGCGAGCATGCGCATTTGCAGGCCTGTCGCCATCTGATAAAGCTTTGGGCGGCGGGCGAAGAACGCCCAAAGGCCCAACCCCACGCGCGCCGAGCCCGGCGAGAGATGGCTCTCGAATTCACGCTCGCGCCAGTGGCGCATCATTTTGGGCAAGGGAATATGCATCGGGCACACCTCCTCGCAGCGGCCACAGAAGGACGAGGCGTTGGGCAGGTGGCCGGCCTCGTCTACCCCGATCAGGCCCGGCGACAGGACCGAGCCCATCGGCCCAGGATACACCCAACCATACGCATGCCCGCCAACCGACTGATAGACCGGGCAGTGGTTCATGCAAGCCCCGCAGCGGATGCAGCGCAGCATCTCCTCGAACTCGGTGCCGAGCATGTCGGTGCGGCCATTGTCGAGCAGGATGACGTGATACTGCTCGGGCCCGTCCGGGTCGCCCTCGCGCTTCGGGCCGGTCGACAGCGTCGTGTAGCTGGAGAATTCCTGCCCCGTGGCCGAGCGCGCCAGGACCCGCAATATGGTCGCCGCATCTTCCAGGGTCGGGACGATCTTCTCGAGGCTCGCCAGCACGATGTGCACCTTGGGGATCAGCTGCGACAGGTCGCCATTGCCCTCATTGGTGACGATGATCGAGGAGCCGGTCTCGGCGATCAGCAGGTTCGCCCCGGTGATCCCGACCTCGGCCTCGAAGTATTTCTTGCGCAGGATGGTCCGCGCCTCGTCGAGCAGGCTGATCGGCTCTTCGAGCACCCGGTCCTCGTCGAGCTCGGTGTGGTTCTCGCGGAAGCTCGATTCCACCTGCGCCTTGGTCAGATGCACCGCCGGCGCGATTATGTGGCTCGGCAGCTCGCCACGCAGCTGGATAATGTATTCGCCGAGGTCGGTCTCGATCGGGCGGATGCCCTCGGCCTCCAGCGCCTTGTTGATCTCGATCTCCTCGCCGATCATCGACTTGCCCTTGTTGACCTGCTTAGCGTCAACCGACCGGCAGATGTCGAGGACGATCTGCTGCGCGTCAGCCGCCGTGCGCGCCCAATGGACATGCCCGCCGGATTCGCGGACCTTCTCCTCATAGGCCTCGAGATAGAAATCGAGATGCTCGAGAGTGTGGTTCTTGATATCGCGGGCCCCATCGCGCAGATCATCGAACTCGGGCAGATTGTTCCGCGCCGTGGCTC
Source organism: Alphaproteobacteria bacterium (assembly GCA_049601915.1). GTDB lineage: Bacteria > Pseudomonadota > Alphaproteobacteria > UBA6615 > UBA6615 > UBA8079. The sequence continues at coordinate 644,927 of JBMYRB010000001.1, forward strand.
GGCCGTCGACGAAGTGGCCTCGCGCCTTGTTCAGCGCGGCCTGCAGATCCTCGTTGGCAAGCTGATCGCGGGCGTTGTTCTTGAAGTTCCGGCTGGTGGAATGGACGGTGGTTGAAGTGCTCATGGCGCTCACCCCTCACCCTTCTGGGGCTCGCCGATAGCGGGTTCATCCGCCATGCCGGCCAGCACTTCGGCGACGTGACGCACTCGAACATTGGCGCCGTCGCGCTGCAGCTTGCCCGCCATGTTCATCAGGCAGCCCATGTCACCCGCCAGCAGAGTCTCGGCACCCGTGGCCACGATCTTCTCCATCTTGTTGGAGACCATGTTGTTGGAGATGTCCGGATACTTCACACAGAAAGTGCCGCCGAAGCCGCAGCACACATTGGCGTCTTCGAGCTCACGCAGATGCAGGCCGTCGACGCTGTCCAGCAGACTTCGCGGCTGGGCATATATGCCTAGTTCGCGCAGCCCCGAGCAGCTGTCATGATAAGTCACCGTACCCTCAAAGACGGCATCGACGCCCTTGATCTCAAGCACGTCGTTCAGAAAGGAGATCAGCTCGTGGGTGCGCGCACCCAGCGCGGTGGCGCGGTCCGCCCAATCCGGGTCGTCCGCCAGCAATTCGGAATAATGCTTGGAGATCATACCCGCGCACGAACCCGACGGAGCGACCACATAGTCGAATTCCTCGAAGGCGGCGATCACCTGGCGGGCGATCGCAATCGTATCGGCCCGGTCTCCAGAATTATAGGCGGGTTGTCCGCAACAGGTTTGCGCCTCGGGCACCTCGACGGTGCAACCGGCATCCTGCATCAATTTCACCGCCGCAAAACCAACGCTCGGGCGAAACAGGTCCACTAGGCAGGTTACGAACAGCGCCACGCGCGAGCCGTCGCTCATTACACTCTCCTCGATTTCCATCCTGTTTAGCATATTCCGCACACCATCCAAGCTGGTGCGGAATGACGCTGGGCCTGCCTTAACTCGCCGGCACGAGCCCGGACGGGACAAGGATGTAATAGGCGCCCCGGCTCTTCATGCGTCCGGCCTTGTCGAGAGCCGCGCGGCCAGTTCCCCAGTAGAAATCGCCACGCACGGCCCCGCGAATCGCGTTGCCGGTATCCTGGGCGACCATCAGCCGTTGCAAGCGCCTGTTTCCGTCCGGATGTTCGGCGTCCAGCCAGACCGGCACGTTCAACGGAATGTGCTTCGGGTCGACCGCCATGGAGCGCTCGGCCGTGAGCGTAACCCCGGCCGCGCCGGTGGGCCCATCGCTGTCGATCTCGCGGAAGAAAATGAACCGGCGATTCACCGCCAGCGTGTCGCGCATGATCTTCGGGTTTGCCTCAAGCCAGGCCCGGATGTCTTCCCAGCCCGCGCGCCCCGCGGTCAGTTCGCCATTCTCGATCAGCCAGCGCCCGACCGACCCATAATTGTGCCCATTATGCCCGGCGAAACCGATCCGCGTACGTGAACCGTCGGGCAGCGCCGCGACCCCCGAGCCCTGTACCTGGAGGATGAACAAATCGAGGGTGTCCCGCGCCCAGAACAGGATATCGGCGCTATCCCTGATCGCCCCGGCCTCTATCTCTCCGCGCTGGTGATAGGGCACCAGCCGCCCGTTCTCGGCCCGGCCAACGATGCTGCGGTCCTTTAGCTCAGGATCGAAGGCCCCCAGCCGGACCAACACATGATCACGCGGCAGCGCATAGATTGGCTCGTGGAAGATCGGCGTGCGTTTACGTGAGGCCTCGATGATGGGCTCGAAATAGCCGGTAAACAGGCCCGGGTCGTCGGCCTTGCCGCGCACGCGCAGCGGCACGAGGTTGGCCTCAATGAAACCGCGCAGCGCGCCGGAATCATCCGCGGGCAGGCCAGCAATCCCGGTGCAGACCGGCCGCCAGTCGGCTACGGTTCCCGCAGACGGGCCGATTTCCTTGTCGTCGGGCTGGCGTGCGACGCGCGCGCACGATCGCCGCCAAGCAGGGAGTGCCTCGGCCAGCGTATCGGAATCCCAGCCGGGAAGTTCGTCGAAGGTAACAGGCGTATAGGTGGTGGCCGCCTCGGGGGCCGGCGCCTTTTCCATCTCGCAGGCCGCGAGTGCGATCATACCGGCGAGCAGCACATAGCGCGTAATCTTTGCAGTGGGGAGATATCGCGCGGCCATCACCGGCGTCTGGCTCAGTTCGGCGCTTCGGTCGCGACGAGTGTCCAGTTCGGATTGCGCGAGCGCGTGTTGCGGGCAAAGGTCCAGATGTCGGTCACCGTCGAGACCTTGGTGGGGTCGCCCGACACCGGATCGCCCGCCGCATCGCGCACCACTTCGATCTGTTCCGAGACGATCTTCGCGGTCACAAAGGCCACGCGCCCGTCCATCATTGCCTCGAGCACTTCGGCCTCGCGGATGCCGACGAGGGTCATTTCCATCGTTTCGCTGCGGCCCTCGCGCTCGATGATGGCGCCGGCGAAATTCTCGTAGACCTCGTCACTGAGCAGCGGCCGCAAGGTGTCGCGCTCGCCGCTGGCAAAGGAGGTGACGATCATCTCGAAGGCCATGCGAACGCCCCCGATGAATTCGTTCACGGAGAAGTTAGAATCGGCGGCCTGGATGGACTTCAGTCCATCCGTGGCCGGCATGCCGTCGGGAATGTCGGTCTTCGGTTCGGCTTGCGCGCTGCGGTCGGGCAGGCTGACGACGGTATCGTCGTCATTGGCCTCGGCGGCATCGGGCCGGCCGGGGGCCGCGTCGTCGCGCCGGTCATAGGGATCATGGGGCGGGCGCTCGTGACCCGTACGCTTGCCCAATACGCTGCGCAGGCGGAAGACCAGAAAGGCCGCCACCATCGCCAGAAGAATTATGTCTAAGAATGCCACGCGCCGTCCGTTCCGCCGTCGGTTTCATTGATACGCCGCCCCTGGAAGATCGCAAAAAACTCAAGAATGCGATCAGAAGCGGGTTGCTCGCCGTCACAACCGTACCAACATTACGTTCTTGCGCCGCATGATACCAGCGGCGGATGCAAGGCCGGTCACCCGGCGGTGCGCTGTCTGGTATCCCCTAGATAGGGGCAACATAACGAAAGAACAAGAATGCCCGTCCTGATTCTCGCCCTGTTCATCGGCATCCCGCTGATCGAGATTTATCTGCTCATCCAGGTCGGCGGCGCGATTGGCGTCTGGTCGACGATCGGACTGGTCGTCCTCACCGCATTCATCGGCACCGCACTTCTGCGTCAGCAAGGGATGGCGACCCTAGCCCGCGCCCAGTCGGAACTCGACCAGCAGCAGCTGCCGGTGCGTGAATTGTTCGACGGCGTATGCCTCCTGGTCGGCGGACTTTTGCTTCTGACGCCGGGGTTCTTGACCGACGCGCTGGGCTTCGCGCTCCTGATTCCGCCCCTGCGCGCGATCGTCGGTCGCGGGGTCTGGGCGGCACTCGCGCGTTCACGCAACGTTCATTTTTCCGGGCATGGCAACCCTGACGACGCCGCTCGCCGGCCGCGACAAGGCCGGGGGCCGGGGCAGGGCGGGCCGGTGCTGGACGGCGAAGAGTTCGGTGTGTGCCGTGACGAAGACGATCAGGAGCCCTCGGATCCACACCCGCGCCTGGGACGGGAATAGGCGGGCGCAGTTGTCGGGCGGCGTAAGTCCGTGTTAGCCAGTGCACCGACTTCTCGAGCGCATCTGCGCGACCATGAAAAAGATACGGAATTGCCATGAGTGACGAAAACGCAGCACAGCCGAACCCAGACGGGACCGACGCGACCGGCGCGCCAATGATGATGGTCAACGCGCAGTATGTGAAAGACCTCTCGTTTGAGAACCCGAACGCACCCCAGTCCCTTGGCCAGCAGGGCGGCGAGCCGAACGTGCAGATCGCGATCGACGTCAACGCCGATCAGATTGCGGACAAGTCTTTCGAGGTGTCACTGACCCTGCGGGCCGAGGGCACATCGGGCGAGGACGCGCTGTTCATCGTCGAAATCATCTATGCGGGCATCTTTACCCTAGGCGAGGTGCCGGACGAATACATCCCGCCGATGCTCTATATCGAAGCTCCGCGCCAGCTCTTTCCCTTCGCCCGCGCCATTGTTGCCGATGCCGTGCGCGACGGCGGGTTCCCGCCGCTTCTCGTGCAGCCGGTCGACTTCATGTCGATGTATCAGCAGCGTGTCGCGCAGGTGCAGGCCGAAGCCGGTGAGGGCGGCGCCCCCGCCACACAACCGAATGGCGGCGGCGATACGGGCAACGGTGAAGACAAGCAGAAGTTCGAGTTCGAACTCTAGGCGTCTGCAGCCAGCGGCTCCCTAGTCATCCCCGGCCGACCAGATCGGCGCGTGCAGGCTCTCGACCAGGTTCGCGTGGGCCGCCAGCTCGTCCGCTGACGGCCCGTGGGGGCGGGCGGGCCGCGCCTGGCGTTGCACGATTGCTGGCCCGTCATCGTTTTTCTTCTCATTGCCCGCCAGCGCCAGGTCCGGCTGGCGGCCGCCGCGCAGCTGCAGATAGACCTCTGCCAGCAACTCCGCATCGAGCAGCGCGCCGTGCTTCTCGCGCCGGGACAGATCGATCTCGAAACGCCGGCATAGGGCGTCGAGGCTGGCCTGAGCGCCGGGAAATTTTCGTCGCGCCAAGGCCACCGTGTCGGTGGACCGCTCCATGGGTAGAATTGGAAACCCTAGCCGCTTGAGTTCGGCATTGAGGAATTTCATATCGAAGCTGGCGTTATGAATGACTAGCTGGGCGTCGCCTATGAACTCCATCAAGTCGCCGACAACCTCGGCGAAGATCGGCTTTTCGGCCAGAAACTCCTCGCTCAGCCCGTGCACGTTGAAGGCCTCGGTCGGCATGTCACGCTCGGGATTGACGTAGACATGATAGGTCTCGCCGGTCGGGATGTGATGCTGCGCCTCGACGCAGCCAATCTCGACGATGCGGTCGCCGTTGGCCGGGTCGAGCCCGGTGGTTTCAGTATCGAGAATGATTTCGCGCACGCCTGGGTCCGTCCTGGTCTAGTTCGTGCCGGGCGGGCCAGACTGCGCGGCGGTGCGGATCGACATGACGATCCGCTTCAATCGGCGGAAAGTATAGGCCTTGCCGAGGCCCGTCTCCACGACAAAGTCGGCGCGTTGGCGTTTCTCCCGGTCCGGCATCTGGGACGCAAGAATCCCGGCAAAGCGCTCGTCGTCCATCCCGGGCCGCGCCATCACGCGCCGGCGCTGCAGTGCGGCCGGGGCGGAGATGACGATCACCCCGTCGACCCGGTCCTCGCCGCCGGTCTCGTACAGCAGCGGAATATCGAGCACGACCAGCGGTGTGCGCTGGCGGCGGTGGAAACGCAAAAAGGCCTCCGCGGCCTCGCGCACCCGGGGGTGGACAATCGCCTCGAGATCGTGCCGCGCCTCCGGGTTTCCGAACACGGCGGCGCCCAATGCCTGTCGGTCCACCCCGGCATCGCTTACCGCACAGGGAAACCGCGTGCCGATCGCGTCGCGCAGGGACCAGTCGCGGGCGAACAGCGCGTGCACGGTCGCATCGGAATCATGCACCGGCACCCCCATCGCCCGCAGCATGTTTGCCGCGGTGGACTTGCCCATGCCGATCGAGCCGGTGAGGCCGAGCACGATCATGTTTCGGCCTGCCGATCGCGCGCGCCGAGCACCGCGGCCCGCAGCTCATCATCGACCACGGGATCGACCCCGAACCAGGCATGAAATCCGCCACGCGCCTGGTGGAGCAGCATCCCCAGCCCGTCGACGACCGGGTTGCCGCGCGCCCGGGCGGCGGCGAGCAAGCATGTCTCCAGCGGCGCATACACGATGTCGTTGACCACCGCGTCGTCCGGCAGGTTCGCTAGGTCGAGCTCCAGCGGCGGCTGGCCGGTCATGCCCAGCGAGCTTGTATTGATCAGCACGCCCGCACCTGCGAGCGCGCCCGGCGCCGCGTCCCAGCCATGGGCCGTGACCCGCAGGCCGGCGATGCTCGCCAGCGCCGCCAGCGCCTCGGCGCGCGCGACCGTGCGGTTGACGATACGAATTTCGGCGACTCCGGCGTCCGCCAGCCCGACCATCGCGGCGCGGGCGGCACCGCCTGCCCCGAGAATGACAGCCGCGCGATCCCCGAACCGCAACTCCAACGCGTCGGGCGCGCCGGCACGGATATTCTCGATGAACCCGAAGGCATCGGTGTTGCTGCCAGTAAGCGCGCCGTCATCGCCGACGGTGACCGTGTTGACCGCGCCGATCCGCTGGGCGCTTTCATCGACATTGTCCACCAACACAAGCGCTGCCTCCTTGTGGGGCACGGTCAGATTCACGCCCCGGAAGCCGCTATCGGCCAGATTCCCGAGCGCCGCGGGTAAATCCCCCGGCTCGACGGGCATCGCCTCGTAGCTGCCGTCAACGCCATACCGGGCAAGCCAGTGCCCGTGCAGGACCGGTGACAGGGAGTGCGCGACCGGCCAGCCCATGACCCCGGCTCTCAAAACACCCGTCATGTCATCACCACTTCTTCGTTCCGCAGGAATTCCAGCACCGGCAACAGCGGCAGGCCCAGAATATCGTAGAAATCCCCGTCGATCTCGGAAAACAAATGGGGGCCCATACCCTCCATCTCATAGGCGCCGACCGATTGGCAGGCAGACTCACCGACGGTCTCAACATAATTCTCGATAAACCCCTCACCCAGTGTACGCATACGCAATCTGGCGCTTGAATTATGGTGCCAGATGACCTCCCCGCTGAGCACCGCGCAGACGGCCGAATGTAACGTGTGTTCCTTTCCCATCAAGCGTTTTAGATGTCCGCGTACGCCCTCGAGCCCAACCGGTTTCTCGAACAATTCCCCCTCGCAGGACAGGACCTGATCAGCGCCGAGCACGATCCTGTCGGCCGCCATGTCCGTGGCCACATCTAGGGCTTTCAGCTCGGCGAGGACTTCGGCGATCGACGCGTGGGTGGCATCTTCAGCCAGCAGCCGGTCGCGCACCTCCGCCTCATCGATATCGGCCGGAACAATGTCATGGGGCACGCCCGCCGCGGTCAAAATCCGGGTCCGGACCGCGCTGGCCGACGCCAGGACGATGACCGGCCCCCCGGACATCGCCTCACGCGCCACCATCATTGTCCTTTTCGGCCTCTTCGAGGCGGCGATCATAGACTTTCATGATCGCGGCAGAGGTTTCCTCGATCGAACGCCGGGTCACATCGATGACCGGCCAGTTGTTGCGCGCGAAGTATCGCCGTGCCTGGGTAATTTCGTCGCGAACCACCTCCGGATCCACATAATCGGTCTCTTCATTCTCGTGCAAAGACGTCAGGCGCGCCCGACGCAGCTCGACCAGCCGCTTCGGGTCATTCGTCAGCCCGATCACCAGCGGGTGGGTCAGCTCCTCGAGGATGCTCGGCAACGGCACCCCGGGGACATAGGGGACGTTCGCGGCCTTGATCCCCCTGTTGGCGAGATACAGGCAGGTCGGCGTCTTCGAGGTGCGCGACACGCCCACCAGGACGATATCCGACCCGTTCAGCTCTTCGGTCCGCTGCCCGTCATCATGGCTCAGCGACCAGTCCATGGCCTCGATCCGGCCGAAATAGGCCTCGTCGAGCTCATGCTGTCCGCCGATATTATGGGTCGGCTGCTGGCCCAGATAGTTGCCCACCGCGGCGATCACCGGGTCAAGCACGGAAATACACGGCACCTTGCGCAGGCGGCAGCCGCGGATCAGCTGTTCGCACAGGCTGTCGTTCACCAGTGTGAAGATCACCGGGCCGGGGTTTTCGTGGATTTCCTCGAGCACGAGATCCATCGCCTTGGGGGTGCGCGCCATGGGCCAGAAATGTTCGACCGACAGGGTGTCGGCGAACTGGGCCAGACAGGCGCGCGAGACCGAGCGGATGGTTTCACCGGTCGAGTCCGACACGAGATGCAAATGGAAGACGTCTTTTGTTTCGGCCATCGGAGGCACCATTTCGGCTGGGAGCGAAAGGAATGACAACGGGGATAAGTCGCAACTTCGCGCGGCTCAAAATATTTGTTCAACCTTATGCCGTCAGAACGACCCCCTGTCATCCCACGGCGCATAAAGTTTCCAACAGCAGGTATCGAATCGACCCCGGAGAATTTCATCCATCCACGCCAGAAGGGTGATCCACATAGTGTCCCGGCACAAATATGTTCCAGAACAACGCGCTAGAAGATTTGCGATCAGTACGACCTGTCATCCGTGCACAACAGGCTGCCGCCCTGTACGAATTTGTGAACAAGGAATTATCCCTTGGATTCACTGCGCATCTACAACTTCATTTCACTTTTTCACTACGTTCAATTACTTATTTTTAGGATGCGCCAGGATAACCGGATCGGCATAGTCGGCCCGCATTCAGCTCAGCCCAAACGTCAGTTTTCAAACCCGTGTCCAACCTGTTTCTCGATGCCCTCGCCGGTCAAACCGGGCCCCGTCCTCCGTTCTGGTTCATGCGCCAGGCCGGGCGCTATCTGCCGGAATACCGGGAGGTTCGCGCCCAGGCCGACGGGTTTCTGGATCTCTGCTACGCCCCCGAACGCGCCGCCCGGGTTACCCTGCAGCCGATCGAACGCTTTCGGCCCGACGCCGCGATCTTGTTTTCCGATATCCTCGTCATCCCCGACGCGATCGGCCAGGAGGTGGGCTTCGTCGAGGGCACAGGCCCCGTCCTCACACCGGTCACCGGCGGCGCGGATCTGGCGAAGCTCGATCCGGATAAAACACTCGATCATCTTGCCCCTGTTTTCGAAACCGTATCCCGTGTCCGCGCGGAACTGCCCGACGACGTGGCCCTGATCGGGTTCGCCGGCGCGCCTTGGACGGTCGCCACCTACATGGTCGAGGGTGGCTCCAGCCGGGACTTCAATGGGATCAAGAGCTGGGCGGTCCGCGAGCGGGTGGACTTCGCCGCCATGCTGGATATCCTGGTGGCGTCCACCACGGATTACCTGGTGGCCCAGGTCGAGGCCGGCGCCCAGGCGCTGCAGCTGTTCGATACCTGGGCCGGCGCGGTCCCGGCGGGTGACTTCGATGATTGGGTGATATCGCCGACCGCGCGGATCGTCGAGGGGGTGAAGGCGCGGGTGCCGAATGTCCCGATCATCGGGTTTGTTCGTAGCGTCGGCGATCGTCTGGAGGGATATATCCGCGGCACGGGTGTTGATGCCGTCGGGCTCGATGCGTCCATGACCGCAGCCGAGGCGGCAGAGAAAATCCAGCCGATCTGCCCGGTACAGGGCAATCTCGACCCGGCCTATCTGATGGTCGGCGGCAGCGAGATGGAGCGCGCGGCGCGGGAAATCCTTGATGGCTTGGGCGCGGGGCCGTTCGTCTTCAACCTGGCGCATGGGATCCACAAGGACACGCCGTTTTCTCATGTCGAACGCCTCGCCGAGATCGTTCGCGAATGGAAAGTCGGCGCATGACAACCGCCGTTATCCTCTACAATCTGGGTGGGCCCGACGGGCCCGATGACGTCCGTCCGTTTCTGTTCAACCTGTTCAACGACCCGATGATCATCGGCGCGCCCGCCCCCATCCGCTGGATTCTGGCACAAGTTATCTCGCGCAAGCGCGCGCCCATCGCCCGGGATATCTATGCCCATATCGGCGGTGGGTCGCCCCTGCTTGCCAACACCCGTGCCCAGGCCGACGCGCTGGAGTCGGTGCTGAATGCGGGTGGGAGTGAAACTTTCAAATGCTTCGTTGCCATGCGGTACTGGCACCCCATGTGCGACGCGGTCATGGATGAGGTGATCGCTTCGCGGCCGGACCGCATTGTCCTACTGCCGCTCTACCCGCAATTCTCGACGACCACAGTGGGTTCCATGATGCGGGTCTGGGGGCGGGCCGCGCGAAAACGCAAGCTCGACATCCCCGTGACGGAGCTGTGCTGCTATCCGACTGATCCCGGATTTATTGATGGGGTGACGGGCCTGCTGTCTGACGCGCTGGAAGCGGGCACAGCTGCACCAGCGGATGTCAGGATATTATTTTCCGCCCACGGCCTACCCAAGCAGATCGTCGAGGGCGGCGATCCCTACCAGTCACAGGTGGAGCAAACCGCCGCGACCGTCATGACGAAACTCGGGCAGGAACTCGACTGGTTGTGTTGCTATCAGAGCCGGGTCGGCCCGCTCGAATGGATCGGGCCCTCCACGGATGACGAGATCGAGCGCGCCGGGGCCGAGGGGAAATCCGTGGTCATCGTGCCGATTGCCTTCGTGTCCGAACATTCCGAGACCCTGGTCGAGCTCGATATCGAATATCGGGACCTGGCCGAGAAGGCCGGGGTGGCGGAATATATCCGCGTTGCGACTGTGGGCACCGTGCCCGTATTCATCGACGGACTGGCGGGCTTGGTGCGGGGCAACATCGCGGCGGGCTGCGATATCTGCAGCGGTGATCCTTTGGCGAATAGCGGGCGCGCCTGCAGGGCCGAATGGTCGAAATGCCCTGTTGTGAAGGCCGGGTGAGAAGAATATGGGTGATTTCCTCGTTGCGGCCTATCCCTGGATCAAGTCGCTGCATGTCATCGCGGTGATCTCGTGGATGGCGGGCATGCTCTATCTGCCGCGCCTGTTCGTCTATCACTGCGATGCCGAGCCCGGTTCCGACAAGTCCGAGACCTTCAAGGTGATGGAACGGCGCCTGCTGCGCGCAATCATGAACCCGGCGATGATCGCCACATTCATCTTTGGCTGCCTGCTTCTGGGCACACCTGGGGTAGTCGATTGGGGCGCGGGCTGGATCTGGGTCAAGATGGCCGCAATCGCGGCCATGACCGTGGCCCATCATGTGTTTGCCAAATGGGTCAAGGATTTCGCCGCCGACGCCAACACCCGCCCGGCCAGGACCTACCGCATCGCCAACGAGGTGCCGACGGTCCTGATGATCATGATCGTCGTCATGATCATCGCCCGGCCGTTCTAGTCGTGTGTGCAGCGCCTGCCGCGCGCCGACACGAGATTGCCGCAAAACCGTCACAAGGATTGACTTGACGCAGCACGCGCACTAGGTGCGTAATAACGGCGCGTACAAGAGAGTATCTAACGCGCGCACCCTTCCGCATAAGTCGTTTTCTACCGGCGTTCCCGTCGGCGTCCACGATCTTTCGCTGACACATTCAAACGCCCCCGAATATTCGGTTCCCCACCGATAGGGCGCGTTGCATTTCCCAAACAGAACTGGCCTCCCCCATGGACGCAATGAAACTCCAAGACCTGAAAGACAAATCCGCCGCCGATCTCCTCGCCTTCGCCGAGGAACTAGATATCGAGGGCGCGAGCAACCTGCGCACCCAGGACATGATGTTCGCGATCCTCAAGGAACTCGCGGCAGACGAGGTGCCGATCACCGGCATCGGTGTGCTCGAGGTGCTGCAGGACGGCTTCGGTTTCCTGCGTTCACCGGAATCCAATTTCCTGCCGGGCCCCGACGATATCTATGTTTCCCCTAGCCAGGTGCGGCGTTTTGCATTGCGCACCGGCGATACGGTCGAGGGCGAAATCCGCTCTCCCAAGGATGGCGAGCGTTACTTCGCCCTGGTCAAGGTCGCCCAGGTCAACTTCGATGACGTGGACCATGCCAAGCATCGGGTGAACTTCGACAACCTGACCCCGCTCTATCCCGAGCGGAAGATCGAGCTTGAAATCGACGATCCCGCGATGAAGGACCCGTCATGCCGCGTCATCGACATGGTCGCACCCCTCGGCATGGGCCAGCGCGCCCTGCTCGTCGCCCCGCCGCGCACGGGCAAGACCGTGATGATGCAGAACATTGCCAAGGCGATCATGGCCAACCATCCGGACATCTACCTTATCGTGCTCTTGATCGACGAGCGGCCCGAAGAGGTGACCGACATGCAGCGCACCGTGCGCGGCGAGGTCATCTCCTCCACCTTCGACGAGCCGGCCTCGCGCCACGTCCAGGTCGCCGAGATGGTGATCGCCAAGGCCAAGCGCCTGGTCGAGCATAAGCGGGACGTGGTCATCCTGCTGGATTCGATCACGCGCCTGGCCCGCGCCTACAACACCGTCGTTCCGTCTTCGGGCAAGGTGCTGACGGGCGGCGTGGACGCCAACGCCCTGCAGCGGCCGAAGCGCTTCTTTGGTGCCGCCCGCAACATTGAGGAGGGCGGATCGCTGACCATCATCTCGACCGCGCTGATCGAGACGGGCAGCCGCATGGACGAGGTCATCTTCGAGGAGTTCAAAGGCACGGGTAACTCGGAAATCGTGCTCGACCGGAAACTCTCCGACAAGCGCGTCTGGCCGTCGATCGACATCACCAAGTCCGGCACCCGCAAGGAAGAACTCCTGGTGGACAAGGACGCCCTGTCGAAGATGTGGGTGCTCCGTCGCATCCTCAACCCCATGGGGGTCGTCGACGGCATGGAGTTCCTGCTCGGCAAGATGAAGTCGACCAAGAACAACAACGACTTCTACGACACGATGAACCAGTAGGGGTTCAGCCGTCTACTCTCCTCGTCACTCCCGCGAAGGCGGGAGTCTATAAACACCTTCGTTCGCCTGGCATGCGCAGGCGGCAATGGATGCCCGCCTACGCGGTCATGACGATTGTGGTTTCAGGATTGGAAGCCCATGCGCACTGAACTCTTCACCATCGAAACCGACACCGACCAGCCCCTCGACGGGGCCTGGTACGAACCCGACGGCGGGGCCACGGTCGGCACGGTCCTGCTGTTCCACGGCAACACCATGAACTTCTATGTCGGCGCGCCGCGTTTCCTGCCGCCGGCGCTGACGGCGCTCGGTTTCGCCTGCCTCGCCTTCAACCGGCGCGGCCACGACATCCTGTCGAACCGCAACAGCCGGGCGGTCGAGGGCGCCGCCTTCCAGACCACGGCCGAGGCGATCGCCGACAACGAGTTCGCTGCGAAGTGGGTCGCGACCGAGCGGGGTTCGGTTGCCGGGTCCGATGCCCCGGTCATCATCGGGCACAGCAACGGCGGGTTCCTGGGGGTCCAGCATGTTGCCAATCACCCCGAGACCCCGGCGCTGGTGCTTCTCTCGGCCCATGCCGGCGGAAAGACCAACGGCAACCTCGCGCCGAAGACCGGGCTTCTCGGCGGCGCGCGCACCGAGGAAATTTTCCGGGAGGCCGAGGCGATGGTCGCGGACGGGCGCGGCGACGAGCTCATGCTGTTGCCCGGCTGGTGGTACGTCGCCACGGCGCGGAGCTACATCGATCGCCTGACGACGATGCCGTCGACGGTGGAGACCGCGCCGCGCGTGACCTGTCCGACGCTCTATGTGCGCGGGGACCGGGAGCTGCGCGAGGTCTATCCGGCCGAGGACTTCGACGCCGCGAGCGCGGGCCCGTGCGATGTTGAGATCGTCGAGAACTGCGACCACTACTACAACGACCGCGAGGATGCGATCGCGGAGCTGGTCGCCGGCTGGCTCGAACTCACGCTTCTGAACGGCTGAACCGGTCAGGCGGGCGACGCCCCCTCATTCTGCGGTAGCGTCACTTTCGGCGACGAATCACGATTAGCGCGATAGCGATCACTACGACGAAAGAAGGGCCGGGCAGGAACAGGGGAATCTCGAATCCATCTGGCTCGTTGAGTCTGTACCAGACGGGCGCTGCGCTCGGCGGGACTATGCCCGTCTTAAGGTATCAGGATCGTCGAGCCGGTGGTCTTGCGGCCGGCCAGGTCGATATGGGCCTGGACGGTCTCGGACATCGGGTAGCGCTGGTTGATCTCGATCTTGACCGCGCCCGACGACACCGCGTCGAACAGGTCGCCCGCACACGCCACCAGCTCGTCGCGCTCGGCGGTGAAGTCGAACAGCATGGGACGGGCGGCGTAGATCGAGCCGTGGGCCGAGAGCTCGGTGAGCTCGACCGGGTCGGGCGCCCCCGATGCATTGCCGAAGCTGATCAGGTAGCCGCGCCGCTGCAGGCACTGCATGGAGCCCCGCAGCGTGTCCTTGCCCGTCGAGTCATACACGACCGGCACGCCCGCGCCGTCGGTGATCTCCTTCACCTTCTCGACGAAGTCCTCGTCCTTATAGTTGATCGTGTGGTGGCAGCCATGTGCCTTCGCGAGCTCCGCCTTCTCCTCGGACCCAACCGTCCCGATGACCGTGACGCCCAGGTGGTTGAGCCACTGGCAGGCGATCAGGCCGACGCCGCCGGCCGCCGCGTGCCACAACACGGTCTGGCCCTTTTGTACCGGGAAGCAGGACTTAATCAGGAACTGGACGGTCATGCCCTTGAGCATCATCGCCGCCGCCTGCTCGTCGGAGATCCCGTCGGGGAGTTTCACGGCGATCTTCGCCGGCATCACGCGTTCCTCGGCGTAGGCCCCGAGCGGCATGTCGGCATATCCGACCCGGTCGCCCACGGCCAGGTCGCTCACGCCATCGCCGACGGCGACGATCTCACCCGCGCCCTCGAGCCCCAGGCCATTGGGCATCGGCACCGGGCGCGCGCCTGAACGGAGATAGATGTCGATGAAGTTGAGGCCCGCGGCGGTGTGCTTCACGCGAATCTCGCCGGGGCCGGGATCGCCGACCTCGACCTCTTCCCACTTCATGACCTCGGGCCCGCCGGCCTCGTGGAATCGGATTGCATGGACCATGTGAGTTCCCCCTGAAGAATTCTTCTGTGTGTTCGTGTTGGGCCGAGCCTATCGGCTGGCGATTTCGCCTTCAAGAAGGTCGCCTTCAAGATCGAGGCGGCCCTGATCGTCGCCCGCGACGGCATAGCCTTTGAGATCGAGCAGCTGGCGCTTGGTCGCGACGCCGCCGCGTCCCGAATAACCGCCGATGCCGCCGCCGGTCGACAGAATGCGGTGACACGGCACGATGATCGGGATCGGGTTCTTGCCGCAGGCCGTGCCTACCGCGCGGGCCGACGAGCCGATTTCCTGGGCGATGTCGCCATAACTGCCCACGTCGCCCGACGGAATTTCACACATGGTGGCCCAGACCTTCTTCTGATGGTCCGTACCGACCGCCGTGATCGCGCCGTCGGTCGCGGTGACCCGGATGCGGCCCACGGGGCCATCTAGGACGCAAGCCCTCTGTCATCTCGACAGTGCTTCCACGAGTTCGTCCTTGCCCGTGATCGGCAGGGAGCAGACCGGCCCCTGGCAGACATAGGCGGTGGGCTTGCCGTCGACTTGGTCCTTGCCCGTCGCCGGGTGCCCGTCGGGCAGCGCGTCCTTCGGTTCGATTGTCGAGACGATCCGCTCGGGCGAAGTACCCCTGAAGGCCGCGCGCTGCAGGGCCTTCGTTCCGGGCGCGTCCGGGTCGCCGATGATCGCGATCTGGGTCGCGCCGGCGAGCATGCCAGCGGCGCGCAGCGGGGTGCCGTAGCCGAAGGCGTTGTTGTGAATCTCGCCCGAGAAGGCCTCGATGATCGCCGTGGCCCGGTCGCGATAAACCGGGTCGCCGGTCAGGTAGAACATCCGGGTGAACGCCATGGCCAGCAACCCGTTGCCCGCCGGGGTGGCGTTGTCGAAGCCGGTGCGGGTGCGGGTGATCACGTCGGTGGCGAGGTCCGAGGTGAAATAATACGACCCGTCCGTCGACGCGAAATGCCCCTCGATATAGGCCGCGAGCCCGCCCGCGTCGTCGAGCATTTGCTGCTCGCCCGTCGCCTCGTGAAGCGCCAATGCGCCGGTCATCAGGCCGGCGTAGTCGTCTAGGGTGGCGCGATGGCGCGCCTCGCCGTTGCGCCAGCTGTGGAAGAGCTCGATGCTGGCGTCGGGCAGGTCGGCGGCGAGGAGATGGCGCACGAAGCCATAGGCATTGTGTGCGGCCTCCAGCCAGCCCGGTCGGGAAAAAGTCATCGCCGCCTCGACCAGTCCGGCGATCATCAGCCCGTTCCAGTCGGTCAGGATCTTGTCGTCGAGCGCGGGGCGCACGCGTGGTTCGCGGACCTCGAACAATTTGGCCCGGGCCGCGGCCAGGCGCGCCTCGGTATCGGTGTCCTTCAGCTCCGGGTCGCGGGTCCGGTTCAGGATGTTGTGGCCGTCCCAGTTGCCGTCGGGCCGGACGTCGTAATGGTCCTTGAACAAGCCGGCATCGTCGCCGAGGGCCGCATCGATTTCCGCCTCGCTCCAGACGTAGAACTTTCCCTCGACCCCTTCGGAATCCGCATCCAGGGTGGCGTAGAAGCCGCCGTCGGGATGGGTCATCTCGCGCAGTAACCAAGCGACTGTTTCCTCGGCGCGTTGCGCATAGAGAGGGTTCTTCGTGCCGCGCCAGACCTGGGCGTATAGCTCCAGCAGCTGGGCGTTGTCGTAGAGCATCTTCTCGAAATGGGGTGCCAGCCAGGCCGCGTCCGTGGAGTAGCGTGCGAAGCCGCCGCCCAGGTGATCGTAGATGCCGCCCTGGGCCATCCGGTCGAGGGTCAGTGTCACGGCGTCGCGCGCTGTCTCGCCACCATGGGCCCACATCAGGGAAAGCACGCTGCACTGGGGGAATTTCGGTGCGGTGCCGAACCCGCCGTGGCGCCGATCGACCTGCTCGGCGATCGCGTCGGCGAAGGCGGTGATCTGTTCGGGCCCGGGTGCCGCGCCCGGCTGAGGCCGGGCCATGTCCCCGAGGGCCTGCAGGATGGCTTGGGTGTTGGACTGCACCTTCTCCTGCTCGACCCGGTAGATCTTGTCGATATTCATCAACAGGTCCGGGAAGCCAGGCCGGCCCATGCCTGCGCGCGGTGGGAAGTAGGTGCCGCCCCAGAAGGGTTCTCCCTCGGGCGTGCAGAACATGGTCAGCGGCCAGCCGCCCTGCTCGCCCATCAGGGACAGCGCGCCCTGGTAGATGGCGTCGAGATCGGGGCGCTCCTCGCGGTCGACCTTGATGTTGATGAAAAGGTCGTTCATCACCCTTGCCGTGTCGTCGTCCTCGAAACTCTCATGCGCCATCACATGGCACCAGTGACAGGCGGCGTAGCCGATCGACAGCAGGATCGGCTTTTTCTCGACCTGGGCGCGCGCTAGGGCGTCATCGCCCCACGGATACCAGTGGACGGGATTGTCCGCGTGTTGCAGAAGATACGGGCTGGTCTCGTTCGCCAGCATGTTTCGAGGTTTCGGATCGGACATGTTGGCGGTCTCTGGACTAACGGGACGAAAGGTAACTTAACCTACAATGTCGGCGCGTCGTGCGCATAGACAAGGCAGTGGCAAGGCAGCTTGTGGAGGGATGGAGTATGAAAGTCACCATTGATATCGATTGCACCCCGGAAGAGGCGCGCAGCCTCATGGGTTTGCCCGATGTTTCGGCGGCACAGCAGGCGGTCGTCGAGGAATGGCAGAAGCAGGCCATGGAGGCAATGTCGGCCATGGACCCCCAGAGCCTGTTCAAGGCGTGGGTGCCGGACGGCGGTATGCCTGGCGCAGACGCTGCCGAGGGCTGGGAGCAGTTCCAGAACGCGTTCTGGTCGTCGATGACCAACGCGACCAAGCCCGGCAAGTAATCCCGCGTTGGGCACCACAACAGAAACCATCTACGCATTGTCGAGCGGCGCGGGGGTGGCCGGCGTCTCGGTCGTGCGCATTTCCGGTCCCTATGCCGATGCACTCCTGACCTCGCTCGGGGTCTCGCCGTTGCCCGATGCGCGTTATGCCGCGTTACATAAACTACACGCCGACGGTGCGGCTATAGACCGGGCGCTGGTCTTACGGTTTCCCGGGCCTGACAGCTTCACCGGTGAGGATGTCGCGGAGCTGCAGGTGCATGGCGGCCGCGCCATTTTGGAAGCGGTGTTCGAGGCGATCTCTGCTACCGGCCTGGCCCGGCACGCCGAACCGGGTGAATTCACCCGGCGCGCGTTCGAGAACGGCAAGCTCGATCTGACCGCGGCGGAGGGTCTGGCGGACCTTGTCGCAGCCCAGACGGACGCCCAGCGGCGTTTGGCGTTGCGCCAGTATGACGGGGCGCTGGCCGACCTCTATGAGGGGTGGCGCACCCGCCTGGTCGACCTGATGGGCTACGCGGAGGCCGAAATCGACTTCTCCGACGAGGAGCTGCCCGAGGGATTGAAGGCTGATACCGAGGCGCGTATCGCCGCGCTCAACGCCGAAATAGCACAACATATAGTAGGTGCGGATCGGGGTGAACAAATCCGCAGCGGCTTCCCGATCGTCATACTTGGCGCACCGAATGTTGGAAAATCTAGCATTCTCAATTACTTAGCGCAACGCGACGTGGCCATAATTTCCGAGATCGTTGGTACGACCCGTGATGTGATCGAGGTGCAACTCAATCTTGGCGGGTTCGCGGTCACCGTTTCGGACACGGCCGGTATCCGTGAAGCTTCCGACGATGTGGAGGCCGAGGGAGTCAGGCGTGCCCAGCAGCGCGCCGAGAGTGCCGCCCTGCGGCTCGTGGTGCTCGATGCGACCGCTGCTACCTTGCCCGCGAAAGTCCGCGCCCTGATCACCGACGAGACCCTTGTGGTGGCAAACAAGTCGGATTTGCTCAACGGCGACTATGGCGCCGCGGCGTTGCCCGTGTCGCCGATGCTCGTGTCGGCAGGCACCGGCGCGGGGATGGAGGATTTGCTCGACCGGCTGACCACCCTCGTTCGCGACCGCCTGGGGTCGACCGAAGCACCCCCGCCGACTCGCCGGCGCCATCGCGACGCCCTAGCGGAGGCCAACGCCGCGCTGTCGAATGTAGCCGACGCGGCCTACCCCGAGCTCGCCGCGGAGGATGTCCGGGTTGCGCTGCGGGCGCTGGGCCGGATCACCGGCCGGGTGGATATCGACGAGATCCTGGACACGGTCTTTCGGGATTTCTGTATCGGGAAATAGGAGTAACCGGGCGCGAATGTTTCACGTGAAACATTGGATTTCCGGGCGCCTATGGGGCCAGACGAAGTTTCTCCGATCTGCATCTTTGACAGGGTCGGCCACAGGGCCTACATAGCGCGCGCGATGAACAATCCGAACAGCAAGACCTACGATGTGATCGTGATCGGCGGCGGCCATGCCGGCTGCGAGGCCGCGGCGGCGTCCGCGCGGGTGGGCGCGTCCACTCTCCTGGTCACCCACAAGCTCGAGACCATCGGCGAAATGTCCTGCAATCCCGCGATCGGCGGGTTGGGCAAAGGACATCTCGTGCGCGAGATCGACGCCCTGGATGGGATCATGGGCCGGGCGATCGACCGAGGCGGAATTCAGTTCCGGATGCTCAACCGGACCAAGGGGCCTGCTGTCTGGGGCCCCCGCGCCCAGGCCGATCGGAAGCTCTACCGGCAGGCGATCCAGAACATCCTCGCCGAGCAGGAGAATCTCGATATTCTCGGCGCCAGCGTGGACGACCTGATGCTTGATCCGGACGGCCGGGCCTCGGGTGTGGTGCTGTCGGACGGGCGGGAGCTCGCCGCTGGCTGCGTGGTCCTCACCACCGGGACGTTCCTGCGCGGGGTCATCCATATCGGCGAGAGCCAGACGCCGGCGGGGCGGTACGGGGAGGCTCCGGCGATGGGGCTTTCGAAGACGCTGGAATCCGACGGGTTTGCGCTGGGACGCCTGAAAACTGGGACTCCCCCGCGCCTGGACGGCCGTACGATCGACTGGGATGGCCTCGACCGGCAGCCGGGTGATACGCCGCCGGTGCCCTTCTCCTATATGACCGACGCGATTACCACGCCCCAGATTGATTGCCACATCACCCACACCAGTTCCGCGGTCCACGAGCTGATTCGTGCCAACCTGGACCGCGCGCCGATCTATTCCGGCCAGATCGAAAGCGGCGGCCCGCGCTATTGCCCGTCGATCGAGGACAAGGTGGTTCGTTTCGCTGACAAGGAGCGCCACCAGATCTTCCTCGAGCCCGAGGGGCTGGATGACGACACGGTCTATCCCAACGGCATTTCCACGTCCCTGCCCGAGGATGTGCAGCGGGCGATGTTGCGGGCGATCCCGGGGCTTGAAAATGCGACTGTGCTACGCCCCGGCTACGCCATCGAATATGATTACGTCGACCCGCGTGAACTTTGCACTACTTTGGAAACGAGGCGGATTACCGGGCTGTTCCTGGCGGGTCAGATCAATGGCACCACCGGGTATGAAGAGGCTGCGGGCCAGGGGCTGGTGGCCGGAATCAATGCAGCGCTGGTCGCATCGGGGAGCGCGGTTCGTTTTCGGCCCGATCGGGCACAATCCTACATCGGTGTGATGGTTGACGATCTGATCACCCGCGGGGCGGACGAGCCCTATCGGATGTTCACGTCGCGCGCCGAGTATCGTCTCCTGTTGCGCGCCGACAATGCGGACCAGCGCCTCACCCGTCTCGGGGTGGAGATCGGTTGCGTGGGCGCGGCGCGGGCGCAACGTTATGAACGCAAGGCGGCGGCACTGGCCCGGGCGCGCGAACAGCTGGAAGCCGTTAACGCGACACCCGACGCCCTTGCCCAGTGCGGGATACAGATAAACCGGGACGGGGTCCGGCGGACTGCCTTCGATCTCCTGACCATGCCAAATACGAGCTTCGATCAGGCGGCGGAGATCTGGCCGGCCCTCGCGGAGATCCCGGCGCCGATCCGCGCGACCATGGAGATCGAGGCGAAATATGCCCGCTATCTCGATCGCCAGGCGGCCGACGTCGAGGCCTATCGGCGGGACGAGGCGCTCGTGTTGCCGGATGATTTCGATTATCGCGCCGTGCCGGGACTGTCGAACGAGATTGCGGAGAAGCTGGACCGGTTGCGTCCGGTAACCCTCGGCCAGGCCGGGCGTGTCCCCGGCGTCACCCCGGCGGCGCTGGTGGTCTTGCTGCGCTATATGAAGCGCAAACACAAGAAAAGCGATGGTAGTGCCCAACATATTGTGGTTGGTGCCTAGTCTCATCCTTGCTATAGGGGGCGCATGAATTTCTGCGCCCCCTCGTCTTGTCCGATGACCCGTGATGAATTCGCCGCGTTCGTGACAGATGTGACAGCGGGGGAACGACATGTTTCACGTGAAACATTGTCCCGGATCGACGTCTATGCGGAGACCCTCCGGGCCTGGCAGCCGCGGATCAACCTAGTCTCGAACCGTTCCCTCGAAGATGTGTGGCGGCGACATTTCCTCGATTCCGCCCAGATGGTCAAATGGATAACGCCGGAGATGCGGGCGCTGGACTTGGGTAGCGGCGCCGGTTTCCCCGGTCTGGTCGTCTCGATCATCACTGGCGCCCCGGTGGTCCTGGCCGAGTCCGACTCCCGGAAATGTGCGTTCTTGCGCGAGGTCCGCCGACTGACGGACGCGAATGCGGAGATCGCCGAAGCGCGGATCGAGGATCTCGACGCCGGCTCTTTCGATGTGGTCGTGGCCCGGGCGCTGGCCCCCCTTTCGGCGCTGCTCGATCATGCGGCCGGGCGAACCAGGTCCGACGGATTTTGTCTTTTTCTTAAAGGCGCGCGCGTTGAAGACGAATTGACCGACGCGCGCGAAAACTGGAATATTCAAGTCGAACAGCATCCGAGCCTGACCGACCCCGATGGTGTGGTGCTAAAGATAAGGAACCTGTCTCGTGTCTGATCAGCGCATCATCGACCAATCGACAACCGGCCCGTTCATGCCCGAGGGCCCAGCGCGAGTGCGGGGTACGCGCACCATAGCGGTTGCCAATCAAAAGGGCGGCGTCGGCAAAACCACCACCGCCATCAACCTCGCGACTGGACTGGCCGCGTGCGGACAGAACGTCCTCGTGGTCGATCTCGACCCCCAAGGGAACGCTTCCACGGGCCTAGGTGTTTCAGAGTATGAAACAGATGTGTATGACGCGCTGATCGGCGGCGGCCATTTCGATGATGTGATCTGCCGGACGGAAATTCCAGGGCTCGAAGTTGCCCCGGCATCTGCGGATCTGGCCGGCGCTGAAATCGAGCTGATTGACATTCCCCATCGGGAGTCTCGGCTCCGTGAAACCATGGCTCCCGTCCTGGGCAGGTACGACTATGTCCTGATCGATTGCCCGCCGGCGCTTGGTTTGCTGACCATCAACGCGCTGGTCGCGGCGGATTCGGTCCTCGTCCCGCTGCAGTGCGAGTATTTTGCGCTTGAGGGCATGACCCGGCTTATGAAATCAATCGAGCGCATTCGCCGTGCCTATAACGAGTGTCTGGATATTCAGGGCATCGTGCTGACGATGCATGACGGCCGCAACAATCTATGCCGTTCGGTCGAGGCGGATGTCCGGGCGCATTTCAGCGATCGGGTCTACAAGACGGTCATTCCGCGCAACGTGCGCCTGTCCGAGGCGCCGTCCTACGGGAAACCGGCGCTGGTCTACGATCTGGCCTGCTCCGGCGCCCAGGCCTATGCCCGCTTGGCAGCAGAGCTCCTGCGCCGCGAGGGTGTCGGGCCAATCGGGGAGGCAGCCGAATGAGCGAACCCACCAAGCGGCCACGCCTCGGTCGCGGCCTGTCGGCGCTTCTGGGCGATGACGGCGAAGACTATCAGGAACTGGACAAGGCCAAGCCGGTGCGCGAGCTGCCGATTGAGCAACTCCACCCGGGTCACTTCCAGCCGCGCACGAATTTCGACGAGGACGAACTCGCCTCCCTCGTCGAATCCATCCGTGAGAAGGGTATCCTGCAGCCGATCCTGGTCCGACGCCATCCGGTCGAGGCGGATTTGTATGAAATCATTGCCGGAGAACGCCGTTGGCGGGCCGCACAGCGCGCGAAACTGCACGAAGTCCCGGTCATCATCCGCGAGCTCGACGACAGGGCGGCACTGGAAATTGCCCTGATCGAGAATATTCAGCGCGCTGACCTGTCACCCATCGAGGAGGCCGAAGGCTACCAGCGCCTGATGGATCACTTCTCCCACACCCAGGATGCGCTCGCCAAGGCCATGGGCAAGAGCCGAAGCCATATCGCCAACCAGCTGCGGCTGCTCACGCTGCCGGACGAAGTTCGCCAGATGGTCGACCGCGGGGAGCTGACAGCGGGCCACGCGCGTGCGCTCGTCGGGCGCGAGGACGCGGCCGAGCTGGCGCGCCAGATTGCGCGAGACGGCATGACCGTGCGCGATATCGAGGGAAGGGTCAGCAAGACCGCCGGCCGGAAGAAGCCGAAGAAAGCGAAGCCCTCAAAGAGCACCGACACGCTGGCATTGGAGCGCGATCTGTCTGATGTCCTCGGTCTGAAGGTCTCGATCAACCCGCGCGGCGACGAGAGTTCGGGCAAGGGCGTGCTGGAGATCGAGTTCAGTACATTCGATCAGCTCGATGATGTCCTGCAACAGCTTAACCGGAAAGGCTGATACTGCAGGGAAGCCCGAAAGCCATAATATTATTTTATTATCAGAGAGTTATGTCTAACTCGACCGCCGCATGCTGGCGATGGCATAGAGCGTACGACCGCACGCCGCGTGGGAAGGTACGCCTGTGGTCTTGAGCACAAGTTCGGCCTCACCGAGGCGCACGAGTGCGAGCTCGAGCTGGCCGCGCGACCAACTACGTGCCTGGTGCTGAAACGGCCCCGACTGTTTCCAGAACACCGGCGGTCGAAGTTTGCGCGCGGCGTCCTCATAACGGACGCCGGATTCAATCTGACCGGCGACGCGATGTAGTCGCTGGAAATGGCGCTGAGTGGCGCGGATCAGGCCGATGGGCTCGCCACCCTCCGCCCAGAACCTTTCGATCGCCCGGTCCAGCTGTCCGATGTCACCCCCGGCGGCTGCGAAAACCGTGTCATCCATCGTGGTGGCGCCGATATCGCCGACGGCGGCCAGCACATCGGCTTCCGTTGCGGATTGATCCGGGCCGACAAAGAGAATGAGTTTCTCGATCTCTCGCCGGTTGGAGAGCCGGTCGTCTCCAAGAAACCGGGTGAGGGTGCGCAGGGCGTCTGGGTCGATACCGACGCCGGCGTCGGAGAGCAGCCTGCGAGCAAGCCCGGCACGCGCTTCCTCGTCATCGGCATAGCAGGGCAGTGCGGCACAATCATCTCGCTTCTCACAGAGCTTACGCAGGCTGGACCGCCCGGTCAGTGCCCCTGCTTCAATCAACGCAACCGCGTTCATTTCGGCCTCCGCCCCGGCGTTCAGTGCACTCTCGAGGCTTTTGGTCATTCCATCCGTTGCATCGCGGACAGTCACGAGCCGACGGTCCCCACCAAAAGACAGGGCAAGCAACTCGTCGGCAAGCCGGGTTGGTGCCTCTGTGATTGCCGCGCCGGTGAGTTCGGCCGCCCGAAACGGATCACCGGGATCCTCGAGGATGGAGCGCGCCAGGCTGTTGCAGTGCTCGCGAACAAGCCCGGCATTGGGTCCGTAAACCAGGATCGCGCTGACGCCCGGATCGGGGTTCGCCACAAAACCAGCAACACGCCCGGCGGAAATCTTCATCTTTGGGTGGGCGCCGTTGTCTGTTTGGCCGCGCGCGACAGGAATATCGCGATACGGCTCACGATCTCATTGGCAACATCCCGCGCACCGCGACGGCGTGCATCATTTTCGGCAGCTAGCGTGGCGAAATCCGACCTCAGGATGTCATAGCCGTTGGACGAACGTACGACGCCAGACGTTAACTTTTCAGTCTCACCGACGAAGGTGAGTGCAAAGGTCGCGGAAATGATGAGGTTTGCGCGTGTTGCAGTGGCGTCGCGCCGCACGGCAAGACCCTGTTTTGATTTGGTCAGCTCAACGTTGACCGTATAGACAGGCGCGGGCGCCGGCCTGGGGGTCAGGCGATTGGTCAACTCGATACGCACGAGTTGCCCGAGCCGGCCTTCGAGCGGCGGCACGGAAACCTGGCTCAGCAGGTCCTCCGTCGGGGTTCCCTGCTCCTGGTCGCCATACAGCGGCTCAAACCCGCAGGCCGTGAGACCGAGCAGGCCGATAACGAGAAAAGCGTGGAGCCTAGACAACAAAATTGACCAGCTTGTTCGGTACATAGATGACCTTTCGCACATCGCTGTCGCCAATTGAGTCCGCCACATTTTGTACCGCCCTGGCGGCGGCTTCGACGGCTGCCTGATCCGTATCCGGGGCTATATCGATCGTACCACGCAATTTTCCCTTCACCTGAATCGCGACAGTTACGCTATCCGCCACAAGCAGTGACTTATCCGCTACGGGCCAGGCTTCGTCGCATATAAGTGTATCGCGCCCAAGGGCGTTCCACATTTCTTCAGCCAGATGGGGCATCATCGGGCCGATCAGCCGGACGACTGTCTCGAGAGCCTCGCGCAGTGCGCCCCCTGAAACACGCCCGGCCTTTGTTGCCGCCGAGACTGAATTGACCAGCTCATAGAGATGCGCGACCGCGCGGTTGTAATGGAAGCGCTCGAAATCGTCGGTCACATCCGCAATGGCCTGGTGGACGGCACGACGTAAATCACCCGAGGGGCCGTTCCTGCCCGCCGGATCAGCTCCGGGTTCGGGCAGGGCGGCAACATTGTCCAGAATGATGCGGGACACCCTGTTCACGAACCGGAAGGCACCCTGCACGCCGGAATCTGTCCATTCCATGTCTCTGTCGGGCGGGCTGTCGGAGAGGATGAACCAGCGGGCGGTGTCGGCACCGTAAGAGGCAATCACGTCCGTCGGGTCGATCGTGTTCTTTTTCGACTTCGACATCTTTTCAATACGACCGACGGTCACCGCGCTGCCGCTGTCGGCCCGCACGAAACTGCCGTCTTCATTCTCAACGACACTTTGCGGCTCGAGCCACTCGCCCGCCTCATCGCGATAGGTCGCGTGATTGACCATGCCTTGTGTGAAAAGGCCGGCGAAGGGTTCGTCTATCGCCAGATGGCCGGTGTCGCGCATCGCTCGCATGAAGAAGCGAGAATAGAGCAGGTGGAGAATCGCGTGTTCGATTCCGCCGATATACTGGTCGACCGGCAGCCAGTAGGCGCCCTCGTCTGCCCCGACGGGCGTTTCCGCCTCGGGCGAGCAGAAGCGTGCGAAATACCAGGACGAATCCATGAAAGTGTCGAAAGTGTCGGTGTCGCGTTCGGCCGGCTTGCCGCAGGCCGGGCAATCGACATGCTTCCAGCTGGGGTGTCGATCGAGCGGATTGCCGGGCGATTTGAAGTCGATGTCCTCGGGCAATACGACCGGCAGGTCTGCCTTGGGTACGGGGACAATACCGCAATCGGAACAATGGACGACCGGGATCGGGCAGCCCCAGTATCGTTGCCGCGACACCAGCCAGTCGCGAAGGCGAAAATTGGTCGTGCCTTCGCCCTGACCGGCAGCTGCCAGCCGATCGATCACGGCACGCTTGCCCGCCTCCACATCAAGCCCGTCGAGGAATTCGGAGTTTGCGAGTTTCCCGTCGTCGGTGAACGCTTCGGTCCCGACATCGAAGGTCGCGGCGTCGGCGTCGCCCGGAATAACGACGGGCAACACCGGTAAGTTATAGGCGTGGGCAAAATCCAGGTCGCGCTGATCATGTGCCGGGCAGCCGAAGATCGCACCGGTCCCGTATCCCATCAGCACAAAATTGGCGATATAGACGGGAAGTTCGATGCCCTCTGCGAACGGGTGCTTGACCCGAAGCCCGGTGTCGTAACCCCGCTTCTCCGCCGTCTGGATGGCCTCTTCGCTGGTGCCGAGCTGGCGGCATTCCTCGATAAAGGCCGCGGCCTTCGGATCATCTAGCGCCGCTTCCTCGGCCAGCGGGTGGTCGGCCGCAATGGCGCAGAAACTCGCACCGAAAATCGTATCCGGCCGCGTCGTGTAGACCCGCAATGCCTTGTCGCGTCCATCGGTGAACGCAAAATCGATATAGGCACCCTCGGAGCGTCCGATCCAGTTCTCCTGCATCGCCCGGACCTTGGCTGGCCAGCGGTCGAGTGTTTCCAGCGATGCAAGAAGCTCATCGCTGAAAGCGGTGATTCGGCCAAACCATTGCGACAGCCGGCGCCGTTCGATGGGGGCGCCCGATCGCCAGCCCTTGCCGTCGATAACCTGTTCGTTTGCGAGGACCGTGTTGTCCACCGGGTCCCAGTTCACCCATCCATCCTGGCGGTAGACCAGGTCCTTTGCGAGGAAGTCGATGAACATCGCCTGCTCGTGCCGGTAATAGGATGGGTCACAAGTCGCGAGCTCGCGATTCCAGTCAATGGACAGCCCCATCGCCTGGAGCTGGTCGCGCATGGTGACGATGTTCTCGTAGGTCCAGGATGCCGGGTGGACACCCTTTTCCATCGCCGCGTTCTCGGCGGGCAGTCCGAACGCGTCCCACCCCATCGGGTGCAGAACATTGAAACCCTGCGCGCGCTTGTATCGTGCGACGACGTCGCCGAGCGTGTAGCAGCGCAGATGGCCCATATGGATGCGCCCGGAAGGATACGGAAACATCTCGAGCACATAATATTTTGGCTTCGAGGGGTCTGCCTCGACCGCGAATGTGCCGTGCTCGGTCCAGGCCGCTTGCCACTTTTGCTCGGCTTCGCGGAAATTATAGCGTTGTGACATGGCCGGAAACCTGCTCGGCGCCATTCGTGCTCAGACGTGGCGGCTTGAAAAACTCGTGTCGGGTCAGGGGCCGAATGGCGATGTACTCCGTTAGCCGTCCGACTGGGAGATTCGCAGCTCGCGCGCGCGCGTGAGTATGGCATTCTCGAGGCTGGTCGATGTGTTCTTGCCCGTATTCGCGTCCAGCCATCCAGCGCCGGCATCCCGCTTCTGCCGGAACACCGATACGCGGACACCGTCTGAACGGAGCTCCCGGCCCAGAATGAAAACCGTCACCTTGAAGCGTTCCTCGGGGCTTTCGGGTGGCGCATACCAGTCAGTGATGATCACGCCGCCGAACGGGTCCGCTGATGACAAGGGCAGGAATGAAAGCGTGTCGAGCGAGGCCCGCCACAGGAGGCCGTTGACGCCGATCCCGGTATTCGTTTGCTCGTCGCTGCTGCCGCCAAGCAGGTTAATGTCACCGAACAATTTGCCGATGCTGGCGTTATCCTTATCGAGAAAACCTTCGGCATCCGCGCGCTCGGTCTCGATACCTTCGCACGCGGTCAGTCCGACGAGCAGGACGGTGGCGGCGATACGCAATGCATGTTTGGCACTCATGGTTTGGACCCGATATGCAGCTGTTTCAAACGCGCGGCGGCGTCATGAAACCAAGTGCCGAATCATTAGCAGAGATTTGGGCACAAAAAAACAGGGCGACAGAAATCTGCCGCCCTGCTTTCTCGTCAAGCTGTAAGAGACAGCTTAGAAGACGAAACGGTTGACGAGCAGGAAGCCCTTACCGTCGTTGTCCGCCGTACCACCGGTAGCGGCCCCGGTGCGGATGTTCTCATGGTTGAGGAACGTGAGCTCGGCGCGAAGGGCCCAACCCGGAGCTACTGCATAACCGGCACCAAGACCATAACGGGTGATCTCGGTTTCACGCGCTGCAGCGTTCGTGTTGTCCTGCGAACCATTCAGGTACCAGGCGCTGACGCCCCAAGGACCTGCCTGATAGCCGGCACCGAAGGCCCACATGGAGCCCGCATCTGCGCCCGCAGCCGTCTGAGCAGCGGTCAACAGCGTGTCGCCGAGGTTATTATAGTTAGCACCGAAGGTGAAACCAGCGACGCTGACCTTACCGCCGACGCCCCAGATGTCGAGATCCTCGATCTCAGCACCAGTTGCGTTCTCGTCCGTGCCCTGCTGGGTGTGAATCGAGAAGCCAACACCAACGTTGTCGAATTTGCCGCTATAGTTGGCGGCGAGGCTAAGAGTGTTCTCGAAGTCGCCATCGTTATCGTTGTCAGCAGTCGCCGGGCCACCCGAGACTTCACCCGTATCCGGGGTCCACGAAGCACCGATCTGGAAACCAGAGAAGCGCGGCGAGAAGTAGGTCGCCTTCGTGTCGTCCGCGGTCGTGAAAGTCTGATAGTCACTACGTGCGATGAAAGCAGCACCGTTACCACCAACGCCGTTAAACACGGTGTTCAGGTCGCCGAGGCCGCCGAGCGGTCCGCCAGCACCCTTGGTAGCGTTCCACGCGCCCATATGCATACGGTTTGTTGCGTCGTCATTGTCACCAAGCTCGATACGGCCCCAAGACTTACTGTCAAGGAACGCATAAGCTTCGTCGGCGTCCGTCGTGTCGGCAGAACCAGCCGCCAGCTCGATATTGACACCATATTTGATGCCGTTGTCGGCCGTATTCGAGGCACCGATCCAGACCTCGGTCTCACTGACAGTGAAGCCGTAACCACGGCCGTTGCCTGTGTTGTTATCCTCATCTTTCATATACGCGGAGAACCAAAAGATACCGCCGACTGTGACATTCATCATGTCTTTTGAACCCACGGCACCGGCGTTTGCCGGAGCAGCGAGAACCGCAGCACCGACCAAAGCCGTCGTGGCTAGTAGAGTTTTTTTCATTAATCCAACCTCCAAGATCATGGACTTGCGTCCGCGAATGGCCCCAAGGGCCTGTTCAGCTTCGATATAAATGGCGTTTTCGCGGTCGCCAGATATTTTTTACGAAGCCTTGCAAAAGATAAAAACCCCGAAGCCCGGGCGTTGCAACGAATTCCGTGTTTATTTGGCAACGATTTCCACCGATTGTTGCAATTAAACAACAGTGCCTAAGCACCTTGAATCGTTGGGATTCGCCGAGTTTGTCTATTTCGTGTGCAATTGTCCGGCCTAACGCCCAACATATGATGTGTTTGGCGGGATCGCGGGGCCCGGAAAGGGCCTGTGGCCGTGAGGCCGGGCCGGGCGGTGGCGCTCACGCGTATTCAACCGATCAATAGTCGCGGTGTCTATGCCGGCGCGATGACGCGCATCGAGGACAAGTCCTTGATCAATTTCGTTCGCGCGGCCGTATCGAGGCCCGGAAAGGCGTCGGCAAATTCGCCGGCGGTGAACCGGCCCATATCGACGATCCACGTGACCGGATCGACGAAATCGTCAGGGATCGGCGCATGGCCCTTCGGGCTTTCCAGCAGCGCTTTACCCTTTTGGCGCACAATCTTCAGGTTTTTGACTGAAACCTCGAACCGTGGATCGGCGTCATTCGAGAGGGCGTCGCCCGGCAGATCGAACCCGCCGCGATGATAGTGAAATTCGTCATGCATTGGTGCAATTGACGACTGGAAGGCCTCGCTCTTGCCGATCTTCGCCACTTGGTCGACCAGATTGTCGACCCATGCCTTGCGTGCCGCGTCGCTGGATCCGATCAGCGGAATGTTCGATCGGATGGCGGGGTCGGCGAGGGCGTGCTCGAACAACAGCGTCATCACGTCGATCCCGATGACATGGGTGACCCCCAGGGACAGGTGAATACAGCCTTCGCTTGAGGCGAGGGCGTCGTGGTACTGGCCGCGCGGGATATACAGGACATCACCTGGGCGCAGGGTGATCGCCTCCTTCAGCGCCCCGCGGTTCTTTTCGTTGAAGGCATCGTCGACATTCTTATACGCGTCGTTGGCGATGGGGTTCTCGAGGCGGCCCTCATAGATGTTCCAGACTTTCTCGCCGGCGACATGCAGGGCGAACACCTCGTGGGTGTCGAAATGGGTCGGGAAGGCCTGGTGGGTTTCCCGCGAGCAGTAAAGGTTGCTTTGTACTTTCGCGCCAAGACGCGTTTCCAGTGCGTTGGTCGCGGCGGCCAGGCCGGGCGTGAGGGTGTCGATGTCGTTGGCGACGATCGAGGCGCCGCGCTGCAGCCAGCTTATGACCCGTTCGGAATCGGGCTGCATCGTCTGCTGGTGGTTGCGGTCGATGGCCGGGCGGCAATATTTCTCGACCGGAATCGCCTCCGTATCGAGGAAGAGCCGCAGATTGCTCGGGCTCCAGATCGCCGTCATGTTGAGGATCGCGCTCAGCGTTTCCCATGTCATGACGTCGTCAAGCTTGTCGGGTGCCGGTGCGGGAATGTGCAGCGGTTTCTTGTCGTGGTATTCGGCGAAAAATTCCTCTTCGCTGATGGGGGCGATGAGGTCCGCGAATGTATCGATTCGATTTGCCATGGCATCCTTATAATACGACAAGACGCGCACGAACATCGAGTTCACGGAACGGAGGGCGTTGTGTCGCACGAAGACGAGAATTCCCGGGCAGCGGATATTGCCGGGCGGCTGGAACAGGTCCGTGAGCGTATCGCCGCCGGGGCCGCACGCGCCGGGCGTGATCCCGGCGACGTCACGCTGGTGGCTATCAGCAAGACCCAGCCCGAGGCGCGGATCGACGCCGCACTCGCTGCGGGCCAGCGCGTGTTCGGCGAGAACCGTGTGCAGGAGGCCCAGGCTCATTGGGCGGCGCGACGCGAGAATATCGAAGGCCTGGAGCTTCACCTGGTCGGACCGCTGCAGACCAACAAGGTCAAGGCGGCGGTCGCGTTGTTCGATGTGATCCAGACCCTGGACCGGCAAAAGCTGGCCGAGCATCTGGCGCGGGAGTTCGACCGTGCGGGTACTGCGCGGCGCTGCTTCGTCCAGGTCAACACCGGCGAGGAGCCGCAGAAGGCCGGAATCACGCCGCTCGAAGCCGATGGCTTCATCGCCGCATGCCGGGCGCTTGAGCTGCCGGTCGAGGGCCTGATGTGTATCCCGCCGGCCGAGGAGCCCGCCCCGCCCCATTTCGCGCTGCTCGGCGAGATCGCGGCGCGAAACGGGCTGCCGCATTTGAGTATGGGCATGTCGGCCGATTACGGGGCGGCGACGGAGCTGGGTGCGACCCATGTGCGGGTCGGCACGGGTGTGTTTGGCCCGCGGGTGACCGCCGCCTAGTCGGCGCGAATATCGATCATCATGTCTGTGTGCAGGCGCGGTGCGAGCGCCAGCAGGGTGTCGCGCCGCAGGGCGACGCAGCCTTCGGTTTCGCCCAGCATCGGCGTGGCGCAGTGCAGGAAGATCGCGCTGCCCATCCCGGCGACAGGCGGCGCGTCGTTATGGCCGAGGATCACCAGCAGGTCGTAGAGACCGTCCTCGCGCCACATATTCTCGGCCGAGGCGCCGTAGGGCAATTTGACCTCGCGGTTGTAGGCCGGGTCGGCGGGGTCGTCGCACCAGCCGTCGTCCTGGAGTATGGGCGCCGCGGCGAGCCGGGTTTCGGGCAGGGTGAGCCGGTCGGCGCGGTAGCGGATCTCGCGAAGCGCAAACCGCCCCGCCGGTGTCGCCCCGTCCCCCTCGCGCTTCTCGGCCCGCACCCCGGCGCGACCCAGCGCGCAGTCGCAGCTTTCATCGAACACACGAAACGTGCCGTGATGCCCGTGCCGGGGGGTGACGAGAATATCCATGGGCAGAGTCTAGCCCCGCGGCGGGCGGCCTGCGAGGGCCGATACGTCAGACAGGTTACGGGGCGGGCCGGGAGCGCGCGCGGCCGGTTGCTGGGCGTGGGCCTTGGTCATCGCTTCATATTTGCTCAGCGCATCGAGGATGGCGTTCCCGACCCAGGGCTTCGCCTCGCCCAGCACCGGGGCGTTACCGCTCTGGACGGCCTGGTTCACGGTGCCGCCTTCGCGCTGGCGAGCGTGGGCGGGCCGCTCATGACGATGCCGGCCTTGGAACCGGCGTCGGCCTGTTCATGGACAATCGGGACACCGGCCTGCTGGGGTGCGGCGTCCGGCCCGGTATCGCCGGAGAACGCGGCGAGAGTGTGGCCGAGTATGTCGTCGCCCGAGGCCTGCTCGGAAATCGCATTCGCGGAGGCTGATGCGAGGCCGATCGGGCCGCCGAATAGGCCGCCGCCGAGGATACGCGCCGCAGGGCTGATCTCGTCGTCGGTGATCTCGCGATACAGGCTCGACACCAGCGGGGTCTGCTGCAGCGGGTTGATGATATCGAGCAGGGTAGAGAAGAAGCCCTCACCGTCGGCGCTCTCAATACCGCCGAACTCGCCGCGCGCGTCGATGCCCACACGCAAGGTGGGGTCGTGATAGTCGAGCATGGCTTCGGTGTGTTCAACGGGGCCAGCCAGATACAAAAAATTGGCAGCAAAACCAATGCGTTGCGGCGTTGCGGTTGTCGGTCAACTGCGCCGTCCCGGCACTAATTGCCGGTCGGCTAGAACAAATGGCCCGCCCGGTCCCGCTTGGTGGCTAGGTAGAATTCATTGTGCTGGTTCGACGGGAAGCTGTGTTCAACACGCTCGACGACATCGATGTCCCACTCGCGCAAGGCCGAGACCTTGTCGGGATTGTTGGTCATCAGCCGGACGGCCTTGAACCCGAGCTGATGCAGCATCTCGGCCGCCGGCCGGTAGAGCCGCTCGTCGGCCTCAAAGCCGAGCTGCTGGTTGGCGTCGATGGTGTCGAGGCCCTGGTCCTGAAGCGTGTAGGCGCGCAGCTTGTTGACCAGCCCGATCCCCCGGCCCTCTTGGGCCAGATACAGAACCATGCCGCCGCCCTGTGCGCCGATCTCGTCGATTGCGCCACGCAGCTGGTCACCGCAATCGCAGCGCAGGCTGCCCAGCAGATCACCGGTGAAGCATTCCGAATGGAGCCGCACCAGCGCGGCCTGGGCCGTGTCGGGCGTGCCGATGACGATGGCCAGATGTTCGCGGCCGCCATCGCTGGGGCGGAAAGCGACGATCTCGACATTCTCGTTGGTGCCTAGGGGCACCCGGGCCGCGCCCACCCGCCCCAGGGTGCGCGCCTCGATTTCCTGATAGTTGAGCACATGCTCGAGCTCGACCGTCAGCAGCGACTGGGCCTCGGCCCAGGCCGAGAGATATTCCAACCGTTCGGCCGGCACGGCGGCGACCACGGCGGCGGGGAGCAGCCCGGCGAGCTTGAGCAGCTCGATCGCGCCGATCTCTGTCGCATCGCGGCCCGGGTCGATCTGGGAAATCGAGATGGCGGGAAGTTTCGTCTCGGACTGGGGGCCGGCCGGGTCAGCCATCATCCGCACTGTCTCGGCCGTGATCCCGTCGGCAAGCGCCAGGCGGACCGCGCCGCCGGGGTTTTCGGTCAACTCAAGCACGGCCGCGCGGCGCCCGGTGAGCAGCAGGGCCGGCGTGGCGTTGGTCAGCCCTGAGATTCGCGCGAGCTGAGACGCGGTTGCACCTTCGGCGGGGTGGACCAGCAGCGCCCGGTCCTGCCCCAGCAGGACGATGGTCGCCCCCCGGCGCAGATCGGAGATCGCGCGTTCGACGGGCTGGAGCGTGTTGGCAAGCTGCTGCATCACGGGGTCGGTCGATTGTTGCGTTTCTTGACGGTTGGCGGTTATGACGTTGCACGGAATATGCGCCAACCGTGTGCCCTCGGCAATACAGGCGCGGCACTTGTCTCGTGATGCGAAAGCGCGGCGGGAATCATGCTGTCGCTCGCTGGAATGAGATCGAACGTGAGTCCCCGAAATCGGGGGTCTGCCTCTTGCAATACCGCGCCGCGACGCTACCTGTCTGGCAACGCAAAGGGGGCCTTAATGGCGAAAGCAGTCTGGAACAACATCGTCCTTGCCGAAAGCGAGAGCTACGAGACCGTCGAGGGGAACATCTATTTCCCGATGGACTCGCTGAAGCGGGAGTATTTCACGGAGAGCACCACGAACACGGTCTGCCCCTGGAAAGGCGTGGCGAGTTATCTCTCCGTCGATATCGAGGGCGAGGTCAATGCCGACGCGGCATGGTATTATCCCGATCCGAAACCGGCCGCGGAGAACATCCGCGACCACGTCGCCTTCTGGCGCGGCGTGCAGGTGAGCGCATAAACATGGCGAGCTTGGCGATGACGAATTTGATTGAGACCAAGGCCGCGAACGTCAAGAAGATCCTGCTGATCGATGACGACGACGCGTTGCGGGATTCCCTCTCGGAGCAGCTGCGCCTTCACGAGGAGTTCGTGACCACCGAGGCCACGACGGCCGAGGCCGCGCTCGAGGTGACGAAGGACGAATATTTCGACGCGATCCTGCTCGATGTCGGCCTGCCCGACATGGACGGCCGCGAGGTCTGCCGCCTTCTGCGGCGCAACGGCGTGAAGTCGCCGATCATCATGCTGACGGGCCACGACACCGACGCGGACCAGGTCCTCGGCCTCGATGCGGGTGCGAACGACTACATCGCCAAGCCGTTCCGGCTGAATGTGCTGCTCGCGCGCCTGCGCGCCCAGCTGCGCCGGCACGAACAGAGCGAGGATGCGGTATTCTCGATTGGGCCCTACACCTTCCAGCCGGCCCAGAAGATCTTGGTCGACCGCGACGAACGAAAGGTGCGCCTGACCGAGAAGGAAACGGCGATCCTCAAATATCTGTATCGCGCCGGCGACAAGGTCGTCAGCCGCGACACGCTGCTGGGGGAAGTCTGGGGTTACAATGCCGGGGTCACGACCCACACGCTCGAGACCCATGTCTACCGCCTGCGCCAGAAGATCGAGGCCGACCCGTCGAATGCCGGGATCTTGGTCACCGAGCCGGGTGGGTACCGCCTGGTTCCGTAAGAACGTCGTGCGTCAGGACGGGTCTGTGTGCGCTGCTTCTGCGCGTAATCGGCTCAACTGAACGCCGAAGAGCCAAGTTCCGAGGATCGTGGCCACGGCGATGCCTGCGAAGACGATCGGCGCCGTATCCCATGAGCCGGTCAGGAAGAATACGCCCGAAGCAATCAATGGGCCTGCAATGATGCCCAGATAGCGCCCGGTCAGGACGACGGCGAAAGCGTCGGTTCCGGCGCGGTGCCCCCCGAGCAATGTTGAGGGTAGCGCCCACAGAGAGGTCGGGGTTAGTCCGGCGGCGACACCCCAGACCACGAGACTCGTCAGCCCGATTGCGAGACTATTGTCGGCAAACGGAATCAGGACCCAGCCGAGTGTTTGTAGGCCGAGCGCGATCGTGAGCAAACGGATCACCCCGAGGCCGGTCTTCAGAATAACCCCGCCCACGAGTGCGAATATCAGCAGCACGACAACCGGGATCTGGTTTACAGCAACGGCGGTGTCGGCCTCGTAGGCGAACACCTCTACCAGGTAGACGTTGAACCACGAGAAATAGCCGGTGAACTGCGCCTGCCATAGAAAGAACAGGGTCGCGGCGAGCCATAGAGCGCGGGTTTCTCGTCGTGTGAGCGGATTGTCTGCGGGTTTGGACGGTGCGGCGCCATCTGTGCCGGCGAAAGTCTCGGGTGCGGCGTGTACATGGGCCACGCCGGCCACGCTGCCGCGCCGTACAATCCAAAACGTCCACAGGGCGATCGCGACTGTTGCGGCGGCGCCGAACCACCACACGGGTTGCCAGAAATCCGCGGCGACAGACGGCTGGGCGACGAGGTTGGCCACCAGTTGGCCGACGGGAATCCATGTTGCCTGTGCGGCGATCACGATGGGGAGATGCTTTGGGCTTGCGCTCATATTGGAGAAGGCGGGCATGCACACGGCGAGCACCGCCGCGCCCAGCCCCTCAATTGCGCGCGACGCCAGCATGAGCGTTCCATTTTCGGAAAATGCCAGGCCCAGTGCCGTGCCGCCCAACATAAGGACGAAGGCCGCCATCAGGTAACGCTGGGCGCCGTCGCGTCGAATGCCGCGCCCGACCCGTACGCTGATCAACATGCCGGACGCTGCGAAGATCGACATCAGGCCGCCGCCGACGAATTTCTCATACGCATACAGGTCGAACATCACCGGCAGGACCGGCGGCACCTTGAACTGGAAGTAGGCGGCCACGAAGCCGAGCACGATGCCGTAGGACACGCCGGTCCAGTTGGTCTGCGAGGTCTGGGTGGCGGGATTGGACATGGGATGGAATCTCGGCTGGGCGGGCCGGGATGATGTCGTGCACCCGCGATCCGCACAAGGCCCGGTTTTGGCAGACCGGGAAACGCCCCCTGCTATATCACTCCGCCATTACTGGGCCTGCCGGAAATCTCGCACTATCCAGTTCGATGTATTCTGATTTGACATATGTGCCGCCCTGCAGGGCCGGTGGCGAGGGTGCCTGACGTGGCCGCGGGAGGCAACTTCGAGGTGACATTCTGGGGGGTGCGCGGATCGATCGCGTGCCCGGGCCCGGCGACGAACGTCTATGGCGGCAACACGTCATGCGTCGAGATCACCTGCGGCGAAAACCCGGACGGGAAGCCGGGCCACATTGTTCTGGACGCCGGGACGGGCATCCGCCCGCTGGGCAATGCGCTCGACGACATGGGCGGGGCAGTCGATACGGATGTCCTGCTGAGCCACACCCATCTGGACCATATCGTCGGCCTGCCCTTCTTCGGCCCGGCCTACTGCCCGGATTCAAAAATGCGCCTGTGGGCCGGGCATCTGCAGCCCGAGAGGAAGCTCACGGACGTGCTCTGCGCGATGATGGCCGATCCCCTATTTCCCATCCCCATGGATGTGGTGGCGGCGGACAAGTCGTTCCATGATTTCCAGGCCGGCGAGACATTCGATATATCCTGTGGCGCCACGGTGCGAACCGCCGCGCTGAACCACCAGGGCGGTGCCACGGGCTACCGGATCGAGCGCGACGGCAAGGCCGTCTGCTATGTGACCGATACCGAGCACCGGGAAGGCACCCATGACGAGGCGATCCTCGCGCTGATCGACGGGGCCGACCTATTCATCTACGACACCACTTACACCGAGGACGAGTATCCAGCGCATGTGGGTTGGGGCCATTCGACCTGGCAGGAAGGGGTAGCCCTGGCCGAGATCGCCAAGGTGGGCACCTATGTGCCCTTCCACCACGACCCCTCCCATGACGATGCGGTGATGGCGCAGATCGAGAAAGAAGCCAGGGATCGCTTCGGAAATACGGTGGTCGCGCGCGAAGGCCTGACGCTGACCTTCTAGGCTTTGAACGAAAGCACCGCGCATCTATACGGGCTGTTCACGGGCCTTTGACGGGAAATCCCGATCGGCGCCCGCCATATCAGGGCGTTGAAGATCACGAGGCAACCAACGGGCGAACAATCGGCGAAAGCCATGACTGCGCAATCCTACAAATCCTCAGACGGCCTGATCGCAAGTGTGTTGACCGCGCCGGTATTGCCGGCGCGGGTGCGCGAGGATGTGGCGCGCCAGCAGGACCGTTCCGAACAGATCATCTCGGTCGTGCAGATCGCCATCGTACTGATCTTCGGCGGGTTGTTCCTTCTGGCGCCGGGCGGCGGCAACACGGAGCTCGCCTTCGAGCTGACTCCCCTAGGCGCTGGGCGGGTATCTGGTCTTCTCCGTGGCGCGCTTCTGGGCGAGCTGCAAGACCCGCCTGCCGGGCTGGTTCCTGACCCTGTCCGTAATCGCCGACATGGCGCTGCTCATGGTGCTGATCTGGAGCTTTCACCGCACCTACCAGCAGCCGCCGTCCTTCTATCTCAAGGCGCCGACGCTTCTGTACGTATTCATCTTCATCGCACTTCGCTTCGACGCGCACTACGTGCTGAGGGCGCGCCAGATGCTGTTTACGGCCGTCTCGGAAGGCTCGGCCAAGCGCGACCCGTCACGTTTCTTCGACCGATACGTGGCCGACCGGGGGGCGCTCGAAATCATCGAGCCTGACGCCGTGAACCCGAAATCCGGGTTACTCCGCGCCCCCGAACCGTCTAGTCTGACCCTTGGGAGACAGTCCGGATTGGGGGGCCGGGTGTGCAGGGAGTGTTTAATACCCATGGCATTGGCGATGCCAACCAGTTCTGACGTGCCGGACTCGGCGTGGGGCGCCCTGGTGGGCGAACTCGACGCATGGGCGGACGCCGGCCTGACCGCGACCTTCTGGTGGCGCGACGATGATGCGGCGGACCACGGCCCGGCGCTCGACCAGCTGCTGGCGCTGCGTGCCGCGATCGACGTGCCCCTCGCGCTGGCGGTAATTCCCGCCACCGCCACCGATGCCCTGCGCGACCGGCTGGCCGACGAGGCGGCCGTTTCCGTCCTGCAGCATGGCTACTCCCACAAGGACTTCAATGCCGGCGAGGGCCGGAAGATCGAGCTCGACGACAGCCGGCCGGCCGAATATGTGGTCGCCGACCTGGCGATGGGCGGCCAGGCGATGGAGAAATTCGCCCGTCGCCTGCCCATTCTCGTCCCGCCATGGAATAGAATCGCGCCCCACCTTGTTCCCTTCTTGCCGGAACTCGGCATTCAGGGGCTGAGCACATTCGGAGCGCGCACGCGTGTAACCTTTACCGGCGGCATGCGTCTAAACAACGTCCATGCGGATGTGATCGACTGGTGCGGCAAGCGAACGGGCGTCGCGAGCGGGTTTTTGGGGGCGGAGATTATCATCGGCGACATTCTCGACCACCTGACCACACGGCGGACCGGCGAAGATGCGCTGGAGGCGACCGGCCTGATGACCCATCATGCCGACATGGACGACCCGATGTTCGATTTCGTCACCGAATTTGTAAACCGCACGAAGGCCCACCCTGCGGTAGTCTGGCAATCCGCCAGCGAGGTATTCTCCATCTCATGACCACCCACCGCTACTCGCCCCGCGCCCTGAACGCGGATTTTCTGCGCGCTGCCATCGGGCTCGCCTGCTGCCTCGTGCCATTGGCCACGATCGATTTCGGTGTGGTCGTCACCCTGGTCTTCGCCGTTCCTGCCGCGCTGTTCGTAACCTACGGGCAGCGCATATGGCGCAACCGGGCCATCACGGTCCGCGTCAACGCAGACGGAATCTCGACCCCGGCCACGACCATCCCCTGGCCCGACGTCACCGGCGTGAAGCTTTCCTATTTCTCGACCCGGCGCGATCGCGAGAATGGCTGGATGCAGCTTAAGTTTCAGGGGCGGCAACGCACCATTGCATTCAACTCCGCGCTGGAGGATTTCGACACCGTCTGCCGCGCCGCCTTCGAGGCCGCGAGGACCCACGACATCGAGCTCACCGACGCCAGTGCGCGCAACTTCGCGGCGCTTGGTCTGGGCGCGATCGCGCCGGACCATGAGCCCACACCCGCGGCCCTCACCGGCTGGGGTAACCCGGCGGATTGGCGACGATGACCGACCTCCTCAACGTTCGTGACCTCAAGGTCGACTTCACGGTTCATGGCGACCAGCTGCGTGCGGTGGACGGCGTCTCTTTCAGAGTGCGCCAGTGCGGCACCACGGCACTGGTGGGCGAAGCCGGTTCCGGCAAGTCGGTCTGTAGCCAGGCCATCATGGGAATTCTGCACAACATCGGAAGCATCGCGGGCGGGGAGATATTGTTCACCGATCCGCGCTATCCGCGGCGGCCGGATTTCGATGATCTTCCAGGAACCGATGACCTCGCTCTCGCCGCTGCACACGGTCGGCGGCCAGATCACCGAGGCATTGTACCTGTACCGCGATGTCGACAAGCAGACCGGCAACGAGCTGGCCGCCGAGATGCTGCATCTGGTCGGTTTCCCCGACCCGACCCGCGCCTTGAAAACCTATCCGTTCGAGCTGTCGGGCGGGCTGCGCGAGCGCATCGGCATCGCGCGGGCGTTGCTGAAGCGCGCCGATATCATGGTGTTGAATGAATCCACCTCGGCGCTCGATCCGGCCGCACAGGACAGGATCACCGCGAAGGTTCTCGAGGCGCGGGACGGACAGGGCGCGATCTGGGTGGTCAATCGGGCCTCGATGGCGTCGCAGTTCGTTCGCGTCGCGGTGTTGAGTGACGGTCAGATGGCCCAAGAAGGCACATATGAAGAGTTGAACAAGGATGGGACGGCCCTGCATGAGCTGCTTCAGTCGAGCTAGGCGCATGAGATCACGACGCAAGGGATCGGAGCCGGGACCGATGGGGAGGAACGAAATGTGAGCCTGAACGAAGAAGTCGAACTGCTACGGAACATTCCGCTGTTCGCGAAACTTGAACCGTCGAAGCTGAAGCTGCTGGCGTTTACCGCCGAGCGCATCACCTATGAGGCGGATCAGACCCTGTTCAGCCAGGGCGATGTCGGTGACGCGGCCTATATCATCGTCGACGGCGCCGCCAAGGTGATCGTGGACACGCCCGATGGGGAACTGGAAGTGGCTGCGCTGGGGCGGAATGATTTTGTCGGCGAGATCGCAATCCTGTGCGACGTGCCGCGCACGGCCACCGTACGCGCTAGCGACACGACGGTCACGTTGCGGATTACCAAGGATCTGTTCTTCCGCCTGGTCGCGGAATTCCCGGAGATGTCGGTCGAGATCATGCGCGAACTGGCATCGCGTCTGGAACAAACAACCCAGCAGTTGCGCGAGGCACTGGCGAAAAACTCGTGAGCCGCCTCGACATTTTCATCCGGCGCATGCAGGCGCAGCGCGACTGCCTGAATGCCGCCGCCGCCATGATCGCGGATATCCCGGGGGCGGTGTTCGATCTGGGACTGGGCAACGGCTGCACTTTTGATCATCTGCGTGAGACTCTGACGGACCGTGGAGTGTTCGTGTTTGATCGGGTCGTGAATGCGAACCCCAAGAGCACGCCCGACGCCGAACAGGGGGCCCGCTTCGCGGGCGGCGTGGCGCTGGTTCATTCCGGCCGGGGGACGGGGACTGCCGAAGACGCGCCGCTGGCCGCAGCTCTGATCCTGCTGTTACACCCGCTGCTGGCGAGAGGCGCGGTGTTGGTGGCGAATAATCCCTTCCTCGATGCTTGCTGGGACGACCTGCCCCTGCCCGACGGTGTGCC
Source organism: Alphaproteobacteria bacterium (assembly GCA_049601915.1). Lineage (GTDB taxonomy): Bacteria > Pseudomonadota > Alphaproteobacteria > UBA6615 > UBA6615 > UBA8079. The sequence continues at coordinate 686,429 of JBMYRB010000001.1, forward strand.
GGCGGAGCGCTATTTCCTGTATCGGGTGGCGGTGTAGCGAAACACAAAAGCATGCCGTGCCCGGGCTTGACCCGGGCATCTCTGGCGCTGGTGTATGAGGTACGCGGATCAAGTCCGCGTATGACGATTTCTGTCAGGCGTCGATCTCGACAATGATGGGGACGTGGTCGGAGCTTTTCGGCCAGTCCCGCGCATCACGCAGAATCTCATAGGATTTCAGCTTCGATTTGAGCGACGGCGTCACCCAGACATGGTCGAGGCGGCGGCCGCGATCCGAGGCTCGCCAGTCCCTGGCCCGGTAGCTCCACCAACTGGCGAGATTTTCCTCGTCGCCGGCGAAATGGCGAACCGCATCGACCCAGCCGTGGGCGGCCTGCACCCGGCCCAGTGCGTCGACCTCCACCGGCGTGTGGCTGACCACGTCGAGGAGTTGTTTGTGGGACCAGACGTCGGTTTCCAGGGGCGCGATGTTGAGGTCGCCGACCAACACGCGTTTGGCGCGCGGGCCGGCGATGTCGCCGAGCCAGCGGGTCATCTCGTCGAGGAACTGGAGCTTATGGGCGAACTTTTCGTTCTTTTCGGGGTCGGGCACGTCGCCGCCGGCGGGCACGTAGAAATTGTGAATCTCGATCCCACCCTTGAACTTCGCCGAGATGTGGCGGGCATCCTCGCGCCCGCACCAGTCGCGTGCGCCAGTCGTCGTGAAGGGCAGCTTCGATAGGATCGCCACGCCGTTATAGGCCTTCATCCCCCGGACATGGCGGTGCGGATACAGGTCCGCTACCGCATCATGGGGGAACAACTCGTCGACCACCTTGGTTTCTTGTAGGCAAACAATGTCTGCGCCGACTTCATCATCAAGTCTTTTAAGTAGGTGTAATCGAGCACGAATCGAGTTTATATTCCAGGTAACAATTTTCATATAAAACCTTTGCACTAATTTTAGATCCGGGTGCTTCAAATGGGCCTCGTTATTTTTACTTTAGTCGCTTTACCCATCCTCTGCATATGTTGATCACTCGGCAAAAGCGTAGAGAGGGCCGCAGATAGATTGTTGGATGATTAGGCATTTACACCTATAAGTTTCTCTGTGGAAAGACAAAAAATATCCTGAGGCCTTTGAATAGGTATTTAATCAGGGATTTAATAGTTGCAAGAGCGAGTCCCAATATCAGGCTGTGTGCGCCTAATTCTTTTAGGAATTGTCGGCCTGGTTAAACGAAAAATAGAGATTAATATGAAATTAAATTTTTTAAATATTTTTATATTTTTCTATTTTTTTACGTGCAGCGTTTCAATGTCTGACGAAAAAAATAAAACGTCTGAATTCAATAAAATGCTTTATGCGCCACATCCCTTCGATGTTAACGCACCAATCAAAAACTTAAAAAATGTGGAAACAGAGGCCAGGAAAGCCGAAAAAAAATATAATTCTAAAATATTTATCCCGCTGTCCGATTGCTCAGGATCTTGTTCTTTTTCATTTTACGTTGGGCGTGGTGTCGAAGACAAAATGTTAGATATATTTGTCAAGGATATCGATTCTCCATCGAACTGGGATTATAGTGATAATTTTCTTGCCGCGTTTTCAGCGTCAAAGATTTTTATGAATTTTGATGATTTATTTCATATTGAGCCAGAGTTTGGTTTTGCAAAACGTTTTGGCGACGCGCAAGAACTTGAGTTATGGGCAGCAATTTATTTTCGATGGTTGTATTTTCCATGGAACCATATCTTGAGAACAACTATTGGGGTGCCGACCGGGTTAAATTATGCTTCTGGTATACCGGAATTTGAACTTGGCCGCGCAGGCAATAAATCTAATAAAACCTCTCGTTGGATGCATTTTCTCGCACCAGAGGTAACATTTGCATTTCCTGAGAAAGATAGTGGCGAAATTTTTGTCCGCTTTCATCACCGCTCTGGCGCGTACGGTCTAATCACCGACTACGGTGGCATTCAGTTTTTGGCTTTTGGTGCTCGACATCGATTTTGAGAAATTCCCGATGAAAAGTGCATAAAATTGTCTTGCAGGCAAACCGCTTCGGGCACCATGAGTTCGTCGAGGCGCTCGAGATGTTGAGCCTGCATGCGGACCGAGTTGATGTTCCGGGTCGCGAACCGCATCGCGCGGCTCCTCAAGCGGTCAGCGGACGGTGATTTCGATGTCACTCAGCCCGTCGATATGGCCGTGCATCTTGTCGCCCGCCACCACCGGGCCGACGCCATCGGGAGTGCCGGTGTATATGAGGTCGCCCGGCGCCAAGGTCACCAGGCCAGACAGGTTGGCGATGGTTTCCTGCAGATTCCAGATCATCAGTTCTAGATCGGAATCCTGCTTGGTCTCGCCGTTGACTTTGAGCCACAGATTGCCCTTCGGGAAATGGCCGACTTCGGAGACCGGATGAATATCGCCGCATGGTGCGGACTGGTCGAAACCCTTGCCCATGTCCCAGGGGCGCCCCTTCTCGCGATGGGCGATCTGGACGTCCCGGCGGGTCATGTCGAGGCCGGTTGCGTAGCCGAAGACATGGTTGAGCGCGTCTTCTTCGGAGATGTTCGCACCGCCTTTGCCGATCGCGGCAACCAGCTCCATCTCGTAGTGGAAGTTGCTGGTCTGGGGCGGGTAGTCGATGGTGCCGCCTGTCGGCACGATGGCGTCTGCTGGCTTGCAGAAATAGAAGGGCGGGTCGCGCTCGTCGCCGCCCATCTCGCGGATATGCGCGACATAGTTGCGGCCGACGCAGAAGATGCGGCGCACGGGGTATCGGGCGGTTTTACTGGCGACGGCGACGGAAACCTGTTCCGGCGCGGGAATGACGTAATCCATTCCTGTTCTCGCTTTCAAATGAGTTGTTGTGTGTTGCGCCTATTTAGGCCGCCCGGCCGGTGAATGTCACGGGGTTGGGCGGAAAAAATTCCCGGTCCGGAATTGCCGGAATGCTTATGCGGCGTCCGCGCCGGCGCGCGCGGCGGCCCGGCGCCGCGACGCGTGGCCGAAGGCCTCAAACATGGCGCGGTTGAACGGGTGGCGTTCGACATTGTATTCGGCGTGCCACTGCACCGCGGCGACGAAATTCGCGCTGTCCGGCATGGAGACCCCCTCGACCACCCCGTCGTCGCTGACCGCCTCGACCCGCAACCCGTCGGCCACCCGGTCGAGGCCCTGGCCGTGCAGTGAATTCACCATCACCTCATGGCCGTCGATGCCCGCGCCTTGTGCGATCTCGGCAAATAATCCGTCGGTCGTCAGGTGGACCGGGTGACGCAGGGCAAACCGGTTCGCCATCACGTCCGTTTGGGGCATGCGGTGATCGTTGACGCCGTCGAGTTCCCACAAATACGGGTGCAGGGAGCCGCCGAGTGCGACGTTGATTTCCTGGATACCGCGACAGATGCCGAAGATGGGGAGTCCGCGCTCGACCGACTTCCGGGCGAGCGGTAGGGTCGTGGAATCGCGCATGGGGTCGCGCAGGGTTTCGGGCCGGAAGGGCTCGCCGCCGTAATTATGCGGCTCCACATTGCTGCGCCCGCCGGTCAGGACCAGCCCATCGAGCCGGTCGATGAGATCGTCCACATGCAGTTGGCCGCCCCCATCCACATCGCCCAGGGTCGGCAGCATCACCGGTATGCCGCCCGCGCCCTCGATGACGGCGGTGACATATTTCAGGCCGGCGCCGATGAAATCGATGCCGTTATTGTCTCTCACGTCGGCGTTGACGCCGATCAGGGGACGGAGGGTATCGATGCGGGACATGAAGGCTCTCAAGCAGGAAGACGCGGTTGCCGCGCCGGGAATCACGTCCGAAAACTTATTCGATTACGTTGTTCGGGTCGATGGTTGAGAACAGGTTGCCGGCATTCTTGAACTTCACCCCGAAGCGGGGCTTCACCAGCGCCACGTCGATGGCCGTGCCCTGGGCGTCGATCACCCGCCACTTCGCAAGACGCATTGGCGCGTCCTCGAACATTAACGTGACCGAGCCAGTATCGGGGGATTCGGTCTGTTCCAGCGTGACCCGAAAAGCACTGTGGGCGCGCTCGAACGCGGTCACGGTGACGTCGCCCGAGAGCTTGATCTCATCGTCGATGAGCAGCGCCGCAGGAGTCTCGCTGGAGGGCAGGAAGGTCGTCTGCTTGAGTTGAGTGTCGTGATACATGAGTAGGAAATTATTGGCGACCATCAGCACCGGTACGGGCGGTGAATATTCGATGCGCAGGCGGCCTGGCCGGTCGAGCATGATCCGCCCCTCGGCCACACCCTCGGGAGAGAATTGCAGAAACCGGCTCTCCATGGTGGTGAGCCCGTTGAGATAGGTCTCGATGCGCGCGAGATCGGCCAGGTCAGCGCCGCTCAGCTCTGCCGGCACGGCCTCGGCGGCGGCAGCATGCCCGCCCGGGAGCGGCAGCAACGCGGCGGCCGCAACGGTTGCCGCGAGGGCCGCCACGAGGCGGATCGCGTGCAATCTGGATTTCGCGTTCCACATGGGCGCCAGAATAGGCGTGCAGACGCGCGGGGGCGAGTGACGATTTTGTGGCAATGGGCGCTTGCCGGTGCCTAGCTGCTGTGGTCGCCGACCAGCACTTCGCGCTTGCCGACATGGTTCGCCTGGCTGACCACCCCGTCATTCTCGAGCTGTTCAATGAGGGTGGCGGCCCGGTTGTAACCGATCCGCAGGTGGCGCTGGATGAAGCTCGTCGAGGCCTTCTGTTCCCGGGCGACGAGGGCCACCGCCTGGTCATAGAGGTCGTTGCCGCTGCTCTCGCCCTCGGTCGGCTCGAAGCCGGGGATGCCGTCGGCGGCCCCCTCGTCTTCCGTGACCGCATCGATATATTCGGGCTCGCCCTGGGTCTTGAGGAAGGCGACCAGATCCTCCACCTCCGTGTCAGCCAGGAACGGCCCGTGAACGCGGGTGATCCGTCCGCCGCCGGCCATGTAGAGCATGTCGCCCTGACCCAGCAGCTGTTCGGCGCCCTGTTCTCCCAGGATGGTGCGGCTGTCGATTTTCGTCGTGACCTGGAACGATATACGGGTCGGCAGGTTGGCTTTGATCGTGCCGGTGATGACATCGACCGACGGGCGCTGGGTCGCCAGGATCAAATGGATGCCCGCCGCGCGCGCCATCTGGGCGAGCCGCTGGATCGCCGCCTCGACATCCTTGCCGGCGACCAGCATCAGGTCGGCCATCTCGTCGACCACGACGACGATGAACGGCAACGGCGACATATCGAGGGGCTCTTCCTCGAACACCGGCTTGCCGGTCTCCTCATCGAATCCGGTCTGTACCTTGCGGGACAGTATCTCGCCTTTCTTGCGGGCCTCCTCCACGCGCTGGTTGTAGCCGGCGACGTTGCGCACCCCGAGCTTGGTCATGGACCGGTAACGGGTCTCCATCTCGCGCACGACCCATTTCAGCGCCACCACCGCCTTCTTCGGGTCGGTCACGACCGGGGCTATCAGGTGGGGAATGTCGTCATAGACCGACAGCTCCAGCATCTTGGGGTCGATCATGATGAAGCGGCATTCCTCGGGCCGCAGGCGGTAGAGCAGCGAGGCGATCATAGAGTTGACGCCGACCGACTTGCCCGAGCCGGTGGTGCCGGCGATCAGCAGGTGGGGCATGCGCGTGAGATCGACCATGACCGGCTCGCCGCCGATATCCTTACCCAGGGCCAGCGACAGGCCGGCGCTGTGGTTCTCGAAGGATTGGGAGGCCAGGAGTTCGCGCAGATAGACCATCTCGCGCGAAATGTTTGGCAACTCGATGCCGATGACATTTTGCCCCGGCACCACGGCGATGCGGACCGACACCGCGCTCATGGAACGGGCGATGTCGCCGGCCAGGCCAATCACACGGCTGGTCTTGGTGCCCGGCGCGGGCTCGAGCTCATACAGGGTCACGACCGGGCCCGGACGGACCTGGACGATTTCGCCGTGGACGCCGAAATCCTGGAGCACCGATTCGAGCATCCGGGCGTTGGCCTCGAGGGAATCGTCTTTGGCCCGGCCGGCGGCGCGCGCGTCCTCGTCGGGCTCCTCGAGCAGATCCAGCGACGGGAATTCATAGTCGCCGGTGGGGTTGGGCAAGTCGAGCTTGCGTTGCTTTGCGGCTTCCGCACGCATGCCGGTCTTGGGTTTCGGTGCACGCGGGGCCACGCGGGGCGACGGGTCCGCCGCGGCGGGCCCGTCGATAACGTCGTGATCGTCTTCGGGTTCTGGGGTCGACAGGCGCGCGGGTGTGCGCGTCGGCGTGGCGCCGGGCACGAGCGAGGGTTCCTGGCGTTCGGCCGTGCGCGCGGCGATGAACTGGCGCACGCCGTCGGCGCCGCTGCGGGCAGCGCCCGCACCATGGCGCGCCGACCAGCCTGCACTCAGGCTGGCGCCACGCGCGCCGAACCGCAGGCCACGCGCGGCCCCCAGGCCTAAGCTCCGCCATTCGTCGCGGGTCAGGCCGAGTGCCAGGAGGGTCATGACGACCGCGATGACGCCGGCCGTGGCGGCGACGGCGATCGCAGGAATGCCGAACTCGGACAGCCATGCCGCGGCCCCGGGGAATGTCAGATCGCCGAAGGTGCCGCCCAGTCCGGCCCTGATCGGCCAGCCGGCGAAGGCCGGTGCGTAATGCAGTGCGAACGCGAAGGTGCAGATGGCGAGAAGAAGGCCCAGCACCCGCCAGCCGAAACGCGGGATGCCGCGGTGGCGGATCAGCCGCGTGCCCCAGGCGAGCAGCGCCAGAATAGGCAGGATGGCGATGATCCCGAATGACTGCAGCGCGATGTCGGCGATCGTCGCCCCGGTGGGTCCGAGCAGATTGGACGGGGCCTGGCTGGTCGCGTTGTTGAATGAGACGTCGAGGCTGTCGTAGCTGGCGAGTGCGATGGAGAGCGCTGTCGCACCGGCAATGAAGAGGCCGCCCGCGATCTCGAACATCCGCCGCTTTGCGAACAGGCGTACAGGTTCGGGCAGGAATGCGAGTTTCGCTGCAAGCCCGCGGTCGGGTCCGGTCTGTGTGTTTGCCACCATGATCGTCGTCTCTCTTTCAAGGTTCCGTTTTGGTATCCGTCAGGCCTGCCGGCCCAGTGTGTCGAGGAGGCGTGTCATGGCCTCCCGGGTCGTCTCGAGATCGTGCACCAGTGCCAGGCGGATATAGGCCGCGCCGGGGTTGGTGCCGTCGTCATTGTCGCGAGCCAGGTAGGCGCCGGGCAGGACCCGCAGCCCGGCCTCGGTCCAGAGCCGGTGAGCGGCCGCCTCGCTGTCTCCGACATCGAGCCAGAGATAGAAACCGCCGCCGGGCCGGGTGGCGCCATACGCGCCGTCGAGCATGTCGAGCGCGAGGTCGAATTTCTGGCGATACAGCTCGCGGCTGGCCTCGACATGGGCCTCGTCGCGCCACAGTGCGGCCGAGGCGTTCATGATCGGCAATGGCACCTGGGCGCCGCCATATTGGCGCAGGCGCAACAACAGCCGGATGAGCGCCGGGTCGCCCGCTACGAAACCGGATCGCAGGCCCGGCACATTGGAGCGCTTGCTAAGGCTGTGGAAGACGAGGGTGTTCTTGAAGGGATCATCGCCGCCAAGCGCGCGGCAGGCGTCGAACAGGCCCGGTGGTTTGTCGCCGGTGTAGATTTCCGAATAGCATTCGTCGACGGTCAGGACGAAATTCCGCTCCCGGGCCAGGCTGACCACGGCTTTCAGGAGATCGAGGCTGGCCACGGAGCCCTGTGGATTGGCCGGGGTGTTCAGGTAGGCGAGTGCCGTGCGCGCAAGATCGGCCTCCGCGACCGCCGAAAAGTCCGGCTGGAACCCGGTTTCGGCTCCGGCCGGCAGATACACCGCCTCGCCGCCGGCCAGTGCGGCCCCGCCAACATAGACCTGATAGAAGGGGTTGGGCATGAGGACGGTGGGCCGGGCACCGTTCTTGTCGTTCGGCACAGCCAGAAGCGCGGCCATGAACAACGCCTCGCGGGTGCCCGACACGATGGCGATATGGCGCGCCGGATCCACCATGCCCGGCGCAAGTTCGTAGCGGCTGGTAAGCCAGTCCGCGATCGCGGCGCGGAGATCATCCGGGCCGTTGGGCGGGGGGTATTTGCCCCATTCGGACATGTCCCGGGTGAGGAGCGGCTCGATGAAGCCGGGCGGCGGATGCTTGGGCTCGCCGATCTGCATATGAATGGGTGCACAGCCGTCGGGCGGCGTGCTGTCACCGAGCAGCGACCGCAGGCGGTCGAACGGGTAATCCGTAAGCGTGTCGAGTACGTCGTTGTGCATGCCAGGCGCGTGTTTTTCGACCTCGAAACGGTCGAGAGATGTAAAAGTGTACCAGAGTCATAGGGTTGTATCCATAAGCTAATACATTGCTCAAGAAAATGTTTGTCGGCATGGGATGCTGACCTGAATCTCAATGCTTAATGTGGAATATCACGTGTGGATAAGCCGAGAATCGCGTCAAATTCATGATTTTAGGCGTGTTTTTGCTGATTTTTATGCAATTACCACAAAAAAGAGGGCCCGGCGGATAAACCGCCGGGCCCCGACCTTGGGGGGGGGTGGTCTTAACGGGTCAGGCGCGTTGCGATCCGCGCCCGAATTCGGGATAGGCCTCGAGACCGAGTTCGGCCGAATCGAGCCCCATATCCTCGTCTTCCTCGCTGGCCCGGATGCCCATCGTGTATTTAAGGAAAAGCCAAACGACGGAGCTTGTCACCGCCACGAAGACGCCGATGGCGAAAATGCCGATGATCTGCACAATCAGGTCACCGCCGCCGAAAATGCCCACGGCGAGCGTGCCCCAGATCCCGGCCACAAGATGGGCCGAGATCGCGCCGACGACGTCGTCGATCTTCAGCTTGTCGAGCAGCGGGATGGCGATCACGACGAGGACACCACCGATCGCGCCGACGATGATCGACAGCAGGTGGTTGGTCAGGTCCGGCCCGGCCGTGATGGACACGAGACCGGCGATCGCACCGTTCAGCGCCATCGTTAGGTCGACCTTCTTGTACATGATCTGGGTCATGAGCATCGCTGCCACCACGCCGCCGGCGGCTGCCAGGTTGGTGTTGGTGAAGACAATGGCCATCCAGGTGGCGTCCGCTGCGGAGCCCAGGGCCAGCTGAGAGCCGCCGTTGAAGCCGAACCAGCCGAGCCAGAGGATGAATGTACCCAGGGTCGCGAGCGGCAGGTTTGCGCCCGGAATCGGGTTCACCTGGCCGTTCGGGCCGTATTTTCCGCGGCGCGCGCCGAGGATGACGGCGCCGGTCAGCGCGGCCCAGCCGCCCACGGAATGAACGATGGTGGAGCCCGCGAAGTCGGAGAAGCCCATCTCGGCAAGCCAGCCGCCGCCCCAGGTCCAGGAGCCCTGGACCGGGTAGATGATCGCGGTCAGCACGACGACGAAGATCAGGAAGGGCCATAGCTTAATGCGTTCGGCCACGGTGCCCGAGACGATCGAGGCTGCAGTGGCAACGAAGACCATCTGGAAGAACCAGTCGGAGCCCACGGAATAGCTGTTGTCCACGACGGCATCGACCATGGCGTCGGTCGCCTCTTCCGCGCCGAGCAGTGCCAGTTCCGCGTCGGACGGGTTGTAGAGGAACGAGATCGATCCCATGAAGCCGCCGACATCGACATACATGAGATTGTAGCCGACGAGGTAGTAGAGGATGCCGGCGATCGAATAGAGGGCGATGTTCTTGAGGCAGATGGTGGCCGTGTTCTTAGAGCGCACCATGCCCGATTCCAGCATCGCGAACCCGGCTGCCATCCACATGACGAGCGCGCCGGAGAAGAGAAACGAGAAGGTGTTGAACACATAGCCGGTCTCGGCCTCGACCGCCGCCATGGCCGGTGGGGCCGCCAGCAGTGCCGCACTTACGGCACCGATACCGACCGCCGTTTTGGTCGTTATACGAAACATTGTCTTGATATCTCCTTTGCCTAGAGCGCTTCGGCGCCGGTTTCGCCGGTGCGAATGCGCATGGCGCTGAGCACGTCGACGACGAAGATTTTCCCGTCCCCGATGCGGCCTGTGTTGGCTTCCTTGGAAATTTCCTCAACCACGGAATCGACCTGATCGTCCTCCACGACGACCTCGACCTTCACCTTGGGGAGGAAACTCACGGCGTATTCCGCACCGCGATAGATTTCCGTCTGCCCCTTCTGGCGTCCGTATCCCTTAACCTCGGATGCGGTCAGGCCCTGAACCCCCAATGCGGTCAGCGCCTCGCGTACCTCATCCAGTTTGAACGGTTTGATCACCGCCATTACCAGCTTCATAAAAGCCCCCTTCTGCGCGAGCCAATGGCCGCAGCCGACGATTCGACCGCGGATCTCACGACGGGATAGTTCAAAACCCGTGCCAAGCGGCGCGGGAGAAATAAATGTATATAAACAAGGGGTTGGATATGGTCTTTGATCGCGGGGCACGCAAAACCGCATATTTATTGACCACCCAAACCAATTTGCCTGTTTTTTGTGCACATATTTTGTGCGGAATCGCCGCATAGCCCCATGTCTGCGTGGCCTAGACATTGTGCCGGGCGCGCGCCAAGTTTCCGCTATGAGCGCGAACCAGACCCAGACAGTCGAAGCGGTGATCGTCGGTGCCGGAATGGCCGGCCTGACCCTGGCCCATGCGCTGGCCGGCGCAGGGATCGAAGTCGCGGTGCTCGACAGAGCGGACCCAGCGATTTTTACCGACGCCGCGTTCGATGGCCGCACGACGGCGATCGCGACGGGCAGTGCGAAGGTACTGGAAGGGATCGGTTTGTGGCTCGATCTTGCGCCGAAATCCTGTCCGATCGACACAATTCGGGTCAGCGACGGCGACGCGCTGATTTTTCTCCATTTCGACCATCATGAAGTCGGTGACGACCCGCTGGGATATATTCTCGAGAACAGGGATATCCGCGGGTCCCTGCTGGCAACTGCCGTGGCATCGACGAATATTGAGCTGATTGCACCGGCGAGCATCGAATCGGTCGAGCGAAGCGCGGGCGGTGTGACGGTGGCGCTCGATGGTGGCCGAACCTTGCGCGCACGGGTGATCTTCGCTTGCGACGGGCGGGCTTCGTCAATGCGGCGGAATGCGCGAATCCCCGTGACAGAGTGGCGCTACGACCAGTCGAGCTTCGTGTGCACGATTGCCCATGAACGTCCGCATCAGAACATCGCCCATGAGCGGTTTCTGCCGGGCGGGCCGTTCGCAATCCTGCCGATGCGTGATCTCGACACGCCCATCAAGACGCAGACCGGGGAACTACGCCATGCGGCGTCGATTGTATGGAGCGAATCCAACGACCTCGTCCCCGCCATCAAGGCGTTCGATGACGCCGCCTTTATCGCTGAGCTTGGGCAGCGGGTCGGCGGGTTCCTCGGCGAGATCGCGCTGGCCAGCCCCCGCTGGGTGCACCCGCTGGGCCTCAATCATGCGGCGCGTTACACCGACCGGCGCTTGGCGCTGGTGGGCGACGCGGCCCACGGGATTCACCCGATCGCAGGGCAGGGGCTGAATATGGGCATTCGCGATGTGGCGGCCCTGGCGGAGGTGGTGGTGGATGCCCGCCGGCTCGGTCGTGATATCGGCGACCCGAATATCCTCGCCGATTACGAGCGCTGGCGCCGCTTCGACAACATGCTGTTGGCCGTGGTGACCGATAATCTGTTGCGGCTGTTCTCAAACGATATCGGCCCTTTGCGCACGGCGCGGGATCTGGGCCTAGGTGTCGTCAATGCGATCCCGGCGGCGCGGAAATTCTCCATGCGCCATGCCATGGGCGTGGTCGGCGACCTGCCCCGGCTGGTGCGCGGCGAGGCGCTTTAGGTCCCGACCGATCCAGGATCACGGCTGAGGCCACGCGACTCTAGGTCCGCCAGATACTGCGTCCACCATTCGGTGTGCTTGTCGCCGAGCTCGCGCAGATAGGCCCAGGTGAACAGGCCGGTGTCGTGCAGATCGTCGAAATGAATGCGCACGGCGTAATTGCCCACCGGCTCGATCTTCACGATCCCGATATGGCGGCGGCCCGGCACGATCTGGCGTTCGTCGGCACCGTGTCCGCGCACTTCCGCCGAAGGGCTGTAGACCCGCATATACTCAGCCGGCAGCACGTGCTCGATACCGTCGTCGAAGGCGACGGTCAGAGTCCTAGTGTCCTTGCTGTAGCGAAGGTCTGTCGGCCAGGGATCGCTCAAGACGGGGCGTGCCGGTGCTAGCCGGCATCGAGCTGGCGGGCCTCGTCGGCCAGCATGATCGGGATGCCGTCGCGGATCGGATAGGCGAGGCCGGCCTGCTTGCTGATCAGTTCCTGCGCCGCCGCATCATACTCGAGCGGGCCCTTGGTTACGGGGCAGACGAGAATCTCGAGCAGCCTGGGGTCGACCTTGGTGGTGTCGTTCATGACGGTTCCTCAGTTCAGCGCAGTGTTGCCGTTGTCATTGTCGGCGCGCAAGGAGGATTCGACGAAACCGATCAGCAACTTGCATCGCTGCGCTAGGTCTTCGGCCTCGAGCAGCACCTGTTTTTCGGCCGGGTCGAACGGGCAGACCATAGACAGGGTTGTCACTAGCCGCTCATCGGGGGTTTTGACCAGAGAGTCCCAGTCGGCCCCGATACTCTGTTGTTCGAAATAGCCCTTGAGGCCGTTGAGCAGCCGGTCGCGCTCGATGGGCGTGTCTTCGGCGGGCGAGAGATCGCGGTGATAGGGGGTGAAGTCCGGCCGCACCCGCCGATAGCCGTCGCGCAGTTCGAGTTCTTCGGCGACATCGAAGCGGCAGATGCCGCGCAGCTCGATCAGGTAACGTCCGTCCTCGGTTTCTTGGAACCCGGTGATCCGGCCCCCACAGCCCGTCCGGTAGAGATTGGTGCCGTCCGGTGCTGACAAGCCCAAGGTGCCGTCGGCGGCGGGCTGGATGATTCCGATCATGCGCCCGCCCGCCAGTGCCGCATCGACCATCGCGAGATAGCGTGGCTCGAACACGTTGAGCGGCAGGGTGCCGCGCGGCAGCAACAGGATGCCGTTCAGCGGGAACAGCGGTAAATCGCCGGGGAGCGCGTGGAGCGGTGAGTCCGGCGTAGATGTGTTCATGTGGCGAGGCTCACGAAAACAGAATAGAAGAGAGTTTACGCCGGCCGGCGACTGTGGCCTCTTCGGTCGGGCCCAGCGCATCGAAAATCTTCAGCAACTCGGTCCGCGCGGCCTCTTCGTTCCACTCGCGGCTCTGGCGAATGATTTCCAGCAGCGCGTCGATGGCACCCTCAGGGTCGCCAGCGGCAAACGCCGCGACCGCATAGTCGAATCGCGCCTGATGGTTTGCCGGGTCGGCATCGACCTTCGCCTTTAACCCGTCGATCTCGCCCGCATTGGCCGCGCCCGCCTCTGCCAGTTCAACCGCGGAAGTCACGCCCTTTAGGTCTTCGCTGGCGCGGGCCTCGTCGCTGGCGCCGTCGATCAGCTCGCGGGCCTTGTCGATGGCGCCGCCTTTTACATAGGCGCGCGCCATGCCCGACAGGGCCCGCAGATTCTCGGGCTCCTGATTGAGAGTTTGCGCGTAGAGCGCGCCGGCGCTGCTGATATCGCCGCCTTCCATAGCGGCATCGGCGGCGTCGAGTGCCTCGTCGAGCGGCGACGGGCCGGCGGCCCCGGCCCCGCCATGGACCTTCACAAGCTGATCGACCCAGGCCTTGATCTGGCTTTCGGGCAGCGCGCCCTGGAAACCGTCCACCGGCTGGCCGTCGCGGAAGGCGTAGACGGTGGGGATCGACTTGATCTGCAGCTGTGCCGAAATGTCGGGGGCCTTGTCCACGTCGACCTTGACCAAGCGGACCGCGCCGCCGGCCTCCATGACGACCTTCTCGAGCAGGGGCGTGAGCTGCTTGCAGGGTCCGCACCAGGTCGCCCAGAAGTCGACGATGACCGGATACTCGCGCGAGGCCTGGATCACGTCGCGCATGAAGCTGTTCTGGTCGGCGTCGATGATGGGAGCGCCGGTTTCGACCGGTGCTGCACCCGCTGCTGTAGGGTCGATCTGGATCGGGTCCATCGTGAAACTCTGTCTTGTTCGTGTTTTTGTGCGTGCTAGGCAGAAGATGGAGCCTCGCCGCCCGGCTATCAAGCCCCCAGTGCACCCCGGCAGGTGGTTTCGGACGCCTAATCGAGGTCGATCAGTTCCGGCGAGTGTTCGCAATCGGCCAGAAAGAGCAGCAAATCATCGCGGCCGATCGCGGCCGTGGCCTCGTTGTGCAGCGGATGGGCGTTGATCGGGTCATGATCGAGAATGCCCCGATCGAGCACGAAGGAGATGATGCCGCCCGGGTCGTTCATCACTGCGAACGGGGTGACGGAGCCGGGCGCCACACCGAGTGACGCGGACAGCAGCTCGGCGCTACCGAAACTCAGATTGCCGCTGGCCCCGAGGGTGTGGCGCAGGGCCTTGAGATCGACGGTGGCGTCTTCCAGCACGGTGACCAGCCACTGGTTACGTTTCTTGTCGCGCAGAAACAGGTTCTTGATGTGGCCGCCCGGCAGGGTTCCACGCAGTTCACGTGATTCTTCCACGGTGTGGATCGGGGGGTGCCGGTGGATCACCACTTCGATGTTCATTGCGTCCAGCCGCGCGAGCAACGGCGCCTCGATATCCTGTGGGTCGGTCATAGGGGGCGATATACAGGGTTTGTTTTGACCTGAACAGCGGCGGGGCGCCCGATGAAGTAGAGGAATCGAACGGTTCCGGTTGATCTGCACTTGAAATCGAACGCCGGTTGCGGTTATGTCCGGCAATTCGATGCGGGAATAGCTCAGTGGTAGAGCATCACGTTGCCAACGTGAGGGTCGCGAGTTCGAATCTCGTTTCCCGCTCCAATTTTCAAAGGGCCCGGCCGGAATACCGCCGGGCCCTTTTTCGTGCGCAGCCGCTTGCCTGAAGTTGCTCCCGGCCCCTAGGCTGCGCGTCACCTATCATGCGAGGAGGAGGCAACCGTGCCGTTCTATGAAAATAGCGATGTCCGCATTCGTTATGAAGAGGCCGGCTCCGGCTTCCCGCTGTTGGTCACCCCGGGCGGTGGCCTCAACTCCTGCGCCGCGAACTGGCCGAACGCGGTCTTCAACGCCATGGAGGCCTTCAAGGACGATTTTCGCTGCATCACGATGGACCAGCGCAACGCCAATGGCGGCGAGAGCACGGGGCCGCTCGACACCGACGATCCCTGGGGCGCCTTCGCCGACGATCAACTCGGCCTGATGGACCATCTGGGCATCCGCGATTTTGCCTACATGGGCTACTGCATCGGCGGCTGCTTCGCCGGATCGCTGCTCAAACGCGCGCCCGAGCGGGTAGTTGCGGCGGTGTTCTGCCAGAGTGTCGGCCATCGGCCGGACGATCCCGATGTCATGCACCGGCACGGGCAGGATGGGTGGGTCCCGGACTTCCTTGCCCGCCGGCCGGATCTGGACCAGGACATGATCGACGCATACCTGCATGCCCTCTACCGGGTAAGCCCGGACTTTCTCTACAGTGTGTCGCGGGATTTTATGCACGACTGCCCGACACCGATCCTCGTGCTGCCGGACGATGTCCCGGCCCATCCGCTGCAAACATCGATTGATGTGGCCTCGCTGGCGCCGAATGCCGAGATCACGGTCTTTCCGTGGTCTGAACCGCCCGAACTGAAGGAACGCACGATCGACCGTGTGCGCAGGTTCATTCAGACCCACGCGGTCTATCGGTAGGACTTCGTTGGCGGCCAATTGCGTGGCGCGGCACATATGAAAAATCGGATCGAATTTAATTCGGTTTACGGCCCTTGCACGACCGTGACCGGAGCCCCTACGGTGTCTGATGTCTGGCCGTCGGAAACAAGCAATCACGTATAACTGTCGGCCGGTTTCAAGCGCGCCAAATAAGTGGCGTGTCGTCTGGGAGGACGAACGAAATGTCATTTGCAGAGACCAAACGCCTGACCAGCGCGGGCGCGAAACTTATGGTGGCCGCGGCCATCGCCAAGGCCGAGGAGTTTGGAATCGCGGCGACGGTCGTCGTCGTCGATGCTGGCGGACATCCAATGATGCTGGAGCGCATGGACGGGGGCCGGTTCCACACCGTGCATTCGTCCACGGTCAAGGCGGTCACCGCGTCGTCCAACAAGAGGATCACGACAACCCAGGGCGCACAGGGTCAGGACCTCGACACGCTGCACGCCATCGGTCTGACACTGGCCGCCGGGCCCGAGCGCTGGACGGCCATGGAGGGTGGCTATCCCATTATCCTCGATGGCGAATGCCTCGGCGGCATCGGCGTCAGCGGCGGCGACTGGCAGCAGGACGCAGACATTGCCGCGGCCGCCCTCGAAGCGGTCGGCATCTCGAGTTAACTAGAACCAACACACAATAGAATCTGGGAGGATTCCAACATGAACATGTTCCGTACAATGATGGTCGGCGCTGCGGCGGTCGGCCTTGCCGTGGCGACGACGCCCGCGCAGGCTTTCCCCGACGGCCCGATCGAGTTCGTCATTCCCTTCGGCGCCGGCGGCGGCGCCGACATCGAGGGCCGGCTGCTGGCCAAGGAAATGAGCGCCATCCTCGGCGTTCCGGTGACGCCGGTGAACCGCCCCGGTGGCGGTGGTGCCGTGACCTATACCTACATCAAGAACTCCAAGCCCGACGGCCACACGGTCGGCTGGAATTCCACATCCGTTCTGACCACCACCAATCTGGGCAACACGGACTTTGCCTATGACGCGATGGACCATGTGGGCCGGGTCGAGTTCCAGCCTCAGCCGTTTGTGGTGAAGGCCGATGCCAAGTGGAACAGCTTTGCCGAGTTCGTCGCCGACTGTAAGGCAGCACCCAGCACCCTGAAGGTCGCCAATTCGGGCACTGGCAGCGCGACGCATGCCGCCGCGATCCAGCTTATGGACGCGGCCGGCTGCAAGGTCGTGCATCTGCCCAAGGGCATCAAGGGTCGCAACAAGTCAGTCCTGAACGGTGAGGCCGACGCGATGATCGCGCCGCTGACCGGTGCCGTGAACCTGACCAACGCGGGCAAGCTGAAAATCCTGCTGATGCCGACGGCGGAGCGGAGCACGGTGTTCCCGGACGTCGCGACCGCGAAAGAGGCGGGCTACGACGTCTCGCTCGACCTGTTCCGCGGCCTTTCCGTGGCGCCGAACACGCCCGACGATGTGAAGTCGAAGCTGGCCGACGCGATGGCCAAGGCAGCCAACTCGCCGGAGTTCCAGAAGCTCGCCAAGGCCAAGGGGTTCACGGTGGCGCCGCTGGGCCATGAGGACTTCGAGGTCCTGCTCGCCGACGAGAACGCGAAGGTGAAAAAGATCTTCGCGAGCGCCGGTCTTCTGAAGACCAACTAAGTGAAACGCATTGGGCCCGCGCCGGGAGACAGTCTTCCGGGCGGGCCCTTCGCCTTTTCTGCCCGGTGCTGACCGGGCGGTTTCAGTCCAATTCTTGCGGGTGTCATGCGCCGTCGGAACCTGATTGCTGCACTGGTCCTGCTCGCGCTCGGCGCGGGCTATGGGGTGCTCACGTCGCAACTGCCCGTGCGCAGCCTTCCCGATACGCCGGGGCCGCCATTCTTCCCCTGGATCAACACGATTATGATTCTCGCCCTGTCGGCCCTCTTGCTGGTGCAGGGGTTGCGGGGCGCGGACGAGCCTGCGCCCGCGAAAACGGAGGGCCGCCAGCGGTCGATCTGGGCGCTGGGCGTGTTTATCGTCTACCTCGCCATTCTGCCCGGCCTCGGCTTTATCCTAGCAACCGTGCCCTTCTTCGCGGCGCTTATGGTCCTGTTCGGTGAGACGCGCGCGCTGCGCGTCGCGGGCGGGGCCGTCGTCGTGACGGGTGTGCTTTATCTGTTGTTCCGCCACGGCTTCGGCGTGTTTCTGCCCACTGGCGTGCTGAAGGGGATCGTGGCATGAGCCCGGATGTTTTCGCCGGCATCGCCCAGGCGTCGGGCTTCCTCGTACTGCTGACGACGGCACTGGGCGTTTTCATCGGCCTGACGGTCGGCATGATCCCGGGCATGACGATCAGCACCGGCATCATCATCCTGCTGCCGGTGACGTTCGTCCTGCCGGCGGACATCTCCATCGCGCTCCTGCTGGGCCTGTATGTGGGCGGGATGACCGGCGGGAGTTTCTCCGCGGTGTTGCTCAATATTCCCGGTACGCCGTCGGCCTCGGCTACGGCGCTCGACGGATACCCGATGTCGGCGCGCGGCGAGGCCGGCCGGGCACTGGGTATCGCGATCACCGCGAGCTTCATCGGGGGCATGATCAGCTTTCTGTGCCTGCTGTTCATCGCGCCGCTACTTGCCGACGTCGCGCTGAGCTTCCGTACCGAGGACATGTTCGCGCTCGTGTTTTTCGGCCTCACGATCATCTGCAGTTTCGCGGCCCGGTCCCTGGTGAAGGGGTTGCTGTCGGGCGTGATCGGCCTGGCGATCGTCACTATCGGGCAAGACCCGGTGATGGGGTCCCAGCGCTTTACCTTCGGCCAGGTGAACCTGATCGGCGGCGTACATTTCCTGACGGCCATGATCGGCCTGTTCGCGATTCCCCAGTTGGTCAGCAACCTTACGGACACGGCGGGTGCGGCGCGCATCCAGACGAAACTGAAATCGGTCCTGCCGCGGCTGGCGGATCTGCGCGCGATCCGCATTCCCGTCACGATCGGGTCGCTGACCGGCGCCTTCCTCGGCATCTTGCCCGGCGCGGGCGGGCCAATCGCAGCGTTCATCAGCTACGACTACACCCAGCGCATCTCGAAGCGCCGGGAAGAATTTGGCAAGGGCGCGGTCGAGGGTGTCGCTGCGCCGGAATCGGCGAACAATGCCGTCACCGGCGGGGCGCTGATCCCCATGATGACCCTGGGCATTCCCGGTGACCCGGTGACGGCGATCCTGATCGGCGCGCTGATTATCCACGGGCTGGCCCCAGGGCCGCTGATGTTCACCGAGCGCGGCGACTTCGCCTTCGGCCTGATCTTCTCGTTCTTCTGGGCGAATATCTTCAACTTTATCATCGCGCTGACCGCGCTCAGGGTGCTGGTCAAGCTGCTGGCGACACCGCGTGCTCTGTTGATGCCGACGGTCGCGGTGTTGTGCGTGATCGGCGCCTTCGCGCTGCGGAACAATTTCTTCGACGTCTATGTGATGCTGTTCTTCGGTTTCGTGGGGTTGGCCATGCGCTGGCTCGACATGCCCGTGGTGCCGCTTCTGCTGGCGCTGGTCCTCGGTGTGCCGCTGGAGGAAAACCTCCGCGTGGCGCTTACCTCGTCCCAGGGCGACATCTCGATCTTCTTTTCCTCGCCGATCAGCCTGGCCTTCCTCGGCCTGTCAGCCCTTTCCATCATCTGGTCGCTGCGTGCGGCCTGGCGCCGACGCATGTCCGCGCCCCCATCCCCCAAGGAGAGTTCATCATGAGTACATCACCGCTTCGCGTCGCGTCCGTTGGTTTGGGATGGTGGTCCGATGTCCTGGCCGATGCGGCCGGCCGCACCGACGGGCGCGTCGAGGTTGTGTCCTGCTTCACCCGTTCGGAGGACAAACGCCAGGCGTTTGCGGAGAAATACAAATGCGGGTCGGCGGCGACGCTGGACGAAATCCTGAACGACGATTCCATCGACGCGGTCATCAACACGACGCCCAACCATGTGCATCTCGAGACGACCGCGGCTGCGGCTGCGGCGGGCAAGCATGTGTTCTTGGACAAGCCGGTGGCCAACACCATCGGCGAGGCCCGGGCGATCACCAAGGTCTGCGCGGATGCGGGTGTGGTCCTGTCGGTCGGATATCAGCGCCGGCGCGAGAGCCATTTCCGCTGGATTCAGGACAAGATCAACGCGGGCGAGTTCGGCACCCTGGTGCAGGCCGAGGCCAATATCAGCCGCGACCGGGCTGGCAAGTTCGAGCTCGGCCACTGGCGCTACACTGCCGAGGGCATGCCCGGCGGCGTGATGCTGCAGATCGGGCTGCACTATGTCGACGTGCTGACCATGCTGCTCGGCCCGATCGAGAGCGTGTCGGGCATGGCCTCCCAGCTGGTGCTTCCGGGAGACAACCCGGATGTGGGTAGCCTGATGATGAAGCATGAGAATGGCGCGGTCTCGACCCTGTCGACCAGCTATGCCTCGGCGTCGGAATATTATTTGATGAACATCTACGGCAAGAAAATGAGCGCCTACTACAACCTCTTCGACGGGCTGCGGTCCCTCAACCAGGGCGACACGGACCAGACGCCGGTGGCGGTCAAGAAGAACGACGCCATCGCCGAGCAGCTGACCGAATGGGCTGACGCCATTTCCGGTAATGTGGAACCCGAGGTGGGCGGCGAGAGCGCCATGACGTCGCTCGCTGTGGTCAAGGCGGGCATCAAATCAGTCGCCGAAGGCCGGCATGTGCCGGTGGCGGAGATTCTTGTTGCCGACGGCTGATCGCCGGTAGCGAAAACGCCCGGCCATGGGGCCGGGCGTCGGGAGGGTCGGATTTTTTCGGGCTGTTAGTATGCGTCGCGGGCCCACTGTGAGGGATTACGGCTTTCGTAGATTTTCTGGCCCATGCGGCAGAGAAATTCGAACATTGTGAAACTCCTTTTCGCGTTGGTATTGAATTGGATACGCAGCCGGCTCGCAGCCGGATGCGTGCGTCGCGCATGGCTCGTGTGTGAGTCCAGCATGTGCGCCGAAGAAAAGTGATCCGGCTCCGTGGTCGCCGCGTAGGGATATTACGATCAAAGGAGACGATTATGATTGAACTCTATCGCACGGTCATGGACTCTGACCGTAACCCGCTCAGCAATTTGCCGCGCGCGCAACGCTTCCAGATCATGGTTGTGCTCAGCGCGATGTGGACCACCATTTTCTGCACAGCCGCCGGGGCATGGTTCTGGTACGGAGAGCTGCTTTTCGCACATGTGCTGGTGGCTCTCGGCATCGCCATGACGGGTGCGACATTTCACTCGGCCACGAAGCGGACCACGCCTTGCGACCACCCGAAGTCGGACGGCACGGCACGCTACGACGACGTCTGGGGCGCTTGAGGAACACGCAGAATATCGGGCGCTGGCCGGTCCTCGTCCTCGGGGACCAGCTCGTTCCCGATCTCACGGCCCTGGCCGCGGCCGATCCGCGACGAAACCAACTATGTCCGCCATCACAAGAAGGAAATCGCCTTGGTTCTTGCGGCGATACGGCACTTCGCGTGTGAGCTCGCGGACGCGGGATGGGGCGGTGATTATGTCAAGTTGGACGATCCCGAAAATTCGAACTCACTGACTGGCGAGGTCGTCCGCGCGCTTGTTCGTCACGACTGCGAATCGGTGAGCCTGACGGAACCGGGCGAGTGGCGCCTGCGCCACGCGTTCGAAGCGCTGACCGACCCCTCGACGCGCAGCTCGACATCCTCGAGGGCGATCGCTTCATTGGCGGCCATGCCGATTTCGAACGGTGGGCTGACGGCCGTAAGGAATTGTGGATGGAAAATTTCTACCGGGAGATGCGGCGTCGTACGGGCCTCCTGATGGACGGCGACAAACATGCGGGGGGGCGCTGGAATTACGATTCCGAAAACCGCAAGCCGCCGGGGCCGGATCTAGAGATTCCACCGCCGCGTCGTGCCCGCCCGGACAAGATCACCCGGGAGGTCCTCGACCTTGTGGCCGCGCACATCGAAGTTCATTTCGGTGTCCTCGAGCCGTTCTGGTTTACGGTCACTAGTCAGAAGTCAGAGCAGGCGTTTGCGTGCTTTGTCGATGAGCGTCTCGCCGCCTTCGGCGACTACCAGGACATCATGCTGGTGGACGAGCCCTTCGTGTTTCATGGCCTTGTCGGGCTGTATCTCAATCTGGGGCTGCTCGATCCGCTGGCCGTTTGTCGGCGCGTCGAATCGGCCTATCGCAACGGTGACGTTCCGCTCAATGCGGCGGAAGGGTTCATCCGCCAGATCATCGGCTGCCGCGAGTATGTGAGCGGCATCTACTGGCGGCAGGGCCCGGACTATGCTGATGAAAACTTCTCCGGCCACACCCGCGAACTGCCGAACTTCTACTGGAGCGCGGATACGGAGATGTCCTACATCCGCGCCTATGCGATTGGGGACCGATTCGACGACGCCCGGCGCCCGACGGTGCGTGACGACGCGGACGCGTTCCTCGCGGGCCTCTAGGGCGGCCAAGGGCTGGGATCAAGGCAGGAATTACATGCTGAAAAGTTTCGGGTCCGGTTTGAACGTCGCGGTGGTCGGCGCGACTGGCGGCATCGGGGCGGCGGTCTGCGCGCAGCTCGCGGAGATGCCATCTGTCGACAGTCTGTTCACGCTGTCCCGCGATCCGGGTCCCGACGTGACGGACCTTTTCCTCGACGTGACCGACGAGGCCTCTATCGCCGCCGCTGCGGAGACCATCCGGTCCCGGGCGGGGGCGCTCCATCTCGTGATTGTGGCCACAGGCACCTTGCAGGATGGCGGCGATTTCCAGCCCGAGAAGAGCTGGCGCGCGCTCGATCCGGGAAACTTCACGCATGCGTTCCGCGTGAATACAACGGGGCCCGCGCTCGTCGCCAAGCATTTCCTGCCGTTGCTGGCGCGGGACCGGAAGGCCGCGTTCGCCTCCCTGTCGGCCCGGGTCGGCAGCATTTCCGACAATTTGTTGGGAGGCTGGTATGCCTATCGCGCGTCGAAGGCTGCCCTCAATATGACAATCCGAACCCTTTCTATCGAGCTCGCGCGACGCTGGCCCGAGGCGCTGTGCGTGGGGCTGCACCCGGGAACGGTCGACACGGGATTGTCGGCGCCGTTCCGGAGCAACGTGCCGGCGAACAAGCTGTTCTCGCCGGACGTCGCTGCGACGCAGCTGCTGGAGGTCCTGGACGGCCTGACGGCGGACGATACGGGTGGCGTTTTTGCCTGGGATGGCTCGCGGATCCCGGCCTGACCGCGCGTTCCGGCGAGGTCTGGAGGATGATTTAGTGTCGGCCGGGGATTAATCCATATGCCGCCTGCAAACGTATTCAATGTAGTGAAACCGTGGTCAGGGAGGCCCTCATGGACCAGACCAGCTTCAACACAGATACGATCCTCCGCGATGTCTTCGACGGGGATATCCTTTCGCGCGAGCACGAGGCGGAACTCGCCCGCGCCTGGCGCGACGACCAAGACCAGGCGGCCCTGGATACGCTCGTTTCGGCCTATCTCCGCTTGGTGGCCTCGATCGCGGGAAAATACGCCCGCTTCGGCCTGTCCCGGGAGGATCTCGTGCAGGAGGGTGTGTTCGGGCTGCTGCAGGCGGCGCAGAAGTTCGACCCGGAGCGGGGCTTCCGCTTCGGCACCTATGCGAGCTGGTGGGTGCGTGCGGCGATCCAGCGCTACATGCTCGACAACTGGTCGATCGTGCGTTTTGCCACGTCCCACAAACGCAAGAAGCTGTTCTTCGAGTTGCGAGGTGTGCTCAAGAAGATCGAGCAGGCTGGCGACGACCCGTCGGGCGCGTCGCTGATCGACGCTGCGGCGGCCGAACTGGACATCGAGGCCCGCGAGGTCGAGGCGCTGATGCCCATGCTTCGAGGCCAGGACATGTCTCTGGATATGCCGCTGGGGGACGACGGGGAAATGAGCCTCCTGGAGCTACTCGAGGATGAGGCGGACCGGACGGAAGAATCGGCGGCGATGGCAAACACGTCACGCGCGCGGTCGCGCTGGCTCAACCTTGCACTGAATGGCCTGCAGGACCGTGATGCCTATATCGTCCGACAGCGCTATCTGGGCGAGGAAAAGAAAACACTATCGGTGATCGCCGACGATCTGGGGGTGACCAAGGAACGGGTGCGCCAGCTCGAAGCGCGGGCCCTGGGCCAGGTCCGGGTCTTTCTTGAGGAAAATTTCCCCGGTTCAATCGACGAGATCCTTTCGCACTGAGGTGCCGGCCCTCGTCTCTCCGCTCGCAACATCGCCGCCGGCCCCTTAAAATCATTGCCGGACCCTGATCGGGGAGATTTCGCATGCGCGAGAAAACCGTACAGGTGCCAACCGAAGATGGGGTGATGGAGACCTTCGTCACCCATCCGGAGGCGGGCGGCCCATTCGCACCTGTGATCCTGTACATGGACGTGTGGGGTATCCGCGAGCAGCTTCGCGACATCGCTCGGCAGATCGCCTGTGTCGGCTACACGGTGGCGCTGCCGAACATCTATTATCGGATGGGCGGGGAGCATTTCGATTACCGCAACCCGGACTGTACGACCGCGTCCCTGAAGGACCTGCCCGAGGCCGAGCAGGAGAAGATCCAGACCTACCGGACCCATGTGAGCGACCCGATGGCGGTTGCGGATACGGGCGCGCTGATGGAATTTCTGGCGGGCGAAGATGCGGTGCGGTCGGGCCCGGCCGGCTCGGTCGGCTACTGCATGGGCGGCCGCCATGTGCTGCGGGTGGCGGGCGCATTCCCCGAGACATTCGTCGCCAGCGCGTGCCTGCACGGCACGCGGCTGTTCGTCGATGAGGGGGATTCACCCCACAGCGAGGCGCCGCGGGTGCGCGGCATGTTCTACAACGGCATCGGTGAGAACGACCATTACGCGCTACCCGAAACGGTGGCGGCGGTCGAGGCGGCATTCACCGGCCAGGACTGCGATTACACGCAGATCATCCACCCGGGCGCGCTGCACGGGTATGCGATTCCCGACCGCGACGCCTACGACAAGCAGGCGACCTATCGGGACTGGGAGCGTATCTACGCGATGTATGACCGGATGCTGCGGGGGCGATAAGGCCTAGCGGTCGCGGGTGTCCCGTTGCCGGATTTCCAGATTCCGCATGGGCATCGCGTCGATGGTGGCGAAGAGTTCGTCTGCGGAGAATGCCGTCCCCGAACGCAATTTCACGCCGCCGTCCTTGCCGATCAGCACCGCGCGCGGTGTTTCGCGGTCGACCTGGTAACGCGCTCGGAGGCCGTCGGCGTCTGCGCCGTGTGCCGGCCGACCATTGACCGACACCGTGTCGCCGGTCACCTCGATCAGGACCATGTCGCGGTCGCGGAACCGCTCACCGTCCGGATCAAGACTCGCTCGCTGGGCGGCCAGCAGGGGGTCGGTGGCCTCGGGGGTAAAGACGATCACCGGCCGATTGTCCCAAAGATAATTGTCCATGGACCATAATTCCCGTTGGTTGATGGCCGGGTCGGTGACCGCGATCATTCCGGCGGCGAAGACCAAAGGCTGAAGCGGACCCACCGGTTTGCCCTACTTGTCGCCGGATTGATGCAGGCGCACGAGGTTGGGCCGCGCGTTCCGGTTGCTGTTGCGTGTCGCCTCCTCGTACCAGCAGATCGCGAGGTCGCGGTCGCTCTCGACGCAGCGTCCGTGCTCATACAGGGTGCCGAGATTATTCTGCGCCTTGGCCTCGCCCTGTTCGGCCGCGGCCAGATACCAGCGATGGGCGGCGGCGTACTCCGCGCGATTGTAGCCCCACAGGCCGCGCTCGAGCTCGTTCGCGGCGGCGGGGGTGATCGCCGGCGTGGCTGCGATCAGGCCCATGAGGCCGATCGCAAGGGCGCCGCGCCTGAAGTATCGCTGGAACATGGTTCAGATACCGGATGCAATGTGTGGCTGTTTTGCCGCGCAATTTTGGTACGCCGGCATCGGGTATCTGGATTTCTCTCGCATGCCGGAAACCCCGGATAATTAAGCCGCGCCTATTTGCCTGCGAAGGCGCCCTTCATGACCTTGCCTAGGAAGGCGATCTTGCCGATCTGGACGCCCTCGGCGCGCAGCAGGTCGTAGGCGGTGGTGCAGTGGTAATACACCTGCGCCTGGGCGATCTATTGGACATAGTCGATCGCGGGCAGGGTGAGGTCGCCGAGCCCCACGGTGATGGTTATCTCGCGCTCGATATCACCGTCCAAGGCGTCCGGCGCGACGCCGCGAATGAAGCTGAGCGTGTCGGCGATGTCCGCGGCGAGCGCCTCGGGCAGGGCCGGCGGCTCGATGTTCGCGAGTTTGGCGATGGCGAGACGGGCGTGGAAGCAGGCGCGGTCGACCTGATGACTCAAGGTGAACATGTCGGGCGCGAAGCGGCGTTCCAGAAGTTCGCCCTCGGCGAGCCCTTTCTCCTTGGCGAATTCCGCTCCCGCTCGAGCACGAAATCGAGGTTGGTCAACATCTGGTCATAGACCGGAACTGTGATCTGGTGCAGCGATAGGGTCATGGCAAAATATCCTGAGTGAGGGTGTCTAGTCGAAGCTGAAGCCAATGGTGCGGCAGCGGAAATAGAGGCCACCGTCCTGGATGACGAGGCTGAGCATCGCCGTATCGCCTTCGTTGTGATGTTCGTGCAATTCGGCAGGCGGCGTGATCATCAGCGCGTATTGATGCCAGTCGAGGCGATTTCCCTCGATCACCGAATATACATTCTCCGCCTTGATCGGCAGGGTCAGCGCCACGGAATTATGTCGGTGCGGGCGCTGGACGCTCTGCGGGTCGAGCGTGTTCATGGCGAGCTTGATCGACGGGTGGGCCGCATCGGCGTTGCCGTTACGCTCGCTGGTCAGGTGCAGGGCGCGGCCCGATGCGTTGGGGTCGGCCGATTGATCACTCCGGACCCGGTCCATCTCGGCGAGAATTTCGGCCATGGGATAGCGCACGGCCTGTGTAGGTGAGGCCTCCGGGGTGGGTGCGTCAAGGCCATGGAATGCGACCTCGGGTTCGTTCGTTACCTGGAGAAGAACGGCGCCTCCGGCACAGCCTTCGAGGCGGGTCTCCCCGCCGCCGGGCAGGGAAAACACGTCGCCGGCCTCCCAGCCGAAACTTTCATCACCCTTGTGGGCGTGGCCGTTGCCGGAAATGACGAAGTAAAACTCGCCGCTTGCGCAGAACGACCCGGTCAGGGCCTCGCCCGGCGCGATGCGCGCATAACGTGCCAGCATAAGCGGTGTAGTCGCAGGCTCGTCGAGACCAATCTGGCCGCCGATATCGAGAGAAACCCAGCCGGTGGGTGTGTCGGGTGCCATGGCCAGGTCGCGCTCGGCGACAAAGGCCATCTGCGGGATTGGCGGGCGTTCGACCTTGAAGATGTTGGCCGGGCTGTAGTAGCGCGCGCGTGCTTCAACGCTCTCCGCCGCCGCCTGATCTGCGTTGCTGACCGTTCCGTCCATAATCCGCCTCCCCCTGTATCGGCATCAAGTCTAGTCCAACGGGGCGAGCGGACCAATCCACATGACTCAACCCACTTGACCGCGCAGGTCGTGCCGCCTTCACTGGGGGTCACCGACGACAGGACACCGCATGCCAGATACGACCCCACCGACGACCTTGCCGGACCTCAGATCGCGCGCCGTGGCGCTGGAGCCGGCGCTGGCGTCCCGCGCCGCGGATACGGAGGCCCAGCGCCGCTTGCCCGACGAGACAATCGCCGACCTCAAGGTGGCCGGGCTCCACCGGATTTGTCAGCCCGCGCGTTTCGGCGGCGCGGAAACGCCCCTGGATGAGGCCTGCGACATCGTCGCCACCCTGGCGCGAGGCTGCAGTTCCACGGGCTGGGTCGCGGGTGTCTACACCGACCACCAGATCCTCATCGGGATGTTCGATCCCCGCGCCGCCGACGATGTGTGGGGCGACAATCACGACGCGCTGGTCTCTGCCGGGTTCACCCCCGGGGGAAAGAATACCCGCGCCGATGGTGGCTGGCAGATCTCCGGCAGCTGGGAATGGTCGAGCGGCTGCGATCATGCGGACTGGCTGATCTTGGGTTGTCTGCTGCCTACGGGAAAAGACGGCGCGATCGAGCCGAACTACTGCATCGTGTCGCGCGACGACGTTGAGATCGAGGACAACTGGCATGTGATGGGGCTGGCCGGGACGGGCAGCAAGAATTTGCACGTCGAGGGTGCGTTCGTGCCGGCGTACCGCGCGTTGCCGTTCCGGATGGCGGGTGCGGGCGGCGCGGCGCGAGGCCAGGGCGATGCACCGGCGCTGTACCGGTTGCCCCACCCGCCCTGCGTGCCGTTCATGCTGGCCGTGCCGGCGCTGGGTATTGCCGAGAGCCTGATCGAGGCGGTGACCGAACAGATGGCCGGGCGAACCTCCCGCGGCGTGCGGGTGGCGGAGCACCAGACGATCCAGGTGCATATCGCCGAGGCGGCGGCGCAGATCGATGGGGCGCGGCTGCTGATGTTGCGCGACACGGGTGACGCCATGGCCGCGATGCATGAAGGCCGCGAGCTGGGCGAACTGGAGCGGGTGCGCAACCGCCGTGACCAGGCCTACCTGGTGCGCGAGTGCCGAGCGGCGGTGGACCGGCTGTTCACGACCCTCGGTGGGCAGGGCATCTTTCTGGACAACGCCCTGCAGCGGAAGTTCCGGGACATCCACGCCATGAGCGGGCACTTCGCGCTCAACTGGGACGTGGCCGCGACGACCTATGGCCAGGTGGCGCTGGGCGTGGAACCGAAAACCCACCTGAGATGACCGCCATGTTCTACGCCGACCACACGACGCTTGAGATCATCGGCCAATTGATGATCGCGACCCTGTTTCTGGGCACGCTGATCCTCAACGCCGGGACCAAGGAGAAGCAGCATGTGGACCGGATGGAGGCGATGAACATTCCGCTGCCGCGGGCCAACCTGTGGGCGGGGTTTGCCGTGCAGGCCGCCGGAGGATTGATGGTCGCGATCGACTGGCACGCGGGCATCGGCGCGATTCTGCTGATTATTTTCACGGTGCTGGCGAGCGCCATCTTCCACCGTTTCTGGACCATGGAAGACCCGCTGTGCCGTCACCTGCACCTGTCGTTCGTGTTTTCCAACATCGCCGTGATCGGCGCGTTGCTGCTGCTGATATAGGGGCGCCTAGCGGCCCTTCGCGGCGTCCAGATACGTGGTGTCGATATAGTGCGCAGGCTCGTGCAGATCGTCGGGGGCGGGGCCGAACTCGCGCCGCAGGTCGAGGACGGTTGCGATGCCGGGCATGTCGAACGCGCCGTCCCGGCGCATGCCGGTCTTGGGATCGAAGAACACATCGAGCGCCCCGGCGGCCACGGCCTCGGGCATCTGCGGCATGTTTTCGGCGATGGCATCCAGTGCGGCCTGCCGGTTGGCCGGGTCGTAGAGCCAGTTCACGGACTCGAGCCAGCCGGCGATGAACCCCGACAAATCCTCGGCGTTCTCGCGCGCCCAGGCGACTCGGGCCCCGCCGACGATCCCCTGGTAGGAATCCAGCACGTCCGCGGCGCGTGCGAGCACGTGATGGCCCTTGGACGCGCCCATGATCTCGAACGGCGTGACCTGCAATGTGCCCTTTTGTTCGGGGTGCTCCATCATCGCCTGCCAGCGCTGCAGCACGCCGCCGGTCGACATCCACTCGATGTCGTTCTCGTCGACGCCATTGAGCGCCAGCATGCGGCGCAGGACGAAGGCGAAGCCGGTGGTGAGTGCGTCGGCGGTGAGAATCTTGCCGGGCAAATCCGCGAAAGACTTGATGTCTTCCTGGACTACGAAGCGCAGGAACGCGTCGTCAGACCCCATGAAGGCGAACAGGTCGATGTCACCCTCTGCCGGCACCTCGCCCTGGCCTTCCTTGTAGGCGATGATGTTGTCGATTGAAGTCAGCATGAGGTCGAACTTGCCTGCCGCGATACTGGTCAGCTGCTCGATGGAATTGGGTGTGAGGATGATCTCCAGCTCAAGACCGCGCTTTGCAAAGAAGCCTGCCTTGCTGCCCGCCCAGAGCGGCACGTTGATGGCGCCTGGAAACACGTTGATTGTCAGTGTTCGCATAGTCTCATCCCCTCATTATGGCCCCTGACATTGAGGCGCATCGTCAGGGTGCATATTGGGGTTTGTGCGGGCGCGAAAAAAGCGCTTTGTTCTGCCTGCGATGAATGAACCGATAACGATCACCCATGCCGGACGGCACAGCATCGACGTTTCGCCGGGCCGCGCCCTGCGACTGGCCGACGGGAATTACCCGCTGTTCAAGCCGCCGGCGCCAGGATCGGTGTCTGTGCCGGACGACTGTCTGGCATTCCTGCAGGAATTGCACATCAGTCTCATCGATGTATTCGATATTGCCGCGCGGCGCTGGCTGATTGGTTACTTCGAGGCGATCATCACCCGGGCCGATGCGGTGCGGGATGAACTGACCGTGCCCGGTGGCCTGGAGGCGGCAGAAAACGGCCATCGCGCCTGGTGTTACGGCGCCTACAGGCCGTTGATCCGGGCGCGGTTCGAACAGGATGGCGAGGTTGTCGATACGGGAATTTTATTCTGGCTGGCCGAAGGGCCGCTGGTCGTCCAGCCGGTCGCGGATATCGATCCGCGCCTGCTGGACTACTTGACCGGCCTCGCGGCCCCGCACCATCCCTTCGTGCGGCGGCCGCTGGCCGGTCTGCTTGGCTAGCTCCCTAGATGTCGAGCGACAGGCAGTAGAGGCCGCCGGCGTGGCGGTCGACGCAATAGACGATTCGGTTTTCATCCACATAGACGTCATTGATCTGCGCCGTCGCGACCGGTGAGTTGTCCGGCTTGGGCGGTACGAAATAGGCCACTTCCTTGGGCTGCAGCGGGTCCTTGAGATCGAACACCCGCAGGCCGCCGTTGAAGAAGGTGCCGAAGATCAGGTCGTCGGACTGGAAGGACGGGCCGGGCCGGTTCTCATGCAGGTTATGGGCACCGAAACGACCGCCGCGGTTGCGGAAATCATCCAGCGGCGGCATCGGCAGGGTGCCGATCGGCACCAGATTTTCTTCCACGCGCGCATCCACGATCCAGGCGAGTTTCGGCCAGTCCATCGCGTCGTCCCGCACACTTTCATCGGTGACGATCAGGATGTCCTTGCTGAACAGCGGCAGCACCGTGTGGGCGAAGCCGTTATAGGGCGGATGGGGGTTCCACGCGCCGATCACCTGGGGGTTCGACTTGTCGGAGATATCCATGACGAAGGTGCCGCCATCGAGATAACCCAGATACATCCGGTCGGGGCGCTGGGGGTAAACGTTGGTGTTGTGGGCGCGGAAACCGGAATCGAATGTTGGGTGACGCTCGGGCGGCGCGTCATTGTCGCCCTCGCGGGTGCCGGGATACCACCAGCGGCCGACCTCGCTCGGCTTCGAGGGGTCGCGAACGTCGATGCAGCGGTAGAACTGGTCATCCTTGGGGTTGGTCGGCACGAAATCGTCCGACCCGCCGGCGAAATGCACATATTCGCCATCGGCGAACCAGAGCTGGTGGACGCCGCGAGAGTGCGGGCCCGAGCAGTCGAAGAAGGAGATCGACTTGGGGGCTTCCGGGGTCGACAGGTCGAACAGTTCTACGCCGACCTTCTGCTCGTTCACGCCCGGCGTCTGGTAGGCGACGGCCATGATGTCACCGGTGACCTCGAGCGAGTTGGAGCGCATGTTGACGATGGGCAGGTCGGTCTGCACCACGACTTTCGGATTCTTCGGGTCGGAGACGTCGACGCCGGTGAAGTTCTTCGGGCCGGACTCATGGGCCAGCCACATGACTCGGCGCCCATCCGGCGCGACCTGCATGGACATGCCTTCGCCCATGCCGCCATGCCCGACCAGCGTATCCTGGGACAGCAGCGTCATATTCTTGATTTCAGGACCAGCCATAGTGTCTCTCCTTGGATGGGATTTCGTGCTGATTTTTGATGCCGATTATTCGGCGGCTTGTCTCGCGTTTTTTATAGCCTGCCACACGCGCTCTGGCGAGGCGGGCATGTCGATATGGCGGATGCCGAGCGGGCGGAGCGCATCGCAGACGGCATTCATGACCGACGGCAGCGCCCCGACGGTGCCGGCTTCCCCCGCCCCCTTGAGGCCCATGGGATTGTTCTTCGACGGGATATTGTGTTCGTGTACGTCAAAGCTGGGAAAATCGTCCGCGCGCGGCATGGCATAGTCCATGAAGGAGCCGGTGAGCAGCTGGCCGCTATCGGGGTCGTAGACCACGCGTTCGAGCAGCGCCTGGCCCGCCCCCTGGACCACGCCGCCATGGACCTGGCCCTTGACCATCATCGGGTTCAGGGCGACCCCCACATCGTCGAAGACGGTGTAGGCGATGATCTCGACTACGCCGGTATCCGGGTCGATCTCGACCTCGCAGGCGTGCGCGCCGTTGGGATAGGTCGGACCCGGCGGCACGATGATGGCGCCCTCGGCGAGCCCCATGTCCATCTCGCGGGGCATTTTCGCCGGCAGGTAAGAGGCCTTGGCCACGTCGGGCAAGGTGATCGAGCGGTCGGTGCCGGTCACGGTGAAGACACCGTCATCGAACAGGATGTCCGCGGTGGCGGCCTCAAGCAGATGCGCCGCGATAAGCCTCGCGCGGTCGATGATCTTCTCCGATGCGCGCAGCAGTGCGGCACCTCCCACGCTGATGGACCGAGAGCCAAACGTGCCCTTGCCGTGATGCACCAGGTCGGTGTCGCCGTACCGGACGCGGATCGTATCGAACGGCACGCCGAGCGCTTCGGATGCAATCTGGGCGAAGGCCGTTTCGTGCCCCTGTCCATGTGAGTGCGAGCCCATGAGCACCGACACCCCGCCGTCGGTATCGAACCGCACCGCCGCACTTTCCTCGTTGGGCAGCGGCAGGGGGCCGCCGGCGATCTCAATCACGGTGGCGATGCCCATGCCGCGCAGCTTGCCGCGCGCCGCCGCCTCGGCCCGGCGCGCCTCAAAACCGTCGAGGTCGGCTGCCTTCACGACATTGTCGAGGCAGCCGGCAAAGTCGCCGCTATCATAGGTGAAGACGAAACCGGTGTCGTAGGGCAGGGCCTCGTTGGGAATGAGGTTTCGCCGGCGCAGTTCGACCGGGTCGATACCCAGGTCGTGGGCGGCGGCATCGATCAGGCGCTCCAGGCCATAGGAGGCCTCGGGGCGCCCGGCCCCGCGATATGTTGCGGTGGGGCTGGTGTGGGTATAGACCCCGCGCGCCTCGACATGCACATGCGGCGTGGTGTAGACGCCCGACAGGCCCCCGAGATTGTTGGTCGGCGAATGGGGTCCGGAGTTGCTAAGATAGCCACCCAGTGCGGCGTCCGTGGAGACCCTGAGGCCCAGAAACTTGCCGTCGGCGTCTAGGGCGAGTGCCGCATGGGAAACGTTGTCACGGGCGTGGTAGTCGCTCGCCAGGGCCTCGCTGCGGGTTGCCGTGAAGCGGACTGGCCGACCGGTACGCTGCGCGGCCCACAGAACCAGCGCATGTTCGACGAAGGGGCTGCCGCGCATCCCGAAACCGCCGCCCATATCGGGCGAGATCACCCTCAATTTTCCTTCGGGGACCGAGAACACGTTCTTGGCGAGATGCGAGCGAAGCCGGTGGGGCGACTGGCAGCCGGCATAGAGGGTGTAGCGTTCTTCCAGCGGATCGAAAAAGCCGATCGCGGCCCGGACCTCCATCGTGTTGGTGGACACGCGGCTGATTTCATAGTCGAGCTCGACCACATGGTCCGCGGCGGCGAAGGCGGCGTCGGTGGCGTTCTGGTCGCCCAACGAAAAGACGAAACTCTCGTTGCGGGGCACGCTGTCCCGGACTTCCGCCGCGCTCTCGTCCCGAGCCCGACCCGTTTCGGTGATATGGGCGCGCGGTTCGTACTCAACCTCGATGGCCTCGGTGGCGTCGACGGCCTGGGCGTAGGTCTCGGCGACCACGGCAGCGACGGCCATGCCGACGAGATGCACATCGCCATCGGCCAGCAACGGATAGGGCGGCTCGACCATGGGGGTGCCGTCACGCTGATGGCGCTTTACCTCGCAGGCCAGCCCGCCGATGCCGTCGGCCTTGAGCCCCCGGGATGTTAGAACGGCAATGACCCCGGGCATGCTTTCCGCCCGCGATGTGTCGAGCCCGGTGATCCGTGCGGCCGCGTGGGGAGACCGCAGGATGGCCATATGGGCGGCCCCCGGGACCTGACGGTCATCGGTGTAGTTGCCGCTGCCAGTGAGAAGTCGGGCGTCCTCGACGCGAGGCACCGACTGGCCGATACCGAATTCACGCATTAAATAACTTTAGTATTATTGCGGCTTTGTGGTTTCCGAAAGAAACCATATGGATTCAAAGAGCTAGGAACCTTTTTGCTTCTCGCTTGCCGCCCTCTCTTCGCTCGCTGCCAGCGCGGCCTCTCCCTCCTCGACTGCTTTATCCCAAGCTTTGGGTTTGAAGGAATAATAGAGAGCAACGACAATCATGAAAATGATTACGTCTGAAATCCAGCGGCTGAAGATAAAGGATAAGGGACTATCATCCGAGACGACCAGAACGTTTTTTAATCCTTCCTCTGCTATTGGGCCTAGGATAATTCCCAATAAGATTCCTGCGGGTGAAAAGTTATATTTTTGAGCCAGATAGCCGACTATCCCCATGGCTATCATTATCCAAACATCCCACGGATTTCCGCTTGCAGCGAAAGTTCCGACGACACAAAAAATCATGATGATTGGTGCCAAGAGCCCGCGAGGGAATAGGGTGACATATGCCATTACCCGCGCCAAAATCGCAGCAATTCCGCCCATGAAAAAATTCGCGAGTATAAATCCCCAAATTACGGTGAAGATAACTTCTGGCGAGTCCCTGAAAAGGCGGTCGCCTGGCTGTAAACCATGGATCATCAGTGCGCCCAGAATAACCGCTGCAGATATGCCTCCGGGAATACCGAGAACAAACATTGGAATTAGTGATGTTCCAGTGACGCCGTTATTCGAGCCTTCAGTGGCGGCGAGCCCTTTTATCTCTCCCTCACCGAATTTATCGCCCGGTTTCCCTCGCTGAATCTCCCAAGAGTATGCAATCCACTGGGCTACGCTTCCTCCTGCGGCCGGCACCACACCCATGACTAATCCTGTCACCCAGCCACGAACAAGCGACCACCGGCAATGCATAATTTCACTTAACCTTGGCCAAATGTTCCAACTTAACTTTGAGCGGCCGGATATATTGGATTCCGGGCTGCCCTCACAAAGCGTCAGCGCTTGCGCAAAAGCAAAGAGCCCGATTACCGCAGGTAAAATACCGACTCCAGAGTAGAGCCCATCCAGCCCATAGGTAAAACGAGGGAATGATGATGCGGAATCAACACCAATAGTACTTATTAAGAGACCAAAGAGACCTGCGATTAACCCCTTAAGCACCGAACCAAATGAGACGGCTGCGATCGCCGTAAGCCCCAGCAGGGCGACCACGAAATACTCAGATGGGCCAAAAAGCAAGGAGACCTTTGCTAGAGGCGGCGCAAGGTAAAGTAAAGCGAACCCGCTTATCAGCCCACCCATGACGGACGCAAAGGTGGACATGCGAATGGCTTCAATCGCACGGCCCCGCTTGGTTAATTCGTAGCCTTCAATTGATGACGCAGCAGAGGCAGACGTACCAGGTGCCCGGAGCAATATGGCTGTGAAAGATCCGCCGTAGATACCTGCAGCGTAAGTAGACACCATCAGAATTAGGGCTGTTTCTGCCGGCCACTCAAACGAAATCGGTATCATTAGCGCTATTGCCATTGGTGGACCGAGGCCAGGGATCGCGCCGATAATAAGCCCAACAACAATGCCCACAAACATGGCCCCTAGATTAGAAAGCGAGAGCACATTTAAAAGAAATTCAAAACTTTCCATGCTATCTTAAGTTCCTTAGTCTTAAAAGAGAGTTCCTTCCGGAGTTTTAGAAGAGGATTCCCTCCGGCAAGTAAGCGTCCAGTGCAAGCGTGAAGAAACAATAAAGCACAGGGAATAATATTGCTGCTGTTAAAAATATCGCCTTATGATTACGAAGACCAACCATGTATGTGACGATGAAGTAAAAAACAAAAGAGGACACATAAAAGCCAATATATATGACCAATATAGAATAGATTATTCCTATAATAATGATATAAAATGGCTTCCACGCCTGATAAGAGAAATCAGTTTTTACTGATCCCTTAAGGCGCTCAATATCTCGGGCCATAAATGTCCTTACGAGCATTCCTGATGCCAGAACCATCGTGCCCACCGAAGCGAAGTCTGGAAATGCATCCGATCGTCCGGGCCAGTCTCTTGTCAAAAGAAAGACAATTCCGCCGGCAATAATTAAGCCAACAGAAACAATTCTCTCTGCCAATAATCTCGTCATTTAAGTGGCTCTAAATTGACTATGTATTGAAAAGTTTTACGCCCCGCCGAAACTTTCGGCGGGGCGTGAATGAACTGACTATATTTTTCTACTGGACCTCTTTTTGTTTCCAGTAAGCAGCCTGTTCCGCAACCTTTTGTCCCGCGCGAAGCATTTTCCACATCTCATCGCCCTGCAAGAACATCAGGTGATTCTTATTCGCCACTTCCTTAGCCATATATTCTGGGTTAGTAATGGCTCGCTCAATGGCCGCGAGGTATACTGCTCGCTTCTCTTCTTCAAGGCCATTTGCAGTGGCGATTGTTCGGCCAGCGTAAGTGACATTCTTTTTGCCTGTCACCTCTTCAAACGTCGGCACGCTTGGCAGCATTCTCCAAGGCTCCGGATGCATAACAGCAATTGGCCGCAGTTTCCGTTCCAGAATGCTGTTGATGTAGTAACCAACATTCGCCGCGACCATATCAACATGCTTACCTAAAAGAAGCTGGATTTTCGCGTTATCACCCTTACTGGTCACGAATTTCGTCTGAAAGCCGGGGACAGCCTGCTGAGCAAATGCCACACCGATGTGGTCATCACTTCCGAGGCTACCCGGAGCAATAACTAGCGGCTGTTTAACGGCATAGGCGAGAACATCATCCAAATTCTTGAACCGCTCATCATCCCACCGGACGAGCCAAAGGCCCGGATCGTATGAGTGCCATGCTAGGAAGTTAAACGATTCCAGAGTCTCTTTTCTCTTCATCGCTGGGTTCAGCATCGAAAAAATGTGGGGAATGTTCACAACAGCCAGTTTGTGATCATCCTTTTTCTTGTTCCATTGGTTCGTAACCTGGCCCCATGAAACCCATCCGCCTCCACCGGAAACATTCGTGACCTTAACAGGCACCCCAAGCTCTTCTGACAGATATGGCGCAAAAAGACGGAATGTGCGATCAGCGCCGCCGCCAGGCTTAAAGGGAACCTGAAGCTGTACGGGTTTACTTGGGAATTCTTTTGCGACCGAAGCACTTGGTGCGACGGATGCAAAGCCGATGACGGCCGCGGCCGCTGCGGCAAATGATGTAAAGCGTTTCATAGCTGTGACCAACCTCTGATTGTTTTCTAGTTTATCGTCAGGAAATCGTATCGTCTTCGGAGGCTGGCCGGCAAATCATTTTTTCCAATAATAAAAGAATGCCCCATAGTGAATGGCTGGATATTAGCCGTGATTGGTGAAGATACGTCGCTGCGCAGATTTTCTACCCGAGTGGGTCCGCATCCAGCAGGATACCGGCCAGCAAACAGGGTTTCTCGGTGCGGTTCGACCACGCATGCAATGTGCCGCGCTGGACGCAGGTGTCGCCCGCCTTGAGGCAGACCTCTTCTTCGTCGAGTATCAGCCAGATCTCACCGAAGATGACGATCAGATAGTCGACCGACTTCGTTTTATGCATGCCCGGGTGTTTCTGCCCTTCGAGGCGCTCGCCGGCACCCATCTCCTCGAAATATTTCTTCATCGTATCGTAGTTGCGCTGGGAATCGGGCGGGATCTCGAGCATGCGAAACACCGCGCCACCGGCCGGCGGCTCCAGGGTCACCTTGTTGCCGACCGTGTCGGCATTGCCTTCGTTGCTCGCGGGGATGCTGCTCGAGAGCCAGACATCCGACAGGCGAACATTGAGCTGACCCTCCGGGGTGAGCACATGGCCCATGTCGGAGGTCATGGTTTCGTCGATTGCGACGATGGCGTTGCCCTTCTCGTCATGGCCGGTGATCACCCGGCGGATGTCGCGTGGCATGTCGGTCTCCTCAATTCTGGTCGGGTTTCTTGCGGTCGCGCCAATAGGCAGGCTTTACGATCTTCGTGGTCAGAACGCCGATGCCCTCGACGTCGAGCTCAATAACGTCGCCATTTTCCAGATAGCGGTTGTGCTCAAGCCCGCAGCCGGACGGGACCGTGCCGGACCCGAAGACCTCGCCGGCATGGATCGTCTGGTTCTGGCTCAGATGTTCGAGCACACCCTCGAAGCGGTGATCCATCATGCCGGTATTCCCGCGGCTCCACTCTTCGCCGTTGATCCGGGCGCACATGGTGAGATCATACGGGTCCTTGATCTCATCCGCCGTCACGATGCAGGGGCCGAAGATATTGCCAGCATCGAAATCCTTGCCGGGCCCGCCCATGCCGGCTCCGCTGCGGATCTCGATCGCCTGGATGTCCCGGGCGCTGATGTCGTTGAAGATGGTGTAGCCGAAGATGTGCTCGGCGGCGCTGGCCGCCGTGATGTTCGAGCCGGTGCGGCCCGTGATCATAGCCCATTCGAGCTCATAATCCATGCGCCGCGCCTCATGGGGCCAGATGGCCTCGTCTTCCGGGCCGATGATGCTGAGATGGTTGCTGTTGAGGTAGACGGGTGCCGCGACCCATTCGGGCGGCACATCCAGCGCGCCGGCGGCGCGGAAGCGCTCGAGCGCCGCTTCCGGGTCGTCCTCGCGGGCGGCAAGGCGGGTGTGCCGGACTTCGCGTGCGTTGCGCAGATGCTGTAGGAAGCAGGCGCAGTCACGCAGGCGGCGCGGGTTGGGCAGTGGCGCTTCGAGGCGGATGCTGTCGCGTGCGACGATCGCGCTGTCGATTCCCCAGGTGATGGTCCTGTCGCAAAGCTCGAACGCGCGCGCCAGTGCGAGGTCACCGCCGTCGATCAGGGCGAGCATGGACGTAAATGCCGCATTCTGGTCGTTAGGGAAGACCTCCTGGGCCGCCGCGGCGAGGTCGACGATGGATGTGTCGTTGTTGATGAAGGCGCCGAGGCGCGGCGCACCATCGGCCGAAAATGTCACGAGACGCAAGGCGGTTCCCCCTGGATGAACGTCAGTCCACCAAAAGGGTCTCGTAAATCCGTGGCCGGAACAAGCCTCGCGGGCTCAAACCGCTCAACGAGTGGGATGAAAGGTCAGGTCAGAACTGGAGAATAGAGCCGGCGGCCAGGACCGAAAGTAACATCGGACGCCCGGGCACCGGCAGGGTGATGCGAAGGTCGACAGGGTGGACGTTGGAAGGTACCGGTTCGACGATGGCCGAAGCGCGTGCTGCTGCTCGGGCGAGAGGCTGGCGCGCAGCGCTTCGGGTAGCCGGTCGAGCAGGGGAATAGGCAGATCGGGCGCGGTGTTGATGTCGTGTGCGGTCATTGCGTCGTTCAGATTCCCGGAATGGCGGCGCTATTGGCGCAATTGTCATCACGCGCAGTATGAAAAGACATGGTTAACGAATGCTTGCCGGTGTTAACCATGTTTTACCAATCGGCTCGTATGTTTGATCCAACCGAAAGGCGCTGGACGGCTCGCCGATAGGGTCGGATGCCCGTGCGCATGGGATTGAAGGGATGAATTTTATGGCGACGCGCAGCAATACGCGGAAGAAAAACCTGGTCAGCAAGGCCGCCCAACTTGCCCGAAAACGCCTGGGTGGCGATGCCGGCGCCGCGTGTGCAGATTTCGTGCGCACCTACTATGCCAACGTGCCGCCGGCCGATATCGCCGAGATGGATGCCGAAACGCTCTTCACTGCGGCGGAATCCTATCTTCGGTTTGCGCAGAAGCGTTTGCCCGGCGAGCCCCTAATCCGGGTCTTCAATCCGTGCCAGAAGGATCATGGCTGGGACGGTTCGCATACGGTCATCGAGATTGCGACGGAGGACATGCCGTTTCTGGTCGATTCGGTGACGGCGGAGCTCAACTACCAGGGCTTGACCGTGCATCTGGTGATCCACCCGATCTTCCAGGTAACTCGCACCGCAGCGGGTAAAATGAAGAGCTGTGCAGCTCGCTCCGAAGACGGTGCGCGCGCCGAAAGCTTCATGCATTTCGAAGTGAACGAACTGATCGACGCCAGGACCCTGGCCAACCTGACCGGTCGGCTTGAGCAGGTGCTGCAGGATGTCAGCGCGTCGGTCCAGGACTGGCAGTCCATGCGAGGCGAGGTCACGGGTATTCTGGAGGACCTGGACGCGCAGTCGACGAAAATTGCCAAGGCGGAGGTCGAGGAAACCCGCGCTTTTATCGAGTGGATGCTCGACGATCATTTTACTTTTCTGGGGTATCGCGAATACGACCATGTGGGCTCGGGCGCAAAGCAGAAGTTAAAGGCGCAAGGCAGTGGGCTCGGGCTGCTGCGGGATGCCAACAGGGAGATCTTTGAAAACTGGGCCGACGATGCGCCCCTGCCCGATGAAGTCCGGTCGTTTATTCGCCAGCCCCATCTTGTCATGGTGACCAAGGCGAACCAGCGCGCAACCGTTCACCGACGGGTGCATATGGATGTGGTCGGCGTGAAGAAATTCGATGCGGCCGGCAAGGTGACCGGCGAGCGCATGATCGTCGGCCTGTTTACCTCCACCGCCTATAGCGTCTCGCCGACGCGCATCCCGCTGTTGCGCCGCAAGGTCGCGACCACGATGGACGCGGCGGGCTTTCCGAGATCGAGTCATGATTCGAAGGCGCTGGCGCACATCCTGGAGACCTATCCGCGCGACGAGTTGCTGCAGATCGATGAGACGTTGTTGTTGGAACACGCGCTGGGAATCCTGCATCTGCAGGAACGTCAACGCACCGCCCTGTTTGTGCGCGAAGATCCGTTCCAGCGCTATATCACCGGGCTCGTCTTCGTGCCGCGCGACCGATACGACACGGTGTTGCGCGAGAATCTGGCGGCGATTCTGGAGGAAACTTTCGATGGCTCCTGTGTTGCGTTCTTCCCCGATTTCGGAACGGATTCGGTGCTCGCCAGGATTCTCTTCGTTATCAAGACGGGCGACAGGATTCCGGCCTACCGGGCGGAAGATATCGAGGTGGCGCTGCGCGAGGCGACGCGATCGTGGGAAGACCGGCTGCGCGACGCGTTGATCGGGGCGCGCGGCGAGGAAGTCGGCCTGGTCATGTACCAGCGCTACGGACATGCCTTCACCGCGGCCTATCGCGACCGCTATGGCCCCGATGCCGCCGTTACGGATATTGCCTCGATCGATGCGGCGCGTATCTCTGAAAACCTGCAGCTGAACCTGTATCGCCCCGACGGCGATGAGATGCAGACGGTGCGCCTGAAACTCTATCACGCCAAGCACGCCTTACCTCTGTCGGATGTGATTCCGATGCTCGAGAATATGGGCCTGAAGGTGATCGGCGAGGAACCGTTTGCGGTCGAGTATCAGTATGGTGACGGGACTGGTGCCGTCTGGGTGCATGATTTCCAGATGGAATCCCGCGCCGGGGCCGAAATCGATCTGACGGCGGTGCGCGATTCCTTCCATGAGGGGTTTGCCCGGGTTTTTGACCAGACGGTCGCGGATGACGGTTTCAACAACCTAATCCTGGGGGCCGGCCTCGAATGGCGTGAAATCCTGGTGCTGCGGTCCTACTGCAAGTTCCTGCTGCAGAGCCGGATCGCCTATTCCCAGTCCTATATGGAAGAGACGCTGGCGAATAACCCGAAGCTGGCACGCATCATCGTCGAGTTGTTCGTCGCACGGTTTGATCCGGCCCAAGCCGGCACGCCGGCAAGTGAACGCCGGGTCAAGAAGCTGCGCCGGGACCTGGCCACGGGGCTGGACGCCGTCTCGAATCTGGATGAAGACCGGATCATTCGCCGGTTCGCCAATGCCGTCGACGTGACGCTGCGCACGAATTTCTTCACCACGGATGATGACGGCGAGTTCAAATCCTACGCGTCATTCAAGATCGACAGCGCAAATGTCGATGACCTGCCCGAGCCGCGGCCGAAGAAGGAGATATTCGTCTACAGCCTGCGCATGGAAGGTTGCCATCTGCGCGGCGGCGATGTGGCCCGCGGCGGCATCCGCTGGTCGGACCGGCGCGAGGATTTCCGCACGGAGATCCTCGGGTTACAGAAGGCCCAGATGGTCAAGAATTCGGTGATCGTGCCGGTCGGCGCCAAGGGCGGTTTCGTGTGCAAGAACCTGCCGGCACCAACGGGAGATCCCCAGGCCGACCGCCAGGCGACCCAGGAAGAAGTCATCGCCTGCTACAGCACGTTGATCTGGGGCCTGCTGGATGTGACCGACAATCTGGTCGGCGGCAAAATCGTGCCCCCCGCGACCGTGGTGCGTTACGACGAGGACGACCCGTATCTGGTAGTGGCGGCGGACAAGGGAACCGCGACCTTCTCGGACATCGCCAACGGTATCAGCCAGGACTGCGGATTTTGGCTGGGTGACGCTTTCGCGTCGGGCGGCTCGGTCGGTTATGACCACAAGAAAATGGGAATCACCGCCAAGGGCGCGTGGGAATCGGTCAAACGCCATTTCCGCGAGATTGGGCACGACACCCAGAGTGCGGACTTCACCGCGGTCGGTGTCGGCGATATGTCGGGCGATGTGTTCGGCAACGGCATGCTGCTGTCGGAGCACATCAACCTGGTTGCCGCGTTCAACCATATGCATATCTTTATCGACCCGAATCCCGACCCGGCGAAGAGCTTTGCCGAGCGCAAACGCCTGTTCGAGCTGCCGCGATCGAGTTGGACCGACTATGAGAAAAAACTGATCTCGAAGGGTGGTGGCATATTCGAGCGCTCTGCCAAGTCGATCAAACTCACGGCCGAGATCAAGAAGCTGCTCGGGGTCACCCGCGATCAGATGACCCCGAACGAGC
Source organism: Alphaproteobacteria bacterium (assembly GCA_049601915.1). Classification (GTDB taxonomy): domain Bacteria; phylum Pseudomonadota; class Alphaproteobacteria; order UBA6615; family UBA6615; genus UBA8079. Next base: position 729,187 of record JBMYRB010000001.1, read on the forward strand.
TGATCCGGACCATTCTTGTGGCCGAAATCGACCTGCTCTGGTTTGGCGGGATCGGCACCTACATCAAGGCGACCAGCGAAAGCCAGGCGGATGCCGATGACCGCTCGAATGATGCCGTGCGCGTTGATGCCAAGACCCTGCGTTGCAAGGTGATCGGCGAGGGCGCCAATCTGGGTGTGACCCAGCTGGGGCGGATCGAATACGCCCGCGCGGGCGGCCGGATCAATACCGACTTCATCGACAATTCGGCCGGCGTGGATTGTTCGGACCATGAGGTGAACATCAAGATCGCGCTCGACGATGTGGTTTCGGGCGGCGATATGAGCCTGAAGCAACGCAATACGCTTCTCGAGCAGATGACGGATGAAGTGTCGGACCTGGTATTGAACGACAATTATCTGCAGACCCAGGCGATTTCGCAGGCGGAGCGCCGGGCCCCGGAACTCCTCGAATCCCAATGGCGTGTGATGCGCTCGCTGGAGCGGCGCGGTTTGCTGGATCGCCCTATCGAGAATTTACCCGATGACGAACGCATGGCCGATCTGCAGTCCGACGGGCTGGGCCTGACCCGGCCCGAATATGCCGTGCTCTTCTCCCATGCGAAGATCGCGCTCTACGGCGACCTTCTGCCGACCGACGTTCCCGATGACGCCTATCTGGTCAAGGACCTGGCGCGGTACTTCCCGCGCCCGCTGCGCAAGCGTTTCGAGGCGCAGGTGTCGCGTCATCGCCTGCGCCGGGAAATCGTCGCGACCTATGTAACCAACTCGCTGATCAACAGGGTGGGGGCCGCGTTCGTTCACGATCTGACCGAACGGTCCGGCGCCTCGGTGGATGACGTCGCGCGGGCCTATATCATTGCCCGCGACGTCTTCGATCTGCGGCCGCTCTGGCGCGACATCGAGGCACTCGATCTTGCGGTAACGGCCGAGACGCAGAACGAGATGGCCCATGAGCTGGAGGAGCTGGTCGAACGTCTGACGATCTGGTTCCTGGCCAATGCGCGCCGGCCGCTGGATATCGCGGACACGATCGAACGCTATGCGCCCGGCATTCGTGAGCTGGCGAAGAAATTGCCGGACATCGTTGCGACGGAGGACCGGCAAGGCATCGACCGGACAACCGCGCGGCTTTCCGGTGAGGGTGTGCCCAAGGCGCTGGCGCAGCAGATCGCGAGTCTCGATGTCCTGTCGGCGGGCGGAGATGTCGTGCGCATTGCACGAGACTCCGGTGTGCCCGTTCTGGATACCGGCCGGATCTACTTCGGGCTCGGGGCGCGGCTGGGAATCGACTGGGTGCGTCACGCGTCCAAGGAAATCACGCCGGAGAGCGAATGGGAGAAGATCGCGATCGATTCCATTGTGGGTGACAGCTATCGCCATCAGTCTGCGTTGACCAATCATGTCCTGGATGTTGCCGGCGGCGGCAAACTCGGCCCGAAGGTCGCGGCCGGGGTGATTGAAACCTGGATCGGTTCGCGCAATGGTGCGGTGGAACGCACCTGCCATCTGCTGGACGATCTTCGTGCGAACGAATCCATCGATCTGGCGATGCTCTCGGTCGCGAACGGGCAATTGCGAAATCTACTTGCCGGGTAAACGCCTGCGGGTCCATGGTCGCGGCGCGCCGGTGTTTTGACGCGGTGCGACCGTTGAATTTGCGCCGACCGGACCCTTTGTGAGCCGATACTTCAATCCCACCGCCGGGAATCTGGCGATCCTTGCAGCATTGGCTGCCTGCCTTTCGACCGCCCTGGGTGGTTCGGCGTTTGTCGCCATGCGTTTCCTTGTGACCGAGACCGAACCGGTGACGGTTGCCTTCCTACGGAACGTCATCGCCGCGGTCATCCTGACCGCGATCGCGCTGGTGGTGATCCGGCGCTGGCCTTCTCCCCGCGAGTTGCTGATTCTCGGTTTCATGGGGGCGATCTTCTTCGGAGGCCTGCAGTTCATTTTTGCCAACGCCCTGACCTATACGACGTCGTCGCGCGGCGCGCTGGCCTATATGACCTCGCCGTTCCTGACGCTGTTGATCGCGGCCGCGTTTCGTATCGAGCGCCCGACCATTCAGAAATTCGCCGGAATCGTGCTCGCGACCCTAGGGGTTGTCGTCGCACTGGGACAGGGAGCGGGGGCGCCGCCGGATGCCTGGATCGGCGACGGGCTGATTCTGATCGGCGCGCTGATCACGGCAGTGTATGGCGTCTGGTCGAACCGGTGGCTCCGGCGTCATCCGCCCCTGGTAGCCGTGGTGTCGGGGGTCGTGCCGGGTTCGGCCTTTCTCTATGTGGTCGCACTGACCACAGGTGCGCCGGCATTTACGCCCGAGCTCGCGCGCGCGGGCTGGATGGCCATCGCCTATCTCGGTATCGGCGCGGCGGCAATTTCCTATACGCTCTGGCTCTGGGCGCTGCGTCACACGACGCCGACGCTTGTTGCCGTCGCGTTGCCGATGAACCCGCTGATGGCGTTGATCTGGGGTGCGCTGTTGCTCGATGAGCAGATTACGGTCGCGATTCTGGTCGGGTTCGCACTCGTGATCGCCGGTATCGCCGTGGCGAACTGGCCGCGAAAAACCAAAGTGGAACCGGTGTGATGAGGGGTGCGGTTCATGACGGTTGAGCCAGACACGAAGCTTGATCGGAAGTCCGTTGCCGGTTGGTGCATCTATGATTGGGCGAATTCGCCCTTTCCGGCGATTGTCCTGACTTTCGTCATCCCGGCTTATTTCGCCCAGGCCGTGGTCGGAGATCCGGCGACGGCGACCACCCTGTGGGCGATCATGACCGGGACGGCGGCGTTCGTGATCGCGATCCTCAGTCCGATCCTCGGCGCGATTGCTGATCAGGGGTGGCGCCGCAAACCCTGGCTCGGGGTTTTCACAATCATCATGGCGGTTGGTTCGGCCCTGCTCTGGCTGGTACGCCCGGATCCCGATCATGCATTCATGCTGCTGATTCTTGTCGGGGTTGGCATCGTTGCGTTCGAATTGTCGATGGTGTTCTACAACGCGCTGCTGCCGACACTCGTGCCGCAGCGTTTGACGGGGCGCATATCGGGCTGGGCCTGGGGGCTGGGCTATTTCGGCGGCGTCGGTGGCTTGCTGATCGTGCTGTTCGGCTTCGTTCAGGCGAAACCGCCGCCGTTCGGTCTGGATTCAACGGCTGCGGTGCTCGAGCATGTCCGCGTCGCCGGTCCCATCGTCGCGTTGTGGCTGGTTGTGTTCTGCCTGCCGTTGTTGATTTGGACGCGTGATCCGCGCGGGCGGGGCCTGGGGCCCCTGCCGGCAGTTCGTTCGGGCTTGGCGGAACTGCGTTCCACGATCGCCGGGCTCCGGCATCATCCGCAGCTCTGGCGATACCTTCTCGCGCGCATGATTTTCACGGACGGGCTGAACACGTTATTTGCCTTCGGCGGCGTGTTCGCGGCGGGGACCTTCGGCATGCCCGTCGCCGAAGTCATCATGTTCGGTTTGATCCTGAATGTGACGGCCGGAGCGGGCGCATTTGCATTCGGCTGGATCGATGACCGGATCGGCGCGAAGCGGACGATCCTCATCGGCCTGTGCGGGCTGGTCATCGTCGGCGTGCCGCTGTTGGTGGTCGAATCCAAGCTCGCTTTCGTGATCCTGGGCTCGATCCTCGGCATCTTCTTCGGCCCGGTGCAGGCGGCAAGCCGTTCTTTCATGGCCCGCATCACACCCGCCGGCATGGAGGGCGAGATGTTCGGTCTCTACGCACTTTCCGGCAAGGCCACGGCCTTTGCCGGACCATGGCTGGTGGCGTTGATCACGGCAACCACGGGCAGCCAGCGGTGGGGCATGGCCAGCGTGTTGCCGTTCCTGGTGATTGGCGGCTTGCTGCTGTGGCTGAGCGTGCGGGACGCCGCCCCTGATCGCCAGAGCCGCTAAGCAAAGCCGGACTTGTCGGGCCTGACCCTAATGCCGGAAGTGTCGCATGCCCGTGAACATCATCGCGATACCCGCCTCGTCGGCCGCGGCGATCACCTCGTCATCGCGCACGGATCCGCCCGGCTGGATCACGGCGGTTGCCCCGGCCTCGACCGTGGTCAGGAGACCGTCGGGAAACGGGAAAAAGGCATCGGACGCGGCCACGGATCCGGTGGTCAGCCGTTCGCTTTCGCCGGCCGATTCGGCAGCTTCGCCTGACTTGTGGGCGGCGATGCGCGCCGCGTCGACGCGGCTCATCTGGCCCGCCCCGATACCGACCGTCGCTCCGCCCTTGGCGTAAACGATCGTGTTCGATTTCACATGTTTGCCGACGGTGAAGGCGAAAAGCATGTCGGCGATCTCCTGATCGCTCGGCTGGCGCTTGGTGACGATCTTGAGATCGTCTCGCGTGATGTGTCCGGCATCGCGATCCTGCAACAGGAAGCCGCCGGCCAGTGGCTTCAAGAGACGTCCGGCCGCGCGCGGATCGGGCATCTCACCGGTCAGGAGAAGCCGGAGATTTTCCTTCTCCGCGAACACCGCACGGGCATCTGCGGTGGCATCGGGTGCGATCACAACTTCGGTGAAGATCTCGGTGATCGCCTCGGCCAGCGCGCCGTCGAGGGGGCGATTCGCGGCGACGATGCCGCCGAAAGCGCTGACCGGGTCGCATTTGCGTGCCGCGCGGTAGGTCGCAACCAGATCGTCACCGGTGGCCACGCCGCAGGGATTGGCATGTTTGATGATGGCGATTGAAGGCGCATCGAACTCGGCCACCAGCTCGAACGCCGCATCCGCATCGCCGAGATTGTTGTAGCTGAGCTCCTTGCCCTGGATTTGCTGCGCCTGTGCGACGCCGGGACGGGCGCCGCCGCCGATATAGAGCGCGGCCTCCTGGTGGGGGTTCTCACCGTAGCGCAGCACGCTGGCGCGGCGACCTGCCGTTACATGGGTATCGGGGAAGGAGTCGCCCAGCTCGCTGGAAAGCCAGGCCGTGATGGCACCGTCATAGACGGCCGTGCGGGCATAGGCCTTGGCCGCAAGGCTGCGACGCAGATCGGCCGGGAGTGAACCTTTGTTGGCGTCGAGGGCCGCGATGACGTCGTCATAGTCACCCGGATCGGTGACCACGGCCACATGGGCATGGTTCTTCGCCGCGGCCCTGATCATGGCCGGGCCGCCGATATCGATATTCTCCACGCAGTCATCATAGCCGGCGCCGGACACGACGGTGGCCTCGAAGGGGTAGAGGTTGATGACGATCAGATCGATCGCCCCGATCCCGTGCTCGGCCATTGCGGCCTGATCGTCGGGATGGTCGCGCCGGGCGAGGATGCCGCCGTGAATCTTGGGGTGCAGGGTCTTGACCCGCCCATCCATGATCTCGGGAAAGCCCGTATGGTCCGCGACCTCGATGACGGGAATGCCGGCCTCGGCAAGCGCCTTTGCGGAGCCGCCTGTGGAAAGGATCTCGACGCCGTGATCGGCCAGGGCCTGGCCGAGTTCGGTGAGCCGAGATTTGTCGGAGACGGAGATAATTGCACGCGTGATCGGCGTGTCATGATTGCTTGGCACCGGTTTGGTCGTCCTTCATCAAGTGCTTGAGGTGGGGGTTCTGTCCGGGCCAGGGGCGAACCTGATTATGCCGTCTCGGCGTCGGAACCGGGCGTACCGGATTGATATTCCGGCACCAGGTTGGCGAGCAAGCTGCGGCAGCTGTCATTGCTGCTCTCGCGCGCGGCGGCGCAGATTTCATCGATAGCGCGCACCAGAACCTCGTGGTCGGCAACGCGTGGTGTGGCCAGCTGGATGGCGGCGTTATCGGTCGGGGTCAGGCTCTCGGCATCGTGGAATAGCTCCTCGTAGAGCTTCTCGCCGGGGCGCAGGCCGACAAAGTTGATGTCGATATCCTCATGGGGCCGCTTGCCGGCCAGGCGGATCATCTGTTCGGCGAGGTCGAGAATTTTTACCGGCTCGCCCATATCGAGCACCATGATCCCGCCGGCCACAGTGTTCGCCGATGTGCCCAGGGCGGATGCCTGCAAGACCAGCTCAACCGCCTCGCGGGTGGTCATGAAATAGCGGGTGATATCCCGGTGGGTCACGGTGATGGGCCCACCGGCGGCAAGTTGGCGCTCGAACAGGGGCACGACCGACCCGGTCGACCCGAGCACATTGCCGAACCGGACGGTCAGGAATCGGCAACCATCCCCGATGCGGGCCCGGTCGAGGGCCTGGCAATAGCTCTCGGCCACCCGCTTGGTCGCGCCCATCGCGCTGGAGGGATTGACGGCCTTGTCCGTAGAGATCAGGACCATGATTCGGGTGCCATGCTCGCGACAAAGATCAGCGACGTTCCGAGAGCCGGCGATGTTGGTCTGGACGCCTTCCGCGACGTGATTTTCGACGATCGGGACATGCTTCAGGGCGGCGGCATGAAAGACTAGCTCGGGCTTCTGTTCGGCGAAAATCGATGCCATCGCGCTTGTGTTGCGCACGTCGGAAAGGCGCGCTTGGCGGTTGACGTCCGGTGCGACTTCGGAGATCTCCAGGTCAATCGCGTAGAGGTTGAATTCCGAACTGTCGACGAGTGTTAGGTCGGCGGGACCGAGTGCGGCGATCTGGCGTGCGAGTTCACTTCCGATGGTGCCACCCGCGCCGGTGATCAGGACCCGTCGGCCGGAAATCAACGTTTGCATGGCGGGCCTATCTAGCACCGCCTGTGGCCGCCCGAGCAAATCCTCGACGGCAACCGGTTTCACTTCGATCTCCTCGCCGAGGCCGGCCTGGAATGCGGTGAGTCGTGGTAGGCGGGCCATGGTCATGCCATGGGCTTCGGCAAGGTCAAGCAACTTCCGCATCAGGGCGGGGTCAAGGCCGGACTTGGAAACAATCAGGCGTTGGGGGCGCTCGCCCCGAAGCGCGATCCGTCGCATCACCGCATCGAGATCGTTGGGCGTGCCCAGTACGGGCACGTCGCGAATATGACGGCCGACGCGCCGGCCCTTCTCGTCAAGCAGGCCGACGATTCGGTAGGCGGCACCGGGCTGTCGGCGGATGGCACGGATAAATGTCTCTGCCTCGTCGCCGGCACCCATGAGCAAAACCGGCACACCGGGTTTTCCGCTCGTGTCTGCCGACAGTTCGAAGTGGCGATCCTTGACCAGGCGATAGATGAAGCGGGGGCCGCCCAGCAACGCCATCAGGACGAACCAGTTAATGACCGGCAACGAGCGCGGGAGGAATTCGGACCGCGAGACGACAAACAGAATCAGAGAGAAAACCAGGACAGCCAGGGTAACGGCCTTGGTGATCTGAATCAGGTCGTTCATCGACGCGTAACGCCAGATGCCCTTATACAGGCCCATTGGCAGGAAAATCGCGGCTGCAATGGCGGCGAACAGCACCGTGGCCTGGATGACGAAGCTGGATGGGACCGTATCGATCGACGGGCCCATGCGAAGCCACAGCGACAATGGCAGCGAGACCGCCGCCATGAAGATGTCGTGCGCGTAGGCGATATTCGCCCGGCTCAGTCGAATTTTTTTGCGCATGAACGGGCCTCGTTGGATAGTCCGCTTATACCATTCCGGAGACCACGGCCAAGCCCCCCATCATGGGTTGGGGGTGGATGAATCGTTCAATTCTGCGCCCGTTTCCGCGGCCCCGCGAGCCAGGCCAGGAGCAACGCCACAAGTATTCCCGCTGCGAGCAACGCGAGCCATGGCCCAATTGAGCGGGGGGGCGCCAGAACGCTGACCAGGGCGAGCCCGACCAACAGCATGTTCACGACCGCGATCACGGTGCTGACCCGGGCGTGGGAGAGGCCGCGCTTGATTGCCGCTTGATAGAAATGGTCACGATGGGCGTGCCAGAATTTCTCGCCGCGTGCGATCCGGCGGAAAAGCGTGATGGTCGCGTCGGCCAGATAGTAAAGCGGCAGGATCGCGGCGGCCTGCCAGGCCCCGCTCGCCGCGAGCAAAAGTAGCAGCCAACCAAGCAGATAGCCGAGCGGCACGCTGCCGCTATCGCCCAGGAATATCCGGGCCGGCGGCCAGTTCCAGACGAGGAATCCGGCGGCGGTGGCCGCGACGGCGAGCGCCTGGCCTTGGGTTGCGTCGAGGGGCTGTGCGCCGACAATGCCGATAAGCAGTAACCCGACGCCGATCGCGGAGGCCTCCACCCCGCTGATGCCGTCGATCCCGTCCATGAAGTTGAAAAGGTTCATAAACCAGACCCAGCCGATGGCCGCGATGATCATATCGAGCGGGCCGGGCAGAATATCCTGGAACACGGCGCCCTCGATCAGGAGGGCGCCGGCCAGCGCCGCAAGGAACTGGGCCCCGAGCCGCGGCAGGGGCCCGATGTTCATCAGGTCATCGATCCAGGACACGGCGGCAAGGAACAGGGCGGCCAGCGGTATGACCCAAGCGGCCATCGCGGCGCTTTGTTGCCCCGGCGCCGCGGGCAGAAAGAACGGAACGGCGACCCAGACCGGCAACAATGCCGCCAGCAGACCCAGCCCGCCCCCGCGCGGTGTCGGGACATCGTGTGAGCTGCGTTCGTTGGGCCGGTCGAGAATGCCGCGGCGCAGAAGTTGAACCCGGACCAGCCCTACAAACACCGCAGATGCGAGCGCCGTGAAGACTGCGATGATGGCGAGGGTCCACATCAAGTTTGCTATTCCGGTTTGATAAATCAGGCCGCGTGGAGGCCGAGATGTCCGAGCTGCCGGTTGATGACCAGCCTTTCGTCATAGAGTTGGCGCGCTCGCGCCAGCCCGGCGGCACCCATGGCATCACGTCGCGCCGAATCCTGCACGATGGATTGCAGCGCCCGCGCCAGGGCTTCGGCATCACAAACCGGCACGAGAAGGCCGGTTTCGCCGTCGACGACTTCCTCGCGACTGCCGCGCACGTCGGTGGCGACGACGGGCAGGCCCGTCAGCATGGCTTCGATGATGGAACGCGGCATTCCCTCGCGGTGGGACGGCAAGGTGAAGATGTCGGCGGCGCGCATCAGCTCCGCCATGTCATCACGGTAGCCAAGAAAACGGATCCGGTCGCGCAGCGCGGGGTCTGCTTCGGCCTCGCGGATCGCGTCACCAATGCCTGCGGCGTGGTCGCTGCTTAGCCGCGCACCCACGGCCCAGAGTTCGGCATCGACATCCCGCATGGCGGTGATCAGTTCGCCATAGCCCTTCTCGGCAACGAGGCGTCCCGCCATAAGAACAACCGGCCGATCATCGGGCGTGCCGATGGCCGCGCGGATCGCAGAACGCGCCGCAGGATCGTCGGATGGTTTGAAGACAGCAGGGTCGCTGCCGTTGCCGATGGCCAGTATGTCTCCCGTGCGGCACAACCCAAGCCGGTATGCCGTCTGCGCGTCTTCCTCCGACTGGGTCATCAGCGTGTGGGTGAATCGCCCGGCGAACCACTCGGCGGCGATATGGGCCTGACGGCGCAGGAACGGCATGTTTTCGTGAAAGTAAAAGCCGTGCGCGGTGTAGACGATTTGGGGCACGCCGGCGCGGGCGGCCGCGATCCGTCCGACGAACGCTGCGACGGGCGTGTGCACATGGACGATATCGAATTCCTCGCGATGAAACAGTTCGCGGAGGGCGCGCCCCGCCTGCCAGTTCCGGGCCGGGTTGGCGGATCGTGCCAGCGGTATCGTCTCTATGCGAAACCCGTCCTCGCGCACCGGTGCGATCAGGTCGCCATCGGCACAAACGCCGACGACTTCATGGCCTTGTGTGCGCATCGCCCGCATGAGCGGGTGCAGCAGATGGTAGAGCGTGAAGTCCACCGTGCAGAGCTGGCATATTTTCTTAGGCATGACCGGTCGAGTAGAAACAGGCTAGGCCGCAGCCGTCGCTGGCTCGTGCGGCCACCCGAACAACCAAAACCGCCGCCATGGAAAGAATGGCGCCGGTGGAGAAGTATCGGGAGATGCCGAGCATGGGTGGAGCAGTTTTGCCGCAAATCGCGCCGGGCGGCAAGTTGTCCGCTGGTTGACCCGTTCAGACCTTCGCGTTTCCGGCGCCGAAGATTGGCCGGGAATCGCGCTCTGATGACAAGGCCTGGCCGCGGTAATCTGATAGTCTCATCGCCACGCAATCCGGAGCCTGTTTGTGCGTACCTTGTTTGACATATTTGTTGTTTGGCCCATGCCTGCGCTCTGGATTTTATTGCCGGGCCTGTTCTTGTTGCGTCGACGGCTGGGCCGGATATTCGTTTTGCTGGGGGGCCTTTTTCTGGCGGACACCACCCCGATTTCTGGCGGACACCACCCCGATCGTCGGGAATGCCCTGTTGGGGGCGCTCGAGCGCGGGGCGCCGGCATTCGGTGCCGGTGCGTTCCCACCGGAAAGATATGACGCGATTATTGTTCCCTTGGCGGGGGCGTATGAGGACCCGGCGGGTCGCTGGTGGCCGATGCCGGGCTCGGTCGAACGCACGTTGCGCGGTCAGCAGCTTCACGCGGAGACGGGCTTTCGGTTGATTGTCGTTGGCGGCTCACCGCTTCCGGGACAGCGCGAGGCAGAGGCCGTCGCCCTGCAGCGCGTCCTCACACTGGCGCCCGAGACTGTCATCGAGAACACGGCGCGCGATACATTCGAGACCGCGCGCGCGGTCTCGGCGTTGGTGAAAGCGCCCGATGGTGCGAGCCGCTCGCCACGGATGATTATCGTCACCGGGGGCTCTCACGTGGCACGTATGGCGGCCACCCTCCGCCGGGTCGGATTCGATGTGGCGGCAGCACCGCCGGGCCGCTACGAAGATGCCCGGATCGCACGAAATCCGTGGCTCGACCTTGTGCCGAGCGCGCGGCGTGTCCGCAGTGCGCTGCATGAATATACGGGTATTGGCTGGTATCTCGTTACCGCGCGAATTTGGCTGCGGGATCTGTAGACGAGATGAGGCGGCTGACGTCAGTCCGGGCGCTTCTGGCGGACGGGCGGACTGGTGCCTGTCGCGACGGCTATCATCACCGTCAGCCCGAGTGTCGCCATCCACCAGCCCTGCCAGATTCCGAACCCCAACTGTGCGATCGTGAAGGCGCAGGCGGTGGTCGCAATCAGCGCGGCGGGCCCGGCGCGATTGTCTGAGGATCGGGGAATCGAGAACACGATCAGGGCGAATATCGCGCCCACCAGGATGACGCCGACAATGCCGAGCTCCAGCCAGATCTGGCTCAGGGCGTTGTGGGGATGTAGGGGCAGGGCTTGCCCGGTCTCGGGGGTGCCGCCGAAATGGAAGAGGAAGAGCTGTTCATTGTTTCCCGGGATTGCGCGCGATGCGTCGAGTCCCCATCCGAATAACGGGTGCTCGAATATGCGCTCGGCCGCGAATTTCCAGATGACAAGGCGATGGATCTCGGAATGAGGGAAACGGAGGTTGGCGGCTAGGAAATCGATTGCGGGCGGCGCCAGAAAATCGATCAGGGGAATCATGACAACCGCACCGGCAAACGCCAGGAACAAGACCCGTTTTCCCCATCTCTGTGAAACCCAGGCAATGATGAAGGCGAGCAGACCGACCGTGAACGCGACGAGCGGGGTCGAGGGCGCCAATGCGAACAACAACAGCGCACTCAGGATAATTACGGCTGCTGCTGCGAGGCGGTTGTAGGTCCTGGCGACAATGAGTGCGACCGGCCAGACGAGCAGGGCGATCACCGTGCTCGTGCGGTTGAGGTTGGAGAGATCGTCGGCTGCCAGACGAGTTTCACCCAGCCATGTCGAAACTGGCCCACCCCACAGGACGAGAATGCCGGTCAGAACGAGACCGGTTACGGTCCCGCCTATCAGCCAGTATCCGAATTTCCACCGCTGTTGCGGGTCGAGCATCTTGGCGGCATCGACAAGAACGATCACGGATATGCAGACAAGCGCGATTCGAAGGGATGTTTTGACGGCCCTGTCGGGGTTGATCGCCCAAAAGCTGCTGATCAGGGCCCATCCGACAAGCAACAGCATCAGCAACACAAGCGGCCAGTTCGGTTTCAGGGCGAGTCGATCCTGGATGGCGCGAACGGCGAGAATCCCGAGAACGCCGACGACGGCCAAGACCCAGACCTGCGCGGTTGCCAACACCGCGACAGGCAGGAACAGAAAGCCGAGCGCATAGAGGAAATAGGCCTCCCGGCGGTCGTCATTTTCTATCGGGATGTTCATCGAGGGACTTGTGCCCATTCGCAACTCGGACGGCAAGGGCACATTTGTGCGTGGGTGATGTCAGGGCGCGGTGCGCCCCCAGAGCTGGTACATCAGGACGGTCCAGATGGGGTTCTGGTAATTCTGACGCCCGGACAGGTGAGATTGCCAAGCGGCGCGTATGGGTTCGGGCTTAAGGAGGCCGGATTCCATAAGTGCGTCTTCGCTCAACAGGTCTTCGGCCCAGTCTCGTAGCGGGCCGCGCAACCAGTCCGATATCGGGATGGCAAAGCCTGATTTCGGACGCTCAAACAATGATACGGGCACATGTTTTGCCAGCATTCGGCGGAGCGGGAGCTTGGTGCGGCCCGCCGCGATGAGTTCTGTGCGTGGCACGCGCCAGGCGAACTCTGCCAGCCGATGATCGAGAAGGGGGACGCGTATCTCGAGGGCATGTGCCATGCTGGCGCGGTCCACCTTTGTGAGAATGTCGTCGGCCAGATAGGTCTGGGTGTCGGCAAGCTGCAGGCGTGCGATGGGGTCGGAGAGGGATTCGTCGAATTGGAAAGTCGCTGTCGAGTTCTGCGTTCCGCTCACGATCCCTTGCGGTTGGGGCCATTGTGAGACGGTCGAGAGGTACGCGGCTTCTTCGTTCTCGGCCGCGATGGCGCTGGCGGCCTTCCATATCTTGTCGCCGAACTGTGGCGGCGTCCGCATCGGAATCGCCCGGGCGAGCCCGTCCCAGTGGCGCGGTGCCGGCGCACACATCATCGCGCTGACAGCGCGGCGCAGCCGGTTCGGCCAGTTTGCAAAACGCCGCGCCAGCCCGGGGAGGGCCAGGTAACGGTTGTAGCCGCCGAACACCTCGTCGCCCCCATCGCCGGAAAGCGCAACCGTGACATGGCCGCGCGTCAGGCGTGACAGTATGTATGTCGGGATCTGGGAGGAATCTGCGAAGGGCTCGTCATAATGAGCCGGTATGGCGCTGATCACGTCCATCGCGTCCCGGGGGGAAACCTGAAACTCCTCATGCTCCGTGCCCAGATGTGCGGCGATCCGGCGTGCTTCCGCCGCCTCGTCATAGCCAAAGGCGGAAAACCCGATCGAAAAGGTTCGCACCTTGTTGGTGCTGTTGGCCTGCATCAGGGACACGACGAGGGACGAATCCAGGCCGCCCGACAACCAGGCGCCGAGGGGCACGTCCGAGATCATGCGGTCGGTCACGGCTTGTTCGATCAGGCGTTCCAGTTCGTTTGTTACTTCGGGGTCCGCGAGCGAGGCTGGGTTTTCCTGCCCCGTCCGTGCGACGTTTGCGATATCCCAGTAGCTTTCCAGCTGGGGCTCCTGGTCGGCACGTAGCGTCAGAATGTTGCCCGGCTGGAGCTTCTGGACGTTTCGATAGATCGTTGCCGGCGCGGGGATATATGCGAATTTCAGATAGGCGGCCAGCGCATCGGGGTCTCTGGTCGCGGTTATGCGATCCGAGGCCAGGAGTGACTTGATCTCCGATCCGAAAACGAAGGCGCCATTCTGTTGGGCCCAGTAAAGGGGCTTAATTCCAAGCCTGTCTCGGACCAGTGACAGCGTGCGGGTCTTCCGGTCGAAGACGGCGAAGGCAAACATGCCGACCAGGGCGCGGGCGGTTTTTTCTATCCCCCAGCAGGCGATGGCTTCACGAAGCACAACGGTATCGGAGCTGGTGTCTACCGGGTGGCTGTCCGCTGCAAGTTGTTTCGCGAGATCCCGGAAGTTGTAGATCTCCCCATTGAAGACCAGAACATAGCGTTGGCATTGCGAGACCGTCGGCTGGCGGCCCTCCGGCGTGGGGTCGATCACCGCAAGCCGCCGGTGAGCGAGACCGAGCCCGACCTCGGGATCGAGCCACGTGCCATCGTCATCAGGCCCGCGATGCTGGAGGCTGTTTCCCATAGCTTCCGTACGGAGCGCCAGCGTCTGGGCGTCGAATTTTTGGATGTGATCCAGTATTCCCGCAATGCCGCACATCGTGTCTGACTTGCCTTCCTCTCGGTATTCCCGGGCTGGTTTCAGGGGTGTGCGAGGTGGGGTGCTTCCCGCGACCGGAGGCCAGTTCACGGACGCTTTTCCCTGTCTGGGAGGTGCCCCGGATTGCAGTGGAGGCGTCTTAGTGCACGTTCATCCTAGGGATTGGCAACAACGAAGTGTGTCGCAGCCTGTCTGATTTGCCCCTGGCCTGGGCCGCAAGCGCGGCACCGTTCAGATGATGGGCCCGCGTGACCGCGCAGGTTGCAAGAATCCGATCGCGGCCACGAAAAACCGAGGCCTGATATACTGTTCACGCCACGAACAAAAAAGCTTGACGGGTCATAAAATGGAGATAGTGTGTTGTTTCAGTGCTGCGATTCGCCGTTGTGAGGGGCGAAAATCCCGGGGGAATTCGATTCACCCGGGCTGCGGTAGCAATTAAACCGACATGTCTGAACGTATTCCTCTTAGTGTGCCCGATCTGCGCGGCCGCGAAGCCGATTTGCTGCTTGGTTGCGTGCGCGACAACTGGGTGTCATCGGCCGGGCCTGAAGTCACGGCGTTAGAAACCGCGATGGCGCGCCTCACCGGTCGCGCCCATGCCGTGGCGACCGTCAATGGTACCGCGGCTTTGCATCTCGCGCTTCTGGCCGTTGGTGTGCGCACCGGTGACCGGGTGATCGTGCCCGACTGGACCTTCGCCGCTTCGGCGAATGCAATTTCGCATGCCGGGGCAACGGCATCTTTCGTGGATGTCAGAGAGTCCGACTGGGCCCTTGACCCGACGCTGGTGGCAGAAACACTGGCCGCCGATCCGGCGATCCGTGCCGTGATCGCCGTCGATCCACTCGGCCACACCGCTGACCTTGATGCGTTGGAGGCGGTCTGTGCGTCTCATGGGGTACCGCTGATCGAGGATGCGGCGGGGGCAATCGGCGCCGGTTACCGCGGCAAGCCGAGCGGCAGCGGCGGTGCTGCCGCGATCTTCTCGTTCAATGGAAACAAGACGGTCACGGCGGGTGGCGGCGGCATGCTGGTCACAGACGACGAGGCGGTGGCCGAGCAGGTGCGTCATATGTCGACCCAGGCGCGCCCTGGTCGTGACTATGTTCACGACATAATCGGCTTCAACTATCGCATGACCAACATTAACGCCGCGTTGGGGCTTGCCCAGATCGAGCGGATGGATGAGATGGTTGCTGCCCGCCGCGACATCGCCGCGCGCTACGCCGCCGCTTTTGCTGATCTTGCGGCGGTCGCATCGATGCCACGCCCGGAATATTGCGACAGCGTTTGCTGGCTCTATTCGATCCGGCTGCCGGATGAGAACACGGCGCGGGACCTGGTCGCGGCCTGTGAAGCAGCCGGTATCGAGGCGCGCCTCTTCTGGCGTTCCTTGTCGGCGCAGGCACCCTGGCAGGACACGCCGCGGGCGCTGCGCGGGGTCTCGACGGCCCTGTCGGGCACGGTCGTCTCCCTGCCAAGCTCGTCCTCGTTGCATGAACAGGACCAGCAGCGCGTGATCGATGCGGTACTGGCCTGGCACGGCAATATGGTTGGAGTCGGAGCATGAACCTGTTTCTAGTCGGCGCCGGCGGACATGCCCGTCCGGTGACCGAGGCCGCCATGGACAACGGGCACGCGGTGGTTGCCTGCGCCGCCATGGACAAGCCCGATTGGCTTGATATTCCGGTGTTGGGCGATGACGATCCGTTGCCCGCTGCCGCATCGGGTTTCGTGATGGGGCTTGGTGGCGCCGATCCTGGTGCTTTGCGCCGACGCCACGAACTGTTCGCGCGCTACGCAATACGATCTGTAACGCCGATTGCGCTCGTCCATAGCCGTGCCTTCGTCGCTGCGGATGTAAGCGTCGCTGACGGCGCCATCGTGCTGGCCGGTGCCGTGGTCAATGCGGGGGCGCAGATTTCCGAGGCCGTGATCGTCAACACCGGCGCGATTGTTGAGCATGACGCGGTCATCGAAGCGGGTGCTCATATTGCACCGGGTGCGATTATTCTCGGGTCCGTTCATATCGGCAGCTGCGCGATGGTGGGCGCCGGTGCCGTTGTGCTGCCCGGTGCCACCGTGCCCGCCGACGCGTTGGTGCCGTCATTGACGCGTTATCACCATTGAAGCCGACGCTTTGACCGCACCGATTTTCATAGCCGAAGCAGGGGTCAACCATAATGGCGAGCTTTCGCGTGCGCTGGAGATGGTGTCCGTGGCTGCCGAAGTTGGCGCCGACTATGTGAAGTTCCAGGCCTTTTCGACCGATTCACTGGTCGCGCGCGATGCGCGCACCGCGTCGTACCAGCAAACGAATACCGGTGAATCCAGCCAGGACGCGCTGCTGCGTGAACTCGAACTGTCGCTCGATGATTTTGTAACGATCGCGGCGGCATGCCGCGCGGCTAAGATCGGCTTCATGGCTTCGGTGTTCGATCTGGCGCAACTCGATGCGCTGATCGAGCTTGGTATGGACAGGCTCAAGATCGCCTCGGGCGAAATGACCAACGCGCCGGCGCTGGTCCGGTTTGCCGAGCGCGGGTTGCCGGTCATCCTGTCGACCGGCATGGCCACCCTTGCCGAGGTCGACGACGCCGTCGCGGCGCTCCGCCGGCATGGCTGCGACGACATCACGATTCTGCATTGCACATCGCTCTATCCCGCGCCCCCCGAAAGCCTCAACCTCACGGCCATCGCCACCATGAAACAACATTTCGGTTTGCCAGTCGGCTATTCCGACCATAGTCTTGGCGACCATGTCGCGATCGCTGCCGTGGCGCTCGGTGCGACGATGATCGAGAAGCATTTTACGCTCGATCGCGCTCTGCCGGGGCCGGATCACCGCGCTTCGCTTGAGCCCGACGAACTGCGTGCGTTGATTGCGCGTTTGCGAGATGTTGAGGTCTCGCTTGGCGACGGGACGAAACGACCAACAGCCGACGAGATCGAGATCGCCCGCCTGGTGCGTCGTTCATGGCATATGCGCCACGCGCTGCCGGCGGGCAGCGTGCTCGGGGCAGACGATGTTGTCTTGAAGCGCCCGGCCGATGGCCTGCCACCCTCGCGTTCGCCTGTCGGGTGCCTGCTGAACCGAGCACTCGAAGCCGACGCGCCCTTGTCCGACGGCGACCTCACACAAGAATCGGCAGTATCCGAATGACGCGTATCCTCTCCGTTTCCGCCGGCCGGTCTGATGTTGGAATCCTGGCGCCGATCTGGCAGTCCCTTGCCGGGCGACCGGGGGTCGAGCTTCATGTCCTCCTGACGGGCATGCATCTCGCGCCGGGCGCGGCGGCCGCCGAAGGCATGCCCGCCGCCGCGACGGTGCATGTTGCCGGTGCCGATATGGGGGGCGGCGAAGCGGCGGCTGCCGCCGAAGCCATGGCCTTGATCAGCAAGGCGACCGGTGACGTGATCGAGCAGACGGCACCCGATGCTATGCTCGTCGTGGGCGATCGCCTGGACATGCTCCCCGCCGCACTGGCCAGCCTGCCGTTTAACCTGCCGCTCATTCATGTGCATGGTGGCGAGATCACGGACGGCGCTGTCGACGATCGTATCCGTCATGCGCTCAGCAAACTTTCGCATTTGCACTGCGTGTCGTCCCAACATGCGCGAACGATTCTCTGTCAGATGGGCGAGGAAGACTGGCGCATCAACGTGACCGGCTCACCGACCCTAGATACGTTGCTTGCGGCGCCCGAGGTTGATGCATCTTCTTTTGCCCGTGCGGTCGGGTTGCCGTATGCCGACGGCGACGACGGTGGATTCCGACTCGTCACGGTGCACCCCGAGACCAATTCAACCGATCCGTCGGCGCCGATGCGCAACGTGCTCAAGGCGTTGCGCGCGCATCCGGGCCGCGTTCTGTTCACGGCACCGAACAGCGATCCCGGCGGGGCACAGTTGCGACGTGAGGTGGACGCCTATTGTGCCACCGAACCGGGGGCCTGCTTCGTCGATACCCTTGGCCCAGGCAAGTATGCATCCGCGCTGCGCCACGCTACGTTGATGCTGGGCAATTCGTCGTCCGGGATCATCGAGGCCGGCCTCTTTGGCTTGCCGGCAATCAATGTCGGAGATCGACAGGCCGGCCGCTTGCGCGGCGACAATGTGACCGACGTTCCCAATGATGCGGGCGCGATTGCGGCCGCGCTCAATCGGATCGAGAGCGCGCCTGCCCGCCTCGCGGGCAGTTCGCCCTATGGCGATGGTGCATCGGGGCCGCGCATCGCGGACATCCTCGCGAACCTGCCCGACCCGGAACAGTTACTCTACGGGGTGGTTCCGGATTGATGTCCCGTTTCGCTTTCGTGACCGGTCAGTCGCCTCTGGCGATGTCAGCTGCCGCAGGCGCCCGTGAGTGATTCTGAGCTCTCGCAATTTCTGCTGTCTGTCGCGCTGCTGCTTTGCGCGGCGCTGGCGGGCGGGCATCTGTTCTCGCGTTTCGGGATGCCGCGCGTTGTCGGCGAGATCTGCGGCGGCCTCTTCCTGGGACCTTCGGTCCTCGGGTTAGTCGCGCCGAGCCTGCACGCATGGTTGTTTCAGGGTTTCGCGGAACAGGCGGTGGTACTGTCGGTTTTTTATTGGCTCGGCATGATCATGCTGATGTTCACGGCCGGCTTCAGCATTACGCCCAAGCTGGGTCCGCGCGATCGCGTGCTCGTACTTGCGCTCGTCGCCGGCGGTCTCGGGCCGCCCTTTATCGCAGGCTGGCTAGCGGCCCCCTGGCTGAGCAATTCCGCGGCGGCGGACCCGCTGGCCTTTACGCTGGTTGTGGCGATCGCGACGTCGGTGACGTCGATCCCCGTGATTTCGCGAATATTCATCGACCTCAACATGATGGACAGCAATTTCGCCAAGCTGACGCTGGTCGCGGCCGCGGCGCAGGATCTCGTGCTCTGGGTGATGCTTGCCATGGCCACGGCGATCCAGCAGGAAGCCGATGTCGCGGTCGCCGATATCGGCGGTGTCGTGGGCGCGACGCTGGTCTTTGCCGTCGCTTCCATCCTGTTTCTGCCGGCCCTGCTGCGCTCGGTCGGGCGGGCGACAATCAGCGATGCCAGCGAGCCGATGCTCATGAGCTATCTGTTGCTGTTCTGTCTTGGTTTGGTCGCCATCGCCAGTCTGTTCGAGATCAATCTCGTGTTCGGCGCCTTGCTCGCCGGGTTGGTAATCGGCCGTTTCCAGAGCGCGCAGCTTGCCGCCACCCGGCGGCGGATTTCCGACTTGGCGCTGTGGTTCTTTGTGCCGATCTATTTCGCGCTGGTCGGTTTGAAGCTCGATCTGCCCGGCGACTTTCCGCTGATGCCGGTTGTTGGCTTCATCGTGTTGTCGTCGTTGGTCAAGATATTGAGTGTCGCGCTGGCGGCCCGGTTGGCGCGCGCATCGGCGTCGCGCGCGTTTGATTTCGGGATCACCATGAATGCGCGCGGCGGCCCGGGGATCGTGCT
The DNA here is from genome assembly GCA_049601915.1 of Alphaproteobacteria bacterium. GTDB lineage: Bacteria > Pseudomonadota > Alphaproteobacteria > UBA6615 > UBA6615 > UBA8079. The sequence continues at coordinate 748,756 of JBMYRB010000001.1, forward strand.
GGCGAGCGTCGCGCATGCGACCGGTATTATCGACGATTCATTGTTCGTCGCCTTCGTGCTGGCGTCGATTGTCACATCGCTGGCGACGGGAAGCTGGCTGCGCTGGCGCCTGTCGCGTAATGCCGCTTTCGCTGTTTGATTGGAGCTGACGGGAGCGTCGAGGATGGTTATTTGGCTTACAGGTCTGTCGGGCGCCGGCAAGACAACGATCGCCGAGGCGATGTTTGGAACGCTGAAACCACATATTCCAGAGCTCGTGCTGGTCGACGGTGATGTCATTCGCGAGCTGTTCGGGGCCAGCCTTGGCTATGAGGAGCCGGCACGCCAGGAGCAGATCGGTCGCATTCAACGGCTGTCGGGCTGGCTCGCACGTCAGGGGCAGACCGTCGTGGTCGCCGCGCTTTACGCCCACCCGGATCTGCTGGCGTGGAATCGCGACAACCTGCCGGGATATTTCGAAGTCTATGTTGATGCTCCGATGGATTTGTTGCGGGAACGGGATTCGAAAGGACTTTATGCGGGCGCCGATAGCGGCCGGACACCCAACGTCGTCGGTGTCGATATCCCGTGGCATGCGCCACAACAGCCCGACATGGTGATCGATGCCGCGCGTGTCGAGCTGCCGCTGGATATCGCGATGCGGATCATCCTCCAGATACCCGACCTTGCCGGCGCGCTCGATCTGGAGGCCGCCCAGTGACCGGCCGCACCCAGCTGGAGCTCGACCGTAACCAGTATCTCGAGCTCGAGAAAATCGGCCTCGGCGCCTTTGCTCCGCTCGACGGTTTCATGGATGAGGCCATGTTTCGCAGCGTTGTCGAGACGATGCGATTGCCATCCGGCGCGGTGTTCCCGTTGCCGGTCGTCCTCGATGTCAGCGAGGTGGACGCCGAACGCCTAAAGGCCGGCGCGGGTGTCGACCTGACCTATGACGGTGACATCGTCGGTGAGCTCGACCCAGCTGATTTCTACGACTGCGACCGGCCGACCGCGGCACGCCTGATCTATGGCACCGACGACGACAGCCATCCCGGCGTGGCTTTCTTCTATAGCCAGAAGCCGGTCTTCGTCGGGGGCAATGTGCGTCTTCTTAAGCGTGCCCAGTTCGATATTTCGGCGGACGAGCTGACCCCGGATGAAACACGGGCGATATTCGCCGCGCGCGGCTGGCAACGCGTCGTCGGCTTCCAGACACGTAACGTGCCGCATCGTGCGCACGAGTATCTACAGCGCGTCGCCCTGGAGCATGCCGACGGCTTGTTCGTGCAGCCGCTGGTCGGCCACAAGCGCGGCGGCGACTACACACCACAGGTCGTCATGGAGGGTTATCGCGCTCTCGTCGGCCGCTTCTTGCCGGACGACAAGGTCGTACTCGGTATCCTGTCTACCGTGATGCGCTATGCCGGGCCACGCGAAGCAGTGTTCCATGCGTTGATACGACAAAACTATGGCTGCACGCATTTCATTGTCGGGCGCGACCATGCCGGGGTCGGCGACTGGTATGGCCGGTATGAAGCGCACGAACTGACGCGCCGCTTCGATGGCGATCTCGGCATCGAGATCATGCGGCTGCACGGGCCTTATTATTGCGCGGTGTGCGATGGCATCGTCACCGAGCAAACCTGCCCGCACCAGGGCAGCGACGTGGCGCATGAAATTAGCGGTACCGACATGCGTCGTGTTCTGGTGGATGGCCAACAACCCGACAGCCGTTATATGCGGCCCGAGATCGTTGCGGCGATTGACGGCCTTCCCTTGTTTGTCGAGGACTGACCTCATGAATCGAACCCGTATCGTATGCACGATCGGCCCGCGCAGCCTGCCGGAGCCGGCGCTGCTTGCATTGCGAGATGCCGGCATGAATGTGGCGCGGCTGAACGGCTCGCATGCGGACCTTGACTGGCACAGGAACGCGATCGCGGAAGTGCGCCGGGTGCTGCCGGATGTGCCGATCCTGCTCGACATCCCGGGCCGGAAGATTCGCACCACCCAACTTGCCCACGAACCGAGCTTCGAATTGGGCGGCGAGATTATTCTGACGACCGAACCGGATCACGACGGCAGCGCCAAGGTGCCTGTCAACTATCCCGATTTGCATACTGACCTTGAGTCCGGACATATCGTGCTGGCCGATGACGGCACGCTCCGGTTCACGGTGCTCCGGGTCGAAGGGCGCGACATCGTTTGCCGTGCGGAGACCGTCGGCCAGCTGCGCAGTCGCAAGGGCATAAACGTGCCCTTCGTCAAATTGAACACCCCGTCGGTTACGCCGCGTGACGAAGCAATGATCGCCTTCGCACGCGAGACGGGTGTCGATTTTATTGGCCTGAGTTTCGTCGAATCGGCGGACCAGATACGCCAGTTCCGTGATCTGATCGGCGAGACTTCGCCGCGGATCGTCGCCAAGGTCGAGAACCAAGGCGGCATGGACAATGTCCACGAAATCGCCGAGGTCGCCGATGCCATCATGGTTGACCGCGGCGATCTCTCCGTGGAAACCAGCCTGCATGACGTGGCGTTGCGCCAAAAGCAGATTATCGAAGCAGCACGCCGGCACGGTCGGCCGGTGATCATCGCGACCGAGATGCTGCACACCATGATTCAGAACTCATTCCCGACGAAGGCCGAGGTCAGCGACATCTCCAACGCGGTGCTCGACGGCTGCGCGGCCACGATGCTCTCGGGCGAAACCGCCATCGGAGAGTTCCCCGAGGAATCGGTCCAGCTGATGCGCGAGGTTTCCGAGGCGTCGGAATCCCATGCGCAGAATCTTCTCGACGCCGAAGCGCCCGACATCGGGGACACGGTCCCCGAGGTGATGTCGCGCGTTATCCCGATGATGTGTCGTGCCCTGTCGATTACCAGGATCGTGGCGATTACGCGCTCGGGATTCGCGGCACGCATGATCGCCGCCGGGCGGCCAAGTCAGCCGATAATAGCGGTGAGCGACGATGCCGCCGCGGCGCGCAGCTTCAACCTGATCGCCGGTACGCTCGGCGTGCACAGCAGTGTGCCGTTCCCGAAGTCGAGCATGGACCATTTCGGCCTGGTGCTGGAGATGCTGTGGCAACGCGGCCTCCTCGAAGAGGCGGACCTCGTGCTGACGACGGGCGTGACCTATCCCTATCCCGGCAATCGCATGAACAGCCTGCAGGTCAACCGGATTTCCGAACTGGTTGCCAGCCTGGGCTGGGAGCGCGCGGCGCAATGAGCGAGACGCGCGACGACAACGGGGTGACGGGGCCGGCCGCAGATGCTGCGCCGCGCAATGGGCTGTTTTTGCTGATCGATGCGCTGCGTTTCGACACGGTGTCGAATGCCCCGGCGCGCGAGCTCATGTTCCCGAACCTCGCGCGCATCGTCGACCGCGGTTTCGTGCGCCGGGTGGTCACCAACGCGCAGTCGACGCAGTTCGTCACGCCGGCGATTTTCTCGCAGACCTATCCGCTCGATCATGGCGGCTATGACAACGGCATTCGCCTGCGCCCGCAAAGCTTTGCTGAATCATTGCAGCAAGCCGACTTCCGGACGCATCTACTGGCGAGCTGCAACCAGCTTGGCGCGGCGACGGGCTATGGCCGCGGTTTCGATACCGTACGCACGACATCCGACTTCCGGCTGCTGCTCGAACAGCGGGTCGGCCGGACCGTGCGTTTTCAAGTCGAAGCGCTTCGCGCCGCGGAGACTACAACCGATCTCGAGCGGGTGAAGGTTGATTTCGCCCTGTTTCTCGATGGACTCGTCGAGATGATCGAACATCACGACAAATCGCTCTGGCCGCAGAAGCTCAGGGGTATCAATAGCTGGGTTGCCGAAGGCTGCCGGGCCGAGCGGGCGTTGCTGGAACACAATCCCGACATTGTCTTCGACAAGGTTATGAATATCGCGCCGGGCATATACTGGCGCTTTCTCGGCGAGCAAAACCCGGGAGGCCTGCGCCTGTTCCGACATCGTGCCGTCGAATCCGTCAAATGGCGGACACGCCGCTGGGTCGCATCGCAGACGCTTTGGCCGTTTCTCGCCATGTCGCATTTTCCGGTTATTTTCGGCGACATCGTCGCGCCGCTGTGCCGCGTCATCGAAGAGAATCAGGACGATCGCTGGTTCATCTATATGCACATGATGGATGTGCATGACTGCCGTTCGATCAGCCGGCCGTGGCACCTGTTCGGCCGTCTGCGCTACCTGCCGCGCTGGACCGTGGCGCGCCTGCGCGGCCAGACGCGCCGGCGCTGGCTCTACGACACTGCGCTGATGTATGTCGACGGCCTACTCGGCAGAGTTCTGACGACGCTCGAGCGCACCGGCCAGCTCGACGACACCGTAATTCTCGCGACCGGCGACCATGGTCTCTACTACGCCGAAAGCCCCCGCAAGAAATCGAGCATCGGTTCGCGTACCCATTACGAGGATATCGAGGTTCCCCTGATCCTGGCCAACGCACCCGCGGACCCGGTTGATTCCGGGATGACCGATAGCATGGGTATGACGGCGTCTTTCCTCGATTCTCTTGGCGTGTCCGGCCATGAAAGCTTCAAGGGCGTCAGCGTTTTTCGTGGCGGCAAACCAGCCATCGTCTCGGAGAGTTGCGGCAGCGGGAACGCCGATATTGCGCGTCGCAAGATCTATTTCACCGTGACCTCGCCCACGCACAAGATCATGGCGACGCTGGATGGCAACCGGCTGGCCGTCGAGCAGCTCTATGACAAGCAGGCCGACCCGCGCGAGTTGCAGAACATCGTCGACGACCCGGCACAGCAATCCGCGATCGAGCAGCTGACCGCGTATCTCCGGGCCGAGCGTGCCGAGATCTTTGCGCTGCGCGAAGCGGGTGCCACGACATCTTCCGCGCAGGAGGTCGCCTGACCGATGCCGGCGTCAACCAGCGAACCAGAACATATCGGCAAACGCATGAGCTTACTTCCCACGCAATGCATTCTGTTCGAGGGAACGGGCGACGAACGCAAGTTCATGATGCCGATGCTGCGCATGCTCAAAGAGCAGCAAGGTGCCCGGCTGATCGGCCTCGTGCGCTTCACGCAAGACATCAAGCCGCTGCTCGACACCGGTATGTTCGAAGCGGTGTATGCCACCTCGGAGATGCTCGACCATCTGCCGCCCGACGACGAGGAACTGATTCCGGCGGCCCGTGACATCGAGCAGCGCTTCGACACGGTGTTTCACTACAACCTCGCCGACCGGCGCCTGTACTTCACCGGCAGCACGTCTTTTCCCTACACCAAGATCGAAACGTCACTGCCCTATCGTGAGTGGATCCGTCAGTTTGTCGCGATGTACCACGCGGTCGAAGAAATCATGGAGCGTCACGGGGTCACCCTCGCCATGAACGGCCGGCGCGTCGTCTGCGACGTCGCCCGCGGCCGCGGCATTCCCAGCCGTTGCCTCGGCTATTCCTTCCTGCACGACCGGATGATCTGGAAGGACGGCATGAAGGTGAATGGCGAGTGGATGCTGGCGGCACACCAGCGCATACGTGCCGCCGGTAAACAATTGTCATCGGATATGCTGGAGCCGCCGCCCTTTCACATGGATATCCGCCGCAAGTTCTTCGCCGGCATCAGTCTGCGCGTGTTGCTGAAGACCACGATTCTCATTCTTGTGCGCACCACCTATTGGCATTTGCGCCGGTATGACAAGGTTACGCGCTTCGGCTATAGCCCCTGGCGGCACATCAAGTTTCATTTCAAGCGGCGCAGCGTCTTTCGCCATCTCGTGCGCAAGAGCATGACCGCCGAAGAGCTGACGCAGGCGGGCCATCCGTTTGTCTTCATGCCTTTACAGATGGAGCCCGAAGTCCTGCTGTCGGGACAGACGCCGGAATTCTTCGACCAGACCGCGATGATCCATCAGGTCGCCAAGGAACTTCCCGTCGGCACCTACCTGGCGATCAAGGATCATGTGCCGGCGCTCGGCTATCGCGACTTAAGCTTCTACCGAATGCTCGACACTATGCCGAATGTTCTGCTGATCGATCCGCGAGAATTTGCCATCCCGCTGATCCAGAAGTCCCGGGCAGTCGTTTCGTTGCTTGGGCGCAGTGCTTTCGAGGCCGCGGCGTTCGGTGTGCCGGTGCTGGCCTATAGCCCGAGCCTCTATTTTGGCCATTTGCCGCATGTCGACGTCGCCACTGATCTCGCGCAGACCGGCGAGGTCCTGACCCGGCTTGTCGACTATAGCGACGCCGAGCGCGCCGCGTTCGCGCGTGAGGGCGAGTTCATGCTCGCCGCGATGCATGAGACGACCATCGATCCGGCTGAATACGAGAAGCCAGAAGATCTTGGTGGCGCCTTGTATTCCAGTCTTGAAGCGACGTTCGACGACGCGTCACCAACCGCTGCCGAAGAAGGGATCCGCAATGCCAACTGATCCAGAGACGATTGTTCGTGATGCATCCGAAGCGTCGCTTCCCGATTCGTACATCATCGAGGGCGAGAACCCGGATATCGATCTCGCCGTCCGCAACTTGCGTGAACGCGGCTATGTCATCCTGCGCGGATGTTTGCCGAAGGACGCGGTCGATGCCGTCGCCGCGCGTACCGAAGAGATGCTTCGTCGGCCATCGGTCGCCGGGGTGTGGGGCTATTACCGCGCCGATCATCAGAAGAAGGTGATCCAGCCGACCTTGCTGGGGGCACCGGTCTATCCGGTCATCGCCAACGAGCGGGTGCTCGATATCACGGAGGCCTATCTGGGCAGCAAATGTATCCTTGCCGAGACGAACCTCAAGGCTGATCGCGGCATGGGCTATGTCTATTTCCCGATGCACTCGGATTTCGCTGCGGGCTGGCGCAAGAGCACGGATCATGTTTCGCCGATCACCGAGGAAACTATGAAAATGCCGCTTGGTATCGGCGGCGCGATCTATTTGCACGACACATCGGAAGGCGCGTTCAGCTACTGCACCGGGACACACAAGCTTGGCGCGCCACATGGCCAGCGCCTGAACAGCTACCCGAAGGCCATGCAGGACGAAATTCTGTCGACGAAGGTGCGGCTCGACGGTCGCAAGGGCGATATCGTTCTATTCGACGACAGCGGCTTTCATGGTCCCGACCATCCGTCGCGCGCCGACCGCACGCTGATTCTCGTTGATTACTATCGGACCGACATTTTCGGCAACGAGCAGGTCACCCCGCTACCCATCTGGAGCTGCGACATCGGCGGCCTGTCGCCGCGCCAGCTGCGCGTGCTGGGGGCCGACAGCAGTCACGTCCGGCCGTTCGACCGGTACAAGTGGAACAAGATAAAGAACACCTGGACGTTTGGTCTGATCACGTTCCTGATCGAGAACGCCTTTATTGGCTCCCACCTCCGCATGAAGATCAAATCGATGCTGTCCAAATGACTATTGCTCACACCCTCGGCCATGCTCTGCCGCCGCTCGTGAAACGGTTCCTGCAACCGAAATGGCACAAATTGCGCGACTACGTGCTGTTCCGCCTTCGCTTGAAGGGGCGGCTCTATCGCGACCGCTCGATTGCCGAATGGGTGGCTGTTCGCCAGCTGGATGGACGTGACCTTGCGGTGCCTGTGCGCTCCTACCGGCAGTTTCGCCGCTACTATCAGTTCGGCCGCCAGGGTGATCGCGACGTGGTGTTTGCGTGGCTGCGACGTATCGATGATTGTGAGATGTTCTACGACATCGGCTCTTCGAACGGCTTTGAAGGCTTCCTCGTTAACCATCTGTGGGGCTGCAGGATCGCGTTTGTCGAGCCGTTCACGCCGAGTGTCGAGACCATTCTCAAGACGATTGTGCTGCAGGACCCCGACAAGCTTGATGATTTCGAAGTGATCCAGGCCGGCTGTGACGAGAAGATGGACCACTGCAAGCTCTACATGCATCACGGCCCCATACCCGGCGCCAACCGCAACTCGGTGGGAAAACCGGAAAGCTATGATCGTGGCGGCCGACAGACTCAGCCGGTCCTTTGCCATCAATGGCTCATGACCGTCTCGCTCGACGGCTTGCACGACGCACTCGGTTTGCCGCAACCGACACATGTGAAGATCGATGTCGATGGTTTTGAGAACCATGTCATGGTCGGCGCGAAACGGTTGCTTGCCGAGCGTCAGGTGCGCTCCTGGGCGATCGAGCTGAACGGCGTTGAGAACCGCGAGTCGGTGACGGCGACGATGCGCGATGCCGGCTACGAGGTTATGGCCGAATGGGAACACTATCCCGGCTCCGAGTATTATTCCGGCGACGCGATTTTCGTGCGTGATGACCTAGTTGAGGAATACCGGGAGCGTCTGGCGCGCGACCTGCCGGAAATTCGCGAGCACCAGCCGAAATCATGACAGGGCCCGTTGCCTCCGGAATCACGACTGCGGCGTCCATCGCCCAAGGCCTGCGCACGCTTGGCCTGGACGCCGGCGATATCGTCTGCGTCCACGTCGGCATGAAGTCGCTCGGTCTCGTCATCGGCGGCACGCGTGCCGTGGTCGAAGCATTGACCACGGCGGTCGGGCCCGACGGCACGATCATGATGCCGGCCTTTTCCGGTGACCTGTCGGATCCGGCCGAATGGCAATACCCGCCGGCACCCGCCGATCGTATCGATGAGATCCGTGCGCAGATACCGGCCTACGACCCGGCGTGCACGCCGACGCGCGGTATCGGCCAGGTTGCCGAGTACTTTCGCAACTATCCCGGCGTGCGGCGGTCGCCGCACCCGCAATCCTCGTTCGCGGCACTCGGCGCCGCGGCGGACGCTCTTGTCGCGGAACACCCGTACGACAATCGCTTCGGTCCATCCTCGCCGCTCGGCAAGCTGGTCGACCTCGACGGCAAGGTTCTGCTGATTGGTGCGCCGCACGATACGGTGTCGCTGTTTCACATGACCCAGCACCTTATTGGCGACGTGCCGCATATCGACAAGTCAGCTCCGGTCATCGAGAACGGGGCGCGGCGCTGGGTCGCCTATCGCGATATCGAGTATCCGATCGACTGGTTCATCCCCGGCGTCGCCGCTCTGATCGAGGCGGGCATCGCGCGAGCGGGACATCTGGGCGCGGCCGCTTGCGTGACGTTTTCCGCCGCGCCGGCCATCGAATTCCTCGTCGACTGGCGTCGGCGCAACGCAACACAGTCCGAAAGCTAGTTATGCCGGCACCGCGCCTGATCGCCCGCCTCGATATCAAGGGCCCAAACGTTATCAAGGGTATCCACCTGGAGGGCCTGCGCATCGTCGGCCAGCCGGGCCCGATGGCGCGCCGCTACTATGACGATGGGGTTGATGAGATCATTTACATGGATACCGTCGCATCGTTGTACGGTCGAAACAACATCCTGCCGGTGGTTGAAGATGCGGCACGGGACATATTTGTGCCGCTGACGGTCGGCGGTGGTATCCGCACGATCGATGATATCGTCGCTGCACTTCGGGCCGGGGCTGACAAGGTCGCCATCAACACGGCGGCCATTGCCCGGCCGGACTTTCTGCGCGAAGCGGCCGAGACCTTCGGTACCCAATGCATCGTCCTGTCGGTCGAGGCAAAGCGGCGCGGCGAGGGACGTTGGGAGGTGCTTACGGACAATGGCCGCGAGCGCACCGGTGTCGATGTGCTGGAATGGGTCGCCGAGGCGGAGCAGCTGGGCGCGGGAGAAATTCTCGTCACTTCGGTCGATGCGGAAGGAACGCGCCGGGGCTTCGATCATGACCTGTTTTGGGCCATACGCGCGAACGTGCGCGTACCGATTATCGGGTCCGGAGGCGCGGGCCAGGCCGCAGACGTTGTCGCCGCCGTCGTGGAGGACGAGCTCGATGCCGTCGCCTGCGCCAGTCTCTTCCACTATGAACAATGTCCGCCGCAAACCTTGAAGGAACATATGCGCGAAGCGGGAATCCCCGTCCGGCCGGAGGCCGCGTCATGATCGTTGTTGTCGACTATGGCCGCGGTAATCTGTTCAGCCTGGGCCAGGCCCTGCGTCAGCTCGGCGCCGACTATGTCATCTCCGACGACCCGGACGCGCTAGCGCGCGCCGAGCGGATCATCTTCCCTGGCGTGGGTGCCTTCGGTGATGCGATGGCCGGCTTGCGTGAACGCGGGCTGGTCGATCCGCTGCGCGCGGCGGTCCAGTCGGGAACACCGATCTTGGGCATCTGCGTTGGTTGCCAGCTGCTGCTGACTCGTGGTGAGGAGTTCGGCCAGCATGACGGTCTCGACCTGATTCCGGGCACCGTGGCGCGGCTGCCCGAGCCGAAAGCCGATGATCCGGATCGCGCGCGCATCCCCAATGTCGGCTGGCGGCCGCTCGATTTTCGTGAATCCGCGCCGCTGGTCGGCACCCCGCGGCCCGATGATTGGATGTATTTCGTTCATTCCTATGCGCCGATGGTCGATCGGGAAAGCGACATCGCTGCAACAATTCGTATAAACGGTGCCGACATTCCCGTCGCGATCGCGCGGGACAATATCGTCGGCGTACAGTTTCACCCCGAGAAAAGCGGCCCGGCCGGCCTCCGGCTGCTGGCGCGGTTCCTAGAAGCGGAAAACGGTTCATGACGACACTGACCCAGTCGAACGAGGCTGCCGAGCGCGCGGTTATCGAGCGCGACGGCAAGCGCTACCTGCGCACCGAAACCGACGATCTGCTGGAGATCAAATACGGCCTGCCGGGTGAGGTGGCGTTCTGTCGGCGTTGCGTGATCTCGAACCAGCGGCCGTCCTCGGCGGTCGAGTTTGCGCACACCAAAGATTCGAAGAAATCGACAATCCATTTCGACGAGGATGGAATCTGCGATGCCTGCCGCTATGCCGAGCAGAAAGATCGTGGCGTCGATTGGGAAGAACGTCGCGCCCAGCTTGTCGAACTGTGTGATCGTTTTCGTTCGCACAACGGGTCGTATGACTGCCTGGTGCCCGGGTCGGGCGGCAAGGATTCGATCTACGCGGCGATGGTGCTGAAGCGTGAGTACGGCATGCACCCGCTCACGGTGACGTGGGCGCCACATCTCTACACGGATGTCGGCTGGCACAACCACCAGGCGTGGGTGCATGAAGGCGGCTTCGACAATTACCTGTTCACCCCGGACGGGCAATTGCACCGCAAGCTCACACAGCTCGCCTACCGCAACCTGCTGCATCCGTTCCAGCCCTTCATCTTCGGGCAGAAGAACTACGCGCCGAAGATGGCCCAGCGCATGGGTATTCCGCTCGTTTTCTACGGCGAGAACGAAGCTGAGTACGGCAATCCGTCAAAGGACAACAGCGAGGCCAAGCGCAGCCTGTCCTATTTCGCACGCCAGTCATCGGCAAACGAGACGCTGTATTTCGGTGGTGTCCCGATGGAGGAGTTGCCCGCGCACGGCATCGAAACCGGCCAGATGGACCCCTATCTTCCCGGCAATACCGACGAGTTGATTGCGGCCAATATCGAGGTCCACTATCTCGGCTACTACATCAAATGGGTGCCGCAGGAGTGTTACTACTACTCGTCCGAGCATGTCGGCTTTCTCGCCGCCGAAGATCGCACCGAGGGTACCTACTCGAAATATAACTCGATCGACGACAAGACCGACCCGTACCATTACTGGACGACGTTGATGAAGTTCGGCATCGGCCGGACGACCTATGACGCTAGCCAGGAAATCCGCAACGACCACATCACGCGCGAAGAAGGGGTCGCGCTGGTCGATCGCTATGACCAGGAATTCCCAAGCAAGCATTTCCCGGAATTTCTCAAATATCTGGACATGGAAGAGGGCGAGTTCTTCGAGATCGCCGACAGTTTCCGCTCGCCGCATTTGTGGGAGCCGAGCGCCGACGGCTGGACGCTGCGACACCGTGTGGAGAACCATGCGGAGACCTCAAGCGCATGAGCGTGACGCCGCTGCTCATCCTCGTCCCCGCGCGTGGCGGGTCCAAGAGGCTGGCGAGAAAGAATGTGCGGCCGCTGGCCGGGCGCTCGCTGATCGTGTGGACCGCCGATGCGATTGCGGAATCGGGCCTCGACGCCCCGGTATTGCTGACGACGGATGATGATGCTATTGCCGCCGAGGGCGAACGTGCCGGGATGCAGGTGCCTTTTCGTCGCCCGGCGGATATTGCCGGCGACGCCGCGCCGACAATCGATGCCGTCTTGCACGGCCTCGATTGGTTCCGTGACGAACATGGCGGCGAACCCGAGACCGTCATGGTGCTGCAGCCGACATCGCCGCTGCGGGGCGGTTCCATCCTGCGCACCGCCGTGGAGCGGCTCAAAGAGCGGCCTGACGTCGACAGCGTGGTCGCGATGACCGCGGTCGGCCTGCCCGCAAATCATGTCTATGTCGCCGACGCCAATGGTTTTGTGCGAGCGATCAGCGATGATCGACGCTGTCCCGTCTATACGCCGAACGGCGCGCTTTATCTCGCACGGACGGAAAAAGTCCGCGCAGAGCGAACGCTTTATGCAGGAACGGTGCTGCCTCTCTTGCTCGACCCCGCGCGCGCGATTGATATCGACACGGAAGAGGACTGGCGCCTCGCCGAGGCGGTACTTGCCGCCGGTGAACTTCCGCCGGTCGCGTCCCATGAGGCAATGCCCTCGATACTGGATACACAACGATGACCACCAGTGAGCGCAAATCCGCGCGGCGCGGCGCGGCGGTTGCCGATCGAGACGATATGACCCTGGAAGGGTTGCCGCCGGCGAACCGGATCATATGTGCCTGCACCAACATGACCTTCGCGCAACTGGAGGAGGCCGTCGGGAAAGTTGAGAATCACGGTTTCGATGCGTTGCTTGAGGAGACGGGTGCGGGAAAGACCTGTACCGCCTGCCTACTCGACCTCGAATACTACTTCGTCGATCTGAAATCGCGCGCACCGCACAATCCGGATGCCGAGCAGGCCGGAAAGCTCGACGAGGCGACGGCGCAGCGATCCTGGAAGTATCGCGTGTACGACTGGCTCGATTCGATTTCTCCTCCGGTCGCCTGGGCGTCGCCCAATCACATTCCGATCCTGGCGGGCAAGGATATCGAAACCTGGCTCACCGTCACGAACCACGATTTGCTGTTCGATGAACGCAAGAGCGCGCCGCTGACGACGGATGTCGAGGTGCGCCGCGGCGACGGCCAGCGACTCTGGCGCCGGCGCTTTCGTATTCCACCCGGCGAGGAAATGCGTGTGCGCATCGATGAAGGCATTGGTGGTGACCCGGATACGCTTGCCGCAGGTCGAGCGATCGTGGTGTCGCGCGCCGACCATCCCGCGATGCGTGGCACGATGCGCCCGCAACTCGAGGTTCTTGCCGCGCGGGGTACCTGCGCGCTGCATGGGCAAGGCGATGTCGGCCCCGGGGATACCTGGTTCACGATGCAGCACCGGCCCGATGACGAACGTCTGTTCCTGCTGCTGATCAACACATCGGGCAAACGCCAGGTTGCCGACATAAGCTATCCCCATATCGCCGGCGCTGCGGCACCTGAAGTGCATACCAAGCTGGACCTTCCGGCTCACGGGACGGGCCTGCACGAAATCTCTCTGCCGCCGGATGCGGCTGTCCACATCGGCGATCTGCCATTCTCGGCCCTGTCGGGCCTTCAGCATCCCTGTCGCGTCTATCTCGTTTGTGCCACGCCGACGCTCGACCGCTTTTCCATAGATCACCGCTAACCGCCGTGCCTTTCTCCTACATGATTCCGAGTATTTCCTCGCTACCGTCCGGATATGACTGCACGGTTGCCGCGCCGATCGACAAGCTTGCCGGCTATCTCGACGGCGGCTCGGCGCGCATCGTCCAGACCGTATCGGTCTTCGCCGAAGGTGAGAAGATCGAGAGCCATGAGATCACGCGCGTCTTCGAGGATGGCGTGATCAAGGGGGATGTGGCGGCACCCTTCGTGTGGCGCGATACGTTGCCCGAAGGAGTCAGCGGTTATCTGGAGAATGCGTTTCGGACCGAAGACGATTCGCCGCGCTTCGTGACTAATTCGGTGCTGCCCTTTTACTCGATCTACAACAAGATCGGGAAGAAGACCTTCTTTTCGGACAACGCCTATCTCTATGCGGCACCGCCGGTGATCGCCCAGATTGCCGAGTATGGTCAGTATGTCGACGGCTACCCCGTCGTTCGTGTGGACCGCGAACGCGACTATGGCGAGAGCATCATCTTCATCAACCCCTACCAGAAGCCGTTGAAAGCTCGGATCATGGGCTTTGACGGACGCGAGATCCCGAATATCCGCGTGCCCGCTCACAGTGCACGCCGCGCGTCACTGGAAGGCCTCATCGAGGACGGCGAAACAAGCTGGCAGGGCCAGATCCAGATCACGGCGACCAACCGGGTCATTACCTTCGACGTCAAGCACTCGCTGAGTGAACCCGGTCTCATATCGGACCACGAGCATCTCGACCCCTATCGCGGCGAACCCACCCACTTTGCGGCAACGCGCTGGTTCCGCCTGAAAGTGGGAAAATGGCTGATGCTGCGCGGAAAGGCCTGACTGCACCAACATGCCCGGCATGAACCGCCTCACCCGCCTCGACGATTATATTTGCCCGCCGGACCTTTCGGTCCGTGACGCGCTGGCGCGCCTCAACGCGACCGAGCATCTTTTCCAGCTCGTTGTCGATCCGGAACGCTGCCTGCTGGGTACGCTCACCGATGGCGATGTGCGCCGCGCGTTGCTACGGGGTGTTTCGCTTGATGCGCCGGTCGAACAATCGATACACAGCGATATGCTCGTCGGCCGTGCCGGTGACGAGAAAGGGAACCAGACTCATCTCGAAACCGACGACCGCCTGGTGACGTTCCTGCCTGTCCTCGATGAGGACGGTGTCGTCGTCGAGGTGTTGCTGCGCGGCGCGCAAAGCGCCGGCATCGACCGCGCCCTCGTCATGGCCGGCGGCTTCGGCAAACGCCTCGGTGAACGCACGCGCGAGACACCGAAACCGTTGTTGCCGGTCGGTGACCGGCCGATCCTCGACCATGTCCTCACCAATCTGGAAGACTTCGGCGTCCGCGTGTCACATGTGTCGGTGCACTATCATGGCGACCAGATCCGCGAATACATCGCGCAGCGTCAGAACCAGATGGTCGTCGAAATCGTTGAGGAGGACGAGCCGCTCGGCACGGCCGGGGCCCTCGGCCAGATCTCCGACCATGATCGCTCGCCGATCCTGGTGATCAATGGCGATATCATCACCAATGTCGATCTTGCGGCGCTGCACGAGTTCCATATTCGGCATTCGCTCGACGCGACCGTCGGCGTTGCGCGCTACGACATCGATGTCCCGTTCGGCGTTGTCCATCACGGCCCAGACGGGTTGCTGAGCGGGATCGAGGAGAAACCGCGTATCTCGAACTTTATCGCGGCGGGGGTGTACTACCTGTCGCAGGAGTTCGTCGCGCTTGTGCCCGAGGGCCGGTCGATGGATATGCCGGAACTGCTCAACCAGGGTCGCGAAATTGGCCTTCGCATCGGCCTGTTCCCCATTCACGAATACTGGACCGATGTCGGCCGGCCGGCCGACCTCGCGGCGGCCGAAGCCAGCTACGAAAGCGCCAAGTAGGGTCGGTACCGAGACATGTATCACCGTCTATTCAAAGAAGCCGACCTGATGCGCCTGCCGCGGCGCACGGTCGTTGTCTTGCTGTCGCTCTATCTGTTCGGCACGCTGATGGAGCTTTCGAGCCTCGTCATCCTGATGCCGGTGTTCCAGTTTATCCAGACGGGGGGAGATGTAGCGGCGCTGACGGCGGAACATCGCCACTGGCGCATCCTGACCGAGGCCTACGCGGTGGTCGGTTTGTCGCCGACGCTCGCAAGCCTGCTGGCGACAAGTTTTGTTTTCCTGATCTTGCGCCAGGTTTTTGCCTATATCCGGCAACTCGTCCAGGCCGGCGCCAAGGAGAGCATGATCGCGCGGATGCGTGCCGACGCATTTGAAAGCTACCTCCATGCCGACACCGGCTATCAAGACCGCGCCGAGTCGGGCGGGTTGATCAACGACCTGACCACGGATCTACAGCGTGCCGCCGACTACATGTTCGGGCAGATCATGTTCGCCGGTATTCTCGTGGTTATCATGATCTACGCGGTAGGCTTGTTCGTACTGTCCATCCCGATGACGCTGACGGCGGTCGGTATCTTTGGCATCGCCCTTTTGCTTCTGCAGACGCAGATGCGCAAATCGGAAGTCGCCGGACGGGAGGTCGTGCAGGCCAATCAACGCATGTCGACGTTCCTGGTTGAGCGCCTGCGACTCGCACGCCTCGTCCGGCTCGCTGGCATGGAGGGCGCCGAGAGTGATCATATGCGGGCGCTGACAACGCGGCAGCGCAACGGGTTGATGCGGCTCTTCACGCTGCTGGCGCGCGTCGATGTGATCATGGAGCCGATGGTCATCGGTGCGGCCTATATCCTGATCTTCGTCAGCATTGAGAGCTTTGGTCTCAACATCGAGCAAATCGGCTTGTTCCTAGTGATCGTTCTACGCCTTCTGCCGATGGTCAAGGAGATCGCCCGCACCCGACAATCCAACCGCGCAACCAAGGCGGCTCACACGACGATCACGGCACGACTGACGGAAATGAGTTTGGCGCGCGAACAGTTCGATGGCACCCGGCCGTTTGACACATTGGCCGAGGGGTGCCGGTTCGAAGGTGTGCATTTCACCTATCGCGGCGACAGTGAGAAGCCCGCGATGAACGATGTTTCGGTCACCTTCGAAGCGGGCCAGTTGACGGCGCTGGTCGGCCCGTCGGGCGCCGGCAAGTCGACGCTCATCGACCTGATTCCGCGGCTCCGCCGTCCTGATCAGGGACAGATTCTGCTCGACGGCGTAGTAATCGACGAGTTCTCTCTCGCCAGTCTTCGTGCCGGAATTGCCTACGCGCCGCAGTCACCGCAGATTTTCAATGTCACGATTACCGAGCATATTCGTTACGGCAAGGCGGATGCGACGATGGACGAGGTGCGCCGCGCGGCCGAGCTGGCCAACGCGCTGGACTTTATCGAGGCGCTCCCCGATGACTTTGATACGCTGGTCGGCGAGAGCGGCACCCGGCTGTCGGGCGGCCAACGCCAACGCCTCGACCTGGCGCGCGCGCTGGTGCGGCAATCTCCGATACTTTTGCTTGATGAGCCGACCAGCAACCTGGATGCGGATTCCGAAGCGTTGTTCCGTGACGCGCTGACCCAGATTCGCCGCGAGACGGCGATCACGACGATCGTCATCGCACACCGGCTGTCGACGGTGACGATGGCCGATAAAATCGTGGTCCTGGAAGCCGGGCGTGTCACCGCAGACGGCTCCCATGACGACCTCGTCGAGGCCGGCAGCTGGTACGCCAGCGCATTCCGCAAGCAAGGCGGTCTGTCCGCCGCGGCACAGTAGAATTCCGATACCCCGTCACCACTGAAAAGACCCGGACGCCATGGCTCTAAATTTCAACGACCCGTCTCCCGCGTTGGACGGTGCATCCTTGCTCATCACGGGCGGCACCGGGTCCTTCGGCAAGGAGTTCGCGCGCACCGCGCTCGAACGCTACGAACCGCGTCGGGTGATAATTTTCTCGCGCGACGAGCTTAAACAGTACGAGATGGAGCAAACCATCCCGGCCGAAAAACGGGATCGTGTGCGCTTCTTTATCGGCGACGTGCGTGACGTCGAGCGCCTCGAACTGGCGATGCGCGAAATCGATTATGTGATCCACGCCGCCGCGCTGAAGCATGTGCCGGCGGCGGAGTACAACCCGTTTGAATGCGTGAAGACGAATATTCATGGCGCCGAGAATATCGTGATGGCGGCGCTGCGGACCGGTGTGAAGCGCGTCATCGCGTTGTCGACCGACAAGGCTGCAAGCCCGATCAATCTTTATGGTGCTAGCAAGCTTGCCTCCGACAAGATATTCGTTGCCGCCAACAATCTTGCCGGTACGAACGACACCCGTTTCGCCGTCGTTCGCTACGGCAATGTGCTCGGGTCGCGCGGTAGTGTGTTGCCGTTTTTCCGACAACTCATTGCCGCGGATGCGACGTCGCTGCCGATCACCCATCCCGACATGACGCGGTTCTGGATCACGCTGGGCCAAGGCGTCGAGTTTGTCCTGTCCTCGCTCGAGATCATGTCGGGCGGTGAAATTTTCATCCCGAAAATTCCGAGTATGAAAATCACCGATTTCGCCGCGGCGATCGCCCCGGATCTGGCACAGGAGATCGTCGGCATTCGGCCGGGCGAGAAACTGCATGAGACGATGATCACGTCTGACGATGCCCGCACGACGCTGGAGCTCGAGGACCGCTATATCATCGAGCCGTCGCTCGCCTTCTGGTCGAACGCCCATCTCGCCGGTCACAACGCGCGACCGGTCCCCGACGGTTTCGAGTATGCCAGCAACCTGAACAATGAGTGGCTCGATGCAGACGGCCTGCACCGGCTGATGGAAGAGTTCGATATTGAGTTCTAATCGGCCTTTTCTGCCCTATGGACGGCAAAGCATCGACGATGCGGATGTTGATGCCGTTGTCGCCGTGCTGCGCGGTGACTGGTTGACAACAGGCCCGGCCGTCGACGAATTCGAGGCGGCCTTCGCGACGGCCACCGGTGCCTCCCATGCCGTGTGCTGCACCAATGGTACGGCGGCGCTGCACATGGCCTACCACGCGCTTGGTGTCGGCCCCGGCGACAAGGTGGTCGTACCCTCGGTGACGTTCCTCGCCGCGGCCAGCACGGCGCACCTTCTCGGCGCTGAGGTCGTTTTCGCAGACGTTGACCCGGACACCGCTTTGATGACCGCCGATACGCTGAAAGCCGCGCTGGACCGGGCGGGGGGAGGTGTCGCTACCATAGCGCCAGTCCACATGGCGGGTCAGATGGCGAACATGGATGCCATCGGTGCGGTGGCACATGCGGCCGGCGCTGCCATTGTTGAGGATGCCTGTCATGCGATTGGCGGCAGCGACGCTGCCGGCCGGCCTGTCGGTTGTACGGCAACCGGCGACCTGATGACCTTTTCCCTGCATCCGGTGAAGACGATCGCCGCCGGGGAGGGCGGTGTCGTGACGACCGCGGATGGGGCGTTGGCCGAACGCATGCGTTTGTTCCGCAATCATGGCATGAGCCGGAGCAACTTCGCGGCGTCCGACCAGGCTCTCGCCGCCAGCGGCGAAGCCAACCCCTGGTACTACGAGATGACTGAGCCGGCACTGAACTATCGGCTATCGGATATCCATGCGGCGCTGGCAACAAGTCAGCTGACGCGATTGCCGGATTTCGTCCAGCGACGCCAGGCACTGGCTGCACGCTACGACATGGCGCTTGCGTCCCTGCCGGCAGATGTTGCGGCCATCGTTCGGCCGAGCGGGCGATCCGGTTATGGTGTTCCGGCATGGCACCTTTATGTGGCCCTGATCGATTTCGACGCATTGGGTTGCGACCGCGCGGCGTTGATGGGTGAGCTGCGGGCGCGCGGCATCGGCAGTCAGGTCCATTACCTGCCGTTGCACCGCCAGCCATTCTTTCGGCAACGCTATGGCGAGTTGGATCTGCCCGGCGCCGACGCCTGGTACGCGCGTGCGCTCAGTCTGCCGCTGTTCGTTGATATGCAGGACGACGATATCGACAGGGTTGTCGATGCGTTGCGCGACATCTGCGGGAGCCGTTGATGGGCCAGCGCTGGCTCGTTCGCGTTGCATCCCATCGCCGCCATGGCGGTGGTCATGTTGCACGTTGCGCGGTGCTTGCATCAGCGCTCGTCGATGCCGGAGCGGATGTCATGGTGCAGCTCGATCCGGGTGCGTCGGAAGCCGCTGCTATTCTGGCAAGACACGGCCTTTCCTGTTCCGAGGACCCGGTGACGGGGCCGCTTCACGGTATCGTGCTTGATGGTTATGAACTGATGGACAGGGAGGCGACGACGCTGGCGTGTCGCGCACCGCTCGTTATGATCGACGATTTTCTCGATCCGCCCGGTTGCGCCGCACTCGCGATCAACGGCGCGGTGCATCTCGATGGGGACCGGATCGGCGAACTGCCCGCATTGCTCGGACCGCGCTATGCGCTGATTGACCCGCGCTATGCGGCGTTGCCGTCGCGCGACCGCGCCGCACCGGTTCGTAATGTCCTGATCACGATGGGGCGGCTCGATCCCGACAATCTGGTCGTCGTGTGCCTCGACTTGCTTGCTGCTATCGGGTGCGAGGCGCAGATCACTGTTGTCGCTTCCGCAGACACGGCAGGCCGGGCCGGCCTGGACACACGTGTTCAGCGCCCGCATCGTCTGGTGATCGATGCCGCGGACATGGTGCCGCTGCTTGATGATACTGACTTTGTGTTAGGTGCTGGGGGCGTGAGCCTGATGGAACGTATGGCGGCGGGGGTCCCGTCGATCACATTCTCGCTGATTGACAATCAGCGTCTGTTCGTCAGGGGTGCTGCGGACCTCGGCGCGACGGTCGACGGCAAAGATCCGACCAGCCCGGAATGCGCGACATTGCTGCGCGATACCTTCAACGATGGCCCGGCACGTGCAGCAATGGCTGCTGTCGGGCGACGGGTTATCGACGGGCAGGGAGCGGCGCGTGTCGCCAGTCACCTCATCAATTTTTCGGCCGACATGCTCGGCCCGGAGCGGAACACAACGCAGGAACTGAAGGCATGACAACCGCACAGATGAAAATCGCGGATTGCGTCATAGGCCGGGACTGCCCACCATTCGTGATTGCCGAACTGTCGGCAAATCACAATGGCAGCCTCGATCGCGCGCTTGAGATTGTGACCGCGGCCGGTGAAGCCGGGGCTGATGCCGTTAAGCTGCAGACCTATACCGCCGACAGCCTCACCATAGACCATGACGGGCCGGGGTTCACGATCGAAGGGGGCTTGTGGGACGGCTATACGTTGCACGCGCTTTATGAAGAAGCGCACACACCCTGGGATTGGCACGAGGCGCTGTTTGCGCGCGGTCGCGAACTTGGGATGATTGTTTTCTCGAGCCCGTTCGACGCGCGTGCGGTGGACTTCCTCGAGGGCCTCGACGCGCCCGCCCACAAGATCGCCTCGTTTGAACTGATTGATTTGCCACTGATCCGCAAGGTCGCGGCGACCGGCAAGCCGATGATCATGTCGACCGGCATGGCCAACCTTGCAGATATCGATGCGGCCGTTACAGCGGCACAGGAATCGGGTGGCGGCGATATCGCCCTGCTACATTGTACCAGCGGCTATCCGACGCCCGCTGCAGAGGCCGACCTGCGGACCATTCCGCATCTCGCCGAAGCATTTGGTCTCGTCACCGGCCTTTCCGACCATACGCCCGGTGTCGGCGCGCCGGTGGCCGCGGTGGCGCTTGGCGCGGCGATCATCGAGAAACACTTCACGCTCGATCGCGCCGACGGCGGTCCCGATGCCGCTTTCTCGCTCGAACCCGACGAGTTCCGGATGCTGTGTGACAGCGTGAAACTCGGTTGGGAGGCGCTTGGCGGGGTGCGCTACGAGAAGACCGCTGCCGAAAGCGGAAGTATGCAGTTCCGCCGATCGCTCTATGTCGTTGCCGATTTGGCGGCCGGTGATGTGCTGACGGCGGACAACCTGCGTTCGATCCGGCCCGGCTTCGGCCTGCCGCCGAAATATATCGATGTGTTGCTGGGCAAACGGGTCAATCGCGACATCTCACGCGGCACGCCGATGTCCTGGGACCTGATTGCATGATGACGGCCCCCGCAAGTACCGGGACTGCCGCTATCTTGCGGCCTGTTAGGGCGGAGGATTCGGGGCTGCTGTTCGCCTGGGTGAACAACCCCGACAGCCTTACCGCCAGCCTCGACACGAATGCGCCGATCACGCGGGACGCTCATGAGGGCTGGTTTGCCGCACGGCTGGCCGACCCGCATACGCGAATCTGGATTGTTGAGCGCGACGGTGTCCCGGTCGGGAGCGTGCGTTTTCAGGACAAGGGCGACGGACCGGAAGTCGCGATCTATATCGATGCGTCGGCACGTGATGTGGGGATTGCTGGTTCGGTGCTCGGTCTCGCCCTCGATGAAGCGCGCGCCGTATGGCCCGGCCGCGATGCGATTGCCCGCGTACGCCCAGACAACGCCGCGTCGCAGCGCGTGTTTGGGCGAGCCGGTTTTGCCGTGCAGAAGCAGGCCCACGATCACCTGATCTATACGCGCGCGCTATGAACGGGATCGAGAAAAGTGAACCGGTCTGTGTTGCGATCATCCCGGCGCGTGGCGGCAGCAAGCGGATACCGGGAAAGAACATACGGCCGTTCGCGGGTCGGCCGATGATCGAATACGCCGTCGAATTGGCCCGTTCGTCGGGTCTGTTTGTGCGTGTCGTGGTCAGCACCGACTCCGATGAGGTCACGACAGTCGCCGAGCAGGCCGGAGCCGAGGTGCCGTTCCGCCGGCCGGCCGGGTTGGCCGATGACCACACGACAACGGCGGCTGTGCTGGCACATGCCCTCGATGCGCTCGATGGGCGCGCGCGTTACGACTATGCCTGCTGCATATATCCCGCGACGCCGTTTACAACGTCCGACGATCT
Organism: Alphaproteobacteria bacterium; assembly: GCA_049601915.1. Lineage (GTDB taxonomy): Bacteria > Pseudomonadota > Alphaproteobacteria > UBA6615 > UBA6615 > UBA8079. The sequence continues at coordinate 771,262 of JBMYRB010000001.1, forward strand.
GCACGCCGGACTTGCCTTGGTCGCCGACGGTGGCGCGGCTTCATCCTTTGCGGTGGCCGGGTTCGCCGCCCCGATCTGGCGTGCCATGGAACGCGGGCCGGAAGGCAATCTGTCGTTGGTCTGGCCGGAGCATCGCGCCGCCCGCAGTCAGGATCTGCCGGAAACCTTCCACGATGCGGGCCAGTTCTACTGGGTCCCCGTCGACGGCTTTCTGGACGCGCCGGTTCTGCTGACGGATAGCTCACGGGGTGTCATTTTCGAGCGCTGGCGCGCCCACGATATCGACACCGAAGAGGATTGGGTGCGCGCCGAGGCGATATATCAAACACTAAAGCAAGGTGCCGTGTGACCGGAACAAATGAACAGGTTTCCTTCTGGCGTGGTGCGTTTGGCGACGATTATGCCGACCGTAACGACGCCAGTACCGAGGCTCTCGCCAGCCGCACCGACATGTGGCGGCGAATTCTTGACCCGCTGGCTGAACCGCCGGGTTCGATCCTCGAGGTCGGCGCCAACATCGGCCTCAATATGCGCGCGCTGGCCACGCTGACTAGCGGCGACCTGCATGCGGTCGAACCGGGGGCGAAGGCGCGCGAAATTCTGTCCACCTGCGGTGCGCTGCCGCTGGAACATGTCGTCGACGCCACGGCAGCCGCCTTGCCGTTCGACGATTCTAGTGTGGACATGGTCTTCACAAGCGGCGTTCTGATCCATATTGCGCCGGACGATCTGCTGCCGGCCTGTCACGAGATGCACCGGGTGAGCGGCCGATATATCGTCTGCGCCGAGTATTTCAATCCGGTCCCGGTGGAGATCGAGTACCGCGGCCACACCGGCTTCCTGTGGAAACGTGATTTCGGCAGTTTCTGGATGGAGAACTTCCCCGACCTCGAGCTTGTCGACTACGGGTTCTTCTGGAAGCGCGCGACCGGGCTCGATGATTTGACCTGGTGGCTGTTCCGCAAGATGGGCGACGACAACACCGCATGAGAGGCGATGTGAAATTCGCAGTAGCGGTGGAAGTCCCGGCAACGCTCGGTGCCTGGGCGGCGGCTCCGGACACGGTGCGCTGGCCGGTGCGGTTCTCTGATATTGCCTCGCCCCTGGCAGATATCTACCGACGCTATGTCGATGCCGTGGCGGCGCTCGACGTTCCTGATGCGCGGAGCGTGGTTTTGCTTGGTCGGCGGGCGATGCCGGTCATGACGCTCGTACAATTTGCGCTTTGGAGCGACGCGGCGCGGCGCCACGGCCAACGGCTTGTCGGCGATCCGCTGTTTGACTACCTCGCCGGGGCCGAGGTGCCGGCGCCCGATACGCTGCGCCCGATTGGCCAACCGGCCACGCCGGGTGGCTTGTGGCTGCGTCGGCTGGCACGGACACACAGTTGGACACCATGGCACCGGCTCCCGCGGGCGATGATCGCGCCGGACGGTGTCGCGCTCGCACATAATTCGCTGCTGCGCACCTGGCTGCGTGAGGCGGGCCCGACGGTCCGTAACGCCTATGACGAGGAGTTCGCCCGCTCCGAGAAGATCGACGAGGCTTTCCAGCAACGTATCGATGTCGATGGTCTCGCGGACTACATGACTACTGCGCTGACCCGCGACCTGCCGGTCGATGGCGACATTCACGAACGGACGGCTGGCGGCATCCGCGCCGTACTCGCCGAATCCTTCGATGACAGTGTCCGGCTGCTCGCCCGGTTGCGCGCCACACCGAAGCTGCCCGCGCGTCTGTTCAGCGGCACCGGCGCCAAACGTATGTCCCGTGCACTTGGACTCGAAATCATGCGGCGTGGCGGCGAGGCGGTCCGGCACGATCACGGGGGCTCCTACGTGCTGCTCGATTCACCCGATTCGGTCGCGCTTAATGAGATGTCGGTCAGCACCCGCTTCGTCGTCGCCACGCCGGGCGCCGCAGAAAGCGAGGGTCTTCGAGTTGCCCGGCAGCGTGCGGCGCTGCTGGGAAGTTGCACGATCGAGGGCGGGCCCGGTGACCCGGGCCTGGATGTCGGCGTCACCGGATTGGCGCGCAAGCCCGCGTCCGGGGGGCAGCGTCGCGTGATGTATGTCTCGACACTCTTTTATGGTTTGCATCAGGTCAGTCCGCCGGTTCTGCCGGCGCCGCTCTATGCCGACTGGCAGACAAGGTTGATCGGACTGCTGCGCGGCATGCCGATCGATTTCTCTTGTAAGCCGCATCCTGGCGGTCTCCGGCCGCCACCGGAATTGGCGCCGGCGCGTGACGTGCGCAGTGTCGCCGCTCGGTTCGAGGAGGCGGTCGCCGAAGTCGATGTGTTGATCTACGATTTTCCCGCGACGACTACACTTGCCGTCGGTTTGTGCACCGATCGTTCCATTGTCCTCGTTGATCACGGCACCATGCGGTTCGGTGAATCGCATCGTGATGCCATCGCGGCGCGCTGCCGCATCGTGCCCGCCACCTATGACGACCGGAACTGCCCGATCGTGGACAGAGACGAGCTCGAAACAGCCATCTGTGATGGCCCGACGGTGGCAGATCCCGGATATTTTAGACGCCTTTTCCTTGGTAAAACCTGACTCAGAAATGACCGACACGCGACCTGCTCCGACAATGACCAAGCCCCGGATCGACGCGCTCGTCTCGGCGCGCTTTGGTTGGCGCTGCCTGACTGCGGGTGACCGGGATTTATGGTTCCGCGGCCATGTACGCGATCGGTCGGATGAAGTACTCGCTGCCGAGGCCGCCGTGCTGTCACGCACCGATATCGCCGGCTGGCTCGATGGCCTCGACGGTCACTTCGCGTTGATCCTGGCCGGCCCCGAATGGTCGCTCGCCGCGGTCGATCCGGTTCGGTCGTCGCCGCTTATCTGGGCGCAACGCGATGACGTGATCTATGTGACGCATGATGGCCCGAGATTGCGTGAGACGCTCGGTCTTGGCCCCGACGACATCGATGTCGCCCAGGGCGATGCCTTTGCGATGGGCGGTTTTACCATCGGCAGCGCGACCCTCTATGGCGCGATCCGCCAACTGATCCCCGGCACGTTCCTGCTGTCGGCCCCTGACGCGGCTTGCACCATAGGGTCGTACCATAGCTGGCGGCCGCGCCAGCCGTTGGAAACCAACCGGAACGATCTGGCCGCGACGCTGTCACGGCTGCATGAGAACCTGATCGAACGGCTGGTATCCGATGCTGCCGGCCGACCGATTCTGGTGCCTCTTTCGGCCGGTCTCGATTCGCGCATGATCGCCTCGGGTCTTTCGGCGGCCGGTTATGACAACGTGCACTGCGTTGCCTATGGGCGCGCCGGCAACCGCGAGGCCGTCATCAGCCGGCAGATCGCGCAGCGTCTCGGCTATCGCTGGTCGTTCGTGCCTTACACAAACGCCAAGGTGCGCGCCGCCTGGGCGAGCGATGACCATCGGGCCTATGACGCTTATGTGGACAGCTTCACCTCCATCACCTTTCCGCAGGATTATCTTGCGCTCGCCACGCTGCGAGACCGAGGTGACCTGCCTGCGGACACGCTCGTCGTTAACGGCCAGTCCGGGGACTTCACGTCCGGCAACCACATACCGAAATCGATGATCGGGCATGACGGCGGATCGGACGATGTGCGAATGGAGCGAATCCTCGATGCCCTTGTCGCCAAGCAATACAAACATTGGTCGGGGCTGGCGACGGCCGAACGCATGGCGCGCATTCGTTCCCTCCTGACCTCGGAAATCATGGCTGCGGGCGGGCTGCCCGAAGATCCGGAGGATGACTTCGGGGTCTATGAGTATGGTGAGTTCGTCGACCGTCAGGCGAAGTATGTGATCAACGGTCAGCGGCTCTACGAGTATTTCGGTCTCGACTGGCGTCTGCCCCTGTGGGAGCGGCCCAACCTGGATTTCTGGGAACATGCGCCGCTGTGGGCCAAGGCCAACCAGTCGCTCTACCGCGAGGTGCTCGAACAGGATAATTGGGGCGGCGTGTGGCGAGACATTCCGGTCAACCCGATGCGTATTCGGCCGGTCTCGCTGATGGTCGTGCGACAGATCGCCAAGGTCCTGCACGCGCCTCTCGGCGCCGAGCGTTGGCATGCCTTTGAACGGCGCTACTTTGCCTACTGGATGCAGCCGCTTTGCGCGTTTTCGAGCTGGCGCTACCGGGACGTCGTGAGCGCCGAACTTGGCCCATTGGGGGCCATCGCCTTCCACATCCGCAAATATATGGACGCGGTGACGAACGAACAGTCACCCTGGTTTCCACGATGAAACGAGACATCAAACCTCTCTCGGCAGGTGATATTGCCGGGCGGCTCGATCTGCCGCTCGACGGTGATGACACGATTGTATCGGGTGTTGCACCCTTCCCGCCGGACGAAGGTGATGTTCTGTGTTTCGCTGTCCGCTTGCCCGACGGCTCGCTGACACCGCTGCCTGCGGGTTGCGTCGTTATCGCGACGGCGGCATTGCAACATGGTTTGCGCGATGCCGGTGCAGCCGTGATCGTCAGCGCGAACCCGAAGTTCGATTTCTGTCGGCTCTTCCATTTGCTCGGCGAAGGATCGACGCCGGGTATTGACCCGGCGGCACATATCGGGCCCGAAGTCGTCGTCGCTGAGACCGCCGTAATCGGCCCCGGCTGTGTGCTCGAGGGCAATATCCATGTCGGTGATGGCACGCGGATCGGCGCCAATGTCGTGCTTCGCAACCAGGTCACGACCGGTCGCAACGTATCCATTCGCAATGGCAGCGTAATTGGCGAGGACGCCTTCAGTTTCGGGTTCTCCGACGCCAACCACGCCAACGCGCAGACGCTTCGTTTCCCCTGTTTTGGCGGTGTCGTCATCGAGGATGGCGTCGAGATCGGAAACAATTGCGTCATCTCGCGGGGCACATTTCGCGATACCGTTCTGGGTGAGGGCGCGCGGATAAATGACCTCGCCCATCTCGGCAACGAGGTGCGGGTCGGCGCGCGCAGCACGGTCACAGCGCATTGCGACATCAGCGCCCGGGTCAATATCGGAACCGGGTGCTGGATCGGTCAAAGCGCCGCTGTTCGCCAGGGGCTGTCGATCGGTGACGGTGCGACGGTCGGCATGGGCGCGGTGGTGACCAGCGATGTCGCGGCGCATACCGTGGTCATGGGCGTTCCGGCGCGCTTCAAACGCGATGCCTGATCACGCGATTGCAACTGTATCGCGTGCGCGAATGAAAGGTGGAGGCCGGACCGGCGTGCTCTATCTCGATGTCGAGGGCGGTTGGGGCGGATCGTCGCGATCGCTCTACTACCTGGTTGAATCACTCGATCGCAGCGCTTTCGGGCCGGTCGTTCTGCTGCGCAAGGCCGGCCCTGTCGAGGAACGCTATCGCGCGATAGGGGTGGAATGTCGGGTCATGCCGGAGATCCCGTCCTTTCGGCCGGGCGACCGCAAGAATGCGATCGCGTTCCTGCTGTATGTATGGAAACTCAGGCGGCTGCCGGCCTTACTGCGCCGCCTCGCACCGATTGTCGCCGAGCACGATATTCGTCTTCTGCACGTTAACCATGAGAGTCTTGCCGTGACCGGCGCGTTCATTGCCAAACATTACGACCTGCCCTGGATTGGCCATGTTCGGACGTTGCTGACGCCGGGATGGTTTGCGCGCCGTGTGCACCGTCTGATGGCGCGGGCGGCCAGCCATATCATTTTCATAACGGAGCCGAACCGTGCGCATTTTCAGATGTTGTCTGGCGAGAGGTTCGACAAGGGACGAACCAGCGTTGTCCACAACATCATTCCTATGGAAGAAGGGGCGGCGCAGCCGTTGGCGGAACTGACCGACCCACCCAACCGGTTTCGCGTTTTGTCATTGACCAATTTTTCGCCGTCACGCGGCGTCGACCGTATCATCGACGTCGCTGAGGCCCTGCAGCGGCGCGGCGAGACGCGGTTTTCATTCTACCTGTGTGGCCAGCCTGCACTGACCAACGCCCTGACCGGGCGGGCGGCGCCTTACTATGCGTCGATTGTATCTCGTGTCGACCAGGCGGGCCTCGGCGCCATGGTCCACTTTCCCGGTCATGTTAGCGCGCCCGAGCGTGCGCTCGTGACCTGTGATGCGCTGATCAAGCTGACCCGGCAGGCGAACCCGTGGGGTCGCGATATCATCGAGGCGCTCGCGGCTGGTGTACCTGTGTTGACGCTTGGCTCTTTCGAGGATTTCGTCACCAATGGAGTGAACGGTTTCATTGACGAAAGTTTCGACGCGGACCGCATGGCCGATCACCTTGCGGCTCTGGCCGATTCCCCCGAGATGTGTCGGGCCATGAACGCGTCAAACAGGCAGAAGGCCCGAAACCTCTTCGACGGTGAGGCCCGCGCGCGCGACGTGGCGGAGATCTACACTTCGGTTCTCGGTGGGGTGCAGGTGACGGAGGCGTGCGGGTGAGCGATGCCGAATTCACCCGTGAAGGCTACCGGTCGCTGATCTCCGGACTTCTGGAACGGGGCTATAGTACGGTCGGGTACGATGCCGTTGCGCCGGATGAGCGGCACCTGGTGCTGCGCCACGATCTCGATATGTCGATCGATGCGGCGGTCGCAATCGCCGAGATCGAGGCCGGACTGGGGGTGATGGCCCATTACTTCGTGTTGCTGCGGACCGAGATGTACAATCCATGGTCCGATCACGGGCGCCGGCAGCTCGCCCGGCTCGCCGGGCTGGGTCATAAGATCGGCCTGCATCTCGATGCGTCCCTCTATCCCGACGATGTCGCGGCGCTCGACCATGCCGCGGCGGAAGAGTGCACCGTCCTCGCCATGCTGACTGGCCGACCTGTCGACATGATCAGCTTCCACAGGCCCTCGAGCGCCCTGCTCGGGCGGGCCGACGACGTTGCCGGGCGGGCGCATAGCTATCAGCCGCGCTATTTCCACGATATCGGCTATTGTTCGGACAGCCGCGGCGCCTGGCATCATGGCCACCCGCTCGATCATGCCGCCATCGGCGAAGGCCGGGCGTTACAACTTCTGACCCACCCGATCTGGTGGGACCGCGACACCGCGCTCGGTCCCGTTGCGGCACTCGACGGTTTCCGCGCGGTGCGCGACACCGTATTAATGCAGGCGCTCGAAGACAATTGCGAACCCTACCGGGCGGCCGACGATTCCAACGAACCAACAAACGGATAATTATGTCGATCTGGATTCTAGGTATTCACGACGGCCACAATTGCGGCGCTTCTCTTATCTGTGATGGCGCCGTCATCGCCTCGGTCAACGAAGAACGCCTGTCGCGTCAGAAGAACGATATCGGCTATCCGCGCCGATCCATCGAGGACGTTTTGGCGATCGCCGGTATCGATGCCGGCGCGTTGGATGCTATCGTCTATGCCTCCAATTTCATGCATGCGAGCTCGCATCTCGAGGACATCACGCGCTGGTATCCGGTCGGCATGAAAGAGCAGCGCGCCGATGCGAGCCGGCCCAAGGATTATGCGCGCAAGATGCTGGATATTCGCCGCGGCGAACGCATCGATAACGTCGTCGACCATCTCGGTGTCGCGGCGGACAAGGTCAGTTTCGTTGAGCATCATCTCGCCCATCTGACGGCCGCCTACTACACCGCGCCGAGCATCAAGCCGGGCCAGCGCGCGCTCGGGCTCACCTGTGATGGCGCCGGCGACAATCTGAGTGCCACGGTCTCGATCTGCGAAGGCACGTCGATTGACCGGATTGCCGAGACGGATCGGCATGCCTCGCTCGGCAAGATCTATTCACGTGTCACCTACATGATGGGGATGACGCCGTGGGAGCATGAGTACAAGCTCATGGGCATGGCACCTTATGCCGACCCCGAGCGTTGCGACCAGGCGGCGGAACCGCTGCGCAAGCTGCTGCGCCTGTCGGAGGACGGGCTACGGTTCGAGCTCGCGGGCGAGTTGTCGACGAACTACTGCTACGACTATTTGCGCGAACATTTCGAGCGTGTGCGCTTCGATACGATCGCCGGGGCGGTGCAGCTTTTCACGGAGGAGATGCTCGTCGCCTGGGTGCGCGGCTGTATCGCCAGCACCGGCATTTCCGATCTCGTCTGCGGCGGCGGGGTGTTCATGAACGTGAAGGCAAACATGCTGATTGCCGAGATGCCGGAGGTCAGCTCGATGTATGTCATGCCGAGTGCGGGCGACGAATCTCTATCGATCGGCGCTGCGCTTCACCATTATCATCAGAACAACGCCAGCAAATCCTTCGAGGCGAGTATCCTGCCCAACCTTTACTTCGGCGGTTCGCGCAGCGACGAGGAAGAGGCGGCGATCGAGGAGGCGAGCGCGTTGTCGTCGCTGACGATAACGCAGCCCGACGACATGAATGGCGCCATTGCCGAACTTCTCGCCGATGGTGAGATCGTGGCGTCGTGCCGGGGACGCATGGAGTGGGGTGCGCGCGCACTCGGCAATCGCAGTATCCTGTCGCCGGCCGACAATTTCGCGCGCGTCGACACGATCAACGCGATGATCAAGATGCGTGATTTCTGGATGCCGTTTGCGCCAAGCATCATGGCGGAAGCGGCGGACGAGTATTTCGCCGACCCGAAGGGTATTGCGCCGCAATTCATGACCTTCGCGTTTCCGACGGCGGAGGATCGATATCCGGATATCAGCGCGGCATCGCACCCAAAAGACCGCACGATCCGGCCCCAGGTGGTGACCCGTGCCGCCAACCCGGACTATCACGCGGTGATCGCCGCCTACTGCAAGCGCACCGGGCGCGGCGCGATCATGAATACCTCGTTCAATCTGCATGGCGAGCCGATCGTCTACGGCCCGGCCGACGCGTTGCGGGTGTTGCGGCTTTCCGGTCTCGAATATCTTGCGCTCGACAATCATCTGATCGCGAAGAATGCGGCCTAGCGGAACCCGGCCGGAGACACCGACGCCGCGATGACCGCTCCGCACAGCATCGCTTTTTTGCTGCCAGACCTTGGCGGTGGCGGTGCGCAGAAAGTGATGCTGACACTGGCGTCGCATCTGGACGGCCGCCGCTTTGCGCCGCATCTGCTGGTCGTGGGCGGTGCGGAAACGTTGTCGTTGCCCGACAATGTTCCGACGGACCGCGGTAACGCCGCGCGCCTCACCTCGGGGATTCCCTGGTTCGTCCGCCGATTGCGCCGCCTGCAGCCGGCAGTCGTCGTCTCGACGCTCGCCTATACGAACCTGGCGTTGCTTGCCGCCGCGCCGCTGTTGCCGCGCCGGACCCGCATCGTCGTGCGAGAGGCCAACACCCCGTCGGCGACGCTGGCATCCCTGCCCGGATGGCTGCGCCGCGTGCAGCCCTACAAACGGCTCTACCCGCGCGCCGCGTGCATCATCGCGCAGACGCAGGCCGTCGCCGACGAGCTCGCGGAGTTTGCACCGACGGCCCGCGATTCTATCCGGTTGCTTCCCAACCAGGTCGATACGGAGGGGTTGCGCGCTGCCGCCACATCGCCACGGCGCGATGCGGGCGCCGGGTTGCGTCTCGTCGGTGCCGGACGGCTGACGGACCAGAAAGGGTTCGACCGGCTGGTCGAGGCCGTGCCGTATCTGCCGACGGACAGCCGCCTCACGATTTTCGGCGAAGGCCCCAACCGGGCGACACTGGCCGATCGCATCGCAGCACTCGGCTTGGGCGAACGTATCCGCCTCGCCGGATATCAAACGGATCTGGCGCCGCACCTTGCGGGCGCCGATGCGCTTGTCATGCCGTCGCGCTGGGAAGGGCTGCCGAATGTCGCGCTCGAAGCACTGGCGCTGGGCACTCCAGTCTTCGCCACACCGGAATGCGGCCTGGCCGAAGTTGCGGAGAAAGCCGGAGATGCGATCCAGATTGCCCCATTTGATGCCGACTTGATCGCGCGGATCGGCAGCCTCGTCGCCGATGCCTCACGCGCCGAATGTCTGCAGCCCAACCTGTTGCCCATCGCGTATAACATCGAGACGGTGGTCACCCGGTTCCAGGACCTGCTCGACGACTGCCTCGCCTGACCAAACCAGAGAATTTCAAAGCCGGATGCCACGCCTTTCCTACCTGCTTTCCCTGACACCGCGCGAGACATGGCGCCTCGCGCGACACCGGCTGCCGGGCCTGCGTGGCGGAGCCGCCTGGACGGCGCGTGAACTGATGTCGTCGTCAAAGCATGCGCGCGGCATTCGCTTCGCCGAGCTTCTTGCCCGTCAGGAAGCCATTGCGGCGCAACACCAAGCATGGACCCCGCTTGATTTCGAAGGCAAGCGTGTGGTCGAAATCGGCTGTGGACCACTGGCCGGGTTTGGGCCCCTTGCGATCTTCCGGGGTGCGGCCAGTTTCGAAAGCGCCGAGCCGGAATGGGATCCGGCTCTCCAGGGTGATCGGGAAGTGGTCGATACCTATCTGCGTGTCTTCCACGCCGATCTCGTCGCGCTCTACGGGCCGCGCATGGATTTCCCGACATTTCGCGACGCGCTCGATACGCGTCTGTCGATTCACCGTTGCGGCTTTGAGGCCGCGCCGATCGCGGGTACCGTCGATATCGTCCTGTCGCAATCGGTGCTCGAGCATGTTTTCCCACTCGAGGACACGGTCGCGAAGCTCGCCGCCATTCAGACATCAGGGACACGTTTTATGCATCTTGTCGATTTCGGCAACCACTACCCTACGGCGAGCCCGTTTGACGGTCTCTATGAACTGCCGCCGGAGGCCTATATCCGGCAGCGGGGGAACGCCATAAATTTGCTGCGCGCGCCGGATATCGCCGAGGTCTTCGCGGCCCATGATATCGCTGCAACGCTGATCCCGACGCGCAAGCTGCCGGACTCCGCAACCGGTCTGATCGGCGAATGGTGGCGCGAGCGCTATGACGACGATGCGCTGTTCACCCAGCTGGCCCTTGTCGCAAGTCCAGCGCCTGGCGACAGTGTGACGTGACACGCATTCTGCATATCATATCCGGTCTCGGCGTTGGTGGCGCCGAGACCGTACTGACGCAGCTGGCCGCCGCGCTCGCCGTGCGGGACATGCCACAGCATGTCGTCAGTCTTTCTGGCCCAGCACCGCTGGCGGCGCGGCTGGAGGCCGATGCTGTTCCGCTGACGCGGCTCGATCTTGCGCGGCCGACCGGTCTGGCTTCCGCGCTTCCGCGCCTCGTTGGCCTTACCCGCCGGTTTCGCCCCGATGTCATCCAGGGCTGGATGTATCACGGCGATATCACGGCGACACTTGTCCACTGGGCTGCGCCGGGGCGCCGCACTCGCCGTTTGATGTGGGGCGTGCGCTGCTCTGATATGGATCTTGATCGACACGCCAAGCTCATCCGTGCCGAAGCGATGTTATCGCGCTCCCCCGACATCGTCGTCGCCAATTCGGCCGCCGGCGCGGATGCGCATCTCGCACATAAATACAAGCCACGCCGTCTCGAGATCGTCGCCAACGGCATCGACACCGAGCGGTTTCAACCCGATGCGTCGCTGCGCGATGCACAACGCTCGGCACTCGGTATTGGCGCTGACCAACGGGTGGCGATCAACGTCGCGCGGGTCGACCCGATGAAGGACCATGCCGGCCTGCTTGCGGCGGCCCGTCAGTTGCCCGATCTGGCGTTGCTGCTGGTCGGCGCCGGGACCGAGGCGCTGGACCTACCTGCCAATGTGCGGGCGCTGGGGGTTCGTAACGATGTTCCGGCGCTTCTGAATGCCGCCGACATCATCGTCTCCGGTTCGGCTTTCGGGGAAGGGTTTTCCAATGCGCTGGCCGAGGGCATGAGCACCGGCCTTGTGCCTGTCACGACCGACGTCGGCGACGCACGGCTCATAACCGGCCCGGCAGGCAGCGTTGTGCCGCCCGGCGACCCGCATGCGTTGCGCGATGAGCTCGCCGCGCTTCTCGCCTTGGCTGACGGTGATTTTGCCGAACGACGTGCTGCCGCGCGCACCCACATTGTCGGCGAGTTTGGGATCGACCGCATGGTCGACCGTTTCGCCGCCCTCTACAGGGATCCCGCCGACGCTGCGTTGGCGGCCTCCGACCTATCTCCACAACGTATCTGAAGGGGCCAGCATGAACTCCGACGGCATCATGAACATCTCCGGCAAGTCTGTCCTGGTTACCGGGGGCGACGGCTTTATCGGCTCCCATCTCGTCGAAGCGCTGGTGCGCGACGGGGCTCGCGTCACCGCGATGGCGCAATACAACCCGTTCGGCGATGTCGGCTGGCTCGACGATCTCGACGAAGACATCGCGGCGGAGGTCGAGATATCGCGCGGCAACTTATGTGACGCCGCTTTCATGCATCGCGCCATCGCCGGCCAGGCCATTGTCTTTCACCTCGCCGCGCTGATCGCCATACCCTATTCCTACGAGGCGCCAGCCTCCTATGTCGACACCAATGTCACCGGCACGCTGAACGTGCTCGAGGCCTGTCGTGGGCATGGCGTCGAGCGCGTCGTCCACACCTCGACCAGCGAGGTCTATGGCACCGCACTGGTTACGCCGATTACAGAGGACCACCCGTTGCAGGGCCAGTCGCCCTATTCGGCCAGTAAGATCGGCGCCGATATGATGGCCGAAGCCTTCGCCCGTTCCTTCGACCTGCCCGTGGCGATACTACGTCCGTTCAATACCTACGGACCGCGCCAGAGCGAGCGCGCCGTGATCCCGACTGTCATACGCCAGGCACTCGACCCGAACTGCGAGGCGATCCGGGTCGGCGATACCACGCCGACGCGCGACTTCAACTATGTGGGCGACACCGTCGACGCGTTCCGCGCCATCGGCACGTCCGCGGTCGTGGACTATGGCCGGCCCTATAATACGGGTACGGGCGTGATGGTTTCCGTGGGCGAGATGATCGAGCGGGTACGCGATATCACCGGTACCAACAAACCGGTCGAGAGCGAAGCCGCGCGCTTCCGTCCCGAGAATTCCGAGGTCCGTGCGCTGATTGCCGATCCGGCGCGGCTCAATTCGGCGACGGGCTGGACATCGGCGACGAACCTCGACGCCGGGCTGGAGAAAACCGTGACCTGGTGGCAGCAGCGAATCGCCACCGATCGCATGCGTCGCGATTCCGGCTACCTGATCTAGCGTTGGCGCCTGCGACGGCATGATCGACACATGTTGAGTAGCAGCGCGCAGGCGGGATCAGGCGCCATGGCATACCGACGGGATATCCAGATTCTGCGCGGGGTCGCGATCCTTTTCGTGCTGCTCTTCCACCTGCAGGCACCGGGCGCGGCGAGCGGGTTTCTCGGTGTCGACGTGTTCTTTGTCATCAGCGGATTCCTGATGGCCTGTCTGTATGTCCCGGGTAGCGCTGGTGAATTTTTTGCACGACGTGCCCGACGTATCCTGCCGGCATACTTTCTGACGATTTTTGCGACCTTGGCCGCGGCCGTGCTCGTCACGGCGCCGCCTGACCTCACCAATGTGACGACCCAGGCGCTTTATTCGACGTTCCTCGCACCAAATCTCGGTTTCTGGGCGGCGAACTCCTACTTCTCCAATGACAGCTTTACGCCCCTGCTGCACCTCTGGTCGGTCGGCGTGGAGATACAGTTCTATGTGATCGTGCCGCTGATCGCGCTGTTTGTGCGCCGGTCCCGCTTGTTGATGCTCGCCGCGCTGGCGTCGCTCACGTTTTGCTTTCTCGCGATCGGCGTTTCGCCGAAGACGGCGTTCTTCATGTTGCCGTTCCGACTATGGGAGTTCCTGCTCGGTTTCATCGCCACCACATGGCTCACGCAGAATGGCCAACCCTTGCGGCGCGCAGCCCCACTTGCCTGGCTTGCTGTTGTCGTGCTTCTGGCTGCGCCGTTCTACGGCATCAACGGCGATGCGCTCAGCCCCGTGACGGGCCATCCCGGCCTGGCCGCACTCGCCGTCTGCCTAGCGACGACTGTGCTGCTGACTGTCGGGTTGCCCAGAATCCTGACGCGCTCGTGGCCAGGATCCTGGCTCGAAACGCTCGGCAAGTATTCCTATTCGGTCTACCTGGTGCATTTCCCGCTGATCACGCTGACGCTTTATGAGCCCTTCGCCGGGACCCGGCTCAGCGCACCGGATGCGGGCACAATAATTGCCATGCTGATCGCGATCGGCGTGATTTCCGTCCTCCTCTATCACTTTGTGGAAACACCGCTACGCCGAAGCCATCTCCCCTGGAAGACATCGACGGCTGGGGTGCAGGCTCTGCTGATCGCAATCGCGCTTGGCGCCCATCCGGCGGTCGCCGCCTTCTACACCGACCGTGCCAATCTGATATTCGCCGCTTCGGCTGACCGTGAGACGTATCGCTGTGGCAAGGTCGCCCGACTACTCGACCCGACAGCGCTGACCTGCGCCCTGCACGCGGGTGATGCGGCGGCGCCGCGCCTGATGTTGGTCGGGGACAGTCACGCTGATTCAATCAAGGCGAGCGTGACGGCGGCGGCGCGTGAGATCGACGCGACATTGCGGTTTGTGGTGCCGAACGAGCCGCTGATAGCCCCCGCCCATAATGCGGGCGCCGTCATCGAAGACGCGGTAAGGCACCGCGTCGATCACCTTCTGGTACATTTCTCGCGCGGCAACCCGCCCATCGATGCGTTGCGCCGGCTGGTCGCGCTTGCCGGTCAGAACGGCATTCGGGTCAGCTATATTGCGCCCGTTCCAGTTTGGCCGGGAAACATCCCCAAAGCTCTCTACGATAACTTGCGCGATGGAACGCCGTTGCCGCGCCAGGACATCGCGGACTATCGCGCGATGAACGAGGACTATCTCGCGCCGGTCCGGGCGATCGACGCACCGAACTTCACGTATTTCGAGACGGCGCCCTATCTGTGCGAGGACGACTGTCGGATCGTCGATGCCGGGGGCCATCCCCTGTACTTCGACAACCACCATCTGACCCTGACCGGCGCCGCCCAGCTCACGGAGCTGTTTCGCCGCGTGCTTGCGCACGACGGGCGGCCACAACGGGCTGCCTAGCGTTGGCCGGCGTCCACGCTCTGATCGGGTAAGGGGTTTCTTCGCTGCCGCCAGTCATTCGTGATGGCCACGAGGGTTGCGACCAGCGCCACCTGTGCCATCGGGATTATCGGCGTGAAATAGCGCAGTTCCGAATAGACCAGCGCATAGGCGAACGCGAAGGTAATGAAGCCGGCCCAGCACTGAATGGCGATCAGCGGCGGATCCAGGCCCGGGCGCCCTAGTCTGACCTTGCGTGCAAACCAGATCGGCGGCCCGAGGACGAACAGCACGAACACCGCCAGGCTGGTGGCTCGCAGAACGGTCTCGAGGGCGAGCAGAAGCGCCCCGCCGATCGTGAACTCTTCACCCAGATCCTCGATCTGCTGGCTGCGCCCCTTGATCAACCGCTCACCTTTTCCCGGCCCCAGCTGGACATATTCGTTGGCGTTGTAGAGTGGATTGGTGATCAGGAAAGCCAGCTTCTCCGGCGCCAGATTGCGCAACGTATTGCGGAGCATCAACGCCGGATGTTCCACCAGCGTTTGCTGCCATTTGTCTTTCGCCAGCCGTGTGAGCTCCCTGTCGTTCAGCCCGTCGCGCTCGCGCAGCGTGGAGAGCACGGCGAAGACGGCGTGCAGCTGGTGCATGCCGGCAAACCTGTCGTTGCTGGTTTGACGGACCGCCGTGTCGACAGCGTCGTTGCCGGTGAACGGATTGCCATAGCCTCGCACGTATCCGTAGACCGGCGCCTGCAGCCAGTTGATATGACCCGTGCCGCCGATAAAGGCCTCGCCCAGCCGATACTGGTTCCAGCCCATGTAGCTGCCGGACAAGATGGCGATCGCAATGACGAAGACGCCGGCGCGGGTCACGCCGAGTCGTAAGGCGTCCTCGCCGAAAACGGCCCGTCGACGAAGCACGGCGACCATCATCATGCCGAGCGGTATCACGGCCAGATACAGCCCGGGTTCGCGCATCCAGATGCCCAGCCCGTAGATCGCTCCGAGAGCGAGCATGCGCCAGGGCCCGAGGCGCCACAGGCTGCACCCCCACCCTAAAACCGAGAATACCACGAGGATGAAGATCGACGCATTAAGGCTGTCGGTCAAAATCGCCTGGTCATAGAGCAGCGACCCCGACAGGGTGTAGAGCATGAGCACCAGCCGTCCCGCCCATGCACGGTTCGTCACCGCTTCGGTGACACGAAGTACCGGAATGAGCACCGCGAGACTGACGAGCCCTTGCAGGATCGCCATCGCACTGGCCCAAGCAGAGCCGAAGAGGGCCATGAGGGGTGCGATAACCAGCGGGTAACCGATGGTCCGGAAAACCATATTCTGGTCCACGGCGTCACCGCGTTCCGTTAGCCAGCTGCCGCTCGCGAGCATCCGATCAGCGATATAGGAATAGCCGCTACTGTCGGGAAACAGGACCGGGCCCAGCCAGAGAACCAGCGCCAGCTTCAGCACCGCGGCGGCGGCGAGCATCGGCCATAGTAGCGGGTCTCTGAAATAGGCGGATGTCGCCGTCATGGGCGGAACCTCGGCAGATTGTCGACCTGTAAATACCCGGCCGGACATCGGGACTTATTATCCGACTGCCCCCCGATTTGGAAGAGGAGTGCACGGGGTTGTGTGTTGCCATGCGACCCGTGGGTTTCGAGTCGCAGCGCAATCACCTAGGCTTACCATTCCATGGCACATGACCTGAGCTTCCAAATCGGCCGCTATTCCCTTGTTGGCATTCTCAACACGCTGGCCACCCTGCTGGTTATCTATGGCCTCAAGGCGGGCTTTGGAGCTGGAGATTATGTGGCGAACGCGGCGGGTTATGGCGTCGGCCTGGTGATGAGCTTCACCTTGAATCGCGCCTATACCTTCGGTCACGAAGGTGCAGTGTTCGGCGCTGTTGTGCGGTTCCTCGTCGCCTTTGCAATTTGCTATGCCATCAATCTCGCGGTCGTCGCCGCGCTGGTCGACGGGCTTGGCGTGAATGGCTATCTGGCACAGCCTTGCGGGATGGTCTCCTTCACCGTCAGTTTCTATATCCTGTTGAGAATGCACGTTTTTCAGCGCGATACGACGCCGTGAACGGCGCCACTCCGACAAATTTACACTGGCCCCAGCGCGGCGTGGTGCGCTAGAAATTTCGCGTTCGAAATTGGGCCAGAAAGATGGCTAGCCCGACCTTTTGCGACTTTTCCTCTGGACCGATGCCATGACCGACCCGAGCCGCCAAGCTATTCTGGATGCCTGCCGGTCTTATTACGAAAATCGCAACGAGCCTGAATTCAAGCCAGGCAGAAGCTATATCCCGTCGTCGGGCAAGGTGGTGGATGCCGACGATCTGGTGAACCTGGTTGATGCGTCCCTGGACATGTGGCTGACAGCCGGACGGTTCACCGAGGCATTCGAACGGCGGCTGGCGCGGAAGTTCGGCTTGCGTCATGCGAGCCTGACGGTTTCGGGGTCTGCGGCGAACCTGCTCGCCTTCTCGGCTTTCACATCGCACAAGCTGGGCAAGCGACGGATCACCGAAGGGAGCGAGGTCCTGACTGTCGCGGCGGGGTTCCCGACCACCATTGCCCCGATCGTACAGAATCGCTGTGTACCGGTTTTTGTCGATGTCGATCTCACCACCGGGAATGTCTTGGCGGACCGCCTCGAAGATGCGGTCTCCGACAAGACGGCTGCCATCATGATCGCCCATACGCTCGGCAATCCGTTCAATCTGAAAACCTTGATGGAAGTAGCCGAGCGGCATGATCTTTATGTCATCGAGGATTGCTGCGATGCGTTTGGCGCACGCTACGATGACAAACCGGTCGGTACCTTTGGCGACGCCGCGACGCTCAGCTTCTATCCCGCACATCACATCACCATGGGTGAGGGTGGCGCGGTTCTGACAAGGAAAAAGTCCAACAATCTCCTGATCAACTCATTCCGGGACTGGGGCCGGGATTGCTGGTGTCTGCCGGGAAAGGACAATACCTGCGGCAAACGGTATGACTGGCAGCTCGGCGACATGCCCTATGGCTACGACCACAAATTTGTCTATTCCCACCTCGCCTACAATATGAAAGCGACCGACATGCAGGCGGCCGTCGGGCTGAGCCAGCTGGACAAGGTCGATGACTTCATTGCGGCGCGCAACGCCAACGTTGCCGAGTATATGAAGTCCTTCCGAGAGGCGGGTCTCGACGAGCATTTCATCCTCCCGGAGGCGACCGCGAATTCGGAGCCGTCTTGGTTCGGGTTTTTCCTGACGATTCGCGACGACAGCCCACTCGACCGTCGCAATCTTCTGTCGCACATGGAAGATATGCGGATCGGTACTCGGCTGCTGTTCAGCGGGAACATTATCTATCAGCCGGCCTTCGAGGGCGTCGAGTATCGGGTGGTCGGCGACCTGACCAACACCGACAAGATCATGAACGACAGTTTCTGGCTCGGCTGCTGGCCGGGGATCGGGAGCGACCAGATCGCCTATGTCACCGACACCGTCCTTGCTTACCTGCGCGAAAACCACTGAGGCTCTTGTGAGCCGCCCCATGGTATAGGCACGCCATGCGAGCACTGATCACCGGCGCCACGGGCTATATCGGAACCGCGCTTTCGCGCCATCTCGACATGGCGGGATGGGAAGTGCATGTGCTGCTGCGGGCCGCTTCCGATCCGACAGCCCTGAAGGCGTCGGTTGATCACATAGACTGCCATCGGCTTGCCGAATCCGAAGACGGTACCGCCGTCGCGCTGGTTGAGCGCGTGCGGCCGGACTGCGTTTTCCATCTCGCATCGCGCATCCAGCCTGGCCATGTGGCATCCGACATCCGGTCCATGCTCGCATCCAATGTGGGTTTGGGCGTGGAGTTGCTGGAGGGCCTCAGCCAAATCAACGCAGATCGGCAAGGCACACCTTCCGTGTTGGTAGCGGCCGGCACGTACTGGGCCTACGACGCGCACGGCGAGAACGCCCCGAATAGCCTTTATGCCGCCAGCAAACGGGCGTTCGAAGCTTTTCTGCCCTTCTACGCCGAACACTGCGACGTGCCTTGTTGCAGCCTTCTGCTTTACGACGTCTATGGCCCCCGCGATACGCGCGGCAAGCTTATACCTGCCTTGATCGAGAACGCCGTGGCGCGAAAACCCGAAACGCTCGCCGTGTCGCCAGGCGAGCAACTCCTCGACCTCGTCTATCTCGACGATGTCGTGCGGGGTTTCATGGTCGCGGCGGAAGGATTGCACAGCGGCAGCATGGATGCGGGCCGGTATCGCCTCGATACCGGGGACAGGGTTTCCGTCAAGGAGCTCGTGGGGGTAATCGCGGCGGTTGCCGGCCGCGCGCCGGCGGTGGCGTTCGGCGCCAGGCCGTATCCTGCAAACCAGATTATGGTACCGTTGGAGAGTGGGCCGCGCTTGCCCGGCTGGACGCCGGCCGTGTCGCTTGCGCAAGGCTTGCAAACTCTGTTGCCGGCCGACCCGGAGGCGACGTCATGAGCGATTCACCCGATAACCGACCCCTGATATCTCTGGTCGTTCCTGTTCTCAACGAAGAGGATAATCTTGGCCCGCTCGTCGAACGTGTCACCGCCGTGATGGCGCAGGTGGCCGAACGCTATGACTATGAACTGGTGTTCACCGACAATCATTCCGACGACACGACATGGCAGAAACTGGAGGCCCTGGCCGCAGAAAGGCCGAACATTCGCGCCTATCGTTTCTCGAAGAACTTCGGCTATCAGAAGTCGATCCGCACCGGCTATCTGAAGGCCCGCGGTGCGGCGGCCATCCAGCTGGATGCCGACCTGCAGGACCCGCCCGAGCTAATACCGGAATTCCTGAGCCACTGGGAGGCGGGGTCGAAGGTGGTGTATGGCATCCGCCGCAGCCGCCAGGAGAGCGGGATCGTCACCGCGGGTCGCCGCGCCTTCTATTGGCTCATCGATGCGCTTTCCGAGGATCCGCTGCCGCGCGATGCCGGTGATTTTCGACTTATCGATCGCCAGGTTATCGAGGTGTTGCGCGCCGACGGCGATGTCCATCTCTACATACGCGGCCGCATCGCGGCGATCGGGTTTACCCAGACCGGCATCCCTTATGACCGTTCTGCCCGTCAGGCGGGCGAGACGAAGTTCCCGTTCTGGAGCATGGCTCGGCTGGCGGTCGATGGCATTACCAGTCATTCGGCCAAACCCCTGCGCCTCGCCACCTATCTGGGCATTGGTACCATGGTCGCATCGTTTTTGACCGGGTTGGGCTACCTTTCAGCCCGGCTGATCTTCGGCGTGGACTGGCCGGCGGGTTTTGCGACCCTGGTCGTGATGATTTTGTTCTTCAGCGGCCTCAACAGTCTTTTGCTGGGTCTGTTGGGCGAGTATGTGGCGCGTATATTCGAGCAGTTGAAGCAGAGCCCGGATACGCTGATCGAGGCCAGCGTGAACGACCTCGATGACGCGCGTTAGTCGCCCGCGCCCAGGAGCGCATTATTTTTGGGGCCAAAGGCCCGGTTGATGCGGCCTCTCAACCCAAAATTAACCATCACCCCGCATAAATGAGATCGAGCAATCAGAAATGCGCACAGCTCGTGTTGGACGCCAACTGGTTGGCTCGAAGGGGTATGGGTGTCCGAACAATTCAGTATTTCCGGCCGTCCGGTAGGTTTTGATGCACCGGCCTACCTGATTGCCGAGGTGGCGCAGGCTCATGACGGGTCGCTGGGTACGGCGCACTCCTTTATCGACGCTGCGGCCGATGCCGGCGCTGATGTGATCAAGTTCCAGATCCACACCGCTCAGTGAAATCGGGGCTGAATGTCATAGATGAAATGCGCGCGCGTTACGGCTGTCCGGTCGGGCTGTTCGATCACTCTGGGTAACCCTGGCCGGCGCTAACCGCGATCGCCCGCGGCGCGGCCGTTGTTGAACTACATCTCACATTATTGGAACGGATGTTCGGGCCCGATGTGCCGTCGTCGTTGACGGTTGATCAGTTTCGGATGGTGTCGGATATGCGCGATGCCGTTGCGACGACGGATGCGCATGGCGCAGACAAGGACCATGTGGCGGAAGACCTCGCGGACATGCGCGCGATGTTTGAGCGCAGCCTGGCGCCGAAGCGCAACCTCATTGCCGGGACAATTGTCACCGAGGACATGCTGGTAGCCAAGAAGCCCACGACAGGGATTCCGGGCAAGAATATGAAACGCCTCGGCGAGCTCACACTGGCCGGCCGGGCTACCAGGCTGGCCACATCGCAGCCATGGATTGATCAGGTCATTGTCTCGACCGACGATCCGGGGATTGCCGCTGAAGTTGTGCGCCAAGGTGGTGAGGCGCCCTTCATGCGGCCGGCGGAACTGGCTGATGACACGGCATCTTCGGACGAAATGTGGCGGCATGCGTGGCGCGCCGCCGAAGATCACTACGGAAAACGTTTTGATGTCTCGCTTTTGCTCGAGCTGACGAGCCCCTTGCGCCTGCTGGCTAGCTGACGGCCACGATGAAGGCGCTGCTTGACGGCGATTTTAATGGGGCCGCGACAGTCAGTCCGACCCCGGCACACTGCGCGCCACAGAAGACTCTGACGGTCAATAACGGCCGGGTCGGATTTCTGCTCGCGGAAGGCGCACGCACGGCGCGGCGACAAGACTTGCCTCCACTCTTCCATCGTAACGGCCTCTGCTACGCGCTGCGTCGCGATCCCTTTCTCGATGGGGCACCCATTATTGATGGCGCTTGTGCCGCAGTGGTCGTCGACCGACCCATCGCGAATATCGATGAGCCGTTTGAGCTAGAGCTGGCTGAATGGCTCTTGGAACGACAGGGGCTTCTCATCTCCGATCTGCCTTTATCGGAAACTGCCTGACCCGCCCGGGCCGCCGTCTGTTGCGCGTCTAGCTGGCGGGCGCCAGCGCCGTCATCGGCATTTTCACGCGGACCTGACGACCCAGTAGATCCAGCAAAAGAAACACGCGGTGCTGGTCGGACGGGGCGTCAAATATGCCGATATGGTCAGCCATCGAACCTTCCGTGATGCGGACTTTGTCGCCTTTCCGGACGCCGGCTCGGTCACCGAGAATGACATATCCGCTGTCGTCCTCGTGACGGCGAATGTCGTCGATGACGTTGTCCGGCACAGGTGCGGGCAGTCCGCTGTGGCATATCAGTTCGCTTACCCCGATCGTTGAGTTGAGCGCGCGCCACCGCGCACGTTCGGGGTCCATGCCGACGAACAGATATCCGGGAAAGAGCGGCTTCTGCACGTCGTCCGTTTTGCGTGCGTGACGCCGGCGTTTGATGTAGCGCGGGAGATAACCGTCGAAGCCCTGGCGCAGGATGTGCGCCAGTGCCTTGAACTCGCCGTTGGCATGGGTTTTGACGACGAACCAGCGTTTCGCATCACTCATGGCGCGGCCTCGTCGACCAGGGGTTTGCTGATTCGCAGGAGGCCGGGCACGATCACTCGGCTCGCGGGATAGTCGCGCACGAGTGAATCATAGGCCGCCTGCGGGTTTGAAACCGCCGTCAGGAGCAACGCATCGATGTCCCCAGCCTCGGCGATGTTCTGCACGACGGGCAGATGTGCGAAATTCGAATTCGAATGGCCAGGGTCCACGATGGCAACAATCTCGACGTCCGATGCCTCACACAGGGAGGCGACCTCGGCCAGCTCGCTGGCGCCATAGAGCGCGATCCGTTTCCAGCCACGCCGGGCGGCCTCGTTCAGGGCTTCGGTGCATTGGCTGCGTGCGTTCCGGAAGAAGCGGAACGAATCCGAAAGATACTCGGCCGTCAGGCGGCTTTTCTCGGAAAAGCCCTGCGGCGTGAGATAGTAGGCATAACGGTTTGCCGGCGCCTGGCTGACCTTGATCAAGCCCTTCTTCACACAACGTTTTAGATAGGCATTGGTCAACCCGAGCGCGATGCCCAGATCCTGAGCGACCGTACGCTGCGTGATTCGCTCATTCTCGTGAATGGCGTTCAGGATCCCGAGGGTAATCTCGGCATCGTCGGCTTTGCCGACCGGTATGCGTTCAGCGTTGCTCATGTACAGCGTTCAGTTCATGAACGTACAGCGTTCAACTTGTGAACGTCAAGTATTTCATATGTTTACATGAACTACCGCGTATTGCTGAAATTGGCCGTTACATATGCGACAAGGTCGTCGACACATTCCTCGATACCGCGGCCGCTGGTGTCCACGCGGATATCGGGCTTCGCCGGTTCCTCGTAAGGTGCAGAGATTCCGGTGAATTCCTTGATGTCGCCCGCGCGGGCCCGTTTATAGAGCCCCTTCGGGTCGCGGGATTCGCAGATCGCCACATCGGCGTCGATGAAAACTTCGTGGAAGGTCTCGCCAGCTGCCTCGCGGGCGCGATCACGGTCGGCCCTGTAGGGAGAAATGAAGGCGGTGATCACGATCAGCCCAGCATCTGCCAGAAGGGCCGCGACTTCGCCGACGCGCCGAATATTCTCCGCCCGATCTTCCGGCGAGAACCCCAAATTAGAGTTTAGGCCGGTCCGGACATTGTCGCCGTCGAGCACGTAAACCTGAAACCCCTTGTCGAACAGGCGCTGTTCCAGCGCCATTGCCAGGGTTGATTTGCCGGCGCCCGAAAGGCCGGTAAACCACAAGACACCGGGCTCGTGCCGATTACGGGCAATACGCCGCGCCGGATCGACGCGGTGATCGACTTTCGTCAGGTTGGTACCGCGTACCGTGACCGCCTGGCGTTGGTCGGGGTAGATGCCGAGTGAGACGACACCGCCGCCGAGGGTCAAATGCCTGTCGACGATGACGATCCGGCCCGTGTGGGGCAAACTCTCATGCTCATCGAAGGCTATAAGCTGGCTTGTTCGGATCACCACGTCGGCAATTTCGTCCCGGGCTACCTGTGTCGCGTAATGGTCCGACAGCGCGTCGATATCGATCACGCGCTCGATCTGCTCGACCACCGCATCGACCCGATTCGGGCCGATCTTGAGTTCGTAGGCGGCACCAATTTCCAGCGGCGTTTCCGCCAGCCAGAAAAGGCGGGCGTGAAACACATCGGATTCAATTGGCGCGCACGTCTCGTGGCTCGCGATTTCCCCGCGTTCGACGAAGATCTGTTCGTCGAGCGTGATGCCGACGGATTCGCCCGCGCGCGCCGATGTAATCGGGCCGTCCGTGTTCCAGCTTTCGATGGTCTCGACACGGGCCGTTCGGTTGCTCGGGGAGAACACGAGTTCGTCGCCGACATTCAGTCGGCCGGATTCGATACGTCCGGCCAGAATGCGCCGTTCATCGAATTTGTAGACATCCTGGAGCGGCAGGCGCAGCGGTTGCTCGACCGCAGAGGCCGGGTGCTCGAACTGCGGTAGAGTCTCGAGAATAGTCGGGCCCTTATACCAGTTCATTCTGTCCGATGCGGTCGCGACATTGTCGCCTTCGCGCGCGGAGATCGGAATGATTTGGCGCGGTGTGATGCCGATACTCTCGAGATACTGGCGATACTCGGCCTCGATGGCGCGGAAACGTTCCTCGTCATAATCGACTAGGTCCATCTTGTTTACGGCGACGGCGACTTCGCGAACACCGAGGAGCTGAAGCAGGTACATGTGATGTCGCGATTGGCGGCGCACGCCCTGGTCGGCGTCAATCATCAACAGCGCGGCATCGGCGTTCGAAGCACCCGTCACCATGTTACGAATGAACTCGCGATGGCCGGGCGCGTCGATCAGCACATGCTCGCGTTCATCATGTCGGAACCAGATTTGCGAGGTGTCGATGGTGATGCCCTGGTCGCGCTCCGCCTTCAGACTGTCCATCAGGAACGCCCATTCGAACGGCATGCCACGGCGCCGGCACATCTCCTCGATGGCCTCGAGTTTGCCGTCGGGCAGTTGGCCGGTGTCGTGGAACAGGCGACCGACGAGCGTGGACTTGCCGTGATCGACATGGCCCACGATCACGACACGCATCTGTTGCTCGGGTGCCGGGCGCGCTTTCACGGGATCTGCAATCGTCTGGGCGTCTGCCATTACATGTACCCCGATGTGCGCAGACGTTCGAAGGAATCCTCGGCCTCGGTGTCCATCAGCCGGCCGGCGCGTTCCGGTTCGCGGGTTGTTTCCAGCTCTTCGATGATCTCGTCGATGGTCGCCGCGTCGCTGTCGATCGGTGCGGTGATGTTCTTCTCGCCCAAGGAGCGATAGCGTTTTCCGTCTTGCGAGAAATAGAGCGGATTGATTGGAATGTTTTCGCGCTGGCTATATCGCCAGATGTCGATTTCTGTCCAATGGAGCAACGGATGAATCCGTAGATGGGCGTTTTCCGGGGTATCGGTCGTGAATTGATCCCAGAATTCAGCCGGCTGATCGCGGAACTCCCATGCACCGTCCGTCGCGCGGGGACTGAACACGCGTTCCTTGGCGCGCGTGGCTTCCTCGTCGCGCCGGATTCCGACAAAGATACCCTTGTAACCACCTTGGTCCAGCAAATTCGCCAGTCCGGCGCTCTTTCGTGCTGCCGAGCGGGTCATCGGTGGCAGGCTCTGATCCATTTCACTCTCGGGTGGACAGTCGATGACGATCAGGTCGAGGTCCCACTCCTTCGTGTATTGGTCGCGATAGGCGTAAACCTCATCGAGCTCCATGCCGGTGTCGAGCTGGACGACGGGGAAAGGTACCTTTCCGAAGAAGGCCTTACGGGCAAGCCAGAGCACGACGTTGGAGTCCTTGCCGATCGACCACAGCATGGCGAGCGGCCGCGCACAGGCATACGCCTCACGCAAAATGTAAATGCTCCGCGATTCGAGTATGTCTAGACGGTCCATTGCACACAAAGTTTTTGTGGGTTAAAATAATTAACAACAATATCGTGGCGAACTACATAGGTCAGTCCGGACCGCAACGCAACGGAGCCGGACGAATTTCTTCCAAAATAGCCTTACGCAGCAGATTCCCAACCCTGTTGCGTCAAATCACAGGCCGGTGCAAGGGGAATTGTCTCGAAACCCTGTTGTTGGTGTGACCCATCGGGCTTGGCATGTCGCCCCCGTACGCGTTATGAGCCAAGCGAAAGGCCGCTTCGATGCGGCGACCACTGGAGCAGAATAGAATGTCCTCCTCTCCAAGCATTTCGGTTGTTGGTCTTGGATATGTTGGCCTGCCGTTGGCGATCCATCTTGCACGTCATTTCCAGGTAACGGGATTCGACATCGACGCAACGCGCATCGCCCAACTGAAGGCTGGCGAAGACCGTACGGACGAAATTGAACCGTCCGCCCTGGGCGACACAACGATGCGTTTTAGCGACGATGAGGCGGCGCTTAAGGGAACGGACATATTCATTGTAACGGTGCCGACCCCGGTTGATGGCGACAACAGGCCTGATCTGCGCCCCATTCGGGGTGCCAGTGAGACAGTGGGCCGCAATCTTGAGAAGGGTGCGACGGTTGTTTTTGAATCCACCGTGTATCCGGGTGTTACCGAAGATGTGTGTGGTCCCATTCTGGAGGCCGGCTCCGGGCTGACATGCGGGGTCGATTTCTTTCTCGGTTACTCGCCCGAACGCATCAATCCCGGCGACCGCGAACATACCGTCGATCGAATAACTAAGGTTGTCGCTGGGCAGACAAAGGAGATTACGGCCCAGCTCGTTGCCATGTATGGCGCCGTCAACAGCGGTAACGTTTTCGAGGCGCGTGACATCCGAACCGCCGAAGCCGCCAAGGTCATCGAGAATGCCCAGCGCGACATCAACATCGCGTTCGTCAACGAGGTGGCCGTAATTCTGAACGGGCTTGACCTGAACGTTCTGGATGTCCTCGATGCGGCCAACACCAAGTGGAATTTCCTTCCGTTCCAGCCCGGCCTGGTGGGGGGGCACTGCATCGGCGTTGATCCGTTCTATCTGGCTCACGCCGCGCAGTCGGTAGGACATAATCCCGAAGTGGTTCTCGCCGGCCGGAAGATCAATGATGGCATGGGCGGGTATATTGCGCGCGAAGTTGCCGAACGTCTCGAGACCCCCAACGCCCGGGTGCTTGTCCTGGGTTTGACGTTCAAAGAGAATGTGCCCGATCTGCGGAACTCGCGGGTGGTCGATATCATCTCAAGCCTGCGCAATCTGGGACATGCGGTTGACGTCCATGACCCACATGCGGACTCGCACGAGGCAGAGCAATTCTTCGGGGTCGAGCTCCTGCCATCACTGGCGAATGGTGGGGCTTACGAAGCGGTTATCGGCGCCGTGAACCATCACGAATATCGCGCGCTGGACATGTCGGCTTTGACCGATCTGCTGGTCGATGGCGGTCTGCTCGCGGACGTCAAAGGAATGTGGCGAGGCCTTGAGTTGCCGGATACATATCGCCGCTGGCAGCTCTAGGTCAGCAGGCTGATCCAGAATATTTGAGAGAATTCTTCGTTGGCCCGGCGGTAATCGTCTATCTGCCCGATGTCGACCCAGTATTCCTGAACAGGATAGGCCAGGGTCGAGAGACCGGACGCCCGTTAGGCCTCAAACAGATCCGGCATATCGAACGCACCGTCGTGGGGGATAATCTCAAGCGCCACGGGCCCAAGCACATATATACCGGCGTATATGAAGTGTCGTGTCACGGGCTTCTCGAGCAGGCCCTTGATTTCATGATCATCGATATCCACTACGCCGCAGGGGACCTGCACTTCATAGCTGCGGACCGCCATCGTTGCCGCGGTATCGCTTTCGCGGTGAAAATCGATCATCTGGACCGGGTCGACCTTTGACAGAATACCCCCGTTCATGACGAGGCCCGGCGCGCTCACGGCGCATGAACGCAAGAACATCGCCACGTGGCTCACCGAAGCGAATCGTGCGTGGGGTCGGGTTCGTGATTGCGTGCACAGGGGCATCGGTGGAAATGCCACGCAAAAGCCCGCGGCGGATATCGCCGTCCGTGACGGTGCTGATCAGCTTGCGTTGTTTGTCGACGACCAGCCCGATCTGGACGGTCCACGCCGTGAACCTCTCGGTCAACGTATGAATTGATGTGTCCGGGCCAATGAGGCTTTGCGCGAGCCGCGTCTGCGGTAGCGCGACCTGTTGGACAGGCGACGGCGCGTCGGCCTCGGGGGTGATATGCGTGACAGCGGATTCCATGGGTTCGATACATAGAATTCGCGATAAACTTTAACGATCGATTGACGGTTAACGCTTTATTTCGGCGGCGAACCGGGATGTCGCGCGCGGGCCGATGCCGATCAGGTCTTCTTAGGGACCCGCTTGAGCGCCCATTTGACGCGCGCGGCGGTGGCATCGGTTTCGAGTGCGCCGGATACCACGATCTGTTCGCTGCGTCGTACTTCCTCGGTCTCGCCGAGATAGATGCTTTCGGCCAGCGACACGGTGCCGCCTTCGGCGATAAGCCGCCATCCGATGCCGCTCGGCAGGCGCAACAGCACCGACGAGCCATTCTGTACCAAGGATGCCTGGACCGTGGGGTGAAGATGGAACCGCAACGCAAACCCGCGCGCCGGGCGTGCTGTACCTGCCGCCTCCGTCCGGCTCAGCGCGTCTTCACCTCGGATATCGTCGCCGTCGACCGCCATGTAGATCCGACGTTCATGGACAAGTCCGAACGAGGACGCATAGCCGTCATGGCTGGCGGAGACCCAGATGTTGCCGTCATCCTCACTCCGCTCGACCTGGACATCCTGCGGGCGCCGCCCGAACGTGCCGTCGTTGAGGATTTCCGACGAGTTTGTGTCATCGACGACCATGGTCGAGTGGGCGGCTGAAGATCGCTGGACCGTCGCCCAGGGATCGCGGTTGCCGGGTCGTACCCCGCAATTGGTGATCAGTCGTTCCTTGCCGATCGAGATCTCCAGGCTGAGTGAGCCGGCATGGGCTTGGGTGTCGAGCCCGGCCTGCGGTGGCGCGCCGGTGTCCAGGAGTGCGACAGTCCGGTTTGCGACGATCCGCTCGAAACCGGTATGTGGTGCGCTCAATGGTGCGCGGCCGCGCGCATCGGCTTGGGCCAACAGCATATCGATTTGCCAATCCTCGCCTTCGCAACTGCCGTTGAAGAGCGCCAGTCGCCCGTCATTGTGCCGCAGCATGCGCAGGAAGGGTGCGGCCCGATCGATGGCGCCCAGCAGGAAGGCTGGAATATCCTGGCCTGCCGCCAGCAACGCGCTGCGCACATCCACGAGATCGCGTAAGACGGTCGCCTGAGTTTGCGGGTTGCGCGAGACGTGTCCGCCGTCGGGCAAAATCTGTCGGGTGCAGGCCTTTTCGAGAATTTTGAGACCCTGGCGTATGGAGGCCTCGTGAGCCGGCAGAGCGAGACCGGTGACTGTAAGGCCCTTGGCGGCCCGTATCAGCCCGGCGCCTTCGACTCCGCCGGGCAGCACACGGGCAAGGTGCTTGGCTTGGCGTGCAATGGTCGCCAAGTAGCGCCGCCGGTAATCGTCGTCTGCGGACGCACAGAAGAAATCATGCTGACCCAGCCAGGCGAACAGCCGGGTGGCCAGAACATCCGGGCGCCAGGCAATTTCCTGCCAGCCGGTTTGATGTTCGATCCAGTCTTCGACCAAATCGCGTGCGCGTCGCCGCGCCGCGTCGCCGCCGACCGCGCGCAGATCGCGCAGCCAGTCGAAGCCGTGCAGCTCGGCCAGCCAGGCATCGCTCATGCCAACTGGGCGCCAGGCGTGTTTGCCACCGCGGACCGTCTCGCCGAGGAACGATAACTCTCCGGCCGAAACAGCGGTGCCGCGTTCGGCGTTCCCGGGCCAGGAATCCGGCGGGACGATGGCGAGTTCGTTCGGTGCGCGTCCGATCAGGGTGTAGCGGTACACCGGCGAGGCATAGAGCAGCTTGCCGACGCCGTAGCGCAGGTCCTGAAAGACGTTGCCGCTCACCCGTCGCCCCGCATGGCGGCGATATTCTCGGCATAGGAATCCGGACCACCTTTGAAGGTGGCGGTGCCGGCAACCAGGACATTGGCCCCGGCGGCAATGGCGCGCGGCGCGGTGTTCCGGTCGATCCCGCCATCCACTTCAAGGTCTATCGGCTGTCCGCCGGTCTTCACATGGTCGTCGATGCGCGCGCGCAGCGCAGCGATCTTATCGAGCTGGCTCTCGATGAACGCCTGTCCGCCGAACCCGGGATTAACGCTCATCACCAGGATGAGGTCGACCATGTCCATCACCTCGTCGACGACCGCGACCGATGTTGCGGGGTTGAGCACCACGCCGGCCTTCTTTCCCAGTCCGCGGATTGTTTGCAGCGTTCGGTGCAGATGAGGTCCGGCTTCGGGGTGCAGTGAAATCACATCCGCACCGGCATCTGCGAAGGGTTCGATCATGTAGTCGACCGGGCTCATCATCAGGTGCACGTCGAAGGGCAGATCGCAGTGCGGGCGCAGGGCCTTCACGACACCGGGGCCGATCGTGAGGTTGGGCACGAAATGCCCGTCCATGATGTCGATGTGAAT
Source organism: Alphaproteobacteria bacterium (assembly GCA_049601915.1). Classification (GTDB taxonomy): domain Bacteria; phylum Pseudomonadota; class Alphaproteobacteria; order UBA6615; family UBA6615; genus UBA8079. Next base: position 801,642 of record JBMYRB010000001.1, read on the forward strand.
CCAGTCGGCGCCGGCGTCGGCGACGGCGCGTACTTCGTCGCCCAGCTTGGCGAAATCCGCCGCCAGGATCGAAGGTGCAATGCGGACAGGAGCCGCCTTTGATGAGGGAGCCATGGTTTTTCGTAACCGATTTACAGACTGCGCCGCAAGCGACGCGACGGGCGACGAGGCCGGCCTAGGTTCGGATCAGGCGTGCGGCAAAAAATCCGTCCATGCCACCGCGCTCCGACCAGTGGCACGGCAACGTGCGCAAGGTACCTGCCGGTGTGATCGCGGCGGGGTTCAAGCCGTCGAGTTCGGGCCAGTCATCGGCCGAAATTGGGTCCAGTGTTACCGGCGCACCGGAGGCCAGCAGCGCGTCCACGCGCGCGGTGCCCTCTTCCGGCTCGAGCGAGCAGACCGAATAGATAATAGTGCCCCCGGGTACGACCATGTTGACCGCGGCGGTCAGCAACCGGTCCTGCAGCGCGGTGGCATTCTTGATATCCGCCTCGCGGCGTCGCCGGGGAATATCTGGGTGGCGGCGGATTGTGCCGGTGGCCGTGCAGGGTGCGTCGAGCAAAACCGCATCGACCGGCTGCTCGGGCCGCCACTGGGTGGCGTCGGCACCGACGATATCGGCGGCGAGGCCCGTGCGGGCGAGATTCTTCTGGAGCGCCGACAAACGCTGGTTGGAAATATCGACGGCCGTGACTTCGGGGCCGCGGTCGGCCAGCTGCATGGTCTTGCCGCCGGGTGCGGCGCAGAGGTCGATGACCCGCGCGTCGGCATCGTCACGCAGCAGTTTTGCCGGGAGGGACGCCGCCACGTCCTGAACCCACCAGAACCCATCATCGAAACCGGGCAGGTCTGAGATGCGCCCGCCGGTCCGACGGCGCAGGGTGCCGCCGGGCAGGACCTCGGCGTCGAGTTTCGCAGCCCATTCCGCTGGGTCGGCGTGCTTTGCCAGTGTGAAGTCGAGCGGCGGCTCGATCAGATGTGCGTCGGCAATCGTGCGCGCTGTGTCCATGCCGTAAATGTCCTGCCAGCGCTTGAGCAGCCAGTTTGGCGTGTTGCGTTCCCCGGGTGACCGGGTGCCTTCGCGGTTCTCTGGCTCGCGTCCGATCCGCCGCAACACGGCGTTCACCAACCCCTTGAGGGCGCCACGCCGGTACTGGCCGGCCAGTCCCACTGCGCCGTCCACGGCAGCGTGGGCCGGGGTCTTAAGGAACAGCAGCTCGGCGGTTCCGATTCGCAGGATGTTGCGGACATGGGCATGGCGGCCCGCCAACGGCCGGTCGAGGCATTCGGATACGCGCGCATCGACCTCGCCGAGGCGGCGCAGCACGGTCGCGATGATCCGGCGCGCCTGGGCGCGGTCACGCGGGTCGAGCTTCGCCAGAGCGCGGTCGGCGGCGAGGGCCGTGTCGAGGGGTTTGCCATCGTCGAGGACGGCATCGAGGATCTGGCAGGCGACGGTGCGGGAATCGGACATGGCGCTTTATGCCCCAAAAACGAACCGACCGCAGCCGGTCATTGGACCCGCTGCGGCCGGTACGGCGGAAATCGTTGAAACTAGGCCGCCGTTTTGTCTTTCCGAATATATGCCATGGCGCAATGCTCTGCGCAGTAGGGACGCCCGGGCAAGTTGTCAGCCCCGCAGAAGCTGAAATTCGCATCGCCGGGATCACCGTTTGGCCACAGGCACTCGGACACGTCGCCGCTGCGCCTTGCCAAAGGCGGTATGGGAGCTTCCGGGATGCACTTGCCGCCGTCCGGCACGATTTTCTCACCGCCGATTTCCTCATCGGCCATGGTTCCGCGCAGGGCTTTCGCCTCGAGTGCCCGGTCGATGGCCCGGTTGCGCCGACGTGAGCCCGTGCCGTTGCCCCGGATCGGGGATGGCCGGCTCTCCAGCCCGAGACGGTGCGCCTTGCCGATTACCGCGTTGCGCGTCACGCCGCCCAACTGCACGGCGATCTGGCTCGCACTCAGGCCCTTGGCCCATAAATCCCGCAACATTGCCACCCGTTCGTCAGTCCAAGACATGTCCTGTTCCTGTTTGTTTCTTATTGCCCCAACAACCGCGGATGGCTGCCTTGATCCCGCGCGAAGCCTAGATCATGTGGTAATCGGGGGCAAGCGCACAAAATAGGGTATGGACCCCAATATGTGGACAATCTGTTAACTGAATACCCAGAATTTGGGGGTTTTTGGCTGTACTCACGGTCATTTTCGTACTCAAGGCCGTCGGAGCGGCTGTCGTGTGCGACGGGGAGAGCCACCGATGCGCCGACAAAAGTATAATTTAATTCAGTGATTACAGGTAGTTGTTCAGCTTGAGAAATCGGGTTCATGGCGCGACGCTAATTCTGCTTCATTGTCCTGTCTGGTCTTTGCGCGGATCTCATGCTGGGTTTGAAATCCCGTCGATCTTGTCTGCAGACTTGGCAAACTCGGGCCGTTCGTCCATATCAACGTTATGTCCGATAATCATAAAAATCCGCCGGGCGAGCAGATGCATACGACCCCTAAGTATCGTGTCCGCAGGCCGGAGGGAGAGACTAAAGCACCGAAATCCGCCGAAAATGCGGCGACGACACCCGTTTTTGATGAGGGTGCCGCGCCGATCGCGGGCGACGAACAGCCTGCTGGGGCGGCCACGACGCGCCGCGATACTGCAAAGGAGATCGGTGGTCCCAAGGGACCGGAACCGACCCGGTTCGGCGACTGGGAACGCAATGGACGCTGCGTCGATTTTTGACGCGCGCACCTGACGTATCAAACAATGACGGCGACATTGGACAAGGTGGTGCCCGCATCGGGATTGATGGTCATTGCCGACCTGGAGTCCACGTCGTGGGAGGGCGCGCAGGAAAGCGGCTGGTCGGGCCCGGGGCAGTTTCGTGAAATTGTGCAAATCAGTGCCGTGCGAGTCGATGCGGGTGACGGTTTTGCCGAGCGGGCGAACTTCTCGGTCCTGTTCGCCCGACGATCAATCCCGATTTATCGGACTACTTCACTGCCCTGACCGGCATCACCAACAACGCCGTGGCGCGCGATGGCGTTAGCCTGGAGATCGCCTTGGCGGGGTTTGCCGATTTCGCAGGCGCGGATGTCGTCCTGTCGCACGTGCGCGATGTCATCGGGCTCGTATGTCACAACAATGCCTACATACCTTTGTATGTTTGCGTCGGGCTACCTGTTCTGTCGGTTTTCGACAAGATCGTCTACCACGGACGGGTCGGCGAGTGTTGAGGTGTCTCCCAACTGGTCATGCTCGTTGGCCGCAATCTTGCGCAGAATACGACGCATGATTTTGCCCGACCGGGTCTTGGGCAGGGCGGGTGCCCATTGCAGAAGATCCGGGGTCGCGATCGGCCCGATCTCCTTGCGCACGAATTTTATCAGCTCTTCATGGAGTGCGTCGTTGCTCTCGACGCCCGCGTTGAGCGTGACATAGGCGTAGATGCCCTGCCCCTTGATGTCGTGGGGGTAGCCGACGACCGCGGCCTCGGCGACATCGTCATGTTCGACCAGCGCGCTCTCCACCTCCGCGGTTCCCATGCGATGGCCCGAGACGTTGATGACGTCGTCGACGCGGCCCGTGATCCAGTAGTAGCCGTCCTCGTCGCGCCGGCAGCCATCGCCGGTGAAGAAGCGGCCGGGATAAGCCGTGAAATATGTCTCGGCAAAACGCTTGTGGTCGCCATAGACCGTACGCATCTGGCCCGGCCAACCGCCGTCGATGCAAAGGATGCCTTCGCATGCGCCGTCCAGCTCGTTGCCCTCGGCATCAACGATAATTGGTTTGATCCCAAAGAACGGCCGGGTGGCCGATCCCGGTTTCAGCATCGTCGCGCCGGGTAACGGTGTGAGCAGAATGCCGCCGGTTTCGGTCTGCCACCAGGTGTCGACGATCGGGCAACGGTCATCACCGACCACCTCGTGATACCAGTGCCAGGCTTCCGGGTTGATCGGCTCACCAACTGTCCCCAGGAGGTGGATGGACTCGCGTGATGTCTTCTTCACTGGCGCGTCGCCTTCGCGCATCAGCGCGCGGATGGCGGTTGGTGCGGTGTAGTAGATGTTGACCTGATGCTTGTCGCAGACTTCCCAATGGCGCGACGCGTCCGGATAGTTGGGCAGGCCCTCGAAAATCAGGGTTGTGGCGCCGTTCGCCAGCGGCCCGTAGACGATGTAGCTGTGGCCGGTGATCCAGCCGCAATCGGCCGTACACCAGTAGATATCGCCATCATGATAGTCGAAGACATACTGATGGGTCATCGAGGCATAGACCATGTAGCCGCCGGTCGTGTGGAGCACACCTTTCGGTTTGCCGGTAGAGCCCGACGTGTAGAGGATGAACAGCGGGTCTTCGGCATCCATCGGTTCGGGCGGGCAGTCGGCGGACTGGGCGTCGCACAACTCGTGGTACCAGACGTCGCGACCCTCGACCCAGTTGATGTCGGCGCCGGTGCGATTCACCACCACCACCTTTTTGACCTGGTCGGCCGGAAGCTTGTCGATCGCCTGATCGACATTGACCTTGAGCGGGATGGTACGCCCGCCGCGCAGTCCCTCGTCTGAGGTAATGACATAGGCGGAATCGCAATCGTCGATCCGTCCGGCAATCGAGTCGGGTGAGAAACCGCCAAAGACGACCGAATGCACAGCGCCAATGCGTGCGCAGGCCAGCATGGCGACGGCGATCTCCGGGATCATCGGCAGATAGATCGTAACCCGATCGCCCTTCTTGATGCCGAGGGACTTCAGCCCGTTGGCGAATTTGCAAACACGCTCGTAGAGATCGTTGTAGGTGAGCTTGGCGTCATCCTTCGGGTCGTCTCCTTCCCAGATGATTGCAGTCTGGTCGCCGCGAGTTGCCAGGTGCCGGTCGAGGCAGTTCGCCGACGCGTTGAGCACACCATCGTAGAACCACTTGATGTGCAGATCGGACGCGTCCCAGGAAACGTCGCGGATCTGGGTATAGGGCTTGATCCAATCGAGGCGCTTGCCTTCGTCGGCCCAAAACCCGTCCGGGTCGTCGACCGAGCGCTTGTACATTTCCTGATATTTTGCGTCGTCGGCCCAGGCGCGGCTTGCCCATTCGTCCGGGACGGGAAACTTCTCGCGGAACATGGCGCGTACTCTCCCTGTTGATCACGTTGTCCGGCGTTTTAGTGCGTCAGCCTGCCGGTTCGATTGCGGCGCATTATCGGGAAATAGACCCGGCCAGACAACTGCAAGCCGCGGCGGTCTTCTCGTTCTTTTGGTGAAGTCGGCTGCTAGTCGCCGAACAAGACCATCCCGTCATCATCGACTGTCACCGGCAACGGCCGCAGTGACTTGCCGACACAGGGTCCCTTCACGCAATACCCGTCTTCCTTGCGGAACATGGCCCAGTGGGTTGAGCACTGGATCAGCTTCCGGTCGACGTCAAGAAAGGTGTCGGGCTTCAGTTCCAGATGCGTGCCCTGGTGCGGGCATACATTCATGTAGCAATGAAGCGTGCCATCCTCGTCACCCGGGATCACGAAGATCGGCATTTTTGCGTCCGGGTTGTCCTCGTAAACTTTCTCCAGGATGAACCCCTTGCCGGCTTCGCCGATCTCGTCGGCGTGGCACAGGACGCGGCGGTTGCCGCGCATCACCGGTTCGGCGGTTTGATTGCCCTCGGCGCTCAAGGTTTTACGCCGGCCATCCGGCAAACTTCGCGCCATTCGGTGGCCTTGACCGGTTGCACCGACAGTCGCGAATTGTTGACCAGGACCATGTCGGCGAGCTTCGGGTTCGACTTGACGTCGGTCAGCGTGACCGGGGTCTCGACCGGTTTTACGGTCTTGACGTCGACCATGCCGAAGCGGCCGGATTCGTCGGTATGATCCGGGTAGTGCGTGCGCACCACTTCAACGATCCCGACGACCTGCTTCTCGTTTACCGAATGATAGAAGAAGCCTTTGTCGCCGACTTTCATGGCCTTCATGTTGTTGTTGGCCTGATAGTTCCGGACCCCATCCCAATGCTCGACGCCCTTTTTGACCTGATCGTCCCAGGACCAAGTGCTCGGTTCGGTTTTGAAAAGCCAGTAAGCCATGGCGCTTGTTCCTCGTTAGCTCTTGTTGCGTCTCTTATAGGGCATGCCGACGTGATGCCAATCAGCCTTCGGCCCTCAGTGGACGCGCCAGGATTTCGGTGATCGTCTCGTCCACCCCGGCGTCGTCATGCAGAATGGCGTTGACCGCCGCGCAGATCGGCATCTCGACTCCCAGTGCTGCCGCGCGCGTGAGGACGGCGGGCGCGGTGGAGGCGCCTTCTGCGACGGATGACTTCCCGGCGATGGCATCCGTATAGGAGGTCCCCGATCCCAGCGCTTTGCCAAGGGTGTAGTTGCGCGATGCCGTGGAGGTGCAGGTCAGGGTCAGGTCGCCCAGGCCGGACAGGCCCATCAGGGTGCGCGGGTCGGCGTCGAGCGCGGCGGCGAACCGGGCGATCTCCGCCAGGCCGCGTGCAATGATGGCGGCGCGGGCATTCTGTCCGAGCGCGCGCCCCTCGACGATCCCGCAGGCGATCGCAATCACGTTCTTGATGGCCCCGCCGACTTCGGCGCCGACTAGGTCGGTCGTGGTATAGGGACGAAACGATGGCGTGCCGAGGGCAGTCGCCAGTCCGGTGGCGGTGTTGGTATCGGCGCAGGCAAGGGTGACCGCGGTCGGCATCCCGCGCGCGACCTCGGCGGCGAATGTCGGGCCGGAAAGGACGGCGAGGTTCGCACCGGGCACCGTTTCTTCTGCAACCTCGTTCATCAGTTTGCCGGTATCGAGCTCGATACCCTTTGAACAGATGATCATCGGGGTGCCCGACGCCGGGGTCAGTGCGGCCAGGGTGGGACGCACGAATTGGGCCGGGGTTACCATCACGATCGCGTCGGCATTCTCGTCGGCATGAGAAAGATCATCGGTCGCTTCGATTGCCGGGTCGAGGGCGATGCCCGGCAGGAAAACCTTGTTTTCATGGTTCTTGTTGATGGCGTCGGCGGTTTCCGCTTCATGGGCATGGATCACCACGTCGCGTCCCGCGCGGCGCGCCACGGTGGCGAGGGCGGTCCCCCATGCGCCGGCGCCGATCACTGCAATACGCTGCATGCCCCGCTCCTAGCTCAAGTTTATCGCGATGGAAATACGGGTGCCGTTGCCGAAATAGGGTCGCACAGCATGTGGGACCCAGGAAGCGAAAAGCGGCTGGATATCGATCTTGGTGTTCGGTGTGGCGTCCGCGGCCATGATGTTCGTCTCCCGGCGTGCGCAGCTTATTGTGCGGCGTGGGGTTCGGCCAGAGGCCAGCGCGGGCGCGGGCGAAAATAGAGTGAATCTGGCGCGCTTGTCCGGAGGCGCTCGATGCCGGCCCACGCGACCATCGCGGCATTGTCGGTGCATAGCGCCGGTGGCGGCGCGATCATCGATGCGCCTTGTGTCGCGCTGACCGCGGTCAATGCGCTTCGAAGCGTCTGGTTGGACGCCACGCCGCCCGCTGCCACGAGGACCGGCGGGATGTCAGGGTGGCGCGCTGCGAACTCGGCCAATGCGTGCCGGCACCGGTCGGCGAGAACCTCGGCCACCGCGGCCTGGAATCCGGCCGCCAGGTCGGCGGCGTCTTGCGCGGTTGGGTCGTGATCGAGGTCAAGCGCTGCCTGGCGAACGGCCGTCTTGAGGCCGGAGAACGAAAAATCGCACCCTGTCCGGCCTTTCAGGGGACGCGGTAACCGGAATCGCGCCGGATCGCCGTCGCGCGCCGCGGCCTCGACGGCCGGGCCGCCGGGAAAGCCCAGGCCGAGCAGTTTCGCCGTCTTGTCGAACGCCTCGCCGATGGCGTCGTCCATCGTTGTACCCAGCAGCACGTGCCGGCCCACTTCCTCGACGATCAGCAACTGGCAATGGCCGCCGGAGATAAGCAACAGCAAATAGGGGAAGGCCACATCGTCGGTGAGCCGGGTCGTCAATGCATGCGCTTCGAGATGATTGACCGCAACGAACGGCAGCTCGTGTGCCGCGGCGATGGCCTTGGCGGTCATGACGCCGACAGTCACCCCGCCGATCAGTCCGGGGCCGCCGGTTGCGGCGATGCCGTCGAGCGCCTCCAGATCGATGCCGGCCTCGTCGCGCGCGCGCGCGATGATCGAATCCAGATGCTCGAGATGGGCACGCGCCGCGATCTCCGGAACCACGCCGCCGAAGGGCCGGTGGTCGTCGAGCTGACTAAGCACCACGTTGGACAGAATCGACCGGTTGTCGGACACGATCGCGGCCGCCGTCTCGTCGCAACTGGTTTCAATTCCGAGAACACGCATGGGGATCGTATAACCCATTTTGCAATCGGCGCGCATGCGGCTATGAGTTTTACATGAACGACACGCAACTCCGAATTGGTGCGCGCGGCAGCCCGCTGGCACTCTATCAGGCAAACACGGTGCGCGACCGGTTGGCCGCGGCGAACCCGGACGCACCCGCGCCCGAAATTGTTCCGGTCCGGACCACGGGTGATGTGGTGACGGATCGCCCGTTGGCCGAGCTCGGCGGGAAGGGATTGTTCACCAAGGAAATAGACCGCGCGCAGCTGGACGGTGAGATCGACATCGCGGTGCATTCGGCCAAGGACATGGAAACATGGCTCCCGGACGGCATCGCCATCGGCGCGACGCTGGAACGTGAGGATCCGCGCGACGCGCTGATCGGGGCGGTATCCATCGCCGCCATTCCCGAAGGTGGGCGGGTCGGTACGGCGTCGTTGCGCCGGCGGGCACAATTGCTCGCGTTGCGTCCGGATCTAGAAACGGTCCTGTTTCGCGGCAATGTGGAAACCCGGCTGCGGAAACTCATGGACGGTGAGGCGGATGCAACGTTGCTTGCCTATGCGGGCTTGCGCCGGCTGGGCCGGGGAGATGCCGCCGATGTTGTGCTGGAGGTGGATGACATGTTGCCGGCGGCGGGGCAGGGCATCATCGCGGTTACCCATCGCAGCACCGACGACAGCGCCGCACACGCGCTGGCGGGGATTTCGGATCCTGCGGCGATGGCGTGTCTGCGCGCCGAGCGCGCGATGCTCGATGCGCTCGATGGGACCTGTCACACCCCGATAGCCGGGCTTGCACGCCTGGACGGCGAGGAGATGCAATTGACGGGCGTTGCCGCGTGGCCCGACGGACGCGATCTGGTGCGACTGTCACGCGTCGGTCCGGCGTCGGCGCCGGAGGCGCTCGGTCAGGCCATTGGCACGGAATTGCGTGTGCGAATGGGTGAGGATTTCTTCACAGTTCACGGCGATTGAGATGCGCGTACTGGTGACACGACCTCTGCCTGATGCCGACGATACGGCGGCCGCGTTGATTGCGCTCGGCCATGAGCCGGTGGTGGTGCCGTTGATTGAGGTGACGTTCGAGCCCGTTGCTGACCTCGATTTGTCGGGCATTCAGGCGGTCTTGATTACCAGTGCGAACGGCGCGCGCGCACTTGCGTCTGCATCGAAGCGGCGCGATATGGCCGTATTTGCGGTGGGTGACGCCAGCGCCACGGCGGCGCGGCAGTGCGGTTTCGATCAAACCCTGAGCGCCGAGGGGAACGTCGAGGCGCTAGCTGATCTGGTCAAGACCAGCCTGGATCCCCAAAACGGGCCGTTGGTTCATGTGGCCGGCACGGTGATCGCCGGTGATTTGGCGGGAGCGCTTGCGCGGTCGGGATTCGATGTGCGCCGGGAGGTCCTGTATCGGGCGCCGCCGGTGGGTAAATTACCCGAGACGATCAAAAAACGTCTGAGTGAAGGATCGCTGGATGCCGCACTCTTCTATTCACCGCGTACGGCGGCGCAATTTGTGAGCCTGGTCGTGGCGGGCGGGCTGGCCGAATGCTGCAATCGGGTAGTCGCGTTCGCACTTTCGGACGCGGTCGCGGAAGAACTTGGCGCGCTGGAGTTTGGCAACATCAGAAGCGCCGAAAAGCCGGACCAGGACAGCCTCCTATCCGTGCTGGATACGCCGCGCACATAGACGTACACTTAAAACATTCGTGAAACTGCGCCAAGAGCCGTTTCGGCGCAACCTGAATCGCTAGCGCGAACAACCTATCAGGCGTATGTATGTGTACGTACGGCACCAACGGACATATACTATGAGCGACGAAACGGACCGGCCCGCAAGCAGTATCATCGATGCATTTGGCGGTATTCGCCCGATGGCAGCACGGCTGGGCATACCGGTCAGCACCGTACAGGGCTGGAAACAGCGTGACACGATCCCGGCTGGACGGATGGAGGTGGTTCGCGCCGCCGCGGCGGCCGAAGAAATCGACCTGGATATCAACCCGGGTTCCGATGACCCCGAGGTTCCGGCATCTGGGGATGCGCCCAGCCCGGTAACCGTAAAAGCGAAACCTGAAGCGTCTCGCGCATCCGATGATCCGGAGCCTGAACCGAGCGTTCCCTCGTCCCCTGACCGCGCCGCGCCACCGGCGTGCGGCAATCGTGTCGCGGTGCTGGCTTTGGTCGTCGCCCTCTGCGTTGGCGGATGGGTCTGGTGGTCGATACAAGGTCCCGGCGCCGACGCTGGCGATAATGCACCGGGTGCCGACCCGGCGGCGCTTGCAGCCCTTGCCCGCGATGTGTCTGCGCTGCGGGCGGCATTGGCCGAGTTGTCGCCACCTGATCTGGAACCCACACTGGCGCCCCTGCGCGGCGAGATTGACGGCTTACGCGACGCGCTCGCGGCGCAGAAAACGGGCGAAAGCGGGGATTCGGCACGTGACGAGGCGCTAATCGCGCGGCTGGAGGCCCTCGAAGCGGAAATTCAGAACGCGGTCCAGCTTGCCTCGACCAATATGCAAGCCATGTCGGGCGGATTGGTTGATTTCGATACCAATCTCAAGGCGCTCACCCAGGCACAGGCAAAATCGTTGGCAGACGTCACCGCGCGCATCGCGGCACTCGAGAAGGGCCAGCGTGCCGAGGATGCTGAAGTATCCCGCGCCTCGACCCTCGCGCTTGCGGCGGGTCAGTTGCGCGTGGCGCTGGAGCGCGGCGTGCCCTACCCAGGAGCGTTGGAACTACTGGAATCCATGGGCACGAAAGACCCCCAGCTGAGCGCGGCCGTGACGGCCCTGCGCGGCATGTCCGAGACCGGCGTGGTCACCGGACCGGGCCTTGAAGTGTCGTTTGCGCGGCTGGTGCCCGAACTACTCGCCGCCCGGCGCGCGGAAGCTGATGCTGCGACCGGTGGTCTGGTGGATCGGTTGACGGGGCGAATCAATGACATCGTCAGCATTCGGCGCACCGGGGCGGATGTGCCCGGCGACGGTATCGACGCACGGATTGCCCGCGCTGAGATTTATCTGGAGGACCGGGATGTTGGCGCCGCGCGCGCGGCGTTCGATGGGATCACGGGACCGGCGGCCGAAATTCTTGCACCCTGGTTGGCGCAGGCGCGGGGGCATATCGAGGCCCATAACGCACTCGCGATGATAGAAGCGCAAGCGATAGCGCGACTGCGCGCCGACGGTGGTTCGTGATGATCCGCTTCTTGATCTATGTGGTCGAGGTCGCGGTCGTGGTGGCGATCGCCGTGTGGTTTGCCGACCGTCCGGGCGTTGTTTCATTGGACTGGCAGGGTTGGCGGGTCGAGACATCGGTTGGGATTCTCGCGCTTTCGGTTTTCCTTCTGGCGATTGCCGTCACGGCGGCGTTCGCGACATGGCGCTGGCTTCGGCGCCGGCCGCGCGAATGGTCTATGCGTCGCCGCCTGAACCGTCAGGAGGCGGGCCTTCGAGCGTTGTCTGAAGGTCTCGTTGCGATCGCATCGGGCGATGCCGACAGCGCGCGCAAACACACAAGGCGGGCGGACTCGCTGCTTGATCATGCACCGGTAACGGTGTTGCTCGAGGCCCAGACGGCCCAGATCGCCGGGGATGAGGCGGCGGCACGCGCCACCTTCGAGCGTATGACGCAGAACGCGGACACGGAATTTCTCGGACTGCGCGGTCTGATCACAGACGCATTGAGAGTCGGTGACGACAACCGAGCCCTGACCTATGCCCGGCGCGCCTACGTGCTCAAGCCACGCACGCCATGGCTGGTCGATACCATGGTCTCGCTGCTGAGCCGGGCCGGGGACTGGCGTGAGGCGCAGCGGCTGCTCGAGGAATCACAGAAGTCGAAGCGCAGCATGACCGCGCGGGTGCGCCAGCAGCAGGCAGCACTCCTCACGGAGCGAGCGCGGTCCAGCCAGGCTGCCGGCCAAGCGGACGACGCCTTTGCGCAGGCGCGCAAGGCAAACGAACTGGATACCGCCCTCGTGCCCGCGGCCTGCCTTCTCGCACAGCTCGTGGCCGAGGAGGGGCGCGCCTGGCGGGTGCGAAAATTCATCGAGAAGTCCTGGTTGGCCGCACCACATCCGGATCTGCGCGATGCCTATCTCGGGTTGCTCGAACCGGGCTCGGCCCCGCTCGAACGTTACAAAGCGGTTGAGAAACTGGTGCGGGCGACCCCGGACCATCCCGAAAGCCGCTTCGCGCTTGCGCGCGCGGCACTTGATGCAAACCTCTGGGGCGAAGCGCGCCGGCAACTCGATGAGCTGCAGGCCGCGTCGCCGACGGCGGATGTATTTCGCCTTCACGCACGTCTCGCCGACGAGGATGCGGAAGACATGACGGCGCCGGCCGAATGGCTGGAGCTCGCGGCCAACGCCGATTCCGATCGTGCGTGGGTTTGCGGTGACTGCGGCACCGTGGCGGATGAATGGTCTGCCGTTTGCGGTCACTGTGGTGCGTTTGCGACGTTGGGCTGGAACCAGCCGCCGCGAATTCATCGTGTGATTGAGGCGGGCGGACATGATGCCACGGACGTCTCTATCGCCGGTGATGCGGAACCAATCCCGGCTGAGGACAGCCCGCGCACCGCTTGACGCGGACCGGGCATTCGCCTGTTCGCTCATGCGGCCGGGAACGCTGTAAAGCCTTTGCTAACCAAACTTGCGTTCAATGACATCTCGAACTCCGGCTGCGCCATGCGCCGCGAATATCCGAAAGATGTCGATGACCGAACCCTCCCTGTTCCAGAAAAATCTCGTATTTCTCGACACTGCCTTGCCGGGCGTCGCCTCGCTCGTGCGACGGTCCAACGACACGATCACCCAGCCGGTGCGCGACGAAGCCGGTATGGCGGTCGACATCGATATCGGCGGCGGGCGACTTTACAACACGGATGCAGGCGAGTTTGCGCGGCTTAAGGTGGAATCCTGGCGCAAGTCGCCGATGCGCGTTGTTGTCGGTCGTCCCGAACCGGATTCACTATCGGATCAATCCACAAAGGCCATGGCGGCCGAGCTCGCGGCCTGCGCGGGTGACGAGCTGCTCGCGATCCCGCCTGCCGAGCATGCGGGCAGGCTCGTGGTCGTCGGCCTCGGCCTCGGTCTGCAGGTGCCCGAGCTGTTGGAAGAGATTTCGCCGCGCCATGTGGTGCTCATCGAGCCGATGGAAGAATTTCTGGTGCATAGCCTGCGCGCGCTTGACTGGCAGGCCCTGTCGGCAAGGTGCGCCGCACTGGGTGCCACGTTCGATGTCATCGTCCAGCTCGATCCGCGCACCGCGCAGAAGGGACTCGATGAACTGATGACGCAGTTCGGCACATCGTCCATGGATGGTGCGTGCACCTATGTCCATTATCAGATCGATGCGACCATCGCGATCACGCGGAGTTTCCATGAGCTAGTCGCGGAACCGGGCATTAAAGCTCTTGCAGCACCCGTTCTCCCAGGGTGATCCCGGTCCATCCCGAGGCCCTGAAGGGGCTATGGCGTCGGGCAACTCGAAGAGCCGACATAACCGACCTTTGGTTCTATGATCTCAGACATTAGGCGACGACCCGGTTCTTCGAGAAGGGGCTGGGCGTGATGGAGGTGGCAGCGATCACGGGTCATAAAGACCTCAGAATGCTGCAGCGTTACGTGCAGTTACGGCCGGAAGACCTTGCCCGAAAGTTGGCCTGACCACGTCACACTCAGGCCCGATTCCGATTCGATATTTAGACCCGAAATATGATGACCCTGCCACCGGGGCCGCAGATGCGGATTAGACGGTGAGTGCCGCAGATTGCAAAACCCCGTCACGATATGGCGGTTTTCTCCATTGGCCGCGTGATATCACAGCTACTCCAGGCTCCCGCGAGGCATCGCCTCCGGGGCCTTTTTTTCAGTGGCTGCACTTTTCAGGATAGGGGGGGTCCCATTTACATCAAAAAAGCTCTACAACGGATCTGAAACCAACTTAATTAGAAGGTAGAAATGTCAGGTCTGACCAAGAGCGAGACTCGCAAACTAAACGTTTTGAAGAGATCAATAGGCGACGAATTAGGGCAAAAAGCATTCGATGAATGGCGGAAGTCCAATTCTAACGTGGATAAGGTTGCAGAGAAAATTGTAACAATACTGTCTTCCGCTGAAGGCATTGAATCACTCAACTTAGGCTCAAAGGGCTATACGATTTATAAGTCTCGTGGTCGGGGGAAAAAGGGGATTAAGGCCGTCAAGAACACTTGATTATGGCGGTTTTCTCCATTGGCCGCGTGATATCACAGCTACTCCAGGCTCCCGCGAGGCATCGCCTCCGGG
>JBMYRB010000002.1:0-538942 GCA_049601915.1 Alphaproteobacteria bacterium
AGGTGGTGATCGCGCCGACCTTCGCCGACATCTTCTACAACAACAGCTTCAAGAACGGCATGCTGCTGATCAAGCTGCCCCAGGAACAGATCGATGTTCTGACATCGGTGGCCAGCGACCCGGAAAACCCGGAAATCACGGTCGATCTGGAGAAGCAGGAAGTCCACGCGCCCAACGGCATCGTCTATCGGTTCGAGCTCGACCCGTTTCTCAAGCAGTGCCTGCTCGAGGGCCTCGACGATATCGGCCTGACCATGCAGCAGGGCGACAAGATCAAGGACTTCGAAGGCGGCCAGAGCAGCCAGCAGCCCTGGCTCTACAAGGCGGCCTCCTAGGCGCAGCCCGCACGTAATTTCATAGGAGAGTAAAAATGGCCGCGAACAAGAGCGTGCTGGTCCTGCCGGGTGACGGCATCGGGCCTGAGGTGATGGAGCAGGTCCGCCGCGTGATGGGCTGGTTCGAGGCAAAGGAAGCCGTTCGCTTCGAAATCGACGAGGCCCCGGTGGGCGGCGCCTGCTTCGATGCCCATGGGGTGTCGATCCAGGAAGAGACCATGGAAAAGGCGATAACGCTGGACGCGGTCTTGTTCGGCGCCGTCGGTGGCCCGAAATGGGACGATGTGCCGCGCGAGCATCGCCCTGAGGCGGGGCTGCTGCGCCTGCGCAAGGATCTCGACCTGTTCGCGAACCTCCGCCCGGCCGTGGTGATGGACGCCATGGTCGAGGCCTCGACCCTGAAGCCCGAAGTGGTCAAGGGGCTCGACATCATGATCCTGCGTGAGCTGACCTCGGGCGTGTATTTCGGCCAACCGAAGGGCGAGCAGACCCTGGAAGACGGCACCGTCCGCGTGGTCGACACCCAGGCCTATACCAAGGACGAGATCGTCCGGATCTGCCGGGTGGCCTTCGAGCTGGCGCGCAAGCGCGGCAACAAGGTGCACTGTGCGGAGAAATCCAACGTGATGGAGACCGGCGTGTTCTGGCGCCAGGTCTCGGCCGAGGTCGCGAAGGAATATCCCGACGTCGAGTTCCACCATATGCTGGCCGACAACTGCGCCATGCAGCTGATCCGCTATCCCCACCAGTTCGACGTCATCGTTACCGACAACCTGTTCGGCGATATCCTGTCGGACGAGGCGGCGATGATGACGGGCTCGCTCGGCATGCTGCCGTCGGCCAGCCTGGGCGCGCCGGACCCGGTCACGGGTGCCCGCAAGGCCATGTACGAGCCGGTCCACGGTTCGGCGCCGGACATCGCCGGCGAGGGCAAGGCCAACCCGATTGCCATGCTGCTCTCCTTCGGCATGATGCTGCGCTACTCCTACGATTTGGGCTCCGAGGCGGATTTGGTCGAGCAGGCCGCGCAGAATGTGCTGAACGAGGGCTTCCGCACGGCCGACATCATGCAGGATGGCTGCACGCCGGTCTCGACCGAGGAGATGGGCAACCATCTGCTGGCCGAACTCGACCGGATCACGGCCTAGCCTAGCCGTGATTTGACGGCGCGTGCGGCACACGGCTAGCCTCTGTGCAGTTCACTCGGGATTTGGCCCATGCGTAAGCTCATTGCTGGATTCGCCGTTGTCGCGCCGTTGTTGGTGGTCGCGCCGGTATCTGCACAACAGATCGTCGAAACCTCGACCGGTGTGCAACATGCCAATGGCCAATGCTCGGTATCCCAGGCGATGCTGGCCGCGATCGAGAGTGGCAACGTGAACCGCGAGGTCGATACCAAGGCACGTCTCAACGCGTTCCTCGACAATGCGTTGGCCAGCACCCGTGCAGCGACGAAAACCGAGGGCCAGTCGCCTGTGGTCTTTCCGCCGGTACGCTCCGGAAGCTGATCCTCTTTCCCCTACGGCGTGATGCAGTCTTTGTTGCTGCTGTTCGCACCCTCACCGCCGATGGCGCGCAAATAGTCCGTCTCCATACCGCGTGGCCAGACGACGTTTATGCGGTTGGGCGAAATGAAGATCACCCGTGCCGCGTCATCCTCTGACCTGAGGGTCGCGATTGCCGGTGGCCCGAACCACACGAAAGTACCGTCGATCCCGTCGCCGTAAACAATCGGTCGCGCGACACGCACGTTCACCCGGTTGCCGCGGACGATCAGGCACGCCTCGCGGAAACCGATGATGTTGCCGTGCGCGCGCAGGACCGTCGGTGACGCCGCTTGCCAGTCACCGACAAGCGGATTGTCGGAATGGGCGGAGGCACAGGCTGCCAGCGCAAGGACCCAGAGGATCGTCCAACGTTTCATTGGTCGGGTGATGCCTCGGGCGTGCGCTGGGGTGACATGGCCAGGGCACCGGCCAATTCGGGTGCTAGGTTTCCGGTCATCCACAGAAAGACCATCCGAAAATCGCTGAGTAGAGACCACAACGGATGGGTAAATGTGGCGGGGCGGTTGCGTTCGATGAAGCCGTGGCCGATCCAGGCCGGGCCGTAGCCGGCCACCAGCGCGATCAATGCGAGCCACCAAGGTCCAACGACGATGGCGAATCCGACCAGCAAGAGACCCGAAAGCGTGCCGACATAATGCAACGCGCGGGTTTGCGGCCGGGCATGTTCGCGCAAATAGTGCGGCCAGAACTCGGCATAGGTCGAAAACCGTTCGGTCATGGCGCGAATTCTGGCACATAGAAAGCCGGCAAGGCGAGGAGACTGACGTGCCCGATATTTATGTGAACCCGGATGCGATCCCGGCCGAAATTCTGGACGCGATGAAGGAAAGCCTGGAGCGCCGCGCGGCGACCCCGCAGCAGACGGAAGCGCTCCAATCCTATCTCGGTGATATCGATTTCCCGGACGGTGCGCGGGTGCTCGATATCGGCTGCGGCACCGGCCCCCAGTCCCGGACCATCGCGGCGATCCCGGCGGTTGGAGAGGTGGTGGGGGTGGATCAACTCGAACCGTTCCTGGAACGCGGTCGGAAACTGGCCGCGGACCTGCCGCAGGTGTCTTTTGAGCAAGCAGATGCGCGGGACCTGCCGTTTGACGATGAGGGTTTCGACGTCGTCGTTCTGCACACGCTGTTGACCCATGTGCCGGGCCCGGAGGGGGTCCTGGGCGAGGTGCTGCGCGTTTTGAAACCGGGCGGGTCGGTGGCAATCTATGACGGCGATTTCACGACCATGAGTGTGGCGACGGCAGATGACGATCCGCTCCAGGATTGCATCCGTGCCTTTGTCGATGGCAATGTTCACGACCGTTGGCTGGTGCGCCGGTTGCCGGGCATGCTGCGCGAAATCGGGTTCGAGCCCGCACCGTCACGCAGTCACGGCCATCTCGACACGGCTGAACCGGTGCTCACGCTGGGTTGGACCCTGCGTGGCACCTACTACCTGGTCGAGGCGGGCAAGATCGACGAGGCCGAGGCCGCCGCGCTTGAGGCCGAGGCGAGGCGACGGATCGATGCCGGCACGTTCTACGGCTATATGAACTATGTCAGCATGATTGCGCGGAAAATCCAGATCGAGATTTGACGCTCGAACCTTGCAAAACCGCGATTTCGGGCTTATGTCATCGCCCGCACCCGGCTGATGTGGCCGGGGATTGAAGGATAGGACCCATGGGTTACAAAGTTGCGGTGGTCGGTGCGACGGGAAATGTCGGCCGCGAACTTCTGCAAACGCTGTCGGAGCGCGAGTTCCCGACAGATGAAGTGGTCGCCCTGGCGAGCGAGCGCTCGGTCGGGCGTGAGGTGTCGTATGGCGAGGACCAGACCCTAATCGTTCAGAATCTGGCCGAGTATGACTTCACCGGCACCGATATCGGCCTGTTCTCGCCGGGTTCCAGCGTGTCGGCGAAATATGCGCCCAAGGCCGCGGCGGCGGGCTGCATTGTCATCGACAACACGTCCCAGTTTCGGATGGACCCGGACGTGCCGCTGATCGTCCCTGAGGTGAACCCCGAGGCGGCGGCCGGCTATACCCAGCGCAATATTATCGCCAACCCGAACTGTTCGACGATCCAGATGGTGACGGCCCTCAGGCCCCTGCACGAGGCGTTTGGCATCGAGCGGGTAGTCGTGTCGACCTATCAATCTGTCTCGGGTGCGGGCAAGGACGCGATGGACGAGCTCTTCAACCAGACCCGTGCCGTTTATGTGAACGACCCGGTCGAGCCGAAGGAGTTCACCAAGCCGATTGCCTTCAATGTGATTCCGCATATCGACGTGTTCATGGATGACGGGTCGACCAAGGAAGAGTGGAAGATGACGGTCGAGACTAAGAAGATCCTAGACCCGAAGATCAAGCTGACGGCGACCTGTGTGCGGGTGCCTGTGTTCATCAGCCATGCCGAGGCGATCAATATCCAGTTCTCCCGCGAGGTGTCGGCCAAGGACGCCCGCGAGGCCCTGCGCAATGCGCCAGGAGTGGTGCTGGTCGATCATCGTGCGGACGAGGGCTATGTCACGCCGAAGGAAGCGGCCGGTGAGGACGGTGTCTATGTCAGCCGCATTCGCGAAGATGCGACGATCGACAACGGGCTGAACATCTGGGTTGTCTCGGATAATCTGCGCAAGGGTGCGGCCTTGAACACGGTCCAGATCGCCGAGCTCCTTGACCGGGACTATCTGAAGAAGGCCATCGCGGCGGAATAGTTTTCGACGTGACACCGGACTTCGCCGCGATAGAAGCCGCACTCGCCCCGCATGGCCTGATCATGCGTGGCGGGTTCCATCCTGCGACCGATGACAATGTTCCCGGTGAGACGCTGGTTCTGGTCGGCAATGCCGGACCGGACATGTGGGCGGCGTTCGATGCCGTGCGCGGCGACTATGTCGGCCAGGACAATTCTCTTGATGCTTGGATTTTCGATGTGTTGAGTGACGTGGCGACAGCGGTCGGTGCGACGGCCCTGTTTCCGTTCGGCGGCCCGCCCCATCTGCCGTTTCAGCGCTGGGCCCAGCGGGCGGAACCGGTCTACCCGTCACCGGTCGGCGTGCTGATCCATCCCGATATCGGGCTGTGGCACGCCTATCGCGGGGCGCTGGCCTTTGCCGGGAAACTCCCGCTGCCGCAAACCGATACGCGACCCTCGCCGTGTGAGATCTGCCTCGACAAGCCATGTCTCTCGGCTTGTCCGGTCGGGGCGTTCGCCAGCGGCACCTATGACGTCCCGGCCTGCGTCGGGCATATCACCGACAACGACAGTGCAGACTGTATGCCGCGCGGCTGCGCAGCACGCCGGGCCTGTCCCGTCGGGCAGGAATATGTGTATGCGCCCGCCCAGGCGGGGTTCCACATGCGGGCGTTCGCATGCGCCCAGTCCGGCCGCTAGTGGCCGCGCGCCAGCATCTCGCGCGCAGCGAGCAGCCCGCCGGCCATGATCAGCCCGCAGGCCAGGGCCAGTGTCCATGTCCCATCCGCCAGCCCGAACGCGACCAACAGCAGGGTGGACAGCAGCGGGGCGACATAGGCGGCGGCGCCGAGCACCCGTAAGTCGCCATGCTTGACACCATGGTCCCAAACGAAGAAGGCCGTGCCCACGGGCCCGAGGCCGAGCCCGAGCACCGCGAGCCATGAGATGGTGCCGCTGGGCCAGACGGTTGTCTCCAGCGCCAGATGAGCCGCCCAGGCCATCAATGCCGTACCGCCGCAGAAGGCGCCGACCGCGTCGGTTGATATGTGCGCGAACCGACGCGATAACACCGAATATCCCGACCAGGCCAGCGCCGCGCCGACGGCCGCCAGATAGCCGCCGCTATACTCGGTGTGAACCCGGCGGCTGCCGTCCCACAATCCGTCGCCCATGACGATCAGCGCCGTCCCCGCGAGACCCAGACCGGCACCCGCGATGTGGAACCAGCGCAGGCGGCCGACACCGGTACTGGACGGCAGCAGGGCGGAGAAGAGTACGATCAGCATCGGCCAGAGATAATTGATCAGGTTGGCGTCCACCGGCGGTGCGTTCTGGATTCCCATGAAATAGAGCAGGTGATAGCCTAGTAGCCCGGCTATCCCGAGCACCCAGACCGGTGCCGGTTGTCGCAGATGGTCCAGGGGGTTCTCGCCGCGCGCCAGCCAGATCGCCACGGCGAGGGCGAAGACGATGGTGAAGGCCATCGCCACCAGTTGCAGGGGCGGGACGGGACCGGCGAGTGCGCCGAAAATCGCAAGCGTGGACCAGGACAGCACCGCCGACAGGCCGATCAGCGTGGCGCGACGTTCGGTCTTTGGTTGAGTTGCTGCGTTCACCGGGGCTCGCGGCGGGTCGCCTTGGCGAGGGTCGCGGCCTCGGTGATGATGCGGACCGTTTCGGACCAGAGGGACAATTCGTCGAGCCGGTCCAGAGGCCACCACTCGGCGTGGGCGGCGTCGCCGCCGGCCACCGGTTCGCCACCGGTCCAGGCGGCCGCGCAATCGACGAGGGTGTAGTGGTAGCGGATCCGGGGGGGCAGGGCGGTCACGTTCGAGGTGTCGTCTGCGGCCTTGGCGGGTGTGGCCGCCAGACCAACCCCCTCGGTGCCGTCCTCGGCCGTGCCCAGGCGCGGCGGGTCGCCATCACGAACGATGGCGTCGATCACGTCGACGATGCCGATAATATCGATTTCGACGCCGGTTTCCTCGCGGACCTCACGGATCGCGGTTTCCCGCCAGGTCTCACCGACCTCCTGCTTGCCGCCCGGGATGCTCCACTGGCCCATGCGGGGCTCCCGACCTCGGCGGATCATCAGGACCCGATTATCCCGCAGCACGACGACCCCGACCCCCGCAATGGGCCGGTCGGGATATTCGCGACTCATCGGACGAGGCCCGCCTAGTACATGTGCTGGCCACCGTTGATCGACAGGGTCGACCCGGTGATGAAGTCAGCATTGTCGGCGGTCAGGAAAATCACGCCGCGGGCGATATCGTCGGCCTTGCCCAGCCGGCCGACGGGGATGCCGGCGATGATTTTCTCCAGCACCTCCGGCGGGACGGCGCGCACCATGTCGGTGTCGACATAGCCCGGCGCGATGGCGTTGACCGTGATGTTCTTGGCGGCACCTTCCTGGGCCAGCGCCTTGGTGAAGCCGTGGATGCCCGACTTCGTGGCGGCGTAGTTGACCTGGCCATACTGGCCCGCCTGGCCGTTGATCGAACCGATGTTGACGATCCGGCCGAAGCCCCGCTCGCGCATGCCCTCGATGACCGCACGCGAACAATTGAAAACACCCGACAGGTTGGTGTCGATCACGTCCTTCCACTGTTCGAAAGTCATACGATGCATGGTGCCGTCGCGGGTGATACCGGCATTGTTGACCAGAATCTCGATCGGTCCGAGATCTTTCTCGATCTGCGTGGCCACGGCGGCGACAGCTTCATGGTCGGAGACATCGAACTTCATCGTTTTGATGCTGGTCGCCTCTTCGAACTCACGCGCGGCGTGATCGTTGCCCGCATAGTTGACGACGACATCGCGGCCTGCGTTTTTCAGCGCGATCGCGATTGAGGCACCGATTCCTCTTGTGCCGCCGGTAACAAGTGCCACTCGGCCCATTTTACTCTCCTGATAAAGCGGATCAGTGACGCCTGAGACCGGCGTTCTTGCGATACCCGCGATGAATGATGCGTTCCCCTATGATCGTGATTGGCTAGTCCCGCTCGACGCAGAGCGCGATACCCATGCCGCCGCCGATGCAAAGGGTAGTGAGGCCCTTCTTGGCGTCGCGTTTCTGCATTTCGTGCAGCAGCGTGATGAGCACCCGCGCGCCCGAAGCGCCGATCGGGTGGCCGATGGCGATGGCGCCGCCATTGACGTTAACGATATCGGGATCCCAGCCCATGTCGCGGTTGACCGCGATCGCCTGTGCGGCGAAGGCCTCGTTCGCCTCAACCAGCTCGACATCGTCGACGCTCCAGCCGGCCCGCTCGAGCGCCTTGCGGCTGGCCGGGATCGGGCCTGAACCCATGACGGCAGGATCGACGCCGGCTGTGGCCCAGGAGGCGATGCGCGCCAGCGGGGTGATGCCTCGCTTCGCGGCCTCATCGGCGCTCATCAGCACGGTGGCAGCACTGCCATCGTTGATACCCGAGGCGTTACCCGCAGTGACCGTGCCCTCCTTCGAGAAGGCGGGACGGAGCTTGCCGAGGGTTTCGGTCGTGGTGCCGTGCCGGGGATACTCGTCGGCGTTGACCACGATGTCGCCCTTGCGGGTCGTGATCGTCACGGCGGCGATCTCGTCGGCGAAGCGGCCATCATTCTGGGCCGCCTCGGCCTTCTGCTGGGAGCCGGCCGCAAACGCGTCCTGCTCGTCTCGGGTGATCTGCCATTTCTCGGCGACATTCTCCGCTGTCGTGCCCATGTGGTAGCCCATCAGCGAGCACCACAGGCCGTCGTTGATCATCGTGTCGACGAATTTGACGTCGCCCATCTTGGTGCCGTTACGCATGTGAGACGCGTGCGGCGACTGGCTCATGCTTTCCTGGCCGCCGGCCACGACGACGTCGGCTTCGCCGAGCTTGATGGCCTGGAAGCCCTGCGCCACGGCGCGCAATCCCGAGCCGCAAACTTGGTTGATCAGGTAGGCGGTGCGTTCTTCGGGGATCCCGGCGGCGAGCAATGCCTGGCGCGCGGGGTTCATGCCCGTGGCGGCGGTGAGGACCTGGCCCATGACCACTTCGTCAACATCTGCGGCGGGTACACCGGCGCGCTCCAGGGCGCTTGAGATGGCGACCGTACCCAGTTCTGCGGCGCTGAGGCCGGCCAACGCGCCGTTGAAGGCTCCGACAGGTGTCCGGGCAGCTCCGGCAATCACGACATCCGACATTTATCTCTCCTGATTGAGGCTGCGGATCGATCGGGAATCATTACGCACTGCACAAACTCCCCGAAATCCGCCGATTTTCAGTCCTTGGTGGATATAGACCGGGTGGGGTGGCGAGTCCAGCGAACTAGGCGCTGGAAACACAATCCAGCCACGCCGATAGCGGTTCCCAGACGAGCGCCTGGGCGCGCGACCCCGCGACCATGCCGATATGGCCGAGCGGTACGCTGTTGGCGTCGGCGTTGGGCAGGGCGTCGGCCAGCGCCTGAGCTGAGGTGGGTGGGACGATCCGATCCTGCTCGGGGATCAGTATGCGTGTTGGGATATCGATCGCCTCGGGGCGCACCGCGGTGCCGGCAACCTTCCATTGCCCGGCATGGGGTGTGTTTCCGCCGTACCAGCCGCCCATGCATTCGCGCGCGACCGGGCCGGACAGGGGAACCCCGTCGTTGAGCCAATCCTCCAGAGCCACGAACTCTTCTGCCGCAGAACTGCCCGGTTGAGCGGCGGCGAACCGGATGAACTTACGGGTCACCAGGAATGGATCGAGGGCCGAGAACATCGACTGGATGATGTCGACCGGCAGTTCGCCATAGGCTGCCAGGAGCGGCGCGGAAGCATCTACGGCGCGGGCGAGCGCTTCGGCCTGGGCCTTGCGCTCGGCATGGAAGTTCCAGGGTGTCGTGAGCAGCCCCAGCCCCACGACATCGCTCGACCGGTTCGCCGCCAGCGCTAGCGCCAGCAATCCGCCCATGCAATAACCGACCACGGGCACCGGCCCGCCGCCGGCGTTGACGGCCTGATCCAGCGCGCCGGAAAGCGGGCCGGTGATGTAGTCGGTGAGTGTGAACTCACGTTCCCTAGGACCGGGCAGACGCCAGTCGACAAGAAGTGGGCGCAGCCCGGTTTCGGCCGCGAGCCATCGCATCAGGCTGCGGCGTTCGGACAGGTCGAGAATATAGGCCCGGTTGATCAGGGACGGGACAAACAGCACCGGGCGGCCGCCCTCCGGCCCATAGTCGAGCAGGCGCGTCGCGCCTGACTCCCACAGCGTCGGCGGGTCGGGCAACTGTCGCTGGTAGGGGTGGTGCCGATAGGCGTTCACGCCGGCGGAGAATGCCGTCAGGCGCGCGGCAATCTCGGTCTCGACGGCCGTGGCGAGCGGGTCGGCGTCAGTTTCGGCTTTTGGCGCTGCCGGCAGGTTTTTTTGCAGCTGCTCGGCGCGCGCCGCCACCTCCGGTTTCCAGGCGATAGAGCCGTTCCTCAACATCGTCAAGGCGCCGCGCGAGCTCGACCAGCTGTTGATTGCGGTCATCAGGTGCAGCGGCAGCGGGCGAGGCCCCAGCCTCGGGTGTGCGGGGGTCTTTGGCTCCATCGGCTTGGTCCGTCGTTGCGGGCGTGGTCCCGGACATCTGTGCCATGAGGGCCGCCAGTCCGGGGGCGCCCATGGGGTTCGAGATGCCGCCCAGTTGTTTCATCGTCTCGAAGAAACGCGAGGTTTGCTCGGCCAGGTCGGGATCGGCCGCCATGGCCGCGAGCTGGTCTTCCCAAAGATCGAGATATTGCCGTGCGAGGGCGGTGAAATCCGGCTGGTCGGTCATGGCCTCGACTATAGCCTCACGCTTCGCGGAATCGCCACCGGGACAATGCTTCCGAACAATTATACGCTGCGATGCAACATAATTTTATTTCTGCTATACTGGTTGCCTTCAAGAAGAACATTGCGGTGCCGAAACTCATGGCCAGAGAAGATAACGCAGACCCGATTATTATCAAGAAATACGCCAATCGACGTCTCTACAACACGTCGACGAGCAAGTATGTGACGCTTGATGATTTGTCCCAGATGGTGAAGGCGGGGACGGAGTTTCAGGTTGTTGATGCCAAATCGGGCGACAACATCACACGCTCGGTCCTGACGCAGATCATCTTTGAAGAGGAAAACAAGGGCCAGAACCTTCTGCCCATCAGTTTCCTGCGCCAGCTCATCCAGTTCTACGGCGACAGTCTTCAGACGATGGTGCCGAACTATCTCGAAGCATCGATGGACGCGTTTTCGAACAATCAGGAGCGGATGCGCGATTACATGCAGGACGCCGTGGGCCAGACCATGAATCCGTTTGCGCAATGGGAAGAGCTGGGGCGCCAGAACATGGCGATGTTCGAGCGCGCTTTTCAGATGTTCACCCCCTATGGGGTGGGTGGCAACGATGCACCGGACCGTGAAGCCGGCGACCAGGAGGCATCATCGGGCGATGATTCAAAGCTCGATGATTTGAAGACTCAGATCGAGAGTTTGCGCCGTCAGCTCGACGAACTGGCGCGCTGAGTTGCCCTCAGGCCGAACCCTATTTCATCCAGTCCGGTTCGATTTCCAGCCGCCCGTAATGCCACCCCTGGAGAAAGTCGCCCCCCTCCTGCTTGAGCAGGTCTGCTTCGTCTTCGGTTTCGACCCACTCCGCAACGGATTCGAGCCCGAGCCCTTTTGCGAGATTGGTGAGGGTACGGACGAATAGCAGGTTTTCGTCTTTCTGGGTCAGGTCGCGGACAAACGAGCCGTCGATCTTGACTATGGCGACATTAAGCGCGCGCAGATGACGGAACGATGTGAAGCCTGCGCCGAAATCGTCCAGGGCCACTCGGCACCCGAACTTGTTCAGCGCATCCACGAAGCGTTGCGATTCATCAATATCGTCCAGCGCGATGGTTTCGGTGATTTCGAGGATCAAACGCGATGCGACATCGTGACGGTCCTGCAGGCGGTCCTCGAGTTGGCGCAGCCACAGCGGGTCAACCGCGGTCATTCCCGAGACGTTGATCGATAGTTCCATCTCCGGGTTGCGCTCGAGTGCGTCGAGACCGAGATCGAGCACCTTCCGGTCAATCAGGCGCATCAGCCCCATTTGCTCGACCACCGGCACGAACCCGCCGGCTGCGATGGGATTGCCGGCTTGGTCCAGTATGCGTGCGAGGCCTTCATAGAATATGGCGTCGTCGCTTTTGCTGGACACGATCGGCTGGTAGGCGAGCGTGAAACGGCCCTCGTTGAGCGCCTGTTTCACTTGCTCTGCAATCATGAGATCGGGGCGTTCGGTCCGGCTGTGCTCCGGCATATCGCTGAATTTGAGATAGCAGTCGCAGCCGAGCCGGCGCGCAACGCGTTGTCTGCCTTGGCGACGATTTCATGCGCCGTGAGCGCGTCATTGGGGAAGGTTGATATGCCGATCGATTCGGTGATTGTCATCTTGCCGGCCGGCGTGGATATCGGGGCCCGGCGGATCGTTTCCAAGAACCGACTTGCGATGGTGGTTATTTCCGAGGCGCCGCACCGGTTGACGATTACTGCGAAGCGATCGGAACCGACACGCCCCACCACGTCGCCGGTGCGCATGCCTTCCTCAATGCGACGCGCCACGGCCGGGATGATCGCGTCGGCCGTCTCCTCGCCATACACGTCGGACACGATGTTCAGCTTGTCGAGGCCGACCAGAAGAAATGCGCCGTTCCGGTTACTGTGCAGGCTCTGTTTGATGGCGTTTTCGAGGGTTTCGCGCAGCCGCAGCCGATTATACTGACCGGTCAGCGCGTCATGATTTGAGAGGAAGGTTACCTCTTCCTCGGAACGCTTCCGGCCGTTGATGCAACGAACCATGCCGGTCAGGCTCAGCGGTTTTTCATTCGCAGATTTGGTGACGACGGCACGTTCACGGATCCAGATGAACTGTCCGGAATCGTCGCGCAGTCTGAACTCACGGTCGAAGGATTCACCCCGTGCAAAATGGTTCGACAGCGCGATCATGCGGTGTGGCAGATCTTCGGGATGGATGCGGTTCAGGAAGGCGTCTCCCGTCGCAATGCTGCCGGTGTTCGAAATGTTGACGATTTCGGACAATTTGACGTCACCATCGCGCGGCGCATTGCGGTGGACGCCCCCTTTCACCTATTTAATAATTCTCACGATGCCATGGGAGGCATCGCCGGCGTCAATTTCGGGGGAGTAGATGGTGAGCACGGTTAGTAAGTTGATTGAAACGGGGGCCGACGGCGATATCGCGATCGCGGCACCGGACCGCGCACCGCTGACCTATGGCGCGCTGCGCGCGCTCGTGGCGAGGACGGTTTCCGACATGAACAAGTTGGGCATCGGCCGCAACGATCGTGTCGCGATTGTTTTGCCGAACGGTCCCGAGATGGCCACGGCCTTCGTCGCGGTGGCAGCAGGCGCGACGACCGCACCACTAAACCCCGGCTACCGTGCGGAAGAGTTCCGCTTCTATCTGGAAGACCTGAACGCCAAGGCCCTGTTCGTCGAAGCGGGCAGCGAGTCGCCGGCGATCGACGTGGCCCGATCGATGGATGTTCCCGTGCTGGAACTCACGACGCCCGGTGACTCTGCGGCGGGGACCTTCGAAATTTCTGTCGGCGCGACGGCGACCGGCGATGCGGCGCAGTCATCCGGCCTCGCCGAGTCGGACGACATCGCGTTGGTGCTCCATACGTCCGGGACAACCTCACGGCCGAAAATCGTGCCGCTGAGCCAGACCAATATCTGTGCATCCGCGCAGCATATCGGTGAGACACTGGCGCTCACACCGGCCGACCGGTGCGTCAATATCATGCCGCTTTTCCACATTCACGGGTTGATCGCCGCCGTGCTGTCGAGCCTGGCGGCCGGGGGCAGCACCTACTGCACGCCGGGTTTCGATGCGCTGCGGGTGTTCCGTTGGTTCGAAGATGCGGCGCCGAGCTGGTACACGGCCGTCCCCACGATGCATCAGGCGATCGTCTCGCGCGCTGCTCGCAATGCCGACATCCTGGCCGCGATGGATCTGCGTTTCATCCGTTCTTCGTCTTCGTCGCTGCCGCCCCAAGTTATGGCTGCGGTGGAGGACACATTCGGCTGTCCGGTGATCGAGTCCTACGGCATGACTGAGGCTGCGCACCAGATGGCGTCCAATCCGCTGCCGCCGGCCGCCCGCAAGCCGGGCTCTGTGGGGGTTGGCGCGGGCCCGGAGGTCGCGATCATGGATGACGACGGCAATATTCTCGTGCAAGGCGAGACAGGTGAGATCGTTATTCGTGGTCCGAACGTGACGGCGGGCTATGAGGCCAACGACAAGGCCAACGCCGAGGCGTTCACGAATGGCTGGTTCCGGACCGGCGATCAGGGACAGTTCGACGATGAAGGTTATCTGTCGCTGACCGGTCGCCTGAAAGAGATCATCAATCGCGGGGGCGAGAAGATCAGCCCGCGCGAAGTGGATGAAATACTGCTGGATCATCCCGCGGTCGACCAGGCGCTGACGTTTGCCTACCCCCATGACAAGCTGGGCGAGGAGGTTGGCGCCGTGATCGTGCTCACGGAGGGGGCGGAGGCTGACGAGAAATCGGTGCGGGAATTCGCCGCGACTCAGCTCGCCGACTTCAAGGTGCCGCGCAAGGTCATCTTTCTGGAAGAAATTCCCAAGGGGGCGACCGGCAAGCTGCAACGCATCGGCCTGCATGAGAAGCTGGGACTTTAGGAGCAGTTTATGAAGGTCTGTATCTTCGGAGCGGGCGCGATTGGCGGATACATGGCCGTCGAGCTGGCGGATGCCGGAAATGCTGAAGTGACTTGCATCGCGCGCGGTCCGCATCTCGCGGCCATGCGCGAAAACGGCCTGCGGCTTGTGCGCGAGGGTGCGGACGACAAGATCGCAAACGTCCGTTGCACCGACAGTCCCGAAGAGGCGGGTCCCCAGGATATCGTGATTGTCACACTCAAGGCTCATTCGGCGGCGGCCGTCGCGGACCAGATGACACCGCTTTTCGGGCCGGAGACCGCAGTGGTGACGGCCCAGAACGGGGTGCCCTGGTGGTATTTCCACAAGCACGATAGCGCGCACCAAGATACGCGCGTGGCGTCGGTCGATCCGGGCAACCGGCAATGGGACGTGATCGGACCGGAACGCGCGATCGGCTGCGTGGTTTACCCGGCCGCTGAAATTATCGAGCCCGGCGTTATTCGGCACGAATACGGGAACCGGTTCACGCTCGGCGAGCCGTCCGGCGAGAAGACGGACCGGGTGCAGGCCCTGGCGGGGCTGCTTTCGGACGCAGGTTTTCGTGCGCCGGTCCGGCCGCGTATTCGCGATGAGATGTGGGTCAAGCTCTGGGGTAACGTGTCGTTGAATCCGATTTCGGCGCTCACCGGCGGCACACTGGTGCAGATGATCGACGACCCCGATGTCTGTGCGGTGATCCGCGCGGTCATGGTCGAGGCACAGGCCGTGGGAGAAGCGCTCGGGGTCAAGTTTGCCATCGATGTGGACAAGCGGATCGCCGGCGCGCGCGACGTCGGCGAGCACAAGACGTCGATGCTGCAGGACCTTGAGCTTGGTCGCCCCATGGAAATCGACGCGCTCGTCGCATCCGTTCAGGAGCTCGGGCGCATTGTCGATGTGCAAACCCCCGCGATCGATATCGTGCTGGGTCTGGTGCGCCAGCGCGCACGGTTGGCGGGCTGTTACGACGGCTGATCGGCGTTGGTTGTCCTAGGCCGACGCGAATGCGGCCTCGACGATTGCTTCGGTACGCACGCCAACGGCAAAACCCTCGCTATGAAGGTTCGAGACGAAGCACAGGGCGAGGTTCCGATCCGGGTCGGCGATGGCACGCGCGCCGCCGGAGCCAAGGTGGCCGAAGGCGTTCTCGTTGGGGCCCATATAAGAGACGCCCGGCGGGTTCTTCGCATAGCCCATGGCATAGCGCATGGGGCGGCCGGTCATGCCGTCGGCATTCTCGGTCCATTGTGTCACCGTGGCCCGCGCGACGGCCTCGGGAGAGAGAATGCGAACGCCGTCGATCTCGCCGCCATTGGCGAGCATGGCATAGATGCGTGCCATGGCGCGCGCCTCGCCGAAGCCGCCGAAAGAGGGGATTCCTGTCGTTCGGAATTCGCGGCTGTTCTGGACATCCGTGTTCATGGGTTTCGGGTTGGGTCGCCAGGCGCGTGACAGAGGCGATTCACCCGCCGCGGCCTGCGCGGCCATGGCGCTGCCCGCAGGGTTGGGTTGCAGGTCGGCAACCCGGTCGAGATTCTCGTCCCGGACGCCGATCTGGTAGTCCACCCCCAAGGGTGCACAGATATTCTCCTGGACGAATTCCTGGATCGGCGTGCCCGTGACGCGCCGCACGACCTCGCCGGCGAGATAGCCGATGTTGACCGTGTTGTAGGCGCCCTTGGAGCCCGCCGGCCAGGCTGGTTCTTGGACCTCCAAGGCGGCGATCATCCGGTCGTAATGATAGACGTCGCCGGCTTCGGTCGCGTCGGCGAAACACACACCGCAATTGTGCGAGATGATGTGCCGGACCTTGATATCGGCCTTGCCGTTCTGCGCGAATTCGGGCCAGTAGGTCGCGACCGGCGCTTCCAGATCCACCAGGCCCCGATCGGCGAGGATGTGGACCGACGTGGCGCAGATACTCTTGGCGATCGAGTACATGATGCAGAGCGAGTCATCGCGCCAGGGTTTGCTGCGGGCCGCATCCATGTGGCCGGCCCAAAGGTCCACGACCTTCCGGCCCTCGTAATAGACCGCTACGGCGCTGCCGATCTCGCCATGGCCGGTGAAATTGCCGGTCAGTGCCTCGCGGACGCCCTCGAAGCGTGGATCACATTTGCCGTGGATCTCGGGATGGGTGCTGGTCATGTTGTTCCTTGCTTTCCGGGTTTGGCGGGAATCAATCCGCTGCGGGGCGGCGCGGCGTGCGCCCGAACACGTCCCGCAGTTTCAGCGCGATGATGATCCCGGTGAGCGCGAGAGTCACGATGTTCGCAACAATGATCGGGCGCGATTCGATGATGAAGCCGTAAACCAACCAGAGCGAAAGCCCGGTGGTGAAGATCACGAACATGCCCAGTGAGACGTCGCGCGTGGACCCCGAGCGCCATGATTTGAGCACTTGGGGAACGAACGCGATCGTTGTCAGGACGGCCGCCACGCCCCCGAGCAGGTCCGGATGGATTGCATCCAGCATGGGCGCGACTAGCGGGTGCAGAAAGGTTGGAGTGTGACTGCCAGATCGAGCAGGGCCTCGTCACCGCCATGCCAGCCGATGAAGGACAAGCCGATGGGGCAACCATCCACATCCGCTGCCGGAACGGTCACCTGAGGCAGGCCAGTGTGGCCCGAAATGCAGGTCAACGCCATGGTGTTGGCCCGGAAGAATTCCAGTTCCTCCGCGCTGGCGTCGAGCGGTGGGGCGATCACCGGCGCTGTCGGCAGGCACAGGATGGTGCCCGGCGTCGCTAGGCTTGCCAGGCGGTTGCGGACCCGCTCGCGGACTGCGTTGGCAGCAGCCGTTTCCTCATCGGTAATGGCGGCGGCCATGGCGAAGCGCTCGCGGATGCCCGGTCCGAGTTTGGCCTGATGTTCCTCGACCCAGGGCACGTTTGTATGTTTGACCTCGCTGGCCTGAATCACCCGGAAGGCGTCCCACCAGACATCAAGCGTGTCGTCGCAGGCCACTTCGGTCGCCTCACCGGTGGGCAAGACATCCGCCGCGGCAGACAACACTGCCTGCAGCGCCGCGCGCACGTCGGGCGTCGCCCTGTCGAAGGCGTCGTTGAGCACCAGCATACGGCCGATCTTGCCCGGTGTACCGTTGTCGTTGAGTAGCACGGGCCCGATGTCGCGGAACAGCGCGGCATCATTGGTAAACCAGCCGGCCGTGTCGAAGGATGGCGCCATCGGATGGGCGTTCTCCAGGGCGACCCGGCCATGGGTCGGGCGATTGCCGTAAAGTCCGCAGAATGAGGCGGGTACCCGAACCGAGCCACCGGTGTCGGAGCCGAGCGTGAAATCACACATCTCGGCGGTCATGGCCGCGGCCGACCCCGACGAGGAGCCTCCCGGCATCCGGCCCGGTGCGCGCAGGTTTTTCGGCGCGCCGTAATGGGCGTTGTCGCCGGACAGGCTGTAGAAAAACTCGTCACAAATCGTGATGCCGACAATGTCGGCGCCCGCATCGAGGACTTGCTGCACGGCAACCGATGTCTCGGTCTTCGGTTCGACCCAGTCGTAATAGTCCGGGTTGCCGTTCGAGAGCTTGCGCCCGGCGATATGGTAGAGGTCCTTGACCGCAAAGGTCTTGCCGGCGAGCGGTCCGTCGCTCGCGCCGAGAATGGGCTCCGTGATGTTGTGCGGGACGAACGCGCCGACTGGGTCGGCGGGAATCTTCACGTCGCTCATTATGCGCTAGCCCTTTTTCTTCTTGCTGCCGGATTTTTTCTTCCGGGGTTTGGGTGCGGGGCGTTCCTTGTTGAACCAGTCGAGGATTTGCTCCCCGTCCCAGCACACGACGCCGGGCTGGGAAAGGATGTGCTCAAACGTCTCGCGCACATAGCGGATCCGGTGTGGAGAACCCGACAGGTAGGGGTGCATGGCGACGGCCATGATCCGGGTGTGCTCGTGGCTCTCGGCATAGACCATGTCGAAATAGTCCAGCGACCGGGTTTTGAATTCCCGGGACTGGTGATGCTGGATGGCCATCATCACGATGTCATGGAGTTCGTAGTTGTAGGGCAGGGCCACTATCGGCTTGCCGCCGGTGGTCTTCAGGCGCACCGGCTGGTCGTCGAGGACCCAGTCGCCGATATATTCGACTCCGGCGTCGGCCAGGTGATCGATGGTCTGGTAGGTCTGGGTCAGGCCCGGGCCGAACCAGCCGCGCGGGCGCTTGCCGCAGAAATCGCCGATGATCTTGAGCGACTTGTCGATGACTGCGCGTTCATCCTTGAGCTTGTGCATCGGCATCTGTTCGTACGAATGCGCGTTGAACTCCCAGCCCGCTTCGAGCACGGCCTCGGCGGTGCGCGGATACTCCTCGATGGTGCGCGCGTTGAGTGTCACGGTGGGGCGCACACCCAGATCTTCGAGCATGGATTTGATGCGCCAGAACCCGACCCGCATGCCGTATTCGTGCCAGCTCCAGTTGGGGTGGTCGGGAATCATCGGTACGCCCTGGGGCGGCGGAATGACCATGCGGGCCATGGCGCGGACGATGTCCCACACCTCGAGTGCCAGGATCGGCCAGAGCACGAGTTTGGCGCCGTCCGGCAGGACCAGCGGTTTGCGGTCCGTGATGGCTGAGAAAGGCAGGCGATCGCCCGGTTTCATTCCGTCCATTTGTTCCTCCCCGTCGCGGCTGTTTAGGATTCACGCCGCGCGTTCTTGATTGGGACCGACTATACTGTGGCCAGAGATGAGAAAACAGATGCGCCGGATGAACCGGCGCGGTCAAGGATGAAGACATGAACGAGACCGCAGCGAGCGGAGATGTGGTGCTGGTCGAGCGCGATGGCGATATCGTCACCGTGGTGCTTAACCGCCCGGAGAAGCTGAACGCCCTGAACAAGGCAATGTGGACCCGCGTCGGTGAGGTGATGCACGACCTGGGCGCAGACGAGACCATTCGTTGCGTGGTGCTGCGCGGCGCGGGCGACCGAGCCATGGGGCCGGGTGCCGATATCTCCGAGTTCCCGACCGAGCGTTCGAATGCCGCGCAGGCCGAGACCTATGGCGGCCTGATGCACAACGCGATGCACGCGATTCGCGACTGCCCACACCCGGTGATTGCGCTGATCAAGGGGCTTTGTGTCGGGGGCGCGCTCGAAATCGCCCTGATGTGCGACATGCGCATCTGCGGTGAGGGCTCGCGTTTCGGGGTGCCGATCAACCGGCTCGGCCTGGTGATGGCCTATCCCGAGGCCGAGGCGCTGGTCGGGCTCGTCGGCCGGTCGGTGGCGCTGGAGATATTGTACGAGGCCCGCGTATTCGATGCCGCCGAGGCCAGGGACAAGGGCCTAGTCAACCGCGTGGTGGCCGACGATGCGGTGGAAGAGGAAGCCTATGCGACCGCGCGGCGGATCGCGGATGGCGCACCACTGGTCAATCGCTGGCACAAGAAGTTCGTGGACCGGGTGCTGGCCGGTGGCACGCCGCTGAGTGACGCCGAAGCCAGGGAGGGCTTCGCCTGTTTCGATACGGAAGATTTCAACACGGGTTACAAGGCGTTCTTGGCCAAGGAAAAGCCCGCGTTCAAGGGGAAGTAAGAACATGACCGACAAGACGACAGGAATGCTGCATGGCCTAAAGGTCATCGAGATGAGTCACATCATGGCCGCTCCCACCTGTGGCCAGATGCTGGCCGATATGGGCGCCGACGTAATAAAGGTCGAGCGCGTGCCCGGTGGTGACGACACCCGCCGCTTCGGCGAGGGCGAACAGGGAGACTCCGCCGCCTTCGCGATGATGAACCGCAACAAGCGCGGCTTCGCGGTCAATACCAAGAGTGAGGAGGGGCGCGCCGCGCTGTGCCGAATCATCGCCCAGGCGGATGTTTTCATCGAGAATTACCGTAAAGGTGCGATGGAGCATTTCGGCATCGGCTGGGAGGAGATGCACGAGCTCAACCCGCGGCTGATTTACTGCTCCGTGTCGGGGTTCGGACGCACCGGACCCTATGCCGAGCGTGGCGGGTTCGATCTGATCACCCAGGCCATGTCGGGCATCATGTCCATCACCGGCGAGGCCCCGGGCCGCCCGCCGGTCAAGGTCGGCGCGCCGATCACCGACATCACGGCGGGTATCCTTTCGGCCGTTGGCATTCTCGGCGCTGTGGCCCATCGCTACGAGACCGGCGAGGGCCAGTATGTGGATTCCTCTCTCTACGAAGCGGGGATCATGCACACTTTCTGGCAGACGGCGATCTACCAGGCGAGCGGCGAGATCTCCCAGCCCATGGGGTCGGCGCACCCGCTGTCGGCGCCCTACCAGGCGTTCCCGACCAAGGATACGTCGCTGGTGGTCGGCGCGGCGAACCAAAACACATGGCTGAAGTTTGTGGAGGCGATCGATGCGGCTGAGCTGGCCCAGGACCCTCGTTTCGAGACCTCGAACATGCGCATGACCAACCTCGACGCGCTGGTCGAGACCCTGACAGAGATTCTCAGCCACCGCACGACAGGTGAATGGCTGGAGCGTCTCGAGGCGGCGGGTGTGCCGGCGGGCCCGGTCTATGATGTCAAGGAAATGAGCGAGGACCCGCACACGATCGCCCGCGGGATGATCGAGCGGGTACCCGCCGCGACCGGCGGCACCCATGGCGTGATCGCCCATCCGGTCAAATACTCCGCGACGCCCACGTCGATCCGGCGTGGCGCGCCGTTGGTGGGTGAGCACAGCCGGGAGGTACTGGCGGAATATGGCTTCGGGGCGGACGAGATCGATGGGCTCATCGCGTCCGCCGCGATCCACGAGCCGGCGGCCGAGGCGAAGGCGGCGGAGTAACTCCCTCTAGAGATGCTTATCGAGGAATGCCCAGGCAGGTGACTGCGGGTCTTCGAGCCCGGCGAACACCTCGAAATGGTTGGCGTTCGGCACGACGACCAGCTCGGTCTCGGTCTGCTGCTCCAACGCGGCATGGAACGTTGACGCCTGGCGCTTGAACTCGTCGCTCTCGTCACCGCCATGGACAATAAGATGGGGCGGCAATTTCCGGTCGAGGGTGAGCAGGGGTGACAGGGCGATGGTCTCGGCTTCGCTGAGTTTCAGATAATCACGCCGGTAGCTGAGCATCAGCGGCCGTAGGTCGTAATTGCCGCTGACCGTCATGCCGCAGACGATGCCGTCGAGGTCCCCTTCGTTGGCGAGACGCACCAGCACCGATGCCGCGAGATGGGCGCCCGACGAATGGCCGGCGATGCAAAGGCGTGTCGGATCGACGCCGTAGTCGTCGGCGTGTTCGCGCATATGGCGCACGAGCGCCGTCACATGGTCGACGATATCGGGCAGGCGCACGTCCGGGATCATGGGAAAGGTAACGGCAACGAACGACACGCCATGGGACAGCGCGGCCTCTGCCCAGGCCGACGTGGCGGCCGCATGTCCGCGTTGCCACTGGCCGCCATGGGCGAAAATAATGGCCGGGTTTGTCGCGCCCGAGGCGCGGTACAGGTCAAATAGGTCGGCGGGGTGGTCACCATAGGGGAGGCCGCGTTCGTCCACGCGGGCATCCGCGAGGGCTGCCGAGCGCGCCTGCAGCGCTTGCTGGCTCTCCCGGTCACGATCGGTCACCAGGTTCGTATATTGGAGGTCGAGCTCTTCCTGGGTGTAGTCGCGAAAAACCTTGGCAGTCATGGGATCAGCTTCGTTGAACAAGTTGACGGATTGGGCAGGGCGGGACAGGCTGGTGCCAGCAACGGAGGATAGCACCATGCCGGACGGCGATATCAAGTCGGTCGAGGAACTGGTCGAACATTATGGCGAGCCCCAGGGTTATATCGGCGAGAAGGAAAAGCCGGCGCTCAGTGACCACTGCAAACACTTCATCGCGCTGTCGCCTTTCTGTGTGTTGTCGACCTCGGCCGTGGGGGATGGGCCTGCCGATTGCAGCCCGCGCGGTGACGCGCCGGGCTTCGTGCATGTGATCGACGACACGACCATTGCCATCCCGGATCGGCCGGGCAACCGGCGCACCGACACCTTCCACAACATCCTCGAGAATCCCGAGGTTGCGGTGATGTTCATCGTGCCCGGGCTGAACGAGGTGCTACGCCTGAACGGCCGCGCGCGCCTGACCCGGGACGTGGATCTGCTGGCGAAAATGGTAGCCAATGGCAAGACGCCGCTCGCGGCTCTGGTGATCGATATCCGCTATGTCTACTTCCATTGCGGCAAGGCGGTCGTGCGGTCGGATCTGTGGAACGGCGACAAGAATGTTGATCGCAAGGACTTCCCGTCCCTGGGCAAGATCAACGCGGACTGGTACGGGGCCAACGCCGATGAGATCGACGCCCGCCTGAAGGACGAATACGCCAACAAGCTCTACTAGACCAACTCTTGATGGGTTTACCTGTCCACGGTTTCGTGACCTAATTTATAACATTGTATCTTTACTATTTTAAATTTCATGCGTGTTGTCGCCTGTAATTCAGGGATTATCGGACCGCGTGATGACGAATATCGACGCCCTCGAAGGTGATGCGACAGCAGGACTGCCGGGTATAACGGCGTCCGGCGGCACCCTGTCCGAGCAGATCGTCGCGTGGGACCTCATGAGCCGCCATCTGCGTCAGATCAAGGCGCGCCGTGTTTTCGAAAACAACGCTCCCGACGCACGGGACGACGATCAACCGGCATGCTGTTGACCGCAGGCCTCAGACCTTCCGGGAGGAAATTATGGGCAACGAGAAATTTGTCATCGCACCCCATATGCGATTGCAGGAATGGGTGGCCGAGGAGAAGGGTTACTCCGACGACGAGGGCCTGGACTATGTGTTCTAGGACCAGCTGACGTCGGACGACGGCAAGCAGCACGACCTGGGCGACAAGGTCGGCGCCTACCAGACCTTCGAGCAGGGACGTACCTGCGACATCAGATCGGCCTGCCACTGGACGGTGAACGCCGCCGCGGCGTCGGGCCATAGCAAGCTCTACCGCGACGCCTATTTGGTCTCGCCCTGCGGCGTGTTCGTGCCGGCCTACAGCGACATCAATATGCCGGAGGACCTAGCCGGCGTCCCGATCTCCGTGGGCTATCAATCGGGTAGCCACTACTCGACGATCCAAGCGCTGGAGCAGTGGCTCAAG
This sequence comes from Alphaproteobacteria bacterium, assembly GCA_049601915.1. GTDB lineage: Bacteria > Pseudomonadota > Alphaproteobacteria > UBA6615 > UBA6615 > UBA8079. The sequence goes on from JBMYRB010000002.1 coordinate 23,388, forward strand.
CCCGAGGACATCAACCCGTCCTTCAACGACGGGCTTCTGTTCAAGCGCCTCGAACTACTGGTCGACGGCAAGGTGCCGGCGTCATCTCTGTTCAGCGCGCCCTATTACGTGGTCGAGCAGCTCGGTTTCCGGATGATCTGTGATTCGACCTTCATGATGTCGGGGATGGTCAGTGGCGAGCCGAACATGGACGATGTGCGCAAGTACTACGCGGCGCTCCGCCGCGCCCAGCGCGACATCGACCTGCGCCCCGAGCTCTACACCCATTACTATCTCAAGGAACTGCCCGCGCGATTCCACGACATGATCGACGTGCGGCGCATGGGGCCGGGGGAGCGGATCGTGTTCTAATTCTACTCCCTCGACATCTTCGAAAACTCCCGCGAGTGGCTCGCCGAGCACGAGATTTTTCCGGACGGAGAAGGCCTGGGTACCGGCAGCTATGAAGAGGCAACGGTTTCCGCGGCGGAGTAGTGTCCGGGTGAAATTGCGGACAGCGGGCGGGTTTGAAACTCGTCCCTATCTGTAATTTAGTCATGCCCGGACTTGATCCGGGCATCTCTCTCCGCATCGAGACGAGATACGCGGGTCAAGCCCGCGTATGACGCTACGGAATGTTCTAGTCCTCCAGCCCCGCGCGGAACGAGTAGCCGAGGCCCTCGAGCTCGGCGACGACCTCGTCACCGTATTTCCCGCGTAGCTCTTCGCCAAGGCTGGGCGCGAACTCGACGTCGCGCAGGGGACCCTGCAGCGTGACGTGGAGCAGGCCGCGTTGGTCGCTGATATTCTCGAACCGGCGCATGACCCCCGGCGGCACCGAGATCGTATCGTAGAGGCCAAGCTCCATCCCATGCTCACCGGTGTCGCCCCATTCGATCCGGAAACGCCCCTGCAGGCAGGTGAAGGTTTCGGTCGTGTGGGCATGGGAATGCAGGCCGGGGCCGTTATGGGGCTCGCATTCGGCGATAACTACCGCGAAATTCTCCGGACCCGGGATCACACCGTTGCCCCAGGGGGTGTCTTCTGAGACCGTGGCGATCACCGTGCGGGTGGCCCGCGCGGTCATCATCTCGCGGGCCTCGGGCGGGATCTTCCCGGCCGTCCGGTCCTTATTCGCCGGTAATTCCTCGAAGCGCGCGATGTAGCGTTCCATCTCTTCCGGAGTCAGGGTTTTGGTGCGCATTGGGCGTAGTCCTATTAGAATGTGCGGGCGTTACCGCGACGGCCTGTGATTCAGGCACGACCGGGCGAGGCGATCAACCGGAAGTGCGGATATGCAGAGCGAAGCAGCGGAATTCTATGCCGACGGGGCACGCCTCGCGGGAACCTTTAGCAAGGCCGCTGCGGACGGCGCGGCGCCGGGGATCATCTGCGTGCACGGCTACACCGGCCGCAAGGAGACCTACATGCCGCCCTTCGTACGCGACCTCACGGCGGCCGGTTTCCACACGCTGGATTTCTATCATCGCGGTTTCGGCGACAGCGACGGCATCGCCAACCGGATCGATCCGGAAGAACAGGTCCGCGACATTCTCGCCGCGCGGATCTGGCTGGCCGAACGTCTGGAAGTGGACAGCGGCCGAATCGGCCTGATGGGCTTGAGCCATGGTGGCGGTGCGTCGATCAAGGCCGCCGCCGTCGATCCCGGGATTGCCGTGATCGCGACCGTGGGCGCGCCGGGCAATGGCGAACGCTGGCAGCGCTCGAAGCGGACCGAGGCCGAGTGGGCCGAACTGCAGGAGACCCTCGCCGAAGACCGGGTCGCGCGGGCGCTGACGGGCGAATCGAAACGTCTACCCTATCAGCAGATCTCGCCCCCGGGCCCGGCCGAGCGCGACGCCTTCAAGACCATGTACAAGACCGAGGACGCCTACCCGGACGGTTATCCGCTGGAGAATGTCGAGCTGGCCTGCGGTTTCAGGGCCGAGGATTGGGTCGGACAGATTTCGCCGCGCCCGCTGCTGATCGTGCAGGGCGAGAAGGACACGATGGTGCGGCTGGAGGAGGGCAAGACGCTGTTTGCCAATGCCGGCGAGCCGAAGGACATGATGATCATTCCCGATATCAATCATGCCGAGGTCTATGAGCCCCGAAATCCCGAGGTGTACGGCCGGGTGATCGCGCGGCTGCTGGAATTCTATCGTGCGAATCTGGTCTAGGGTCGCCGCCACCGTGCTGCTGCTTGTCGGCGGGGGAATGGTGCCGGCGCAAGCGCAGGAGATACCCGTCGATGTGGAACTGGTCCTCGCGGTCGATGTGTCTGCATCGATCGATGGTGGCGAGGTCAATCTCCAGCGCGTGGGCTACGTCCAGGCCCTGACCGACCCCCGCGTGATCGACGCCATGCTTTCGGGCCCGCTCGGCCGAGCGGCGTTCACCTATGTGGAATGGTCAGTGACCCAGCGGGTGACAGTCGGCTGGACGGTGATCGACAGCGCGGCGGATGCGGCGGTCTTCGCCGCGGCGGTGAACGCTAACCCGATCCCCCAGGGCGGGCTGACCTCGATCACGGGCGCGCTCGATTTCACCGCCGGGCTGTTCGCGGGCAACGGCATCGAGGGTACCCGGCGGGTGATCGACATCTCGGCGGACGGGCGCGATTCCCGCGGTCTCGACGAAGAGGTCTCGGCGGCGCGCGACCGGGCGCTTGCGAAGGGCATCACCATCAATGGTCTGGTCATCAACCCCCAGCAGGAACAGACGGAGGTGGAGGGGGTGAAATACGACCTGGACGGCTACTTCCGCGAGGTCGTCATCGGCGGGCCGGGGTCCTTCACCGTGGTCACGGAATCGCCGGCGGATTTCCCCCGCGCGGTGGTCAACAAACTGGTACTGGAAATCGCGGCGCTGGATGGCTTTCGGCCCGCCGGGAACATGTGATAGGGAATCCCTTCCGCCGCGCCGGTGGGACTTCAAACCAGAAAACAAACACGACATTCATAGGAGAGGCCTCGCCGTGAACAGCGACATCAGAGATTGCATTGCGCCCGACCGTAACCCGCGCAAGCCCAACATCACCCTGCCCAAGGGCTCGATCGACACCCATGTGCATGTGTTCGAGGGCCGCTATCCCCTGTCGCCCGGCCGCGGCTACAACCCGCCGCAATCGACCCTCGACGACCTCAAGCATCTGCATGCCATGCTTGGCATCGACCGGGTCGTGTTCACCCAGCCGTCGGTCTATGGCACCGACAATTCGGCCATCCTCGACGGCATGAACGCGCTCAATGCCGAGACCCCGAACCGGGCGCGTGGCGTGTGCGCGATGACCATGGATTTCACGGACGCCCAGCTCCAGGAGCTGAGCGATCAGGGCATCGTCGGCGTGCGCCTGAACATCGACAACAAGGGTGGCATGCCGCTGGAGCTCGACCAGATCGCCGAGCTCGAGGCGCGCATCAAGCCGTTCGATTGGCACATCGAGTGGTTGTTCCCGGGCAAGGATATCGTCGGCCTGATGCCGGTGTTCGAGAAAATGACGACGCCCATGTCGATCGGCCATTTCGCCTATCAGCCGGCCGCCGCCGGCATCGAGGCCGAGGGTTTCCAGGCCCTGCTGAAGCTGGTGCGCGACGGCAACACCTGGATCAAGATCTCCGGCGCCAACCGGGTCAGCGCCACCGACCTGCCGCCCTATGACGACTGCCAGCCGATGGCCCGTGCGCTCATCGAGGCGAATGAGGACCGGGTGATCTGGGGCACGGACTGGCCGCATCCGAACAAGTATGAGGTCAACCCGAACGATGCCGACCCGGTCGACGCCTTCGGCCAGTGGGTGCCCGATGAGGCCATGCGCGAGAAGATCATGGTCACCAACTCGGAAGCCTTCTACCGCTTTTAGGGCTTGCAGTTGGCGTTCGGCTGGCGTTTGCTCCACCTAAAGGGGGGTAGACACCATGCGAACCGAAGACATCACGGTGCCGCTGCGCGGCGGCGAGACCATGGGCGCCCATGTGGCCTTTCCGGACCGGGAACCCGCGGGCGCGATCATCGCCATCATGGAAATCTGGGGCGTCAACGACACCATGCGTGAACACGCCCAGGAGTTCGCCGAGGCGGGCTGGGTCACGCTGGTCCCCGATTTGTTCTGGCGGCTCGAGCCCGGGATCGAATTGTCGGACGCCAACCCCGATCACTGGACCAAGGCGATCGACCTCTACTACGACTTCGACTACGACCTGGGCGTCCAGGACATGGAGGACACGGCGGCCTTCCTGCGCGGGATCCCGGGCGGCAACGGCAAGGTGGGCACGGTGGGCTACTGCCTCGGCGGCAAGATGGGCTATCTCATGTGCTGCCGTTCCGACATCGACTGTGCGGTGGCCTATTACGGCACCTATATCGAGCACTCGATCAAGGAAGCGCCGAACCTGTCGAAACCCTTCATGCTGCACCAAGCGCTGGCGGACAAATGGGTGCAACCGGAAGTTTGCGCCATGATCGAGAGACGCCTGTCGCCAAACCCGCTGGTCGAGATTCACAAATATCCTGGCGCCGACCACGCGTTCGCCCGCCATGGCGGCACGACCTACAGCGCGCCCGAGGCCGAGAAGGCGCTCGCCCTGTCGGTCGATTTTTTCCACAAGTATCTGGACTGAGGAACGCGCGATGGCCGACGCTGCATTGCAGGAAACCATCGAACACCGATTCCCACGGCTGATGGCCGCCGGCGTGGACTACAACGACGCCCAGACGGTGCTGGGGACCATCACCCGGATGGAGGAGTGGATGCCGGTCTGGGCGGGGCTGGCGGAGAGCCACGAGGCGCTCGGCGACGCGGCCCTAGCCGACGGCCGGAAGCTGACTGCCGGCGAGGCCTTCGTGCGCGCGGCGCTCTATTTTCATATCGGCCAGTCGGTCTCCTTCGGCGACGCCGACGCGAAGGCCCAGATGCAGCGCCGCCAGCGCGCCGCCTATGCCAAAGCCGCACCCCATCTCAGCCCGCCCGCCCGGGTCATCGATATTCCCTTCGACGGGGACAGCTTCCCGGCCAACCTGCGCGTCCCCAACACGGACGGGCCCGCGCCCTGCGTGATGATCACCTGCGGCGGGGACTCGACCAAGGAAGAGTTCCACACCCTGGAGAATGAGTTCCTCAGGCGCGGCGTCGCGACCTGCGCCTATGACGGCCCGGGCCAGAGCCTGACCATGTTGAAATGGCGCATCCGCCCCGACTGGGAGGTGCCGGTCGGAGCGGTGCTCGATGCGCTGGCGGGCCAATCCGAGATCGATGGCGACAGGATTGGCATTTGGGGGCGCAGCTTCGGCGGGTATGCCGCACCGCGCGCGTCGGTCGATCCGCGGATCAAGGCGTGCGTATCCATTGGCGGGTTCCACAGCATGTCGAGCTTCTGGGACGACATGCCGTTCGCGGTGCAGGACACGCTGCGGTTCGCCTTCGGCGACGAGACTGTGGAGGACGCGGCGGAGACCGCGAAGCTCTATACTCTGGACGGGGTGCTGGCCCGGATCGGCTGCCCGCTGCTCATCGTCCATAGCGGGCTCGACGAGATCTGCCCGGTCGAGGAATCCCGGAAGATGATCGACGAGGCCGGAGATGATGCCGAGCTGGTGGTGTTCCCCGAGGGAAACCATGTCTGCGACAACATCCCGTTCAAGTCACGACCGCTGATGGCGGACTGGATGGCGGATAAACTTGGCGACTGAGAGATTTTGTCGTTCACGGCAGTGTTACCGGCGACACGTCTCGTGCAACTGCTCCGCCAAGGCTTGTATTGTGGTATAGTTAAAGCAATTGTGCGGTTAACGCATAACCAAAAACAACCGAAGTCATAGGCAGAAGGAGACCCACGATGTCTGATGCACCGAAGCCTGTTTACAACAACAAGCGTTTCCGCGTGGTCGATTACAACTTTGATACGTTTGTCGGCCCGCAGGCGGGCGAAAAGTATATCGACGCCACGTTCACCGATCTCGAGACACGCGAAGAGGTCAAGCTTTCCGATTTCGATGGTCAGTGGACCGTGATCGAGACCGGCTCGTCGACCTGTTCGATGTATACGAAGAACATCCACATCTACAAGGACATCGTCGAGAAATTCCCCGACGTGAACTTCGTGATGGTTTATGTCCGCGAGGCCCATCCGGGCGAGCGCATGGGCCCCCATCAGTCCATGGACGACAAGATCAAGGCCGCGAAGCTGGTGGCGCCGCGCTACAAGGAATTCCGGCGCGTGCTGGTCGACAATCTCGAGGGTGACTTCCATCGCGCCTACGGCGCCATGCCGAATGTCGTCTACATCATCCGCCCCGACGGCACGATCCACTATCGCTGCAACTGGGCCGCCCCGCATCTGATCGAGGCGGCGCTCGAGGATCGCGAGAGCTACCACAGGATCGAGAATGCGCCGACCGCCGAGTTGCGGGCCACGCGCTCGATGCCGCATATGATGCGGACCATGTGGACCGGCGGCGCTATTGCGCTGTACGACTTCTTCAAGAATGCGCCGCTGACGGTCGCTAAGCATGTTCAGATCGACCGCTATTACGAGAAACATGGTCGTTTCCGGAACCAGCCGCTTTCCCAGGAAGAGGTTGCAGCCCGGATCGCGGCGGGTGAAGCCGATGCGGATGCCGCCCCGTCGCCGGATGAAGCGTCACCGAAGCAGGCCGCCGAATAGGCAACGCTTCTGCGTTAAAACCGAACACGCGCCGGCCGTTCACACCTTGTGGGCGGCCGGCGTTTTTTTGTGGGTACACCGAAACAGCATGACCGAGAGCCCGTTCCGTACCTCGCTGCGCTTCGCCCTGTTTTACGGGGCGCTGTTCTTCGTGCTCGGCGTACTGCTGCCGTTCTGGCCGATCTGGCTGCAGAGCCGCGGTCTGTCGGCGGCTGATATCGGCATCATCCTGGCGGTGGGGCCATGGATGCGGATTCTCGTCGACCCGATGATCACGCGGGCGGCGGATCAATCCGGCGGTGGGCGGCGTATGCTGGTGTTCGCCGCGGCCGTCAGTCTGATCGCTTTCTCCGGCTTCGCGCTGGTTTCGTCCTTCTGGCTGATCCTGTTGATCACGCTGGTCTTCGCCCCGAGCTATCACGCGTTGATTCCGCTAGGCGACTCCCAGGCCATGTCCGCTGTTTTGCGTCATGGGCTCGATTATGGCCGATTGCGCCTATGGGGCTCGGTGACCTTCATTCTTGCCACGCTGGGTATTGGCGCTTTGCTCACGGGGCGTGACCCCGACCTGATTTTGGTCGTGGTCGGTACCGGTCTTGTGGTGGTGCTGGTGACGACGCTCCTGCTGCGCGAACAGAATGAGACGCGCGGTCATGCGCGCTGGTCCGATGTGCTGAGGTTTGTCCGGGATCCGCGTTTTCTCATTTTCCTGCTCGCCGCCAGCGCCGTGCAGGCCAGCCACGCCGTGCTCAACGGATTTTCAGGCATCCACTGGAAGGCTGCGGGTCATTCGGAACTCGTGGTCGGACTTCTGTGGGGTGGCAGCGTGCTGGTGGAGATCATCCTGTTCGCCTTCAGTGGCGCCGTCGTCGCCTGCTTGGGCGCATCCCGATTGCTGGTGTTGGGCGCGGCTGCGGCGCTGGTACGCTGGCTCATTTTGGCCGAGACCGTGGCGCTGCCGGGCTTGGTAGTCGCCCAGCTGCTGCATGCGGTCACGTTCGGCGCGACCTATCTCGCGACCATGCACTTCATCGCCGGCTATGCCCCCAAGGGTCTGAAAGCCACCGCTCAGGGCGCTTACGCTTCGGTCTCGGGGGTGATCATGGGGCTCGCACTCGTCGCTTCGGGTGAGCTGTATAGCGGGTTTGCCGGCGGTGCTTTCTACGGGATGGCCGGCCTGAGTGCGGTGGCGCTTGTGCTTTCGTTATTGATGCACCTTGCACATCAGCGCAAGACTGGATGAGGAGGTGTTTTCAATGCCGTCGATAGGGAAATGTTTGCTCTTTGTCTGCCTGATCATTGTCGCTGGCGTTGTTCCGTCTGAACCTGCTTAGACAGACGCGACGCGGGATTGGAAGCACCGGAACTGGCTAGATCCGACAAATCCGGAGGCCACACCGAGACCGCGGGAACCAATCGAAATCGACTATAAGTGCGGATTCTGGGGCGCGCGCTGCGATCTGAATGAATTCCTCGAGCGCAATGCGGTATGCGCGCTTTTTGTTGCCGATCGCGGGGTGCCCTTTTCCCATGCCGAACAGCCGACTCACGGCGATGGGCGTTGCCAATGCGGAGTGGAGCGAGAGCTTTACGGCATCGCCTCGATCACCAAATCGATTACGTCGCTGCTCTTCGGGCGCGTTTTCATGGACCCGGCGCTTGGTGCGCCGTTGGATGTTATGTCGCCGGCGGTAGATCTTTTGCCTGCGGGGCTCGGCTATCCCGATCCAGGTGTTACCGTTCACGACTTGCTGCAGATGTCGAGCGCGATGGCGTGGAGAGACGAGCGCGACAAACCGCGCGTCAAAGTGTTGGAGAGTGAGGCATGCAATCAAAACACGAGGGGGTCAGATTGCACACTGCGCGGAGTCACAGCCGAGATTCTGAAGGGTACGGAATTCGACCCGGGTCCGGATGGAAGACGCCGATTCAACTATTCGGGGCTGGACAGTCAGCTGCTGGGCATTCTTGTTGAGGAACGGCTTTCGCAAATTCCCGAGTCCTTGGACGTTTTGCCTGACCATGAAGAACCAAACCTGGCGCGAGGTTTCGATCACTATTTTTGGCGAGATTTGGGCACACGGAAACGTGCGCGCATCAGTGACTGAAAATCGGGGCACGGGCCGCGGGTGTGATTTTCGTGACTTCGATCTGCGTTATCGCTATGGGTTTCAGTGGTGGGTATTTGAAGATCCGAGAGACGGATTTACCGGATGGGGAAGCGGCGGCCAGTTTCTTCACATATTTTCTGAGCAGGAGGTTGTGGTTGTGCAGTTCTCGAAATGGGACACGGGCGCAATCGACGATCGCCGTTCGAAGCTCTTGGGGTTCACCGCCTGATCGCAGATCAGGTCGCTGCAGGGCGCGACTAGACGTCGACCCAGTCGTCGCCGACCTTCAGGCGGTGGCCGATTTCGCAAGGGAGCGTCAGTGCCTGTTCGGCGAAGCAGCCCTTCTTGGCCGTGTCTATCAGGCGTTTGAGGTCGTCGAGCGGGGAGTCGCTGTCCACATCGATATCGATGTCGAACCCGACTGGTTGGGAGACATAAGGCTCGCGCCCTTCCTGTTCGAGGCGCCAGTGGAAGTTGGCGTTCATCTCGATATTCTCGACCGGGATGCGCAGGCGCTTGGCGAAGGCCTTCATCTGGGTCATCAGGCAGGTGACGACGCCGGCGGCGAAGTAATGCAGCGGCATGGGGGCCGAGGCATCGCCGCCATGCAGCTTGCCCTCGTCGGTCTCCAGCGTGACCGAAAAATTGGAGTATTGCGAGGTGATGGTCACCTCGCTTTTCATCCTTCCGAGTGTGCGGGCCTTCGCATCGAACTTGATGTCGACCGTGCGCAGCTCGGAGGCGGCCTCGCCGGTATTCGGTGAGGCCGCCTCGTCTGCTTTCGTCATGAAGTTGTTCCTACTTGGATTTCCGGTTCTTCGGGATCACCGGCATCAGCAGATAGGATTTATGCTTCGGTCCGGTGTGGATCGTCGTCTTCCCGCCGAAGATTTCCTTCGGCCGGTCGAGGGGGTGATCGTGCAGGAACACACCCGAACCTCGCGATGGCACATAGGCGTCAACCGCCGGTCCCGGCCGGTCGAAGTCCTGACCGGCGATGTTGATCGAGATCTGGAAGCCCTTCGGTAGCACGATGCACTGTGGCCAGATTTCCACATCGACCTCATACACCTGACCCGGCGTGAGCTTCTGTTTGTCGTCATGGGTGTGGTAGGGCCGCCACGGCTCGGACTTCTCCTCGTCCAACTTGCGATGGGACACGCGCAGCCAGCCCTGACCCAGCGGGGTCTTGGGATCGACCGTGCCCTGGAAATGTACCTCGCGGCCCTTGTCCGACCAGCCCTGGACCGTAACGAACAGATCGCAATCCTCTGTGGATGAAGACACGAACAGCTTTGCGGCCATGGGTCCCGTGAACTCGGTCTCGCGGGGCAGCGGCGTGGACTTCCAGGTGATTCCGCGGGTCAGTGCGCGGAATTCCTTCTTCCGGTTCGCCTTGGGCACCTTGGTGTCCATCTTCCCCTTGCCGCCGGCATCGAGATAGTACTTGGTCCACTTGGTACCCTTGAGCGGCCAGGAGCTTTCCTTGCGCAGCTCGACATCGTCGGTGAACGGCCGGCGCAGGTTGAGCCAGACCTTGGGCTCGCGGTTCCAGCCGTTCTTCTCGCCCTTCAGGTAATAGTCGAAGAAGCGCTTCTGCAACTCCATCCCGTACTCGAGATAGAACCACTCCTCGTGGCGTCCCGGATGGCCTTCGAGCCATTTCTGTCGCGATGCGGCCTGGGTGAAGGCCTCGAAATTGCCGCGCGGATGCAGGCCGAAACCGGCCCAGCTCGCCGCACTCAGGAACGGCACCTTCACTTTTGACCAGTCGGGCGAACGTGAGCGGTACCAGTCGTCGTCCATCTCGCGGACGCGGAAGTTCTCCAGCGTGTCGGCCCGGTTGGCCTTGAGTTCATTTTGGGAAAGCCGCGCCGGCCCTGTCGCGCTTTCGCCCATCCAGCGGTCGCGCGGGCCCTTGGGGTTGCCGTGCTGGACCGCCTCGACCTGACGCGGATACCAGATTTCCATGAACACGTTGGACAGGATACCGCCATGGCGCGCCCAGTCGCGATACTGATCGGCCGCACCCTCCCATGGGATCATCGCCGTCAGATGCTTGGGTTGCAGGGCGGCGACCTGCCACTGGTTGATGGCGTAATAGGACACGCCGTTCAGGCCGACATTACCGTTCGACCATTTTTGCTCGCCCGCCCAGTTGATGGCGTTGGCGAAATCCTGGGTCTCGCGTGGCGAGAAGATATCGAGGTAGCCCGGCGAGCGACCCGCGCCGCGGGAATCGAGCCGCACGCAGGCGTAGCCCCAGGGGACCCAGATTTCCGGATCAACCGTCTCCCAGGTCAGCCAGCGATGCTTGGAGCCCGGCAGGATGTCGGGGTGCATGGCGAGCAGGGATTCCCAAAGCGGCTTGTAATGCTCCTGGTACTTCACGCCCTTGCCGTAGGGACCGCCGGCCATCACGACCGGCACCTTCTTCTTAGTGTCGGGCCGGTAGACGTCCACTCGGAGTACCTGACCGTCATCCATGGTGACCGGTACATCTCGTTCGATGATCATGTTCATGTTCTTTCCTCCCGTATTCGTTGGCCGACATTCTTGATGGATGCCGGTTCCCACGCTTCCCGGGCCGTAAGCGAATGGCCGCATTGCGAAGGGCGTTGGCACAAGTGAACCACGAATTTGATTATCAGAAAAATATTTTTCTTACACCCGCACTTTGCCTATGCGTCCGTTGAGCCGCTACGATCCGCTCTCAAGAGCAAGAACGTCAGCGGGGGAGAGACAAATGGCGGCGTCGAACGGCGAGCAGGTCATCGCGATCGAGGAGCATTACTGGGATCCTGCGCTGACGCCACATGTTGCGGAAGAAGACCGGGGCGGGGCCAGCGTGATGCAGGTCAAGCTCGAGGACCTGTTCGAGGCGAGGATCGCCGAGATGGACGCGACCGGCGTCGATATCCAGGTCCTGTCCCATGGCGCGCCCGCGACCCAGCGGCTCGAGCCGGCCACGGCGGCGGAAGTCACCCGCACCACCAACGACCGGCTGCGTGACATCGTCGCGCAGAAGCCCGACCGGTTCGCGGCCTTTGCCAATCTGCCAACACCCGACCCGGATGCGTGCGCCGACGAACTCTCGCGCTGCGTCAACGAGCTCGGTTTCAAGGGTGCTATGATCCACGGCTTGTCCCATGGCATGTTCTTTGACGACGAGCGCTTCTGGCCGGTTTTCGCGCGGGCCGAGGAACTCGATGTACCCCTGTACATGCATCCCGCCGTGCCGAACAAGACCGTCGTCGACATCTATTACGAGCCCTATGTGAAGGACTTCCCCGCACTGCTGAACGCCGGCTGGGGCTTCACGGTCGAGACCGCGACCCAGGGCATCCGGATCGTTCTCAGCGGCGTGCTGGAGAAGTATCCCGGCTGCAACATCATACTCGGTCATCTGGGTGAGGGGCTGCCGTTCTTGCTCTGGCGGATCGACCACGCGCTTTCCCGGCCGGGCAACAAGGCGCTGTCGTTTCGCGAGGTGTTCAGCCGGAATTTCCACATCACGACCAGCGGCAACTTCTCCGACCCGGCCCTGATGTGCTCGATCGCCGAGATGGGGGCCGACCGCATCCTGTTCTCGGTTGACTATCCCTTCGTCCCCAACGCGCCGGGAATGGACTGGATCGAGCGGGTGCATCTCAACGCCGAGGACAAGGCGAAGATCCTCAACGGCAACGCCAAGCGTCTGCTCAAGCTCTAGACCCGATCGATACGCAGAGAGAAACCATGCCTCACAATCCCGCCGCGTCCGTTCTCGACCATGTGAAGGTCCTCGACCTGACCCGGGTCCGCTCCGGCCCGACCTGTGTGCGCCAGCTCGCCGACTGGGGCGCCGACGTCATCAGGGTCGAGATGCCGCCCGCTGTCGAGGGCGGAGCCGCCCTCGGCGGCTCGCGCCACGGGCCGGACTTCCAGAACCTCCACCGCAACAAGCGCTCCCTCGCGCTCGACCTCAAGGCCGACGCGGGCAAGGAGATCTTCCGCAAGCTCGTCGTGGACGCCGATGTGGTGGTCGAGAATTACCGGCCCGACGTGAAGAACCGGCTCGGGATCGACTATGACTCACTCGCCGCGATCAACCCGCGGATCATCCTTGCCAGCATTTCGGGCTTCGGCCAGGACGGGCCCTATGCGAAACGCCCGGGGTTCGACCAGATCGCCCAGGGCATGGGCGGGCTCATGTCCATCACCGGCGCGCCCGGCGAGGGCCCGATGCGGGTGGGTATCCCGATCGCCGACCTGACGGCGGGCCTGTTTGCGGCCCAGGGCATCCTCCTGGCGCTGCTCGAACGTGAGAAATCCGGCAAGGGCCAGTGGCTGCAGACCTCGCTGCTGGAAGCCCAGATCTTCATGCTCGATTTCCAGTCGGCGCGCTGGCTGGTTGATGAAGACGTGCCGGGGCAGGCGGGCAACAACCACCCGACCAGCATCCCGACGGGCGTGTTCGCCGCAGCTGACGGCCATATCAATATCGCCGTGGCGGGCCAAGAAATCTGGGGCCGGTTCTGCCGTATTCTCGGTCATGAGGAGTGGATGACGGACCCGGAATTCGAGGACGCAACCGGGCGCTCGGACAACCGCGACCGGCTGAATGGGCTGATCGGCGAGGCGATCGCGACGAAGACGTCCGAGGAATGGGTCGACGAGTTCAACGCCGCCGGCGTGCCCTGCGGGCCGATCAACGACATTGCGCAGGTCTTCGCTGATCCCCAGGTGCAGCATCTGGGGGTCGCGCAACCGCTGGCCTCGCCCGCTCTGGGCGAGATGCGCTTCGCCCGCCAGCCGGTGTCCCTGTCGCGGACGCCAAGCTCGTTCGCGGTAGCCCCGCCGGAGGTCGGCGAACAGTCGGCCGAGATTCTCGGCGATCTGGGATATAGCCCGGATGAGATTGCCGCGCTGGTTGCCGCTGGCGTCACCGCGACGGAAGGATGAAGTCATGACCGATCAGATCAAACCTCAGTTCTCTCATGCCGGCATGTGGGTGCTGGACATGGAGGGCATGATTTCCTTCTACACCCGCGTGATGGGTTTCAACGTCACGGATCGCGGGTTTGTCGAGCGCTATGGCGGCCACATCACCTTCATGTCCAACGATCCCTCGATGCACCATCAGGTGGTGCTGGCCGAGGGGCGCCCCGCCGACGCGCCGAGCACGATCAACCAGCTGTCGTTCCGGGTGAGATCGCTCGCCGAGCTGCGGGTGATGTATCGCCGGGTGGTGGATGAGGGCATGGAGAACCTGTTGCCGCGCAACCATGGCAACGCCTGGTCGGTCTATTTCGACGACCCGGAGGGCAACAATCTGGAAGTGTATCTGGACTCGCCCTTCCACGTACCCCAGCCGTTCGGCGAGTATCTCGACTTCGACCTGTCCGACGACGAGATCATCAAGCTGACCGAGGAAATGTGCCTTGCGACCGAGGGCTACCGGCCGCGCGACGAGTGGACCGCGGACCTCGCCGACGCGATGAGCAAGAACTAGCTATGCGTTCGGCGTGACGTCGAGGCGGACCGCGATGCCTTCCAGCCGCGGGTCGGGGGCGGGGTAGCGTTCCAGCACCAGCGGGTCGTGGCCGGGCACGATATGCCCCGGGGTCTCCGCCTGGGCCTCCAGTGCGTCGAAGCCGCGCACCATGTCCGCCAGGTTGTAGATCACCGGGAAGGGCATGCGCCGTTCCAGGTTCTCGTAGAAATGCGTCACGTCCGACGCCAGCACGACCCAGCCGCGCTTGGTCAGAACGCGGACGAACTGCAGACCCATGGAGTGCCCGCCAGTCAGGTGCACGGTGATGCCCGGCGCGATCTCGGCGTCGCCGTCGCTGAACGACACCCGCCCGGCGAAGACGTTGCGGACCATGTCGGCCACGTGGTCCGGCGTAAACGACGCGTTCACAACATGACTGCACATGTGCGGGCCGGTGGCGAACTGCATCTCCTTTTCCTGTAGGTGGAACTTCGTGGCGGGAAACTGGGCGTACCCGCCGATATGGTCGTAATGCAGATGTGTGACGATCACGTCCGAGACTGTTTTCGCCTCGACGCCGATGGTGGCCAGCCCGTCGGTGACGCTGCGGATCAGGCTGCGGCCACGATTCTTCGCCTCGGCATCGTCGAAGCCGGTGTCGATGACGATGGTCTGGTCGTCGGACACGGCGGCCCAGACGTAATAGTCGATGGGCATGGGGCCGTCATCATGGGGGTCCAGCTTCACGAAGCTCTCAGCTCGCATGCGTTCGGCCAGCGTCCCGTATTTGACGGCGTAGAGTTCCCAGGTTTTCGGTGATGTCATTCTTCCCTCCCCAATGGGCCGCTCCGCTATAATGTCCCGCGAAAACCGGCGTACGACCGGCCATTGGGGGTACGATGAGCATGCCGAACACATCTTACGGGTTTATCGGGCTGGGAAACATGGGCGCGCCCATGTGCGTCAATCTCTGCGCGGCGGGCCTCGTGCCCACGGTGTTCGATGCGGCGGGTACCGCGGAACGTGCGCCCGACGGCGCCATGGTCGCGGACAGCGTGGCGGCGGTCGCCCGGCAGGACACGGTGTTCCTCAGCCTGCCTGACGGAAAGATTGTCGCCTCGGTCTGCGATGAGATCCTGAACGCGCCTGACCGCCGGGTCTCGACGGTTGTGGACTTCTCGACCACCGGCCCCCAGGCCGCCGTTGAAATCGGCGCGGCCCTGGCGGCGGGCGGCATCACCTTCGTCGATGCGCCGGTCAGCGGCGGCAAGGCCGGCGCCATCGCCGGCACCGTGACCGTCATCGCGTCGGGACCTGACGATGTGGTGGCGGCGCTGGCCGGCCCGTTCGACGCGGTGGGCGGCAATACCTTTCATGTGGGCCAGACCCCCGGGCAGGGCCAGGCGGTGAAGCTGCTCAACAATTTCCTGTCGGCCACGGCCATGGCGGCGACCAGCGAGGCGGTGCAGTTCGGCCTCGGCCACGGGGTGGCGATGGAGACCATCCTCGACGTGGTGAACGTCTCGACCGGCCGCAACACGGCCTCGGCGGACAAGTTCCCGAACCGGGTCGCCACCGAGCGTTTCGATGCAGGCTTCGCCATGGCTCTGATGACCAAGGACGTCGCGCTGTATTTCGACGAGGTCAGCAAGTCCGGCACGGCCGACACGGTGGGCGCGACCATGACGGGTCTCTGGAATGCAGCCAACGCCGTGATGCCAGGCGCCGACTTCACGGAAATCTACAAGTATCTGCGCGATGGCGCTGACGGAGAGACGACATGAGCAACGATCCACGGCCGGTCGCCCTAGTGACGGGCGCATCCTATGGGCTGGGCGCGGCCATTGCGGCGAAGCTGGCGGGCGACGGCTTCGACGTGGCGGTCACGGAGCTCGACCCGGTGGATCTGTCCGAGACCCTCGCGGCCGTCGAGGCGGCGGGTGGCCAGGGCCTCGGGGTGGCGCTTGACCTGAAGTCTGACGAGAGCATCGCCGCCGCCGTCGCCGGTGTTCTGGAGCATTTCGGACGCATGGACCTTCTGGTCAACAACGCGGCCATGCTGCTGGCGAAGCCGGCGCTGGACGTGGCGGCTGACGAGTTCGAGGCGGTGATGCGCATCAACGTGACGGGCACCTACATGATGACCCAGGCGGTTGCACGCCATCTGATCGAGGCGGGCCGCCCCGGCCAGATCATCAACATCGCGTCGACCTTCACTACCGTCGGCGCGGTGAACGTCTCACCCTACGGCATCTCCAAGGCCGCCATCGGCGGGCTGGTCCGCCACCTGGCCACCGAGTGGGCGCCCCACAACATCCGGGTGAACGCCGTGGCCCCCGGCACGGCCATGACCAAGCTGCGGGCTGAGATTTTCGACAATGACGCGACGCGCCGGGAGGCGGGCCTGTCGAAAATCCCCCTCGGCCGCTTCACCGAACCCGAAGACATCGCCGGCGCGGTCTCATATCTCGCGAGCCCGGCTGCGGCCTATGTGACAGGGCATGTGCTGGCCGTCGATGGTGGGATGACGGTGACGTGAGGCCCAGCCTCGCTCATTCGTAAAACACCAGCGCGCGCATCTCGATGCTCTCGCGGATCGCCGCGTCGGGCGGGGTGTTAGGGTCGTCGAAAGCGGTGTGGGCGGTGAAGCGCACGCCGGCGGATGCGTCCGTGTCGTAGACCTTGAACACCAGCGCCTCCTCGCGGGTCATCTGCGGGAACCAGAACCATTGGTGCGCCGGGTTATACGAGATGTGATAGGTCTCGCCGGTGCGGTAGCGGTAGCGGCGCTGATAGGGAACGAAGCCCTCCTCGGGGATCGTCTTGCCGTCGCACAGGGCCAGCGGATCGCGCTCGACACGCGGCGCGATCGAGCGCCAGGTCTGGATGATGGCGAAGCGCTTCTCCAGCACCGCCGCGGCCTCGTCTTCGGGCAGGAAGTCCCGCACCCGCTGGGGCGCGGAGCGCTCGGTATAGTCGTTATGGACCGAATGGACCGCCTTGCGCACCCGGTCGGCCTGCTGGCGGGCCTGCTCGGCGGTGCGCAGGGTGTGGTCGAACACCAGCACGCGGCTGGCACCCCCGCTATGGGCCTGAATGAGGGCCTTGGTCTCCGGGTAGTAGACCGAGCGTACTTCGTCTTCGTCGAAGAAATCCTGCACCTTCGTATGGTGTTCGACGAAGGCGAAGCCATGAGACGGCAGGGTGAACTGGCCCGGGTCCACGCGGCCGTTGTGGATACGCACGAGATGTTTTTCGTAGGCCGGCATGTGGGCCTTGTGCTCCATCTCCGGCCAGTCGAGATAGCGCACCGCCGGGATGCCGTCGTCGACGATGTAGTCGAGCTCGGCCTCGACGGTGTCGAGATCGGGGGTCGGTTCGGCGGTCTGGCTCATGCGGGTTCTCTCTTCATTGGGTGGACGGCAGGATCAAAGACCCTCCGGGTGCCAGCCGCCATCCATGTCGAAATGGCGAACCGAGCATTCGGCGATAATGTCAGCATATCCGTCGGGCATATAGGAGATTTGCCAGTCGTCGCCGAAGCGCGTCTTGACGGCATCGAGATCCTGCCAGAGCGAGATGAAGAGCACGACATCGTTGTCGCCGGCGATGCTTTTCCCGAAGATGTAGCCCCGGTTTCCCGGCTCGCCCGCGACGACCGCGGCCGAGGTCGAGGAGAAGTTCTCTAGGAGTTCACCGGCGCGACCGGGCTTGGTGCGTGCCTCGAAGATACGCGGGACCGGGCCGGTCATGCGGCGGCTCCGTCGTAGGCGACAATCGCCTCGGGCATGCTGCCGCCGGCGTGATAACCGCCGTCGACGATCTCCGCCGTCGCGACATCGATCTTCGGCACCTCGCCATTGGCGAGCGCTGCGTGGAGATACCGGCTGTCATCGCTGAACAGCGCATGGAACGGCTCGTCGGCGACCTCGACCACCCGGCGGCCGTCCGGGTCATCGGCGTTGAGGAGTTCGACGAAGCCCTTCTCGTTGGGTTCATCGAAGGTGGTGACGGCCACGGTCTTCCCGTCCGGCGACACGAACGGCCAGCCGGGGACGCCGGTGAGCGGGTGGGTGGCGATCAGCGTGCGCGCGGCGCAATCGATGACATGCAGCAGGGGGCGATGAAAGTCCCCGACGAACAGGCGCGATCCGTCATTCGAAACCCGGATCGCCTGGGCGCCGACGGGCACGTCGATCCGCGCGGTGATCGTCCGTGTTTCGATGTCGATCTCGGTGATTACCGGATATTCCTTGGACGAGGCGTATAACGTCCGGCCGTCGGGAGACGCGGCGAGGAAATGCCCCGGGGTCTGGAGCCAGATCGTGTGTTCGATCTCCCAGCTGTCGGGGTCGATGACCAGGACGCAGCGGCTGTGATCGACCGTCGTCCAGAGCTTGCCGTCCCGGTCGACGATTAGCGCATGGGGCCCCTTGTACAGATTGAGGTCGATATGGCCGGCCAGGGTCATGTCGGTGAGGTCAACCACGGCGATCCGGTTGTCGGGCACGTTGGGGCCGTAGTCGGCGCTGCCGTAGAGGGAGATAAAGCCGCGCGTGCCGTCGTTGGAGATCGCCAGCTCGTGGGGCTTGCCGGTTTTCAGGGTTCCCACCTCGACGCAGGCGACTGTCGCGCCGGTCTCGGCGTCGAGGGCGGTAAGGCTTATATTTTCCTTCACCGTGAGCAGAATCAGGCGGCGATCGACGGACATAATGGTTCTCCTTGTCGACACAGTTTAGCGCATTGGTGCGGGGATTGGTTCTGCCCATGCGAGGGGTTAGACTTCGCCGCGCAGGGGATATCGAGACAGATTAACGGGGCCGCACGGTGGATTTTCAGCTCACGGAAGAACAGTCCGCGATACAAGACATGGCGCGCAGTTTCGCGACCGACGAGATGCTGCCCCATGCCGAGAAATGGGACGAGGAATGCATTTTCCCCGTGGACACACTGCGCGTTGCCGCGGCGCTGGGTCTGGCCGGGATCTACTGCGATCCCGAGCATGGCGGCTCCGGCCTCGGACGGCTGGATTCGACGATCATCTTCGAGGAACTGGCGAGCGCTTGTCCGTCGACGGCGGCCTATATCTCGATCCACAACATGTGTGCGTGGATGATCGACAGCTTCGGCGGCGATGGACAGCGCGCGAAGTTCCTACCCAAACTGACCACGATGGAACATTTCGCCAGCTATTGCCTGACTGAGCCGGGCTCCGGGTCGGACGCAGCAGCGCTGCGCACAAGCGCCAAACGTGACGGGGACGCGTACGTCATCAATGGCTCGAAGGCGTTTATCTCGGGCGGGTCGGCAGCGGACGTCTATGTCTGCATGGTCCGCACCGGCGACGACAGTTCCAACGGGATCAGCTGCATCGCGGTTGAACGTGACGCGCCGGGTCTTTCCTTCGGCAAGCTTGAGAAGAAACTCGGCTGGAACAGCCAGCCGACCGCGGCGGTGATCTTCGAGGATTGTCGGGTGCCGGTGGAGAATCTGATCGGCGCGGAGGGGGACGGCTTCAAGATCGCCATGCAGGGCCTCGACGGCGGGCGGCTCAACATCGGCGCCTGTTCCATCGGCGGCGCGCGGGCCTGCCTCGATGCGACCCGGGACTACCTAAAGGAGCGCAAGCAATTCGGCCAGCCGCTGGCGGACTTCCAGGCGCTGCAGTTCCGCCTGGCAGACATGGCGACCGAGCTCGGTTCCGCCCGGCTGATGATCCACCGTGCGGCTTGGATGCTCGACAACCAGATGCATGGCACCACGGTGGCAGCGGCGATGGCCAAGCGCGTGGCGACCGATACCGGGTTCGAGGTGGTGAACCAGGCCCTGCAGCTGCACGGCGGTTACGGCTATCTGAAAGAGTTCCCGATCCAGCGCTATCTGCGCGATCTGCGTGTGCACCAGATTCTCGAAGGCACCAACGAGATCATGCGCGTTATTATTTCCCGCGACCTTTTGCGCCAGTAGTTTTCCCCATAAACAGGTTTTGCCATGAACGACGAACCCGAAGTCCTGCTCGAACAGCGCGGGCGGATTGGCCTTATCACCCTGAACAAGCCCAGGGCCCTGAATGCGCTGTCGCTGGCCATGATCCACGCGATCGAGCCACAGCTGAAGGCCTGGGCAACGGATGACGGCGTCGATGCGGTCGTCATCCAGGGGGCGGGCGAGAAGGCGTTCTGCGCCGGCGGCGACATCCGCGACCTGTATGAAGGCCGCGGCACCGGCTTCGGGCCGACCTATTACGCGGCGGAATACCAGCTGAACGTGCTAATCCACACCTATCCCAAGACCTACATCGCGTTGATGGACGGGGTGACCATGGGCGGCGGTGTGGGCATGTCGGTGCATGGCTCGCACCGGGTCGTCTCGGACAGAATCCTCTTCGCGATGCCGGAGACGGGCATCGGCCTGTTCCCCGACATCGGCGCCAGCTGGTTCCTGCCCTGCTGCCCGGGCGAGATCGGCATGTATCTGGGGCTGACCGGCCAGCGCCTGCGCGCCGCGGACACGGTTTATGCGGGCATCGGCGATATTCATGTCCCGGCCGATCGGAACGACGAGCTGATCACCGCTTTGGCCGAGGCCGAGGACCTCGACGGGGGTGGGGTGTCGGCCATTCTGCGTGACTTTGCGGTCGATCCGGGCGACGCGCCATTGGCCGAACATCGCGCGGCGATCGACCGCTGTTTTGTCGGTGAAAGCGTCGAGGATATCCTGGCCCGTCTTGCGGCCGAAGACAGCGACTGGGCGCGCGATCAGATCGCGACATTGGCCACCAAATCGCCGACCGCCATGAAAGTCACACATCGCCAGTTGCGGCTGGGCGCCAGGATTGAATCGATCGCCGATATCATGGCGATGGAGTACCGCATTGCGGACCGCTGTTTCCGGGGTCATGATTTGTTCGAAGGCATCCGCGCGGTCGTAATTGACAAGGACGGGGTACCGAAGTGGGAACCAACAACGCTCGATGCGGTGAGCGAGGCCGATGTCGATGAATATTTCGAACCCGTGGCGGGTGAGCCGAGCTTCGGCTGACGGGTACGGTTGAAAACAGGGAGAGAATGATGGCGAAGATCGGATTTATCGGGTTGGGCAACATGGGCGGCCCGATGGTCGCTAACCTGGTCACGGCCGGACACAGCGTGTCGGTGTTCGATATTTCTGCGGATGCGGTGAAGCGCGCTGTCGAAAGTGGCGTTGCCGCTGCCGACAGCGCCCGCGCGACGGCTGACGGCGCCGAGGTGGTTATTACCATGCTGCCGGCGGGTGCGCATGTTCGTTCGGTCTATGTCGATGATGACGGCGTCCTCGATGCGTTGGAGAAGGACGCGCTGGTAATTGATTGCTCGACCATCGATGTGCCCACCGCGCGCGACATGATCGCCGAAGGGGAGAGCCGTGGGCTCGAGATGATCGATGCACCCGTCTCGGGCGGTGTCGGTGGTGCCGCGGCGGGAACGCTCACCTTTATGTGCGGCGGCACCGACAGCGCCTTCGCGCGCGCGGAGCCGATACTCCAGGCCATGGGCAAGAATATCTTCCACGCCGGCGCGGCGGGAGCGGGTCAGTCCGCGAAGGTGTGTAACAACCTGATGCTCGCAATCCAGATGATTGCGGTGTCGGAAGGATTCGGGTTGGCCGAGAAGCTCGACCTAGATGCCCAGAAATTGTTCGATATCGCATCGACGGCGACGAGTCAGTGCTGGGCGATGACGAGCTATTGCCCGGTCCCCGGTCCCGTACCAACGTCGCCGGCAAACAACGATTATGAGGCCGGGTTCACCGTGGCGATGATGCTGAAGGACCTGGAGCTGTCACAGGAGGCTGCCGACACGACGGGTGCGAACACACCGCTCGGCGCGCAAGCGACAGCGCTCTTCGACGCATACGCGGCAGATGGAAATGAGGGGTTGGATTTTTCGGCAATCATCCGCCACATCACGGGTCAGTGACACGGCGTGCGGCCGGGACTGCGTCAGCCGGCGGCGACGCTTCGCTTGCGACAGCTGCCACACAAACGGTTGTGCCAGCCCTCGCTCTCGAACTTGTTGCCACACACCATGCAGGCGCGCTCGATCGCGTCGTCGCCTTGTGCGCGCACGCGACCATAGGCTTCCGTCTCGCTGACCGCGTCTCCGCTCGTCGCCTGTGTGTTCGCGCCTTCCAAATCTGCACCGGTCTGAGTCACGGCCTGCTCCTTCATAAATGGCGTTCGTCGTGTCCCGAACACCATCGGTATTCCCCCACGAACATGCCTCTTTTGGGGCAGTATCGTGTTGTAAATTGCTATTTCCGGTCCGCCGTTCGCGCGAAACGTGACCGCCCAGCCGTTCTGGATTGGGCTATAATCCAGCATAATACTCTGAAAACACTGGCAAATATTTCGTAGCGATGGCACCAGGAGCTGCTTCAGCAGCACCCGTAAAAAAGGTTACAATGGCGGAAAAGTCAATGCGGCATTCTCGACACCTCAGATTGTGAGACAAACGGTGAGCGCGGCGAGCATTTTCGACTACATCATCGTCGGCGCAGGCAGTGCCGGCTGTGTGCTGGCGCATCGCCTGAGTGCTGATCCGGACATTCGGGTTTTGCTGCTAGAAGCGGGTCCGCGTGATGCGCATCCGCTGATCCATATACCCGTGGGGAACGGGAAGGTTATTCCGAACCCAAAATATAACTGGCAGTTCCAGACCGAACCCCAGGAGAATATGGCAGGTCGCCGCATTCCATGGCCACGCGGCAAGACCCTCGGCGGGTCTTCCTCGTTGAATGGCATGATCTATATCCGCGGACATTCGCGTGACTATGATCTCTGGCGCCAGCTCGGGCTGGCGGGCTGGTCCTATGCCGATGTCCTGCCCTACTTCAAACGGGCGGAAGGCAATGTCCGCGGCGGCGACGCGTTCCATGGTGGCGATGGGCCCCTGGCGGTCAGCGACGCCGCGCATGACCATTCGCTCTTCGATGCGTTCGTCGCGGCGGGGTCCCAGGCCGGGTACCCGACCAACAATGATTTCAACGGCCCCGAGCAGGAGGGCTTCGGGCGCTACCAGTTCAACATTCGTAACGCGCGACGCTGGAGCGCCGCCGCGGCATATTTGCGCCCCGCCCTCGCGCGACCCAACCTGACGGTCGAGACCGGCGCGCTGACCCAACGCGTCGAATTTGAGGGCGGCAGGGCCGTCGGGGTGCGTTATGCGCAGGGTCGCGCCGAGCATCTCGTGCGCGCTGACCGCGAAGTTTTGCTCTCCGGCGGTGTCGTGAACTCACCGCAGCTGTTGATGCTGTCGGGCATTGGAGGCGCGGATGCGCTGCGCTCGCACGGCATCGACGTGCTCCTGGATCGGCCCGGCGTCGGCGCTAACCTGCAAGACCATCTCTGCGTTCATACGGTGCATACGTCGAAAGTCCGGACCCTGACAGATGACCTGACGCGAACCGAGCGCGGTGCTGTGTCGATGGTGCGCGCGGCACTCTTGCGGTCCGGCCCGGCGGCCGGGTTCCCGCTCGAGGGCGGGGCGTTCCTGCGCACGTCGGACAGTTTGGAGATGCCTGATATTCAGTTTCATTTCAGTGCAGGAAACCTGCTGTCGCTTATCCGGCGTCCTTTTGTCGACCACACACCCGACCACACACGACCCGATGCATTCATGTGTCATGTCTGTCAGCTGCGCCCGGAGAGTCGCGGTGAGATCACCCTGCGCTCTGCAGACCCGCGAAAAGCGCCCGTCATTGAGCCGAACTATCTGTCGGAAGCGCGCGACCGGGAGACGATGCGGGAAGGCTTCAAGGCCATGCGCGAGGTCATGCATCAACCCGCACTGGCGGCGCTAAGCGACGGCGAGATCTGGCCCGAGCCCAATGTTCAAACGGATGCCGATATCGATGCGTTTATCCGGAACACCGGGGGCACGGTCTATCACCCCGTTGGCACCTGTCGCATGGGCAGCGATGCGGAAGCGGTCGTGGACGAGGCCTTGCAGGTCCGCGGCGTGGAGGGTCTGCGGGTGGTTGATGCCTCGGTCATGCCGACCCTGGTCGGCGGCAACACCCATGCGCCCACGGTGATGATCGCCGAGAAGGCCGCGGACATGATCCTCGGCCATCCCGCCCCGCGTCCGGAAAATTTCTCCTAGGCGTCCTCAAGCACGGCGATAGCGCTGATTTCCACCAGGTAATCCGGATGGGTCATCTTGGTCACTTCGACCATGGTCGAGGCGGTTCGAAATGTTCGCGACGTACTTTGTGGACGGCGTCAAAATGCTCCATGTTCCGGATGTAGACGTCAACCCGGCATATGTCTGCCATGGTGCCGCCGGCTTCCTCGACGGCCGCTTTCAGGTTTTCACAAGCCTGGCGTGTCTGGGTCTCGGGATCGCCGACCCCGGCCACGGACCCGGCAGGCGTGTGCGCCGTCATGCCGGATATGAAAACCAGCTGGCCGCGGGCGGACACGGTGGTGGCGTGAGAAAAATGTCCACCCGGCGCTTTCATTCTGGGTGAGGTGATTTGTGTCTTGGTCATCTCGTTCCCCTTTTCGAGTTCTCGACCCTAGTTGCCTTCCGCCGTCTTGGGCGCGGCGTCCGGGTTCCACTGGCCGCGGCGCATGCGGGTGATCTTGACGATCTTGAAGGTGCCGGCCATACGCAGCGGTTCATTCTCCGAAAATCGATCGGCGGCCGCCCGGTCCGGCACATTGATGATCAGGGTGCTGCCGATCCGGGTCTGATTGTCGTCGGCCAGCAACGCGCCGCCGAGCACGAGAATGTCCTTGTGTTCCTCCAGGTAGGCGAAATGGGCCGGTTTATGCGCCGTGCGCTTCGCGGCGGAGTCAGGCCCGTCTTCCTGATAGATGATGTAGAGCATCGTCGCTTAACGGATCTGCAGGACCAGTTTGCCGGTGAGGTGACGGCCAGCGCTTTTCGCCAAGGCCGCGGCCGCATCCTCGAGGGCATAGGCCTCGATCGGCGGCACATGCACCACGCCGGTGTCACGCAGGGCGATGATTCGCTCCATATATTTCCGGTCTCTGCCGACGGCGGGGCGCAGGGATTCCACGTCATCACGTGGCGAGTCCGGCGCCTTCGGGCCAGAGGCAATTCCTGCCAGCCGACCACCGGGTTTCAGGACCGCGAATGAATTCTGTGTCACGTAGCCGCCGACAGTTTCGAACACGGCGTCGCAGTCCGTCAGGATTTTAGTGAAGTCCTGGGCGTTGTAGTCGATCACCTCATCCGCGCCGAGGCCGCGCACATAGTCGATATTCCGGGCGCTGCAGGTGGTGATGACATGCGCGCCGATATTCTTGGCGAGCTCGATGGCGAACCCGGCGACGCCGCCCGCACCCCCCTGGATCAGAATTTTCTCGCCCGCCTGCAATTTGATCGTCTCCTCGATCGAGATAATCGCCGTGAGCCCCGGCAGCGCCAGCGCGGCCGCTTCGGCGTGGGACAGGTTGTCGGGCTTGGCTGACAGGAGCGCCTGGTCCATGGCGATCTTCTCCGCGTAGGTGCCTTCCTGGCCGCGTTCGCACACGCCGAACACAGCATCGCCAACCGCGAAATCATCGGCACCCTCACCGACGCTGGCGACCGTGCCAGAGAAGTCACGGCCAAGGATGTAGGGGAAGTAACCAACTTCGCCATAGGTGCCGCCTTCAAGCACCTTGGCATCTGCGGCATTCACGCTCGCGGCATGGATATCGACGATCACCTCGCCCGGGCCCGGTTCAGGATCCGGCAGGTCGCCTAATATCAAGACCTCGGGGCCGCCATGCTGTTCGAAATATGAAGCTTTCATCGTTTCTACGTCCTTGGGTGCGTATCGGGTGCTTGGGTGTGGTGCAGAAGGCTAGCGGATCGGCCAGGCTCGCGCGAGCGGCATATCCGCTATGGTCGCATGGTGGACGTCCGGGCTCGCATCCGTGGCACAGGGTCTGGTAAAAGGCTCAGTCGGAAGGGCAGTGGATTGACCGAGATTAACGGGGAAGCGGGATGAAAATACTCTATTTCGATGATTTTAGACTTGGCGTGTTGCGCGGCGACGACGAGGTTGTGGACGTATCCGCCGAGGTGCAGGACATCGCACATACCGGCCCGCACGACCTGATCAATGGCCTGATCGCGCGTTTCGATGAGTATCGCGCGCGCCTGGAGAAGGCGGTCGCCGACGGCGAAGGCATCCCGCTTGCCAATGTGCGCATTCGCCCGCCGCTGCCGCGACCCGGCAACATTGACTGCATGGCCGTCAACTATATGGAAAACGGCACCCTGCCGGCGCCGGCGCAGATCAACGCCTTTACCAAGGCCGGCAGCACGGTTATCGGCGACGGCGACACGATGGTGCTGCCCGACATTCCCGCGTCGATTTTCGAAGGCGAAGCCGAACTGGGACTCGTGATCGGCAAGCGCGCGCATAACGTGCCCGCCAGCGAAGCGATGGACTACATCTTCGGCTATTTCAACTTCATCGACGGGTCTTCCCGCGACATGCCGACCCCATTCAACGTCTTTTTTGAGGCTAAGAACCGAGATACTTTCGCGCCGCTGGGACCGTGGCTCGTGACGGCCGACGAATTTGACGACCCCCAGAACCTGGGTGTGAAGCTGTGGGTGAACGGAGACCTGATGCAGGACTTCAACACCGACGACATGGCGCACAAGATCCCGCGAATCATCGAGTATTTGAGCTCGATCCACGCACTTGAGGTGGGTGATGTCGTGGCGACCGGCACCAACCATCGCGGCCTGAACCCGTTTCAAGATGGTGACAAGGTCGAACTCGAGGTCGAAGGTTGCGGCCGCCTGACGATCAACGTGAAGGACGATCTGAAGCGAACCTGGGCCCGGGTGACCCGGTTTGAGCACACCTCGACGGCGGGTAGCGAGGGTCGTTTCACGCCGCAGCTCACGGGAAAATATGCCCCCGGCAGCTGATCGCGTCTTCCGGTTTGGTGATAAGGGGCATGCGGTGCATGTCCCTTTCACATTTCTAGAACAGGTTCTTGACGTCAGACGAAAAGGTCGGGAACGTGGTCGGCGTGTTCTTGATCTGGCTCGCCGTGATCCCGTGGGTCATGGCGAACGCGAAGAGCTGGATCAGTTCCTCGCCGTTATGCCCGATTATCTGAGCCCCGATAATTTGGTCGCTGTCCTCGTCGACGAGGACCTTGGAGAAGGCCACCGTCTCGCCATAGGACTTGCCCGAGAACCAGCCCGTCATGTCGTTGGTCGTTGCGTTGTCGTTCAGCCCGCGTTCCTTCGCCTCGGCCTCGGTGAGCCCGACATTCGCAAGTGCGGGTACCGTGTAAACGCAATTTGGCATCACCGAATAGTCCGGCGTCTCGACCGGGCCTTCGACAATGTTCTTGCCGACGATGCGCCCTTCATAGGTCGCGAGCGGCGAAAGCTGGGGTGATGTGACAAGCGCGTCGCCGCAAACCCAGACCGCCGGATTGGATTTCGAGCGCAGATGGTCGGCAACCCCGACCGCGATCCCGTCATGCTTGACTTTTCCGGCCTCTAGATCGAGCGTGTCGACATTGGCGACCCGACCCGCACCATTGACCACCCGGTCGGCGTTGATGGTATGGATCGCGCCGTTGTGCTCGAATTCGACGGTCAGTTTCCCGCCGTCTTCGCGAATTTCATTGACTTTAACGCCTGTCTTCACCGACACGCCTATCCGCTCGGTCTCCCCCTGAATGGCGGCTACGGCGTCGGCGTCGAGCCGTGGCAGAAGTTGGGTCAGCGCTTCGAGAATCGTGACGTCCGTACCGGCGCGGGCATAGACATGGCTGAACTCCATCGCGATCACGCCGCCGCCGACAAAGACAACCGATTCGGAACGTTTCTGCTCCAGGAGAACTTCGTCGGAAATGATCATAAGATCGGCGCCCGGAATGGGCAGGCTGCGGGGCTTGGAGCCCGTCGCGATGAGGATGTTTTCGGCCCCCAGGACCGTTCCATCCACATCGATTCTGTTGGGCCCGAGAATTTTTCATGGCCGCGAAAAACCTTGCCGCGCTTTTCCGCGACACCGGCCATCGCGTCGGGGATGAAATCGATCATGCCGGTTTCCCGGTCGATCAGTTTCGCCCAGTCCAGCCTGGGCTTGCCGACTTCGATGCCATGAAGGCTCGCCAGCTCGATCTCATGCAGTGCGTGGGCCGCGGTCACGAGCACTTTCTTCGGTGTGTATCCGCGATTGGGTCAGGTTCCGCCGAAATCCCATTCCTCGACGAGGGCAATCGTCTTTCCGGCCTCGCTGGCCGCGGCCGATACCCCGAACCCCGCATTGCCGCCGCCGATGATGACGATATCGAACTTGTTGCTCATGGTTTTTCTCCTTCTTGGCGTGTTTGGATCATCGCGCATCCCATCGTCCGTGATTATGGGCTGACGACGGTTCGGGTCACGTCTTGGGACAAATATTTGTCTTCACGTTTCGGTGTGGGCCGGTACACATGATTTCTGGAATTCGACCTCGATTTGCCTAATATGCCTGCAACAACAAGGTATCGGCGGACTCATTCCGACGACAGGGGGAACGAATGAGCAAGAAAATCGCAGTTGTCGGAACTGGCGCCAATGGCGGCGGCACCGCGGCCGCCTTGGCCCATGCAGGTGTGGACGTGATCCTGATCGACCAGTGGCCCGCCCATGTCGAGGCGATGCGTGCCAACGGCCTGCAGATCGATTTTCCCGATGAGACGATCAACGTGCCCGTCGATGCCTATCATCTGTGCGATGTGTGCACGCTCAACGAGATGTTCGACATCGTGCTTGTCATGGTAAAGGCCTACGACACGCGCTGGGCCTGCGAGTTGATCAAGCCCTATCTCAAGGAAGACGGCCTGCTCGTCGGCGTCCAGAACGCGATGATGCTGAACGATATCGAGGAAATTGTTGGCCCCGAGCGCACGCTGGGCTGTGTCATGGAGATGTCCTCGGAAATTTTTACACCGGGCATCATCCAGCGAAATACGACACGAGATCACACATGGTTCGGACTTGGCGCTGTCAACGAGGCGACCGCTGGGCGTGTGGGGGAAATCGAGGAACTCCTGCAGCATGTGGGCAAGGTCTCGATCTCGGGAGAGATCATCTCGGCCAAGTGGATGAAGCTCGTGGTCAACACCATGTGCCTCGGTCCGCTCGCGATGTTGGGACTCACTCTGTATGAGGCAATGAAGGTCCCGGGCATGCGGGAATTTACGCTTCGGGCGGGCACCGAGGCGCTGGCGGTCGGCCAGGCGATGGGCCACACGATCCAGCCGATTTTCGGCCTGACCGAGGACGACGTGAAGGATACCAACCGGCTGCTCGAGAAAATGCTCGATAAGCTGGCGGCCGATATCGGCCCGGCGGCCCGTGACTGTGTTCTCCAGGATCATCTGAAGGGCCGCTACAGCGAGGTCGATCTGATCAACGGTCTTGTGGTCGAGGAAGGCGTGAAACAGGGCCATGCCACCCCGGTCAACGCGGCCGTGACCGAGATCACCCGGCGCATCCAGGCCGGCGAGATTGAGCCCGACCCGTCCAATCTCGATCTAGCCCGCGAAATGATGGGAGCCTGAACGTCCGATGGCGAAGCAGAAACCCGACTTTGATGCCCTTATTGTCGGTGCCGGCTTTGCCGGCATGTACATGCTGTATCGATTGCGCGAGCTCGGCCTGTCCGTGCGCGTGTTCGAAACCGGCACGGAAGTCGGCGGCACCTGGTATTGGAACCGCTACCCCGGTGCGCGCGTCGACACGGAGACCATGTTCTATTCCTATCAGTTCTCTGAAGAACTCCAGCAGGAATGGGATTGGCCCGAGCGCTATCCGTCGCAGCCCGATATCCATAAGTATGCCTGCCATGTCGCCGACCGATTTGACCTGCGGCCCGATATCCAGTTTGAGACCCGCGTCGATTCCACGGTTTGGGACGAGGATGCCGGGCTCTGGCGGATCCAGACGGATGATGGTGCCACCACCACCGCGCGCTTCTGCATCATGGCGACAGGCTGCCTTTCGGCGGTTAACTACCCGGAATTTGCCGGCCTCGAAAACTTCGCCGGCGAGACCTATCACACGGCCCACTGGCCAGATGATGGCGTCGATTTTACCGGCAAGCGGGTCGCGGTCATTGGGACCGGGTCTTCGGGGGTGCAGTCGATTCCCGTTATCGCCGAACAGGCAGCGCAGCTTTACGTTTTCCAGCGCACCGCGAATTATGTGATTCCGTCCCGCAACCGGCCGATGGATCCCGACGAAGCGGCCGAGATCAAGGCGAACTATTCCGAACTGCGGGCCCGCGCGAAGGAGAGTTTCTCCGGCAATTATTTTCCCGTCGCCGGCCCTTCCGCCCTGGCCGTATCGAAAGAGGAACGTGACCGCGAGTATGAGGCACGTTGGGCGCAGGGTGGGCTTGCCTTCATGGCCGCCTATGCCGATTTCCAGACCAGCGATGAAGCCAATGAGACGGCGTCGGAGTTCATTCGCGACAAGATCCGCGGGATCGTCGACGACCCGGAAACGGCGGAACTGCTTGCACCCAAGCAGGCGTTCCTGTGCAAGCGGCTTTGTGTCGGGACCGGCTATTACGAGACTTATAATCGCGACAACGTTTCGCTGATCGATATCAGCGACAAACCGATCGAACGGATCACGGCTGACGGCGTGTGCATCGATGGCCAGGTTTATGAGGTCGATGCACTGGTTCTTGCCACCGGCTTCGATGCGGTGACCGGCGCACTCAAGCGGATCGATATTTGCGGCGTCGACGGCATCAAGCTACGGGACAAGTGGAACGACGGCCCGCGCGCCTTGCTCGGTCTCGGCATTGCGGGATTCCCGAACCTCTTCACCATCACCGGGCCCGGGAGTCCATCCGTTTTGACCAACATGATCCCCTCGATCGAACAGCATGTGGAGTGGATCACCGCGTGCATCGAACATATGCGCAGCCATGACAAGGCACGCATTGAGGCAGAGCCGGCGGCCGAGAATTCATGGGTCGATCATGTCAACGAGGTCGGCGAACTGTCGCTGCGCGCCACGTGCCAGTCCTGGTATTTTGGTTCCAACATCCCCGGTAAGCCGCGGGTGGTTCTTCCCTACAGCGGCGGATTTCCGGTCTATGTTCGAAAATGTGATGAAGTCGCAGCGAACGGCTATGCGGGATTTACGCTGAACTAGATACCGCGCCCGGTAAGGGTTTGTTTGTCCGCGTAGTATATAACGGCATGATCGGCGAAAAACGCGGAGTAAGATCATGTCTGGGTTCCTGGTGAACGACGAAAATCCCGAAGGCTA
This sequence comes from Alphaproteobacteria bacterium, assembly GCA_049601915.1. Taxonomy (GTDB): domain Bacteria; phylum Pseudomonadota; class Alphaproteobacteria; order UBA6615; family UBA6615; genus UBA8079. The sequence goes on from JBMYRB010000002.1 coordinate 54,922, forward strand.
CAAGCTCGGGGTCATCCTCACGGCTATTCGGAATGAGATCATCCAGCGTGCGACCAAGATTATGGATGATGGGCGCCCCGAGGCGACCACTGTGATCAACAATAATATCAAGATCCTGAATCATCTTGCGGAGAGCATCTCGCTTGTCGAAAACAGCACGTCGGTTCTGCAAAAATCGTTCGGCGATCATTCATCCGATGTGCTGCGGATCGGCAAGGCCTGACCCGAACGCCTAGCGGGTGTGGCGCCGGGCCCTGACAAACGCGATCAGGCCGACCGTCACGACCCCCATGACCACCGCATAGGTGTTCGACACGCTGCCCATGGCATCCGCCAGGGCGGACAGGACAGCAGTCCCGAAAATTACACCTGCATAGACCGGCACGCCGATGCCGCCGGCGACAGCGCCTGATTGCTCATGCGGCGCGTGCCCGACCGTCGAGCTGATGAACACGCCCGTCCAGCCAAGTGCGCTCGCCGCGAAGGCGACAAAGAAGAAGTAGATCGCCCAGACCGGCCAGTCCGGCCCGATCCAGACCATGGCAAAGGCGCCGGCCAGGTTCATCACGCCCATAATGATCAGGAGCGTGTCGCCGATGCCCCAGCGGTCGGCGATGATTCCCCAGGCCACGCGGCCGATGATGCCCGCCGCCTGGATGGCGGCCAGCACGGCGCCGGCCGCGACCAGCGAGAACTGCGCCTCGACCACCAGGATGGTGACTGCGAAGGTCGAGAGCGAGAGCTGGGTGAAGGCGTAAGTGAATCCGCCGATGCTGAGCCAGCGTAGTGCCGGCACCCGCCAGACCATCGACATGGCCGTAAATGCGCCGGCATCGAGCCGGGCGCCGGGGTTCCGATCCGCATCCCAGCGGTTGCGCCAGGGTTGTAGGACGAACATCAGGACAATGCAGAACACGGCCACAATGAGGGGGGCCGCCTGCCAGCCGAATGCCTCGGCGGCGCCCGGTGCGAAGAGTCCGGCTGCCATACCGCCGAACGGCACGCCGGTTTGCTTGACCGAGAATACGAAGTTGCGTGCACCGGTGGGGGTCAGCTTTATCAGGATCTGTGTCGCCGATGGGTTGGTCATGCCGTAGCCGAAGCCCAGAAGCAGGGCGCCGAGCGCCATGACGGGGACCGAGGAGACCGCCGACAGGGCGACGCCGCCGCCGCACAGGCCGAGGCTGATCTGGCTCACGCGGGCCGGTCCCCAGCGCCGCAGCAGGAAGTCCGACAGCGCCGAGATCGACGACGCACCGGTGTAGATGAGCGCCACCTGGAAGCCGATGAACTCGACAGGGACGCCGACCCCGTCCGACACGGCGGGTGCGATGGCGGCGATTGTCAGACTGGCGAAGGTCGCCAATGCCTGAACCAGGGTGACGGCAAATAGAACCAGACAGAGGCGCCGTGAAGCAGCAGGTGAATCATTCATTCAGGAATGTCGCGTTCGTCGGAATTGACATGAATATGCATCGGGCTGATCCTTGTTCCGACGGTCCATCAAGTCTAACCCGACCCCGAGGAAAATCACGATGAATCCCCTCTGGCGCAGCCTGCTGTTTGTTCCCGCGACACGGCCCGATCAATTTGAAAAAGCCGCAGCGGCGGGCGCAGACATGGTGTGCATCGATCTTGAGGACGCCGTCGCGCTGGACGACAAGGCGGCGGCGCGTGATACGGCGCTGGGGTATCTTTCGGGAGCGCTGCCGGCTGGACCGCGCTGGGTGTTGCGTGTCAACAGTCCCCGTACCGAGTTGGGCCTGCATGACCTGCTTGCCCTTCTTTCAAGCGCGGCGGCGCCGGATGCGTTGTTCATCCCCAAGGCGTCGAGCGGCGAAGAGATGCGGTGGCTCGATGATCTGTTGTCCGCAGCCGACAAGGATATCGATCTTCTACCGGTTGTTGAATCTGCAGAGGGTCTCGACCGGGTGGTGGAGATCGCCGGTTCGTCTCTTCGAAATGTCGCGTTGGGTTTTGGGTCTGCCGACTATGCGGCCGAACTGGGCAGCGACATGAGTGTCCCGGCCCTGGCCTATGGGCGCGGGCGAATTGCGGCAGCGGCCGGGCAGGCCGGCATTGCCGCGATCGACGGAATCTGGCCCGATTTCAAGGACGATGACGGTCTGCGCGGGGATACGGAACTCATCCGTAGCATGGGCTTTGACGGGAAAATCGCGATCCATCCGCGCCAGGTGGATGTGATCCATACCGTGTTTGCACCGAGCGAAGAAGAGGTCGCGCATGCGCGCCGGGTCGTCGCCGCATCCGAGGCGGCCAAGGGCGGTATCGCGACCGTCGATGGCGAGATGATCGACAACCCGGTGGTTGTGGCGGCGCAACATGTGCTCGCGCTCGCCGGGGCGGTCGGGAAAGGCAATTAGGGATTCGAGCCGAGCACTAGCGCGAACCCTGAACAAGGGTCGCCGGCGTCCACATGGCCCTGCGCCGCGTGCGTCGTTCTTCCAGATTTTCCTGTGACCGATGGACTGGGATTGGCGTGCTTGAGATTTCCGCGCGCGCGTCGAGTGTTCCCGCCATGACGTTTGCGAAGGCCTTCTCGCCGTCGAGCATGAAGGCGCCCATATAAACGCCGCACGTTCGACAGATTAGGAACTCCGTGCTGCCCAGTCCGAATGTGTAGCGGTTCAGGTGTTCGGGTTCGCGGGCGGAAAACATGATGTGCCCCGCCGGGTCCGACACGGCCGCGCTTGAGTGCAGGCGGCAGAAAGAGCACTGGCAGGCCCGGGGGACCATGTCGCGGGGACGCAATTCAGTCTCGAAGACAATGCTGACATTTCCGCAATGGCAGCTTCCCGTCAGTTTCTGCATGGATTTCGGCTCCGGTTGGAGGTTGAAGCGTGCCCGGAATACCAGCCCCGGGCAACCACCGGCCCGGCGAGGGAAACCTCGGCTTGAACTGCATAAAAATTACGCAATAAAAACAAATTGATGAATATATAGGCAATTTTCTACCCAAGATAGCATCATCCGAGACGATTATTCTGTTTTCATTCGTAAATACAGTTGCTTAGGAGAACGTCTCCCTCTGGCACGTGCCTTGCTAATTATGAGGCATCGCAAAAACTATAAAGCCCGGAGGCGGAGAATGTTCAAAAGCCTGAAAACCATCGCAGCGGCGAGTGTGCTCGCGGGATCGCTCGCGATAAGTGCGTCGGCACAGGCAGCCGACACCATCAAGGTGGGGATCCTTCACTCCCTGTCAGGAACTATGGCGATCAGCGAAACCGCGCTGAAAGACGTCATGCTTTTCCTGATCGACGAGCAGAATAAGAAGGGCGGCTTGCTCGGCAAACAGATCGAGGCGGTTGTCGTCGATCCGGCGTCCGATTGGCCGCTTTTCGCCGAGAAGGCACGTGAGCTGATCGAGCAGCACAAGGTCGATGTCGTGTTCGGCAACTGGACCTCGGTGTCGCGCAAGTCGGTGCTGCCGGTGTTCGAAGAGCTGAACGGCATGCTCTTCTATCCGGTGCAGTATGAGGGTGAAGAATCCTCGCGCAATATCTTCTACACGGGCGCCGCGCCGAACCAGCAGGCTATCCCCGCCGTCGAGTATCTGATGAGCAAAGGTGGTGGCGAGGCAAAGCGTTGGGTTCTTGCCGGAACCGACTATGTCTATCCCCGTACGACCAACAAGATCCTCGAAGCATTCCTCAAGGCCAAGGGCGTTCCGGCGGAGGACATCATGATCAACTACACGCCCTTCGGTCATTCTGATTGGCAGACCATCGTGTCGGACATCAAGAAGTTCGCCGCTGCGGGCAAGAAGACGGCCGTGGTTTCGACGATCAACGGTGACGCGAATGTGCCGTTCTACAAGGAACTCGCCAACCAGGGCATCAAGGCGGAAGACATTCCCGTCGTTGCGTTCTCGGTCGGTGAGGAAGAGCTTGCCGGTATCGACACCGGGCCGCTCGTCGGGCATCTCGCCGCGTGGAACTACTTCATGAGCGTCGATGCGCCGGAGAATGATGAACTGATCGCGAAGTGGCACAAGTTCATCGGCAGCGATGAGCGCGTTTTCAATGACCCGATGGAGGCCCACTATATCGGCTTCAACATGTGGGCCCAGGCGGTCGAGCAGGCCGTCACCACGAACATCGATGCGGTTCGCCAGGCCATGTATGGCCAGGAAGTGCCGAACCTGACCGGCGGTACCGCCGTGATGAACACCAACCACCATCTATCTAAGCCGGTTCTGATCGGTGAAATCCAGGATGATGGCCAGTTCGCCACCGTCTGGGAGACCGACGGTGTGGTCGTGGGTGATGCCTGGAGCGACTTCATTCCCGAAAGCGCCAAGCTCACCGCCGACTGGACCTACCCCTGGGTCTGCGGCAACTGCGAGAAGCCCAAACACCTGACGAACTAAGTGCGTACCCGATGTCGGCCGCCCTAGCATTTACGCGGCGGCCGGTGTCGGTCTCAAACAAAAAATAATAATCCAAACACGCATAATCTGGACGGTTTCTCATGGCTACGAGCCATTCAACGGGCGCGGTGCGCCCATTCGGCATCATTGCTTTGCTTGGCGGTGCGTTTTTGTTTCTGGCACTCGCATTCGTCACGACACTGACAGCCACCGCGCAAACAGTCTCGGCGAATGCGGCGCCGTTCGCGGATGCAGTCCAGGCGCTCGATGCGCGAAAATTTTCCGATAAGGCTGTAGCCGTCGACGCCCTCGGGGCGTTGGGTGATGGGCGCGCTATCGTCATTCTGCAGGCCTTTGCCGACGGGCGTCTGTATCGCCGCAAGGCCGACAAGGTTGTCGTTATCGGTGATCGTGACGGCGATGGATATCGCCTGACCAGCCCCCTTACCGGGGAAGCTGCCGGCACGGTGGGCGATCGCGAGATCAAGAAGATCATCGCCAACAACAAGTTGCGCGGCCAGATTCGCGGTGTTCTTGGGCAGCTTGCCCTATTCAGCGCGAACGCAGATGTGCGGCTTGAGGCGGCGCGTAACGTCATTGCCAGTCCGACCGAAGATGCGCTGGCCCAGCTGAAACGTGCGCGCGACCGCGAGACGGTTGCCAGGAACCGCGAGACGCTCGAGACGGGTATTGCCGTCCTCGAGCTTGCGTCGGATGACCACGCGTTGCGATTGGCAGCTGTCGCGACCCTGGCCGACCGCAGCGATCCGGACATCAAATCGGCGCTCGAACAGCGTTTGCTCGAACGTGACGGTGCTCCCGTCGAGCCGGATCCCGAGGTGCGGGCCGCATTGACGGAGGCCGTTGATGACATCAATGACCGGTTGGCCCTGTTCGGCCTCGCGGAGAACCTGATCTTCGGGCTAAGCCTCGGATCGGTGCTTCTGCTCGCGGCGATTGGCCTGGCGATAACCTTCGGCGTCATGGGGGTGATCAACATGGCCCATGGCGAGATGATCATGCTCGGGGCTTACACGACGTTCATCGTCCAGGAGATATTTCGCTCGACGTTGCCACCCGAGATCTTCGGGATGTATGTGCTGGTCGCCATCCCCGCCGCGTTCTTGGTGGCCGCCGGATTTGGCGTTCTGATCGAGCGCGGCTGCATCCGGTTTTTGTATGGCCGGCCGTTGGAGACGCTTCTGGCGACATGGGGTGTCAGCCTGATCCTGCAGCAACTCGTGCGGACCCTGTTCGGGGCCAACAATCGCGAGGTCGCGAACCCGGACTGGATTTCAGGCGCCGTGGCTTTCGGTGGTGGCGTCTCCGTGACTGTCAACCGCATCTACATCATCATCTTCTGCATCATGGTGGTGGCCGCGCTGGCTGCATTCATCCGCTATAGCCGCTTTGGCCTGCAGATGCGCGCCGTGACCCAGAACCGGGGTATGGCCTCGGCGATGGGTATCCGCACGGGCCAGGTCGATGCGCTGACCTTTGCGTTCGGCTCCGGCATCGCCGGTGTTGCCGGCGTGGCGCTGAGCCAGATATCCAATGTCAGCCCCAACCTGGGCCAGAATTTTATCGTCGACAGCTTCATGATCGTCGTCTTCGGCGGTGTCGGAAGCCTGTGGGGCACGATCGTCGGGGCGTTCAGTCTCGGCATCGTCAACAAGTTCCTCGAGCCGGTCTCCGGCGCGATCCTCGGCAAAGTGGTCGTGCTAGTGATCGTCATCCTGTTCATCCAGAAACGCCCGCGCGGTCTGTTCGCCCTGAAGGGGCGGGCGGCCGAGGGTTGAGGGGAGGTACGGAGCATGGGACCCATCTCTTCACGGCTCCTGGGCATGGAAAGCAAACGCAGCTGGACGGCAATTGTTGCCCTCGCGGTGATCGCGATTTTCGTCGTGCCGTTCCTCAACCTGGCGGTGCCCGAAGGCTCGTTGTTCCACCTCTCGACCTTCTGGGTGGCCACGCTGGGCAAGTATCTGGCCTTCGCGATCCTCGCCTTGTCGCTCGACCTGATATGGGGCTATGCGGGAATCCTGAGCCTCGGTCACGGGGCCTTCTTCGGCCTCGGCGGCTACGCCATGGGCATGTACATGATGCGCCAGATCGGGGAGCGCAGTGTTTACGGCAACCCCGATCTTCCGGATTTCATGGTGTTTCTGAACTGGGACACGCTGCCCTGGTACTGGTTCGGTTTCGACCAGTTCTGGTTCGCCGCGTTGATGGTGCTCGCCGTGCCGGGCGCGCTGGCATTCGTTTTTGGCTGGCTTGCGTTTCGCTCGCGCATCACGGGTGTCTATTTCTCGATCATCAGCCAGGCGATGGTGTTCGCTTTCATGCTGGCCTTCTTCCGCAATGAGATGGGGTTCGGCGGCAACAACGGGCTGACGGATTTCAAGGATATCCTCGGTTTCGAACTGTCCCGGGATTCGACCAAGGTCGGCCTCTATATCGCGACGGCGGTCTCGCTCCTGCTTGTTTATTTGATTTGCCGGGCCGTGGTGAGTTCGAAGCTCGGCCGCCTGCTGATCGCGGTGCGCGACGCCGAAAGCCGGGTGCGCTTTCTTGGTTACTCGGTGACCAATGCGAAGCTGTTCGTGTTCACCCTGTCGGCGATGATCGCTGGGCTCGCGGGGGCGCTCTACGTGCCCCAGGTGGGCATCATCAACCCCGGCGAGTTCGCGCCCGCCAAGTCCATCGAGATGGCGATCTGGGTGGCCGTCGGCGGCCGCGGGACGTTGTCCGGCGCGATTCTGGGCGCATTCGTGGTTAACGGCGCGCGCACCTATTTCACTGCCGCAGCGCCTGAAATCTGGCTCTTCTTCCTTGGTGCGTTGTTCATCATCGTGACCCTGGCCATGCCTAACGGCATCGTCGGCGTATACAAATCCCTGCGGTCGGGTGAACTCACCGCCGCCATCGGTCGGAGGCTTCGACGCAACGATGGTTGATGTGATGACCCAGCCGGAATCAACGACCGTCACGGAACCCTCGATCCTTTACCTCGAGGGCGTGTCGGTCAGCTTTGATGGCTTCAAGGCGCTCAACAGCCTGAACCTGATCATTCGGCGCGGCGAGATGCGCGCGATCATCGGGCCCAACGGTGCGGGCAAAACCACGATGATGGACGTGGTCACCGGCAAGACACGCCCGGACACCGGCCGGGTGCTGTTCGCCGATGATGTGAACCTGACCCATCTGGATGAGACCGACATTGCCAATCTCGGCATCGGTCGGAAGTTCCAGAAGCCAACGGTCTTCGAGAGCCTCACGGTCTTCGAGAACATCTACCTCGCCCAGAAAACCAAGCGGACAATCACCGAGACCCTGTTTGCGCGTATTCGCGGCGAACAGCTCACCCGCATCGAGGCCACGCTGGAAACCATCCGGTTAACCGCGCGGCGCGCGGATCTGGCGGGTGATCTCAGTCATGGCCAGAAGCAATGGCTCGAGATCGGCATGCTGCTGGCCCAGGAACCCGAACTGATGCTCCTCGATGAACCCGTGGCGGGCATGAGCGACGCGGAGACGGAGCAAACCGTGACGCTGCTGATGGAGATCGCCAGGAATCATTCGCTGGTCGTCGTCGAGCACGACATGGAGTTCGTGCGTAACCTCGATTGCACGGTCACGGTACTCCATGAGGGCGGCGTTCTGGCGGAGGGGACGATGGACACGGTCCAGTCCGATCCGCGTGTTGTCGAAGTTTATCTGGGTCGCTGATCATGCTCGAAGCCACAGATATCAATCTCTACTACGGCGCCAGTCATATTCTGCGCGGCGCTCATGTTTCGGCCGAACGGGGCAAGATCACTTGTCTGCTGGGGCGTAACGGCGTCGGCAAGACGTCGATACTGCGCGGTCTGACAGGGCATGCGCCGATCCGCAGCGGCTCGGTGATCTGGGACGGCGAGGATATCGGCCGCCTGCCGCCTTTCGCGCGCGCGCGTCGCGGCATTGCCTATGTGCCCCAAGGGCGTGACGTGTTTCCCCGGCTCAGCGTTGAAGAGAATCTGATGACCGGGTTCGCCTGCCTGCCGCGTAGCGAAGCGCAGATTCCCGATCAGGTGTTCGAGCTGTTTCCGATCTTGTCGGACATGCTGCAGCGCCGCGGCGGGGATCTTTCGGGCGGCCAGCAACAGCAGCTGGCAATTGGCCGGGCACTCGTGACCCGGCCTAAGTTGCTGGTGCTTGACGAGCCCACCGAGGGTATCCAGCCGTCCATCATCAAGGATATCGAGGCGGTCATCCGGCTGCTGGCGGACAGTGGGGACATGGCGATCCTGCTGGTCGAGCAATATTACGAATTTGCCCGCGATCTGGCCGATGATGTGGTGGTGATGGATCGGGGGGAGACCGTCCTGTCTGGTCCGATTGGCGATTTGCCCGAATCCGAGATTCGTCGGCACCTTACGGTCTAGTTCAGGCAGGCTGGGTATCGATGGCATCGGGACGGGCAGAGATCGAGTTCGTTACGGCTGACGGCCGAACCCGCCTGGCGCATCTGTATCAGAGCGACCCGCTGCGCATTCTGTTCCCGAATGTTGGGCCCGGTGAGCCTGAGACCGGCACACTTGTGACCACCTCTGGCGGTCTCGTGGGCGGCGATGACCTGATGATTTCGGTCCGCTGTGACGAAGGCGCCGTGGCCCGGATCGTCGGCCAGGCGGCGGAGAAAATCTATCGTACGGCCGGTGCCGATGTGAGGATCGACATGGCGCTTGCCGCCGCGCCTGGCGGATGGCTTGAATGGCTGCCTCAGGAAACCATCGTCTTCGACGCCGCACGCCTGCGTCGTCGCACTCGGCTTGATGTCGCCCCCGGTGCGCGGCTACTGGCCGGCGAGATCATCGTCCTAGGGCGCACCGCCATGGGTGAGAGCGTCACGGGCGGACTTGTGCACGAGGCGTGGGAGGTGCGCCGCGATGGCCGTCTTGTCTGGGCGGATTCGGTACATCTCGACGACGATCTGCCTGCGACGCTGACGGCAAACGCCGGGCTGAACGGCTCGCATTCGTTTGCCAGCATCGTCTATGTCGGCGATGACGCCGCCGATGTCATTGGGCCCGCACGCGCGCTTCTGCCCGACACGCTGGAGGCCGATGGTCTGTGTGTCGGCGCCACCTGCGTGGGCGATGTGCTCGTTATTCGCTGGCTGGACCGCGATGCCCGACGCTTGCGCGATGCCTACGGCCGGTTCTGGTCTGATTTTCGGCACGAGATGGCGGCCTTGCCCGCCGAGATGCCACGCCTGTGGGCGATCTGAGAGGAATTCGAGAATGCATCTGACACCCCGAGAGAAGGATAAACTCCTCGTCGCGCTGGCCGCCGATGTGGCACGCAGGCGCATGGCACGCGGCGTGAAGCTCAATTATCCCGAGGCGATTGCGCTGATCTCCGACTTCGTGGTCGAGGGCGCACGCGACGGGCGGTCGGTTGCCGATCTGATGAGCGCGGGCGGCGAGATCCTGAGCCGGGCCGATGTAATGGATGGCATCGCCGAGATGATCCATGACGTCCAGGTCGAGGCGACCTTCCCCGACGGGACCAAGCTGGTCACCGTCCACAACCCGATCCGGTGAGGCGACGATGATCCCAGGTGAACTTTTCCCCGCCGATGGCGAGATCGTCCTGAACGAGGGGCGCGAAACTTTGGCCGTGACCGTCGCCAACACCGGCGACCGGCCGATCCAGGTTGGCTCGCATTTCCATTTCCACGAGACAAATGCGGCACTCGATTTCGACCGGGATGCCGCGCGCGGCTTCCGGCTCGATATTCCCGCCGGCACCGCCGTGCGCTTCGAGCCGGGACAGACCCGCGAGGTGGCGCTGGTGCGCTATGCCGGTTCCGGGCGGGTGTTCGGCTTCAACGGCCGCGTCAACGGCGCGCTGGAGGGCTGAGACATGGCATATTCGATCAACCATGCAGACTATACGTCGATGTTCGGCCCCACGGTGGGTGACCGGGTGCGGCTCGCCGACACCGAACTGATCATCGAGGTCGAGCGTGACCACACGGTCTACGGCGAAGAGGTCAAATTTGGTGGCGGCAAGGTCATCCGTGACGGCATGGGGCAGTCCCAGGCGAGCCGCGCGGATGGCGCGGTCGACACGGTCATTACCAACGCGCTAATCGTCGATCATTGGGGAATTGTCAAGGCCGATATCGGCATTCGCGATGGCCGCATCACCAGTGTCGGTAAGGCCGGCAACCCAGACGTGCAGCCCGGTGTCGAGATCGTTATCGGGCCCGGCACCGAAGTGATCGCGGGCGAGGGGCGGATCGTCACGGCCGGTGCCATCGACGCGCACATCCACTGGATCAGCCCGCAACAGATAGAAGAGGCGATGTATTCTGGTGTGACGACCATGCTGGGGGGTGGTACCGGCCCGGCCGAGGGTACCAACGCGACCACCTGCACGCCGGGGCCGTGGCACCTGGCGCGCATGCTCCAGGCCGCCGAGGGTTTTCCGGTCAATCTCGGCTTCTTCGGCAAGGGCAACGCGACCCTGCCGGCGGCGCTGACGGAACAGGTCGACGGCGGCGCATGCGGGCTCAAACTGCACGAGGACTGGGGGACGACCCCCGCGGCGATCGACGCCTGCCTGTCCGTGGCCGAGGAAATGGATGTGCAGGTCGCGATCCACACCGACACGCTTAACGAATCCGGGTTCGTTGAAGATACCATCGCGGCCTTCAAGGGGCGCACGATCCATGCGTTCCACACCGAAGGTGCCGGCGGCGGCCACGCGCCGGACATCATACGCATGTGCGGTGAGACGAACGTATTGCCGTCGTCAACCAACCCGACCCGGCCCTACACGATCAACACGGTCGACGAGCATCTCGACATGCTGATGGTCTGCCATCACCTCGACCAAAGAATCCCCGAGGACGTGGCCTTCGCCGAAAGCCGTATCCGGCGAGAGACCATCGCCGCGGAAGACATCCTCCACGACCTGGGTGCGTTCTCGATGATCGCGTCGGACAGCCAGGCGATGGGTCGGGTCGGGGAGGTCATCATTCGGACCTGGCAGACGGCGGACAAGATGAAGCGTCAGCGCGGGGCGTTGCCCGGCGAGAGTGGTGATAACGACAATCTGCGGGTGCGCCGTTACATCGCGAAGTACACGATCAACCCGGCTTTATGTCACGGCATCGCCGATCATGTGGGTTCGGTCGAGGCCGGGAAGCTCGCCGACCTGGTGTTGTGGAAGCCCATGTTCTTCGGCGTGAAACCGGACCTGATCGTCAAGGCGGGCACGATTGCGGGGGCGGCGATGGGCGACCCGAACGCCTCGATCCCGACGCCCCAGCCGGTGCATTACCGACCCATGTTCGGCAGTTTCGGTGCGTCCCAGACCGCTAGTGCGGTGACGTTCGTGTCGAAGGCCGCCGCGGGTACGGACACGGCCGCGCAGCTCGGTCTGTCGCGAGAATTGTTGCCGATCTCCGGTACGCGCTCGGTCACGAAGAAGGATATGATCCTGAACGACGCGACCCCCGATATGGAGGTCGATCCCGAGACCTATGAGGTGCGCGCGGATGGTGAATTGCTGACCTGCGAGCCGGCGGAGGAGTTGGCAATGGCCCAGCGCTACTTCCTGTTTTGAGCCTGCGTCGCGCAACCGAGGTTCTGCCAGCTGGCACCTGGCCGACGTCCGAAAGCGTTGGCCGGGTCACGCTGGGCTTCGATGATCGCCATCGCCGCCGGGTGCGGCTCGTTGACGATGCCGGCGAGGCGTTCCTGCTCGATCTCGACGACGCGACCCGCATAGCCGATGGCGACGGACTGAGGCTGGATGCGGGCGGGATCGTGCGCGTCTGTGCAGCGGATGAAGATGTGCTCGATATAAGCTGTAATGACGCGCGAGATACGGTGCGCATGGCTTGGCATATCGGCAACCGCCATCTGCCCACCCAGGTGCTGGACGACGGTACACTGCGTATCCGGGCCGACCATGTAATCGCTGAAATGCTGACCCGCCTGGGCGCCGCCGTTGAAACGAAGACGGCATCCTTCAATCCTGAGCCGGGCGCATATGATGAAAGCGCGGCGCATGGTCACGGACATGATCATGACCACTGAACTGTCACTCTCCGGCGCACGTCTGCAAAGGCTCATGACCTGGCTTTCGCCGGCGTTTCCCGTTGGGGCTTTCAGCTACTCGCACGGCCTGGAAGCTGCCGTCGAGGTCGCGCTGGTGACGGACCGGGAGAAGCTGCTGTCGTGGATCGAGACCATCATCCGGGTTGGCGCCGGCAGGGTCGACGCGGCGTTGTTTCGGGCGGCATACGAAGCGGCTATCGACGAAGATACGGACGCGCTGGTCTGGGTGCTCGAACGGGGCGATGTGATGCGACCCACCCGCGAGCTGGGGTTGGAAATATCGAGTCAGGGTGCTGCTTTCGCGAGTGCTGCCGCGCGGCACTGGTCGAGCCCGAAACTAGAGATGGTGAATGTTCTGGCCGGCCGCGAGATGCGCGAGGTCGCTTATCCTGTTGCGGTCGGCGTTGCGGCAGCGGATCAGGATATTCCGCTGTTACTGGCGCTTGAGGCCTATCTGCATGCCTTTGCGGCAAACATCGTTTCTGCGGGCGTGCGGGCCGTACCTCTCGGTCAAAGCGATGGATTACACGTTCTCGCGATGCTCGAGCCGATCGTCGCGGAGTCTGCAGCTTCGGCGCTGACGCGCTCGATAGACGACCTGGGGTCTGCGACCGTTATGGTCGACTGGGCCTCCTCCGTTCACGAAACCCAATATTCGAGGTTATTCCGATCATGACGAAACCCTTTCGCGTTGGCATCGGTGGCCCGGTTGGCACGGGCAAGACCGCGCTCATGGATGCGCTCTGCAAGACGTTGCGCGACGATTACGACATCGCCGCGATCACCAACGATATTTACACCGAGGAGGATGCCCTGTTCCTCACCCGGTCCGGCGCGCTGCCGCCAGAGCGGATCATGGGCGTGGAGACCGGCGGTTGCCCGCACACGGCGATTCGCGAGGACGCCTCGATCAACCTGGCCGCGATCGCCCAGATGGTTGGACGGTTTCCCGCGCTGGACATCGTGCTCGTGGAGTCCGGAGGCGATAATCTGGCGGCGACCTTCTCGCCGGAACTGGCGGATATCACGATTTATGTGATCGATGTGTCGGCGGGCGACAAGATTCCGCGCAAGGGCGGGCCCGGAATCACGCGATCGGATCTGCTGGTTATCAACAAGATCGACCTTGCACCTCATGTAGGTGCCGACCTCGACGTGATGGATCGGGATTCACGCAAGATGCGTGGTGAGAGGCCTTTTCTTTTCACCAACCTCAAATCGGGACAAGGACTGGAAGATGTCGCCCGCTTCGTTTTGACCGCCGGCGGGTTCGAGGATACATCTAGGGACTCTCGGAACCAGTCGGCTGTCGCCCCATAAGAAACCCACAGGATGATCAACATGTACAAGTTACTCACCGCGGCGGTTGCGTCTGCCGCCAGCCTCATCGCCGCACCGGCTTTCGGACATGTGACGGGTGTCGCACATGAGGGCAGCGCGGGGCATCCCGTTTTCGGGATCGACCATCTCCTGATATTGCTGGCCGTCGGCGTCGTGGCGGGTGTCGTCGTCGTCCGGAACCGCCGCCGCTAGCTAGCCGCGGGCTTCCGCGATGGCCCGCCAGACCCTGTCGGGCGTGGCGGGCATATCGAGATGTTTGACGCCGACCTCGGTGAGCGCGTTCATGATGGCGTTCATCATGGCCGGTAGTGCGCCGACCGTGCCGGCCTCACCGGCACCCTTCACCCCCAGCGGATTGCGCGCCGTGGGAACGCCGTTGCCGACGATCTCGATGTTCGAGAAGTTGTCGGCCCGCGGCATCGCATAGTCCATGAAGGAACCGCTCAGCAGCTGGCCGCTGTCCGCGTCGTAGGCGACCTGCTCCATAAGCACCTGACCGAGCCCCTGTGCGATCCCGCCATGGATCTGACCCTTCACGATGGTCGGGTTGACCATCACCCCCACATCGTCGACCACCCAATAGCCGACCAGATCCACCACGCCCGTGTCGGGATCGATCTCGACCTCGCAGACATGGCTGCCGTTCGGATAGGTGTCGTCCTCGGGTGAGAATGTCGCGGTTTCGTATAGACCCGGTTCCATGCCGGCCGGCAGCTTCGCCGGCAGGAACGAGGCCTTGGTCACGTCTTTTAACGTCATCGTCTTGTCTGTGCCTGCGACGGTGAAGACGCCGTCGGCAAACTCGATGTCCGCGCCATCGGCCTCCAGCAAATGTGCGGTGATCTGGCGCGCCTTCTCGATCACCTTCTCCGATGCGTAGTAGAGAGCCGAGCCGCCGATGACGGTCGAGCGCGAACCCATGGTGCCGATGCCAAAGGCGACCCTGTCCGTGTCGCCGTCGATGACCCGGACGTTGCTTGGGTCCATACCCAGCCGTTCGCCGACGATCTGCTTGTACATGGTTTCATGGCCCTGGCCCTGGCTCTTGGTGCCCATCAGGACCGTGGCGCTGCCGTCGGTGCTGAAGCGCACTTCGGCGAAGTCCGGCGAGGGCGATCCTGCCCGCTCGATCGGGTTGGAAATACCGATGCCGCGTAGCTTGCCGCGGGTGCCAGATTCTTCTCGGCGTGCGACAAAGCCCGGATAATCTGCCATCTCCAGGGCCTTAGCCTGGTTTTCGGTGAAGGCGCCGCAATCATAGGACAGGCCAAGTGCGGTTTTCACGGGCATGGCATCAGATGCGATCATGTTCCGGGCGCGAAGTTCTGCTGGGTCCACACCCAGCTCGCGCGCCGACTCGTCGAACATGCGCTCGATCACATAGGTCGCCTCGGGCCGCCCCGCGCCCCGGTAGGGTGCGGTCGGGTTGGTGTTCGAGTGCACTGTGCGCACGGTCACATGGGCAGCGGGAATGTCGTACACGCCAATCAGGGTCCCGACATTGGCGAACACCGAAAGCAGATTCCGGATCGCCGACAGGTAGGCGCCGATGTTCGCGACCGTGTTCACCCGCAAGCCGATCACGTTGTTGTCGGCGTCGAACGCAAGCTCGGCCTCGGTGACATTGTCGCGGCCATGTTCGTCGGCCATGACGGCCTCGCTGCGTTCGCAGTTCCACTTCACCGGGCGGCCGATCTTGCGAGAAGCCCATAGCACCAACCGGTGCTCGGCATACTGCCAACCCTTCGTGCCGAAACCGCCGCCCACGTCGCGGGCAACGACGCGCATCGCCTGTTCGGGAATGCCGAAGATTTTCTCGGACAAGAGCTGGCGGACCCGATGGGGATACTGCACGTCGGCGTGGAGCGTGTAGCGATCCTCGCGTTCGTCGTAAGCGCCGATGGCGCCGCGTGGTTCCATATACTGGGCGAAGACACGGCTGATGACGAAGCGGCGCTTGACGATTCTCTCGGCATTGGCGAAGGCCGCCTCGACGGCATCGGCATCGCCGGCCTGGTATTGGCCGGAGACGTTATCGGGCGAATCGTCCCACACCAGCGCGGCATCGGCGTCGACGGTATGTTCCGTATTCGTGATCGACGGCAGGTCTTGATAATCCACCTCGATCAGTTCCGCCGCATCGCGTGCCTGGTCGAGGGTGTCGGCAACCACGAGTGCCACCGGATCGCCGACATAGCGAACACGGCCCAGCGCCAGAGGCGGCTGCGGCCGGTACTTCATGGGTTCACCGTCCGGGCGTTTCCACTTGGCGGGCATGCCGGGCACCCCCAGATTGTCGGCGGCGACATCTTCGCCGGTGAACACGCCGTGCACGCCGGGTGCGGCCTTCGCCGCGGTCGTGTCGATGGAGGTAATTTCGGCATGGGCATAGGGGGACCGGAGCACGATTGCGTAGGTCTGCTGGGGCAGGTTCACGTCATTGGTAAACAATCCGCGCCCACGTAACAGCCGCGGGTCTTCCTCGCGGCGCACACCCTGGCCAACACCGAACTTTTCCATCTCTCTCTCCGAAACTGCGGCACGCCGCCCGGCGGATGCCGGTTCTGTTGGCGTTATATCCAGATACCTTATCAAGGATCAGGCGGTGAGCAAGACTACCGGGATGATCCTGTTCGCCGATCGGCCATTGTCGAAACGGCGATGGACCATTGTATGTGTCCGGGTCATAGTCGATGGCGCGGCTGGCTGGCTCAGTTACCAACCGACGTCGGCCACGCCATCGCCTATGGGAATGCCGTGCGACTTTTCGGTTCCGGCGGGATCGCCGCTTTCGAATAATAGCAACATGCGGGACCACCGGACCAAACCGGGGCCCGAAACTAGGGGGAAATGAAAATGGCAAAAATGACGGGATCGAGGTTTCTGGCGGAAACCCTGAAGGGTTATGGCCTGAGCCATGTCTTCTTCATGCCGGTCTTCGGGATCGGCGCACTCAAGGAGATCGAGGAGCTGGGCATGCGCCGGATCATGGTGCATGGCGAGAAGCCGGCCGCGTATATGGCCGACGGCTATGCGCGGATCGCGGGACATCCGGGCGTGTGTATGGCGCAGGCGGTCGGCGCGGCCAACCTCGCGGCCGGCCTTCAGGACCCCTATCTGGCCGGGTCGCCGGTAATCGCGCTGACGGGCCGACGGTCCCAGGCCTACCAGCAGCGTCACGCCTATCAGGAGGTGGACCATCGCGGCCCCTTCGAGGCGGTGACCAAGTACAGCAACGCGATCACCGACATCGAACAATTGCCTCGCGCCCTGCGCCAGGCGTTCCGCGAGGCGGTCAGCGGGCAGCCCGCACCGGTCCATCTCGATTTTGACGGGATCGTCGGCCAGGACATCCTCGAGGCCGAAGCCGATCTCGAAGTTCTGGTCGAGGAGCAGTTCACGCAGATCCCGCCCTTCCGTCCCGCGCCCGATCCGGCCGGCGTCGCGGCGGTCGCTCAGGAGATCGCGGCGGCCAAGAAGCCGATCATCGTGGCGGGTGGTGGCGTCAAGCATAGCGGGGCGGGTGCGGAACTCGTGGCCCTTGCCGAGGCGCTTTCGATCCCGGTTGCCACCTCGCTGAACGGCAAGGGCACGATCCCGGACACTCATTCTTTATGCGTGGGGGTCGTCGGTGCTTATTCGCGCTGGTGCGCCAATCGGGCGGTCTGCGAGGCCGATCTCGTGATCTTCGTCGGCTGCAGCGCGGGCGGCATGGTGACCAACGAGTGGCGGGTGCCGGCCCCCGGGGCCGCGACCGTGCAGATCGATATCGATCCGCGCGAGCTGGGCCGGAGCTATCCCGTTCGTGCGGCCATGCAGTGCGATGCCCGCGCCGGATTGTCGGCGCTGCTGGCGGAAAGTGAGACGTCCGTCGATCGATCGGCTTGGCTGGAAAGTACGCGAGCCCTCGTTGCCGAATGGCGAGCCGACGTCGCACCGTTGATGGCGTCGGACGAGGTGCCGTTCCGCACGGAACGCCTGTGTGCCGAGTACACGGAACATTTGCCCAGCGATGCGATTCTTGTTTCCGACACGGGACATTCAGGTGTCTGGACCGGTTCCATGATCGATCTGAAGCATCCCGGGCAGAGCTATATACGCTGCGCGGGTTCCCTCGGCTGGGCGTTCCCGGCCGCGATGGGGGCCAAATGTGCCGCCCCGGACCGGCCGGTCATCTGCTTCGCCGGGGATGGCGCCATGTGGTATCACCTGACGGAAATGGAAACGGCGGTCCGCTGCGGCATCAACACGGTCACGGTGGTGAACAACAACCACTCGCTCAATCAGGAAAAGGGCATCAACGAGGCCTCCTATGGTGGCCAGACCCCAGGCTCGGACAGCCTGTGGGTTTTCGACGATCCCGATTTTGCGAAGATTGCGGAATCCATGGGCGGCCTGGGTCTCACCGTCGAGAAACCGGGTGAGTTCGAAGGTGCCCTGGACCAGGCGATCGCTAGCGGGCGCCCGGCTGTCATCGATGTGAAAACCAGTATCGACAGCATCACGCCGACGGCCTGGGCGCCATAGTGTTGATCCGCCGGGGCGTATCGATTCCGGCGTCACACAGGTCTATGCTACGCAGGATCCAGACTGATTCGGTTGCGGGCAGACCCAAAACCATTACGGAAACCGCCGCGATCAGGCGGCGAAGGGGCGAGAGAGATGACGGATATTCGAAATGCGAAGAAACGCAAGCTGGGCGCCAGTGATCTTGAAGTGGCGCCTGTCGGCCTGGGCTGCATGTCCTTCTCCGGCGTCTATGGTGCCGCGGACGACGATGAATCGCTGAAGTTTGTGCAGCAGGCCATCGATGAGGGCATCGATTTTCTGGATTCGTCCGACATGTATGGCTGGGGCCACAATGAGGAGTTGCTGGGCCGGGCGCTTGCGGGCGGCTATCGCGACAAAATTGTCCTCGCATCCAAGTTCGGCCAGACCCAGGTCGAAGGCGGCGGCATGAGCGTGGACGGGCGACCGGAATACGTCATCGAAGCCTGCGAGAAGAGCCTGAAGCGTCTCAATACGGATGTGATCGATCTCTACTATCAGCATCGCGTCGATCAGGAGGTTCCCATCGAGGACACGGTCGGCGCCATGGCGAAGCTGGTGGAGCAGGGGAAGGTCAAGGCGCTGGGGATATGTGAAGCAAAACCGGAAACCATCCGGCGTGCCCATGCGACCCACCCGCTGGCGGCCGTACAAAGCGAGTACTCGGTACTGTACCGCGAAGAAGCCGAACAGATCAGGGCCGCCACGAGCGAGCTCGGGATCACTTTCGTCGCCTATTCGCCTCTCGGGCGCGGCATGCTGACCGACAATTTCATCAACGCCGAGACGGTTTCGGAGGATGATCCGCACTATCGCCATCCCCGGTTCAACAAGGACAATTTCCAGCAGAATCGCGAGCTGGGCCTGCGGATTGCCGAGTTTGCAGCAAACAAGAACTGCACCCCGGCGCAGCTTGTCCTAGCCTGGTTGCTGGCACAGGGTGATGACGTAGTGGCTATTCCGGGTACCAAGAAAGCCTCGCGGCTGGCCGAGAATGTCGGTGCGGTCGAGGTCGACCTTTCGACCGACGAGGTGGCCGCGATTTCAGCTGCTGTGCCGGTCGGTGCGGCAGCCGGCACGCGCTATCCCGCGCCGCAGATGCAGAAGGTGTTCGTCGACTCCGCCTGAGGCTAGACGGTGTCACGCTCACTCGACGGACGAACGTCCTCGATCCGGCGATAGATCAAAAGCGCCAGCAGCAAGGCGATCACCAGTGCGCCGAACATGGTGCGATAGGCGATCGCAGGGCTGCGGCCCAGCTCGTCGACGGGGAATGCGTCCAGGATCGCGCCTGTTCCCATCTGCATCAGGAACACGCCGGACCATGTACACACGTTGATCGCGGTGAAGACCCGTCCCGAGTGGGTATCGGGGAACAGGCTGCGGGCGTGAGCAAAGATGGGTGGCGCCATCGGCGCGAATAGCGCGAACCCGCACAACAGGATCGTGACCAGCAGCACGGAGTTGCTGCTGTTGAATGCGAGCATCGCTGTCATGGCTGTGAAGGCCAGCATGCCGCATGTGACGACGCCGCGCCGCGTGTCGAACTTGCGGTCGAGCGGCCCATAGAGGACCGCCGCGATGATCCAGGTGAGGGATACCGCAAAGATGACATTGCCACGCGCGATGATGTCGAGGTCAAACACGTCGTTCAGATAGGGGCCGATCCAGAGATTTCGGATCGTCACCAACGCACCCACGGAGACGGCCGTGACGGCGGCGAAGGAATAGATTCGCACATCACGCAAGACCGAGCGTAACCCCATGACGGTCTCGAGCAAGGTCTCGCTGCTGGCCGGCTGTGGGGCGTCTTCGGGCCGGTCGCGCACCATGATCTGGAGCGCAACCGCCACCACGAGTGAGAACAGGCCGACGACGAGCAGGCTCGTTCGCCATCCGTAAAGTTCCACCGCCGCCGCGAAGGGTGACGCGGAGAGCAGCATTCCGGCGCCCCCCACCGCGATTGAGATCGCCGTCCCGGTCGCCAGGCGGTCGCGGGCAACCCAACGCGACAGCAGGACGATCACCCCCATGAACACGGGTGCGGCCCCGCAGCCGATCAGGAACAGACCAAGCGCCAGCGTAAGCACCCCCTGTGCTGCCGAGAACACGATCGAGCCCAGGGCGGCCAGCGAGAAGAGGGCGGCCATTGTGCGTCGGGGGCCGAACTTGTCGAGAAACACACCGACGGGAAGCTGCATCAGTGCAGCGCCCAGGAAAATCGCTGCCGGCAGGCTGGAGAGTTCACCTGGCGTCAGCCCGAGCTCGGCGCGCAGGTTCGGCGCGATGACCGCGGGGGCCGAGCGCAAAAAGTGAGCGAGGATGAAGGTGATTGCCAGCACCGGTGCCATGCGGATGATCGCCGCGCGGCGGTTATACGGTGCGGTCGGTGTGTCACTGGGCATCGGATGAAATCAGACGTTCGCGAGAGGGCAAAAGGAAGCGACGCGGCCGAGCGGTTCACCGCCCGGCCTAAGTGTTGTCGCCCCGGGCACGTGTCAGGCCGTGCGAGCCTCGCACAACTCCTTGCGGCGCGCTTCGGTGGCGGCTTCGTCGACTTCGAGGGATTCGTCCTCAATTTTGCCGGTGAAGATCACGCCGTAGATGTCTCGTGCCTTTTCGATGGTCTCCCATCCCTCCAGCACGTCGATGATCACCCGCTCGGTCTCGCGTTCGAGCGGATCGCCGTAGCCGCCGCCGGCTGAATCCCGACCGCGGACGCGCTGGCCCGGATTAATTGTGAGCTGGACGACGTTCGGCATCCGCTCCGGCTGGGACTCGTCCTCGATGAGCCAGGTCTCGCCCGACGTGCCGGGCAAGCCGCCAAGCACCCCGCGTGGCTGCGCGTGTTGGCCGTCGCATGAGATCACAGCCATCATCGGCGCGTGGGTCGGGCCGTACTCGATCTGCTGGGCAGGCGCGCCGCGCCGTCGACCCGCACCGGCGGAATCCGTGACCAGCTGGAGCGATTCCACCCGGATCGGATGCTTGAGCTCATCGACCTCGACCGAGTCTCGATACATCAGACCGGCGATCACCGGGATCGCGTAATTGACCCAGCCGTCGGCCTCGGAGCTCGCTGGGCCGCCATTGGTCGAGAGCATGAGCCGGTTCACATAGGGCTCGGGCTCGCGCCGTAAATCCTGGCCCGAAATCACGGCCATGCCGGCACCGAGACCCGCGCCGCCCTCAGACAGACCCATCCCGTCCCCCAGCTGCGCGAAGGCGGACTGGGTGATGTTGACCAGCCGTTCGGACACATTGGTGGTCGAGACCGAGCAGGAATGGGGGAAGGTCGGTGCGGCGACAACGCTGTCTTCGGCATACTGGAAATCCAGCCGCCGGAAGGCGCCCTCGTTGCGCGGCAGATCCTTTTCGAGGGCGTTGAAGATCGCGCCCACCACGGCCGAGGTCGCCGAGCCAAGCGAGGTGTTCAGGCCGGCATCGACCGAAGGCGGATTGTCGCGCAAATCGACCTTGATCTTGCCCTCGTCTGGGTCGATGTCGATCTTGACCGTCAGTTCCAACCCGTCGGGCAGCAGGCCTTCCAGCGGGTCCGAGCGACCCTTGTTGACGAGGCTCGCCTTGGGCAGCTTGCGGATATTGTCGATCATGCGGCGTTCGGAATAGTCGAACCATTCGCGCATGAAGGTCTTGACCGTTTCCTTGCCGTATTTCTCGCAGAACGCCTCGAGCCGCCGCTCAGCGACCCGCGCCGAGCCAAGCCCGGCGAGATAGTCGCCATACCACTGGTCGGGCACCCGGATCCGCGCACGGCACATGCGCATGATGTCCTCGACATTTTCGAAGTCACGCTGGATGCGTACGCCCGGGAAGACCAGCGCACCTTCCTCATAGACGTCGCGGGCGCGCACGAAATAGCTCGACGGGATCGAGTTGCCGATGTCCGCCATGTGGCATTTCGAGACGGCGGTGAAGAGATGCTCGCCCTCAAAGAAAACCGGCACCATGAAGGTGTGGTCGGCCGGATGGGTGTTGCCGCCATAGGGGTCGTTGTCGAGATAGGCGTCGCCGCGCTGGATATCACCGGCGTGATATTTGCGCATGTTCGCCGTCTGGATGTGACAGCCGAAGATATGCACCGGCAGGCCTTCGGCAGGGGCGAGCAATTCGTCCTCACCCGTCACCAGGCAACAGGAGAAATCGCGGGCCGACGAGATCACGGCGGACCGTGCCGAGCGCAGCAGGGTGTTGGTCATTTCCCGGACGATCCCGTCGAGGCGGTTCGCCATTACCGAGATCAGGACGGGGTCGAGCGTGGTCTTTGGTTCGGACATGTCGTCCTCCCTTATCAGCGGCAGTCGAGGATGTAGCTGTCGGCGGCGCTCAGCCGCGCGGACATCCCCGGATAGACAACGATGGTGGTGGTGGGTTCCTCGATGATGGCCGGTCCCGCAACCGTGTCGCCGGCCTGGAGATCGGGGCCGCGGAAGATCGGGGTCGCGACGGGGCTCTCGCCACCGAAGAAACATTCCCGGGTGGTCGCGGATTCGGGTGCGTTGCTGTCCGTCGTCGGTTCCGGTGCGGCCGGCGGGTCGAAGGGCTGGATCGAGATGCGGCCCTTCCAGTTCACGCACTCCACCGGGCTGCCCTCGTCGCGCACCGCGTAGATGCGTTCATGGGTCTTGTGGAACGTTTCCACCAGCTCGGCGACGTCCGCGTTGTTCTCGAGGCGCGGCTTGGGGAGAGCTGTATCGAGCTCCCAGACCTGTGCGCGGTAGCGTGCCTCGACGAAGAACTCGATGCTGACCTCAGCGTCTTTCGAGGTCCCGAGACTGTCGCGGAACTCCATCAGTTCTGCCTCGATCTCGTCGAGGGAGTGGTTGGCGCCCTCCTGGTCGAACCCGTTCGAATCCGTGAACCGCGAGCGCGTCGCCTCGAACACGATGGAGGAGAATTGCATACCGCAGGCTGACAGGGCCGAGGCGGTGCGGGGCAGGATCACCGTGTCGCAGCCCAGTTCCTGGGCGATCGGCATGATGTTGAAACCGGCCGCCCCGCCGCCAGCGACGATTACGCTCTCGCGCGGGTTCAGCCCGTCGTTGACCGTGATTTCACCGATCGCCTTGATCATTAGCTCGTTGGCGATGACCATGATCGAATGGGCCGTTTCGTCGACGCCCTTGCCCATGCTTTCCGCCAGCGTCGAGATCACCGCGACGGCGGCATCGCGATCGAGGGACAGGCGCCCGCCGTTGAAATAACCGGGGTCAATGTAACCGAGCACCAGCGCAGCGTCGGTGACCGTGGGTTCCGCGCCGCCGGCGCCGTAACAGGCGGGGCCGGGGACCGAGCCTGCCGACTGGGGGCCAACCCGCAGCAATCCGCCCGGGTCCACCCAGGCGATGGAACCGCCGCCGGCCCCCACCGAACGGACGTCGACGGTCGACGTTCCCATGATGTCGCCCGTCCACAGGGGGCCGAGCCAGGAATCGCGTGAATAGATCAGGTTGCCGTCGCGCACGAGGCCGACGTCGAATGTCGTGCCGCCGGTGTCGCAGACGATGACGTCGCCACCTTTGTGCTCCAGTGCGGAATACGCACGCGCCGCAACCGGCGCCATGGCCGGGCCGGACTTGAGCGTGTTGATCGGGCGCTCGACCAGGGATTCGACCTCTTGGCAGCCGCCGACGGCGGTCGATACCAGCAGGTCGCCGGTGAATCCACTGTCGGCGAGATCCGTACGCATTCCGCGTAGATGGGCCTGCATCAAAGGTTTCAGCGAGGCGTCAATCGCCGTCGCCGAGGCGCGGCGATACTCGCGCAGGATAGGCGCGAGCTGGTGCGACAGGGTGTAAGGCACGCCGGGCATGATTTCCTCGATCAGCTCGCCAAGCCGGGCCTCATGGGCCTCGTTAGCGATCGACCAGAGCAGGGAAACCGCGATGGCCTCGAAACCGCGCTCTTTCAGGGTCTCGATGACTTCGCGGGCCTGGGCTTCGTCGAGCGGCCGGACCACTTCGCCCGAGGCGCCGATACGCTCGTTGATCTCGAAGGTCCGCCGGCGCGGAATATAGGGCTGCGGGTAGTCGTAGCTGTAGTCATGGGGGCCGTGTTTACCACCCTCCTTGAACACCAGGATGTCGCGGAAGCCAGCGGTCGTCAGGAATGCCGTACGCGCGGTCTGCTTGGTGACGATCGCGTTGGTCGCCCGCGTCGTGCCGTAGATCAGGAGGTCCGTGGCCGCCAGCATGTCCTTCGGCGTCGTCTCGAAGGTCTCGGCGACGACCTCGAGGGCGTTGAACATGCCTTCCGATATTCGGTCCGGGGTTGTCAGCGCCTTGCCGACATGAAACTCGCCGTCTTCACTGAGCACGACCATATCCGTGAACGTACCGCCCGTATCGACGGAAATTCGGTAACCCATTTTCTCTTCCCCTTTTGCAACACCCGCAGCTTTTGTTTTGCGTTTTCCTGCGGCGAGACGCGCCTGATGCGTCATGCTTTAATACTCCAACACACGGGCTTATGACGCAACGGAGAACGAAGCATGGATTACGCCGAACGGGGCTATGGCGATGGCGAGGTGGGTTGGGGTGCGCGACCCGGCGTGGTGGTCGTCGACTTTCAGCGTGGCTTCACCGACCCGACGTTCCGAATGGGCGGCGCTCCGATGATCGACGCCGCGGTGGAGCGCACCGTGGATGTGATCCGGGCCGCAAAGGATGCCGGCTTCCCTGTCGCGGCCTGCGTGATGGGCTACCACTCCCGGGCGGCCATGCCCCATTGGAAGATCGCGCCGCTGCGCGAGGAGCTGATCGAGGGGCACCCCTCGGTCGAACTCGACCCGAGAATCGCCGCGGCCGAGCCGGACCTCTTGGTCACGAAGGGCGCGCCGTCGATCTTCTTCAACACCCAGGTGGCGCCGTTCCTGATCAAGCAGGGCGTGGACACCGTGGTTGTCACCGGCTGTATCACATCGGGCTGCGTACGCGCATCGGTGATCGACGCCTTCAGCCTCGGCTTCCGGACGATCGTGCCCGCCGACTGCGTTGGAGACCACGACGAGGAACCGCACCAGGCGAATCTGCGCGACGTGGACCGGCGCTACGCTGATGTCGTCGATGCGGAGGCGGTGCTGTCGAACTTTGAACGCCTGCGCGGGCGGAACAGCTAGAAGTTAGTCCAGATCGCGGAAGGGCGCTTCGCGCTCGGCCAGCGCGTCCTTGAGGGGCTCGTCGCGCATCTTGCGCATCCAGGCACGTCCCTCCGGCGACGCATGCAGGGACGAGATCGCCTCGACGTTGTAGAGCCAGGAGCTGGTCAGCCCGGCGTTCTCCTGCTGATGGTTGATGGAAGCCTTGGCGAACTTGATCGCCGATCCGGGCATGCGCGACAGCTTGCGCGCGAGGCGCCGTGCCTCGTCCATCAGCTGATCACCCGGGACGGCCCGGTTGACGAGATGGATGCGTTCGGCCTCCCGGCCGTCCACCATGTCGCCGGTGTACATCAGCCAGCGCACATGCCGGATTGGCATGGTCCATGGCATCATCAGCGAGGGCGGTCCGGACGCGTGACGCACCTCCGGCTCCCCGAGCTTCGCATCTTCGGCAGCCAGCGCCAGATCGCAGCACATAGCGAGCTCGAGGCCGCCGGCCAGCGCGAAGCCGTTGATGGCCGCGATGACGGGCACATCGGAACTCCAGATGGTGCGCAACCGCTCGCAGTTCGCCGACATGTCCTCGCGCCAGGCCTCGGTGTCCATCTCGAAGTCGTCGCTGATCAGGTCGAAGCCGGTCGTGAAGGCGCGGCCGGCGCCGGTCAGGATGATCGCGCGAATATCGGGATCCTTCTGCGCATCGCGTACGGCGGCGTCGATGGCATCGAGGAGGTCGAGGTCGAGCGCGTTCAGCTTGTCGGGACGGTTCATTGTCAGCGTCACGAACGCGTCGTCGGGATCGCGGTCGATAAGGAGTACGGTGTCGTCGGTCATTATCCGGGTTCCTTGGGGTTGGACGTTGCCGGGATCAGATGTTGTCGGGGCAGATAATGCCCGGATCAGGGCTGTCACCATAGAGCCGCTCGACCAGTTCGGCGCGATTGCGCAGACAAGTCTTCTGGACGAGGTGGCCCTTGTCGTTAATCTCGCCGGCCGAACGGTCGGGCGGGCCTTCCGCGATCGCGGCGCGGAAGACAGAAGTTGAGCTGCCCGGCATGGCGGCATTGTGGGCTTTCAGTGCCCGGGCCATCTGGGCCTGTAAATCGCCATCATGTTCGGCCATGGCCGCTTCCGTCGGGAACAGAATGGCTGAGATTCGAGCTTGTCCGGCCCCGGCAATGGCGACGTCCTGAAGATCGGGCGCGCAGGCTGCCAGAAGCGCATGACGCAGGGCACCGACCTTGACCCGCGATCCCGTGGTCAGCTTGAAGTCCTCGGCCAGTCGGCCGTCGAAGCAAAGCCCGCGCTCGGGAGCATCGTCATGCAAGGCACGGGCGAGATCACCGGTCCGCAGGAACCCGTCTTCATCAAGAGACAGGCTCTCAAGCCCGCTCGATACTACATAACCCGGCGACACGTTAGGTCCTTGGAACCGAACTTCCAGCGCACCGTCGACCGGCACCAGGCGCAAGACGTGGCCTGGCAGGGGGAGACCGATTTCATCCGTGCGCCCCGCCGGCTCATGTCCGAGGCACATCGTTGAGCCGGTCTCCGTGGCGCCATAGCCCGACAGGACCAGCGGCGGGCCACCGGGTCCGTGGGGGCCCACCGCGACTGCATCGCACAGGCGTTGCCAAGTCTGCGTACCCATGCCCGCACCGGCGAAGAAAATCAGGTCCAGGCGTTCGAACAGGGCTGCGCGCGTAACCGCATCGTCGGCCAGATGGTCGAGCAACAGGTCGATGCCGTAGGGCACGTTGATGTGGATTGTCGGGCGGACAGCACGGATCCGGGCCGCGAATGCTGTCATGTTGTCCGGCTCGGGTGAAGTCTCCACGTGGTAGGCGCCGCCGAACCAGATCATCTTATGGAAATTGTCGAGGCCGCCGAAAACGTGATGCCAAGGCAGCCAGTCGATAAGTACGGGACGCCGGGCGGCGAGAAATGGCCAGTGGATCCCATAGGCGCATTGGCAGGACGCAATCATGCGCCGGGTGATTGATACGCCCTTGGGGACCCCGGTGGAGCCGGACGTAAAATAGGTCGCGGCGCGGTCGTCAGGATCGGCGACAGCGCGCGAGAACGGGGTTTCGGGGACTTCTTTCAGTGCGTTCGGCTCGATGATCGAGCCGCACAGAGCGGTCAGCTCCGCGTTGATTTCTTGTGGCGATGCGACGGTGACGCGTGGCGCGGCGGCGTTGAGGAGGCCCGCCAGTCGCTTGCGCCCGTGGTCCGATGTCAGAAGCAGTGGCGACAGCGGGACATGAACCAGGTTCGCCTTGAGGCAGGCAAGTTTCAGCGACGCATGCAGCGCACCGGATCCGGCGATGACCGCGACCGTCGCGCCGGGCGCGAGGCCGCGTTTGACGAGTTCATCCGCC
This sequence comes from Alphaproteobacteria bacterium, assembly GCA_049601915.1. Classification (GTDB taxonomy): domain Bacteria; phylum Pseudomonadota; class Alphaproteobacteria; order UBA6615; family UBA6615; genus UBA8079. The sequence continues at coordinate 82,822 of JBMYRB010000002.1, forward strand.
AGCGCGTCGGAGTGGCGATCGATTTCGCCATAGGACGTCGTGAGTATGTCGCCGCTGTTACGCTCGCTGATGAAAGTCGCGTCACGGTCCAATTCCACCCAATGGTCGAACCGGGCCAGTATGTCGGGCAACAGGCTTGGTAGAACTGCGCGGTTGTGCAGAAGGACCGAGCCATCGGGCCGATCCTCGCGCTCGATCTGGTTGGGTGCCAGTCTGTCGTCGGACCTGGGGGCGGCGGGCATGGTGTGTTTTCGGTTGTGCAAAAGTCTCTTTGGAGATTCGAACAATGGCAGAGCCGAGCTTGCCTCTGCAACCGGCGACGACAACCTGGCTCTCGCCTTCCGGTACCGGGTCGGGCTAAATCTGTTCGCGAAGATATACTGAGGGAAGTTCCATGACGTCCAGCCCAACCGTGATCGACCACCCGTTGCTGCAGCACAAGATTTCGTTGCTACGTGACAAAAATACGCCGCCGGTTATTTTTCGGCTGCTGGTGCGTGAGATTGCCCAACTCATGATGTTTGAGGCAACCCGCGATCTGAGGCTGACCGAACGGGAAATCGAAACGCCCCTGTCGAAGATGACGGCGCCGGTCTTGGCCGAACCGGGGCCCGTGCTGGCATCGATCATGCGGGCGGGCAATGTGATGCTGGACGCCGGATTGGAGATCATCCCGTCCGCGAGTGCCTGCCATATCGGAATCTATCGGGATCACGATACCCTCGAGGCGGTCGAGTATTACTTCAATGGCCCGCCGGATATCGCGGAACGCGCACTCTTAATCGTCGATCCCATGCTCGCGACCGCCAACTCTTCGGTCGACGCGATCTCCCAGCTCAAGGCGCGGAGAGTGAGCGACCTGCGTCTGATCTGCATTCTTGCGGCGCCGGAGGGATTGGCTGCGCTGGCCGAGGCACATCCCGACGTGCCGGTTTTTGTGGGCACGGTCGACACCCATCTCAACGAGAAGGGTTATATTGTCCCGGGGCTTGGCGATGCGGGAGACCGCAGCTACGCCACTTGACGACAACGCCACGGGAGATTGGTCAATGCGGGAACTCAAGCGACTGAATGTCGGAGTGATCGGCACCGGTTGGGTTGGCGGTATCCGCGCCAATGCCTGTGCTCACAACGCGTTGGTTGATGAGTTGCACATCGCCGAGATCGATCCCGAACGCCAGGCCGAGATTGCGGCCGAGACCGACCCCACATCGATCACGGATGATTGGCAGACCCTTATCGATGACCCGAAGATCAACCTGATCGTCATCGCGATGACGCCGGAGACGGCGCGATTTCCGATCGTGATGACGGCGCTCAACGCAGGCAAACATGTGTTCGTCGAGAAACCCATCGCACCCAGCATTCCCGAGGCCGAAGAGGCTTACGCGCTGGCCGCGTCGAAGAATCTGAAGATCTCGATCGGCTACTCGCGTCGTTTCGACCCGCGCTACGTTTACGTGAAAAAGGCTCTGATGGATGGTGCAATAGGCGAGCCGGTGACCTGCCTGATCTCGCGTCATTCGACCCGCGAGCTGGGTGAGAAGATCACCGGGCGGTCGAAAATGTCGCCGACATCGATCGGCGGTGTTCATGATCTCGATTTCCTGCTCTGGTGCCTGCAACCGCGCAAGCCGGTGCGGGTCTATTCACAGCAGGCGGGCAAGCTGTTTAGTCAGAAAAGCGACACGCCCGATCATCAGTGGGTCATGGTCACCATGGATGACGGCACGACCATCACCGTCGGGGTCGGATGGATCCTGCCGGTGGGCTATCCCAACTATGTCCAAGCCTGGATCGAGGTGGTTGGCACCGAGGGCGCGCTGACCATCGATGACACCCATAAGGAAGTGCAGTTCAACACCGTCAAAGACGGCATTCAGTATCCGATGTCGACGATGCCTGGCGAGCCCGTCGATCATGTCTTCGCCGGTTCCATGTATGACGAGACGAAGCATTTCCTCGAGGCCGTGGCCTATGACCGGCCGGCCATGGTCACACCCGACGAAGCGATCCAGGTGATGGAGCTCTATAGTGCCGCCGACCTGTCGGCCGAGCGGGGTGAACCCGTGCTGCTGCCACGCAACGACGCGTCGTCAACGACCGCCTAGAGGTATTTCTTGAACCAGGCGGTCGTTTCCCGCGCGACGGTCTCGAAATGTTCCGAGTTGGAGAATTCGTACACTTGGTTGTGGCGGGCCTCGGGCAGCTCGACCAGTTTCTTCGGCTCACCGCACTTCTCGAAAGTCAGCCGCGCTTCCTCGGGCGGGACCATCACGTCGTAGCCGGCCGCGAAAAACAGCACCGGGCGCGGGGATATGCGGTCAACCACCCAGTCGGGCTTGTAGCGGAATGCGGCCTCCGCGCTTTCCATGTCCACATAGGGATCGTCTGCGGCGCCATGTTCCTTGACGGTCATCGCCGGCTTGTCGGCCGCGTCAGGGTCGAGCGGGTAAATGTCGTAGCGGTAGATGTCCTGCGTCTCGCCGGTCACCACCCGGTGGCGCGCTTCGGCGCGCACGGCATCGCGGAACTCGTACCAGTCATAGGCCGAGCGCACGGAGCGCAGCCAGCGCTCGCCGTCATGCACACCCACGGCCGACACGACGACCTTTAGTCGCGGGTCGAAGGCTGCGGCCCAGACGGCGTTGGCGGCGCCGAAGCTCGAGCCGTAGACGCCGACGCGGGCAGAATCGACGCCGTCGACCGTTTCCAGATAAGTGACGGCGTCGTAGACATTTTGTGCCTGTTCGAGCGGCCGGTGACGTCGTCGCGGGCCTTCGGCGTCGCCATAGCCGACATAGTCCGGCGCCAGTGCGACGAAACCCTCGCGGGCCATCCGGCGCGGGATATCCACGGTGGCGATATTCTTGCGGCCCGAGTAGCCGGTCAGGCTGATGACGGCGGGCTGGGGCGGGTCGCCGGGTTTCCAGCTCGCAGGGCGATACAGATGCGCGGCAATCCTGTGACCGTCGCTGTAGTAGACGATATCCTCGCGGCTAAATTCTTCGGTCGTCATTGTCCAACATCCATTTTCGTTCGCGGCCGGCAGTTTATTTGCGATCACGATACTGCCGCGGTCTGCAAACACAATGGCTATGCGCGGATTGAGCCGATCTCTTCGACGAGGAAGTCGATGAATGCCCGTGTCTTCAGCGCCAGGGTTCGCTGTGCGGGGTAAAGAACGAACACCGCGCCCTCGACCCGCTCGAAGTCGGGCAAGAGCCGAATCAGACGGCCGGCCGCGATATCGGCCGCGACCACGTGATAAGGCACGCGTCCGATCCCCGTGCCGGCAAGCGCGGCTTCGCGTGCGACTGATAGGTTGGAGCTGCTGATGGGACCGTCAACGCGGACCGTGTGGTCGACCCCATCGATGTCGAAGACCCAGTCCGTTGCCATAATCGCGGCGGTGAGCGGCAGGCAGGCATGATCGACCAGTTGCTTGGGGTGCGCCGGCGTGCCCCATCGCTCGATGTAGTCCGGGCTGGCGCAAACGACGTGCGGGGTTTCCATGATCTTCCGCGCGACAAGGGAGGAGTCCGGCAAACTCGCGGCGGCGCGAATGACGATATCGAAACCATCACCGATCGGGTCGGCGTAATTGTCGGACAGTACGGCGTCGACGCGCACCTCGGGATAGCGGGCAACAAAACGCGGCAGCATGGGTGATACAAACATATGCCCGAAGGAAACAGGCATGGTGACACGCACGAGGCCGCGCGGGGATGCCGTCACGGCATGGACCATCTCCGCACCTTCGCCGAGCGCATCAAGAGCGGTGGCGACGCTGGCCTGGTAGGCCAGCCCCGCTTCGGTAAGTGCGAGGTGTCGCGTCGTGCGGGCGATTAGGCGCGTGCCGAGCCGCGCCTCCAGCTCGGCGATTGCCTTACTGACTGTCGAGGGAGACAGGCCCAGCTGTTCGGCGGCACCGCGAAAGCTGCCTGTCTCCGATACGGCGTTGAACATCTCCAAAGAACGGGTGGATGGCAGTGTCATAAACGTGAAGCTACTTCACTAATAAAATGAAATCTATTGGATTGCTGAATTTATTGGAAATTGCGATGGTTTGCGTCATATCGAATGCGCGCGCATTTCCGATCAGGTGTACGATATCTCTGCGCCTGTGATTTGGCTTGGTATGTCGACCAGTGCTGATCGAGCTGAACGCGCCAGAATTAGAACCTGAGGGGAATCTTCAATGTCCGAGTACAGCAATTTGTTTCAGAGCTACGATATGCGCGGCATGGCGCTGCCGCATCGTATTGCGATGGCGCCGATGACACGCAGCCGCGCTGGCGAGGGCGATGTTCAGGGCGAGATGAATGCGGAATATTACGTGCAGCGCGCGTCTGCGGCTCTGATCGTGACGGAGGGTGTGCAGCCGAGCGTCGATGGCAAGGGCTATTGCCGGACCCCTGGTATCCACACGGATGAGCAGGTCGCGGGCTGGAAGCTGATCACCGACGCAGTACATGCGAAAGGCGGCCGGATTGTGTGCCAGTTGATGCATGCCGGCCGGATCGCGCATCCGCTGAACAAGAGCGGCGGAAATATCGTCTCGGCTTCGGCGGTACAGGCCGGTGGCCAGATGTTCACGGTGCAGGAGGGTCCGCAGGATCATCCGGTTCCCCACGCATTGACGACTGACGAGGTGAAGGCAACGATCGCGGATTTCCGGCATGCCGCCGAATGCATCCAGCGCGCCGGTTTTGACGGCGTCGAGCTGCATGCCGGTCAAGGCTATCTGCCGATGCAGTTTATGTCACCCAACGTGAACCAGCGCGATGATGAGTATGGCGGCTCGGTCGCCAACCGTGTGCGGTTCCCGATCGAAATTATGGAACAGCTGGTCGACGTGATGGGCGCCGACAAGGTGGGCATCCGCATTGCGCCGGGCAACACCTTCAATGATGTGAAGGATGACCATCCCGAAGAGACCTACACGGCGCTTTTGCAGGGTATTCGTCCGCTGAACCCGGTCTACCTGCATGTGGTTACGCCGTTCCCGCATATGAGCCACGCCGTGCCGGAAAACATGACGGAGCTGGCCCGCAGCAATTTCGAGGGCACGCTGATCCGCAACGGTGGATACACGCCGGAGAGCGCGGATGCCGCGATCGCGTCTGGCGAGGCGGATCTGGTGGCCTTCGGGAAGATGTTCCTGGCGAACCCGGATCTGCCGAAGCGGTTCGAGGTGGGCGCGGAGCTCAACGAGTGGGACATGGATACGTTCTATGCACCGGGGCCCAAGGGCTACATCGACTACCCGACCCTGGAAGGATGAGTTCGCGAATAAGGCGGTGGCCGGTCTGTAATCTTGCGATCGGCCCCTCCGACCGCGGCAAACCATCACCAGAGTGACGTTTACCGCGATACCGGCTGAGGATAAGAATAGACAAACGCCGGGCAAACCCGGCCGTGACATTCAGGGAGATGCAGCATGCATTACAATCAACCTCGCTCCACCGCCACCTGGGGCACAATGGCGAAGGACTGGGAAATCGGTGTCGATTTCCAGCGGCTCAACCGCGAACGCCCGGCGCGTGCGCAGGCGGCGATCAAGGAAGCCGGTCTCGCAGCTGTCCTGTGTTTCACCTTCGACAATATTCGCTATGTCACGGGTACCCATATCGGCGAATGGGGCCGCGATAAGTTCGATAGATATGCGATCTGCCCGGCCGAGGGTGACTACTATCTCTGGGACCCGGCCCCGCCGGCCAAACGCAAGAGCGCGCCATGGCTTGAGGGCCGCGTCGACGCTCCGATAAGCACGCTGCAGGGTGCGCTGCCACCCAAGCATGGCATCCAGGATGACTTCGCCAAGCAGATCAAGAAGGCTTTGGTCGATATGGGGATCGATGGCAAACCCCTGGGCATTGATCTGATGGAACTCCCGATGCTGCGCGCGCTCGAGGCGGAAGGCATCGAGGTCGTCGACGGTCAGCAGGCCATGCTGAACGCGCGCGAAGTGAAAACCCAGGATGAAATCGAGCTCCTCAAGCAGGCGGCTGCGATGGTCGACGGCACTTACTACGACATCGCCGCGGCGATCCGCCCCGGCACGCGCGAAAGCGATCTTGTCGCGATCGCACATGAGCGGCTCTACAGCATGGGTTCAGAGCGGGTCGAATGCATCAACTCCGTCGCCGGTCCGCGTGGCGCGCCCCATTCGCACACCTTCTCGGATCGGATCATCCAGCCCGGTGACATGATCTTCCTGGACATCATGCATTCGTTCAACGGCTACCGGACCTGCTACTACCGGACCTTCATTTGCGGCGTTCCCAATGAGGCCCAGATCGAAGCCTATGAGCAGTGCTCGAAATGGGTGAGCGCTGCGATCGATGCCATCAAGCCGGGCGTCACGGTCGACGAGATCGCGCTAGTCTGGCCCAAGGCCGAGGAATTCGGCTACGCCAACGAGGAAGAAGCCTTCCTGTTGCAGTTCGGTCATGGCATCGGCCTCAGCCTGTGGGAGCGTCCGATCATCTCGCGTCGCTATCTCGGCCAGGACACGGTCCTGAAAGAGGGCATGGTCTTCGCGGTCGAATGCTGGAAGGGTGCCGAAGATGGATCCGGTGCAGCACGTATCGAGGAAGAGGTCGTTGTCACCAAGGATGGTTGTGAGATCATCACCAACTATCCGAGCGACCATCTGATCTCCTGCGGCCTGCCGGGCTGCGAAATCCTCTAGATCGGCATCGGCCGGGGACATTCTGACCATGGCGCATGACACCAAAGTCGGTTGGATCGGCGTTGGCATGATGGGGGAACCCATGGCCCGCAACGTGATGCAGGCCGGGTTCCCGCTCCAGATCTACAACCGGACCCGCGACAAGGTCAGCGCCTTGGAGAAGGACGGGGCCGCTGTCGCAGACAGCGTCGCCGACCTAGCATCTGGTTGTGACGTGCTGGTCTCCATGATTTCCGCCGACGCGGCCCTTGAGGCCATTTCCATTGCTGAGGGTGGTGCCTTCGCAGCCATGACGCCCGGCAGCATATTCATCGACATGAGCACGGTCTCGCCGGCGATGTCGGCACGTGTTGCCGAAGTGGCCGAGGCTAAGGGGATTCACTATCTGCGTGCCCCGGTGTCCGGCAGCATTGGTCTTGCGGCGGCGGGCACCCTCACAATTTTCGCGTCGGGACCGGAGAACATCTTCGAGAATTGCCGCGGCCTGTTCGAGGCGATGGGCGGCAAGGTGTTTCATGTGGGCGCCGCCGAGGAATCTCGTTTCCTCAAACTGTCGATCAACATGATGGTGGGCATCACGGCCGGCATGATGGCCGAGGCGTTGACCCTCAGCGAAAAAGGCGGTGTGGACTGGGACCAGATGATCGACATCATCGGCAGTAGTGCGGTTGCTTCGCCCCTGGTCGGCTACAAGGTCGATGCCCTGAAGAGCCGTGATTTCACACCCGCCTTTCCGGCTTGGATGATGTCGAAGGATTTCGACCTCGCGCTGGATGCGGCCCGGGATGAGAGTGTCCCGCTGCCGATCACATCGCTGGTGCGCCAGCACTGGAGTGCCATGGAGGCCACCGGCCGCGGCGAGATGGATTTCTTCGCCTATGTGACCCTGATGGAGCATCTGTCGGGTCTCGGGGACGATTCGAACGACTGACGGTCGCGCTTGTTCCCGGGCGTCGGGCAAGATTTACCGTATCAGGTTTCGTGTTGCGGTGGTTTTGGCCGCGAAAGCAAGAAGAGGAAAAGACATTCATGGCGCGTATTCAGGTCACCCTGGTCACCGGCTTTCTCGGTAGCGGCAAGACAACCCTCCTCAACGCGTTGCTGCAGCACCCGGACATGTCGCAGGCCGCGGTGATCGTGAATGAGTTCGGCGAGATCGGCCTCGACTATGACCTAGTCGAGCGCAGCGATGAATCGGTCGTGCAACTGGAAAACGGATGCCTGTGCTGCACGGTCAAGAGTGACCTGATCGATACCTTTCGGGACCTGCATCTTCTGCGTCTCAGCGGGAAATTTCCGAAGTTCGACCGGGTGGCGATCGAGACAACGGGGATTGCCGACCCCGGGCCTGTCCTGCAGATCATTCTCACCGACCCGCTCGTGAGCAATGTCTATTCGCTGGATGGCGTGGTCACGACGATCGACGCGATCAATGGCGAGGATTCGCTCGACCGGTTCGCCGAATGCGTCAAGCAGGCCGCCATCGCGGACCGGATTTTCATCACCAAGAGCGACCTGCTGGCCGACGATGAGCGCGAAGCGAAGATTGCCGTACTCGAAGCACGACTGAAGGCCATGAACCCGGGTGCGAATATCGTTCAGGCCGATGCCCGGGACATCAAGCCGTCAGATCTGTTCGGGCATGGACTTCTGGATCCGCGAAGTAACACGGTCGACGTCGAGGCATGGTTGCGGGCTGAGGCCTATGTCACGGAGGATGGCACGCCGGTGTCCAATGCCGGGGTTCGCTTGCCGCGCAGCGGTCAGGCGGAGGGCGATACGAAGGCGTATTACGAAAGTTACGGTCACCAGCCTGCGGACATGCAGGATTCACTGGACGATGACGATCATGAACACGCCCATGACCCGCTGATCAATTCCTTCTGCCTCGTCCGTGAAGAGCCGGTAGCGATGGACACGCTGCGGATGTTCCTAGAAGCGTTGGCCAACGAGGCGGGGCCGGACCTGCTTCGTGTCAAGGGTATCGTCAATGTAGCCGAACGCCCCGACAACCCGGCGGTGATCCAGGGTGCCCAACAAATATTTCATTCCCTGGAATGGTTGACCAATTGGCCGACCGATGACCTCCGCACGCGGATCGTGTTCATCACCCGCGGGCTCGATCAGGCCTATATCGAGGATTCGTTCGAACTGATCGAGCGGGTCGCTGCCCGCACCATTGCGGCGGGCGCCGGCATGCCGGCCCAGTTCTGAGGCCCGTATGAAACTGACATTCGTTCAACATCCGATTCATATCCCGACCTCGGCCCTGATGGGACCGCTGGCACGTGGGACGATGAATCAATGCAGGAGCCGATCATGGTGAAACACATCAACCTGAGTCCTGAGGCGCCGTGGCAGGAAATTTGTTCCACCGCCAAGGACTGGGACAATGTCGGCGAGGATGAGGTAATCCGGATGCTCCAGCATCTGCATCTCGTCCGCGCGTTCGAAGAGACGGTGCTGGAGCTGGATGGCGAGGGACTGATCCATGGTCCGGCCCATTCGAGCATCGGACAGGATGGTGGTGCGGTTGGCGCTATCGCGGCGATGCGCGGCAGTGACCAGATCACCGGCTCTCACCGCGGGCATCATCAGTTTCTTGCCAAGGCGCTGCGCTATGTGGACGAAGGTGCACCCGATCCTCGCGAGACTCCGCCGTCGGGCGAGGTCGAGACGCTTCTGAGACGGAGCCTAGCAGAGATCCTGGGTCTGTCCGACGGTTACTGCAAGGGACGTGGTGGCTCGATGCATTTGCGATGGGAAGAGGCCGGAGCGCTTGGGACCAACGCGATTGTCGGCGGTGGCGTACCCCTGGCGAATGGCGTCGCCTGGGCGCGTAAGCGCAAAGGGGAGGGGGATGTCGTTTTCACCTTCTTCGGCGATGGCGCGGTCAACATCGGATCGATCCCCGAATCCCTGAACCTCGCGGCACTTTGGGATTTACCGATCTGCTTTTTCATCGAAAACAACGGCTATGCCGTTTCTACCACCCTGGAAGAAGAAACGCGGGAAACCCGATTGTCTTCGCGTGGGCTCGCCTACGGGATTACGTCCTTCAGGGTCGACGGGATGGATCCGATTGCGGTTCGCGTCGCGGCCCAGGAGGCCGTCGGTCTGATGCGTGCGGGCAAGGGCCCGGTCATCATCGAGGCCAATGTCTATCGTTTCTTCCATCATGGTGGTGGCATCGCCGGCAGCGCGTTCGGCTATCGCGACAAGGAAGAAGAGGCCGAGTGGCGTGCGCGCGATCCCTTGGCGAAGATCGCCAAGGAGGCGATCAAGCGCAGCTGGATCGATGAGGATGGCGACGCGGCAATGCGCGCCGGTGCCCAGGAGATCATGCAGCGTGCCGCAGAACACTTGACGGAGCAGGACGGCAACCAGCGTCAGATCATCCCGGCCCTGTGGCCCGACACTGCTTTCCGGGACGAGGGGCTGCGCGGCGACATGTCCGAGTTCGACGGCGTTCGCTACGAGGAACTGGAAACCTTCTCCGGCGAAATTACCGAGATGAAGTATGTCGAGGCCTGTTCCGGCGTCATGAACCGGCGGATGGAAACCGACGAGCGAATCTTCTGTATCGGCGAGGACATTCACCGTCTGCGCGGCGGCACCAACGGCGCCACCAAGGGATTGGCCGATCGTTGGCCCGACCGGACAGTCGGAACCCCGATCGCCGAGCTCGGTTTCACCGGCCTGGCGGGCGGCGCGGCCATGGAAGGCACTTATCGCCCGGTGGTCGAGCTCATGTATCCCGACTTCGCGCTGGTGGCGGCCGACCAGTTGTTCAACCAGATCGGAAAGGCGCGCCACATGTTCGGCGGCGAGACCAACATGCCGGTTGTTGTACGCACCAAGATCGCCTTGGGGTCGGGTTATGGATCCCAGCATTCCATGGATCCGGCCGGGCTCTATGCCCAGTGGCCGGGCTGGCGGATCGTCGCGCCGTCGACGCCGTTTGACTATGTCGGGTTGATGAACAGCGCGTTGCAATGCGAGGACCCGGTGCTCGTGATCGAGCATGTCGAGCTTTACAATGCGGACGGTCCGGGGCCGGCCGAAGACCTCGATTACTACATCCCGCTGGGCAAGGCCAAGGTGGTACGCCCGGGCGAGACCTTCACGGTGCTGACCTATTCCGCGATGACGGCCAAGGCGATCAGCAGCGCCGAGCAGATGGGACTGGATGCAGAGATCATCGATCTACGCTCCCTCGATCGGGCCGGGATCGACTGGGATTGCATCGGCGAGAGTATCCGCAAGACCAATAATGTCGTGGTGGTCGAGCAGGGCCCACTGACAGTCTCATATGGGGCGATGCTCACCGATGAGTTGCAGCGGCGCTTCTTCGATTATCTTGACCAGCCGGTTAAGCGAATCCACGGCGGCGAATCCTCGCCGAGCGTGTCGAAGATCCTGGAGCGATCCTCGATGGTCGGGGAAGAGGAAATCCGCGCAGGTTTTGCCGAGATCATGGCGGACATCGGCCTCGGCCTGATGGCCGCACAGTAAGCCGGGGGCGACAGATGACCGTAACGTCAAAAGGTATCCCCGGCCTCCGGGGCACCGACCATATCGGGATTACCGTGCCGAACCTGGAGGAGGCGGTCGCGTTTTTCATCGACGTGATCGGTTGCGAACCGTTCTACGAGATCGGCCCATTCAAGTTCGATGATGACTGGATGATGGAACGTCTCAATGTTCATCCGCGCACGGTGATGCGAAAGCTGAAGTTCCTGCGCTGCGGCAACGGATCCAACTATGAGCTGTTCGAGTATGAGGCCCCGGACCAGAACACCAAACCGCCGCTGAACAGCGATATCGGCGGCCATCATCTGGCGCTATATGTCGATGACATGGACGCGGCCCTCGATTATCTGCGCGCCCATGGCGTACAGATCCTGGACGAACCCACGGTTCGCACCGACGGGCCGAGTGCGGGCCAGAGCTGGGTCTATTTTCTTGCGCCCTGGGGGTTGCAGTTCGAGCTCGTATGTTTCCCTGACGGTAAGGGCTATGAGCGCGAGACCGATCGGCGTCTCTGGCATCCCGCCTTTCCGGACCAGTAGGCCAACGGCTTTCGAACCCTAGTCCACCGTATAGCGTTTCACCGCGTCGGCGCTGAAGATCATGCCGTGACCGGGCCGGTCGGGCGGTGCCATATGTCCGTCTGTAATCACCGGCGGATGTTCCCACAGATCGTCCGGTGATCCGGCGAGTACTTCGACGAGTGCGGCGTTGGGGATGGCCGCCAGGACCTGGATCGACAATTCCGGCACCAGATGTGGCGCGATCTTCACGTCATAGGCGGCCGCGAGATGGGAAATCTTCATCATCTCGCTGAATCCGCCGCAGCGGTGAATGTCCGGATTGAGGAATTGCGCCGCGCGCGCCTCGATCAGGTCACGAAAGCCGTAGCGTGTGTACTCATTCTCTCCGGTCGCGACCGGTATTGAGATTCCCGCCGCTACATCGGCGCATTGCTGGATGTTGTCGGCCAGCACCGGTTCCTCGTACCAGCACAGCCCGAACTCCTCGAGCATGCGGCCGACACGGATGTTGGTGGCGACATCCCAGCGTTGATTGGCATCGACCAGGATTTCCATATCGAAGCCGAGCGCCTCGCGGACACGCCGAACCCGGTCGATATTCTCCGCCACGTTGGGCAGGCCGAGTTTGAATTTGTAGTGACGACAGCCTTGCGCGCGAAAGGCTTCGGCCTCAGCGACGATTTCGTCGACCGAGTAGGACAGAAATCCGCCGCTGCCATAGACCGGTACACGTTCATTATGTGCGCCGAGCAGGTGCCATACGGGGCGGTTTACCGATTTGCCGAGGATATCCCACAGGCCGATGTCGATCGCGCTCATGGCGTAGACGGGGATGCCTTTCTTGCGCAGGCCGCGATCGTTCTCATACATGGCCTGCCAGATGGCACCGATCTGCAGCGGGTCCGCGCCGATCACCAGTGGCAGGATGCTGTCTTCCAGATAGGCCTTGACCGCGCTCGCCCCCATGCCGCCGACCAGCATCGTGTAGCCTAGGCCCTCAATGCCCTCGTCGGTTTCGATACGGGTGACGATATAGGTGTTGGCGGCATAGTAGGTATTGACCGGTGGGCCGTTCGGGACCGCCATCGTCGAAATGGTCACGTTCGTGATCTTCATCTGGTGATCTCCCCATGCGATCGGCCGAATATCCTTGTGCCGATTACGATAGCTGGCGATGTGGGTCACACCAAGATCATCTTGCGCCGATGTTGTATAGGATATGGAACAGCGGCGAGGGTTTGCGGCCGATCGAAAGGTAGAACAACAATGACCAAGGCGCGGGCCCGGCAGCGGGCGAAAGCAAAAGCGGGCCAGAAGGCCAAGAAACGAGCGGCGCAAGCCGATCAATCGAACTCGAACACCCCACCGGGCCGGTTCGATCCGGGGACGAGTTCGATCACCAAGCTGGGTGGTGGTGCGAACAATTCGAACTTTGCCGAAGCGCGGCGCGGTGCCGCCAGATCTCGCTAGTGAGTCACCCGACAGTCACGACGCGTTGAAGCCCGCATTGTTTTCCTTCCGGTCGGGAATGCCCATATGAAGGGCGTGCTTCCGCTTCGCCCTTGGTTACCAGAGGACCGACCCATGTCCGCGACCCCGACATCTGACATCAACACTGCGCTTGTCCATTGGGAGGGCCCGATGGGGCTGCCCGAATTTGCGCGGATCGAGGATCGTGATTTCAAGACCGCTTTTGCTGCGGCCCTGCAGGCGCATCTGGCCGAGATCGATGAGATTGCGAATGATCCGGCCAAGCCGACATTCGTGAACACGATCGTAGCGCTTGAGCGCGCGGGCGAGATGTACGGCCGTGTGTCGGGTGTGTTCTGGAATCTGTCGGGCGCGAACACAAACGAAACGCTGCAGGCCTTGGAACGCAAATTGTCGCCGGAACTGTCACGGCATCAATCCAGGATCATGATGAATGCCGGGTTGTTTGCACGCATCGATGCGCTTTATCAGGATCGCGAAAACCTCGACCTAGATGCCGAGGCTGCGCTTGTGCTGGAGCTGACATGGAAAGCCTTCGTCCGCTCCGGTGCTAAACTCGACCCGGCGAACCAGAAGCATCTCGCAGAAATCGACGAGCGGCTCGCGGGGCTGGGAACAGCCTTTGCGCAAAACGTACTGGCCGATGAGCGTGACTATGCGCTGGTGTTGGGGCCCGATGACGACCTTGCGGGCTTGCCGGACTTCCTGATCTCCGGCATGGCCGCCGCAGCCGAGGAACGCGGATACGAAGGCAAGTATGCGGTGACCCTGTCCCGCTCGATCATCGAACCGTTCCTGACGTTCTCGACCCGTCGGGATTTGCGCGAGCAGGCCTTCCGGGCCTGGGGTGCGCGTGGCGAAGGACGGGGAGAACGGGACAACCGTCCCATCGTCGCGGAGATGGTCAGATTGAGGGCCGAGAAGGCGGCGCTTCTGGGCTATGCGACCTTCGCCCATTTCAAGCTCGACAACACGATGGCCAAGACCCCCGAGGCTGTGCGCGAACTTCTCGAAACGGTTTGGGAGAAGGCACGCACCCGCGCGTCTGAGGAGGCCGACGACCTGTCGGCCTTGATCGCGGGGGAGGGCCACAATCATGGCGTGGCCCCTTGGGATTGGCGGCACTATGCCGAGAAACAACGCGCGGCGCGGTTCGACCTCAATGAGGCTGAGATCAAACCCTATCTCCAGCTTGAACGGATGATCGAGGCGGCGTTCGATACGGCGAACAGATTGTTCGGAATAAGCTTTCGCCAGCATCCGGAGATCGAGGCCTATCATCCCGACGTTCGGGTTTTTGAGGTACTCGACGCAGATGGTGCGCGGATCGCGGTGTTTCTCGCCGATTATTTCGCCCGCCCGTCCAAGCGTTCGGGTGCCTGGATGACGTCATTTCAGGATCAACATCGGCTTGCCGGTGAAGCCGGTGATCACGACCAGATTTCCATCGTCGTGAATGTGATGAACTTCGCCAAGGCGGCGGCCGGTGCGCCGGTCTTGATCACCATGGATGATGCGCGGACACTGTTTCACGAGTTCGGGCACGCTCTGCACGGTATGCTGTCCGACGTCACCTATCCCTCGATCTCCGGCACGTCGGTGAGCCGCGATTTCGTAGAGTTGCCGTCCCAGCTTTACGAGCATTGGCTGACCGTGCCCGATGTGCTGCAGCGCTTCGCGGTGCATTACGAGACCGGTGAACCCATGCCCACAGCGCTATTGGACAAACTTCGCGCGGCGGAGAAGTTCAACAAGGGCTTCGCCAATGTGGAGTTCACCTCGTCGGCGTTGGTCGACATGGCATTCCACGCCCTCGACCCGACGCAAGCCACGGATGTCGACCCGGTCGCGTTCCAGGCCGAGATCCTGGCCGGCCTCGATATGCCAGAGGCGATCGTCATGCGTCACGCGACACCCCACTTCGCCCATGTGTTCTCCGGCGACGGCTACTCCGCGGGTTACTATTCCTACATGTGGTCGGGTGTTCTCGACGCCGATGCTTTCGAAGCCTTCACCGAGGCAGGCGATGCGTTCGACCCGGCGACGGCCCGCAAGCTGCATGAGCATATATACGCGTCGGGCGGGTCCATGGACCCAGAGGACGCCTATCTGGCTTTCCGCGGCAAGCTGCCGACGGCCGATGCTTTGCTTGCGAAGGAAGGCCTGGTCTAGGCGGTTTCCACTAGGGGATAGCCGATCGATATGCGCGGGCGTTGCCGCACGTCGCCGCATGATGAATATTCATGCCGTGCCAGAGGGAATGTGAATGGGGGAAACGACGTGGCGAAGAGCTATTCAATTTGCATGCTGCCCGGGGATGGTATCGGGCCCGAGGTCGTCGATTGCGCGCGCAGGGTGCTCGATGCGCTGACGGCGGGTGGCGGTCCGGCTTTCGCGTATGACGTCCAGCCGGCCGGTCATGGCACTTATCTCGACTGCGGAAACTCGATCCCGGCCGCATCGATTGCGGCGGCGAAGGCGGCTGACGCCGTGTTCCTCGGTGCGATGGATGTCGCAGAAATTCCGCCTGGTGCGGGTGACCCGCTGCTGGATCTGCGCGGTGAACTGGAAGTGGAAGCCAGTGTCCGGCCGTCCCGAACGCTCGCCGGCATCGCGTCTCCGGCCGCCGATATCGACTGTGTTGTCGTCCGTGAGATGACGGAGGGGCTTTACTCCCAGATCGAGTATCAGGTCGGTGCGGACACGGCATGCGCGGTTCGCGTGATTACGCGCGGTGCCTCCACGAAAACCGCACGCATGGCCTTCGAGCAAGCGACCGCGCGACAGCGCGCACGCGCTGCTGATGGGTCCGACAAACCGGCGAGGGTGACCGCGGTGCACAAGGTCGGCGTCCTCAAACTCACGGATGGCTTGTTCCTGGAGGCCTGTGCCGAAGTGGCGAGGGACTATCCGGATATCGAATACGAGAGCAGAAATATCGATGCCTGTGCCATGGAGATGATGCGCGAACCGGACCATTTCGACGTCATCCTGGCGACCAACGCCTTTGGTGACATCCTGTCCGATATTGCAGCGGGTCTGGCCGCGGGCCTAGGCCTTGCGGCCTCGGCATGTATCGGCGCGCGCTGGGCCTATTTCGAGCCGGTCCATGGCACCGCGCCGGATATCGCGGGCCAAGGAGTCGCAAACCCCTGCGCGACGATCCTCAGCGCGGCGATGATGCTGCGGTATCTGGGCGAGGAAGTAAGCGCCGATATAGTCGAGAATGCCGTCTATTCGGTGCTCGCGGCAGGTGCCGTCCGCACCGGCGACCTCGGCGGTTTGGCGAACAGCACCGAGATGACCGACGCAGTTATCCAAGCGATGAAATAGTTAAGACAGGACCCGCGCCAGCCCCGGCAGAAAAACGATCAGCAGCAGCCGTGCGATGTCGGCGGCGAAGAAGGGCACGATACCCTTGAAGATCGCGCCGATCGGTACTTCGGGCGGCATCGATTTGATCACGAACACGTTCAGCCCGATGGGCGGGGTGATCAGGCTGATCTCGACGACCATCGCCATGACGATGCCGAACCAGATTAGGTCGAAGCCCAGGGCGTCCAACACGGGCACGAAAATCGGCACGGTGAGGAAGATCATCGCCAGTCCCTCGATGATCGTTCCCAGCAGGATGTAGATCAGCAGAATAACGAGGATCACCGTGAGCGGCTCGATGTTCAGGGTCCGGATGAAATCCACGATCGCGTTGGGCAGGCCGGCGACGTTGACGAAGTTGTTCAGGATCAGCGCGCCGAAGGCGATGGTGAAAATCATCGCGATGGTCTCGGCCGCCTCGGCCAGGGCGGAGAAGATGCGCAGGTTCATGCGCCGGCGCGCGCGGCGTTTCGTGACATGGGGCCCCGTGTTTCGGAATTCCCGACGACGGAAGCGACGGCCAAGGCTGCACGCGATGCGGGCGAGCATACGGTGCTCGGTGCGCCCAATGTTGTGCGTGGCGGCATCCATAACGGCGCCATGGATGCCACGCGGGCGGTCCTCGATGGCCTGTGTTCGGTATTGACGTCGGACTACTACTATCCCGCGACCCTGATGGCACCGTTCTGCCTTGCCACGGACCATGGCCTGTCGATCGCCGAGACCTGGCCCCTGGTTTCCGCCAATCCGGCGGAGGCCGCGGGACTGGATGATCGTGATGTGCTTGAACCCGGCCGCCGCGCAGATATGCTGCTGGTCGATGCGTCCGACCCGAGGGCGCCATGCCCGGTGTGCTGTTTCGTGGCGGGGCGAAAGTTTTTCGACCGGCGAGCGTGAACTTCGCCGGCTAGGCCGCGAGGCCGAGGATCTCCCGCGCCTGGGCGGCCGTGGCGACATCTTCACCCAGGGACTGCACGATCCCGACCGCATGCTCGACAAGTTCGGCGTTGCCCGCGGCGAGCTTGCCCCGCGAAATGTAGAGATTGTCCTCAAGGCCCACGCGGCAATGGCCGCCCAGCTTGGTGGCCGTCTCGACCATCGGCATCTCGTGACGCGAGATGCCGAAGGACGCCCACACGGCATTCTCGGGTGCCAAGTCCCGCATGAGCGCCATGGCCTCGCGTGAGGCGGGGGCCCCCCAGGAAATGCCGAGGCAAAACTGAAACAAGGGGATCGGGTCGGTGATATCGCCGTCTGCGCACATCTGTGCGGCCAGGCGCACATGGCCGGTATCGAACACTTCCAGTTCGGGTTTGACCCCGGCTGCCTGGATCATCCGCGCCATGTCGCGCAGGATCGCGGGCGAGTTGACCATGTTCCATTCGCCGAAATTCATCGAGGCGACGTCGAGCGAGCAGATATCCGGCTTGAGCTTTACGACATGTTCCACCCGTCGTTCGGCGGTGAACATTCCGCTTGTCGCCCCCGCCGTCATCGGGTCGGCGGGGTCGGGCACGAATCGGCCGCCGGGACCGGTCGTGAGGTTGATGATGACCGGCGAACCGGAATCGCGAATGCGCTTCACGACCGCCTCGTAATATTCGAGCTTGGTACTCGCCTTGCCGGTGTTCGGGTTGCGTACATGGATATGCGCGATCGCCGCACCGGCCTTGTTGGCGGCGATGGCCTCGTTGGCGATTTCCTCGGGCGTGACGGGGACCGCCGGGTTCATGGCGGTGGAATCCGCCGAGCCGGTGACGGCGCAGGCGATGATGACGGGACGGGCCATGGGTATTTCCTCTCGGGAATTGAGTGTTAGTGATGAATCACCCTAAATGGGTCAAGGTCTTTCAACTTTTGAAACAGTGCTCTCGATGCCACTCAAGAAAGTGTGGATGGGGGCGATCCACTGAACGGACTAGTGGTGTCGCACGGCCATTTGAGTTGATGAAGGATTCTACGCTGGCCCTGTCATTCACTTGTCGGGAAATCAGAATCTCGAGGTCGTTCGACAAACCGATTAGGCCCCGGTCGAACATCCAGTGTGCGGTGCCGGACAATGCTATTCCATTGTGAACGATGTCCGGACCATTGTACTCCACGGGCTTAATGTGGGCAGCATTCACCTCGGCGCCTCCACCACCGTTGATGAGTTTGAGCCCGGTAAAAGCGCAGCGCTCGTCATATGCGCGAAGCACAACTCGACGAAATGCACGATCACGTAGCGGTCGGCTTGCGAGCTGATCGACGCGCTGACGTTCAGTCTCAAGCGTGAACGGGGATTGTTGTTCCTCCGCACCAGGAGCCGAGTCTTCGAGATCCTGACGCGGTAATACTTGATCGGATTGGTCAAGTCCGCGATCCACAATACGCATGAAATCTGCGGATGATACAGGTCGGACTGCGGCTTGCGCGCGACCAGATAGTTTACCGTTTTCATTAAGGAGCCCGCGTTCGACCGGAGCGATTCCATCGTTGAAGGGGACTGGATTGGGGAAGACGAGATAGCTACCCGGCGCTATGTGAGCAAGAAACCTTCTGGGTTCTGATATGTCGGGAGTAATCATCTCAACGCGTGCGATCGCGAAATAGCCACGTGTCTCCCTTACCTTCTTCGGTTCGAGGTACACAATCCGATCGCCGACTGCGGTATTGGCGCGGTCGAGATACTGTTTCGGAAATTGATACTGCTCTGACGGGCTGTCGTCGTAGATCAAGTCTGGATGAAGCATGAATACACAATGGCCCATGCAAATACCCTAACCCGCTCGCGTTGATGGCGTGTGCTCCGCTGTTGGTGATTGGGAGCGCGATGGTGGCGTCGCCTCGTGGAGGTTTTGTCGAGAGCATACCGTATCAGAGCAAAAACCAAACCTCGCAAACAGTGGGCAACGTTTGTCAGTGCGGGCTCACGTAGCAACTTTGAGTGAATGAAAGCGCTAGCGCAAAACACGGAAAAATGGCGGAGGGAGAGAGATTCGAACTCTCGGAACGCTTACACGCTCAACAGTTTTCGAGACTGCCCCGTTCAACCACTCCGGCACCCCTCCGCCGATATTCGGGTATCGTATGCGATATCCTGAACGGACCCGTGATATGTACGGGCGCACGGGTTCTACCCCACCCGGCGACAAACCTGCAACCCGCTGTGGGTGGGCGATTTTTCGGCCTTTTCGCACACGTTGGGCGGTTGACACGCGGCTCTGGCGGCGTATAGTCCGCCCGCATCGGCTGGACCGACTGATTTATTCGCGGCCCGCCTTGTTTTTGCTGGAACATTCGGCACTCGTGAGACCGCGCTTGGGCGTGGCACGATGGCCACGACATAACGGATGCGGAACATGTACGCAGTCATTCAAACCGGCGGGAAGCAGTATCGCGTCGCCAATGGCGATGTGATCACCGTCGAGAAGCTCGAAGGCGAAGCGGGAAGCACCCTGGAGATTTCGCCGGTGCTGATGCTCGACGACGGCAAGGAAACCCAGGTCGGCACGCCGATCGTCGAGGGTGCCGCCGTCACTGCCGAGCTGGTCGAGCAGACCCGGGGCAAGAAGATCGTTGTCTTCAAGAAGAAGCGCCGCCAGGGCTATCAGCGCACGCATGGCCATCGCCAGGATCAGACGGTTCTGCGCATCGTCGACGTAACCGGCAAGGCGAAGGCGCCGGCGAAGAAGGCCGCGAAGGCTGCGGAACCGAAGACCAATGACGCGCCGGCCGAGGCGGCACCTGCCGCGGAGGCCAAGCCCGCCGCGAAGAAGCCCGCCGCCAAGAAACCTGTTGCGAAGAAGCCGGCCGCCAAGAAGGCCGCTTCGAGCACGACCAAGAAACCTGCGGCCAAGAAACCTGCCGCGAAGAAACCTGCAGCCAAGAAACCGGCTGCGGACAAGGAGTAATCAGACATGGCGCATAAAAAAGCAGGCGGTAGTTCACGCAATGGTCGCGATTCAGCGGGCCGGCGCCTCGGCGTCAAGAAATATGGCGGCGAAGCGGTCATTCCGGGCAACATCATCATCCGCCAGCGCGGTACCAAGTTTCATCCCGGCGAGAATGTCGGCATTGGCAAGGACCACACCATCTTCGCGATGAGCGAAGGCAAGGTGCAGTTCACCCGTAAGCGTGGCGGCCGTAACTTCGTATCTGTGGTTCCGCCGGCCTAAGGGTCTGCCGCGAGACTTTGTTGTTCGGGGAGATTGGCCAGCCGATCTCCCCGTTTTTCGTTTAGAGACCGGATCATGAAATTTCTCGATCAGGCAAAGATATATCTGCGCTCAGGCGACGGCGGGAACGGCTGTGTCAGCTTCCGGCGCGAGGCAAATGTGCCCCGTGGAGGCCCCGACGGCGGAGATGGCGGTCGCGGCGGCGATGTGGTCGCGGTCTGCGTCGACGGCCTCAACACCCTTATCGACTATCGTTATCGCCAGCACTTCAAGGCCGAGCGCGGCACCGACGGCATGGGCAAGGCGCGCTATGGCGCGGGCGGCAAGGATTCGATCCTCGAACTGCCGGTCGGCACCCAGGTGTTTGCCGAGGACGGCGAGACCCTGATCGCGGACCTGACCGAGCCAGGCGAGTCCGTCTTGCTGCTTGAGGGCGGTGCGGGTGGACGCGGCAATATTCATTTCAAGAGCTCGACCAACCAGGCGCCCCGTCGGGCCGACAGCGGCGGCGACGCCCAGGAGATGTGGGTCTGGCTGCGGCTGAAACTGATCGCCGATGCGGGTCTCGTCGGTCTCCCCAACGCCGGGAAATCGACCTTGTTGTCCGTGGTCAGCGCCGCACAGCCGAAGATCGCGGATTATCCGTTCACCACGCTCTATCCCGGCCTCGGCGTCGTCGAGAGCGACGACCGTGCGTTCGTGATGGCGGATATTCCCGGCCTGATCGGAGGGGCCCATGACGGCAAGGGGCTGGGCGACCGCTTCCTCGGCCATGTGGAACGATGCCGCGTGCTGCTTCACCTGGTGGACGTCACGGCCGGACCGGAAGCCGTAGCAGAGGCCTATCGTACCATCTGCGAGGAGCTCGCGGCCTATGGCGGCGGCCTGGCGGACAAGCAGGTCGTCGTCGCGTTGAGCAAGTGTGACGCGGCCTTGTCCGAAGATATTGCGGCATGCCGCGCGGCGTTGGCCGACGCGGGAGCGGCGGACATCCACGAGATCTCCGCCATCGCCGGCGATGGCATGACTGAAACCTTGCGCGCGCTTTGTCGCATTATCGACGCCGAGGCCGAGGCTGAAAAAGTCGCGGCGGAGGAGGCTGAAGCGATCCAGCCGAGCGCCGCCGCGGGCGACATTTCGGAGTCGGTTCGGTGAGTATCGGCAGGGATATTACGACTGGCAAACGGATCGTGGTGAAGATCGGGTCCGCGTTGCTTGTCCATGATGATGGCCGGTTGCGGGCTGAATGGCTCGATGCGCTGGCCCAGGACATCGCGGCGCTGCGCGCGTCCGGCGCGGAGATCATGATTGTCTCTTCCGGTGCGATTGCGATCGGGAGACGCTTGCTGGGGCTGGCAAGTGGGCCACGCAACCGCGCGCTTCGGCTCGAGGAGAGCCAGGCGGCTGCCGCTACCGGCCAGGTGCGCCTCGCGCACGCCTGGCAGGAAACACTTGGCCATTGCGATGTGCCGGTCGCGCAAATTCTGCTCACCATTGAAGATACCGAGGACCGTCGGCGGCATTTGAATGCGCGTAACACGATCGGCACGCTGCTGCGTCTCGGGGTGGTTCCCGTAATCAACGAGAACGACACGGTTGCGACCGACGAGATCCGGTTTGGTGATAATGACCGGCTCGCCGCGCGGGTTGCCCAGATGATGGGGGCGGATACCTGCATCATCCTCTCGGATATTGACGGGCTCTATACCGCCGACCCGACGGTGGATGACGGCGCCCGTCATATTGCAGAAGTCGACGCGATCACGCCGGAAATTGCGGCGATGGCAGGTGAGACCGCCGGTGAGGATGGGTCCGGTGGCATGATCACCAAGATCGAGGCTGCCCGCGTGGCGTTACTGTCGGGCTGCCGTTTGGTCATCACCGATGGGCGCGGGGCCAATCCGATCGCCGCCCTGGTGGCCGGCGCACAGGCAACCTGGTTCGTGTCTCAGGCCGAGCCGCACACGGCGCGCAAGCGCTGGATCGCGGGCACACTGAAACCCGAAGGTACGATCACCGTCGATGCGGGTGCCGCGAGAGCGCTGGCTCGCGGCAACAGCCTACTGCCGGCCGGTGTGACGGCGGTCCATGGAAGTTTTGAGCGCGGCGACCCCGTGATTGTGTGCGACGCCGACGGCCAGGAGCTGGCACGTGGCCTTGTGGCCTATGGACGCGCTGATGCGGAACGAATTATGGGGCGCCAGTCCGGGGAAATCGAAACGATCCTCGGATATCGCGGCCGCGAAGAAATGATTCATCGCGACGACCTCGTCGAGAGCTGAGTGTTTCGAGATGGACGTTCCTCGCGCCGAAAGCCCCATCACATATGCCGTCGTCCTGGTGGCCGCGCTGATCGCGGTTGCCCATGCCGCGATCTTCGTTCGTATGGCGGATGCGGATCCGCTTGTGACGGCCGCCTACCGGATGCTGATCGCGTCGGCTGTGTTGTTGCCGTTCGCGGCCGTGACGGCGCGACGGGAAATATGCTGGCTCAACAAGCGAGAATGGAAGTTGATCGCCGGCGGGGCGGTGTTTCTGGCGCTTCATTTCGCCACCTGGATTGCTTCCCTCGACTTCACCTCGATCGCCAATTCCGTTGTGCTGGTCGCTCTGACACCGGTCTGGCTGGCCGTCTGGGCCGTGGTGGCGCTGCGTCAGCCCCCGGGCCTGCGCACATGGCTGGCCGTCGGGCTCGCGCTGGCGGGTGGTATCATCATGGGGTGGGGCAGCGCCCGGGTCGGGACGGAGACATTGTTCGGCGACGGTCTAGCACTTTTGGGCGGTTTGCTTTTCGTTGGTTTTCTGCTGCTGGCCGAGGCTGCCCGGAGGACGATCGGCATCTTCGCATTCGTCACCTTGGTCTATAGCGGCGCGGCGATCATGCTCTGGGTGGCGGTGCTTGCACTGGACCTGCCGCTTGTCGGGTTGTCTGTGGAGACCTATCTGGCTTTCATCGGGTTGGGCCTAGTCAGCCAGATCATCGGGCATACGGGTTTCAACTGGGCGGTGCGCGCGATCTCACCAATGGTGCTGGCACTTCTGTTTCTCACCGAGCCGCTTTTGAGCACCGCGCTGGGCTGGTTTTACTTTGGCGAAGGATTTGCCAGGGAAACGGCGATCGGCGGGGTGTTGGTACTCGCGGCCATCTATCTGGGCGTGCGGGCGAGCGACATCCGGTTGACGGAGCAAACGGGATGAAATTTGCGGGCAAATTGACTATCGTCGCCCGCCAGGCCGCAGAAACGGTCGGAGAAGAGACATGACGGCTGCACATGACATCTCGGCGGATACCGCCGACATCGCTGCGACGATGCAAGCTATCGGCGCGGCGGCGAAGGCGGCTGCGCTCGAACTGGCGACCGCCACACCGGAATCGAAGAATGCCGCGTTGCACGCTGCCGCGGATGCCATCCGCACCCGGAAGGATGAAATCCTCGCGGCGAACGCCAATGATGTCGCGCGCGCAGAAAGCAACGGGGTGAAGGGCTCCTTCCTCGATCGTCTGGTCCTGAACGACGACCGGGTTGAGGGGATGGCCAACGGCCTTGAAGAAGTCGCCGCACTGGACGAGCCTATCGGTACCGTGCTGGCGGAGTGGGGCCGGCCGAACGGACTGCGGATTGCGCGGGTGCGCGTGCCGTTGGGCGTGATCGGCGTGATTTATGAATCGCGCCCGAACGTGACTGCGGATGCCGGCGGGCTGTGCCTCAAAGCCGGGAACGCGGCGGTATTGCGCGGCGGCTCTGAGAGTTTTGAATCCTCGAACGTCATTCTGTCCTGCCTGCAGGACGGTCTTCGCGCGGCAGGGTTGCCCGAGGCAGCGATTCAGGCGCCCCCGACGACCGATCGTGCGGCTGTCGGTGCGATGATGACCATGGTCGACCATATCGATGTGATCGTGCCGCGCGGCGGCAAATCACTGATCGAACGGGTGCAGACCGAGAGTCGTATCCCGGTGTTCGCCCACCTCGAAGGGCTCTGCCATACCTACGTGCATGGTGCCGCTGATCCGCAAATGGCGCGGGATATCGTGCTCAACGCCAAAATGCGCCGGACCGGGATCTGCGGTGCGACCGAGACCGTGTTGATAGACCGGTCGGTCGCGTCGGACATGCTGGGACCCATCGTCGATGACCTTGCGAGTGCGGGGTGTGAAGTGCGCGGCGATGATGCGGCGCAAGCCATCGATGATCGCATCGTCCCGGCCGATGATGAAGACTGGAATACCGAGTATCTCGACGCGATTGTCTCGGTCCGGGTGGTCGATGGCGTCGAGGCTGCCATCGATCATGTGAACAGCTATGGCTCGAATCACACCGATGCAATCGTGACATCGGATGATGATGTGGCCGAGCGTTTCCTGGCACGCATCGATAGCGGTATCGTACTGCACAACGCGTCGACGCAGTTCGCCGACGGTGGCGAGTTCGGCATGGGTGCCGAAATCGGGATATCGACGGGCAAAATGCATGCGCGCGGCCCGGTCGGTGCCGAGCAGTTGACCAGCTACAAGTATATGGTGCGCGGCGCCGGGCAAACCCGACCCTGACCCGGATGACGACTTCGGGGAATCAGGTGCTCGCGTCCGGCGTCTTTCGCCATCGCGGACGGCGAATCGGACTGTTGGGCGGGTCGTTCAATCCTGCGCATGACGGGCATCGTCATATCAGCCAACTGGCGCTAACCAGACTGGGCCTTGATGAGGTCTGGTGGCTGGTCTCGCCACAGAACCCGCTCAAGTCCGAAGACGGGATGGCGACCTTCGAGTCGCGGCTGAAATCCGCCAACGAGGTCGCCCGGGACGGGCGAATCCGAGTGTCTGCGATCGAGGCGGAGCTCGGCACACGCTATACGGCCGATACCCTCGATGCCCTGCAAAACCGGTATCCGGCGGCGCGATTCGTCTGGTTGATGGGGGCCGATAATCTGATCCAGATATCGCGGTGGCGCGCATGGAAACAAATATTTAACAAGGTTCCCATTGCCGTCTTCGCGCGTGATTCATATGATTCGAAGGCGTTGTCGGGGCTCGCGGCAGTTCGTTTTCGCCGCGCACGACTGCCGGAACGTGCAGCGCAGTTGCTGCCAGATACCGCGCCACCTGCCTGGGTGTTCTTGCGTATAAAGCCGCACCCGGCAACGGCGACGGAGATACGCAGAAGTGGTGTTTGGCCTGCGGCTGACGTCGCTGATACAGACGAGTGAATGCAGCGGGGATACCCGATTGCATCCGGAAGCGTAGTTTGAGAACGAGGGAATCGTTATAGCACGCAAGAAAAAGGCGGCTCCGCGGCCCACAGCGGAGGAACTTCTCGCCCTCGTCGAGGAATTCCTCGATGAAGACAAGGCCGACGACGTCAAGGTCGTACCTCTTGCCGGTAAATCAGACATCGCCGACTTCATGGTTGTTGCCAGCGGCACGTCTTCACGCCGATTGGATTCGATCACAGAGCATCTCATTGCGCGCCTCAAGGCGGCGGGTGTGAAAGACACGCACGCCGAGGGGCGTCGGTCGGGAGAATGGGTGCTGGTGGATGCGGGCGACGTCATCGTCCATCTGTTCCGACCCGAATCCCGCGAGCATTATGCGATCGAGAAGCTGTGGGAAGCTGAATTCATGGATCGGGCGTCGCAGGAATCCGTGCCGGCCTGATAGCGGAGCTTGGCATTGCAGATCACCATTGGTGCGATCGGTAGGCTGCGAGCTGGACCCGAGGCCGCGCTCCTCGAACATTTCCAGAAACGAATCACGGCGTGGCCCCTGGCGCTGCGTGAATTCGAAGTGAAGAAAAAGGTTGCGCCGGATCGTGTCTCGGATGCCGAGGGCGCGTTGCTGCTGGCGGCGATCCCGGACGGCGCGCATGTGGTGATGCTTGATGAAACGGGAAAAATGTCGACCAGTGCGGGAATTGCGAAGGATATGGCGGATCTTCAGGATTCAGGCTGCCGGGATCTCGTGTTTCTGATCGGAGGGGCCGACGGGCATGGGGATGCCGTGCGTGCGCGTGCTGACCGGGTGATCGCGTTCGGCCGCAACACATGGCCCCATATGCTAATGCGGACTCTTCTCGTCGAGCAGATATACCGCGCGCAACAGATCATTGCCCGACACCCGTATCATCGGGCCTGATTTGACCGTCGCGCTTGATGCTGGCGGACCAGTATCGAATCGGGCAAAACCACGGGCACGCGAACCGTTAAACCGCAAAGATACAAGGAAATGCGGATGAACTATCTGATCCTCATGCGCCACGGCCAGAGCCAGTGGAATTTGGAGAACCGATTTACCGGATGGGAGAATGTTGATCTGACTTCGGCAGGCGAAGATGAGGCGCGCAATGCAGGCGTGCTGCTGAAGGATTTCCCGATCGATGCAGTCTATTCATCGACCCTGAAGCGCGCGCGCCGGACGGTCGAGATGGCGCTGGACTCCGCCGCCGAAGCCGGGGCCGATCTAGCGGGGCTGCGTGACGGAGACGGCTGGAATACCACCCGCGACGATGCATTGCGCGAGCGCCACTATGGCGATCTGGTCGGGTTGAACAAGGCTGAAACGGCCGAGAAATACGGTGACGAGCAGGTCCATCTTTGGCGGCGTGGGTTTGAAGTTCGCCCGCCCAATGGTGAGAGTCTCGCAGATGTGGTCGAGCGGGTGCGGCCTTATTATGAATCTGAGATCGGCCCCTTGGTTCGCACGGGCAAGAACTTGCTGGTGTCCGCCCATGGCAATAGCCTGCGCGCACTCTTGCTTATTCTGGGTGAGTACACGGCGGATGAGATCCCGGGCGTGGAATTGCCGACCGGCCGGCCGCTGGTGTTTGAGTTCGTCGATGGCGTCAAACAGAAGAGCTATTACCTCGGCGAGTAGCCGGATATTCGGGACCGCCCGCCGCCTGCGGGGTGCGGTGGTGATCGCGTTTGTCCCCATTCTTCTAACGAGTATTACGGCTCCCGGTGCGATCGCGCAGTCGGATGAACCCGACGAGGTGCAGGATCGCCTCCAGTCGGTCCGAGAGGCAATCGCGACGGACCAGAAATCTGCCGAATCTTTGGCCAGAGAGGCGACCGCTCAGGCTCGCGAACTTCAATCCCTGCGGGCAGAATTGCAGGCTGCGGCGCGCGCGGTGCAATCTCACGAAGCCGCCCTCGATACCATCGAATCCGAACTCACCGTGCTTCGCGGGGACGCTGCGCGAAAGGAAGTCGCTCTCGAAGAACGTCGCGCTCAACTCGGCGGCACCTTGGGTGCGCTGCAGCGCCTGTCCCTGCGGCCCACGGCGGCTTTGCTCGTCAGTCCCGGCGATCCGAATGACATTGTCCGCAGCGGTCTGTTGCTGCGTACAGCGGTGCCGGAAATCGAGGGCCAAGCCCGAATATTGCGCGACGATATCGCGGAGCTGGCGGATTTGCGAAACCGGATTGAGCTTCGTCGCGACGCCTTGCAGCAGGCGGCGGTCGATCTGAATCGCGATAGAGACCGGCTTGAAGCCTTCTCTAAGGCAAAGAACGAAATCCTGGAACAAACACGCGGTGCACAATCTGCCGCCGAGGCGCGTGTCTCCGATCTGCGTCGCGAGGCGCAAACGCTGGAGGAACTGGTGTCACGTCTGCGTGACAGTGCATCGGCTACGAGGCCTCAGTCACGGCCTCGGCCGGGTACCCCACCGGCAGATTTCGTCACACCGCAACTGGCACCGGCGGGTCCGTCGATAGCATCGGCGCGCGGGAACCTGACGCCACCCGCCTATGGCACGGTGATACAGGGCTTTGGCGACGATACACCGGCGGGACCAAAGGCGCGTGGAGTTACGTGGCAAACCCGTGCCGACGCGTCAGTGGTGGCGCCCTGGGATGGTCGCATCGCGTTTGCTGGGCCGTTTCGCCGCTTCGGGCAAATCTTGATCATCGATCATGGCGAGGGATATCATACACTTATCGCCGGACTGGGGCGTATCGAGGCAGAGGTTGGCCAGTGGGTCCTCGCGGGAGAACCGTTGGGACGCACGACCGATCATGCAGGACGAGCTCGGGACTCTGGCGAAGGCACGAAAAGCGGGGGGCAGGCCGCGAGGGCCGAAGACCGATCGAGCGGATCGAAGCTTTATGTGGAGCTCCGCCTCGAGGGAAAACCGATTAATCCGTTGCCCTGGTTGGCAGCGCAAACGAACAGGACACAAGGCTAATGCGCAAACTGATCACCGCGTTCGCATTCTCGGCGATGCTCACTGCCGCTCCCGCCGCTGCGGTTGCCGCAGATTCCGATGAGGAAACATTCCGACAACTCGAACTGTTCGGCGATATCTTCGAACGGGTGCGTTCCCAGTATGTCGACGAAACGGAAGATGGGGATCTCATTGAGGCTGCAATCAACGGCATGCTGCAATCTCTCGACCCTCATTCGAGCTATCTGAATGAAGACAATTTCCGCGACATGCAGGTGCAAACCCGCGGCGAGTTCGGCGGTTTGGGCATCGAGGTGACCATGGAACAGGGGTTTGTGCGGGTGGTTTCGCCCATCGACGAAACCCCGGCAGCGCGTGCCGGCATCGAGGCGGGTGATTTTATCACCCATCTGGACGGCGAGACCGTGCTTGGGCTCACCCTTGCGGAAGCGGTTGACAAGATGCGCGGCCGGGTCGGGTCTGATATCGAGCTCACCATCCGCCGCGAAGGCCAGGATCCGTTTGATGTGGCGGTCACCCGTGACGTCGTTCGCATCAAGTCGGTGCGCAGCCGGGTTGAGGGCAAGGTTGGTTATGTCCGTATCACGACGTTCAATGAGCAGACCAATGATGGCCTAGAGGCCGCCATGGCCGATATCAAGCAGGAGCTGGGCGACGAATTGATCGGTGTCGTACTCGACCTGCGGCGTAATCCTGGCGGGTTGCTCAATCAGGCCGTGAAGGTATCCGATGCATTTCTGGATCGTGGCGAGATTGTCTCGACGCGGGGGCGCGATGACGATGACTCGCAACGCTTCAACGCGCGGGAGGGAGATCTGGCAAACGGTCTGCCGATGGTGGTGCTGATCAATCGGGGTTCGGCTTCGGCATCAGAGATCGTCGCCGGTGCGCTGCAAGATCATAAGCGCGCGGTAATCATGGGAACCGAGAGCTTCGGTAAGGGATCCGTACAGACGATCATGCCCATTCCGGGCCATGGTGCCATGCGCCTGACGACTGCCGCCTATTTCACTCCGAGCGGACGCTCGATTCAGCAGACCGGAATTACACCGGACATCGAGGTCGAACAGGTGACCATCGAGACCGAGGATGTGCAGCAGGGGCCGCGTGAGAGTGATCTTCGCAATGCTCGTGACAATGAAGGGCTGGATGCGGAAGACAATTCTGCCGGGGCCAAAGAGGCCTCTACGCTGCAGGATTACCAACTTGCCCGGGCGCTCGACCTGCTGAAGGGTATCGCAACCTATAATGTTCGGGCGACGAACTAGGGAGCCGGCCGCATCTCGGGGTGCGGATCAAGGTATGAGCGAGGAATTCGGCGAAGCGAAGTTCGGGTTGAACTGGTGCGTTCTTCTGCCGTCCGCAATTGCCGTCACGCTTTTTGTTGTGTTGGCCGGGCTGATTGCGGCTGTCGCCATCGGCATTACGGCCGATCCGCCTGAGAATCCGGAAATCGCGGCGACAATGCCGCTCGACCAAACACCAGACGAAGTCGTGGAAAAGGAAGAGACTGAAACGGCGATGGCCGGTGAGGGTGCGTCGACGCCGCCCACTGTGCCGGCACTGGGCGAACAGGCGTCGGTCCCGCATCCGGACGACACAGCCGGTCGGTCCGACGATGAATCCGCGAAAGATGATCCGGAAGTACAGAGTGACGAGGAGGCCGCCAAACCCCCTGCCGCGCCAACGCCCGACCCGGCCCCGGTCGCCGAGCCGGAAACCCAAAAGCCAGCCGAAACGGCTGCCGCGCCGCCGCCGGTTCCGCAATTGCCGATACAACCTGGACGCGGTTTGCGGCCAGCGCCAAATCCTGCGTTGATCGAGCAGTCGAGTTTTGGCCCGCTGCCGAAGATCGGTGTGAACGGGCTCGAACCATGGCAGGCCTATGCGCGCCCGGTCAAAAGCGGTGACGACCGCCCCCGTGTTGCGGTTATTCTCAGTGGGCTTGGCCTCTCGAGCGCGGCGACGGAAGCCGCCATTCAGGGTTTGCCGAGTGAGGTCACATTGGCATTTCAGCCCTTTGCCGACAACATCCAGCAATGGATCAGGCTTGCGCGCGCAGCGGGGCACGAGGTGTTGCTCAATCTTCCTATGGAGCCTGTTGACTTCCCTGCGAACGACCCGGGGCCGCGTGCGCTGTTTGTAACCCTGACACCGGATGAGAACGAAGAGCGGCTGCGTTGGGCGTTATCGCGCGTGACGGGTTATGTGGGGGTGGTCAATCACATGGGATCTCGGTTCACGACCTCGCGTGAAGCAATGAAGCCCATACTGGCCGAGATCAAGGCGCGCGGTCTGCTGTATGTCGACGCGCGCTCCTCGGCGCGAAGTATTGCAACCGTGATGGCCTCGCAGATGCAGGTCCCGCGTGCGATCAATGACCGGTTTTTGGATTCGCGCGAAGTCTCTCGCGTGACCATTGATGCCCGATTGATAGAGCTCGAGCGGATCGCCAAGGATGCGGGCGTCTCAATCGCGATCGGACAGGCATTCCCCGTGACGATCGAACGTGTTCGTGAGTGGGCGCAAACCCTGGAAAGCAAGGGCCTGGCCCTAGTGCCCGTGTCCGCGGTGGTGAACACACAGGCCGACCGTTGATCGCGAACGACGCCGACACAGAATTCTATCGTCCGTGCGCCGGCATCATGCTGGTGAATGCCGAGGGCCGGGTTTGGGTTGGTGAGCGCCATGATTTTCCCGGCGCTTGGCAGATGCCTCAGGGAGGGATCGATGCCGGGGAAGATCCCCGATCCGCGGCCTTGCGGGAACTCAAAGAGGAAACCAGTGTTTCGAATGTCTCGTTCCTGGCCGAGGCGCCGGATTGGTTGAAGTATGATCTGCCACCGGCACTGGCGGGTCGGGCCTGGAAAGGACGCTGGCGTGGCCAGATGCAGAAATGGTTCGCCTTTCGCTATCTCGGCAGCGATTCCGAAATCGATGTGAGTGGTGTGGAATCACCCGAATTCGCACGTTGGCGATGGGTCGATCTCGACGAAGTACCGCAGCTTATTGTCGAGTTCAAAAGCCCCCTGTACGAGGCCGTGGTCGATATCTTTCGGCCTTATATCGCCTGAGGTCGCCCGGACGGCGTCTCGTCGCGATCGCTGGCGCGAAAGTTCATGAACCAGCAGGTCGCGCGGGCGATCCAGTTGGCAATCTTCCCGTGCGGCGAAAAGCCCACAGCCTTGAAGATCAATGTGACAGCGCGCTCTACGTGGTGCGTTTCGTAGAAGCCGTAAGCCCGAGACATATAGGCGCGAATACAGCGTTTGCGGTCATACGGCTCGCCATTGTTGTTGGCTGCGTAATAGGCATAGGCGAGCTCGTCGTCTTCGCTTTCGCCGATTCTACCGATCCCGACCATAAGACGTTTGATTTTCCCCAACTGCTCGATGGTTCGGTAACGCTCCATATGCGTATAGAAGAGCTTGTAGTGCCGGATTTCGTCCGCCGCGATTCGTCGACAAATCTCCCGCATCACGGGTTCATCGGTCGCCTCGCGCAACGCGGTGTAATAGGACGACGTGCCGACTTCCACCATGCAACGTGCGACTAGCTCGCCGCAGCGCGTGCCCCGAACCGATTCTTCCGCCGCCATGGGGAGTTGAATTTTCTCCGAGAAATCGGCGAAACGGGCTTTGAAATCGAACGCAGGGTCGGCCATCTGGGCCCAGCGCGCCAACACCTCGCCATGTTGGACCTCTTCCAGAGACCAGCGACGTGCGGCCTGCTGGAAACCCGGATCATCGTTGAAGACGTTGCACAAATAGTCGGCATAGGTGTTGCCGTTATACTCGACCATCGCCGCTGCTTTGACGATGCTCAGCATCTCCGGATCAACCTTCGTCGGATCAAACTGATCCCACGGGATGTCGTCGGGTGTCCAATGTCGGCTTTGGTCTTCGATCATGACGTCACATCAACGAATGGCGTGCGGACCCGATGTCCACAGCACTATTATATATCGTCGGATATGCCGTGCAGTCAAAACCCTATGCACAGAAGTGAAAAATAGGGCAAATCGTTGATTTTATTGATAGACTAGGTTGTCGAGTGAGGTGAGTTTTGCGCGTGCCGTCGCTGCGCGCGCTTCCGCCAGGCCCAACTGGGCCTCATCACCGGCAGCATCACGAATATCCTCATTCGCGTCCTGCAGGTCTTTCTCGACACCGGCGCGGTCGATCTCGTCGAGCGGCACGGCTTCTTCGGCCAGAACGGTGCAGCGCTCCGCCGTGACTTCAGCGAAACCGCCTGCCACGAAAATGCGTGATTTAACCGATCCACTTTCGAAAACGTGGATCACGCCGGGGCGTACGGTCGAAATCATGGGCGAATGTCCCGGCAGAACACCGAAGTCGCCTTCGGCACCGGGAACCACCACCATCTGGACTTCTTCCGAGAGCAAAAGCTTCTCGGGTGAAACAAGTTCGAACTGAACCGCGTTGTCAGCCACGCTTCGTCTCCTGCTAGGCCGCTTCGGCTGCCATCGCCTGGGCCTTTTCGACGGCCTCATCGATGGTACCGACCATGTAGAACGCCGCTTCCGGCAGGTCGTCATGATCACCGTTGATGATCTGCTGGAAGCCCTTGATTGTGTCTTCGAGCGCGACGAACTTGCCGGGCGAGCCGGTGAAGACCTCGGCCACGTGGAAGGGCTGGGACAAGAAGCGCTGGATCTTGCGAGCCCGCGCTACCGTCATCTTGTCTTCTTCCGACAATTCGTCCATGCCCAGAATGGCAATGATCTCCTGCAGGCCCTTATAGCTCTGCAGCGTCTCCTGCACTTCACGCGCGACGTTGTAATGCTCTTCACCGATGATCCGCGCGTCGAGGATGCGGCTCGTGGAATCGAGCGGGTCGACGGCGGGGTAGATGCCCAGCTCCGCGATCTGCCGCGACAAGGTGGTCGTCGCGTCAAGATGGGAGAAGGTGGTTGCCGGCGCCGGGTCGGTCAAGTCATCGGCCGGGACGTAAATCGCCTGGACCGATGTGATCGAACCCTTGTTCGTCGAGGTGATACGCTCCTGCAGCGTGCCCAGCTCCGTGCCGAGCGTCGGCTGATAGCCAACCGCCGACGGAATACGGCCCAGCAGGGCAGACACTTCGGAGCCTGCCTGGGTGAAACGGAAGATGTTGTCGACGAAGAACAGCACGTCCTGGCCTTCCTCATCGCGGAAATATTCGGCCTGTGCGAGGCCGGTCAGCGCGACGCGGGCACGGGCCCCCGGCGGCTCGTTCATCTGGCCGTACACCAGCGCAGCCTTGGATTCGCCATCGGGCTGGATGACGCCGGATTCCATCATCTCGTGATACAGGTCGTTTCCTTCGCGCGTACGTTCGCCCACGCCCGCGAAAACCGAATAGCCGCCATGGCCCTTCGCGATGTTGTTGATCAGCTCCATGATCAGAACCGTCTTGCCCACGCCCGCGCCGCCGAACAGGCCGATCTTGCCGCCCTTGGCGTAAGGGGTAAGGAGATCAACGACCTTGATGCCGGTGACAAGCTGTTCGGTCTCGGTCGACTGATCGACAAAGTCCGGCGCTTCACGGTGAATCGGAAAATTCTGGGATGTTCCGATGGGGCCGCGCTCGTCGATCGGCTCACCGATCACGTTCATGATCCGGCCGAGAGTCTCCGGTCCGACCGGGACGCTGATCGGCGCGCCGGTGTCGACGGCTTCCTGTCCGCGCACGAGGCCCTCGGTGGTGTCCATGGCGATCGTGCGTACGGTGTTCTCACCAAGATGCTGGGCCACCTCGAGAATCAGGCGGTTCCCGTGGTTATCGGATTCCAGCGCATTCAGGATCGGTGGCAGTTCGCTGTCGAACTGGACGTCGACGACGGCGCCGAGTACCTGTGAGATCTTGCCGACAATATTCTTGGACATAGTGTTCTCCTCGCCCGTTTTAAGCCGAGTGGTCTAGAGCGCTTCCGCGCCAGAGATGATTTCAATGAGTTCTGTTGTGATCGCCGCCTGGCGTGTTCGGTTGTACTCGATAGTCAAGCGGTTGATCATATCGCCCGCGTTTCGTGTGGCGCTGTCCATGGCCGTCATTCGCGCGCCCTGTTCGGAGGCGAATGATTCGAGCATGGCGCGGAAAACCTGAACCGACAGGTTGCGCGGCAGCAAATCCGTGAGGATTTCTTTTTCGTCGGGTTCGTATTCGTAGGCCGCGTTGCCGGCGACATCCGGGTTGACGTCTTCTGCGTCGGATTCATCGGCCTCGGACAGCGCGAAGGGTATCAGCTGCTGTGGCGTGACATCCTGGGTCAGCGCAGAAATGAACTTGTTGTAAACAATCGTGCAGACGTCGATTTCGCCCGCCTCGAACATGGTGCGCACGCGCTGGGCGATTTCAACCGCGGTCTCGAAGCGGGGCGCGGGACGCGCGGTGTCTTCGAGGGTGTCGATGATAATGCTGTCGAACTCGGAGCGGAGAATGCCGCGCCCCTTGCGGCCGACCATGAGAAGCTTGACCTCTTTGCCGTCGGCGCGGAGTGCAAGAATTCGCTGGCGGGCCCAGCGGGTGATGCTACCGTTGAAGCCGCCGCACAGGCCGCGATCGGTGGTCATGACCACGAACAGATGGACATTGTCCTTGCCGCTACCGGCGAGCAGGGGGGGGGCATTGCCCGACGCCACGGCACTTTCCGCGAGTGACCCCAGCATGCGTTCCATGCGTTCGGAATAGGGACGGGCCGCGATCGCTTCTTCCTGCGCACGGCGCAGCTTTGCGGCGGCGACCATCTTCATCGCCGACGTAATACGTTGCGTCGACTTCACCGAAGCGATCCTGACGCGGAATTCCTTGAGACTGGCCATCGTCTTGTCTTTGCCCTGTCCAGTCGGTGCTAGGCGAAGGTCTTCACGAAGGCCGAAGCAGCCTCTTCGAGTTTCTTTTCGGTTTCGTCGCTCAGCGCGCCGCTATCACGGATGTCCGTGAGGATGTCCGCATGATTGTCGCGCACATGATCGAGGAACTGGGTCTCGAAGCGGTTCACGTCGTTGATCTCGATGCCGTCCAGATGGCCGCGCACGCCGGCGAAAATCGCCACGACCTGCTCTTCCACCGCGAGCGGCGCATATTGCGGCTGCTTCAGAAGCTCGGTCAGACGGGCGCCGCGCGCCAGCAGCTGCTGGGTGACGCGGTCGAGGTCCGAGGCGAACTGTGAGAAGGCCTCCATCTCTCGATACTGGGCTAGTTCGAGCTTGATGCTGCCGGCCACGGACTTCATGGCCTTGGTCTGCGCGGCGGAGCCGACGCGGCTCACCGACAGGCCGACGTTAATCGCCGGGCGAACGCCCTTATAGAAGAGGTCGGTCTCGAGGAAGATCTGGCCGTCGGTGATCGAAATCACGTTGGTCGGAATATAGGCCGACACGTCGTTGGCCTGGGTTTCGATGACCGGCAGGGCGGTTAGCGAGCCCGAACCGCTGTCGGGGCCCATCTTCGCGGCGCGCTCGAGCAGGCGGGAATGAAGATAGAAGACATCGCCCGGGAAGGCTTCGCGTCCCGGCGGACGACGCAGGAGCAGGGACATCTGGCGATAGGCCGTCGCCTGCTTCGAAAGATCATCGTAGAAGATGACCGCGTGCCGACCGCTGTCGCGGAAATATTCGCCCATGGCGCAACCGGCATACGGAGCGAGGAACTGCAGCGGTGCCGGCTCGGAGGCGGTCGCCGCGACAACGATGGTGTATTCCATCGCGCCATATTCCTGCAGGGTCTTCACGACCTGGGCGACGGTCGAACGCTTCTGACCCACGGCCACGTAGATGCAGAATAGCTTCTTCGAATCGTCGCCGGATTCGTTGATCTTTTTCTGGTTGAGGATCGTGTCGATGATGACGGCGGTCTTGCCGGTCTGGCGGTCACCGATGATCAGCTCACGCTGGCCGCGGCCCACGGGGACCAGGGCGTCCAGCGCTTTGAGACCGGTCTGGACGGGTTCGCTGACCGATTCACGCGGGATAATACCCGGCGCCTTGACGTCGACCAGGCGCCGCTCGTCGGTTTCGAGATCGCCACCACCGTCGATCGGGTTGCCCAGCGCGTCGACCACGCGGCCCAGCAGGCCCATGCCGACCGGCACGTCGACGATGTCGCCGGTCCGCTTGACCGTATCGCCTTCCTTGATGTCACGGTCACTCCCGAAGATCACGACACCGACATTGTCGGTCTCGAGGTTCAGCGCCATGCCTACAATCCCGCCAGGGAACTCGACCATCTCGCCGGCCTGGACGTTGTCGAGGCCGTAAACGCGCGCGACACCGTCACCGACCGAAAGTACCTGTCCCACTTCTGAGACATCGGCCTCGGCATCGAAATTGGCGATCTGATCCTTCAGGATCGCCGAAATTTCTGCGGCACGAATTTCCATCCTCTACGCTCCCTTCATGGCGTATTGCAGGCGCTGAAGCTTTGTTTTCAGCGATGCATCGATCATCCGCGAACCAACCCGGACCACCAGCCCGCCAATGAGCGAGGCGTCCACTTTCGGTTCGACGGCTATTTTTCCACCCAGTTTTGCACGCAGGCTCTCGGTGAGCTGCTGCAGTTGTTCGTCATTCAGCGCGCGGGCCGATGTCACCTCGGCGGTGATTTCGCCGCGTCGGCGCGCGAGTTCGGCCAGATAGGCCTCGATCATGGCGGATAACGCGAACAGCCGGTTGTTTCCGGCGGCCACACCGACAAATCGGCGGGTGAGTTCGTTCGCGGCGCCCCGCTCAAGGATCACCCCCATCGCACGCGCCTTGTCGTCGCGGTCGATCAGCGGGGATCGCAGGAGCTTTGTCAGCTCCTCGCTGTCCGTAATGAGTTGTTTCAGGTCCGCCAGATCGCCGGCCACTTCGTCGAGGCATTTTGCCTCGTCCGCGAGCTCGTACAATGCGAGCCCGTACCGTTCTGCGATATCGCCGACAACACTTGTATCTGCCGCCACTGTGCGACTGCCCCCCCGGAGCCCGTTTTTGCTTGCGCGATTAGTTGTAACCGATTGATATCAATTAATATTTTTCGGCTGCCACTAGACGGAAGAAGACCCGTCGATAAGGCAGGCGCTTGGTAGCATACGGCTTGGGGGCTGGCAAGCGTACCGCAGCGCAAAAACTGTAGAAAAACGCCGGATTTTCAGAGGTTCATACGGGCGGCCTTTCTTCGCGCATATTCTAGGCAAGCAATTGGACGGCAAACCGCTCCTCTAGAGGAAGCTGTAGGGGTCGATATCCACCCGCACCCGCGCACTTTTCGGGACCTTGATCTGTTCCAGCCAGTTGCGAACCAGGCCCTGAATCGACTGGTCCAGGCCGGCCTTGAGCAAGAGCCGCCGCCGGTGACGGCCCCGCAAGAGCGACAGCGGGGCCGGCGCGGGCCCAAGCACGCGCACGCCGGGTCCGTCGGGTGCACTACGCGCGAGTGCGCGTGCAAGTTCATCGGCCACCTGCGGATCCCGGCTGGACACAATAATGGCAGCCAGACGTCCGAATGGCGGCCAGTCACCCATTCGCCGCGCATCCGTCTCGAGCGCCATGAAACCGTCCCTGTCACCGGAAGCCAGTGCTTCCATGACGGGATGGTCGGGCTGGAAGGTTTGAATGAGCACCCGGCCCGGACGCTCGGCGCGCCCCGCTCTGCCGGAAACCTGTTGCAATACCTGATATGTGCGCTCGGCCGCGCGCAAGTCACCGCCGGCAAGGCCCAAATCCGCATCGACGATCCCGACGAGGGTCAGATTCGGAAAATGGTGACCCTTGGCGACCATCTGGGTGCCGATCAGGATGTCGATCTCCTGGTCCTCGACCGAACGGACCAGCCGCTGCGCGGCCTCCGGGCCGCGCATGGTGTCACTGGTCATGATTTCCATGCGCGCTTCGGGCAGCAACGCTCTGACCTCTTCGGCGATGCGTTCGACACCCGGGCCACACGCCACGAGCGTGTCTGTGTTGTCGCAAGACGGGCAATTTGTCGGGATCGGGACCTCATAGCCGCAGTGATGGCACTGGAGCCGCTTTCGGAAACGGTGTTCCGTCAACCACGCGCTGCAGCTCGGGCAGGCGAAGCGGTGGCCACAGGTGCGGCACAAAGTCAGTGGTGCATAGCCGCGGCGGTTGAGGAACAGCAGTGCCTGCTCGCCGTCGGCCATGTTCGCCTTGAGTGCGTCGACCAGCGGTTCGGAGAGAAAGCGGTCGGCACGCAAGTCGCCGTCTCGCATATCGATGGTCTCGATCGTCGGCAGCGCCGAGCGGCCAAACCTTTCGGGCAGCGCGATCGCCTTGTAGCGTTCTCGCGCTACATTGACGCGGGTTTCCAGGGATGGTGTTGCGGACGCGACAATGATCGTGCAATCGGCGATCCTGGCGCGCACGACGGCCATGTCGCGCCCGTGATAGGCCACCCCGTCTTCCTGCTTGAAGGCGGATTCATGCTCTTCATCGACGACGATCAGGCCCAGTTCGGAAAAGGGCAAGAAAAGCGCCGAGCGCGCGCCCACCAAGACACGCGCTTCGCCGTCGGCTACAGCGCGCCAGGTCTTGCGGCGGCGAACCTGGCCGAGATCCGAATGCCAGACCGCGGGTACGACGCCAAAGCGCCGTTCGAAACGGTCGAGCCATTGCGGCGTCAGGGCTATTTCCGGCAAAAGCACCAACACCTGCCGGCCAGCGCCAAGCGCGGTCGCGAGTGCTTCGAAATAGACTTCCGTCTTACCCGAACCTGTGACCCCATCCAGCAATGTGACCGAGAAACTATCGGCCTCCACATCATTACAGAGAGCGGTCGCGGCCTGGGTCTGGTCGTTCGACAGCGCCATGCCTGGCCGGGAGACGTCCGGAACGGTGAAGGCGGGCGGCGGCGCAAGCTCGACCCGCTCGACGGCACCGGCATCGGCAAGCCCCTTGATGACACCCTGTGTGACACCGGCTTCATTCGCCAGATCGCGGGCAGTAAGAGGGGGGGCGTCACGCAATATATCGAGAACCCGGGTCCGTGCCGGCGTCATGCGCAGCCCGTCGGGCGGTGTCGCGGCCAGAAAAGCCGTTACAGGCTTCGGCGGCGCCAGTGCATCGGGGGAGCGTAGCGCCATCCGTAGCACGGCGCCGGGCGCACTCAACGTATAGGCGGCGACCCAGTCGACGAAGCGCCGGAGCTCTTCTGGCAGCGCGCGGGTGTCGATCCGGTCTGTGACGGGGCGCAGTTTCTTCTCGTCCACGTCGCCGATGGCCGGGCCCCATACCACGCCGGTCATCTCGCGTGACCCCAGGGGGGCGTGCACGAAGTCACCCGGTTGCAGAATCATGCCCGGCGGCACCTTGTAGTCATACGGTCCGGCGACCGGCAGCGGCAGCAAAACACTGACCGTTTCGCCGGCCTTGTCCGTCGGGTCATCCCGTCTGGGTGCGGTGGTGTCGGTCAGGGGCATCGGGTACACTTTATCCGGCGACTCGCAGCGGGCCAACGTATGGCGCAGGTGACTGAGGGGATAGAGTCCTGGCGCTTCGAAAACATGGCGCAGAAGAAGGAATTCGGGGAATGAAGTTTTTTGTGGATACTGCCGATCTGGCGGAAATTCGTGATCTGGCCGAGAGCGGCCTTGTGGATGGTGTGACCACGAACCCGTCCCTGATCGCGAAGTCAGGACGCAACATGCTCGATGTCATCGCCGAGATTTGCGACGTCGTTCCCGGGCCGGTCAGCGCAGAGGTCACCGCGCCGGATTTCGAGACCATGATGGCCGAAGCCGATGTGCTCGCCGCCATCGCGCCGAACGTGACGATCAAGGTCCCGTTGACGCCGGACGGCCTGAAGACATGCAAGACGCTGCGTGATCGTGACATCATGGTCAACGTGACCCTTTGTTTCTCTGCCGCACAGGCTGTTCTGGCGGCCAAGGCGGGCGCGAGTTTTATTTCACCGTTTGTCGGCCGTCTCGACGACATGGGTTTGCGTGGCCTCGACCTGATCGAGGATATCGTCGAAATCTATTCCCAGTACGACAATTTCGAGACCGAGGTGCTGGTCGCGTCAATCCGTGGCCCGGCGCATGTGGTCGAATCCGCGATGGCCGGCGCGCATGTCGCGACCTTGCCGCCGGGCGTTTTGCGGCAGCTCTATCAGCATCCGCTGACGGATAAGGGGCTCGCGGCATTCATGAAGGATTGGGAGGCAACCGGGCAGTCGATCCTGGAACAGGCGAATGACCGGAAGAATGCCGCAGAATAGGAAACCAATTGCGAGGGTGCGGGCGTGAGCACCAAGGCCCCGCGGCAGGATGCGCCGGAACCGGTCGAGCTGAGCGAAGACCGGGTCGTGGAGTTTCTGAAAACCAACCCCGATTTTCTCAAGCGCCGCCCCGAGCTGCTGTCGGTTCTCGAAG
The DNA here is from genome assembly GCA_049601915.1 of Alphaproteobacteria bacterium. GTDB lineage: Bacteria > Pseudomonadota > Alphaproteobacteria > UBA6615 > UBA6615 > UBA8079. Next base: position 124,152 of record JBMYRB010000002.1, read on the forward strand.
CACCTGAGCGCGCGTTCGCCGATGTTGACCCGGCGGGTGGCGAGGTTGTCGATTTACAGGATGCCATGCTCGCACGTGTGCGTGCGGACCTCGGCAAACAACGTGCTCAGTGTACCGATCTTATCGATGCCGGCCGCTCGAACCTGCAAAGCCAGAACCGGGTTCATGCCGCCGTCGTCGCGCTTCTTAAGGCGCGTTCGCTCGATCATCTGATTGAAATTCTTACGATCGACCTGGTCGGTCTTTTGCACGTCGATGCAGCCGCGCTGTGTCTCGAGGGCGGCACGGTTGCGCCGGGCAACAATCAGGGTGTGCGCGTTGTTCCCGTGGGCACCATCGAGCGTCTTATTGATATCTCGCGTGCGGTAACCCTTCGTGAAGACATAGAGGGTGATCGTAGGCTCTATGGCGAGGCGGCAGGTCTCGTGCGGTCTGAGGTGTTGTTGCGCCTGACCGTGCGCGAGGATGCGCCGGTCGCGCTATTGGCACTCGGCAGCCGGGACCCGCAACGCTTTCACGAAGGCCAGGGGTCCGAACTTCTGGTGTTCCTGGCGGCAATCATGGAGCACAGCATCCGCACATGGCTCGACCTGCCGCGCTGAAAAAGTTCGATTTCTCATCAGTGCCGGCCGCCCGTGACCTGAGCGGTGCGCTGGAACGTTGGCAGAACCTGCTTCTCACCGAACGTCGTGCATCTGAACACACGATATCGGCCTATCTCCGCGATGTAAGCGCGTTCCTGGAGTTTCTGTCCGAACATTTCGGTGGAACGATTTCACTCGCGATCCTTTTTGCCCTCAAGCAGGGCGACTTCCGCGCCTGGCTGGCGATGCGCAGCACGTCCGGATACGCCCGAAGTTCGACCGCCCGCGCGCTTTCATCCGTGCGCATGCTGTTCCGGTATCTTGACCGGGAAGGGTTTGGTCACAACCCGGCCATAGGTGCGGTGCGCGGCCCCCGGTTGTCCCGCGCCGTTCCCAAGGCGTTGAGTCGCCCTGAAACGGAAGATCTGCTGCAGGCCCTGGGTCAGGGGGAGGCGGGGCCGGCTTGGATCACGGCGCGCGATATCGCGGTCATCCTGTTGCTCTACGGTTGCGGGCTGCGGATCTCCGAAGCACTGGAACTCAACAAGAAAGACATGCCCCGGGACGGCAGCCTTACGGTGGTCGGCAAGGGAGGGAAGACGAGGATGGTGCCTGTTTTGCCGGCCGTCAGCGAGGCACTCGACGTCTATCTGTCGACCTGTCCGTATCGGTTAACGCCGAACGGTCCGCTGTTTGTAGGGGTCAGGGGTGGCCGACTAAGCCCGCGGGTGGTGCAAAAGCGGGTGCAGACCCTGCGTCTCGCCCTGAGGTTGCCACGCGAGACCACCCCGCATGCGTTGCGCCACTCCTTCGCGACGCATCTGCTGTCTGCCGGCGGTGATTTGCGGGCCATCCAGGAGCTGCTCGGCCACGAATCCTTATCGACCACCCAGCGCTATACCGACGTCGATAGAGCACGCCTGCTTGATGTCTACAGCAAGGCGCATCCCCGGGCGCAGAAAAGCTAGTCGCGGAAACACACCACGTCATACTCCAGTATCCGGCCATAGTGGCGGCTCCAGTGGCCAGGGATCACGAGATGTGGCCGCAGTCCCTGCGCGGCGAGCTCGGCGAGCAGGGGAAGATGGTCGGGCTGTCCGTCATAGATCGACTGGATGGAAAGTTCGAGCTGTATCCCCGAGACGCGCTCCCACGAAGCGCCGATGCCGACGGGCAGCGGGCACAGCGCTTTGGCCCTCCATTCAAGAGACCCCGCCGACATGATCGTGACCGATTTGCGCATGCCGGACGGTTATGGGGTGGAGTTGATTCATGCCATTCGGTCCAGCGACACGAAACTGCCGATCATCGTCGTGACGGGCCAGGTTCTGCGTGAAGCAGAGGCAGAGGCCCTTGATGCGGGCGCAACGGTGCTGCTGCGTAAGCCACCCGATCTGAACGAACTTGCTGCCGCCTTCAGCGCCAACTTGAAGACCGGCTGACACCTGTCCACACGCAAGTCTAGATGTGAATGGTGCGCCCGCCGACGGCGAGCGCGGCTTCCTTGACCGCTTCGGCTAGGGTCGGGTGACCATGGCAGGTGCGCGCGATGTCCTCGGCCGATGCACCGAACTCCATACCCACGACGATCTCGTGAATCAGGGTACCGGCATCCGGTCCGATGATGTGGGCACCGAGAACACGATCGGTGTTGGCGTCTGCGAGGATTTTCACGAATCCGTCTGTTTCGTTGGCGGCGCGTGCCCGGCCGTTGGCGGAAAAGGGGAAAGTGCCGCTGGTGTACTCGACCCCGGCCTCCTTGAGTTGTTCTTCGGTCTTGCCGACCGCCGCGACCTCCGGCCAAGTGTAGACGATCCCCGGGATGGTGTCGTAATTCACATGTCCTGTCTCGCCGGCGATAATTTCGGCTGCCGCCACGCCTTCATCTTCGGCTTTGTGCGCCAGCATCGGGCCCGGCACGCAGTCGCCGATGGCGAATATGCCCGCCACATTGGTCTGAAAATGGGCGTCGATCTCGATGAATCCGCGGTCGTCGGTTTTGACGCCGGCACCGTTCAGGCCGAGACCGTCCGTGTAGGGCCGACGGCCGATCGCGACCAGCACCGTATCGCATTCGACAATCTCGCTCTCGCCACCCGCGGCGGGTTCGACCGAGAGCTTGATCTTGGTCTTCAGGGTTTTGGCACCCGTCACCTTGGTGCCGAGCTTGAAGGTCATGCCTTGTTTCTTGAGGGTTCGCTGGAAGGTCTTGGCGACCTCGCCATCCATACCGGGCGTGATCCGGTCAAGGAATTCGACCACCGTTACATTGGCGCCCAGACGGGCCCAGACGGAGCCCATCTCGAGGCCGATGTAACCGCCGCCGATAACCACCAGATGCTTGGGGACGCTCTCGAGTTCGAGTGCACCTGTCGAAGTGACGATGCGTTTTTCATCGGCGTCCACGCCGGGCAGGGGCATGGACTCGGAGCCTGTTGCGATCAGGACATACTTTGTTTTGAGGGTTTGTGGCGCGCCGTCATCCGGTGTCACCACAACTTCCTGCGCGTTTTTGATTTCGGCAGTGCCGAACACGGAGGTCACCTTGTTCTTCTTGAACAGGAACTCGATGCCCTGGGTGTTGTCGTCCACGACCTTGGTCTTGTGCGCCATCATCGCGTCGAGGTCGAACGAAACCTTGCCAACCTTGATGCCGTGCGCCCCCAGCCCGTGCTGTGTGTGGGTGTAGTGCTCGGATGATTGCAGCAGGGCTTTCGAGGGAATGCAGCCAATGTTGAGGCAGGTGCCACCCAACGTCGCGCGTTTCTCCACGCAAGCGACATTGAGGCCGAGTTGCGCGGCGCGGATGGCGGCCACATAGCCGCCGGGGCCGGCACCGATTACGACCAGTTCGAAACTCTGTTCGTCAGCCATATCGTTCTACACCTCGATCAGGAGACGTTCCGGATCCTCGATCGCCTGTTTGATCCGGACCAGGAAGGTCACCGCTTCGCGGCCATCGATGATCCGATGGTCGTAACTCAGGGCCAGGTACATCATCGGCCGGATGACGATTTCGCCGTCGACGACGACCGGCCGCTTGACGATGTTGTGCATGCCCAGGATGCCCGACTGCGGCGGGTTCAGGATCGGCGTCGACAGCATCGAGCCGAAGATGCCGCCATTTGTGATCGTGAAGGTGCCGCCGGTGAGCTCCTTCATGGAGAGCTTGCCGTCACGCGCGCGCTGGCTGAAGTCGGCAATCTGGCTTTCGATGCCGGCGAAGCTTTGCTGGTCGGCGTCGCGCAGCACGGGGACGACCAGCCCCTGTTCGCCGCCGACGGCGATCCCGATATCGTAGTAGTTCCGGTAGACGATCTCGTCGCCGTGGATCTCGGCATTGACCGACGGCAGCTCCTTCAGCGCGTTGATCGCGGCCTTTACGAAGATGCTCATGAAGCCCAGTTTCACGCCGTGCTTCTTCTCGAAATCATCGCGGTAGCGCGCGCGCAGGTCCATCACCCCTTGCATGTCCACCTCGTTGAAGGTGGTCAGCATGGCCGCGGTGTTCTGGGCCTGTTTCAGGCGACTGGCAACGGTCTGGCGCAACTTGGTCATGCGCACGCGTTCCTCGCCGCGTGGGTCTTCAGCGCGTTCCGGCAGGTCGCCGGCCGAAACAAAGGCCGCCGTCGTGGGTGCGGGGGCGGCTGTCGGGGTCGCGCCGCCGGAAGCACGCGTGTCGAGGTAGCGCATCACGTCACCCTTGGTGATGCGTCCGTCGCGGCCCGTCACCGGTATGGCCGACGGGTTGAGGCCGGTCTCGTCGACTAATTTCTGCACCGCCGGTGAGAGCGGATGGTCCGTGTTTACGCTGGCGGTCGGCGCTTCGGCCGGTGCGGAAGATGCGGTGTCCGTCTCGGGGGCGGCTGCGGCCGGGGCGTCGCCTGTCGTAATGCGCCCCACGATGGTGCCCACTTCCACGTCGACGCCTTCATCGGCGATGATTTCGATCAGGGTGCCGGCTCCGGGGGCCGGCAGTTCCGTCGTCACCTTGTCGGTTTCGATCTCGACCAGCGGTTCGTCGGCGGCGAAGCTCTCGCCGACCTGCTTGAGCCAGCGCCCCACCGTGCCTTCGGTCACGGATTCGCCCAGTTCGGGCACCGTCACATCCATGGTCTCGCCGCCGGCAGCCGTAGCGGCGTTCGTCGGTGCAGGCTTTTCCTCGGCGGGTGAAGCCTCCGCGGCAGGGGATGCTGCCGCAGCAAGCGTGGCGGTCGCTGTTGCGTTTTCATCGATGGCGCCGATTACCGTGCCGACCTCGACATCCACGCCTTCGTCGGCACCGATCGCGGTAAGGACGCCGGCGCCTGGCGCGGGCACTTCCACCGTGACCTTGTCGGTCTCGATCTCGACCAGGGGTTCGTCGGCGGCGACGGCCTCGCCCACGGCCTTGAACCAGCGCGCGATGGTGCCCTCGGTCACGGACTCGCCCATATCGGGCACTTTGATTTCGATGGTCATTTCTAAATCCCCGTTGTGGTCGCCCGGCTCAGATCGTGAGCGCTTCGTCGACCAATTTGTCCTGTTCGCGCCGGTGGCGTGCGGCGCTTCCTGTGGCAGGTGATGCCGATTCCACGCGCCCGACATAACGCGGACGGGTCTGATTGGCGCCGATCTTCTCGAGGACGGCCTCAAGTCGGCGATCGACGAATGTCCAGCCGCCCATGTTTTCGGGTTCTTCCTGGCACCAGACGATCTCGGCATGTTTGAAGCGTGAAAGCTCCTCGATCAGCGCCTTGCGCGGAAAGGGGTAGAGCTGTTCGAGGCGCAGGAAGAAGACATCGGTGACGCCGCGTTTCGCACGCTCTTCATACAGGTCGTAATAGACCTTGCCCGAACAGAGCACGACCCGTTTCACATCCTTGTCGTCGCATAGTTTTTCGTTGTCATAGAGGACGCGGTGGAAGCTGGTGCCGGGCCCGAAATCCTCGAGTGTCGAGACACAGAGCTTGTGTCGGAGGAGTGATTTCGGAGTCATTACGATCAGCGGCTTGCGGAAGTTGCGTCGCATCTGTCGGCGCAACGCGTGGTAATAGTTCGCCGGTGTCGTGATGTTGCAGACTTGCATGTTGTCGTCGCCACACAGCTGCAGATAACGCTCCATCCGGGCCGACGAATGTTCCGGACCCTGACCCTCGAATCCGTGCGGCAGGAGCAGGACTAGTCCGGACATGCGCAGCCACTTGGACTCACCCGAGGCAATGAACTGATCGATGATCACCTGGGCACCGTTGGCGAAGTCGCCGAACTGCGCTTCCCAGAGCACGAGCGCGTGGGGTTCGGCCTGGCTGTAGCCATATTCGAATCCGAGAACGCCGAACTCCGAGAGCGGACTGTTGATCACCTCGATCGGGGCCTGGCCGTAACGGATATTCGCCAGCGGCAGGTACTTTTCTTCATGCGTCTGGTCGACCAGGACCGCGTGACGTTGCGAGAAGGTGCCGCGGCCCACATCTTCGCCGGACAGCCGGACGGGTGTGGATTCACAGAGCAGCGTGCCGAACGCCAGGGCTTCGCCGGTCGCCCAGTCGACGCCCTCGCCGGTTTCGATCATCTTGCGTTTGTTCTTGAGCTGCCGAAGGATCTTCGAATTCATCTCGAGGCCCTGCGGGGGCTCCGAAATGGCGTGCCCGACCTCATTCAGGAGGTCATTGTCCACGGCGGTTTCACCGCGCCGCTCATCGCCTTCCGCCATGCCCAGATCGGCCCAGCGGCCCTCGAGCCAGTCGGCCTTGTTCGGTTTGTAGCTCTGGGCGGCCTCGAATTCCTGCTCCAGATGAGCTTGGAATTCCTCGACCATGCGGTCGCCGCCGCCGGACTCGATAACCCCCTCGGCCTCGAGCTGTTCGGCGTAGAGCGCCCGCGTCGTCGGCTGCTCGGATATGGATTTGTACATCCGGGGCTGGGTGAAGGCCGGCTCGTCGGACTCGTTATGTCCCGCGCGGCGATAGCCCCACAGATCCATGACCACGTCGGCCTTGAAACGGTAGCGATACTCGGTCGCGATTCGGGCCACATGGACCGCCGATTCCGGATCGTCGCCATTCACGTGGAAGATCGGCGACTGGATCATCTTCGCGACGTCGGAGGAGTAGGGGGAGGAACGCGCCGCCGTCGGATTGGTCGTGAACCCGATCTGGTTGTTGACGATCAGATGGAAGGTGCCGCCGGTGCGGTAGCCACGCAGCTGGGACAAGTCGAGGGTTTCGGCCACGAGACCCTGGCCGGCAAAGGCCGCGTCGCCATGCATCAGCAGGCCCATGACCTTGTCGCGCTCGGTATCGCTGCGCAGCTGCTGCTTGGCTCGAACCTTTCCCAGGACGACGGTGTTGACCGCCTCCAGGTGGCTGGGGTTCGGCGTCAGGGAGAGATGCACATTGTTGCCGTCGAAGGAGCGGTCCGACGAGGTGCCGAGATGGTATTTCACATCGCCGGAACCCATGACATCGTCCGGGTTGGGCGAGTTGCCCTCAAATTCCGAGAACATCGCGCGGAACGGCTTGTCCATGAAGTTGGCCAGCACGTTCAGGCGTCCGCGATGGGGCATGCCGATCACCAGTTCACGCAGGCCCAACTGGCCGCCGCGTTTGACCAGCTGCTCGAGGGCTGGAATCAGGGTCTCGCCCCCTTCCAGTCCGAACCGTTTGGCACCGGTGTATTTCTTGTCGAGGAACTGCTCGAAGACTTCCGCGCGTGTCAGGGCGCCGAGGATCGCTTGTTTGCCCTGCTCGGTGAATTCGGTGTGATTGCGGACTCCTTCAATGCGCTCCTGAATCCAGGCCTTCTCTTCCGGGCCCTGGATGTGCATGAACTCGATGCCGATATTGCCGCAATAGGTCTCCCGCACCACGTCGATAATCTGGCGCATCGTCGCGGTTTCGAGGCCGAGCACATAGTTAATGAAGATCGGGCGGTCGAGGTCCGAATCTGCGAAACCATAAGTGCGCGGATCGAGTTCCGGGTGGGCATCGGGTTTCACCAGGCCGAGCGGGTCGAGCCGCGCCTCGAGATGTCCGCGCACACGGTAGGCGCGGATAAGCATCAGGGCACGAATGGAATCGAGAGTCGCGCGGCGAACCTGGTCGGGTGAGGCCCGCGAATCGCCACCCGCACCATAGGACAGCGGCGCGCCTTTCAGGGGTGCATCATTCGCGGCGGGGGTTGCATGGCCGTTGCCCGGCTGCGCGCCATTGGCGCCGTTTCCACGATTTTCGCCGATGACGCGCGCGTCGCGCGGCGCCCAGCTGGCGCCGCGCAGATCTTCCAGTAGGGCGCGGGCGTCGTCATGCAATGTGGCGAAAAACTCGCCCCATTCGGGATCGACACTATGCGGCTGCTCGAGGTAGTTCGCGTAAAGTTGCGCAACGAAGGTTGCGTTGGCGCCATTCAGAAACGAGGAGTGGCCAATATAGCTGTTCATGTCCTAGCCGCGGTACGAGGCTGCGGTCCTTGGTTACAAAGCGTTGGCGTCCCCCTCACCAACAGATAGGTGACCTACCTAGCCCTTCAATGCCTTCATCATCGTGGTACCGAGCGCCGACGGCGACTCCGCAACCAGAATGCCCGCAGATTTCATGGCGTCCATTTTTGCATCCGCGGTGCCTTTGCCGCCCGAAATGATGGCACCGGCATGGCCCATGCGCTTTCCGGGAGGCGCCGTGACGCCGGCGATGAACCCGGCGACCGGCTTTTTGATCTTTGAGGATTTCAGGAAGTCGGCGGCGTCTTCTTCGGCGGAACCACCGATTTCGCCGATCATGATGATGCCTTCGGTCTCATCGTCGTCCAGGAACATGTCTAGGCAGTCGATGAAGTTGGTGCCGTTCACGGGGTCGCCACCGATGCCGATGCAGGTGGTCTGGCCGAGCCCGACAGCGGTCGTCTGTGCGACGGCCTCATAGGTCAGGGTGCCCGAACGCGAGACGATACCGATATTACCGCGCTGATGAATATGGCCGGGCATGATGCCGATCTTGCACTCGTCAGGCGTAATGACACCGGGACAGTTCGGGCCGATTAGGCGTGTGTTCGAGCCGGTCAGCGCGCGTTTCACAGCAACCATGTCGAGGACCGGGATTCCCTCGGTGATGCAGACCACCAGCTCGATTCCGGCGTCGATCGCCTCGAGGATCGCGTCGCCCGCAAACGGCGGCGGCACATAGATGACCGACGCGTTCGCACCCGTGGTGCTGACGGCCTCATCCACCGTGTCGAAGACGGGGAGGTCGAGATGAGAGGTGCCACCCTTGCCGGGCGTCACGCCGCCGACCATCTGGGTGCCATAGGCGATGGCCTGCTCGGAGTGAAAGGTGCCCTGGGCTCCGGTGAAGCCTTGGCAGACGAGTTTGGTTTCTTTGCCGACGAGTACGGACATGGCGTTAGGCTGCCTCCTTCACCGCGTTTACGATCTTTTCGGCGGCATCCCCGAGGTCGTCTGCTGAGACGATCGGGAGCCCCGACTCTGCAAGGATCTTTTTGCCGAGATCGACGTTTGTGCCTTCCAGGCGGACAACCAGCGGTACATGGAGCGAAACTTCGCGGGCCGCGGCAACGATTCCTTCGGCGATGACGTTACAACGCATGATGCCGCCGAAGATGTTGACCAGAATGCCTTCGACATTCGGATCGGACAGGATGATCTTGAAGGCCGACGTGACCCGTTCCTTGGTCGCGCCGCCGCCGACATCGAGGAAGTTGGCCGGTGCGCTGCCATGCAGCTTGACGATGTCCATCGTGGCCATGGCCAGGCCGGCGCCATTCACCATGCAGCCGATCACGCCGTCGAGCTTGATGTAGTTGAGCTCATGCTTCGAGGCCTCGAGCTCCATCGGGTCCTCTTCGTCCTCGTCGCGCAGCGCCTCGACATCGGCCTGACGGTAGAGCGCGTTGTCGTCGAAGTTCATCTTCGCATCTAGCGCGATCACGTCACCCGACCCGGTGACCACGAGCGGGTTGATCTCGACCATCGAGGCGTCGAGTTCGAGGAACGCCTTGTACATCGCGGACAGAAATTTGGCCGCGCTCTTGATCTGGCTGCCCTCGAGTCCAAGCCTGAAGGCGATCTCGCGGGTGTGGAAGGGCATGATGCCGGTGACGGGGTCGATCGCGACCTGTGCGATCTTCTCCGGCGTTTCCTCCGCGACGGTCTCGATGTCCATGCCGCCTTCTGTCGACGCAACGATGACAATCCGCGAGGTTTCGCGATCCACCAGCAGGCTCAGATAAAGCTCGCGCGCGATATCACAGCCTTCCTCGACATAAATCCGTTTCACTTCTTTGCCGTCCGGGCCGGTCTGTTTGGTGACCAGCGTCTTTCCCAGCATCGCCTCGGCATGGGCGCGGACTTCCTCGTCGTTCTTGGCGAGGCGCACACCGCCGCCGCCGTCCGGGTCTTCGGCGAAATGTCCCGCGCCGCGTCCGCCGGCATGAATCTGGGACTTCACAACCCAGATCGAGCCGCCGAGGTCCTGGGCCGCCTTGCTGGCCTCGTCCGGTGTGTATGCAACCGTGCCGCGGGGTACGGCGACGCCAAACTTCGCCAGCAGGCCTTTTGCCTGATACTCATGAATGTTCATTTGACGCTTTTTCCGAAAGGCAGATGAGGTGAGCTGCGGTGACGATGAACGTACGGGATTACCGCATGGTTAATATTCTTTTCGCCCATCATCGCGATTGAGGCCCGGTTGTCGGGGCCAAACATGGTTAACGAAGTCCGACTGTAACACTCATGTTGCACTGCGCAACGGGCCGAAAGTCCAATCTTTTGCAGGTGTCGGCTACTTGCCTGCTTTTTTGCGGGATTCGCGCTGCAACTGTTTGGTGACCTTGCCCAGCGTTTCGACGGCCTTCACCGATTTGCGGAAGTCGGCGCGTTCCTTGGCATCCAGCTTGACCTCGACGATCCGCTCCACACCCTTCGCACCGATCACGACCGGCACGCCGACATACATGTCCTTCACGCCATACTCGCCGCGCAGATAGGCCGCGCAGGGCAGAACGCGCTTCTTGTCCTTGAGATAGGATTCCGCCATCGCGATGGCCGACGATGCCGGGGCGTAGAAGGCCGAGCCATTGCCGAGCAGTTCGACGATCTCGCCGCCGCCTGAACGGGTGCGCTGGACGATCGCGTCGAGCCGTTTCTGGGTGGTCCACTTCATTTTGACCAGATCGGGCAGGGGAATGCCGGCGACCGTCGAATAGCGCACCGACGGCACCATCGTGTCGCCATGGCCGCCGAGCACGAAGGCGGTCACATCCTCGACCGAGACGTCGAACTCTTCGGCCAGGAAATAGCGGAAGCGGGCGCTGTCGAGGACACCGGCCATGCCGACACACATATTCGGCTTCAGGCCCGCAGCCTCGCGTAGGATACCGACCATCACGTCGAGCGGGTTGGTGATGCAGATAACAAACGCGTTGGGGCAGTTTTTCTTGATGCCCGCGCCAACGGATTCCATCACGCCGGTGTTGATGCCGATCAGATCGTCGCGGCTCATGCCCGGTTTGCGTGCCACGCCGGCGGTCACGATGACCACGTCGGCGCCGCGGATCGCGGAATAGCTGCTGGCACCGACCATGTTGGAGTCGAAACCTTCGACCGGCGAGGATTCCACCAGATCGAGCGCCTTGCCCGCAGGCATGCCCTTGACGATATCGAACAGGACGACGTCGCCCAGTTCCTTGAGGCCGACCAGATGGGCGAGCGTGCCGCCGATGTTGCCTGCGCCGATCAGCGCGATCTTGTTGCGTGCCATGTTCGTGTCTTCTCCGACGTCGATGATGTTGTCGTGCGCGCGGTGTGTAACGCGAATTCAGGGGTGGTTCAAGGCGCGGCCGGGGCAAGACATTTGTGTCAATGGATCGGTGATCCTTTCACCAGTAATTTACGGCGCGTGCGGGCGGTTCAGATAGTCCTCGGCCTGCATTTCTATGAGCCGCGACACCGTGCGCTGAAACTCGAATGCGGTATCGCCTTTCATGTATAGCGCGCCTGGATCACCGTCGGCGCTGGCGAACAGGTTCACATGGTGCTCGTAAAGCGAATCGATCAGGACGACGAAACGCTTTGCGGCGTCACGCTCGCGTTCGTCGAGAACGGGCACGTTGTCGACCATGACCGTGTGGAACTGGGTTGCGATAGCCAGGAAATCCGAAGCACCACGCGGTTTGTTGCACAACTCGTCGAATGTGAACCGGGCGATGCCGCGCGCAGCCTGGTGGGCATGGATGCACCGGCCCTGGACCTCGATTTCTAACGGGACCGGGTCGGCATTGTCTGTCAGGGTGGCGAAGGCGGCATCGAGCTTGGAAGTGGCGGCGCGCCCGATGGGGGTGTGCCAGACGGGCTCACCCTTCAATCGGTCAAGCCGGAAATCCGTACCGGCGCCGATATCGAGCACGTCGAGTTTCTCGATGATCAGATCGATGAAAGGCAGAAACCGATCGCGCTGCAGGCCGTCCTTGTAGAGGTCGCGCGGTGCGACGTTGGATGTCGCGATCACCACCACGCCGTGATCAAAGAAGGCCTGGAACAAACGGCCTAGGATCATGGCTTCGGCGATATTGACGACATGAAACTCGTCGAAACAGAGGAGCCAGCTCTCGTCGGCGACGTCTGCGGCGACCTGCATCAGCGGGTCGGCGCGTTTCTCGCGCCTGCGCATTTCGTTCAGGCGTTGCTGTATCTCCAGCATGAAGGCGTGGAAATGCACGCGGCGTTTGCGCTCGACCGAGGCTGTGTCGAAGAACAGATCCATCAACATGGATTTGCCGCGCCCGACCGGGCCGTAGAGATAAAGCCCCATCGGTGGTTCTTCGTTGCGTCGGCCCAACCCGAACCGGTCTTTCCAACCCGACAGAAAGCCGTCACCTGCTGGCTGATAGCCCTTCAGCGCATGATGCAGGCTCTGGAGTTTTTCGACGGCCAATTTCTGCGCCGGGTCGCGCATCAACTCGTTCGCTTCTCGCATGTTGCGATAGCGTTCGAGCGGGGTCAGCAATTTCGAATCGGGCGTATCGTCGGGCATGGCGGCGGTTACGTAGGCCAGCTTGGCGCCGGGCGCAACCGGCGGCGGCGTTATTGTGCGGCTTCGTGTGCGGCCGGGTTGGCGAACATCGCCTCCATATCACGGCGCACTTGCACCGCCTGAATGTTCGCGTCGATCTCGACATCAGCCCAGCCGACGGGTTGATCCTTGGGAACGGCACGCTTGAGCGTCACGTCGTGTGCCAGCCCGATCGGAAGTCCGCCAGCGGCGAGACTGGCCGCAGCCGGCATGAGTTTCCCATAGACCGTGAATCCGCCCTCGCCATCCAGCGTGTCGCCGGTTTGCAGGTCGCGCTTCGCGGTCGCCACGGCGTCGCCAAGGAAACCGGTCGGGGATCCTGTGGGTTCGTTGCGCAAAGCCGCACTGGCGACGGAGATACCGAGTTCGAGCCCGATCAGGTGGTAGGGCTTCCACTGGGCGGCATAGTTGCCCGAGACATCCGTGACCAGCCCGTATTCATCGAAGCAGGCGCGGACATATTCGCTCGGCGCCTCGAACACCACATACACCCCCCAGCGCAGATCGCCGGTCACATGGCGGCCGTCGCGTTCCTCAGAGCTGATGACCTCGACTTGTCCCTTGTGGTGCAGCTGGCCACCCTCGGCGGCAGGCCGCATTACATGCGGCAGGTCGCGGACGCCGCAGGCCGGGAAGGAGAGCCCGTCAGGCGCGGGTGTGAGCCCCGTGGCGTTGGCGACGGCGGCCATCTCGATCGCCGATTTGGTCCCGTCGAGGAACGAATTGAACATCTGCGGGTTCATGCCGCCCGCCGCGGCCTGTTCCGGCGTCAGTCCGTAATGCTCCCAAACGTCGTCCGGCGTCATATAGTGATAGCCGTCGAGATACTTTGTGCCCTTGCCGGCGGCGATCACCTCGAGGCCGCAGGCCCGGGCCCAATCTACCTGCTCATGGATCAGCGCCGGCTGGTCGCCATAGGCTAATGAGTAGACGATGCCGGCCTGTCGTGCGCGTTCGGCCAGCAGTGGTCCGGCCAGAACATCGGCTTCCACGTTGACCATCACGATGTGCTTGCCGAATTCGCAGGCCACCAGCGCGTGGGCGATTCCGGCGGCAGGGCTGCCGGTCGCATCGATCACCACATCGATCCCGTCGGCGGCGACCAACGCCATCGAATCGTCGGTCAGATGGGTGTTGCCGCCCGACAGGGCCGCGTCGAATGTCGCGGCAGACGGGTCAAACCCGCCGACCCGCGCGCAGGCCGCACGGGCGCGCTCGGGGTCGAGGTCGGCGATGGCTAAGACATGGATGCCCGGCGTGCGTGCCGCCTGGGACAGATACATGGTGCCGAACTTACCCGAGCCGATCAGGCCAACCCGGACAGGCCGTCCGTCTTCGGCGCGCCGGCCGAGCATCGCGTGGAGGTTCATTGCAACGTCCTTTGCATTTCCCGCTATTCTATCGATGTAGCCTACAATGAATTGCATTCAAAATCTGGAGGGGAACCATGACCGACTACAACGAGGACGCGCGGGTGCCACATGTGTCGCGGGAGGATTTCCCCGCCGAGCAGGTCGGCATCTACGACCACATCATGGAAACCCGGAAGCTCGAATTCATGGCGGAACTGTTTGCGCGGATGGCCAGCAGCCCCGGCGCGCTAGAGGCGGTGGCTTCTGTGGGCGAGCATGTGCGCTTCCACAGCGTCTTCGACGAGGTCCTGCGCGAGATGATCATTTGCACGGTCTCGAAAGAGGTCGGCAATTGGTACGAATGGACCCATCATATTCACCGGATGCCTGATGATATGCGCGCGGTCTGCGGTACGCCGGCGGCCGAGGACCTGCCGGCACCGGTCGGCCCGGTGCTGCGGTTCTCACGCATCGTCGCCAAAAACGGCAAGGCCGAGGATGCACTGATCGAGGAAATTCGCGACACCCTGGGTGACCAGGGTCTCGTCGATCTGACGGTGATGGTCGGCTATTACCAGCTCGTCGGCACCTTCTGCACGACGCTGCATGTGCCGATCGAGGACACGATCGAACGCACCCCGATGCCGGATTAGGCTCAGGCTACTCCGCCGCAGTCGCGCGCTCCCGCGCGAGTTCCAGCAGGCAGTCATCGTCGAGGGGTTCGATCGGGGTGAAGTCGCGGTGGGCGATCCATTCCTCGCGCTTGAACTGGCGGATATGATTGTCGACATGGCACAGGCTCAGATAGACGATCACCCGGCCCCAGGGACTGATGTTCGGCGCCGAGGCATGCACCAGGTTGGAATGGAACAGCAGCACCGAGCCCGGCTTTCCCTTCGGCGCAATCATGCCGCCTTCTTCGGCCAGCTTCGCGACGCTTTCCTTGTCCAGTGTCCACAGCGGGTATGACGTGGTGGCCAGGTCGTGCCCGGCCTCGATCACGCCGTCCTTGTGGCTGCGCGGGATCAGATAAAGCGGGCCGTTGAATTCGGTGACCTCATCGATGAACAGCGCGATGTTCATGGCACGGGCTTCGGGCATCTTGTCGTCGCGCGCCCAGGTGCCGTAATCCTGATGCCATTGCCAGACATCGCCGTCGAAGGCGGCCTTCCCGTTGATCTTGTACTGGTGCATGTACACGTCGCCGTCGAGCAGCTGCTGCACCGGGCCGATCAGGCGCGGGTGGCGGCCCAGGCGGCGGAACGCCTCGTTGTAGTAATGGGCGGCAAATGCCGTGCGCACCGCCTCGCCGTTGGATTCGCGCCAGACTTCATCACGGTCCATCGCGAAGATCTCGGGCAACTCGCCGGACAGGACGTCCATCTCCGCCTGACTGAACACGTCGGGCAAAAACACCCAGCCTTCGGTATCGAATTGTTCGAGCTGGTCCTGATTCAATTCCATGGCACGGCTCCCGGCCAATGTATTTGTCGTTCGGGCGATTATAGCTCGCATGTTGCTGACAGACGAGTAGGTGCGGGCGGTAATCCCTGCAGGGGTATCCCGGCTGGTGACGCGAGGTATTTGTCGCTAGATTCAAACGGCTTGCTAACCGCCGGACCGACCGATGCTTTCATACCTGAATCTCGCCCTCGAGCTTACCGCGAGCCCGATCGCATTGGCCGGCTATATCGGGCTTGGCGTCTACGCCACGACACCTTGGCGGGCGTTTAAGTATGCGTTTCTCTGGGGTTCGGCAGTTCAGATTTTTGCCCTGGCGCTTGGCCGGGTCTCGTTCCTCGATCTGGAAGGGCTCCTCACCCAGACCTGTCTCAGGCTTGTCGGTGCTTTGATCGTCACCATGGGTGTCTTTTATCTGTATCGCTTGATGCGCCGGCGTTCCGGCGGCAACGGGCCACGTGACGGCGCGCCTCCGACGCAGGGCCGCAAGCCGTCGCATCTGCGGCGGGTCAAGTAGTGCCTGCGTGGACGGGCCCCGCGGCAATAATGTCGCGAGGTCCCGTTCCGGTTCTTTGCGAAGCCGGCGACAATATGAAGCTGCAGGTGCCGCGGGCAATACTTCGGAAGGTGATCCGCCCTCCACCGGCGGGAAGTTCAGCCTCGAACAGGTCGGAGGCCCGGTCCGGGACATCGATTTGCGGCGTTCGGCTGTCGTTTTCCGTGACCCGGACGAAGCGCTGCTCGTTCGCGACCAGATAGACACGTTTGTCACCCACGGCGCCGAAGAGGGTCAGCCGGTCGTCGCTGGCGCCTTCGACGATGAAGTCTTGCTGGGAGAATTCGATCGTGCCGTCCGGCATGGCGCAGGTGCCATTTGTTTGCAGCTCGTAGCCGCCCTCCAGATCGCGTGGCGGCGTTTCGACGCGCATTCTCTTGCCGGCGCTCACCACACGCAAGGAGTGCACCGCCGCGGCCAGCAGGATTGGCAAATCGATGGTTTCGCCGTCCGACAAATGAATATTCATCTGCGCGGTCTGAAGAACTTGGCCGAACGCCAGGTCGGTCCGGGAGAGAGCTTGCAGGAAACCGGCCTACACTTCGACCGAGAAGGTGCCTTCAATACTCGACGCCACAGTGCGGGGGAGGTCGTCCAGGCTGCTTTTGGCCACACCCTTGCTGATTCCGGATTGGACGGATTGCATGGCCGCGGCGGTCTCGGCACTTTGCGCGGTCATCGTGTTGAGAGCTGCATTGAGACCCTCGATCCGGGCCGGGTCCTTTGTGCCGTCGTAGTACAGGAATGCAGCGCCGGGCTTGAACATGTCGGCGGGACCTGCGGGAACTCGCTCGCTCTGACCCTGGCCATGTGCTGTGAGGGCTGGCAAAAACACGACCGCCGCGGACAGGGCCGCGGCGGTTATGAAGTAAGGGACGGATGTCCCGAGCGCGCGCAGGTGCGCGCCGAATATTTTCATGTGTTTACGGCCGGTCAAATCTGACGTTCCACCATCATCTTCTTGATCTCCGCAATCGCCTTGGCCGGGTTCAGATGTTTCGGGCAGGTGCGCGTGCAGTTCATGATGGTGTGGCAACGGTACAGGCGGAACGGATCCTCAAGCTGGTCGAGGCGGTCGCCGGTTGCCTCGTCACGGCTGTCGACAAGCCACCGATAGGCCTGTAGCAGGATAGCCGGGCCCAGATACCGATCTTCGTTCCACCAATAGCTCGGGCAGGATGTGGAACAGCAGGCGCACAGGACGCATTCCCACATGCCGTCGATCTTGGCTCGGTCTTCGGGGCTCTGCAGGCGTTCGCGCTCGGGGGGCTGACTGTCGGTCTTGAGCCAGGGCTCGATCTGCCGGTACTGGGCGAAGAAATGGGTCTGGTCGGGCACCAGATCCTTGATCACCGACTGATGGGGGAGCGGATAGACCCGCATGTCCTTCTTCGCGTCGGCGATATATTTGGTGCAGGCCAGCGTGTTGGTGCCATCGATGTTCATCGCGCACGAGCCGCATACACCCTCGCGGCATGACCGCCGGAAGGTGAGCGTCGGATCGACCTCATTCTTGATCTTGATAAGCGCGTCCAGAACCATCGGTCCGCAATCGTCGAGATCGATATGGTAGGTGTCGATCCTCGGATTTTCGCCGCTGTCCGGGGACCAGCGGTAAATCTTGAAGGCCTTGGTGTTGGTCGCGCCCGCGGGCTTGGGCCATTCCTTGCCTTCGGTCACTTTGGAATTCTTAGGCAGCGTAAACTCAGCCATGTCTTAAATTCTCCTCGTCGCCGGGGTCGGCCTAGTAGGACCGCACCTTCGGCGGGAAGCTCTGGACTTCGTTGGTCATTGTCTGGAGGTGCACCGGGCGATATTTGAGGTCGACCTTGCCCTTCTCGTCGACCCAGGCAAGCGTGTGCTTCATCCAGTCATCGTCGTTTCGATCGGGGAAGTCTTCCCGGGCATGCGCGCCGCGGCTTTCTTCGCGCTCCTTCGCGCCGTTCATCGTGATCACCGCCTGCATCATCAGATTCTCGAGCTCGAGAGTTTCGACCAAGTCGGAATTCCAGATCAGCGAGTCATCGGACACGTTCAGATCGTCGCGCGCGCCCCAGAGCTCGTCCAGTTTGCTCGCACCTTCCTGCAAGACCTCGCCGGTGCGGAACACGGCGCAGTTGTTCTGCATCGTGCGTTGCATCTCGAGGCGCAGCTTCGCGGTCGGCGTGCCGCCAGAGGCGTGGCGCAGCTTGTCGAAGCGCGCGAGCGCCTCATCGCCGGCGCCTTCGGGAAGCGGTTCGTGCGGCGTGCCCGGTGTGACCAGTTCGGCCGCGCGCAGCGCTGCGGCCCGGCCGAAGACGACTAGGTCGAGCAGCGAGTTCGAGCCCAGTCGGTTGGCGCCATGTACCGAAACGCTGGCCGCCTCGCCGATGGCCATCAGGCCGGGCGTGATCGCCTCGGGATCGTCCTCTGTCCAGGTCCGGACTTGGCCCTGATAGGTCGTCGGGATGCCGCCCATATTGTAGTGGCAGGTCGGCAGGACCGGGATCGGCTCCTTGGTCACATCGACACCGGCGAAAATGCGCGCTGTCTCAGAAATACCCGGCAGGCGCTGGGCCAGCACGTCGGGGTCGAGATGTTCGAGATGGAGATGGATATGATCTTTCTCGTCACCGACGCCACGACCCTCCCGCATCTCGATGGTCATCGAACGACTGACAACATCGCGGCTGGCGAGATCCTTGGCCGACGGGGCATAGCGTTCCATGAACCGCTCGCCCTCGGAGTTGGTCAGGTAGCCGCCTTCGCCGCGTGATCCTTCGGTGATCAGCGCGCCGGCGCCGTAAATCCCCGTCGGGTGGAATTGTACGAACTCCATGTCCTCCAGCGGCAGTCCGGCGCGCGCGACCATCGCGTTGCCGTCGCCCGTGCAGGTGTGCGCGGAGGTGGCCGAGAAATAGGCCCTGCCGTAGCCGCCGGTCGCCATGCATACGAGGTGTCCGCGAAAGCGGTGCATGGTGCCATCGGCCAGATTCCAGGCCATAACGCCGCGGCATTTACCGTCTTCCATGATCAGGTCGAGGGCGAAATACTCAATGAAGAATTCGGCGTTGTAGCGCAGCGATTGCTGATACAGCGTGTGCAGGATCGCGTGGCCGGTTCGGTCGGCCGCCGCGCAGGTGCGCTGGGCCGTACCTTCGCCATAGTTCGTGGTCATGCCGCCAAAGGGGCGCTGGTAGATCTTGCCCGCTTCGGTTCGGCTGAACGGCACGCCCTGATGCTCAAGTTCGATGATCGCTGGGATCGCTTCGCGCACCATGTATTCGATGGCGTCCTGATCGCCCAGCCAGTCCGACCCCTTGACGGTGTCGTACATGTGCCAGCGCCAGTCATCCTCGCCCATATTGCCGAGCGCCGCCGAAATACCTCCCTGAGCCGCCACCGTGTGGGAGCGTGTGGGAAACACTTTCGAGATGCATGCCGTTTTCAGGCCCTGGTTCGCCATGCCGAATGTGGCACGCAACCCGGCACCGCCCGCGCCCACGACAATAACGTCGTAGTCATGGTCGATGATCTCATAATCGCCGTTGGTCGCCATCGTTAACCCCTTAATTCAATGCGATTGCGATCACGGCGTAGACAGAGGCGACGCCAAGGAAAATGGCTGCGCCTTTGACCGCGATGATCAGGCCCACTTCGAGCCAGCGTGTGTGGATGTAGTCCTCGATCACCACCGTCAGGCCGAGTTGCCCATGATGGAATGTGGCGACGATCAGAAGGATAAGCAGAACCGAGTTGATCGGGCTGCTTATAAAATCGGTGGCCGCCGCGTGGTCGGCGCCAGTAACAATAATCATGGACACCACGAACCAGATCACGAGCGGGATCAATGCCAGCGCTGTGAGCCGCTGTGCCCACCAATGGCTGGTGCCGCTCTTGGCGGTTCCGAGGCCGCGTGCGCGGCTCAGGGGGGAGCGCATGTTCATCTCTAGAGCCCTCCGAGGCTGGCGTAACCAACGACCCAGCTGATGACGGTGAGCACGGTTGCGGCAACCACCACCAGCCAGGCAGAAGCGAATGCGGTACTCAGTTCGAATCCCTTGCCGGCGTCCCAGACCAGATGCCGGATTCCATTGCAGAGGTGATAGTAGAGCGCAAAGCTCCATGCGAGCAGCAGGATTCGCCCGATGACCGAGCCAATGAATTTCTGCACCACGTCAAATTCCGTGGGTCCTGCGGCGGCGGCGATCAGCCACCAGACCAAAAGCAGTGTGCCGATGGCGAGGCCGATACCCGTGATGCGATGAAGGATCGAAAGCACCGATGTGAACTGCGGGCGATAGACCTGAAGGTGCGGCGATAGCGGTCTGTTGTCGGTCGCCATGAGGCCCCCTGACTTTGCTGCGAAGCCGGAACCAGGTAAATGGTTCCGGTGGTTTTCCGTGTGCCGCGAGCCGCCAAACAGTCGTTCGTGACGGTCACGTGCGTATGTGTTTCCAGAAAGCAGATTTAGACCCCCGCCCCCCGTTTCGTCAATGACACTGCCGCGCGCAACAGCTTGGATCGACGGGCACAGCGTCCGGGTCGTGGGTGGCATGTGGAAAACCTGTGGAGGAGTTGTGATCTACCGGGTGAGTTTTGCACAAGAATCTGGATGCCGGGGTCGATTGGACATTGCCGCCCTTGCTGTGGAGGTCGAACATGTCCGTGCACGCATTGACGTGTCGACGGGTTTTCGTCGGGTCCGATTAGCCGCTCTGCGGTTGGCGCGGACAGGTTCGGAACGGCCACCAGGGGGCGGGCCGAATCGACGGGAACCGAACGCCGGATCAACGGGGTTGCCGCAAGGTGGCACCAGGTCGGGGGGAAAGTCGGCGGATGGACATGATCCTTCGGGATCGATCGCCTCGGTAGATGTTCATTCATGTGTTCGGTCCGATACATGGGTAACCATGCGACGGTCAGGGCACGGTCGGCAGACCAGACGGAGGTGTACTTCCTCGGAAGAACGCCGCCAGAGGTCGGCCGGTAAGGAAGGCACCGTTGCGCAATCTAGCGGTCTTTCCGGCAGCGCAAGCTCCTCGGAGCGCGCGCTCCGCCCGGATGCCAGCTTCGGCCGGCTCGGGGCGAAGGAAGGACGGCAGCGTTTCGTTATCCAGGCTCTCGCCGGCCAGGAATTCGAGACGACGGCCGGTCGGAAGCTTCGGTTCTTCGGAGCCGCGGCGACCAATCGGGCGGGTTTGCAGGACGGCGGCTGACCGGGGCTTCGATCCCCTCGGGGGCGGTATAGGACGTGTAAAAGCGGACGGTACCGGAAAAGCGAAGCGCGATGGACGACGTATCGGCCAGGGGTGCGTCCCACGCGCGGAGCGATGAGAAGCTGGATGTCGGTGTGGGTATTGGGTCGAAGCCGGTGGGGCGCAAGCCCGGCGGGTGGGACCTGAAAGGTCTGAAGTCCCGGGGGTAACCTGGGGTTGGAAGATCGAGGAAGGCGTCAGGCGTCACGGGCTCCGCGTCCATGCACCTGGCGCCTTCTTCATTTCCGCAAGCTGCGCGTCGGGCCGTGCGAGACCTATCGGGAAACGAAAAGAGCCCGGTGCTTTCGCACCAGGCCCTTTCTCAGGCGTCTTAGGCCGGGCTCCGCATCCAGGCAGATCGATATTCGACAGGTATCAATGGCGTTTCGCGTCGGTCAAACGAATTCTTGTGCTGGCGCCGCGACAAGCGCAAAACCGATACCCAGCGATGCATATTCTTTCGATCCAGTCTCAAGTGGTGTTTGGGCATGTCGGCAATTCGGCCGCTACATTCCCGCTTCAGTGTCTTGGGCATGAAGTCTGGTCCGTTCCCACAGCGATCCTCTCGAATCATGCCGGCTACCCGGACGTTGGCGGTCAGGTCTTGCCGCCCGAAATCCTCTCGGATTTGCTCCGCGGGCTTGGTCATCGCGGAGTTTTCTCGAATTGCGACCTCATGCTCACTGGCTACCTGGGCAATTTGGATATTGCAGCGTTGGTCATGCAAACTGTGGGGCATGTCCGGGCGGCCAATCCGGACATGATCTATTGCTGCGACCCGGTCATGGGCGATGACGGGTCCGGAGTTTATGTGGATGCGGCGCTGCCGGATCATTTTCGGGCAACAGCGCTACCGGTTGCCGATGTGACAACCCCCAACTTGTATGAACTTTCGCTTTTGTGCGGCCTCGAACCGGGGGGCTTGAATGCTGCGCCCGTCCGCGAAATCGTGGAGGTGGGCCGCAAGCTTTTGGCGCATATGCGGCCGGGTGCTGTTGTCATGGTGACCAGTGCCGAATATCGAGAACTGGATCCCATGCGCGTGGCGGTCGTGGCATTTAGAGACTCGGAGGCCTGGTGCGTGGAGACTCCCCGGTTGGTCTTCGCGTCGGAACCGCATGGCGCGGGCGATCTACTTAGCGCCCTTTTTGCGACGTCCGTCGCCACCCGTTGTCCGCTCGCCGGGGCGCTGGAAGATAGCGTGGCTGCCGTCTTCGCCATTCTATCGGAGACCGCGCGGCGGGGCGGTGCAGAGCTCGAGCTGGTCGCAGCACGCGATGCGATCGCACCACCGGTGCATCATTTCGTCGCGCGATCGATCGACTGATCTGGTCCGGTTTTTTACTGCGACCTTAATCTGCTAAGAACGGTTGGGGGATGGCGCGCCGCTAGGCGACGCATATCGGGGAACAGGGACAAAGTACTTTGGTCGTAACTGATTACATTCTGATCCAGGGTATTGTGTTCGGATTCTTCCTCGCACTGCCGGTGGGGCCGGTCGGCGTTCTATGCGTTCAGCGCACCCTGTCACAGGGCCGCATGCACGGCCTTATTTCCGGGCTCGGGGCCGCTTTTGGAGACGCACTTTACGGCGCGGTTGCTGCCTTCGGAATCTCGGCAGTGGAAGATTGGATTACGGGTCACCAGGGCGGACTGCGCCTTGTGGGTGGCACAGTGCTCCTGCTCCTGGCGCTGCGAACGGTTGCTCCGATGTTGCGTGCCCGCCCGGTCACCGATGGTACAAACGAAAAAATTCAGCGGCGGATCGAAACCCATAGTCTGGTGAATGACTTCCTGTCGACATTCATGCTGGCAATTACCAATCCCATAACCTTCATTGCTTTTGCCGGCTTGCTGGCGACACTCGGCTTTACCGAGGCCGGCCGCTCCATCGGCAATGCCTCGATCCTGGTTGCGGGTGTTTTTGCCGGGTCGGCGCTGTGGTGGATCGCGCTCTCGACAACCGCGAACCTTTTCCGACCGATCGTCGACGGATCCTATCAACTCTGGATGGATCGGATCGTCGCCCTCTTGCTCGCCGGTTTCGGGATATACGCCCTGCTGACATCCTTCTTCTATTAGACGCAGGTCCCGAAGTTTCGTGCGCGATCAAGCTTCCGGGTCGGTCTCGATCATGGACGGGCGTTCGGCAAAGGTCGCGTACCAAGCCGCGAGTATCGGTCGGCTGGCGCGCCAGTCGGTTTCGGCAAATCTGAAGTCCCGGTAGCCGAGCGCGCAGGCCACCGCGACCTGTCCGATGGTGACTGGTCCGCTGAGATCGTTGGCTTCCGCCTCGAGCTGGTCCAGGGCGGCATTGACGGAGAGTTCCTGGCGGTCGACCAGCTTGGCGGATACCGCGTCACCCTCGTGGAACATGCCTTCCATTCGCACGACGACCGACGCGTCGAGGGTGCCGTCTGCGGCTGCGATCTGGCGCAACGCGGTCCACCGAGCGGGGCCCGGGTCCGGGAAGATTTGGGTTGTGCCATGAGAGTCCAGATATTCGCAGACCAGGTTGGATTGATAGAGCGGCGGCCCGTCGTCGCGTATCAGGGCCGGTACCTTTCCCACCGGGTTCACGTCACGGTATCCGGCCGGGTCTTCCCAGGGGAGTATCCCCTCGAGTTCGAGTTCGTCGCCGACGCCGGATTCGATCGCGGCGACCCGGGCCTTTCGCGCATAGGGAGAGGCGGCGGAGTAAATGAGTTTCATGGCTTCCTCGCTGGGCCGGGCGACCGAATGCTCTTTGGTGGGGTTCAATTCCGGTCGGCAGGATACACGGCGGCGAAACCGAACAGAACTGCGTTTGAAACAGACTTGCCAGTTTCGTGCAGGCACTCATGGTGAACGCTTGTGTTAATGTAGCGGCCATGATTCTCGATGTTGTCGATCTGCGCGATTTCTACGCCTCCAGTATCGGATCCATTGCCCGCCGCATGATCCGCCGGCAGGTGCGCAAGCTATGGCCCGACATGCGCGGCATGCGGGTGTTGGGGTTTGGCTACGCGACTCCTTACCTTACACCATTCGTCGATAAAGCCGCTCATGTGGCGGCGGTGATGCCGACACGTATGGGTGTCTTGGCCTGGCCCGAGCGGATCACGGAGGAACGCAATCTCGCGCTTGTTGCCCATGAGGATGAAATTCCGTTGCCCGATCTGTCCGTCGACCGAATCCTTGTTGTCCATGGGCTGGAGTACAGCGAGAATGCCCATCTGATGTTACGGGAGATGTGGCGGATTCTTGCAGAAGGCGGTCGGCTGATGGTGGCCGTGCCCAACCGCCGCTCGATCTGGGCGCGTACGGATCACACACCATTCGGTCACGGGTATCCGTTCTCGACAGAGCAGCTCAACAAGGCCTTGCGGCAATCGATGTTCACGCCGGTTCGAAGTTCTCGGGCGTTGTTCTTTCCGCCGTCGCGGCGCCGGTTCTGGCTCTCGGCGGCGTCGGCCTGGGAGCGCATGGGGCTGCGTTGGCTCAATCCGGTAGGCGGGGTGACGATTGTCGAGGCGACGAAACAGATCTATGGCGGCGCCACGGCGGGTGAGAAAGTACGCCGCCGGTCCTATGTCCCGTTACCGGCCGGCGGGGCCGCGATGACGCCGGTCGAGGCGCGTCGATACGCGATTAATTCCGGCCGATCAGAAAGATCGCCTGCTCCGTCAGCAGATTCGTCCAATGACCGATCTCATTTTGGGATCGCGCCTTTCCCCGCCGATCGATCGTGATGATTTGCTGGGCGGTCAGGTCCAGCTCGGCCAGGAGATCCGTGAAATCTGTCACGGTGAAAAACCGGATATTCGGCGACTCGTACCAGGTGTTGGGCAGATTATCCGAGACAGGGCTGCGACCTCGGAACAGCAAATCGGTGCGCACACGCCAATAGCCAAAATTGGGAAAACTGACGACGGCGCAGCGGCCGATTCGCAGCAACTCATGCAACACACCCTTCACATCGAAGATTGCCGGCAACGTCTGCGACAGAAGGGCGAAATCGAACGCGTCGGCGGGATAATTGTGTAGATCGGTTTCGGCATCGCCCTGCACCACAGCTAGCCCGCGCGCCACGCAGGTGTTCACACCTTCCTGGCTGAGCTCGATACCGCGACCGTCGACCTGGCGTTCCCGGACCAGCAGGTCGAGCAGCACACCATCGCCACAACCGACATCGATCAGGCGGCTGCCGGGGGTCACCATATCGGCGATCAGCTTCTGGTCGACGCGAATGCGTGCCGCGCTGGTTGTTTCCTGTCTGTTCATGCGTTGGCCCCGCTCGCGGCGCGCGCGCGTTGGTCTGCCGCCCCACGAAGGAAACCGGACAGGATTCGAAAGAATTCCGGCTCGTCGAGGAGGAAGGCGTCGTGTCCTGAATCCGTCTCGATTTCGACAAAACTGACCGACGCGGCCACGGCGTTCAGGGCATGGACGATTTGCCGGGATTCTGCGGTCGGGAACAGCCAGTCGGATGTGAAGCTGACCAGACAGAACCGGACCGGAGAACCCTCGAAGGCTGCGGGCAGAAGTCCGTTATGTTCGGTGGCGAGGTCGAAATAATCCATCGCGCGGGTGATGTAGAGATAGGAATTTGCGTCAAACCGCTCGACGAACGAACGGCCTTGATGGCGCAAATAGCTCTCGATCTGAAAATCCGCGTCGAAACCGAATGTGATCTCCTGCCGATCCTGCAGGTTGCGTCCGAACTTTCGATGCAATGCGGAATCGGAAAGATAGGTGATGTGCGCGGCCATGCGCGCGACCGCGAGGCCGCGCTCCGGGTGGACGCCCTGATCGTAATAGGCACCCCCACACCAGTTCGGGTCCGCCATGATCGCCTGACGGCCGACTTCGTGGAACGCTATGTTCTGGGCGGAGTGGCGCGCGGCGCCGGCGATTGGAATCGCGCAAAATACCATCTCGGGGTAGCGCGACGCCCATTCCAGCGCCTGCATGGCGCCCATGGATCCACCGATGACGGCGAATAGTTGGGTGATGCCCAGATGATCAATAACGCGCTTCTGGGCTGCCACCATGTCGGCGATGGTGATGACGGGGAAATTAAGCCCGAACGGGACCCCGGTTCGCGGGTCGATATCTTTCGGCCCTGCAGTCCCCATGCACCCGCCGAGAACGTTGATGCAGATAACAAAATATGTGTCGGTGTCGATCGTGCGGCCAGGGCCGACGATGCTCCCCCACCAGCCGTCCTTGCCGGTCACGGGATGCGTTTCCGCGACATACTGGTCACCGGTCAGGGCGTGGCAGACGAGTATTGCGTTCGACCTGTCGTCGTTGAGTGTCCCGTAGGTCTGATAGGAGACCGCAAACGGCCCCAGCATCTGCCCGGAGGCAAGCCGCAAAGGACTTTCCTTACCCAGCACAAGCTGATGGCCCGGCAGGTCGGTGACCGCCGGTTCAACTGCGATTGCCTCGCCGGCGCTCGGAGCGCCGTCTGGTTCGTGCTTTGTCATCGTCTGAGCGTGTTTTGAAGCCAGTGTTGCAGGGCAAAATGCAACCGCAACGGGGGCATAGCTATGTGGGGCCGTGGAGGGGTGTCAACGTTTTCTTTGCCAAATTCCCGAGGGAGCGATACATATTTGGCCGCTAATTTCCCGGAAGAGTAAGCCAATGAGCCCCGCGCCAGACGACCTAGCGGCGTTTCGCCGCGAGATCGATTCGATCGATGAGCAGTTGCATGATCTGCTGATGCGGCGTGGTGAAGTCGTGTCCGAGATCGGCCGTCGCAAGGCAGCAGACGGTCAGGTCACGTTTCGTCCGGCCCGCGAAGCCCAACTTCTGCGCCGGTTGCTGGCGCGCCATCAGGGCGATTTGTCTCACGCCTCCATCTTTCGTCTCTGGCGCGAGATCATTGCCGCATCGATCCGAATCCAGGGGCAGCTGACTGTCGGTTATTGCCCGATCGAAGGACATGGTTCTGCACTGCGCCTTGCGAGTGGACATTTCGGTCTGGACACGTCCGCGCAGCATTTTGAATCTGCATCTCATGTTGTCTCCGCTGTCCATCGTGGCGAGATTTCGGTTGGTCTGGTGCCGCTTCCCGAAGCGGCCTATGCGCCGGGTTGGTGGGGCGATATTCGCGATGCGTCGGATGTGTATGTGGTCGCACGCCTGCCCTGGTTCGACGACGTGGCGGTTGCGGCCGGCGGGGCTTCCGTTGGCGCACTTGTCCTGGCCCGTGGCGTACCGGAGAAATCCGGCGATGACTGCAGCTTGTTGATGTTCACCTGCGCCAAGCCAGTGAGCAGTGCGCGGGTGGGCGATGCATGCGCGGAGACCGGCCTTGCAGTCGCCGCCCAGGCCGTCACAGACGATCCCCACGCGGCCGATGCGCGTATACATATTGTCGAACTAAATGGCTTCATCGACGCTGACGACGACCGCATCCAGGCCGTTGCCATGATGCTAGAGGCCTCGAATGTCCGATTGCTGGGCGCGTTTGCCCGGCCGCACGTGCCTGACGGCACAACAGGAGTAAAATAGGTGGCACCGCCAAAAGCCAAACCCGGTGTGCTCCAGATTACGCCCTACGCGGGTAGCGAGGTCGGATCAGGCGGCGCGGACCGTATTGTCATCAGCTCGAACGAAAGCGCGTTCGGGCCGTCCTGGCGTGCGATGGAGGCCTATTCTGCGTCCAGCGAGGAGATGCACCGCTATCCCGAGATCGATGCGCGGAGCCTGCGCGTGGCGCTCGCAGAGCATCATGGGCTTGAGGTCGAGCGTATCATCTGCGGCTGTGGCTCGGACCAGCTTATCGATCTGCTCGCACTGGCCTATGCCGGGCCCGGCGATGAGACCATCTACAGCGAACATGGTTTCACCATGTACCCGATTTCCACGCGTGGTGTCGGCGCGACACCCGTGGCGGCACCCGAAACCGATCTGACGGCCGATGTGGATGCGATCCTTGACCGGGTGAACGAACGTACCAAGATTGTGTTTCTGGCCAATCCGAACAATCCGACCGGTAGCTATCTGGGTGATGAAGCGTTGCGCCGCTTGCATGCGGGCCTGCCGGAAGATGTCCTGCTGGTCCTTGATGCAGCCTACGCCGAATATGTGACGGCTGCGGACTATGACCCTGGCATCGCGCTGGTGCGCGAGGCATCGAATGTGGTGATGACGCGGACTTTCTCGAAGATTTATGCGCTTGCGAGCCTGCGCATCGGCTGGGCCTATGGCCCCGCCGAGATCATCGAAATTCTCGACCGCGTGCGGCCGCCGTTCAACGTGTCCACGCCTGCGATTGCGGCAGGCGTCGCCGCGCTTGACGATGTCGAACACACTGTGCGCTCGCGTGATCTCAACGCCGAGCTCTTGCCCTGGTTCACGGCAGAGGTCGAGGCGCTGGGGCTTACGGTTAATCCATCGGTGGGCAACTTCGTGATCGTCCGTTTCGATCCCGATAGCGACCGGAACGCCGAGGCGGCCTATCGGTTTCTGTTCGACTGCGGGATCGTGACTCGCCGCGTGGCCGGCTACGGCCTGCCCGACTGGGTGCGGATGTCAATTGGCACGCGCGACGAGATGCGAGACGTCCTGGAAGCGCTGCGCGCGTTTGTTGAGGGCGCATGACCGATACGCAGATATTCGACCGGGTGGCCATCATCGGGATTGGTCTCATCGGCTCGTCCCTGGCCCATGCGATCCGGGCGAATAGGTTGGCGGCACATGTCGCCTGTCACGATGCCGATGCGGACGTGCGTGCGCGCGCTGAAGCTCTCGATATTGTCGACAGCATGCATGCCGATATTGGTGCGGCCGTGGACGGGGCCGACCTGATCATCGTTGCAACACCTGTGGGTGCAGTCGGCGCCGTCGCGGCGGCGATGGCGGAGCATCTGAAACCGGGTGCAATCGTCACCGATGTGGGTTCGGTCAAGGGTTCGGTCATCGCGGCGATGACGCCCCATATTCCTGATGGCGTACATCTGGTCCCGGGTCATCCTGTTGCGGGTACGGAGCATTCCGGGCCGGAATCCGGTTTCGCCGAGCTGTTCCAGAACCGTTTCTCGATTCTAACCCCGCCGCCCAACGCTGATGCCGGCGCGGTTGATAGCCTGTCGCGGCTCTGGCAGGGAATGGGAGCGGATGTCGAGGTTATGGATGCCGAACATCACGACCGCGTGCTAGCGATCACCAGTCATCTGCCGCATCTGATTGCGTTCACCATCGTCGCCACCGCCGCCGACCTCGAGACAGAATTGGAAGCAAAGCCGCAAGACGACGAGGTGGTGACAACCCGTGAGGTGATCAAGTACTCGGCTGGCGGGTTCCGTGATTTCACGCGGATCGCGGCGTCCGATCCTGTCATGTGGCGTGACGTCTTCCTGCTTAACAAGGATGCGGTTCTCGAGATGCTCGGCCGGTTTACCGAAGATTTGACGGCCCTGCAGCGTGCGATCCGCAAGGATGATGGCGACGCCTTGTTCGAGATGTTCACCCGCACGCGCGATATTCGCCGGGGTGTCATCGAGGCGCGCCAGGCGGGGCGCTTCCAATATACCGAGAACGGCCAGTCGTCCGAGGACGACAGCTGATCTAGTGCCAGTGAACGGTTGGCAAGCGCAGTAGCGGGATCGGGCCGATCGAGAGCTGCCGGTCCTGAATTGAAACCGGAACCCGGGCCTGTGGCGCTCCGCCATTTGCGGGTGCGCGGGTCAGCACCGCCAACGCGATCCGCGCAATCGTGGCCTGTTGCGGGCGCATCTGTCCGGTTTTCTCCAGCAGACTAACCACCCGGTCCAGGCCTGCGATTTGGGCCGTGAAAGCGCCGATCGGCTGCAAGGCGTCATCGACAGCGAGTGCACCTTCACCGGTGATCTGTAGCGGGCCCCAGGCCAACGAAAAATCCGTGAGCTCGAGGGTTCCACCCGCGTCGCGCCAGCGTGCCAGGACATCGGGTGACAAATCAGTCGGGTTAAGCAGACCGCGGACAGAGAATTGTCCTGCCAGTTGATCGAGATTGCGGCCGAGCGTATCTACGAGGTTTGGATCAAGTTCGGCCGAGGCCAGAGATACGCCCGACAAGGAAAATGTCAGGGATTGGCCGATGGAATCTGGATGAATTTCGTCTGTGGAGCCGTCGCCGTGGGCGCCCTTTTGGGACCATTCGAACGCGGCGCGCTCGAGGGTCGTTGTTGGATTGTCATCAATCTTTAGGTCAAGGCCGGTCGCCAGCCCGCGTAGACCCGTTGCCTGACCGTTACCATCGAAATCCAATCGGCCGCGAAACCCTTGAGTGAGGGCGGACATCGATCTTTCCGTATCGTCGGCGCGCAGCGTGAAATCATGTGCGCCCGGGGCCCGGAATGATACCGTTCGACCGCCATCCTTGAAGAAACCCAGAGTCGCGTCTGCACCCGCCCAGCTGATACTACCGTCCGGGCCGGACCAGGTGCCGCGGGGTTGTGCGATATGGGTGTTTAGCCGGTTCGGATAGCCCGAGACTCGCACCCCGTCCCAGGAAATGCGGACCGGCGTACCGTTTTGCTGGGCCGCGAATTCCTGCATCCCGATCTGGATTTCCAGCGCGAACCAGAACCATCCAAGAGTCCAGATGGACACCAGCAGGGTGATCACACCGACGGGAATCAAATACTTTCGCTGGATCATATGCAGCCAGTTGCCTAAGAAGCTTGCCGATCAACCTAGTCGGGGTTCGCAGCGGCGTCGAGATGCGCCGCGTGTTTTCATACCCATGACCAGCAACGGAACCTATCCTGACGCCATGACGATGTTGAAACAACAGCCCGATCTCACACATCTAACCGATCAGTATGAGCTGACCGAAGATGAATTGGATTGGACGTTGCGGGCGGTCATGGAATCCCATCCGCTGGGCGAGGATTTGTGGATCTTCGGCTACGGCTCCTTGATGTGGCGCCCGGATTTCCCGTTCGTCGACCGGGCGCGCGCGCAGGTGCACGGCTATCACCGGTCTTTCTGCGTCTATTCCCACGTCTATCGCGGTACCCGAGAACAGCCTGGTCTGGTGCTGGGGCTCGACAATGGCGGCAGCTGTACCGGCGTGGCCTATCGGGTCGCGGCTGCAGAGGCGGAGGGCGCCGTCGAGTATCTTATTCGCCGTGAAATGGTGACGCGGGTCTACATGCCGCGCTGGGTGACGGCCCGGATCGGCAGCAAGACGGTCAGGGCCCACACCTACACCGCGGCGCATAATCATGTTCAATATGCCGGGCGATTGTCCGAGGACAAGGCGCTGCAGCTGATATTGCAGGGGCATGGCCGAAGCGGGCCGAACACGGAATATCTGAGCAAAACGGTGAGCCATCTCGACGAACTTGGGATTGCCGATCGTCCCCTGCGTCGTCTGCATAAGCGGGCGGCCCGTCACACGCCCGCCGGATCGGTATAACTCGTATTTGCTAATATCCGAACCATTGCAATTGGTTCTGCCGCACACGGCAAACCCGGCGATGGTTTATCCACAGAACGTTATTTGCGCCGGGCCAGATGCCCCTGACGGGCGGCGAGAGGTTGTGCGCCAGCATTCCGCGATGCTGCCAAAGCGGAAATGACGGTTTTCGCCAGGATTTTGCATTAGGCCGAAAGGGAAAGTGAGCGCGCTATTGCGGCAGGCGTGAAAGATAACTGAAATAAACATAGAATATTGATGCAACAATGCTCGGCGGTTCTCGCAAAGCGTAATTATTACTCGCCCCCAATTACCCGTTCGCTTGGCGGCCTGGCGGATTGTCAATCTTCCACAACTTTATCCACAGCCTGTCTGCCGCTCGGCGGGGCGGTTGTCACGTTGGTTTCCTGGTACAAACGCTCCGAGGCATCTTCTATCGCTGTTTCAAGCGTTTCGATGAATTCGCGCCGCAGGATATCGTCGGGCAAGGGGGGTAGAAACTCGATCGTGATGATCCCGGGGCGCAGCTTTAGTGATCGTCGGGGCCAAAATACGCCGGAGTTCAGGGCGACAGGGACAACGGGAACATCGAGGGCGCCGTGGAGGGCAGATATGCCGGCGTGATAGGGCTGTTTCACGCCCGGAGCGACCCGGGTTCCTTCTGGATAGATGACGATCGGGCGCCCGTCGGAGAGTGCCGCGCGCGCGGCTTTGACCATGCCGCGCAAGGCGGACATGCCCCCGGCCCGGTCGATGGCGATCTGGCGTGTACGGATGAGGCACCAGCCGAACAGCGGAATCCAGGTGAGCTCGCGCTTCAGCACAATGGCCGCGTCACGGACGATCAGATTGATTGCCAGGGTATCCCAGGCTGATTGATGTTTGACGGCGAACAGCGCCGGCCCGGCAGGGATGTGTTCGCGTCCGACTACCCGATGCGACAAACCTACGGTATTCCTCAACAGACAGAGCACAACGCGGATCCAGAAACGGCTATAGGCCATAAGCGGTCGCGGCGGGCCGAGTAGAAGCGGCAAGACAAGAAGGCCTGCAATGACGGTCCATCCATAGAAAAGGATGGTGAACAGAACCGCGCGCATCTCGGTTATCTCCGGTTCCAGAACCGGGCCACGAACACACGCGCGCGCGCGGCCATGTATTTGTTGTACTCCCCGGCCAGCAGGGCCGCCGTGCCGGGCCAGAGCCACCAACGCGACAGGCGGACATTCTCCGATTTGACCGGATCGGGCACGATCGTCATGTCGGGCAGGCGCGAATGAAATTCCAGCAGGCTGCGCGGCATGTGAAAGTCGGCCGTGACGAGGCGCAGGCTGGTGATGTCGTTGGCGGCCACCCAACCGGCCGTCTCGACCGCATTCTCGCGGGTGTTGCGGGCCGCCCGGCCCAGGGTGACGCAGCAATCCAGAATGGTCGATTCCAGCCGCGCGGTCGGGATCACATCGCGCGGCGCGACGGTCGGTGCGACACCGGAGATCAACATTTTCTGTGCCGCCGCGCGTGCCAGTAACGCAGTACCCAGTTCGACCCGGCCGCGGCCCCCGGTCAGCACGACAATGGCATCGGTACGAATGTCACTGCTTGTGTCTCCGGCCACTGCCGGGATGCGGTCTACGAATACGAACAGGCCGATGGTCCAGGCGACAGCCAGCAATCCCGCCGGGATGAGAATCCGGCGCCAGCGACGCTTGGGCTTGCGGGCCATTAGGGCATTCGCGCGAGTGCGCGCAGGACGGTCAGCCGCGCCGTGAGCATGGCAATAGCGACAGCGCCTGCGGGGACGATCAGGAGCGCGATCCATTCGGCAATCGCCAGAGTAACGGGCGGCAGGAAGGCAGCATCAATGCCGTGCCCCACCCAGGCGAAGATCAGCAGAACGATCGCCGCCGCCGCCGCCCCGGCAATGCCGCCGCGAAGCGAGAGCTTCATCGCCTGTATTTGGAACTGACCCGCGATGTAGCTGTCCTGAGCGCCCATTTGATGCAGTAACTCGATAATGGCGGCATGGACGGCCAGCCCGCTGCGGGTCGTGAATATCACCGCGACGATGGCGGCCGACGCAATGAGTGCGAGGATGACAAAGGCGAGAATTTCAACGGTCCGGCCCAAATTTATCAGGGCGGATAGCCACACCCGATGGTCATCTACGGTCGTGCCGGAGACCGACTGGGACAAACGTGCGGCCAGCAGATTGGGGTCAAGGTGGGCATCGGCGGCCAATTCGACATCGATCAGCGCAGGGACGGGCAGACCCGAATTTACCACCTCCTCGCCGAGCCAGGGAACCAGGAGAGCACGTGCTTCGCTGGTCGGTACCGGTCGGACGGCCGTGATGCCGGGTGTGGCGCGAAGCATTTCGACCAGGGTTTCGGTGACCTTGTCGGTGACAGAATCCTGTGGGATCTGGACGGTCATTCGACCGGTCAACTTGTTGTCCCAACTGTCGATGGTATCGGAGATCACCAACGCACCGGCGAACATCAAGGCCCCGAGGAACACCATGAGGGCGACGATCCAGGGCAGAAACCGGGTGGATTGGTCGCGCTCGAATGGCAAATCGATGCGGCGTCTCAACATCATATGGCTTTTGTCGTTGCCGTCGAGGCGGGCGCTGCAGAAGGAGAAAGGTTGCGGCGGACGATGAGCTCGCCGTCGTCAAGCTGTAGTACCGGGTGACCGAATTCCTCAAGCAACGCCTGGTTATGTGTTGCGATGACGATGGTCGTCCCCGCCTTGTTGAGTTCCTCGAACAAATGCATGAGACGTACCGCGATATGGTCGTCTACATTGCCGGTGGGTTCGTCGGCCAGCAACAATTGCGGCCGGTTGATGACAGCGCGTGCGATGGCGACGCGCTGTTGCTGGCCGCCGGATAAAGTTGACGGACGCGCATCGAGACGATCGCCGAGGCCTACCCAGCTCAGCAACTCGCGCACATGGATGTCGATTTCGGTGTGCTGGGCGCCATTCACACGCAGCGGCAACGCGACATTCTCAACCGCTGTGAGATGATCGATGAGCCTGAAATCCTGAAAAACCACGCCGACCCGGCGGCGCAATGCCGGCAGGTCGTCACGCGGGGTCACGGATATGTCCTTGTCGAAAAGATGCACCAGACCCCGCGTCGGGCGAAGCGCGAGATACATCAGTTTCAACAATGTGGTTTTGCCGGCCCCGCTGGCCCCGGTCAGGAAGTGAAAGGACCCCGGCGCCAGCGAGAAGCTGATATCGCGCAGAATCTCCGGCCCGATGCCGTATCGCATTCCGACATTTTCGAAGCGCAACACGAATACGCGCCTCCAGTTAGGACGGGGGAGACCGGGAAATACGAAGATTTCGACTCGGCCCTGTTCTCCGATCACGTTGGCATGATGCAAACCGGGGGTAAAGCCATTGGCGGACGCGCCATGTTTGCGTCTCTTTAATATGCGTCCCGCGCAAATTCCGATTCGCAATCCGACGCCGCGAATGGTTTATACTTGGTCTTCAGAATTGATTTACCTGCGACGGCGATAACCTGACCATGATCCTGAGTTGCCCCGACTGCCACACGCGGTTTGCGATCGACGCGGCGCATCTTGCGCCCGACGGACGACGCGTGAAATGCGGTAAGTGCGCCCATGTCTGGTATGAATCGATGCCGGAAGCGGAAACCGATCCGCCGATTCCCATCGAAGTCACGCCCTATGATCCCGACGAGGACGCGGGCAATAGTCGGCGCAACGTGCCGGCACTTCGCCAGTTAAGGCCCGGCCGGGGCGCGCGCACCGCGTGGGCCGTGTCGGCGGTATTGCTGGTGGCGATCCTGGCAGTGTTGTGGTTTGGCCGCGGGCCGATCGCGGTCGCGATCCCGCAGGCCGAGGCGATTTACGCGAGCGTCGGCATCGATGCCTTCCCGCCGCTCGGTGAAGGGCTCGAAGTCGAATTCAACGTGTCGGCCGAGGATGGGACGCTGGCGCTGAAAGGCGAGGTGATCAACGTCTCGAATGGTGCGCGCGATATTCCCGTGCTCTTTGTCCTGATTTCGGATGGCGATAAGAACATCCTCAAATCTTGGTCATTCAACGTCGACACAGCGCGTCTTAGCCCCGGTGAGCGGGCGTCGTTTACCTCGCAAACGGAAGAAATCCCGGCCAACGCGGCAAACGTTAGCGTTTTGTTTACGAATCCCGACGAGAATCCGTAACACGTGATCGTCACTCCCTCTGCTGCTGCGGAGTCTGCCCTGGTGAAAGACGGTCCGATCCCTTGCCGTTGGCGACGACAGGCGAGAATTGGGAGGACATCGCGAGCAACAAGTTGCTCGCGAGGATTAGGGGTGGAGACGAAATGGCACGAGTTTTGGTAGCTGAAGACGACGGTGCGGTGCGTGAATTCATGCGCCGCGCGCTGGTGCGTGGCGGGCATGACGTCGCGACCGTCAATGACGGCCTCGACGCGCTCGATACCTTGGAAATGGACGAAGATTTCGATCTGCTGATCACCGATATCGTGATGCCGGGGATGGACGGTATCGCCCTGGCGCTAAAGGTTGCCAAGGAGCATCCGAATATGGTGATCTTGATGATGACTGGATATGCCGCGGAGCGGCAGCGGGCACATGATCTCGAGGAACTCACCCACTAGCTGCTAAAACCGGCGCAACAGCCGTTCGAGATAGTTTCGCTCCAGCGCCGGTCGTGTTCGGTCGAGGGCGCGGTCGCGGAGTTCGTCGAGAATTTCAAGAGCGCGCCGCGCCTGTTCGCCATCGTCGATGCCCTGCTGTGAGCTGTCCACTCCGAACGGCTGATCCTCGTTCTCGCTCGGCAGCCGGCGACCCAGCGGATCGAAACCTTCCTGACCCGGCTGCGCGATGCCGCCCTGCTGCTGGCCTGGCCCCTGGCCCTGGCCGGGCTGTCGCAGTAATTGGAGCGCCATGCTCTGGGCGCCTTGCTGCAGCTCGGCCAGCGCGCGGGCCTGATCTCCCAGTGCGCCCGGCAGGTCACCGCCTTCCAGCGCGCCTTCGGCGTCGCCCATCGCGTCTTCGGCGTTGCCCAGATTTTCGGGAATCTGGTCCGTCATCTCGCCGAGCTGGCGCATGAGCTCGCCAAGCTGCCGGCGGATTTCATTCTGCGCCTCGCGCAGGCGTTGGGCCTCTTCTTCCGAAAGGCGAGCGCCGCGCTGGTTGCGCTGGAAGACATCGTCCTGCAGTTCCTGCTGGCGCCGCACCACGTCTTGCAGGTCGCGGAGCATCTCTTGCGCCGGCGAATTCGACTGTTGCTGTAGCTGGTTGGGGGCGTCGCGCAGGGCCTGCAACATCTGCTGCATGCGTTCCAGAAGCTGTTCGACGCTTTCCATATCCCCCAGGCGCGCCATTTGTTCCAGCTTCTCCAGCAGTTCCTGGATCGCTTCCTGGTCGATTATGTCGAGCTCTTCTCCGGCCTCGGGCAGCAGGGACAGGTCCATGCCTTCTAGGGCCTGGGACAGGTTCTGCGCGAGCGCCTCGAGATACCGATCGAGCGCGGCTCGCAATTCCTCCATGAGCGCCTGAATTTCTTCGTCGCTGGCGCCATCCTCGATCGCCTGCTGGAGCTGTTCCTGAAGGTCGGTGAGTTCGCGCTGGGTGAGCGAGAGCGCGCCGTCTTCCAGCCGAAGTGCCGTATCCCAGAGTTGGGACAGAATCGGCGCGATGTCGTTTGTCGATCGCCCGTGGACAAGCCGTGAGCGGGTGGACATAAGGGCTAGGAAGACCACGACATCATTGTCGAAACGCTGCGGGAAGCTGCCGATATTGTGCAGCGAGCGCGCCACCTCGTGCCGGCTGTCGGGCGAGAGCGCCAGGACGCGACGTTGTTCGATGATGTCATGTGCCACGGGGTGATTGAAGCTCCGTTCCGGCAGCAACACCGCGAGCCGGTCGGTTTGGCCGGTCTGGCCGCGCCCGTCGGTTGCTGTGAATCGAACGTCGACCTCGAGGCCCGCCCACGGATGTTCGGTCAGGTCGTGAACGCTGACGGCACCGCCTTCGCGCGGGCTCGGCCGCGGCAGCGGGAGCTCGATGGCGATGGGTTTGATCGACGGCTGCCTGGTCTCGCCCGGCCAGGTGATCTCCGCCGCGACCTCGACGATCCCGTGATCATCCACACCGTCATAGCTGAGTTGCAGCGCGTTGCTGCTCGTGCCCCGGGGGGAATCGGCGAAGCTGATCTCCGGTGCCGTGTCGGGCTGGACAATAATCTGCCATTCGCCAACCGTCCGTCCCGATGCATCGACGCCAATCGATTGAGGACCGGTATCCTTGAGTACGGCTTCGATCTGCCAGCCACCCGCCGAGACCAATGTCAGCTTCTGGTGCGCATCCCCGATTCGCAGGCTTGGCGTCCGGCGGGCGTGGCTGACCTGGGCCAGGAGGGTGCTGCCGACGGGAACCGAGATTTCATCTTCGTCACCTTCGTCAAGCGCGGGTGCCGCCTTAGGGTCGGCGCTCGCGAGCAGGTGCGGCGGCAAGTTCGTGTAGTCGGGCGGTGTGATCCAGAGCTCGAGGCTCGCGGCGGGGCCGTCCGTCAGCCCCTGTATGTCCGGCGAGAATGCCTTTGCGAGCCTGTTTGTGGAATCGCTCCCGGCGGCGATGACGCCGACGACCAGCAGTATGCCCAGCCCGATCCGCAGGGCATAGGGATCGCGGCCGGCCAGGTTCGGGTGTGGCCAGCGCAAGTGGATATGGCGGGCCGCCGCCGCGGCCTGGGTCAGATGCTGCCGCCAGAGACGATCGGTCTCGGGATCGACCACGCCGATGGCCGGCCGGTCCTCGATAACCGTCAATGGGCGATGGGGGAGGTTGGAGTCCGTTTCCAGTTTGCGCTTGGCCTCGGCATTCGTCGGCGGCTTGATGCGGCGGATGCCGTGCCATATGCGCGAGGCAAAAATAACGGTGAAGCCGAGTAGAAGCAGCCCGTGGAGCCATCCCGGTATCGCGGACAGGAGCCCCAAAAGGGCGATGGCGAGATACAGCCCCGCGACCCCCACTGCGGGCCAGAGCGCCGGCCATGCTCGTTCCCAGAGCATCGTTGCGCGCGCGACCGCGCGGTACAAGCTGAGGCGCGCGGGTGCCCGCGTTTCCTCGTCGCGTCGTTGATATTCGTTCCAGTCGCTCAATTCGGCCCCTGATGTGGCCGTCAACCGGGACGGCGCTGTTCTAGGTCTGCCAGTCTGCCATTTCTTCCTGTGCCAGTATTGCGGCGATTTTCTGGCGCGCGCGTACAACGCTGAATTCGGCACCACGAACAAGGACTTCGGCGATCAGCGGACGGCTATTGTAGCCCGAAGCCATCACCGCGCCATAGGCGCCGGCGTCGCGGATCACAACAAGTTCACCCGCCGCAAGGGCAGGCAGGTCGCGCTGAGTAGCGAAGGTGTCGCCGGTCTCGCACACGGGTCCGACAATGTCGTAGCTGTGTGTGGCAGCGTCTGCACCGGCCTCGCGGACGGGCAGAACCTCGTGATGGGCGTCGTACATGGCCGGTCGCACGAGATCGTTCATGGCGGCGTCGACGATGGCGAAGCTGCGGGTCTCGGCGTCTTTGACATAAATGATCTCGGTCAGCAGCACGCCGGCGGGCCCGGCGAGATACCGGCCCGGCTCAAACACGAGCGTGCAGCCCAGGTCGCCGACGGTCTCGGCCACGATGCCGGCGTAGTCGGCGGGATCGGGCGGGGTGTGATGTCCGTAGTCAATACCCAGGCCGCCGCCGAGATCGAGCTTGAGGATGTCGTGGCCATCGGTACGCAGCTCATGGACCAGGGCCGCGACGTGCAAAAAAGCGTCACGGAAAGGCGACAAATCTGTCAGCTGACTGCCGATATGTACCGCGACCGCGTTGGCGGCTATTCCCGGCAGTTCTGCCGCGCGGGCGTAGACGGCGCGTGCGCGGGAGATCTCGATCCCGAACTTGTCGTGATGGCGCCCGGTCGAGATCTTGTGGTGAGTGTCGGCGTCCACGTCGGGGTTCACGCGCACCGCCACATTAACGGTTGCACCCAATGCGTTTGCCACCTCCGACAGGCGCTCTAGTTCGGGAATGGATTCAATGTTGAACTGACCGATGCCCGCGGCGATGGCCTGGCCCATTTCATCGGCGGTCTTGCCGACGCCGGAGAACACGATCTCGGCGGGATCGACGCCCGCGGCCAGCGCGCGCGCCAACTCGCCGCCGGACACCACGTCGGCGCCCGCGCCACACGCCGCCAGCGCGCGTATGACAGCCAGGTTCGAGTTGGCCTTCATGGCATAGCAGACCCGCGCGTCGAGACCGGCCTCGGCGAGTGCGCCCGCAAAACGCCGATAGGCGTCGGTGAGTGTCGTCTCGGAATAGACATAGACCGGTGTTCCCACGGCTTCGGCAATGCGCGAAAGGGGTACGTCCTCGGCGTAAAGTTCGCCGTCTTTATAGTCGAAGTGGCTCATGACGTTGTCTCGGGGCTGACAGAAAATTGGGCCGTCGGCCTGTCGAACTCAGCGGGTCGGATAGGTGCGCGGGTAGGTGACTTCTTCACCTTCGGGCGGTTTGGGCGGGCCTTTCTTGCCACAGGCAGTCAGCGCCACGGCCAAAAGCAGGGCGACGAGCACATGATGGGAGGTCGCGGTGACCAAGTGTTGCATCTCAATCTCCCTCGTTCCCGGCAAGGAACCGGGCGCGGGCGTCGGCAGCGGCGGCGCGGACATTGTCCGGTGCGGTGCCGCCAAAGCTGGTCCGACTGGCGACAGAGGCCTCGACCGTCAGGACATCAAAGACATCGGCGCTGATCCGTGGGTCAACGCCCTGCATGTCCTCGAGTGAAAGTTCGGCCAGCGTGACACCCTTTTCGTCGGCGAGTGCCACGACCGAGCCCGTGATTGCGTGGGCATCGCGGAACGGCACGCCGGAGGCCCGGACCAGCCAGTCGGCCAGATCCGTGGCGGTGGAGTGACCCTGTCCGGCGGCGGCATGCATGTTATCCGCCTGGGCCTGCATATCACTGACCATGCCCGTGATGGCGGCGAGTGCCAGAGCCAGGGAGTCTGCCGCGTCGAAGACCGGTTCCTTGTCTTCCTGCATGTCCTTGGAATAGGCCAGCGGCAGCCCCTTCATGACGGTCAGCAGGCCGATCAAGGCACCACACACACGCCCCGTCTTGGCCCGCGACAGTTCTGCTGCGTCCGGGTTGCGCTTTTGGGGCATCATCGAACTGCCGGTGGTGTAGGCATCGGTTAAGGCGATGAAGCGAAACCCGTCGCTGCACCAGATCACCAGCTCTTCGGCGAACCGCGACACATGGGTCGTGCAGATCGCGGCGGCCGAGAGAAACTCGAGCGCAAAATCCCGATCGGACACCGCGTCCAGCGAATTGGCCATGGGCCGGTCGAAGCCGAGGGATGCCGCCGTCGCGGCCCGGTCGATGGGAAAAGACGTGCCGGCGAGCGCGCCCGCGCCCAGAGGCGATTCATTCAGCCGTGCACGGGCATCCGCGAGCCGTCCCCGGTCGCGCCCGAACATCTCCACATAGGCCAGCAGATGATGACCGAAGGTCACGGGTTGTGCCGTCTGCAAATGGGTGAAGCCCGGCATGACGGTGCCGGCATGGGCATCGGCTTTTTCGATCAAGGCCGCCTGCAGTCCCATAAGCTGGGCATCGAGTGCATCGATTTCGTCACGCACCCAGAGCCGGAAATCCGTCGCGACCTGGTCGTTGCGCGAGCGTGCTGTATGCAGCCGTCCCGCCGCATCTCCAACCATCTCGCGCAGCCGTGATTCGATGTTCATGTGGATGTCTTCCAGTGCCACCTTGAACTCGAAAGTGCCGGCCTCGATGTCTCGCGAAATCGTGTCTAGACCGTTATTAATGGCCTGCCCATCTTCAGCGGAAAGAATGCCCTGTTCGACAAGCATCCGGGCATGCGCGCGCGACCCGGCAATGTCCTGGGCGAAAAAGCGCTGGTCAAAACCGATGGACGCATTGATGCGTTCCATGACCTCCGATGGTCCGGAGGTAAATCGGCCGCCCCATTGCGCATTGGCTGGCTTGCGTGTGTCGTTTGGGCTCATGTCTTTCGGGCTCGTATTACTGGGAGCGACGTTTAACGATATGATACGCCGGATGAAAGTTTTTCTGTTCACGACCTTTTCTGCATTCGCGCTTGTGATGTGGACACCTTTGGGCCTGCAAACCAGTGCGGACGCCGATTCCGGGCCGCCCATCGAGGGTCAGGTTCAGAATTATGAGCCTTTGGAGAAGCCCCTTTCGGTTCCTGATGTGACTGTTCTGGCACAGAAAGACGGGCCGATTACCCTCGACCGGTTCAAGGGAAAGTTCGTGGTCCTGAACTTCTGGGCCACCTGGTGCGGGCCGTGTATTCGCGAACTGCCGTCCCTGGAACGGCTGAATACTGAGTTGGGTGGCGAGCAGGCCCAGGTTGTTCTGATCAGCCAGGATCGCGGCGGTTTCAAGCAGACCGACCGGTTCCTGAAGAAGCTCAAGGTCGATTTTCCGGACGACTTTATCGATGAACGGCTGAAATTTTCCCGCGCTATCGGCGTGGTGTCCCTGCCGACGACGATTTTGATCGATGCAGATGGCATGGAAGTGGGCCGGCTGGTCGGGTCGGCCGAGTGGGATTCGCCCGAGGCGCTAGACCTAGTCAACTGGTACATGGACAAGGCGGGCAGCAGCTAGACGCATCGCAAGAGGTTCCCCACCCTCATGCTGAGGAGGCGCGCGAGCGCCGTCTCGAAGCATCGTACAACCATCGTCCTGTCCTTCGAGACGGGCCAGCTTCGTCGAAGCCGGCCCTCCTCAGGATGAGGTGGTGGCTGGATGCCTGGGTCGTATTCGCTGCCTACCGTGTCGCGACCGGCTCGTCGCCCGAATAGTCGTAGAAGCCGCGCCCGGTCTTGCGACCGAGCCAGCCGGCCTCGACATATTTCACCAGCAGCGGGCAGGGGCGGTACTTGGTGTCCGCCAGGCCTTCATAGAGCACCTGCATGACGGCTAGGCAGGTGTCGAGGCCGATGAAATCGGCCAGCTCGAACGGACCCATGGGGTGATTCGCGCCGAGCTTCATCGAGGTGTCGATCGAGTCCACGTTTCCCACGCCCTCATAGAGCGTGTAGACCGCCTCGTTGATCATAGGCAACAGGATGCGGTTGACGATGAAGGCCGGGAAATCTTCAGATACCGTGCCCGTCTTGCCCAGCTTCTTCGTCAAATATTGGACGGCCGTGAAGGTGGCGTCGTCGGTCGCCAGGCCGCGGATCAGCTCGACGAGCTTCATCATCGGGACCGGGTTCATGAAGTGCATGCCCATGAATTTTTCCGGCCGGTCGGTGGCCGTGGCCAGGCGCGTGATCGAAATCGAAGAGGTGTTCGAGGCGATCAGGGCGCTGTCCTTCAGGTGGGGGCAAAGTGCTTCGAAGATCTTGACCTTCGTAGCCTCGTCCTCCGTCGCGGCCTCGATCACCAGATCGCAATCCGACAGGGCATCGAGCCCGGTGGCGGTGGAAATTCGTGCGAGCGCCTCGGCCTTGTCCTCTTCCGCAATCAGGGTGCGTTTGACCTGGCGGTCCATATTGCCGTCGATCCGGCTGAGGGATTTCTCAAGCGCGTCGGCATCGATATCAACGATGACCACATCATGTTCCGCCAGCGCGCAGACATGGGCGATGCCGCTGCCCATCTGGCCGGCGCCGATGACGCCTATCTTGTTCAGCATTTTTCTGTGTCCTGGATGGTTCGTGTTGCCGGTTGTTCCTGATCAGCCCTGCTTCTCAAGCTCGGCGTCGAGCTCGGGCAGGGCCTTGAACAGGTCGGCGACCAGACCGTAGTCGGCGACCTGGAAGATCGGCGCTTCCTCGTCCTTGTTTATCGCAACAATCACTTTCGAATCCTTCATGCCGGCGAGATGCTGGATCGCACCGGAAAT
Source organism: Alphaproteobacteria bacterium (assembly GCA_049601915.1). GTDB lineage: Bacteria > Pseudomonadota > Alphaproteobacteria > UBA6615 > UBA6615 > UBA8079. The sequence goes on from JBMYRB010000002.1 coordinate 167,756, forward strand.
TCCGATCGCGATATAGAGCTCCGGTGCGACGACCTTGCCGGTCTGGCCAACCTGCCAGTCATTGGGCACGAAGCCCGCATCTACGGCAGCGCGCGAGGCACCCATGGCGGCCCCGAGCTTGTCGGCGATGGGCTCGATCAGGGCGTAATTCTCGCCCGATGCCATGCCGCGGCCACCGGAGATCACTACCCGTGCGGCGGTGAGTTCCGGCCGATCGCCGCCGGATTCCTCGCGGCTGACGAAGCGGGACAAGCCCGAATCCGCTGCACCCGACACGGCCTCGACGGCGGCGCTGCCTCCCGTGGCCGGTGCGGCATCGAAGGTGGCGGTGCGCACGGTGATGATCTTGGTTGCGTCCAAGGACTTGACCGTGGCCATCGCGTTGCCGGCATAGATCGGCCGGACAAACGTATCGGCATCCACGACGGCGCTGATCTCTGAGATCTGCTGCAGGTCGAGGCTCGCCGCGACCCGGGGCATGAAGTTCTTGCCCGATGTTGTGGCCGGTGCGAGCACATGGGAATAGTCCCCGGCCATGCCGGTCACCAATGCGGCGATATTCTCCGCGAGCCCGTGTTCAAGCCCGGCATCGTCGGCGACCAGCACCTTTGCGACGCCGTCGACGGCGGCGGCGGCCTCGCCGACGGCGGCGCAGCCCGAGCCGGCGACCAGGATGGTGACTTCACCCGCGCCCGCGTCGGATAGCTGGCTTGCGGCCATGACCGTGTTCAGGGTCGCGGGCTTGAGGGTCGCGTTGTCATGTTCGGCAATGACGAGAATAGCCATCAGATGACCCTCGCTTCGTTCTTCAGCTTGTCGACGAGTTCGGCGACGGTCTCGACCATCACCCCCGCCTCGCGTCCGGCCGGCTCCTCGACCTTGAGGGTCTCTAGGCGCGGCGACACATCGACGCTGAGCTCGTCGGGCGTGAGTTCGTCGATCGGCTTCTTCTTGGCCTTCATGATGTTGGGCAGCGATGCGTAGCGCGGCTCGTTGAGGCGCAAATCGGTGGTGACGATCGCCGGCAGGTTGATGTCGATGGTCTCAAGACCGCCGTCGATCTCGCGGGTCACCTTCGCGGTCCCGTCGCCGAGCTCGAGCTCGGAGGCGAAGGTCGCCTGGGGCCAGCCTAAAAGCGCGGCGAGCATCTGGCCGGTCTGGTTGGAATCATCGTCGATCGCCTGCTTGCCGAGGATCACCAGCTCGGGCGATTCGCGATCGACCAGCGCCTTGAGCAGCTTGGCGACGGCCAGCGGTTCCAGCTCGTCGTCGCTCGCCACATGAATACCCCGGTCCGCCCCCATCGCGAGCGCGGTGCGGATCGTCTCCTGGCACTGGGCCACGCCCAAGGACACGGCGATGACCTCTTCGGCCTTGCCGGCCTCCTTGAGGCGGACGGCCTCCTCGACGGCGATTTCATCGAAAGGGTTCATCGACATTTTGACGTTGGACGTCTCGACGCCGGTGCCGTCGGATTTGACGCGCACCTTGACGTTGTAGTCGATGACCCGCTTGACGGGGATCAGCAATTTCATGGGTTTATCCGCTCGCGATTATGGTTCTGACAGTGCGGGAAATACGCATGAAAGCCCCGTCTGCCATAGCGTTTCGTTATTTTTCGCACTGCAACATGCCGAACGGGCGGAACGGAGTCAATTCATCGGTGCGAGGCTCTCACGGCATGAGCGCGCGGGGTTTGGTCACCGGTCAGCCGCGGGTCTGGCCGGGCTCCCAGAGGATGTCAGCCTTGCCGTCGTCGTTGAGCGCGCGCGCCAGCACGAACAGGTGGTCCGACAAGCGGTTCGCATATTTCAGCGCGTGGGAATTCACTGTCTCCCGGCTCGCCAGCTCGGTCATCAGCCGCTCGGCCCGGCGCACCACGGTGCGCGCCAGGTGCAGCTGAGCTGCCGCGGGGGTGCCGCCGGGCAGGATGAATGAGGTGAGCGGCGACAGGTCTTCGTTGATGGCATCGATCTCCGCTTCGAGGCGTTCGACCTGTTCCGCGACGATGCGCAGCGCGCCCTCGGACTTGCTGGCCGCGCGGGCATCGCCCTCCGGCGTGCACAGATCGGCACCCAGATCGAACAGATCATTCTGGATGCGCCGGAGCATCGCGTCGGTCTCCGGCTCGTCGCCGGTATGCAGCCGGGCCAGCCCGATGACCGCGTTGGCTTCGTCGACCGTGCCATAGGCGGCCACCCGTAGGTCATGCTTTGCCACCCGGTCGCCCGAACCGAGCGAGGTGTCGCCGCCATCGCCGCCGCGGGTATAGATTTTCGTGAGCTGGACCATGCTTCGCGCCTCAGTTGCCTTGGCTTGCCGCGAGCACGAACAGCAGGAACAGCGCGATCGCGGCCGCCTGCAGCGCCACGCGCGCGCGCATCAGCTTGTTGCCGTATTTGCGGTTGAACTCGCCGCCGCGCGCCATCGCGATCAGGCCGAAGATCAGGACCAGCATGACGGCCGCAAGGGCGATGGCGAGCAGGATGGAGAGGGCTTTCATGGTCGCGATCATATCGGGCTAGGCGTGTCATGGCGAGGGCCATCGGCGGGCGGGGATGCGCAATTCTTGACCCATCAGGCGGAGATTTGTAGGTTCCGCGCCATGAACGGAATGCGGTCCATTCTTATTGACGGCCCGGCGTACGCCAGACTTACGGGGCGGCGGCCGGGAGCGCATGCCTACGCAACGTCAATTCAAAAGGAGTCCGTTCACAATGTCCTTACACAATCACCCGCATACTCAACCTGAAGAACGAACCGACGCGGTTCACTGTTTCTCGGTCCGGGCCGTCGCCGATCCGGGTATGATGCCGCGTCTGATGGAACTCTGGGCGAAGCGCGGCCTGCTGCCCGATCGGTGGCACGGCGTGCGCGACGAGACGAGCGGGACCTATGTCGATATCGACATCGAATCGGGTGAGATCGATCACGCGCTGGCCACGCAGATGGCCGCGGCCATGCGGGCCATGTTCGGCGTCTCCCATGTGCTGGTCTCGGAAAAACGCCGCGCGGCTCGCGCCTGAAACCTGTTGGTGGCGGTAGAACGCGATGGGCCTCTACGATCATATCGTCGCGTGCAACGCCCACAGCTTCGACGGCAGGCTGCCATTCATTGTGGGCGGGGTGCAGGTCGGCTGGGTGCGTCGCGAACTCGCCGAGCTGATGACCCGCTGGGGCCATTACTTCAAGGTCACCGATAGCGAGGTGGCGACCCTCGAAAGCCTCAAGGATGTGGAGGAACGCTCCCGGGCGCTGGCCGAGGCGGGTACGGCGCTGGTCGTCAAACAGGCGCTGCCGCGCAACCGCAAGGAACTCTGTCCGGTATCAACGCGTTTTGATGGCGAGGTCCTGATGCGGATCGACCGAGCTTGGCTCGAATCCTTCGGCGTGATCTCCTACGGGGTTCATGTGAACGGCTATGTGGAGACCGCGGACGGTCCGGAACTGTGGATCGGCGTGCGGTCGAAGAATCGCGAAGTCGCACCCGGCAAGCTCGACAATATGATCGCCGGCGGCCTGCCGGTCGGGTTGAACGTGATGGAAAACGTCATCAAGGAAGCCGCCGAGGAAGCCTCGGTGCCCGAAGCGCTGGCGCAGACGGCCCGACCCGCGGGGGTGATCACCTATACCCTCGACACACAGAGGGGCATCCGGCGCGACATGCTGTTCGTCTATGACCTCATGCTGCCGGCGGACTTCGAGCCCGTAAACACCGATGGCGAGGTCAGCGGCTTCGTGAAGTGGCCCGTGCAACAGGCCCTGCGAGTGATCGACGAGACCGACGAATTCAAGTTCAACGTCAACCTGGTGATCATCGATTTTGCGATCCGTCACGGGCTGATCGCGCCCGAGCATCCCGACTATGCGCGCCTGGTTCGCGGTCTTCGTGCCTGGGCCTGATAAAACCCCGATCTCAGAATTCGTTGGCGTTCGCGGCACCCCGGGCGATCTGGCGGATCGCCATCGCCCAGATCTCATCCGGGTCGGTGCTGGCGTCCCGCATGGCGCGCAAGGTAAACGCCTTGTCCCTCTTGGCCAGCCGCTCGCCATCGCTGTTGGCCAACAGCGGCGTGTGGTGCCATTCGGGCACATCGAGATCGAGCAGCGCCTGGAGCAGCCGGTGGATGTGGGTCGCGGCGAACAAATCCGTGCCGCGGGTCACTAGGGTGACGCCCTGGGCCGCATCGTCGACGGTCACAGCCAAATGATAGCTGGTCACTACGTCCTTGCGGGCGAGCACCACGTCGCCGAAGATCTCCGGTGTCGCAGTCTGTTCGCCGCGTGAGCGATCATGCCAGGTGAGCGCCCCGGCCCGGGCGGTCGCGGCGGTCATATTGAGGCGCAGGGCGTGAGGTTCGCCGTCGGCGATCCGCGCCGCACGTGTTTCCGCGTCGAGCGATATACAGATGCCCGGATAGATCGGGCCGTCGGGACCGTCATGGGTCAGATGCGGTGCCGCCCCGGACCGGGCGATCTCCGCGGCGATATCCTTGCGGGTGCAGAAGCAGGGATAGAGCAGACCCATCTCGTCGAGGGTCCCGAGCGCGGTGGCGTATTCGTCCATCCGCTCCGACTGGCGCCAGACTGGCTGGGCCCATTCCAGTCCCAGCCAGGCCATATCCTCGATGATCGCGTCCTCGAACTTGGGCCGGCAGCGTCCCTGGTCGATGTCCTCGATGCGCAGGATGAACCGGCCTTCGGCCGCGCTTGCCAGACGCGCCGCGAACAGCGCGGAATAGGCGTGACCGAGATGCAGCAGGCCGGTCGGCGACGGGGCGAACCGGGTGGTGAACGTTTCGACGGGTGATTGGTTTCTCATGCGAGGTGGTTCATCGGGATTCCGAGTTGATCTTGGTGCAGCAATCAGGGTCAATGCGCGGGCGTTGATAAGGTGATGATGCGATGAAAACACGCAAACGGCTAGAGGCGGGGCTCGAAGAACTGGCCGCACTCGACCCGCGTATGGGCGAACTCTGGGCGCATACGGGCACGCCGGGACCGCGCGCCCGCCCGCCGGGTTTCACGACCCTGTTGCGGGTGATTGTCGGCCAGCAGCTCTCGACCCACGCCGCGGCGGCCATCTGGAAGCGAATGGAGGTCGCGGGCATCACCAAGGAACCGACGGTGTTCATCGTCCAGGATGACGAAGCGCTTCGCGCGTGCGGACTCAGCCGGCAGAAGATCGTCTACGCCCGGGGGCTCGCCGAGGCGATCGTGTCCAGCGGTCTCGATCTCAACGGGCTTCGAAAGCAGGACGACGACATGGCGATCGATGCGCTGGTCGCGCTCAAGGGGATTGGCCGCTGGAGTGCGGAGGTCTACCTGCTGTTCGCCCTCGGCCGGCCCGATATCATGCTGGCCGACGACCTGGCGCTGGTCGCTTCGGCGGGCAAGCATCTGGGCGACGGTAGCCGCTGGACTCCTGGGCAGCTGCGCAAGGAGGCCGAGCAGAAATGGCGGCCCTGGCGCAGCGCGGCGGCAAGGCTGCTGTGGCACGCCTACCGTATCTACGCGATATGATGCACCCAATCACAACGCAAAAGGCCAGATCATGACCGAACCCCAACTGACCGGACCGAGCTACGGTCCCGCCTCTGGCAACCCGCCCAAACAGCTCGTCGTGCTGCTCCATGGCCGGGGTGCGGACGGCAACGACCTGATCGGCCTGGCGCCGATGCTCGCCGGAGATTTGCCCGATGCGCTATTCTTGGCGCCCGACGCGCCCGATCCCTGCGAGGGGGCGCCGTTCGGTCTGCAATGGTTCAGCCTGACGGACCGCTCGCCCGAGAATATTGCCGCCGGGGTGCGCAGTGTGGCCCCGGCGATCGACGCGTTTCTCGATCATCACCTGGCACGCCATGGTCTAACCGACACCGACCTCGCGTTGTTCGGTTTCAGCCAGGGCTGCATGATGGCGCTGCATATCGGCCTGCGCCGCGCGACGGCGTCTGCGGCCGTGCTCGGCTATTCGGGCATGCTCGCGGCGGCCGACAGCCTCGCCGACGAGATCACCGCTCGCCCGCCGGTCCTGCTGGTGCATGGCGAGGCCGACGAGGTCGTGCCCCATGCGGCCCTCGCGATGGCCGAAACGGCCCTGCGTGACGCGGGCGTCAACGTTGAGGCGGTCTCGCGGCCGGGCTTGGGTCACGGCATCGACGATGACGGTATCGGGCGCGCCGTCGCGCTTCTGGGTCGGGCGTTTGCGGCCGACTGAGTTGGACAACATACGAGCAGACGGGATAGTCGGCGGACGGTATTTTGATGAGAATCGGAGTTTGTTGCTTAGTCTTTAAGTTGATCCACTGAGGGTCACCTCTGGGAGGGCAAGGATGGACGTCGCGCTGGAACAATGTCCGGCACTCGTGCTCAACGCGGATTTCCGCCCGCTGAGCTATTTCCCCTTGTCCGTCTGGCCCTGGCAGGACGCCGTGAAGGCGACGCTCATGGGCCGGGTCAACACGGTCGCCGAATATGACCGGGTTATCCGCTCACCCAACCTCGAAATGCCCCTGCCCAGCGTGGTCTCCCTCAAGGAGTATATCCGCCCGGCGGACAAGCCCGCCTTCACCCGCTTCAACGTGTTTCTTCGCGACCGCTTCACCTGCCAGTATTCCGGCCAGCGCCTGCCGGCCCACGAGCTGACCTTCGATCATGTGATCCCGCGCTCGCGCGGCGGGCGCACTTCGTGGGAGAATGTGGTGACGGCGTCGGGGGCGTGTAACCTCGCGAAGGCGAACCGCACGCCGGAGGAGGCCGGCATGCAGCTCCTGAACAAGCCCCGCCAGCCCGACACCTGGGAGCTGATCGAGAACGGCCGCGCCTTCCCGCCCAACTTCCTCCACGAAAGCTGGGGCGACTATCTCTATTGGGATACCGAGCTGGTCGACTAGGGGGCCGGTTTGTCAGACCCGCGTCGACAGCCAGATGGCCGCGCGGGTGCCGGTCTTGATGAATTCCGACATGACCCGATAGCCGGGCGCGGCTTCCGCATCATGGGCGAGCCCGGTTTCCTTGTGCTCGATCTCCTCGGCGCGGAACTCGTCGATCAGGTCGCGCAGTTCCGCCTCGTCCTCGCCGAGCTTCTCGGACTGGTCGGCGTAATGCTCCTGTATGACATCCTCGACCGCGACTGTGCAGGCCATGGCGGCCTTCTCGCCCATGGCCGCCGTGGCCGCACCTAGCGCGAAGCCTGCGGCCTGCCAGACGGGTGACAGGAGAGTCGGGCGTACCCGTCGCTCGACGATCAGCTTGTCGAAGGCCTCGAGATGCTTCTTTTCTTGGTCGGCCATGTGCCGGATGGTCTCGCCGACGGGGTGCTTACCGAGGACCGCGAGTTGGCCCGCGTAAATCCGTGCCGCGCCGAACTCGCCGGCATGATCCACCCGGATCATCCGTTCGATCAAGGTCTCCCGGTCCGGGTCGCCCGGCAGTCGGTCCTCACCGGTTTTCTCGGGACGTTTGGAGTCAGTTTCGCTCATGCCGTCTCCTGCCAGAAACCCAGTGCCGCCCACGCGGATGCCGCCGCGAGGATGACGGAGATGATGAGATTATAGCCTGCCATTGAAATACCGAAGAGAGACCATGCCACGTCGTCGCAGCGCACCAGCGGCGTGGCGAACAGCTTCGCCTTGAGCTCCTCGATGGACATGTTGGGGTCGTCCAGCCCGCCGCTGCCGCAGGTCGACAACCCTTCCCACCAATGCTGCTCGACCCCGACGTGGAACCCGGCGATGCCCGCACCCGCCAGAAACACGAGCCCGCTGATTGCGGCAAACACCGCCAGTACGCCCGGCGCCAGCCGCCTGCGGGCCAGCAACGCCAGGCTGGCGAGGGCGATCACGATCCAGTAGGGCCAACGTTGATAGATACAGAGCGTGCAGGGCTGCAGGCCGCCGAAGACCTGGAAGCTCCACGCGCCACCCAGCATGGCGCCGCTGGCGGCGAGAGTAAGCGCGGGCCAGAGCGCGGCGCGCCGGGTGAGCGTGGTGTGGATATCGGTCAGGGCCATGGGTGTGATATGGGGCTCGTGGGCTAGAAAACGAACTTGATCAGCACGAACCCGCCGATCAACAGCACGATGAAGGCGAGTGCGACCCAGCCCAGATAGCGTTCGACGAAGGCGCGGATCGGCGGACCAAAATACCATATCAGGGCCGCGACCAGGAAGAAGCGCAGGCCCCGCGCGGCGACCGACGTGATGCCGAATACCACCGGGTCGAGCTGGGTCACGCCGCTGGCAATGGTGACCACCTTGTAGGGGAAGGGGGTGACGCCGAAGGTGAAGACGATCCAGGCGCCGAACTCGTTGTATTTCTCGGTGAAGGCCATGAAGGCCTGTTCCATGTGGTAGAAGGCGATGACCGGCTCGCCGATCGTCTCAAACAGGGCGAAACCGATGAAGTATCCAAAATAGCCGCCCAGCACCGAGGCGATGGTGCAGACTGCCCCCAGCCGCCAGGCCATGTTACGGGCGGCGAGGATCATCGGGATGAGCAAGACGTCGGGGGGAATCGGAAAGAACGAGCTCTCGACGAACGCCACTGCCGCCAGCGCCCAGATCGCGTGGTGTGACGCGCCGAGGCGCATGGTCCAGTCATAGAGGCCGCGTAGCATCTTGTTTCTCTCTCGAGCGTCCGGGTGTGTTTCCGGGCTCCTTGCGGCCTCGTAACAGGACAGCGTGCGCCTGTCCATCTCGCTCGGCGGGGCGATCGTCTACGTTCAGCGGTGCTTGATCTGGCGCAGGTAAACGACGGTCCCGTCGGCGCCCACGTCGGCCACCCACAGACCGGTATGGATGTAGGTTGTCGCCCGTGCCTGCGGCGCATTCGGCCAGGCGGTCAGAATTCCCAGAAACAGGGCCCAGACAGCGATCAGCCCGGCTGCGTTGCGGCAGTAGTTCAGCATCATCCGTCTCTCGTTGTTGTGCTCGGGGCATAGGTAGGCTGTCGCGACAGGGTTGGAAGTGACGCCGGTCACAGCATGGCGCATTGCCGAGCCGTCGTGGGGCGGTTGACCGGTTGCGGATGATGTCGGTGCAGAGTAGAAAAGCCGGGCGCGGGCGTGGCGGAATTGGTAGACGCGCTGGATTCAAAATCCAGTTCTGGCAACAGAGTGTCGGTTCAAGTCCGACCGCCCGTACCAAGCTTCAGCGACTTTGATTGCAGAATCGTGGGCGTTCTTGGGGGCGCCAGAGCAAATCGCCTGGGGAGGACGAGATGCCGGTTATCGTACGAGAAAATGAAACGACAGCTGTTTCGCAGGATGGCGGAGTGGTCGCCCGGCTGCTGACCGCCGAAATCATCGGCAACGACCAGATCGAGCTGGATCATGTTGCGGTTGCGGCAGATGGTCGTTTCGAGATTGCACTGGATGCCGGCATGGTCGGCTGGCTGCAGGTCCTCGAAGGCGCGGGCACGCTCAACGATAACACGCTCGACACCAAGCACATCACCTATCTGCCGTTTGGATTCACTGGCGCCTTTCAGGCCGGAGGTGCAGACAGCCGAATTCTGTTCGCCCGGGTGCCCGACGCGGCGCGGTTTGATGACGACATCGCCGATATGCCAGGTGAGCTTGTCCATGTGGACTGGACACGGGAACCCGTCCTGCAGTCCGAGCATGACGCGCGCACCCGTGTTTACATGGCCACACCGGGGCTCGCGGGCACCAAGGCCTTCAAGGGCGAGATGATTTCCTACCCACCGGGCACGGCAGCCCCCGAGCATCATCATGTGGGTGCGGAGCATTTCCAGTATGTGGTGGCCGGCGAGGGGACGGCGATGCTCGATGGCACCGCCCACCGACTGCGCGCGGGCGACGTGCTCTACAACTATCAAAACGAGCCGCACGCATTCATCAACGAGACCGACAGCGACTTCGTATTCGTCGAGTTCTTCGTGCCGGGTCCCTGCGAGACCGTCTGGTCCCCCGGGGCCAACCTGTGTGCCTGGCTGCCGACCGGTGTCGACAGCGACGGCAACAAGCCCGTCCGCGATATCGGCTATCACGTGCACGGACAGGACGGCGGGATCTAGCAAGCCGCCGGTTGCGATTCCGCAATTAGAAAATTACTGTGTGGGCCTGAACAAGGGCGTACCAAGAACGCCTGTGTTGTCGCGATTTGGGACGGGGAGCCCGATGCAGTTAGAGAATAGTTTTACGGTGCCCGCACTGCCGGATGTCGCGTGGGATATCCTGCTGGATGTGCCGCGGATCGCGCCCTGCATGCCAGGCGCGGAATTGACGGAAACCGTCGGCGAGCGGACCTACCGGGGAAACGCCAAGCTGCGGATCGGGCCGGTGTCTCTGACATTTTCGGGCGAGGCGGAAATCACCGAGATCGACGCGGACGCGCGTGTCGCCACGGTGCAGGCCAAGGGTAATGACACCAAGGGCCGCGGGGCGGCAAGCGCGACCGTGGTGTTCAAGCTGGTCGCCGACGGCGATGCCAGCCGGGTGGACATCACCAGCGACATCGATCTGACCGGATCGATCGCCCAGTATGGCCGCGCGTCGGGCCTAATCGACGCGATCGCGGGGCAGATCATCTCCGACTTCGCGACGAACCTGGAGGCCGAGATCGGCGCCGCCGGCAGTCCGGTACCAGAGTCCGCACCGTCCGATGCCGCCGCCGACGATGAACCGGCGCCATCGGCCGAGGCCGCGGAATTTAAAACAACCGACAACAGCATTTCGGGCATCAGCCTGTTCTTCCGCGCCCTGTGGGCGATGATTCGCGGCAAGAAAGCCTAGGGCGATGCGCAACGACATAAACAAGAATATGGAGGCGGCCCGATGAAACCGGCGCCATTCACCTATCACGACCCGACCACGGCGGATGAGGCCGTGGCCCTTCTCGCCACCCATGAGGACGCGAAGATCTTTGCCGGCGGCCAGTCGCTCATGCCGATGCTGAACATGCGTTTCGTTGTGCCCGATCACGTGATTGACCTGAACCGCATTGAGGGGATCGCCGGCGTCCGCGACGGGGGCGATACCATCGAGATCGGTGCGATGACCCGCCAGCGCGACCTGATGCAGGACCCTGTGATCGTCGAGAAAGCGCCGATCATCCCTGACGCCTTGCACTGGGTCGGCCATTTCCAGACCCGCAACCGGGGCACCATCGGCGGCAGCCTGTGTCATCTCGACCCGGCCGCGGAGCTGCCTTGTCTGATGGCGCTGTATGACGCGACCCTGACCGTCCAGGGGCCCGACGGCGCACGCCAGGTGCCGTTCGCCGAATGGCCGCTCGCCTACATGCTGCCTTCTATCGGTCCGGACGAGCTCCTGACCGGTGTGTCCGTCCCGCACTGGGCGGGCAACACGGGCCATGGCTTCGTCGAGTTCGCGCGTCGTCATGGCGACTTCGCGATCATCGCCGTGGCCGCATTGCTGACCATTGACGGCGGCAAGATTACCCGGGCGGCGATCTCGATCGGCGGTGCGGATGTGCGCCCCATCCGTCTGACCGATGCCGAGACGGCGCTGGTGGGCGCCGCTCCCGATGCGGATGCCTTCAAGGCCGCAGCGGAAATCGCGCGCGGCATCGAGGCCATGTCGGATGCCTATGTGACATCGGCCTATCGCCAGCGTCTGGCCGCCACTCTCGTCGAGCGCGCCCTTTTGGCCGCCGCCTCCAACGCAAACGGGAGTGCCTGATCATGGCCGATACCCGCGATATCGAACTGACAGTGAATGGCGAAAGCCACGCCGCGAATGTTGAAACCCGAACCAGCCTGGGCGATTTCCTGCGCCACGGCCTAGATCTGACCGGCACCCATATGGGTTGCGAGCATGGTGTCTGTGGCGCCTGCACGGTGATGGTCGATGGTGAGGCGGTGCGCTCTTGCCTGATGCTGGCCGTCCAGGCCAACGGGCGCGAGGTCACCACGGTCGAGGGGCTGGCCGAGCATGACGGGACCCTGAGCGCGCTGCAGGACGCTTTCTGGAAACATCACGGCCTGCAATGCGGCTTCTGCACGCCGGGGATGCTGACGTCATTGTCTGCGTTCCTGCGGGACAATCCTGATCCGAGCGAGCGGGATGTGCGCGAGGCCATTTCGGGGAATATCTGCCGGTGCACCGGCTATCAGGGCATCGTCGATGCGGCGCTGGATGCCGCCAAGACCATGCGCGAGGGGAGCTAGAGCCATGGCCGTTCGTTATCTGGGTGCGGAAGTCCAACGCATGGAAGATCCCCGGCTGCTGACCGGTCACGGCCGGTATGTCGATGACATCACGATGGCGGGCATGCTGCATGCGGCCTTCCTGCGCGCGCCGATGGCCCATGCAAAAATTCGTTCGATCGACTCGTCCCGCGCAATGGCCTTGCCGGGCGTGCACCGCGTCATCACCCACGCCGACCTGGGTGAGAAATACAGCCACAGGATGAACCAGCTTTATCCCGCACCGGTGATAGATCAGGACAAGACCCAGTATCCGCTGGCGAAGGATGAAGTCTGCTATGTGGGCGAGGCTGTGGCGATTGTGGTGGCGGACAGCCGCGCGATCGCCGAGGACGCGCTGGCGCTCGTCGACGTGGATTACGAGGCGCTTCCCGCCGTCGTGAATGTTCTCACGGCGCTGGACGACGACGCACCGCCGGCCCATGCCGACACGACATCGAACCTGATGGGCCAGATGCGTTCGAGCTTCGGCGACATCGAGGATTCCTTCGCGAAGGCCGATCACGTTTTCTCGGCGGCCTTCATGCAGCATCGCGGCGGTTGTCATTCCATGGAAACGCGCGGCGTCATCGCCAGGGATGACCCCTGGGGTGACGGTCTGACACTGTGGACGTCGGCCCAGTCGCCCTATCTGATCCGTCGCGCGCTGGCCACCTGGCTGGACGAATCCGAGGAACGCGTTCGTGTCATCGCTCCGGATGTCGGCGGCGGGTTCGGCCCGAAGGCCGGGTTCTATCCCGAAGAAGTCGCGATCTCGCTGGCCGCGCGCATCATGGAGTGCCCGGTCAAGTGGATCGAGGATCGCCGGGAGCATTTCGTCTCCACGACGACCCAGCGTGACCAGCATTGGGACCTGGAGGTCGCCTGCACAGCGGAGGGGAAGATTCTCGGGCTGCGCGGCAAGGTGACCCACGAGAACGGCGCCTATGTTCCCTACGGCATTCTGTTGCCGAACAGCTCTCTCACGCCCCTGCCGGGCGCCTATTCCATACCGGCGATCGACGTGGAGGTGGATATTGTGTTCACGAACACGGTACCGAATTCACCGGTGCGTGGTGCGGGCCGTCCCTGTGGCATCTATGCCGTCGAACGCATGGTGCAGGTGGTCTCGCGCGAGCTCGGGATCGACCCGGCCGAAGTGCGCCGCCGGAACTATGTCCGCCCCGACCAGATGCCCTATGAGACCGGTGCGAAACTTCGCGGCGGTGTCCCGTGCATCTACGACAGTGGTGACTATGAGGCGTTGCTGGACCAGGTGCTGGAACTTTCCGACTACAGCAGCTTCAAGGAGCGCCAGACTGCGGCGCGCGCCGAGGGGCGTTATCTGGGTATCGGCGTTTCCTCCTGCATCGAGGATACTGGCATGGGACCCTATGAGGGCACGACGGTTCGCGTCGAATCATCGGGCAAGGTTGCGGTGCGCACCGGGGCGGCGAGCCAGGGTCAGGGACATCACACGATGATTGCCATGATCGTTGCGGGAAATCTCGGGGTGACGCCGGAGGACATCATGTTCGAGTCTGCCGACACGGCGAAGTTCTCCCATGGCGTTGGCACGATCGGCAGCCGTGTGGCGGCGAATGTCGGCCCGTCGGCTCATGACGCCGCGTTCCAGGTTCGTGAGAAGGCCCTGAAGCTTGCCGCCGAAGTGCTGGAGGCCTCGGAGGCCGATCTGGATATCGAGGACGGCGTGGTCCGCGTGAACGGGGCGCCCGATGTGTCCATTACGCTCGGAGAATTAGCGATGCAGCTGACGCCGATGTCGGCGATGCGGGTTCCGGCCGGGTTTGATCCGGTGCTGGAAGCCACCTCCTTCGATGGCTCCAGCGGGTCGCCGATCGCCTGCGGTTCGAATGTGGCCGAGGTCGAGGTCGATCCGGGCACCGGCGAGGTGCGCGTGCTGCGCTATTCGGTTGCCCATGACTGCGGTGTGATGATCAACCCGAAAGTCGTGCATGGCCAGATCGTCGGCGGCGTGGTGCACGGGATCGGCAACGCGTTGTTCGAACGCATGATCTATGACGATCAGGGGCAGCCGCTCACCACAAACTATGGTGAGTATCTGCTGCCGTTGGCCAGCGAGATGCCGCGGGTGGATGTCACCCATATGGAAACGCCGTCGCCGCTGAACTCCCTCGGCGTTAAGGGTGCTGGCGAGGGCGGTACCATCCCTGCTGCTGCGGCGATCGTCGCGGCGATCGAGAATGCGCTCGAAGAGTTCAATGTGGAAATCGACTACTACCCGGTCGATCCGCAGATGCTGACCGAGCTTATCGACGCCAGTGCGGCGCAGGCCGCGGAGTAGGACAGACCCCAAGTTGTCATGCACGGCCGTCAGAAAGATGCCCGCGTCAAGCCCGGGCATGACGCTTGTGTTGGAGTGTTACGAGCTGGCCGACGCCTAGCTTTTATCCTCGTCGTCGTCGAGATTCTCGACCAGTGCCCGTACGGCGTCGCCGATCGGGCTATGTCTTTGGTCGTCGGCCTTGTGCCGGACGTCGGCGGCATGCTCGAAATATCCGGAGATCGCATCATAGACATGCCGGTGGTGCCGCATTGTGCGGGACAGGGTCGCGTCGGCTCGAAATTGGTCGGCGATGGCACGCACTGTGGTCGTGTCGAGGCCCTTCGCCTTTTCGAGAAATTGTTGCAGGTCGCGAACCGCGCGGTCGACGGCGTCTTCGTTCTCCTGCTTCGACATTCAGGCCTCCGTTTGTCGGCGACGAACCCGTCTAGCGTGTCTCGATCTTGCCGTTGCCCGACAGCATGATGGCGATCGGGCGGGTCGGTTTGAAATATGAGCACACGATCATCACGATCATCGTCAGGGGGACCGACAGGAACATGCCCGCGAGCCCCCAGATGCTGCCCCACACGGCGAGCGAGATGAGTACCACGAGCGGTGAGATGTTGAGCGACGTGCCCATCAGGCGTGGCTCGACCAGATTGCCAATCACGAACTGGGTCGCACCGCCAGCGATCAGCACCGTCAAGACCGGGCCGATTGTGGCGAACTGGACGACCGCCAGCAGGGTCGGCAACAGGATGCCCAGCAGCGAACCGATGGTCGGGATGTAGTTCAGCAGGAAGATGATGAAGCCCCAGAAACCGGCGAAGTCGACCCCTACGAAGAGCAGGATCCCGTAGCTGATGCCGCCGGTGAGAACGCTCATTAACGTCTTGATCGCCACATAGGTCTGGATTTGCTCCTGCATGCGATGCAGCAGGTCGCGGACATCCTGGCGGCGTTCGGAATCGGGAAACAGGGCTGAAAACTTGCTCTCGAAGCAGCCCTGCTCGATCAGCAGGAACACCACATAAACCAGCACGATGCCGAAAGAACCGGCAATGCCCGCGGCCGTCGACGCGAACGAGGTGATAAGGGATTTGATGTCGATCTCGTCGATCACATGGGCGATATCGGGCGGTTGCTCGAAGCCGGCGAGTCGTGATGCCTGGGCCACGAGATTCTCAAAATTGGCTTGATAGGCGGGTGCTGTGGCCGCCACGTCGCCCAGATTGTCGCTGATCAGCTCCGCGACGAGCGCGATGGCCACGATCATGACGATGACGGCACCGGCGAGCGCCAGCCAGTTCGGCAGGCGCCAGTTGCCCAGGGGGATTCGATGCAGGAACCGCGCGAGAGCATTGAGCAGGTACCAGATGACGATGGCGACCGCGATCGGGATCAAAAGGTCACGCCCCTCGATCAGAAAAAAGATGGTCACTGCCGCGATCAACACCGCGCCCGCGAAGGTGCCAATGCGCGCTGGAGCCGTTTCGGTCATGTCCGTTCGTCCTGCGTTTGTCGCTGATTTCCCCTTCGCATTTAGCACATTTGCGAGCGATTTGGCGTCCCGCTCCGTTCGTCCATTGCCGCGCGGCGTTGACGCCGATGATCCGATGGTGGTTTGCTTTGGCCGAACCGAATGGCCCGACGCATCGATACGCCGCGCCGACAATGATTTACCGATGTATTTACGGGGGAGAGAGCACGTGTCCGACGGATTGGAAAATGCACGGCTGTCGCGCGTTGAGCGCGAGGATTGTCCGGCAGAATTTCTGGAAGCCTATGACGAGGTGATCCGCTCACGCGGTCGCACCAGTATGCCCAATGTGTTTGCGCTGCTGGCCAACAGCCCCGGCGCGCTGGCAGCGGTCACACCGGTTGGTGCGCATGTGCGTTACGGGACCAGCTTCGACGATGCGCTGCGCGAATACGTCATCCTGACGGTCGCCCAGGAACTGCGCTGTTCCTATGAGTGGGGCCATCACTGGGAATTCGCGCTCAAGGTCGGTGCGCCCGAGGACATGCTCAAGAAGGTGGGCACGCCCGCGATCGAGGCCGAGGCCGGTCTGGTCGGCATGGCGACCACCTATGCGCGTCTGGTAACCCGCAACGAAGAAGTCGGCGACGACATGGTCGAGGCGCTCAAGGTGGAGCTCGGCAATGACGGCTTCGTCGATCTTACGATCATGATCGGCTACTACGGCATGCTGGCGCGTTTCATCAACACGATGCGCTTGCAGCTCGAGGAGGGCAGTACAGCGCCGCCGTTCAACGTCTAGACCGGGGCCGCGCTGCCGCGGATTCCGGAACGCGGGGGAGGAATCGCCATGGTGAAGGTTGTCGTTCAGATGTACCCGATGGTTCGTGCCGAGAGCCCGGCCGAACGCAAGGAAATGCGCCCGATGGGCCGCAACCGGGAGCGCTACCAGGAAGCCATGGACGGCATGCCCGACCTGATCCGCGCGATGGACGATCTCGGCGTGTGGGGCGTGTCCTCGATCGAGCATCACTTCCACTCCGAAGGCTATGAAGTCGGGCCGAGCATCGGCATCAACACCGGTTACTGGGCGGGTTTGTCGAAACGGCTGAACATCGGCAGCCTCGGCTATGTCATGAGTGTGGATGACCCGATCCGGGTGGCGGAGGAAACCGCGACTCTCGACCACATGACCAAGGGTCGTTGTTTCGTCGGGTTTGCGCGCGGCTATCAGTCCCGCTGGGCCAATGTGCTTGGCCAGAAACTGGGCTCGGTCGCGACCCTGTCAGACAAGACCGCGTCGGATGAGCACAACCGGAAAATCTTCGAGGAACAGGTCGACATCGTCCTGAAGGCCTGGACCGAGGACGCCTTCGATTACAAGAGCAATCTGTGGGAATACCCCTATCCCCATGACGAGGGGCTTGAAGGCTGGTTCATGGGCGACGTGACCCGCCAGATGGGGGCACCCGGCGAGATGGATGACGATGGCAAGCTGCGGAAGATCTCCGTCGTCCCCGCGCCCTACACACGGCCCCACCCCAAGGTGTTCATCGCCTCGAACGCCTCGATCGAGACCGTCGAATATGCCGGCGCGCGGGGATTCATCCCGTCATATTTCTCGAGCATCGGGCGCTGCGCCGACTTCGGCCCGCGCTACACAGAGGTCGCCAACCAGCACGGCTTCAATATTGCCCACGGCCAGAACCAGGCGATCGTGCGCTGGCCCCATGTGGGCGAGAGCCATGACGACGGCGCCCAAAAGATGCTCGATTGGTCGGGGGACATCTTCCAGAATTTCTACGGCCCGCTGTTCCCGGACTGGACCGACAAGGCAGAAGGCGCCGACGGTGACCGTCTGATTGAGCTGATGGACGAGACCGGATTGTTCCAGTACGGCACGGTGTCGGAGGTTCGCGATTCCTACGTCGAACAATGGAAACAGCTGCCGGCGGAATACATCACCCTCATCTACCATTACGCCCAGTGTCCGAAGGACGACATGATCGACCAGCTGCGTATCTTTATGCAGGAGATCAAGCCGGCCCTCGATGAAATTGCGGATTTCCCGGACGCGGAAGCTGCCGAATAGGCGCAGAACCGTTTAGAGTTGTGCGGGCGGTACCGGTCGGTGCCGCCCGAACACTTTCAGGATCGTTCGTTACCCATGCTGAACTCCAGATTTGCCCCCCACGGAATGGTCGTGGCGCCCCATCATCTTGCCGCCGAGTCCGGCCTGTCCGTGCTCCGAGAGGGCGGCAACGCGCTCGAGGCGATGATCGCCGCGGCGGCGGCCATTGCCGTCGTCTATCCGCACATGAATTCGATCGGCGGCGACGGCTTCTGGGTTATTTCCCCGGCGAACGGCGACCCGATCGCCATCGATGCGTGCGGAGCCGCCGGGTCGGGCGCGACGATCGAACGCTATCGCGACGAGGGCCTCGACGCCGTCCCGTCGCGTGGCCCCCTCGCGGCCGTGACCGTGGCGGGAACCGTGTCGGGCTGGGGCGCGGCACAGCAACTCTCGAAGCAGATGGGTGGAAACCTGCCGTTATCCCGGCTGCTGGGCGATGCCATCGGGTATGCGAATGACGGCATGGCCGTCACCGAAGGTCAGGTGCGCAACACGACCGAAAAACGGCCCGAGATGGGTCCGGCCACCGGCTTCGCCGACGTCTACACCCCCGGTGGCGCGGTGCCGACACGCGGCGACGTCTTCCGCCAGCCGCGCCTCGCCGCGACCCTCCAGCGGATCGCCGATGCGGGCACCGACGATTTCTATCGCGGGGATCTGGCCCGGACGATCGCTGCCGATCTCGCGGCGGTGGGCAGCCCGGTGCGGGCAGAGGACCTCGCCGCACATCAGGCCGTCACCAAGCCGCCGCTGTCACTGCGCTTGGGTGACACCACGCTCTACAATATGCCGCCGCCGACCCAGGGATTGGCCTCGCTGCTCATTCTCGGGGCCTTCGATCAGCTCGATTGCGCCGATGCCGAAGGCTTCGATTTCGTCCATCTGCTGGTCGAGGCGAGCAAGCAGGCCTTCGCCATTCGCGACCGGCACATCACTGACCCGGCGCATATGGACCCCGCGCCCGAGACATTCCTGACTCCTGAAGTTATTTCGGGGCTCGCCGGCGCCATCGATCCGGAGCAGGCGGGCAACTGGAGCCGCGGCGGCACCGACAGCGACACGGTCTGGCTGGGCGCGATCGACCGCCACGGAAACGCCGTGAGCTTCATTCAAAGCATCTATTGGGAATTCGGCTCGGGCGTGGTCCTGCCCGAGACGGGCATCACATGGCAAAATCGCGGCGCCAGTTTCGCGCTCGATCCTGGCGCGCTGAATCCGCTGCAGCCCGGCCGCAAACCGTTCCATACACTCAACCCGGCGATGGCGCGTTTCGACGACGGGCGGGTGATGTCCTACGGCACCATGGGCGGCGAGGGTCAGCCCCAGACCCAGGCGGCAATATTCTCTCGGCATGTTCGGTTCGGCATGCCGGTGCAGACCGCCATCTCCGCGCCGCGCTGGTTGCTCGGTCGCACCTGGGGGAGCGACAGCACCAACCTCAAGATCGAATCCCGATTCCCCGACCAGGTCATGGAGGCGCTGCGCGCGGCGGGCCACGATGTCGAGGTGGTTGGCCCCTTCAGCGACCTGATGGGCCATGCGGGCGCGCTGGTGCGCCGACCCGATGGGATCATCGAGGCGGGTGCCGACCCGCGCAGCGATGGCGCGGCCGCCGGTTACTAACGTGAATGTCTGATACCGACGGCCCGGAATTCCCGTTCAAGCCCGAGCATTTCGTGCGGCAGGACGAGACCGACGACGCGGCCTTCTATGTGTCCGAACGCATGGTCCAGCATCTAGATGATGCCGGACGTGCGGCGCTAACGGCCTGCTACCGGGAGAAACTGCCCGCCGGCGGCCGGGTGCTCGATCTGATGTCGAGCTGGGTCTCTCATCTGCCCGAGGATGTAGATTTCGGTGCTGTTGCCGGGCTGGGCATGAACCAGACCGAACTCGACGCCAACCCGCGGCTCACCGCGCGCCACGTCCGGAATCTCAACATCGATCCTCGTATGCCCTTCGAGGATGCGGCGTTCGACGCCTGCGTGATCGCGTTATCGGTGCAGTACCTCACCCGCCCGCTGGAAGTTTTCGCGGAGATCGCCCGCGTGCTCGTGCCGGGTGGTTCGTGCGTTGTATCCTTCTCCAACCGCTGCTTCCCGACTAAGGCCGTGGCGATCTGGCGCGCGCTGGGTGACGGCGAACATGCAGGGCTGGTGGGGGCGTATTTCCGCCATGCGGGTGGATTTGCGGATCCTATCGGGATCAACCTGTCGCCGTCGGGCGTTTCGGGTGATCCGCTGTTTGTTGTAACGGCGATGCGTGCCGGTTAGCGCTTGCCGTTGAAGGCGCGCATCAGGAAGGCGCCCACGTCGCGATTGGAGCGATCGCGGATCGCGTCGTCCCGGCCGATCAGATAGCCGTCGCTGTCTGAACAGACACCCAGGATCACCTTGCGCAAGAACGGCCCGGACATCGGCAACAGGGTGAGGGTATCGCGCACGACGCCTTTCTCATTCACGTTGAGATCGCAGTCGGCGAGATTGCGCCCGATGGTGCGCGGCCCGGGAAAGCTGCCGTCCCACTGATGATAGGCACCGTCATACAGAACGAATTCGGCGTCGGCGCCGCCTTCCTGCAAATCTTCGATGATCTCGCGGCAGCGTTCGGGGTCGACGATGCCGTCCTCCGACCCTGCGAGGAGCAGCACCGGCGCGCCGGTTGCCCGGGTGTCGTCGAAGCGCGCGATACAGGGGCCGTAGAAGGCGACATGGGCCGCGAAGCGCTTGCCGTCGGGGTTCAACGTCTCCGCCGTTTGCGCAAATGCAGCGAGCATGGTCGATATCCCGCCATAGGAGAATCCCATCAGGGCGACGCGGTCGCCGTCGACCTGGGGCAGGCCGTCCAGGAACCGGAGCCCGGAATAGGCATCGGCCAAGGCCATGGTCTCGGTGATGTTGAGCAAGCGGTCAATAAACCCGGAGGCCTGGTCGCGCCTGGCGCCGAAGGCGTCGACCACCAGTGCGGCCACGCCCATCTCGGCGAACTGAGCGCCGTAGGTCGGCTCGCGCGATCCCAGAACACCGGCCGCGCCGTGCAACAACACGACGGCGGGAACCGGAGCATCGGCACTCGCGCTGTCCGGCAGGAACAACGCGGCGCGTGCCTCGGTCGGCGGATCGAGCATTTCGCTCTTGCCGACTGCCCAGAGCGTGAACGGGCTGTGGCTTGGATAGGTAACGAGCTTTCCGCGCGCGCCGGAGATCGTCGTGTGGTCGGGCCAGTCGGTCAGATCCACGGGGTCTGCGGAGGTGGACGTGGCCAGCGCGAAGAATGTTAGGGACAGAAGGGCCGAAATGATATGTGGATTGTGCATGACAGTTGTTGACCGGCGGTCGCGAAGTTTGTCAACGCCCTTGGTATAATGGCTTCGGAGATTGCGTCCATAGAAGGCGCTTCAACATTTCGGGAGAAGCAGGCCATGGGGCTCGAGCTCTATCACTCGGATCATTCAACCTGCAGCCAGAAGGTGCGCATCTGCCTGGCTGAGAAAGGGCTCGATTGGGAGAGCCATGTGATGCATTTCGCATCGGGCGATCACCTGACAGATGACTATCTCAAGCTCAACCCGAACGGGGTGGTGCCGACCCTCATCCATGATGGCGAGCCGGTGATCGAATCCTCGGTGATTGTCGAATATCTCGATGAGATCCATCCCGAACCCTCCCTGTCGCCGGCCGATGCGCTGGGACGCGCGCGGCTGCGGATATGGATGCGTTACATGGAAGAGGTGCCGACCCCGGCGGTCCGTGTCCCATCCTTCAACAAGGTGTTCAGGCCGCTGCGCTACGAGAATGCGGCGCCGGAGGATTTCGAGGCGCGGATCGAGAAAATGCCGCTCCGAAAGGCATTCTATCGCCGCATGGGACAGGTGGACGGCTTCTCGGAAGAGGAGATGGACAATGCGATTGCACAGATACGCCAGACCTGTGAACGCATAGATGCCGCGGTGCGCGAGACCGGCGGCCCCTGGATCCTGGGGGCGCAATACACGCTCATCGACGTAACCCTGACACCGCTGATTCAACGGATGGCCGACCTGGGCTACGGTCCGGTCTGGGAACCCGATCTGCTCGGGATGACGGCCTGGTTCGAACGCATCAAGGCGCGCCCGTCATTTTCGACGGCGTTCTATGCCAACACGAATGTCAGCGAAAAATATCCGCAATTCTTTGCCGACGGAGAGTCCGAATGAAGATCGAGATGTATCAGGCGCCCCAGTCGACCTGCAGCCAGAAGGTGCGCCTCACCCTGGCGGAAAAGGGCCTGCCGGAGATGAACAAGGACTGGACCGAGCATGACGTGGATCTGGGCAAGTTCGAGCAACTCGAGCCCGACTATCTGGCGATCAATCCCAATGGCGTGGTCCCGACCTTTGTGCATGACGGCACGATCCTGATCGAATCCTCGGCGATCCTGGAGTATCTGGAAGAGGTCATCCCGAACCCGCCGCTGGCGCCGGGCGACGCGGTCGGGCGCGCCCGGATGCGGGCCTGGATGCGCTACATCGACGAGGTGCCTACGGTCGCTGTGCGCGTACCGACCTTCGCCAACATGCTGGCGCCGATGCGATTTGCGAAGTCCAGCGACGCCGAGTTCGCCAGCCATGCCGACCGGCTTCCCCTGCGCAAGCAATTCTACCAGCGCATGTCCCAGACCGGCTTCGGCAAGGACGAACTCGAATATGCCGAGTTCCAGATCAGGCAGACCTGCGAGCGGATCGACGCGGCCGTCATCGAACTTGGCGGGCCGTGGATCATGGGCGACCAGTACACCATGGTGGACGCCCAGGTGACGCCGCTGATCGACCGCATGGACGACCTTGGCTATGCCTTCCTGTGGGAAGACGATCTGCCCGAAATGACGGCCTGGCTCGCACGCATTCGCGAACGGCCGTCCTTCGCCGCTGCCTTCTATCCCGGCGCGCGTATTTCCGAGCGTTACCCGGACTATTTCCGTCCGGTCTCCGACCTCAAGGCCGAACGCGGCTACTAGGGGCGTCCCCAGTACACCCACTGGCGTCATGCGCGGACTTGATCCGCGCATCTCACCGGGGCCGAGACGAGATGCCCGGGTCAAGCCCTGGCATGACGAATGGGCCGGTGCTATTGCCTGCTAGATCGTGGGGAAGGGCCCGACCCTCTCCTCATAGGCCTGGGTGGCCGGATGCTCGATCATCGGCGTGACCTCGACGGTCATCCAGGGATGGAGCGGCAGCGAGGAGATGTCGGCGTGGAAGTCTTCCAGGCTGTCGGCCTCCCAGATCGAGAAGTTCGCGCGTTCGCCGACGATCCGCCAGACCTTGCGCATCCGGCCGGCCTGGATAAGCGCGATCGCCCGGTCGGCCTCCGCTTCGCCCAGCGCCTTGACCTTCGCCGGGTCCATCTCGCCCGGCAACTCCACTTTGATTCGCACCATGAACAGCATGGGGTGTCTCCCTTTTCCTGTTTGACAGGGCATTGCCCTAGAAATAGACGCCGAGCATCCGGCCCCACAGATATTGCAGGGGCAAGATGAGCAGAATACCGATCACGAAGTAGACCGAGGTCAATCGAAAGGCTTCGCGCATGGGCACACCTCCCACCGCCATGGCCATCGCCACCGGCGGTGCTTCATGGGGGAAGGGGTAGATCATCCAGCTTGGGACCTGGACCAGCAGTACGGACTTCAAAGGCCAGCCGGTGGCTTGCGCGATGGCATCGGAGAATGAAGTCACGATCGGGGGGACGGCGGGAAAGGTCGTGACCACGCCCACGGCGGCGCTGATCGCGAAGATTTCGTAGAAGGTAACGATGCCGCCGTCGTGGGTCAGCGGGATATGTGCGAGCAGAAGTTCGCCCATCGCACCGCCGACCCCGGAATGGTTGGCGATGGCGCCCATGCCGATCACGCCGGCCACAAACAGCCACGCCCCGTAGTTGACTTCCGATGTGATGACCGAGGCCTGCAGCATGCCAATCCCGGGGGTGACGCAGACCAACGCGGCGGCGAGCGCGATCCAGGCCGGTGATATGCCATGCAGGGAATCCGTCATCCACAGCGCCAAGGCGATCAACATGATGCCCATCAGGCGGCGCTCGGCGCTACTCCAGCCCGTCTGCATCGCCGGCTTACCCTTGGGTTCGGGTTTCGCGCCGAACAGGATGGTGATCAGCACGATCACGACCAGCGCGCCCAGAAATCCGACCACCGGGAAGTTCAGGAAGGTGTACCCGAAATAGGTGAAGCCGATGTCGAAGATGCTTTCGGATGCGCCGACGAAGGCCATGTTGACGACGTTGGACGGCAGAATTCCGAAGGCGGGGATCGTCGTCCCCCAGCCGGCGGCAAGAACCAGGCCGTGGCGCGCTCGCGTGTTCTCGCCAAACCCCAGTTCGGTCGCGACCGCGACGGCCAGCGGCGCCATCATGATGGCGCGTCCCGACGCCGAGGGCATGATGAAGCTGAGTAGCATGCCGCCGATCGCCAGACCCCCGACCATCAGCAGATAACGTGCCGGCAGATGGGCCATCAGCGCCTGGACCATGCGGGCGGCGAGGCCGGATTTATGGACCGCGATCGAGATGACGAAGCCGCCGAACACCAGCCAGGTGGCGCTGGCGTGGAAGCCTGAGAAGGCGACGCTCGGCGGCGCGATCGAGAATACGACCGTCAGCAGGAACAGAAGCAGCGCCGTGATGTATGGCGGGATAGCGTCGGTGGCCCAAAAACCGATGGCGAACAGGATCACGCCGGCGGCGGGCAGGACGCCGGGGGTCTCGGTCCAAAGCGGCGCGGCGAGCAGGACCGCGGCGACAAACGTTGTCAGCAATCCGAACAACTGGGCGGTGTTGAACCGCGCTCTCACTATCTCGCTCATGGTGTTCCGTTCGTTCGGCCGGGGCGGCCAACTGAGAAGCTGGGACGCGCATTTTAACAATCGACGGAGGGTTGCGCGAGTTGTCAGGTATCATGGTATGGCGCGGCAGCCATACGCAGGACGCGGTCCAAACCTTTGGATGATTGTGAAGGATTCTCTTAAAGTGTAAATCTGGAAACCGCGCCGACTGACCCGGTCTGAAGGATCATGAACAGCAAAAATTCGAACGAGCCCGTCCAGTATCGCAACGTGGGTGCGGTTGCTGTGATCACCATTAACAACCCGCCGGTCAACGCGCTTGCGAAACAGGTGCGCATGGCGATCGCCGACTATCTCGAGACGGCCGCCGACGACCATATGATCAGCGCTGTCGTGATTTCAGGGAATGGCCGCAACCTCTGTGGCGGGGCGGATATTCGGGAGTTCAATACGCCGGATCGTCAGGTCCGCCCGATGACGCGTGATCTGATGAACCTGATCGAGGCGATGGACAAGCCGGTTGTCGCGGCGATCCATGGCCCGACCCTCGGTGGCGGCCTGGAACTGGCGCTCGGCTGCCACTACAGGGTCGCTCATCGCGATGCCCGGCTCGGCCTGCCCGAGGTCCTGCGCGGTGTCATCCCTGGTGCGGGTGGAACGCAGCGCCTGCCGCGGCTGGCCGGCTTCGTGACGGCGGTTGAGATGATCACCAGCGGTGCGTCGGTGGACGGGACCAAAGCGCTGGAGATCGACCTCGTCGACCGGGTGGCGGAGGACGATGACGTCTGCGCCGATGCGATCGGATTTGCCGAAGATCTGGTCGCGGGTGATGTGGGTCCGCGTCGAGTCAGCGAAATGCCGATCGATCTGGATGTTGAAGCAGGCGAGGCGCTGGTCGGCGAAATCCGCCAGAAACTTGAAAAAACCGCGCGAGGCATGCGGGCGCCGTTCAGGTGCCTTGAAAGTGTCGCCAATACGCTGACCATGTCGTTTGCCGACGGGTGGGCGCGTGAGGCGGAGATCAGCACCGAGGCGGTGGCATCCGATGAGTCCCGGTCGCTCGTGCATGGGTTCTTCGCCGAACGTCAGGTTTCAAAGATACCCGACATTCCCGCGGATACGCCGAAGCGATCCATCGAACGTGTCGCGATCGTTGGAGCCGGGACGATGGGGGGTGGCATCGCCATGTCTTTCGCCAATGCCGGCATGCCGGTCACGCTGATCGATTCGGGGCAGTCCGCGCTAGACCAGGGAATTGCGCGGATCAGCGACAATTATGCGGCCACCCGAGACCGCGGCCGCCTGAGCACCGAGGACATGGAAACCCGGATCGAATTGATTACCGGGGCCGTCGGGATTGCGGCTGCGGCAGATGCAGACCTGATCATTGAGGCCGTGTTCGAAGAAATGGACGTCAAGCAGAAGATTTTCGGCGAACTGGACGCGCTGGCCCGCGACGGCGCCATTCTGGCGACCAACACATCGACCCTCGACGTGGACGCGATCGCGGCGGTCACCGAGCGGCCGGGCGACGTGCTGGGCATGCATTTTTTCAGCCCCGCGAACGTCATGACCCTGCTCGAGATTGTGCGGGCCGAAAAAACAGAGAAAGACGTCATTGCGACAGTGCTCGATCTGTCGGCCCGCATCCGGAAGACCGGCGTCGTCGTCGGTGTGTGCGACGGCTTCGTGGGCAATCGGATGCTCGCACCGTTCTGGCGTCAGGGAGACTTTCTCGTTGAGGAAGGCGCCTCACCCCAGGACGTTGACCGGGTGATGGAGGAATTCGGCTTCCGCATGGGTCCGTTCCGGGTCTCGGATCTGGCCGGGCTCGATATCAGCTGGGCGATCGAGAAGCGCCGGGCCGAAACGCGCCCCGCCGACGAGCGGTTTTCACCCTTGCTGGACCGGATTTGCAAGCGGGGGCGTTTCGGACAGAAAACCGGCGCCGGCTGGTATCGCTATGAGGGCCGGAACGCGGTGCCGGACGAAGAGATCGAGGCCCTGATCGTCGCGCGGTCCGAGGAAATGGGGATTACCCGGCGCGCGATTCCGGATTCGGAAATTCTGCAGCGCTGTGTTTATCAGTTGATCAATGAGGGCACGAAAATTCTCGAAGAGGGCATGGCGATCCGGGCGTCGGATATCGATGTCATCTGGCTCCACGGCTATGGCTTCCCGCGCTGGCGTGGCGGCCCGATGTTCTATGCCGATATGGTCGGTTTGCCGGAGATCGTCGCGACCATGGACCGTTTTCACGGCGAGTGGGGCGACAAGTGGGAACCGGCAGCGCTCCTGCGCGAGCTGGCGGATGGCGGTTCCAGCTTCAAGGAATGGGACGCGGGTCGGACAGGTTAAGGGTTAGAGTGTCACCGCAGTAGTGCATTCATAAGAAATATCCTCACGCTGAGCTTGACGAAGTATGAGGGTGCCGCCCTCGTCCTTCGACAGGTCAGAGATCGGTCAGGATGCTGTGACCCCTAAACGGGCACCGTCGCGCCGCCGTCTATCACCAGGGTCTGGCCCGTCATCCAGCGGCCGGCATCTGACGCCAGGTATACGGCCGCCCCGGCGATATCTTCCGGCTCGCCCAGCCGCCTGAGCGGCGTGGCGGCGATACGCGGGTCGGCGAACTCCGGACTCTCCCAAAGCGCGCGCGCGAAATCCGTTTTCACCAGTCCCGGTGCGATGGCGTTGACCCGGATGTTGTCCGGGCCGAGCTCGACCGCGAGATTCTTCGCGAGCTGGATGTCGGCCGCCTTGGAAATGTTGTAGGCGCCGATCACGTCGCTGCCGCGCAGGCCGCCGATAGACGAAACGAGGATGATCGTCCCGCCGTCTTTCGTGTTTTCTTTCATGTCCGGCACGACCAACTGCGCGAGCCAGAGCTGGGCCTGGATGTTGGTGTGCATGACCTTGGCGAAGACATCGTCTGGAATGTCCATCGCGGGGCCGTAATAGGGGTTGATGGCCGCGTTGCAGACGAGGATGTCCGCCGGGCCGAGCGCCTCTTTGGTGCGCGCGACGAGTTTTTCGAGTTCTTCTTTCCGGCCCACGTTGCAGGGCACGCCGAGCACGTTGTGACCCGCACCCTTCAGCGCGGCTTCGGTTTCCGACACACGATCCGAGTCGCGGCTGGACACCGAAACGCTCGCGCCGGCCTCGGCCAGGGCAAAGGCGATTGCGCGGCCGATACCCTTGGTCGAACCCGTGACGATGGCGGTTTTTCCCGAAAGGTCGAACGGCTTGCCCATGACGATTCCCCTATTCACTCCAATGTCGGTATCCTAGGCGAAGTCACAACGTTCGGCACCTGCCCGGACGATAGAATGCTCGTTGGCCTGTTCCCGGGGGAAGAGATGGAATTCGAACTGTCAAAACGCTGTGTTGAAATGCGCACGCAGCTGCTCGCCTTCATGGATGAGTTTGTCTATCCGAACGAGGAGACGTTCGACACGCAACTCGACAGCCAGGGCACGCGCTGGCAAACGCCGCAGATCGTCGACGAGTTGAAGGCCGAGGCGAAGAAACGCGGCCTGTGGAACCTCTTCCTTCCCGACGATCATCACGGTGCGGGGCTGACCAATGTCGAATATGCGCCGCTCTGCGAGATCATGGGACGGGTCGACTGGGCGCCGGAGGTGTTCAACTGCAACGCGCCGGACACGGGCAATATGGAGGTGCTGCACATGTACGGCACCCCTGCCCAGCAGGATGAATGGCTGACGCCGTTGCTGAACGGCGAGATTCGCTCCGCCTTTGCCATGACCGAGCCCGACGTGGCGTCGTCGGACGCAACCAATATCGAATGCTCGATCACCCGCGACGGTGACGACTATGTCATCAACGGTCGCAAATGGTGGACGTCGAACGCCGGGAACCCGCGTTGCAAGATCATGATCGTGATGGGCAAGACCGACTCGACGGCCGCCCGGCACGAACAACAGTCGCAGATCCTGGTGCCAACTGAAACGCCGGGGGTGACGATCAAGCGCATGCTCAATGTGATGGGCTACGACGACGCTCCCCATGGCCATGCCGAGGTGGTCTTCGACAATGTGCGGGTGCCTGCGGAGAATCTGGTGCTGGGCGAGGGGCGCGGGTTCGAGGTCGCCCAGGGCCGACTCGGGCCGGGCCGCATTCACCATTGCATGCGCGTTATCGGCGTGGCCGAGCGTGCGCTGGAGGCGATGTGCAAGCGTGCTGCCGAACGCGAGACCTGGGGCAAGCTGCTGGCCGAGCGCGGTATCACGGAGGAACGCATCGCCCAGTCGCGGATCGAGATCGAGATGTGCCGGCTTCTGGTGATGAAGGCGGCCTGGATGATGGACACGGTCGGCAACAAGGAGGCCCGCCAGGAGATCGCCATGATCAAGGTGGCCGCACCGAACATGGCGCTGGACGTGATCGACCGGGCCCTGCAGCTCCACGGCGGCGGCGGTATGAGCGACGATTTCCCGCTGGCGGCGATGTATGCACGCACCCGCGCGATGCGCTTGTTCGATGGGCCCGACGAGGTTCACCGGCGCCAGATCGCACGCCTCGAGCTGCGCCGTCAGGTCGAGGGCTGGCCGCGCAACCGGCCGGTTTCTGCATGATCGCGGTCATCTCCGAGGTCTGGCCGGTCGAAGCGCGAACCATGATCACCTCGACATCTACCAGGTCTGCGAACTGGCCGACAAAATCGGCTGGGGCGGCCGTATGGCCGTCGGACACGGCTCGAAATATTCTTCCATGCCGCCGGAGAAGCTGCGCGATCTCGGAAAGCTTATGTCCGACAGCGGCGTGACCCTGACCGTGTTGCCGGCGACGGACCTGTTCACCGTGGGCTGACATCAGGATCACTCGGTGATGCGTGGCGTGGCCGATGGCAACGCGCTCGCCGCCCATGGGGTTAATTGCTGCCTGTCGACAAATAATATCCTCAACCCGCTCACGCCCTTCGGTGACGGTTCACTGATGCGAATTGCCAACATGTACGCGAATGTTGCCCAGCGCGGCACGCGGGACGAGTTGACCGAGTGTTTCGCGATGATGACGGAACGGCCCGCGAAGTTCCTCGGTCACGAGGATTACGGTGTCGCCGTCGGCAACGCGGCGGACCTGTTTTGCAACCCAGTCAGTGCGAACGTGATCTGTGAGGATGGGATGAGAGACGGTATCATGGGCTAAACCGCTTCTCCCACCCTATCCCGGAATGCCCGCCATGAACGAACCGCGCAACCTCTCGATAGATGGCGATCGCCTGTGGGAGTCGATCATGGACATCGCCGAGATCGGACCCACCGAGAAGGGCGGCAGCAGGCGCCTGGCGCTTACCGATCTCGATCGCGAGGCGCGGGACCTGTTCGTCGACTGGTGCGAGGCCGCAGGTTGCGCCGTGAGCATCGACCAGATGGGCAATATCTTTGCCCGCCGCGCCGGGCGGGATGATTCCCTGCCGCCCGTGGTAACCGGCAGCCACCTGGACACGCAGCCGACCGGGGGGAAGTTCGACGGCGTCTATGGGGTCCTGGCCGGCCTCGAGGTGATACGCAGCCTCAACGATCTGGACTATGAGACCGAGCATCCGATCGAGGTGGTGGTCTGGACCAACGAGGAGGGCAGCCGTTTCGCACCCGCCATGGTTTCCTCGGGCGTGTTCGGCGGTCAATTCTCACTCGAACATGGATTGTCCCGCGCCGACGCCGACGGGCTGACCATTGGCCAGGAACTGAAGCGGATCGGCTATGCCGGTGAGCTGCCCGTCGGCGGCCGCGAGCTGCACGCCTATGTGGAGGCCCATATCGAGCAGGGCCCCATTCTCGAGGACGAAGAGATCAGCATCGGCGTGGTCACAGGCGCCCAGGGCCAGCGCTGGTACGAGATCACGCTGACCGGCCAGGAATCCCATGCGGGCAGCACGCCCATGGAGCGGCGCAAGGATGCACTGGTTGGGGCGGCGCGGGTCGTCGAACTGGTCTATCAGACAGGCATTGGCAATGCGCCCGACGGGCGCTCGACCGTGGGCATGATCGAATCCTACCCCAACTCGCGAAACGTGATCCCCGGCCAGGTGTTCATGACCGCGGAGTTTCGGCACCCCGACGATGACATTCTGCGCGACATGGACGCGAGGCTTCGTGCGGGTCTGCAGGATATCGTCGACGATATAGGGCTCGAATGCTCGTTCGAGGAGATCTTCTATATCGAGCCCATCGTGTTCAATGACCGGTGCGTTGCCGCCGTGCGCAACGCTGCCGAAAGCCGGGACCTGTCGGCCCGCGATATCATCTCGGGTGCGGGCCACGATGCCTGCAATGTGGCGGCGGTCGCGCCGACGTCGATGATCTTCATCCCCTGCGTCGACGGCATCAGCCACAACGAGATCGAGGACGCGAAGCCCGAATGGGTGAGCGCCGGCGGCCAGGTGCTGCTGGGCGCGATGCTGGAATTGGCAGGCGGCGACTAGGGCTTGCTGCGCGGCCTGAGATGTCGGATTGGCGTACTCCCTGCTTCTGGCTAGACTTCTGGCAAATAAGACACGCGGGGGACGCTGATGAAGATCTCGAAAACTTACGCCGAAGCCTGGGGGGATTGGCGCTGGGATGTGCCAGAACGCTTTAACATGGGCGTATCGGTGTGCGATGCGCATGACCCGAACAAAACGGCGCTGATCGTGCCGCAGCCCGATGGCGGCCAACGCGATTACAGTTTTGGCGATCTGAAGCAGTTATCGAGCCGGCTCGCCAATTTTCTGGTGGGAAACGGACTTGCGTTCGGCGATCGGGTCGCGGTGCTGCTGCCGCAGATGCCCGAGACGCTCGTCGCGCATATTGCCGCCTATCGTGCCGGCTTCGTCGCCATGCCGCTGGCCCAGCTGTTCGGCCCCGACGCACTCGAATTTCGGCTTTCGGACAGCGGCGCGCGGGCGATTGTCACCGACAGGGCGGGCTGCGTGAAACTTGCCGAGATCAGGGATTCGCTGCCCGACCTGCAGCTCGTTCTCTCCGTTGATGGCCCCGCCGACGACGGCGCTGGCGGCGCGCTGGATTTTTATGCGGAGCTGGACCGCGCGAAGGACAGTTTCACGCCGGTTGATACGGCGAACGGCGATCCGGCCCTGCTGATCTACACTTCGGGCACGACTGGCCATCCGAAGGGTGCGCTGCTGCCCCATCGCACGATGATCGGGCATACTCCCGGCGTCGATTTCATTTTCGATTTTCTGCCTCAGCCGGGCGACATCATGTGGACGAATGCCGACTGGGCGTGGGTTGGCGCATTGATGGATTCGGCGATGCCGGCGCTCTATCACGGAATTCCGCAGGTGGTGAATCCGCCGGGCAAGTTCGACCCCGAGGCCGCGTTCGACCTGATGGCGCGCTACGGTGTGCGTTGTGCGTTCATTCCGCCAACCGCGCTCAAGGTGATGCGTCAGGTCGAGAATCCCCGTGAGCGCTGGGACTATGATCTGCGCTCGATGTTTTCGGGCGGCGAGGCGTTGGGAACGTCGCTGATCGACTGGGGTCGCGAACAACTCGGCGTGACGATCAACGAAGCCTACGGTCAAACTGAATGTAACGTCATTGTCGGCGGTTGTGCGGCGATCATGACGCCACCGGACGGCTCCATGGGCCGCGCATCACCGGGCCATACGCTTCGTATTCTCGACGAGGCGGGTAATGTTCAGGCGCCGGGCGAACTCGGCACGATCTGCGTGAAGACACCCGACCCGGTGATGTTTCTCGAATACTGGAACAACCCTCAGGCAACGGAGGAGAAGTTTATCACCGACCCGGAAGGGCAAAGCTGGATGGACACGGGCGACAAGGCGATCAAGGACGAGGATGACTGGATTTTCTTCGTCGGCCGTGCCGATGATGTGATCAACTCCGCCGGCTACCGGATCGGCCCCGCCGAGGTCGAAAACTCGCTGCTTACTCACCCCGCCGTGCAGATGTCGGCAGTGATCGGGGTGCCCGACGAGGCACGCGGCGAACTGGTGAAGGCCTATGTTATTTTGAAGGAAGGGCAGCATCCCACCGGCGAGCTGGCCGCGGAGATTCAGAATCACGTCAAGACACGGTTGGCAGCGCATGAATATCCACGCACCGTGGAGTTTGTGGATGAGCTTCCGTTGACGACCACCGGCAAGATCCAGCGCAAGGTCTTGCGTGAGCAAGAGGCCGCGAAGGCGTCCTGAGGGGTGCCTTCTTGTTGAGATGGCGAAATTCTCCCATCCCGATAGGTTCCTTGATCTGGTGGGCGAGGAGCTCGGCATCAGCGACTGGGTGCTGATCGATCAGGCAATGATCGACGCGTTTGCCCATGCGACCAACGATCATCAATGGGTGCATGTGGACCCGGCGCGCGCCGCGCGCGAACTGCCGACCGGTACAACCATTGCTCACGGTTTCCTGGTGCTGTCCCTTCTGGCGCCCCTGAGCTACGAGATCTTCGATGTCGATCACGTCGCCCATGAGCTCAACTACGGGCTGAACAAGGTCCGCTTCACGGCCATGGTGCCGGCCGGATCGCGGATACGCCTGCGCCAGGTGCTGGCGAGTGCCGAGAAGCGCGAGGATGGTGGGGTGTCCCTAATCCTGGACGCCACGATTGAGCTGGAGGGCAGTGACCGGCCTGCCGCGGTGGTGCAGAATCTGCGGCTGATTTATCCCGAAGTAGACACCACTGCCTGATGTTTGCCGTCATGCCCGCATTTGATGCGGGCATCTTGTCTCGGTGCACGAGATACGCGGATCAAGTCTGCGCGTGACGTGTCGGGTTTTTACGACCCGCTTTCCACCAGCCTCCAGGCTCTTATCGAGAGCTGTCGCGTCAGATCCCGGCGCAGCAGCGCCTCGGGGGACGAGGCGTTGCCCTGCAGCCCGCGGTAGTAGACCCCCTGGATGATCGCCGCGAGGCGGAACAGGGACAGGACCAGGTAGAAGTTCCAGTTCTCGATTCCCTCGCGGCCGGTGTGCTTGCAGTAGGCGGCCACGTAATCGGCCTCGGCCGGAATGCCGAGCGTGGATGTGTCCAGGCCGCGCATATCGCCGAAGGATTCCTCCGGCCAGTGATAGGGCAGGCAGTTGTAGGCGAGGTCCGAGAGCGGATGTCCCAGGGTCGAGAGTTCCCAGTCGAGGACGGCGATTACCCTGGGTTCGTCATGGGCGACGATCAGGTTTTCCAGCCGGAAGTCGCCATGCACGATGGTGGTCTCGCTGTCGTCGGGCATGTTCTCGGGCAGCCAGGCCATGAGATGGTCCATCTCGGCCAGCGCGTCGGTTTTCGACGCCTCATACTGCTTCGACCAGCGCGCCACCTGGCGGCCCATGTAGCCGCCGACCCTGCCATAGTCGTCCAGGCCCACGGCTTCGAAATCCACCTGATGGAGCGCGGCGAGGGTTTCGATCATCGAGGCGGAGACCGCCGCGCGGTCGTCAGGCGACAGATTCGGCAGGGACGGGTCGTGGAACACGCGGCCGTCGGCATGGTCCATCAGGAAAAACTCGGTGCCGACGATGGACGTGTCCTCGCACAGGGCCAGCGTGCGCACGACCGGCACATCCGTCTCGGCCAGGGCCGATGTGATCCGGTGCTCCCGGTCGACCGCGTGGGCCGACGGCAGTAGTTCGCCGGGCGGCTTCTTGCGCAGCACGTAGCGCCGGCCGTTCGCGTCTGTCAGCATGAATGTGGGGTTCGACATGCCTCCCTGGAACTGGGCGAGCTCGATCGGGCCTTCGAATCCTTCGATGTTTTCCGTCATCCACGCGAACAGTGGTGCATCGTCGAAGCGGTGCTGCTCGAGCACGGGCACGACCTGGTCGGTGCGCGAGAAGGTGCGCTCGGCGGTGCTCATTGAGAGGCGGTCCCGATGGGTTCGGGGAACAGCAGCCGGACGGTCTGAGTGACCACGGCGGGCCGTTCGCTGCCCTCCAGCTCGATGATGCCGTCGAGGACGAGATGCACGCTGCCATCGGGGCGTTTCTCCGCGCTGGCCAGGGACTGGCGCAGCCGGACCCGCGAGTTCACCGGCACCATGGCCGTGAAGCGCACCTTGTTGAGGCCGTAATTGATCGTATGGGCGAGGTTTTCGACCTCGAAGAACGGGTAGCTCAACCCCGGGATCAGCGACAGCACGAGGAAGCCGTGGGCGATCGTCGTGCCTGTCGGCATGTCCTTTGCGGCGCGCTCGGGGTCCACATGCAGCCATTGATGGTCGTTGGTGACCTCTGCGAAGGCATCAATCTGGGCCTGGTCGATCAGGACCCAGTCGCTGACGCCGAGCTCTTGGCCGACCTTGTCGAGAAATTCATCGGGGTGCGCGTAATGAGACAATTTATCTGCTCCGTTTGACCGGCCGCGCGGGTCTGCGCATCATGTTGGCCGCTGCCGCCTGAACTGAAATTAGACCATAGAATTAGCACAGACGTATGCGAGAATCAGGGGATGGGAATTGAGTGAAATTGTTGCCTATGAGATCGCGGGACGGGTCGCCGTCCTGACCATCGACAATCCGCCGGTCAACGCGCTCGGCCACGCCGTGCGCGAAGGCATTGTCGCCGGGATGGAACGTGCGGTTGCCGACGCATCCGCCGAGGCCATCGTGCTGATCGGTGCGGGGCGCACCTTCCCGGCCGGTGCGGATATCCGCGAGTTCGACCAACCGGCCCGCGAGCCCCATCTGATGGCCGTGATCGACCGGCTCGACGACATCGAGAAACCCATCGTCGCCGCGATCCACGGGACAGCGCTCGGCGGCGGGCTGGAGCTCACACTGGGTTGCCATTTCCGCGTGGCCTCGCCAACCGCGCGCGTGGGCATGCCCGAGGTCAACCTCGGCATCTTCCCGGGCGCCGCAGGGACCCAGCGCCTGCCGCGGGTGGCCGGGCTGGACCACGCGCTGGAGCTGATCGTGCTGGGAAAACCCGTCGGTGCCGCCAAGGCGCTCGAATATGGGATCATCGACGAGATCGTCGACGGCGATCTGCGCGACGGGGCGATCGCGTTTGCCGAGAAGACCCTGTCCGACGGCATCCGGCGACGGATTTCCAGCGAACCGCGCGACGGGATCGGTACGCCCGAAGAACTTGCCGAGACCCTCGACAAGTATCGCGACCTCGCCAACCGCAGATTTCGCGGTCAAGACTCGCCCCACCAGGCGATCGAGAGCGTCGTTGACGGGCTGCGTATGCCCTACCCCGACGCCGCGGCGGCGGACCGGGTGCGGTTCGAGGCCTGCAAGACGAGCGGCCAGTCGGCGGCATTGCGCTACGCCTTCTTCGCCGAACGCGAGGCGGCGAAGATTCCCGATATCGGCAAGGACATCGCGCCGCGCGACATCCAGTCGGCGGGTGTGATCGGCGCGGGTACCATGGGCCGGGGCATCGCCATCAGCCTGGCGGACTCGGGCTTGCCGGTGACCATCGTCGAAATGGGCCAGGAGGCGCTGGATACAGCCTTGGCCGAGATTGCCAAGCTCTACGAGGCCATGGTGACCCGGGGGCGGATTGATGAAGCCACGAAAGACGAATGTCTCGGGCGGATCACCGGTGCGGTGGCGTATAACGCCTTGTCGGACGCCGACCTCGTGATCGAGGTCGCCTTCGAGGATATGGACGTGAAGAAGCAGATATTCGGCGCCCTAGAGAAGGTCGCCAAACCGGGTGCGATCCTCGCCACCAACACCTCCTACATGGATATCGACGCCATCGCGGCCACCACCTCGCGGCCGCAGGATATCATCGGGCTGCATTACTTCGCGCCCGCCAACGTGATGCGCATGCTCGAGGTGGTGCGCCCGGCAAACGCCGCGCCCGACGCCATCGCCACGGGGATGGCGCTGGCCAAGCGCACGGGCAAGGTCGGGGTGCTGGCGGGGGTGTGCCACGGCTTCGTCGCCAACCGTTCGCGCCTGCCCCTAGTGCGTGAGGCGACGTTCCTTGTCGAGGAAGGGGCCGCGCCGGCTCAGGTGGACAAGGTGCTGACCGACCTGGGCATGCCCATGGGCCCGCTCGCGGTGAGCGATTTGTCGGGGCTCGACGTAAGCTGGCGGATGCGCCAGTCGCTCGCCCATGAACGCGACCCCGATGCGCGCTACATGCATCTGGCCGACCGGATGTGCGAGCTGGGCCGCTTCGGCATCAAGGCCGGGCAGGGCTGGTATGCCTATGAGGACGGCGGTCGCCGGCCCCAGCCCGACCCGGAGGTCGAGGGGATCGCGGTGGCCGTCGCCAAAGAACAGGGCATCACACGCCGGGATATCTCCGACGACGAGATCCGCGCGCGCTGCCTCTATGCGGCGATCAACGAGGGGGCCAAGATTCTCGACGAGGGCATCGCCAGCCGCGCTTCGGACATCGACGTGATGTGGCTCTACGGTTTCGCCTTCCCGCGCTGGCGCGGCGGCATCATGTTCATGGCTGATGAGATCGGGTTGGGCGAGATTCTCGACCAGATCAAGGCCTTCGAAAAGATCCATGGAAAGCTCTGGACGCCGTCGCTCCTGTTGGAGCGTCTGGTGGCCGAGAGTGGCGGCTTCACGCGCTAGCTCTTGTCGGGCTCCCATTCGGGGGCGACCAACCGCCGCTTGCCGTCTTCGGTCTTCGCAATATCGAGTTCGTCCAGGTTTTTCCGATCCCACAACTGGCAGGTCACGGGCACATGCTTCTGGTCCAGTGCTTCGCAGTAGTTCGTGTACTCGCACACCCGGACCGCGTGGCCATGACCGGAACGCACCTTCCGGAACCAGTCCGGATCGGCGAGGTTCTGGCGCGCAAAGCCGATGATGTCGGCCTGGTCCGTCTGCAGGATGTCCTCGGCCTGGTGGAACCCGTGGATGCCGCCGGTCAGGACCACGGGCGTGTCGCAGCCCGCCGCGCGCACCGCGTCGCGGATCGCGGCGACGGGTTCCACATTCCGGCCGAAGGGCCCGCGCGCATCGGAGATATACTGCGGCATGCACTCGTAACCGCTCGGGCCCGTATAGGGATACGCCGCCTGGCCGATCGCCGGGCGCTTGGCATCCTCGAACTTGCCGCCGCGTGACAGCGACAGCACATCAAATCCGGCGCGCGCGAAGGTCGCGCCGAAATAGGCGGTATCCGCTACCTCGTTGCCACCGTCGATGCAGTCTTCGGCGAGAAACCGTGTGCCGACCACGTAATCCTCGCCCACCGCGGCGCGCACGGCGGCGTAGACCTCGAGCGGCAACCGCGCACGGTTCTCGCGCGATCCGCCGTAGCCGTCTTCACGCGTGTTCAGGGCAGAGAGGAACGACGCCATGGTGTAGGCGTGGGCGTAGTGAAGCTCGACCCCGTCGAACCCGGCCTCACGCGCGCGCCGGGCGGCGTCGGCAAATAGCCCCGGCAGCACGGCAGGTAGCTCGGTGATCTGCGGCAGGTCGGTATCGGTTACCCGCTCGCGGTAGCCCTGGTGCAGGGACTCAAGCTCGCGCGGGGTGAGCACATCGGTGAGTTCGTCCACCGGCAGGGCGGCCAGATGCGCACGCAAGCTGTTTTCCGGCCAGCCCCTTGCGTCCAGCGCGTCGCGGTGCCGATCGGTGATCACGAGGAACCGTTCGAAATATTTCGCCGGGTCGGGCCGCCGCCGGACGGAGAGGAAATCGATCAGCTGGATAAACAGCTTCGTGTGGCCGTCGCTCTCCTGGCTGACGGTCTCGGCGAGTTTGATCAGGCCGGGGATGTAGCGATCATCGCCGATCCGCAAGAGCGGCCCCGAGGGAATATCCCGGATGCCCGTCGCCTCGACGACGATGGCGCCCGGTCGGCCGCGTGCGAAACGGCCATACCAATCGAGGACATTGTCGGTCACTTCGCCGTCGCCGGTGGCCCGCCACGGCACCATGGCGGGAACCCATGTGCGCGAACCCAGTGCGACGGGGCCGATATCGACCGGTTGGAACAGCAAGGCATCACCGGCCTCGTCGGCGGTTGGCCATGTGCCGGGATCGGGCTCCCAGCGGATGCGTTCGGGCGGGCGCCACATGGTCAGCTGCTCTCGTTCGTGGCGGCGAGCGACGTCTTGAGCTGGGCGAGATTTCGGTAAAGCGCTTCGAGGCTCTTCCGGTCGACACCGTCGAAAAGCGCGCTGATCCAGTCCGCATGGGCCGCCGACATCTTCGTAAAGGCTCGCTTGCCGCCGGGTGTGAGCTCGATGATCTGGGCGCGCCGGTCGTTCGGGTCGGGGTGCCGGGTGACCATGTTTTCGTCGACCAGCCGGTCGATCAGCGAGGTGACGTTGCCGTTGGTGACCATCAGGCGGCGTGACAGCTCTCCCATGCCGAGACCGCTATTCGCCCGGTCGAGCTGGGCCAGAACGTCGAAGCGGGCGATCGAGATGTCGAACCGGCTGCGCAGCCGGGTGCGGACCTCCCCCTCGATCATGTTGGTGCAGGTCATCAGCCGCAGCCAGGTCCGCAGGTCGAGCCGGTCGTTGGCCGTCAGGCCGGATTCGAGGTCACCTTGTCGAATGCCGTCAGGCGTCACGAATCCTCCCCCCTGAGATCGAGTGCCTGTCCCGTCACCGTTTTCGCCGCGAGACCGCACAGGGCCGCGACCATCTCTGCGACTTCCTCCGGCTGAACCAGGCGGCCCCCGGCGTTGGCGGCGGCGAGCTCGTCGCGGGCGTCGGCCTCTGACCGGCCGGTGGTCGCGGCGATCTTGCGGATGGCCGCCTGCAGCATCTCGGTGTCGGTGTAGCCGGGGCACACGGCGTTGACGGTGATCCCCTTGCGTTCGACCTCGAGGGCCAGCGACCGGGTCAGGCCGACCACACCGTGTTTGGCGGCACAATAGGCGGCCACATAGGGATAGCCCTCCAGACCCGCAGTCGAGGCGATATTGATGATCCGCCCGTAACCGGCTTCGATCATCGCGGGCAGGACCGCGTGGGTGCAGGCGTAGACGCTCGTCAGGTTCACGGCCAGGGTGGTGTCCCAATTGTCGCGGTCCAGGGCGGCGAAAGGCGCGCTTTCGGCACCCCCGGCATTGTTCACCAGAATCGCCGGCGGCCCCAGCTCGTCGATCAGCGCCTGGAATGTCCGCTCCACCGCGTCCCCATCCGTCACGTCGAGGGCGCGGGCGTGGACCGTCACATCCGACTGGTTGCGAATATCGATGGCGGTCTTCTTGACGTTGCGTTCGGTCCGGCCCAGCAGGACGAGGTCGGCGCCGCGCGCGGCCAGCGCCAAGGCGGTCGCCCGGCCGATCCCGCGCCCGCCGCCGGTGACGATTGCTAGTTTTTCGTTCAGGGGAGCGGGGGTGGCCATCTCGAACCTGTTCTCACACTTGTGTACAGTGTCATTATTAATTTAAAATTAAAATATATAGAGGTGAAATATCAAGCGATGATCGAGATTCTGCAACCCGCGGGCTGGTCACGGCCCCGGGGATATTCCAATGGCATGGCGGCGACCGGACGCCTGGTGTTTGTCGGCGGCCAGATCGGCTGGAACCCTGAGATGGGCGTATTTGAGACGGACGACTTCGCCCCCCAGGTTGGCCAGGCGCTGGAGAACGTGCGTGCGGTCTTGGCCGAGGCGGGCGGCCTGCCCGAACACATCACGCGGCTGACCTGGTTCGTGACCGACAAACAGGCCTATCTGGAGAACCCGAAGGGCGTCGGCGGCTTCTACCGGTCCGTCATGGGTGCGCATTTTCCGGCGATGTCGGTGGTCGAGGTCTCGGCCCTGGTGGAAGACCGGGCGCGGGTCGAAATCGAGGCGACGGCGGTTCTGCCCTGATCCCGATTTCCCGATGTTCGGGCTCCCCCGAAAGATTGACGCCCTAGGCGCTTTCCATCCGCCCTGCGATATGGTCCCATAGGAAAAATCTCTGGGAGGATTGAAAATGCTCAAAAAAATTCTTGGAACGGCTGCGGCCCTGACGCTTCTGGCGACCCCGGCCGCCGCAGACATCAAAATCGGTTTCGTGACCACACTCACTACCCCCGTGGCGGTGATCGGCAAGGATATGCGTGACGCGGTCGAACTGGCGATGGAGCATATCGGCGGCAAGATGGCCGGCGAGGATGTCGAGATCGTCTACGCTGACGACGAGTTCAATTCGCAGAAGGGCAAGCAGGCCACCGAACGCCTGGTGCTGCGCGACGATGTGGACATCGTGGCCGGTTACATCTGGTCGAACGTGTTGCTTGCCTCCGCACCCGTCGTGCTCAACGCCGACAAGATCTTGATCAGCGCCAATGCGGGCCCGTCGCCGCTCGCCGGGACGCAATGCAATGCGAACTTCTTCAACATCGCCTGGCAGAATGATCAGACCCCGATGGCGCTCGGGGAGCTGCTCAACCAGCAGGGGGTCGAGTCTCTCTACCTGGTGGCGCCGAACTATGCCGCGGGCCAGAACATGGTCGCGGGCGTGGAACGCACCTTCAAGGGCAAGGTCGTGGGCAAGGACATGACCGTCTGGCCGTCCCAGCGGGATTGGTCGGCCGAGCTGTCCAAGGTCAAGGCGGCCAAGCCGGACGGTGTCTTCACCTTCTATCCGGGACCGGCCGGACCAGCCTTCATCAAGCAGTATCAGCAGGCCGGGCTCGAGGGCGAGGTGCCGCTCTACTCGGTCTACACGCTGGACTCAATCAGCCTGCCCCTGTTCCAGAAGGCAGGTATGGAGACCGTTCTCGGGACCAAGATGACCCAGTTCTGGGCGCCTGATCTGGACAATGCGGCCAACAAGAAGTTCGTTGGCGACTTCCGTAAGAAGTATGGCCGTTACCCGTCCTTCTATGCCGCGCAGAGCTACGATTCGATCATGTTCATCAAGTCGGCGGTCGAGGCCGTGAGCGGCGATATCGGCAACACCGACGGGATGCGCGCCGCATTGAAGAAGGCGGATTTCGATTCGATCCGCGGTGACTTCAAGATGGGCAACAATCACTTCCCCATCCAGAACTTCTACGAGCGTACCGTAGTCAAGGATGCAGAAGGCAACTGGACCACCGCCGTGGGCCGCGCGGTTCTGAGCGATCATCAGGACCCCTATGCCAGCCAGTGCAAGATGTAGCTGACGCCTGAGTTCCCTCTCCGCCCATGGGGATGAGAGGGTCAGGGTGAGGTGGGTTCGTCGGAAACTTTCTGCGAATCCCCACCTCTCCCGGCTCGCTGACGCTCACCACCCTCTCCTCCCAGGAGGAGAGGGTTTTCCATAGTCACCAGGCACCCCGATGGACTACGTCCTCCTCACCGAACAATTCCTGAATGGGTTTCAGCTCGGGATCATCCTGTTCCTGATGGCGGCGGGCCTGACCCTTGTCTTCGGGATCATGGACCTGGTGAACCTGGCCCACGGGTCGATGTTCATGATCGGCGCCTTTGTCGGCGGCACCATCACCCTGGTAACGGGGTCCTTCGTGATTGGCGTCGTCCTGATGATCCCGGCCATGCTGATCATCGGCATGATCGTCGAGATGACGACCCTGCGGACCTTGTATCCGCGTGATCACCTCGACCATGTGCTGGCCACCTTCGGTCTCATTCTGTTCTTCAACGAGGCGACCCGCCTGATTTGGGGCCCGGAAGGCCTAGTCGTGCCGTTGCCGGAATTCCTCGATGGCTCGGTCGCGCTGGGCGCGATCACCTATCCGGTCTACCGGATCGTGATCATCGTCATCGGGCTGCTGGTCGCACTGGGTCTTTATATCCTCGTGTCCCGCACCCGGATTGGCATGCTGATCCGGGCCGGTGCGTCGAACCGCACCATGGCCAGCGCGTTGGGCGTCAACATTCCGCTGCTGTTTTCCATCGTCTTCGGGATCGGCGCCGTGCTCGCCGGCCTCGCGGGGTTGATCATCACCCCTATCACCGCCGCCCAGATCGGCATGGGTGAGGATGTGCTCATCCTCGCCTTCGTGGTGATCGTGATCGGCGGCATCGGCTCGATCCGCGGCGCCTTCATCGCCTCCATCGTCACCGGGGTGATCGACACGATGGGGCGGTCCTTCCTCGACGTGTTCCTGCTGCTGTTCCTGCCGGAGAACGCGGCCGAATCCGCCGGGCCGGCCCTGTCGTCGATGATGATCTACATCCTGATGGCCGCGATCCTGTTCTTCCGGCCCCAGGGCCTGTTCCCGCCAAAGGGCGCGGGGTAGGGGCCATGGCGAACCTGAAAAACCCGGCGAATAGCCTTACCATCATCGTCATCGCCCTGTTCGCGGTCGTGCCGTTCCTGGCACCCGCGCTGGGCGAGCCCTTCTATGTGATTGTCTTCGCCCGGATCATGATCTGGGCGATCGCGGCTGTCAGTCTCAACCTGATCATGGGCTATGGTGGCATGATCAGCTTCGGCCACGCCGTCTATCTGGGGATCGGCGGCTACACGATCGGCATCCTCGCCTTCCACGGCATCACCAGTGCGTGGATCCAGTGGCCGGTGGCGATCGGGCTTTGCGCCGTGATCTCGCTTGTCTTCGGCGCGATCAGCCTGCGCACCCGCGGCGTGTATTTCATCATGATCACGCTCGCGCTCGCCCAGATGATCTTCTTCCTGAGCGTCAGCGCGGAGCGCTACGGCAGCGACGACGGTTTGAACATTCTCTCGCGCAGCGACTTCGGGCTCGGCTTCTTCGATCTGAACGACAAGCTGACAATGTACTATACGATCTTCGCATTCCTGCTGGTGAGCGTGTTCGTGAGCTGGAAGCTCATCCATTCCCGCTTCGGCGTGGTCATGCGGGCGGCGAAATCCAACAACACGCGCGTCCAGGCGGTCGGCGTATCGACCTACAGGTATCGTCTCACCGCCTTCGTCATCGCCGGTGTGATGTGCGGGATCGCCGGGTTGCTGCAGGCCAATTTCGAACGTTTCGTCTCGCCCGACATGATGAATTGGCCGCGTTCGGGCGAGCTGATCTTCATGGTGGTGCTGGGCGGCATGTCCACCCTGTTCGGGCCGGTCACGGGGGCCTTCGTCTTCCTGATGCTGTCGGAGGTCCTGTCCACCTGGACGATCCACTGGCACATCATCTTCGGGCCGTTCCTCGTCCTGGTTGTGCTGTTCGCGCGCGGCGGCATCCACGGGCTGCTGACGCCGA
Source organism: Alphaproteobacteria bacterium (assembly GCA_049601915.1). Taxonomy (GTDB): domain Bacteria; phylum Pseudomonadota; class Alphaproteobacteria; order UBA6615; family UBA6615; genus UBA8079. Next base: position 211,739 of record JBMYRB010000002.1, read on the forward strand.
GGTCATCCCGCGATGAATGACGCGCGCGCGAACATAAGCCTGGCGGCCCGCGGCCTGCTGAAGAGCTTCGGCGGGCTGGTCGCGACCGACAACCTGTCGCTCGAGGTCACCCGCGGCGAGATCCATGCGGTCATCGGCCCCAACGGTGCAGGCAAGACGACGTTCGTAAATCTCCTGTCGGGTATCCTGAAACCCGACGGCGGCGAGATCTTGTTCGAGGGGCGCAACATCACCCGCCTGTCCGCCGCGGCCCGGGTCAATCAGGGCCTGGCCCGTTCGTTCCAGATTACCAGCATCTTCCGGGACTTCACGGTGCTGGAGAACGTCATGCTCTCGGTCCAGGCCGGGCAGGGGCACAGTTTCCGTTTCTGGGAGCCCGTGGCCAGGGACGAAAGCCTGTGCGGTCCCGCACGTGAGTTGCTCGAGAAGGTTGGTCTCGGTGACCGGACCGACGTGATCGCCGGCAATCTCGCCCATGGCGAGCAACGCCAGCTCGAGATCGCGATCTCGCTGGCGACCAACCCGACATTCCTGCTGCTCGACGAGCCCATGGCCGGCATGGGCCCGGAGGAAAGCCAGGGGATGATCGACTTCTTGAAGGCGCTCAAGGGCGACTACACGATGCTGCTCATCGAGCATGACATGGACGCGGTCTTCGCACTGGCCGACCGGATCACGGTGCTGGTCTACGGCAAGGTGATCGCGACGGGCACGCCGGAAGAAATTCGCAATGACGCGTCGGTGCGCGCGGCCTATCTCGGTGATGACGCAAAAGGGGAGACGGGTTGATGCTCGAGGTGCGTGCTATCGAGGCCTCCTATAGCGCCAGCCAGGTGCTGTTCGGCATGGACCTCAAGGTTGGCGCGGGCGAGGTGGCGACATTGCTGGGGCGCAACGGCATGGGCAAGACCACGACCGTGCGCGTGATCATGGGCATCATTCAGCCCCATGGCGGCCAGATCATGTTCGACGGCATCGGCATCCAGGGCCAGCCGTCCTATAAGGTGGCCCGGGCGGGCATCGGGCTGGTGCCCGAGGGGCGGCAGATCTTCCCCAATCTGTCCGTCCGCGAGAACCTCATCGCCACCGCCCGCAGGCGCGACGGCGACGGCGAGAACTGGACCTTCGACAAGGTGATCGACCTGTTCCCGGCGTTGTCGGCCCGGCTGGAGAGTGCGGGCAACCAGCTCTCGGGCGGTGAGCAGCAGATGCTGGCGGTCGGCCGCGCGCTGATGACCAACCCCCGGCTGCTGGTGCTGGATGAGGCGACCGAAGGCCTCGCGCCGCTCATCCGGACAGAAATCTGGAAATGCCTCGCCGATCTCAAGACCGCCCGCCAGTCGATCTTGGTGATCGACAAGAATGTCGAGGCGCTCACCAAAATCGCCGACCGCCACCACATCGTCGAGAAGGGCAAGGTCGTGTGGACAGGCACGTCCGATGAGCTGCGTGCAGACGCGAAGCTCCAAGCGCGGTATCTGGGGGTTTGAGGCCGGACCGTCGTGCCAGTGGCGCGGCGGAAGCCGGCTGAAAAATAGAAAGAATCCCGTCATGCCCGGGCTTGATCCGCGCATCTCGAATCTCGGAGCGTGGTAAACTGACAAGATGCCCGGATCAAGCCCGGGCATGACGAGGGGCTCGGGAAATGTTCGACTGGCTTACGCCGCGCCACTGGCACGACGGTCCAGTCTCACCCCCGCAACTTGAACCGCTGGATCTTGCCCGTCGCGGTCTTCGGCAGCTCGTCCACGAAATGCACCCAGCGGGGGTATTTATAGCGGGCGAGTTCGGCCTGGCAGAAGGTCTTGAGGTCTTCGGCGAGCGCGTCGGATGCGTCGCTTGCGTCCTTCAGAATGATGAACGCCTCGGGCTTGATGAGTTCCTCGTCGTCCGGCCGGCCGATCACGGCGGCTTCTAGCACCGCGTCATGGGCCACCAGCCTTGCCTCGATCTCCACCGGCGAGACCCAGATGCCGCCGACCTTGAGCATGTCGTCGCTGCGCCCCTGGCAAGTGAAGAATCCGTCTTCGTCCACGGAATAGGAATCCCCGGTGCGGATCCAGCCGTCGGTGATGGCCGCGGCCGTGCGTTCGGGCTGGTTCCAGTAGCGCGAGGTGACCGACCCGCCCTTGATCAGCAGGTTGCCGATCTCGCCCGTGGCCACGGGCCGGTCCTCGTCGTCGACGATCCGCGCCTCGTAGCCCGGGACCAGCTTGCCGCTGGCGCCCGGCTTGGCATCGCCGGGCCGGTTGCCGATGAAGATGTGCAGGATCTCGGTGGTGCCGATACCGTCCAGAATCGTAAGTCCTGTTTTGTCCCGCCAGCGCTCGAACAGGGTGGCGGGCAGGGATTCCCCGGCCGACACGCAGGCCCGCAGGCTCGAGAAGTCCGCCTCCGTGTTCTCCAGCGCTTGGAGCTGGGCCGCGAACAGGGTCGGCACCGCGTAGTAGATGGTGGGGCGGTAGCGCTCGATATAGTCGGCCATGACCTCCGGGGTCGGCCGGCCCGCGAACAGGACTGCCTGGCCGCCGGTCCACAGCGGAAACATCATCGCGTTGCCCAGCCCGTAGGCGAAGAACAGCTTGGCGGCGGAGAAGGCGATTTCATCGGCCGCGAATCCAAGCGTCTCGACACCGTAATACTGACTGCACACCACCATGTCCCGGTGGGCATGAACAGCACCCTTTGGCGTACCGGTCGAACCGGACGTGTAGAGCCAGAAGCAGTCGGCGTCGGCGGTGGCGGTGGCGGCCTCCAGCGTGGGGGCGGCCGCCGCCATGCGCGTGGCGAGGCTGTCGTCATTCCCTTCGGTGGGGAAATCATGCGCCGGCTTCGCCGCGGCGATGGCCGGCTGCATGGTCTCGGCGAATTCCGGCGACCAGACCACACAGGCCGCCCCTGAATCCTCAATGATAAACTGGTGGTCGCCCGCGCGCAGGAGAGTGTTCACGGGCACCGGCACGAAGCCCGCCTTGATCGCTCCCCAGAAGGCGAAGAAGAAGGCCGGGCAGTCCTTGATGGCCAGGATCACCCGGTCGCCGGGCGCGAGGCCCAGCTCGGCCAGCGCGTTGCCCGCACGGTTCACGGCCTCGGCGAGTTCGGCGTAGCTGGTGTCGCCGTCGTCGTCGCGGATGGCAATCTTGTCGCCCCGGCCGGCGTCGAGGTGCCGGTCGATGAAGGGCACGGCCACGTTGAACTGTTCTGCGAAGCTCAGTGTGGTGGGGCTGGTAGACGTGTCGACGGTGACGGTGTTGGTGGTCATGGGATCAGCGCTCAATGGAACAGCACATACTCGAAGTCGATGGGCTGGCCGTGGATGCCGCGCTTGGGCGGCGCGATCCAGCTGGCCATCTTGCCCGGCTCGGTGACCGGCATCATCAGGGAGTTCACATACGTCTTGTCCTCGTCGGTCGGCAGCCAGTCCGCCTTTCGTTTTGACCACTCCTCGGCCGAGATCAGCTCGCCCTCGGGAGTCGCCTCGATGGCCGAATAGATGCCGATCGAGCGGTTGAACTTCTCGTCCGGCAGGGTGAGTTCGACGTCGACGTCATGGGCGGCGATCATCTTGTTGAAGCGGTTGAGCCCGCGCTGGCTGTCGGCGGTGTAGTCTTGGCGCAGTTTCAGGTTCATCGCCGTCAGCGCCGAGATGGTCTCGCTGTCGATGTCGCCGTCCTCAGTGACCTTGGCGATTTCCATCTGTTCGCCGTCGAGCTTGTGGTCGTCATCGATTTTCGTCTCCTGGTAGCGGCCCTTGAGGCCCATGGAGAAGTAGTTCGCGGCATTGGTCGAGCGCTCCGAGCCGAACAGGTCCAGGCAGATCGAGTAGTGGAAATTGATCCACTTCTGGACCGTCTCGAGGTTGATGCCGCCGAAGGGGCGCACGTCAGTCGTGTCATGTTCGCGCATCAGTTCGCAGGTTCGCTGCAGGACGCGCATCACGCCGGTCTCCCCCACGAACATATGGTGGGCCTCTTCCGTCAGCATGAAGCGGCAGGTGCGCGACAGGGGATCGAAGCCGGATTCGGCCAGCGCCGCCAGCTGGAACTTGCCGTCCCGGTCCTGAAAATAGGTGAACATGAAGAACGACAGCCAGTCGTCGGTCTGCTCGTTGAAGGCCTGGAGGATCCGCGGCCGGTCCGGGTCACCCGCGTGGCGCTCGAGCATCTCGTCGGCCTCCTCGCGCCCGTCGCGTCCGAAATAGGCGTGCAGCAGATAGACCATGGCCCACAGGTGGCGGCCTTCCTCGACGTTCACCTGATAGAGATTGCGCAGGTCATACAACGACGGCGCGGTGCGGCCGAGCTGGCGCTGTTGCTCCACCGAGGCGGGTTCGGTGTCTCCCTGGGTGACGATCAGGCGGCGCAGCTCGGTGCGATACTCGCCGGGCACTTCGGTCCAGACCGGCTCATCCTTGTGGGCCCCGAAGGCGATCTTCCTCTCGGGGCCGGGCTCGGCGAGAAAGACACCCCAGCGATAGTCGGGCATTTTCACGTGATCGAAGATGGCCCAGCCGTCGGTGTCCACGCTGATGGCGGTACGCAGATAGACGTCGATGTCGGTGGATTCGACCGGCCCCATGTCCTTCCACCACTGAATATAGGCCGGGTGCCAGCGTTCCAGTGCGCGCAACAAGCGGCGGTCGTCGCCGAGGTTGACGTTGTTGGGGATCATTTCGTTGTAGTTGGCTTTCATGGTCTCAGACCCGCCTGCGGTCATATTCGGGTTGTTTGCCGGTGCCGAAGAGCTCCAGCGCGCCGCCGTCACCCACGGCGTTGGGACGTTGGAATATCCAGTTCTGCCACGCACTCAGGCGCGCGAAAATCTTGCTTTCGATGGTCTCGGGCCCGGGGAAGCGCAGGCTCGCCTCCATGCCCGTCAGCGCGTCGGGCGAGAAGGCGGCGCGGGCCTCGATGGCCAGGCGCACCTCGTCCCCCCAGTCGATGTCGTCGGGCGCGAAGGTGACCAGGCCAAGCTCCTCGGCGTCAACCGCCTCCAGCGTAGCGCCGATTTCGGCCTCGACGGCGGCCAGGGCGTCGTCGTCGCCGTAGAAACGCGTTTGCAGCCGGGTCAGGCCCGTGCACATCCCCAACGGACCTGTGTTCATTCCGGTCAGCGCGATGGTTGCGGGCGGCAGGTTCGAGCCGTCCTCCTCGAAGGCGCCGTCGAGCATGTAGGACCGGTCGGCGGCAAGCGCGAGCTCGAGCAACGTACCGGTGAAGCAGGAGCCGGGCTCGATTAGCGCCAGCAGGGACCGTGAGGACACGTCGATGCGTTTCAGAGTGCGGCGCAGATAAAGCGTGATCTCGCGGACCAGCCAGTCGTCGGCATGTTCGAGCAGGGCGTCGTCGTGGGCCGCGACCATTTCGCCATCGCCCTCGGTGCGGAACACCCAGGTGCCGATCTCCGTCTCGTTGAACCGCAGATGTAGGATCGCGTCGTCGAGCTCCCGGGCGATTGCCAGGGGCCAGAAATCCACGCCCGCAGCGTGAATGCCGACAATGTCTTCCGGAGGCGGGCCGGCGGGTGCACGCACAGTGAAAGTCGCGGTGCGGGCGTCTCGGTCGAGGCCGACCGTGAGATGGGGATAGGCGATCTCCGCGTCGCCCATCTGGCGCGCTGCCGGCGCGAGGTCGATTCCTTGGGCGTCCGCTGGCCGATCCGAGCCCGCGACCCGTGCTGCCGTGCGATCGCCGACCGTCTCTTCAAGCTTCGAGCGTGGCACCAGCGCGTCCACCAGCTTCCATTCGAGCGCCCGCTTGCCCCGCAGGCCCTCGCCGGTGGTGCAGAAGAAATCCGCCCGGTCCCGGCGCACATGGCGCTTGTCCACCACCCGGGTCAGCCCGCCGGTGCCCGGCAGCACCGCTAGCAGGGGAACTTCCGGCAGGGAGACCGCGCTCGACCCGTCGTCGATCAGCAAAATTTCGTCACAGGCAAGTGCCAGCTCGTAGCCGCCCCCCGCGGCCGTGCCGTTGACCATGCAGATATAGGCCTGGCCGGAATTTTCGCTCGCATCCTCGATGGCGTTGCGGGTCTCGTTGGTGAACTTGCAGAAATTCACTTTATGGTCGTGGCTGGAGACCTTGAGCATGGGGATATTGGCCCCGGCGCAGAACACCCGGTCCATGGCCGAGGTGACCACAACCGCGGCCACTTCCGGATGTTCGAAGCGCAAGCGTTGAATGGCGTCATACAACTCGATGTCGACACCCAGATCATAGGAGTTGAGCTTGAGCTCATAGCCCGGCGCTAGCCCGCCAGCCTCGTCCACGGCGAGGGTCAGGGTCGCAACCCGCCCGTCGATCGAAAGCTGCCAGTGCCGGTAGCGTTCCGGGTGTGTTTCAAAGGCGATCATGGGTTCGCTTTCCCCTCTTGTTTGCCGCTAGAACAGTAATCGAAGCCCATCACTTTGTGGACCCGATAGTCGGTACATCGAACGAATTAGCGAGACCCGAAAGGAATTTGGCGATGTCGTCTGCCACCATCCCCGACATGCAGCATCTGACTGCTGCGGGGCGCTGCCTCGAATATTACTGGACGGCCGAACATGACGGCGACAGCCCGGCGCTGATTTTTCTCCATGAAGGGCTGGGGTCGGCCGGTCTTTGGCGGGATTTCCCGGCCTTGCTCACCGCGGCAACCGATCTCCCCGCGCTGGTTTATTCCCGCTACGGCTATGGTGGCTCGGACGTGCTGGCGGGGCCGCGCGGCGTCGACTACATGCATACCGAGGCGCTGGAGGCGCTGCCGGTGATCCTCGATGCCCTCGATCTCGATGATGTGATCCTGGTGGGGCACAGTGACGGCGGCTCGATCGCCGCGATCCACGCCGGGGCCGGGCAATGGCCGGTGCGCGGCCTGATCCTGGAGGCACCGCATTTCTTCGTCGAGGATGAAAGCATCGCCGGGATCGAGGACGCGAAGACCGCCTATGAGACCACCGATCTGCCCGAACGCATCGCGCGCCGTCACACCGATGGCGACAAGACATTCTGGGGCTGGAACGACATCTGGCTCAGCCCGGCCTTTCGCGACTGGAACATCGAGGAATACCTTCCGAGGATTACCTGCCCGACGCTTGTTATCCAGGGCGTGGACGATGAATACGGTACCGAAGCGCAACCCGCAGCCATCGGACGGCAATCCTCGGGCCCGGTCGACGCCGTGATGGTGCCCGATTGCGCGCACACGCCACATCGTGACGCGACCGAGGGCGTGCTGGAGTTGATGGCCGACTTCGCCGTCGCCCTGACGGATGTGGACTGAGCCCGCGTTTGAACCGAGCCCGCCTGTGGATGACCCGCTACTGTTAGGCGGCACCGCGGAATGATAAAAGCATTCCATGGCTGAAACTTACGATCTGATCATCAGGGGTGGCGACGTCTGGGCCACCGGCGGGCTGGCCCAAACCGACGTCGCGGTGCGCGATGGCAGGATCGCCCATGTCGGCGATCTGGGCGGCGCCGACGCCGGCACGGTCATCGATGCAGGTGGTCTCACCGTCCTGCCCGGCATGATCGACAGCCAGGTGCATTTCCGTGAGCCCGGCAACGAGCAGAAGGAAGACCTCGAATCCGGCACGCGTTCTGCGGCACTCGGCGGCATCACCGCCGTCTTCGAGATGCCGAACACCGATCCCCTGACCACCAGTGCGGAAGCGCTGGCCGACAAGATTTCCCGCGCCGAGGGCCGGTCCTGGACCGATCACGCCTTCTTCATGGGGGCGTCGGCTGAGAATGCGGACGATCTGGCCGAGCTGGAGCGCGTGCCCGGCTGCTGCGGCGTGAAGATGTTCATGGGCAGCTCCACCGGCAATCTTCTGGTGCCCGACGACGAGACCGTCCGCCGGGTGCTCTCCAACGGCACCCGCCGAATGTCGGTGCATTCAGAAGACGAATACCGGCTGAACGAACGAAAAGACGAGCGCGTGGAGGGGGACCCGTCGTCCCACCCGGTCTGGCGCGACGAGGAAACCGCGATCCGCTCGACCAGGCGTCTCCTGAAGATCGCGCGGGAGATCGGGCGCCGCGTGCATGTGCTCCACATCACGACAGCCGAAGAGGTCGAGATCCTCGCCCGGTACAAGGACGTGGCGACCTGCGAGGTCACGCCCCAGCATCTCACCCTGGCCGCCCCCGACTGCTACGAACGCCTCGGCAGCTACGCCCAGATGAACCCGCCGATCCGCGGCGAGGCCCATCGTGCCGGGCTGTGGCGCGGGATCGAACAGGGCGTGTTCGACGTCATCGGCTCCGACCACGCGCCCCACACGAAAGAGGAAAAGGCGCAACCCTATCCCGCCAGTCCATCGGGCATGCCCGGCGCCCAGACGACGGTGGCCGTTATGCTCGACCATGTGGCCAACGGCCGGCTGAGCCTGGCACGCCTGGTCGATCTCTTGTGTTCGGGCCCGCAGCGTATCTTCAACATCGCCGGCAAGGGCCGCATCGCCTGGGGCTACGACGCGGACTTCACGCTGGTCGACCTCAAGGCGAAGCGGGAAATCTCGGCCGACTGGCTGGCCTATAAATGCGGCTGGTCGCCCTATGAGGGCATGAACATCACCGGCTGGCCCGTAGGCACCATCATCCGCGGCAACGTGGTCATGCGCGACGGCGAACTGGCGTACGCGCCCGTGGGCGAACCGGTGCGGTTCGTGGAGACGCTGTAGGGCCTGCAGAAAGCGTCCTCCGGCCCTCAACCCAATTCAGTAACGCCCGAAACTCAACCCAACCCCGTCATGCCCAGACTTGATCCGGACATCTCGTCGCCGTCTGCGTGAGATACGCGGACCAAGTCCGCGTATGACGACCTGTTTTACAGCTTCGTCGGGTTCGGTACGTCGCCGTAGACCTCGACCGGATCGAAGACCTTCTCGGTCTCCTCGTAGCCCAGTTCCACCGGCGCGTCGTCCGCCGCGCCCACGGGCACCGAGCGGTAGAAGCACGACCGGTAGCCCACATGGCAGCTCGCACCGCCCTGGACATCGACCCTGAGCCAGACGGCGTCCTGGTCGTCGTCGATGCGGATCTCCTGGACCTTCTGGACCAGGCTCGAGGTCGCACCCTTGTGCCACAAGACGTTCCGGGAACGTGACCAGTAATGGGCCTCGCCGGTCTCGATGGTTTTGGTCAGCGCCTCGGCGTTCATGTAGCCGTGCATCAGCACCTCGCCGCTTTCCGCGTCGGTGGTGACGACAGGCATCAAGCCTTCGGCATCGAATTTCGGGGCCAGCTCATGGCCTTCCTCGACCTGTTCGATGGTCTGGCGCTGGGCGAACATGGGACTATCTGACATCGGATCGCTTTCAGTATGGCGCGCGCGTATTTTCGCGCCCGGCTTCGTGCGTGTTATAACGGTTTCCGCCCGTCGAATGTCAAGCGGGCGGCGAGAATTGAGAGACGGTAATGAACGCAGAATCGCCGGAAACCCCGGCAGAATTGATCCCCGTGTCCCTGCTGACGGGCTTCCTGGGCAGCGGCAAGACCACGGTGTTGAACCATGTTTTGCATGACCCGCGCATGGACAAGGCCGCCGTCATCGTCAACGAGTTCGGCGAGGTCGGCCTGGATCACGAGCTGATGGTCGCGGGGAGCGAGGAGATGGTGCTGCTCAACAGCGGCTGTCTGTGCTGCACCGTGCGCGGCGATCTGGTCAACACGCTGCGCGACATGATGCTGCTGCGCCTGCGCGAGGATGTACCGTCCTTCGACCGGGTGCTGATCGAGACCACGGGCCTGGCCGATCCCGCCCCCATCCTCCACACGCTCATGTCGGACGAGCTGGTCACCAACTATTTCCGCCTCGACGGGGTGATCACCACCGTCGATGCCGCCAACGGCGCCGATACGCTGGATAAGCAGTTCGAATCCGTGAAGCAGGTGGCGGTGGCCGACCGGCTGCTGGTCACCAAGAGCGATATCGCCAACGAAGGCGCGCGCGAGACCCTCGAATCTCGTCTCGTGGCGGCCAATCCCGGGGCGCCCCGCATCGATGTCCTGAACGGCGATGTGGATCCCGCGTTGCTCTTCAACGCCGGCCTCTATGACCCGACGACCAAGACGACCGATGTGGAACGCTGGCTGCGCGACGAGGCCTATGGTGATGATGACCATCATCACCACGGCCATGACGTGAACCGCCACGACGGCCACATCAGCTCCTTCTGTGTGACCTATGACGAGCCGTTGCGCCTCGACGCGCTGGAACAATGGTTCGACACCATCATGATGCTGAAAGGCCCCGACCTTTTGCGCATCAAGGGTATCGTCAACGTGGCCGAGATGGACAAGCCCGTGGTCATTCACGGGGTCCAGCACGTTTTCCATCCGCCCGCGGTCCTTGATGCCTGGCCGTCAGATGATCGTCGGACCCGAATCGTGTTCATCACCCGGGATGTGGAACGCAAGGTAATCGAGGACACGCTGACCTGGTTCTCAGAGGAGAAACTGCGTGACCACAAGAATCCCGGTGAGGGGCGCGGGCTGATCCAGTAGCGCCCGCCTCGCAACCGCAAGGGTTTTGCGCGATACTGGGTGCCTATTCGTGAGGCAGTTGCCCGAAAAGCGAGAATCCCATGTCCGAAACCGTTCAGGTCGAGCGCCGCGATTACATCGCCATCGTATCCCTGCATCGCACCGAGAAGCGCAACGCCCTGCGCCAAGAAGACTGGATCGCCGTCGGCGATGCCGTCGATGCTCTGGGCGAGGACGACGAGGTGCGCTGCATCATCCTGCGGGGTGCGGGGGAGGAGGCGTTCTGCGCCGGGGCGGACATCACGAACTTCGAGGCCGAGCGCTCCGATCGGAAGAAGGTGAAGGCCTATGAGGCCGCCACCGACCGCGCCTTTCTCGGCGTGCGCAATTCGCGCCATCCGGTGATCGCTATGATCCACGGTTTCTGCATCGGCGGCGGCTTCGAGCTGGCGCTTGCCGCCGACCTGCGCATCTCGGGCGAATCCGGCCGCTTCGGCGTGCCGGCCAAGAATATCGGGCTCTTCCTCGGCTACCATCTGGTCCGGTATCTGGTCGATGTGGGCGGCCGCGCGGTCGCGGCCGAGATTTTGCTCGAAGGCCGCGCCATCTCTGCCGACGAGGCGCTCGCGAAGAACCTGCTCACCCGGGTCGTGCCCGACGCCGAACTTGAAGACGAGGTGATGAAGGCCGCGCGGCGGATCGCCGACGGGGCCCCCTTGTCCCACCGTTATCATCGGGCCGCGCTCGCACGCCTCGCTGACCCGCGGCCCCTGAGCCGGGCCGAGCTCGAGGCCCAGTTCGATTACGCGGACAGCGAGGACTATATGACCGGCTACAACGCGTTCAAGGCGCGCGAAAAGCCCAAGTTCCGCGGCCGCTAGATGGCGGATGTTCTTGATCGGTCGGAAGATCACCCACCGACGGTACGGCTGTTCGCGCTGATCTTCCTGCCCTTCGCGCTCGGCTACTTCTTCTCCTATCTCTACCGCACCGTAAACGCGGTGATCGGGCCCGATCTGGCGCTTGAGATGTCCTTGTTGCCGGGCCAGCTGGGCCTGCTTACCAGCGCCTACTTCATCGCCTTTGCGGCGGCCCAGATCCCGGTCGGCATCTATCTTGACAGCCACGGCTCGCGCCGGGTCGTGGCGGTGCTGTTGTTGGTTGCCGCCATCGGGGCCTTCCTGTTCTCGATCGGCGAAGGGCTTTGGGGCCTGGTGCTGGGCCGCGCCCTGATAGGGCTCGGCGTCGCGGCCTGCCTGATGGGGGCCTTCAAGGCGATGAGTGAGTGGTTCCCGGGCGATCGGCTGCCCTTCATGAATGGGCTCATCGTCGCCTTCGGCGGACTGGGCGCGATGGTCGCGACCGCGCCGACGGAGGCGCTCGTGTCCGAGGTCGGCTGGCGCTGCGGATTCGTGGCGCTGGCGCTCGCCACGCTGGTGGTCGCCGCGGTGATCTGGTTCGTCGCACCTGAGCGCAGCCGGGCGGGCGCGGGCGAACCCATGGCATCGCGAATTTCGGGCATGGTTTCGATCTACCGCAGCGGCTTGTTCTGGCGGGTCGCACCGCTCGCCGCACTCTCCCAGGGGGGATTCCTCGCTATCCAGACATTGTGGGCGGGGCCCTGGCTGCGTGATGTCGCCGGGCTGGATTCCCGGACCGTCAGCTTCACCCTGCTGGCCGGCGCCGCGGGCTTCGTGCTCGGCAATGTGGTCGTGGGCCTCGTCGCCGAGCGGTTGGCGCGGCGAAACATTCCGCCCCTGGTGACCGCGGCGGGCGGCATGGCGCTGTTCATCTTGGTCCAGCTTCTGGTTCTGTTCGAATGGACGTCCGCGCCGGGGTTCCTCTGGTTCATCTTCGGCGCGACCGGTACCACCGGCGTGGTGATGTTCTCCGTGCTTGTGCGCATGTTCCCGCCCGAGCTTGCCGGGCGGGCCAGCACGGCCCAGAACCTGCTGATCTTCGGGGCGGCCTTCGCCCTGCAATGGGGCATAGGCGAGGTGATCAATATCTGGCCCGTGGCCGCCGACGGCGCCTATTCGGTCATGGGTTATCGCGCGGCGTTCGGCGTGGCGCTTGCGCTGCAGGTTGCGGCCTTTGCCTGGATGCTGGTCTATCGCCCGGACCGGCGGTGACATCGCGCAAGAACCGGGTGGCGCCGGGCCGGCCAAAGGCTGAAGCTGGCCGCCTTGCAAATGTGGACGGCGCAAATGTCTGGCCTGTAAACACGCTTCATGGAACTGGCTGCCATCGATATGGCAGCAGGGCTCGACGATCGCGGCTATACCCTGATCCCCAAGCTCCTGGGTGCGCGTGATTGCGCCGTGCTGGCCCGCCGCTCGCAGAGGTCGCCAACCGCTGGCATGGCGCGCTGGGTATCGACATACGCTTCCCGGCAGCTCACGGCGCTTATCTCGATCGCTGTCACCGGGCGGGGCAGACGAAACCGACGCCGCTGCTGCTGCGGTACGGACCGGGCGACCACAACCGGCTGCATCAGGACCTCTAAGGTGACGAGGTGTTTCCTTTGCAGGCGACGGTCCTGCTTTCCGGTCCGGGTAAGGATTTCGACGGCGGCGAGTTTGTCCTGACCGAGCAGCGCCCGCGCCAGCAATCTCGGGTCGAAGTCGTGCCGCTGAAACGGGGAGACGTAGTGATCTTTCCGGTGCGCCACCGGCCAGTGCAGAGATCACGCGGATACTATCGGGCGACCATGCGTCATGGGGTGAGCCGCCTGCACAGCGGCACGCGCACCACCCTGGGCGCCATCTTCCACGATGCGGCTTAGTCGCCGCGGCCGGGGGTGACGGGCACGGCCGCCTGGTTGTGCCGGAAGGGCTGTGCCATCTGGCTGGCGAAACTGGCGGGCATGGGCCCGTCGATGCCGATGTCGGCCGGCGGGCGCCGGTTCGGGCAGTAGAACGTCCGCAGGAGGACGTCAAACAGCATCAGGTTCTCGCCGTAGTTGCTGTTTCCCTCGGCGGGAATACGCGAATGGTGCCAGCGATGGACCGCGGGCGTGTTGAATATGTAATTCAACGAGCCGAACCGCATCTCGACATTGCAGTGGGTCAGCATGCCGATGAAGGCGGTGATCGAGTTCACCCAGATGAACACCTCGGACGGCGCGCCGGCGAGGAAAAGTAACGGCTGGCTCAGCAGGATGCTGGTCACCGTATCGACCACGTGAAAGCGCCCGGTGTTGAAGAACCACAGGCGGGGCGCGCTGTGATGCACGGCGTGGAAACGCCAGAGCAGAGACCACTCATGGCCCACGCGATGGGCCGTGTACAAACCGGCCTCGGCGATCACCATGCCGAGGATGATCTGGAACGCCAGCGGCAAGTCGCCCGGCCAGAAGCCACCACCCTTGCTGGCCGCCACCTCGGCGATACCGATGGTCACACCGACCACGACGAGGACCTGGGCAAGGCCCTTGTTCAGGAGCGTGTGGCCGAGATCCGGTCCGATCTGGCCGTCATTCTCTATCCATTTGCGTTCATGGGGCAGCACGCGTTCGAGGGTGAAAAGGGTGAGCGCCAGCAACAGGTAGGTGATGTTGAAATAGATGGCGGAATGGCCGGCCTCGAAGCCGAGCCATGTTCCGTACAGGCAGGCCGCCAGGATTCCGGGCCAGAGCAGAAATGTCAGCGCGTAGCCGACGATATTTCGCCGCCTGCCGTCGCCGGTGATGGCGTCGGCGCCCCCGTCAAAAACAATACTCAACGTAAAACCTCCGCAAGGACTGCGGGTGTCTCCGGCACCCCTGTTTCCGATGCCTCCCCACTTGGTTCTTTATGTCACAAAACCGTGAGCGTTTGGAAACCTATTGGGCGTTGTTTTCGCGGGCGAGGCTAGTCTGCGGGGCGGACGATCACCGTGCCGAGCTTGTCCCCGGATTCCACGAATTCATGTGCCTCTGCGCATTGGCCTAGTGGAAACGTCCCGGCGACGGTGTGCAACCCGTGCCCCTCGGCCAGCCATGTGACGATGTCTGCGCGCGCGGCGTCGATCGCCGTGCGCGGCACACTGTGGAGGACCATGAACCGGATGATTGCGTTGCGCAGCGCCATGCGCAGCATGAGATTCTGTGGGTCGCCCGTGGTCGCGTAGACCGCGATCGTGCCGCCCGTGGCGAGGACTTTGGACGTCAGGTCGAGATTTGCGGCCAGGTCGACCTCGACGATACGCTCAACACCGTCGCCGTCCGTCAGTTCGAGGATCTGGTCGGCCGCGTCGGGGTCGCGATAATTGATCGTGTGATGTGCGCCGCCGGCGATCGCGTGGGCGGCCTTCGCGTCCGAACTGACCGTAGCGATCACCGTCGCGCCACCCCGGTTCGCCCACTGCACTGCATAGTGGCCGACCGCGCCCGCGCCCCCGGTGACCAGGACAGTCTTGCCGTTAACCGGCCCGTCGGAGAACACATTGTGGTGGCCGGTCATACAAGGGATGCCCAGGCATGCCCCTTCGTCGAAGCTGAGATCGTCGGGCAGGGGGGCCACCAGCCATGAAGCGAGGGTGATATACTCCGCCGCGGTACCGAACGCGCGGCCCTGCCGCTGGCCGTTGAACAGCCAGACGCGCTGGCCGGCCTCCAGGCCCGACACCCCGTCGCCCAGCGCGTCGATGACCCCGGCGCCGTCGCTGTTGGGGATGATGTGCGGATGCTCCATGCCATAGGTGCCCAGCCCCCGGCGCTTCACGTCGGCCGGGTTCACGCCCGACGCGTGGAGCTTCACGCGAACCTCGCCGGGACCCGGGTCGGGAGATTCCATCTCACCCGACTTCAGGACCTCGCGGGCGGGGCCGAGTTCTTCGTACCAGACGGCTTTCATAGGGTTTCTCTCGGTGACGTATCCGGCCTCAGTCTGCACCATCGGGGCCCATCTGCACTAGCGGATGAGGTCGCACGCGCTTCGCGCTAGACTGTCCGGCCGAAAGCTCAATGGAGAGGCGCCATGCCCGAATTCGAACTCCATCCCCGGCTCGCCGCCGACACCGTCCCCGTCGCGACATGGCCGTTGTGCGAGGTGCTGCTGCTCAACGACGCCAACTATCCTTGGCTGGTGCTGGTGCCCGCGCGCGCGGATCTGCGCGATTTCCACGATCTCTCGCCCGACGACATGGTCACGGCGGGGCGCGAGATTTCCCGCGCCAGCGAGGCCATGGTTGAACTCTTCGCGCCCGACAAGATCAACGTCGCCGCGCTCGGCAACATGGTGCCCCAGCTGCATATCCATGTGGTGGCGCGCTTCACCACCGATGCGGCCTGGCCGAACCCGATCTGGGGTGTGGTGCCGCCCCGGGCCTACACGCCCGGCGCGCTGGACGCGCGGCGCGCGGATCTGCGCCGGGCCTTCGGCCGAGACAGATACGACACGCGGATTCCGGGCTGACACATGTGTAACAAGCTACCGCCCGCGCTCGCCGACTGGTTCACCGCCCGCAACTGGGTACCGCACCCCCACCAACTCGAAATGCTGGAGGCTGCCACGGCCGGGCGCTCCGCACTTCTGATTGCGCCGACCGGCGGCGGCAAGACGCTGGCCGGCTTCCTGCCGAGCCTGGTGGAGCTGCTCACCGCCGACCCGGCGCCCGATGACCTGCACACGCTGTATATTTCGCCGCTGAAGGCGCTGGCCGTGGATATTCATCGCAATCTCGAGGTCCCGATCGCCGAAATGGGCCTGCCGATCCGGGCCGAGACGCGCACGGGCGACACGCCGCAGTCCAAACGCCAGCGCCAGCGGCGCAGCCCGCCGCAGATGCTGATGACCACGCCAGAAAGCCTGGCGCTGCTGCTATCCTATGAGGATGCGCCCGCGATCTTCGGCGGGCTGCGTTGCGTGATCGTCGACGAATTACACGCGCTGGAAGATAACAAGCGCGGCGACCTGCTGGCGCTGGGCCTGTCCCGCCTGACGGGCTTGGCCCCCAACGCGCGCCGGGTCGGTCTGAGTGCAACTGTGGCCGAAGCCGACCGGCTGCGGCGCTGGCTGTCACCGACGCGCGACGCCGACGACGTATCGCTGGTGCTGGGGGAAAGCGGAGCAGAACCGCGGATCGAGGTGCTGGAGACGGCCGTCGAGATGCCCTGGTCGGGGCATATGGGCACCCACGCTATTCCGGAAATTTACGACCAGTTACGCGATGCGGGAACGACGATCGTCTTCGTGAATACCCGCGCCCAGGCGGAGATCATCTTCCAGGAGCTCTGGCGGATGAACGAGGACGATCTGCGCATCGCGCTGCACCATGGAAGCCTCGCGCCCGAGCAGCGCCGCAAGGTCGAGGCGGCGATGGCGCGGGGCGATCTGGACGCGGTCGTAGCGACGTCGTCGCTCGATCTGGGGGTGGACTGGGCGGCGGTTGACCTGGTGCTTCAGGTGGGCGCACCCAAGGGGTCCACGCGCCTCCTGCAGCGCGTGGGGCGTTCTAATCACCGGCTGGACAGCCCGAGCCGGGCGGTCCTAGTGCCGGCCAACCGGTTCGAGGTGCTTGAATGCCGCGCGGCGGTCGACGCGGTGCGCGCGCATACTCTCGACGGGCTGCCTGCGCGCCCGGGCGGGCTCGATGTGCTGGCCCAGCATGTCCTGGGCACGGCCTGCGCGGGCCCGGTCGACAGGGACGGCCTGTATGGGCAGGTGCGAACCGCGGGGCCCTATATGGACCTCTCGCGGGAGGATTTCGACGACGTGTTCGATTTCGTCGCCACGGGCGGCTATGCGCTGGGCGGTTACAAGAAATTCCACCGCCTGTTCCACACGTCGAACGGGACCTACGAGATCGCGACGAAGGCGGCGGTGCGCGATTACCGGATGAACGTGGGCACGATCGTCGAAGCGCCGACGCTTAAGGTGCGCCTCGGCCGGGGCCGGGTGCTGGGCGAGGTGGAGGAGAGTTTCGTCAACCATCTGACCGGCGGCGACACCTTCGTCTTTGCCGGTCGCCTGCTGGAATTCGTCGAGGTGCGCGAGACCAGCGTCATCACCCGGCCGGGCAAGGGCGACGCCCCGGCGGTGCCGGCCTATGTGGGTGGGCGCTTCCCGCTCTCGACCCATCTGGCCGACCGGGTGCGCATGATCCTGTCGGACCCGAAGACCTGGGCGGACCTACCGACCCAGGTCGCCAACTGGCTCGACGTGCAGCGCTGGCGCTCGGTGCTGCCGGCGCGCGACGGGCTGCTGATCGAGACCTTCCCGCGGGCCAACAAGCATTACCTCGTCGCCTATTGCTTCGAGGGCCGCAACGCTCACCAGACGCTCGGCATGCTGCTTACCCGGCGCATGGAGCGGGCCGGGCTGGGGCCACTGGGCTTCGTGGCTACGGACTATGTGATCGGCGTGTGGAGCACGAAATCCTGCGAAGCGGCCGACCTCGACGCGCTGTTCGACGAGGACATGCTGGGCGACGATCTGGAGGCCTGGATGGCGGAATCCTCCATGCTCAAGCGGACCTTCCGCAACGTCGCGGTGATCGCCGGGCTGATCCAGCGCCGCCACCCCGGCGAGGAGAAGACCCGCCGCCATGTGACCTTCAACTCGGACCTGATCTACGACGTGCTGCGCTCCCACGAGCCCAACCATATCCTGCTGCGGGCGACCCGTGCCGATGCGGGCTCGGGGCTGACCGGCGTGCGCCGCCTGTCGGACATGCTGTCCCGGGCGCGCGGTCGCATCACCCATCGCCATCTGGACAGGGTCTCGCCGCTCGCCGTACCGATTCTTCTCGAGATCGGCCGCGAAAGTGTCTATGGCGCCGCGATCGACGAATTGCTCGGTGAGCAGGCCGAGGACCTGATTTCCGAGGCCATGGAGAATGTGGGAACGAAAGAGCTGGGTTTCGATGCCGCCTAGGTGGCGGAGCAGGCCGACGGTCGGACTATTTCAGCTCGACGCAGGTCCCGTCTGACGTATCGAAGGTTATTTGCGCATAAACGCCCTTCGTCGCGCGCTCCTTGGCGTAAATCGTGACAATGTTTGGTTCGATCGTAACGTTCTGAAGCCTTTGTTTGAAGCTGCTCTGCAGCGTCTGGACGGTCGGGTCTTTCAGTGTCGCATTGCACGCTAGCGCCATATCGAAATCGGCGACTTTGACGCTAGACTCCCGGGACGGCACAAAAAGGATACTCCGGCGGGGGGAATCGCCGTTTCGCCGGCCACTGCCGTTCGCCAGCTGCCAGCCTTGTAGCTTTCCCGGATAGGTGGGCAGCAATCTGTCGTTCCCGTCCGTGATCTGACATTTGCCCTGTTTTACGGAAATGGGTGCGGGTGCTTCCGTGATCGACCGGCCATTGGCGTCATTAATGCTGATGTCGACGCGGAATATTTCGTTGTCCTTGTTGGTTGAGTTTGGTGCGCCAGGGCGCGCGCGCAAGATCTCCTTGCAAAAGGTGGCGAACATCTCTGGTCCGGTCAGTTTGTGCGATGGGGCTTTCGCGATTTTGATCGTCGCTGCGACGAGCCATACAGTCTCGATCTCGGATCAGACGAAGTCGGTGGCGAGCCACGTGCCGTCGAGCGCGACGAAATAATGATTGGTTTCGGCTTTCGCTGTTGGCGTGTGCGGAGTTACGACGGAGAACATCAAAGTAGCGCAAGCAAGCGCACACCTTCTTGATAGTCGGCGAATCATGCACCAACACATGCTTTACTGGCTTCCGAATGAATGTTGTGTTCGGGCCGCCACTCTAGCATGCATCCAGAGAATGAAACTCCGCAACACTCTCTGGAGTGATTCAAATACCGATGCCGCCCGGGACACAGACTACACCCACGACCGCTGTCGTAGAAAAACTAGGCGGACAGTCCGTCGTCCTCGACCATTCGGGCGCTGTCTGGTTGCCCGACAGCGGCGATCTGCTGGTGGCCGACCTACATTTCGAGAAGGGCTCGGCGTTTGCCGCGCGCGGCCAGAGCCTGCTGCCGCCCTACGACACTGCCGACACGCTGGCCCGGCTGGAGCGTGTTGTTGCCCGGCTGCAGCCAGCGCGTGTGATCTGCCTCGGCGATACGTTGCATGAACTCGCTGGTGAGGCCCGCATGGCCGAAAGCGACCGACAACGACTCTCCCGACTGGTGGAGAAACAGGGCTGGGTGTGGATCGCGGGAAACCACGACCCCGAACCGCCGGCCGCATTGGGTGGTGCCGCAGTGGACGAGCTGCGGATCGGCGATCTGCGGCTTTGCCATGATGTGGCGGAAAACAATGCGAACGGGATTCCCGTGGCGGAGATCTGTGGCCACTATCACCCGAAGGCCGCCGTGCGGGTGCGCGGTCGCCGGATTTCCGGGCGCTGCTTTGCGACCGACGGGCGGCGCCTGATCCTGCCGGCCTTCGGTGCCTATGCCGGGGGGTTAAATGCTCGCGAGCCGGCGATCGCCGGACTCCTGGCGTCTCGGTTCAAGGTCTATCTGATGGGTCGGGCGGGACTGTTCTCGTTTCGCCACGACCAGCTGCTGCCCGATCCAAAACGCGCGGCCTGACGTACCAAGTTTATGCCCTCCGAAAACCCCGTCATCGTCTGGTTCCGCCAAGACCTTCGCCTTGCCGATAATCCGGCACTGGCCGCCGCTATCGGGTCCGGACGGCCCATCATGCCGCTCTACATTCTGGATGAGGAGACCACCGATATACGTCCATTGGGCGGCGCGTCGCGCTGGTGGCTGCACCACAGCCTTGAATCATTGACGTCCGATCTGCGTGACCGTGGATTGCAGCTCGTGCTGCGCCGGGGCGCCGCGGCGGTGGAACTGGCCCAGCTCGTTAACGAAACACAGCCGGCCGAGGTCGTCTGGAACCGGAGCTACGAGCCCGGATCGATTGCGCGGGACATGGCGGTCAAGACGATGTTGCGCGATACAGGGGTTGCGGCCGAAAGCTACAACGGGTCGCTGCTGATTGAGCCCTGGACGATCGAGACCGGACAGGGCGGCCCCTACAAGGTGTTCACGCCTTATTGGAGGCGCTTGCGCGAGCTTTATCAAGCGCCGGAGTTCGCCGGTGTGCCGGACAAATTGCCTGCTGGGAGGAGTGTTGCAGCGGACGAGCTAGCCGATTGGGCGCTGCTGCCTACGAAGCCCGACTGGGCGGGAGGACTGCGCGAAGGATGGCGGGTCGGGGAGGGGGCCGCGTCGGAACGCTTGACGACGTTTCTGGATGACGCCGTGGCCGATTATCCGAACGACCGGGACCGACCCGACCGGCCGGGGACATCACGCCTTTCGCCCCATCTGCACTTCGGGGAGATCAGCCCCCATCGGGTGTGGCGCGCGGCCGCGCCGCTTCTGGACAGGGGTGGAGAAATCGCTGCGGGCGCCGAGGCGTTGTCGCGGGAACTCGCGTGGCGGGATTTCAATCATCACCTGCTGTTTCACTTTCCCGGAATCGCGACGTCGAACTGGCGCGAACAGTTCGATCGGTTTCCCTGGCGCGACGACCCGGACGGGCTGACGGCATGGCAACGCGGCGAGACGGGTTATCCGCTGGTCGACGCCGGCCTACGCGAACTCTGGCATACGGGCTTCATGCACAACCGGGTGCGCATGATCGTTGCGTCGTTTCTGATAAAGGACTTAATGATCGATTGGCGCGCGGGAGAGGCCTGGTTCTGGGATATGCTGGTTGATGCGGACGTAGCCAACAATGCCTGCAACTGGCAGTGGGTCGCGGGATCGGGGGCGGATGCTTCGCCGTTTTTCCGAATTTTCAATCCGATTACCCAGGGCGAGAAGTTCGACCCTGCGGGCAATTATGTACGGCGCTGGGTTCCGGAGGTTGCCGATCTGCCCGACAAGTGGATTCACAAGCCCTGGATGGCGCCGGGAGAAGTGCTGGATGTGTCGCGAGTGATTCTCGGTGAGAGTTACCCGGAACCGATGGTTGATCACGCTGCAGCGCGAAACCGGGCGCTCGACGCCTATAAATCGATCAGAAACGAGACCAGCTGAATCTCGATTCAGTCAAAGCGATCGGGCTATCTGATACCACGCAGTTCGTGGGTGAACCACAAGATCATCGTGAACAGCAATACTGCGCCGGCCTGATGGCAGGCAGCGACGTGGATCGGGACCACGAGCACCAGCGTTGTGATGCCGAGTGCGACCTGAAGCAGCGCCATGATCATCAGCGCATTTGTGACTCGGCGCGCCCGGGGCGTCAGCGCCAGCCAGCGACTGCGCCACCAGAGTGTTGCCACGGCAGCGAGGCTGACGAGCGCCAGCACCCGATGGTGGAACTGGACCGTCCCGTGATCTTCGAACGGTGCGGCCGGATGTTCGAAGTAGTTCGGCGGCAGGATGGCGCCCTCCATCAGCGGGAAGCTGTTGAAGATAAGGCCCGCATCGGTGCCGGCGACGAATGCACCCGACAGGATTGTGAGGGCGACCAGCGCAAGTGCGACTAACGCCAGGCGTCTGACCTGAATTCCAACCCGGTCGGCAATTGAACTCGGGTCAGGGAAGATCAGCGAGAGACCTGTCCAGATGAGGACGGCGTAGATCAGGAAGGCGAGAGACAGATGTGCGGCAAGCCGGTACTGGCTGACTTCCGGAATATCGACAAGGCCGCTGCGCACCATGTACCAGCCAAGTACCCCCTGCGCGCCGCCGAGCAGGAACAACCCGATCAAGCGCGGCACTAGTGATTTCCGCACCCGGCCGCGGATCAGGAACCAGACAAAGGGGAAGAAAAAGACCAGTCCGATCAGCCGGCCCCAGGCCCGGTGGATGTATTCCCACCAGAAGATTTCACGGAACTCCGCCATCGTCATGCCGGCGTTGATCTCGAGATATTGCGGGCTCGTCCGGTAGAGCTGGAAGCTCCGCTCCCAGGCGGCGTCGGAAAGGGGCGGCAGGAAGCCCGTGACCGGGCGCCAGTCGACAATGGAAAGGCCGGATTCGGTCAGCCGCGTGATGCCGCCGATCACGATCATGTTGAGAACCATCGCGGCGCACAGCAGTAGCCACCAGCCAATGGCACGGTCATAGGCGCGTTGGCGGGGGGCGGTGAATTCGGTTTTGCTGGTTGTGGTCATGATCTCGCGTCAGCTGCCCGCATACGGTGCGGGGTCAATCTGATGCGTCATTGAGAGGAGGGCAAGCCGCCGCGCCCATCGGTCGCAGGATCGCGACCGACAGGCGGGCTCGTTACTCGGCGTCTCTGTTTACTCGACCGTCCAGGTCTGACCGCGTTGCAGCAGCTTGTTGATATCGGCCTTGTCGGCATCCTTCGATGCCTGCTCGATCTGGGCGTGCACGGAAGTCTCGTAGGTGGGAGCGGGTTCCGCGTAGAGAACGCCGAGTGCGACCGGATGGTTCGGCGGATCCATCTGGGCCAGCATCGTCGCCAGGCCGCGGTTGGTCTCGTCATGGACGGCGATATCGTCGAGGGTGATGCCATTTTCGCCAAGCGTCACCACTTGCAGGCGCATCTCCTCCTTGTTCAGGATGAGGCCCTTCGATTTCTCCTTGCCGAAGAGCAGGGGCTCACCATGCTCCACATGAATCTGCATCTCTTCCTGGACGCTCTTCTCGGTGAAGTGCTTGAAGGCGCCGTCGTTGTAGACGATGCAGTTCTGGAAAATTTCAACGAAGGAGGCACCCTTGTGCTTGTAGGCGCGCTTGAGGACCTCGGGCAGATGCTTCTGCAGGATGTCCGAGGAGCGGGCGATGAAGGTACCGCCCACGCCAAGCGCGAACTGTGCCGCGGAGACCGGGTTGTCGATCGATCCGAGCGGGGTCGAGGGCGACTTTGTGCCGATCTTGGACGTCGGCGAATACTGACCCTTGGTCAGGCCGTAGATCTGGTTGTTAAAGAGCAGGATCTGCAAATCGATGTTGCGGCGGATCGCATGCATCGTGTGGTTGCCGCCGATCGACAGCATGTCGCCGTCGCCGCCCACAACCCAGACATCGAGCTCGGGGTTGGCGAGTTTCACACCCGAAGCCACCGCCGGCGAGCGGCCATGGATCGTGTGGAAACCGTAGGTCTCCATGTAATAGGGGAAGCGCGCCGCACAGCCGATACCGGACACGAAAACCGTGTTCTTGGGGTCGGCTTCCAGCTGGGCCAGCGTGTTCTGGACGCCCTTGAGGATGGCGTAGTCGCCACAGCCTGGGCACCAGCGAACTTCCTGGTCGGTCGCGAAGTCGCGGGCCGTCAGTTTTTCCGGGGGGCTTTGGACGTTCATTCTACTTCTCCAGCCGGGCGCGGATTGCGTCTTCAAGCTCTCCAATGAGGAACGGCTTGCCGTTGACTTTGTTGAGCCCTTCAGCGGGCAACAGGTGCTGGTCACGCAACAGGGTGCGCAACTGACCGGTGTTCATCTCGGGTACCAGGATCTGGTCGAAGGTGCCGAGAAGTGCCTCGAGGTTGCGCGGCAGCGGCCAGATGTAGCGCAGGTGAATCTGTGCCACGTCTAGCCCGTCGTCGCGCATGTTGTTGACGGCGCGGTTGATTGGACCGTAGGTCGAACCCCAGCCCACAACCGCAAGCTTGGCGCCCGCCTCACCGACACTGACCGTCTGTTCGGGGATGTCGTCGGCAATTCCGAGGACCTTGGCCGCGCGCACATTGGTCATCTTCTGATGGTTTTCCGGGTCGTAGGAAATATGACCGCTGTCGTAAGAGCGCTCGATGCCGCCGATCCGGTGCATCAAATCCGGCGTGCCCGGCTTCACCCATGGGCGGGCGAGAGTCTCGTCGTCGCGCATGAAGGGCTGGAAGCTTTCCGGATCGGTGCGGAACTCGACGTCGAAACGTTCGGTGTCGCCCGCGTCGGGGATCAGCCAGGGTTCCGATGCGTTTGTGATGTAACCATCGGTCAGGACCATGACCGGGGTCATATACTTCGTCGCGATCCGGACGGCCTCGATGGCCACCTCATATCCGTCGGATGGTGTCGAGACAGAAATCACCGGCATCGGCGCATCGCCGTTGCGGCCATACACAGCCTGGTACAGATCCGATTGTTCGGTTTTGGTCGGTAGCCCGGTCGACGGGCCTGCGCGCTGGGAGTTGATCACGACCAGGGGCAGTTCGGTGGCGATGGCCAGGCCGATCGCCTCCATCTTGAGCGCGATACCCGGGCCGGAGCTCGAGGTGATGCCCAGCGAGCCGGCATAGGAGGCGCCGATGGCGGCTGCAGCGGCGGCGATTTCGTCTTCCGCCTGGAAGGTCACGACGCCGAATTCTTTCATCCGCGCCAGCTGATGCAGCAGGGCAGAGGCCGGCGTGATCGGGTAGGAGCAGAAGGCGATCTTCAGATCGGCGAGCAGGGAGCCCGCGAGCAGTCCGAGGGAGACCGATTCCGCGCCTGTGATCGTCCGGTACAGGCCGGGTTCGATCTTGGCCGGCTCGACATCGAAGGTGCCCAGTTCGGCCGGCATCTCGGCGGTCTCGCCGAACGCGTGGCCGGCATTGAGCGCCGCGATGTTCGCCTTGGCGACATCGGGGTTCTTGGCGAACTTCGCTTCGAGCCAGTCGACCGAGGCCTGCCGCTTGCGGCCGTACATCCAGTAGACGAGACCGAGCGCCCACATGTTCTTGGAGCGAAGCGCTTCCTTGTTCGAAAGCCCGAACTCCTTGACCGCTTCGACAGTGAGCCGGGACATGTCGATCTTGACCAGCCGGTAGCCGTCGAGACTGTTATTCTCGAGCGGGTTTTCCGTGTAGCCCGCCTTGGTCAGGTTGCGGTCGGTAAATGCGCCGGAATCAGCGATGACGATGCCGTTGGGTTTCACGTCTGCGAGATTGGTCACGAGCGCGGCGGGGTTCATCACCACCAGCACGTCTAGCAGGTCGCCCGAGGTCATGATTTTGCGGGCGCCGAAATTAATCTGGAATGCCGATACGCCGAAGGTCGTGCCGGCAGGCGCGCGAATCTCGGCGGGGAAATCGGGGAAGGTGGCCAGGTCATTGCCGGCGATGGCCGCCGTCATGGTGAACTGGCTGCCGGTGAGCTGCATACCGTCACCGGAATCGCCGGCGAATCGTACGACCGCGGATTCGATTTCGTGACGTTTCTCTTCCGGCCTTTCGACGGCCGCTACCTCAGACATCGGGTATTTCCTTCCCGTAAACTCTGCTTTGAATTCAGATTAATATTCGGATGCACGCACGTCTCGTTGCGCGGCGCTACATTCATCCGCCTGCTTGCTCGTTTCAAGCATAAACTGGTGCCTTGAAGGCCCAACTAAGGTGTTTTGCCGGTCAGTCAAGAGCGTCGATCATCGTATCGATGGTCACGAACTTCCGCCGCGGCGCCCCGGGTTTCGCCGCCGCCACTTCGGCGGCGTCGATTGTTTGCCAGTCCTGATAGGTCAGACATCGGACATCGCGGTCCTTGAGCAATGCTTCCAGCGCCTCGCGGCCGGGCTTCGTGCCGTCTTCCATGTCCTCGAAAATTTGCTTGGCAGCGATGTCGCCATCGGGCTTGTTGGTGCCGATTACACCGGTCGGACCACGCTTGATCCAACCGACCGCATATACGCCGTCGCCGACCCGGCCCTCATCATGCACCACGATGCCGTTATCAGCGTCGAACGGCACGCCAGGGAAGGGATCGGAGAAATAACCGATCGCCGGAATCACCAGGCCGCATTCGATGTCGAAAAATTCACCGGTTCCCACCGAACGACCATCCTCGACACGGGTGTGTTCCATCCGGATGCCTTCGACCTTGTCGCCGCCGAGAATCTCGATCGGTTTCGCATAGAAGGTGAAATGGACGCGTTTTGACTTGCCCGCCGGGTCGACGTCGGGGAATTCCTTCATCGTTGCGAGGTTGCGGTCCTTGAGACGCTTGTCCCGATCCGACCAGTCGCCTATGACTTCGTCAGGCAGCTGGTCCGGGTCGATGACTGGTTGGCAATCGTCGAGCTTGCCCATTTCGCGCAGCTCGACATTCGTGAATTTGGCTTCGATCGGCCCACGACGACCTATCATATACACGTCGGTGATTGGCGCGGCCTCGACGGCATCGGCCGCGTGATCGGCAATATCGGTCTCGGTCATTTCTTCCGGGGTTTTGACCAGTACCCGGGCCACGTCGACGGCGACATTGCCCTGGCCGATGACAACCACCGTGCCGGTGTTCAAATCCGGCTGCAGGTCCGTGAAGTCGGGATGCCCGTTGTACCAGCCCACGAAGTCGGCCGAGCCGAACACGCCAGCCTTGTCCTCACCGGGGATTCCAAGCTTGCGATCACGCGGCGCGCCGACAGCAAGCACGATCGCATCGTACATTTCATGCAACTCTGCCATCGTGACATCGCGGCCGACCTCGACGTTGCCGTAGTAGCCGACACTGTCACGTAACGCTGTCTTTTCGTAGACGCGGGCGACCTTTTTAGTTGTCTGGTGATCCGGTGCGACACCGCCACGGATCAATCCGAAGGGTGTCGGCAAACGTTCGATGATATCGACCCGGACGTCTTTATCGCCCTTAAGCAAGGCATCGACCGTGTAAAAGCCGCTCGGCCCCGCGCCGATGACGGCAACATTAATTGACATGATTCCTCCCTAGAACTCGGCAGGACTATATCCAAACCGATTGTCGTCTGCCATCCCATCTGGCCAACAGAATTTAAGGTATCTGCGCGCGCGATTCGCAGGATATTTCGATTGTCGTTGAACCTTGTTCTCATATTGAGTATATGTGGCGCTCGGCGGTATAAATGCCGCCGATATCTGAGGAATGTAAGGACGGGACCGTCGCGTCGCAACTTGCCACCGATCGCACAGGAGACCGCGAACATGCAGCGCATGCGCATTCGCAACTATTTCACCACCGCCGCAGCGGCAATACTCGCCCTTACCTCGGCGTCGATCGTCCAGGCCCAGCAGGATCCGATCCGGATCGGCGAGATCAACAGCTACACCGGTCCGCTGGCCTCCTTCACCGTGCCCTACCGCAACGGATGGCAGCTCGCGGTCGAGCAGGTCAACGCGAATGGCGGCGTTCTGGGACGCAAGCTCGAGGTCATCTCGCGCGACGACGGCGCGAAACCTGCTGACGCGGTGAAGTTTGCCGAGGAACTCGTGCGGCGTGAGAAAGTCGACCTGGTCGCCGGCACGTTCCTGTCGCATATAGGGCTCGCGGTGGCTGACTTCGCCGCGCGCAACAAGGTTCTGTTTGTCGCCTCGGAGCCTCTGTCGGACGCCATCGTCTGGGCCAAGGGCAACGACTATACGTTCCGGTTGCGCCCCTCGACCTATATGCAGGCCGCGATGCTGGCCGAGGAAGCCGCCAAGTTGCCCGCCAAGCGCTGGGCGACGGTCGCACCGAACTATGAATATGGACAGTCGGCCGTGAAGGCCTTCCAGGATGTGCTGAAGGGCCTGCGTCCGGACGTCGAGTTTGTGGGCCAGCAATGGCCGGCGCTGTTCAAGCTTGATGCGGGTGCGACCGTTCAGGCACTGGCCCAGGCCAAGCCCGACGCGATCTTCAACGTGACCTTCTCGATCGATCTGGCGAAATTCGTGCGCGAGGGTCAGCTGCGCGGGCTGTTCGCCGACCGCCCGGTGGTCAGCCTGCTGACGGGCGAACCGGAATATCTCGACGCGCTCAAGGGCGAAGCGCCCGAGGGCTGGATTGTCACCGGCTATCCCTGGCAGTCGATCGAAGATGCCGAACACAAGGCCTTCCTCGATGCCTACAGCAAGCGGTTCAACGACTATCCGCGGGCGGGCTCGATCGTCGGCTACAACACGATTTTGACGATTGCGGCGATGCTCGAGAAGGCCGGTTCCGCCGACACCGATGCCATGGTCGCGGCGATGAAAAACCTGGAGCTCGACACGCCGTTCGGCCCCATCACCTACCGCGCCATCGACCACCAATCGACGATGGGCGCCTATGTCGGGCGCACCGCGAAGGTTGACGGCAAGGGCGTCATGGTGGATTTCCGCTATGCGAATGGCGCCGACTACCTGCCCGACGACGCGACGGTCCGAAAACTTCGACTGTCGAAGTAGCGTCTCGGGTCGCCCCGCGATCGGCGGGGGGCGTCAGGCCATGCGGCGGCGCCGGAGGATGTGTTGAGTTTTATTGTCGTTCAGGCGATTACGGGACTGGCCAGTGCAGCGTCCCTGTTCTTGATCGCGGTCGGATTGTCGATCGTGTTCGGGGTCACCCGGGTCGTCAACTTTGCGCATGGCTCGCTCTACATGCTCGGCGCTTATCTCGCATTCAGCTTTGCTGTGGCCTTCGGCGACAGCTTTGCTGGCTATCTAGCGGCGATCCTGCTGGCCACAATCGTGGTCGGCGGCCTCGGCGCGGTCATGGAGACCAGCCTGCTGCGGCGGATCTACCGCGCCCCCGAACTGTTCCAGCTGCTCGCGACATTCGGGGTCGTGCTCGTTGTACAGGATCTAACGCGGATCATCTGGGGCGCGGATGACCTTTTTGCGCCGCGCATGCCCGGCCTCGATGGCGCCATCAATATTCTCGGCCATGCGGTTCCCGAATATGACCTGTTTCTGATCGTCGTCGCGTTCGTGGTGCTCGGTGGCCTGTGGGCGCTGTTCCGGCACACGCGGTTTGGCGTGCTTGTGCGCGCGGCCACCGAGGATCGTGAGATGGTCGCCGCGCTCGGAATCGATCAGCGCTGGCTTTTCACCGGCGCCTTCATTCTCGGCGCGGCCCTGGCCGGGTTGGGTGGTGCGCTGCAGATACCCCGCCAGGCGGCGAGCCTGTCGATGGATCTGAACATCATCGTCGATGCGTTTGTCGTCGTCGTGGTTGGCGGCATGGGGTCCATCACGGGCGCCTTCGTGGCGGCGGTGCTGATTAGCGAATTGCTCGCCTTCGGCGTGGTGATCTTGCCCGAAATCACCCTGGTTCTGATCTTCCTGGTCATGGCGGTCACGCTGGTGCTGAAGCCGAGCGGACTTTTCGGGCGGCCGGAATTCACAACTGCTGAAGACCGACGCAACCCCGACCCGCCTTTACGCGCCGGCGATGGTCTCAGCCGAATCTTCTGGTTGGCGTTGCTGGCCGTGGGCGTGGCGGCGCCGCTGTTCATCGGTGATTTCACGATCGTGGTGCTGACGGAGATCGCGATCCTGGCCCTGTTCGCCGCGAGCCTGCATTTCCTGCTCTGGGGCGGCGGGCTGATCACCTTCGGGCATGCGGCCTATTTCGGGCTCGGGGCTTATGGGTCGGGCCTAGCGGTGTTCCACTTGTCGCTGGGGATGGCCCCGGCGCTGTTGCTGGCGCCTCTGGCCGGAGCGGCCGGGGCTCTCTTGTTCGGTTGGTTCTGTGTGCGGCTGTCGGGCATCTATATGGCCATGCTGACCCTGGCCTTCGCGCAGATCGCCTGGTCGACCGCGTTCCAGTGGATCAGTTTCACAGGCGGTGACAACGGCATACTAGGTGTCTGGCCGAGTGACTGGGCGTCAGACCCTGTTATCTTCTATTACTTGGCATTCGCCGTGTGCGCGGCCGTGATTTGGGGATTGCGGCACATGGTTTACAGCCCGTTCGGATACACGCTACGTGCGACCCGTGATTCTGCCCTGCGGTCGGCTGCGATCGGGGTGGACGTGACCCGGCATCGATGGCTCGCATTCACCCTGGCGGGTGCCGCAGCCGGTGTGGCGGGCGGCTTCTTCGCCTTCGCCAAGGGCAGCGTGTTTCCCGACGTGCTGTTTGTCTCTACCTCGGTCGACGGGTTGGTGATGGTGCTGCTTGGCGGGTTGCAATCACTGGCCGGACCGATTTTGGGGGCGATTGCACTGACGGAGATCGAGACGGAGCTGACGCGCCTGACCGATCTCTGGCAATTGTGTCTGGGCATTCTGATTATCGTTCTCGTCGTGGTGCTGCCGCATGGCCTCGCCGGCTTGTCATCGATTTTGCGACGGCGGTCGGCATGAGCGTGCTGCAGATCGAACGACTTTCCAAGGCGTTTGGCGGTGTGCAGGCGGTCGGCGGCGTCTCCTTCGCGGTCGCACCGGGGCAGCGGGTCGCGTTGATCGGACCCAACGGTGCGGGCAAGACGACGCTGTTCAACTGCATCAACGGCCAGTTGCGGCCCGACGACGGCCGGATACACATGTCCGGGCGCGATGTTACGGGGCAAGCGCCGCACCGGATCTGGCGCCATGGCGTGGGGCGTACCTTCCAGATCACGGCAACATTCGCCAGCATGACGGTTGTCGAGAATATTCAGGTCGCACTTGCGTCAGCCGATGGGGCGGCGACCGGCCTCCTGCGGCGGCTGGGTGAACGGTATCTGGA
The DNA here is from genome assembly GCA_049601915.1 of Alphaproteobacteria bacterium. Lineage (GTDB taxonomy): Bacteria > Pseudomonadota > Alphaproteobacteria > UBA6615 > UBA6615 > UBA8079. The sequence continues at coordinate 242,453 of JBMYRB010000002.1, forward strand.
CGAGGCCGGGGAACTGGTCGAGCTGGTCGGGCTCGCGGCCCGTGGCGGCGACGCGACGGTGGAACTGCCCTATGGCGATCTCAAGCGATTGGAGCTCGCCGTGGCGATGACCAATCGGCCCTCGCTGCTATTGATGGACGAGCCCACGGCGGGCATGGCTGTCGATGCGCGCGGCGGGATGATGGAGCTGGTGGACTTGATGGTTGCGGAGCGGGGCGTGGCGGTGCTTTTCACCGAACACGACATGGATGTTGTGTTTGGCCACGCGGACCGGGTGATTGTTCTCGACCGGGGCCAGGTGATCGCCGAGGGGAGCCCGGACGAAATTCGCGCAGACGAGAATGTGCAGGCCGTCTATCTCGGCAGCTTCGATGCAGACGAGGCGGTGACATGAGCGATCCGGCGCTGCGTTTGACGGGCCTCGAGGCCTTCCACGGCACCGCGCAGGCGCTGTTCGGCGTCGATCTCGAAGTACCGTCCGGGGCGGTCACGGTGCTGCTCGGCCGCAATGGCGCGGGGAAGTCGACGACCCTCAAAGCGGCCATGGGGCTGGTGGATGTACGCGCCGGGCGTGTGTTTGTCGGCGCGCGCGATGTGACGGGGGAGGCGTCCCACACGATCGCCCGCGCGGGCCTCGGCTACGTGCCGGAGACACGGCGGGTTTTCGGCGGTCTCAGTGTGGACGAAAACCTCCGCGTGGGTGAGCGCGCCGGCGATGCCGATAGCGTGACGTGGACTCGCGAGCGAATTTTCGATTTGTTCCCGCCGCTCGCCGGGATGCGCGATCGCCAGGCCGGTCAGTTGTCGGGCGGCGAACAGCAGATGCTGACGATCGCACGCACACTGATGGGGAATCCGCAGATCATCTTGCTGGATGAACCCTCGGAGGGGCTGGCGCCGGTGATCGTGCAACAGATCGCCGCGACGATAGGCACGCTCGCCGCCGAGGGATTGACGGTTCTTCTGTCGGAGCAGAATGTTCGCTTCGCCACCCATGTGGCGAGCCGGGCCGCGGTCATCGAGCGGGGCCGTATTCTTGTCGAGGGTCCGATCGCGGACATCGCGGCCGATGAGAGCGTGCGCGAGGCCTATCTGACGCCCTGAACCGGGACGAGATCCTCAGTGCAGGTCGAACGACTTTTCGACGTTGCGGAACTTCGGTGGCGTGATGATTCCCGTGTGCCCGACCCGGACCGAATGCAACGGCCCGTCGAGATTCTCGGTCCAGAAATCCAGGAACTTGTGCAGCTTGGGAAACTCTGGCGGGTAGTCGAGATTTTGCCAGACGAAACTCTGGAGAATGCCGGGTTGATCGGGCATGTGATAGATGATCTCGGCGGTGGTCATCCGCCACCCTTCCAGCTGTAACGCCATGTTCCTGTGTATCTCTGACACCTCAATGTTTGAACAAACCGAATCGCCAGGAGATCGGAATTATCCCGAGGGACAGCTGCATCGGCAACAAAAAAAACTCTTAGCAACAAGGCATTAGTACCGATCGGCGTCGAGTGCTTCTAACGAACTGGGATGCCGGGGCAAAAAAGTTCGTTTTCCACGCTGACCGCGGGTTGACAGAGCCTAGCCGGACCACTATCTGTTTGGCACTCACGCGGGATGAGTGCTAGTAACTCGGCGAGACCGCGAAATTATTCATATAATACAGGAGGATAAGGGGATGAGCTTTCGCCCTTTGCATGACCGGGTAGTGGTGCGTCGCGTCGGTTCCGACGAGAAGACGGCGGGTGGCATCATTATTCCGGATACGGCCCAGGAAAAACCTTCGGAAGGCGAAGTCGTCTCCGTGGGCCCCGGCGGTCGCACCGAAGACGGCAAGGCCATTGCCATGGATGTGAAGGCCGGTGATCGGGTCCTGTTCGGCAAGTGGTCGGGCACGGAAGTTTCGATCGACGGCGAAGAGCTCCTGATCATGAAGGAGTCCGACATCATGGGCGTCATCGAGGCCAAGAAGAAATCCAAGAAGGCCGCTTAATCAGTTTCCGCAGAAGGAGAATTTCAAATGGCTGCGAAAGAAGTCAAATTTTCGACCTCGGCACGCGACTCGCTGCTGAAGGGCGTTGATACCCTCGCCGACGCGGTGAAGGTTACGCTGGGCCCGAAGGGCCGTAACGTTGTGATCGACCGTTCGTTCGGTTCGCCGCGCATCACCAAGGATGGTGTCTCGGTCGCCAAGGAAATCGAGCTTGAGGACAAGTTCGAGAACATGGGTGCCCAGATGGTCAAGGAAGTCGCTTCCAAGACAAACGACATCGCCGGTGACGGCACCACCACCGCGACGGTTCTCGCGCAGGCGATCGTTCGCGAGGGCTCCAAGGCCGTTGCGGCCGGCATGAACCCGATGGATCTGAAGCGCGGCATCGACCTGGCGGTCGAGGCTGTCGTCGCCGACATCGAGAAGCGTGCGAAGAAGATCCGCAACTCCGACGAGGTGGCGCAGGTTGGCCGGATTTCCGCCAACGGTGACAGCGAAGTCGGCGATTACATCGCGGACGCGATGCAGCGGGTCGGCAACGAAGGTGTGATCACGGTCGAGGAGGCCAAGAGCCTCGTCACCGAGCTGGAAGTAGTCGAAGGTATGCAGTTCGATCGCGGCTATCTCTCGCCGTACTTCATCACCAACGCCGAGAAGATGACCTGCGATCTGGAGAGCCCGTACATTCTGCTCCACGAGAAGAAGCTCTCGAGCCTCCAGGCCATGCTGCCGGTGCTCGAAGCCGTGGTGCAGTCGGGCAAGCCGCTGCTGATCATCGCCGAGGACATTGAAGGCGAAGCGCTGGCGACCCTGGTCGTCAACAAGCTGCGTGGCGGCCTGAAGATCGCAGCCGTCAAGGCGCCGGGCTTCGGTGATCGTCGCAAGGCTATGCTCGAGGATCTGGCGATCCTGACCAACGGTCAGGTCATCTCCGAGGATCTCGGCATCAAGCTCGAGAATGTCTCCCTCGACATGCTCGGTACGGCCAAGCGGGTCTCGATCACCAAGGAAGAGACCACGCTCGTCGACGGCGCCGGCAAGAAGTCCGACATCGAAGGCCGGGTCAACCAGATTCGCGCCCAGATCGAAGAGACCTCTTCCGACTATGACCGTGAGAAGCTGCAGGAGCGTCTGGCGAAGCTCGCCGGCGGTGTTGCGGTGATCCGTGTCGGCGGTGCGACCGAGATCGAAGTGAAGGAGAAGAAGGATCGCGTCGAAGATGCGATGCACGCCACGCGTGCGGCCGTCGAGGAAGGCATTGTTGCCGGCGGCGGTGTCGCGCTTCTCTATGCGAGCAAGGCTCTCGACAAGCTCGAGGGTGATAATGAAGACCAGCAGGTCGGCATCAACATCATCCGTAAGGCGATCCAGGGCCCTGTCCGTCAGATCGCCGAGAATGCAGGCTTCGACGGCGCGGTTGTCGCCGGTAAGCTTCTTGAGCAGAAGGACACGGATTTCGGTTTCGACGCGCAGGGCGGTGAGTACACCAACCTCGTGAAGGCCGGCGTCATCGACCCGACGAAGGTCGTGCGCGCTGCGCTGCAGGATGCCGGTTCGATTGCGGGTCTGCTGATCACGACCGAAGCGATGGTCGCAGACAAGCCCGAGGCGGCTGGTGCCGCTGGTGGCCCGCCGATGCCTGATATGGGTGGCATGGGCGGTATGGGGGGCATGATGTAAGCCAGTCCCTACCGGGCAAGACAAAGAGGGCCGCACCGGTAACGGTGCGGCCCTTTTTCTTTGGGCGTTGTTCAACTCCGAGATCCGTCATACGCGGACTTGATCCGCGCATTTGTCTCGCTGTCGGGTGGCCCAGGAGATGCCCGGATCAAGTTCGGGCATGACGCTATTTTTGGAAGCCTCTACTCTTCCTCGACCGCGCGGATAATGCCCGCCTGGTCGAGATCGGCCCAGCCGCGGTCAATCATCTTCTGCCAGAGCTCGAGGTTAGTTTTCACGGACAGAAGGTCGATGCCGACCTGCTCGGCCAGTTCGAGGGCCTGCAGGATGTCCTTGTGATGCACGGACGCGCGGCCATGGGGTTCGAACGCGCGTTCGACCATGCGCCCTCCATGTAGGTCGAGAACGCGGGATTCGGCGAAACCGCCGAGCAGGGCCTCGCGCACTTTCGCGGGATCGACGCCGGCGCGTTCGGCCAGCGTCAGGCCCTCGGCGACTGCGGCGAGCGTGACCCCCACGATCGCCTGGTTGGCAGTCTTGGTGACCTGGCCGGCCCCTACATCGCCGATATGGGTGACGTTCTGGCCGAGGACCTCAAACACGGGCAACACGCGCGGCAGCACATCTTCTTCGGCGCCGATCATGATCGTGAGGTTGCCCGCTTCGGCGCCCACGGTGCCGCCCGAGACCGGGGCGTCGACATAGTGGGCGCCCAGCGCCTGTGCTTCTTCGGCCCAAGCGCGGGTCTCACGCGCCTTGGTGGTGCCCATGTCGATGACAATTTTGCCGGCGGACAGGCCCGCGAACACGCCGGTCTCACCATGCAGGACTTTGTCCACGGATGGCGTGTCTGTGACCATGAGAATGGTGATGTCGCTAGCCGCGGCCACGTCGCGCGGGGTGGCTGCCGTGTTCATGCCAAGCGCCGCCATTTCCTCGGCGGGGCCGGGGCTTCGGCTCGTGACCGTGACAGACGCGCCGCCCTCGAACAGGTTTCGCGCCATCGGTTTGCCCATCAGGCCGAGGCCGATAAACCCGATCTTCGTGCCGTAGAGGGTGGTCAAGATACGCTCGCGGCCTAAACGGGCGCGTAACGCGCGCTCGCGGCCCGCTCGATGGCGGCGGCCGTCAGGCGTTCGATGTTCAGCGAATGGCGGAGCATCTCGAGCAAGCGCAGCTCTTCCTGGCTGGCCTTCTCGTCGGCAATGGCGATGTCGCAGGCGAGAACATAGGCGGTATCGCGCAGCCGTTCGGGAAGCGCGTCGCGAATCTGGCCGATCGCATCGTCCAGCCCGTCCTCCTTGGACAGCAGGTCGGCGCAGTCGCGCGCAATATCCGTGAGCTGTTCGGTGTCGAAGCCGGAGAAAACCGGCAACTGGCTGACCATCTCGCCGATCCGGCCGATCTCCGAATCGGTCATGTCGCTGTCGGCGGCGGAGACCATGACCATGGTGTAGACAAGGGCGGTCTGGGAATCGATCATTTCAAATTGCTTCCTTACAGGTGCGTGGCTCGTTAAAGCGGCCGGGAGGTGTGGCGTCAAGCGGTCTTCGCCGGGTTCGCCCAAAGTCCGTATCGACGCATCATCGGACCCCCAATAGGTTGGGCCTATGTCTGCCGTAATCAATGTCGCCATTCCGGTTTTTGCAATCATGCTCGCGGGCTATCTCGCGGGACGATTTCGTATTCTTGGTGAATCGAGCTCGGAGGCGTTGAACGCCTTTGTCTATTGGTTCGCTCTGCCGCCGGTCCTGTTCCTGTCGATGGCGAGTGTGCCCGTCCGCGAAATCTTCGACTGGCCGTTCATCTGGACCCTTCTGGGGGGCATGGCGATCGTCGCGATCCCGTCGCTCATCCTTGCGCGCACGCTGTTCCGCAACAGCCTCAGCGGGGTCACCTTGCACGGACTAACAGGTGTGTTCGCCAACACCGGTTATATGGGCATTCCGCTGTTCCTGGCCGCGTTCGGGCCAGAGGGGGCCCTGCCGGCCGTGATCGCGACGGCGGTCAACAACGCGGTGTTGCTCGGGTTAACGATACTGCTGATCGAGATGGACGGCGGAAGCGGGCCCTCGCCATTGCGCGTGTTCGCGAACGCCGTTGGCGCGGTGGTGCGCGGGCCGCTGTTCGTGGCGCCCCTGGCCGGCATCCTGTGGTCCTGGTCGGGCCTCGGCCTGCCGGAGCCGGCGGCCAACTTCTTTGCGCTGATGGGGGCTGCGGCCGCACCCTGTGCCCTATTCGCGATAGGCCTGTTCATGGTTAGCAAGCGGATCACGAGCGGCGCACCGGAAGTCGGCTGGATGGTGTTCGTGAAGCTGATCGCCCAGCCGCTGGTCACATGGTGGCTGGCCGTGGAGGTCTTCGCGCTTGATTTCGAAACGACCCGCGGGGTTGTGCTGATCGCAGCCCTGCCCACCGGGGCGCTCGCCTTTGTGGTGGCCCAGAAGTACGGGGTCTTCGTGCAACGCTGCTCGGCTGCGATTCTCGTCTCGACGATTGTGTCCGTGGTGACTGTCAGCGCGTTGCTCGCCTGGTTCGGGAGCGGCTAGCGGGACAGAAAATCCTCCGTTGCTTCGATGGCGTCGACCAGTCCGACCCGCTCGGGCACCACGCCGTCGGGAAACGCACCGAACAGGCGTGTGGGTGTTGCGGCGTCGAGGATCGTAAACACACCCTTGTCACCCTTGCGCCGGATGAGCCTGCCATAGGCCTGCGACAGGCGTAGCCGTGCGATGAGGTCGTCATGGTCCCGGCCGCCGAACGCCTCGCGTCGTGCGCGATGCAGGATCGTCGGGCGCGGCCACGGAATGCGGTCGAAGGCGAGCATGCGCAGCGAACGGCCCGGCACGTCGACGCCGTCCCGCACGGCGTCGGTGCCCAGCAGGCAGGCGTCGGTCTCGGCGCGGAAAATATCGATCAGGGTGGCCACGTTCAGGGAATCCACATGCTGGGCGTAGAGCGGCAGTCCGGCGGTGTAGAGCGCGTCGGCGATGCGTGTATGGACTTGGCGCAAGCGCGCGATCGACGTGAACAGGCCGAGCCCGCCGCCGCCGGAAGCAATGAACAACTCGCGCATGGCAGCTGCCATCTGGTCCGCATCGTTTCGGCGCACATCGGTGACCACGAACACGCGGGTTTGTTCGGCATAGTCGAAGGGGGAGGCGACGCGGGTGTGAAGCGCGGGTAACAGAAAATGCACGGCACCCGTGCGTGCATCCGCGCTTGCCCAGTCGGTGGTCGCCTCATCAGGTGTGTCCGGGTCTGTGTCGCGAGTCCGGTCGGTCAGCGTGGCCGATGTGATGACCATGCCATGGGCGATGGGTGCCATCGCTTGCGCAAAGGGTTCGGTGGGGTCGACCCAATGCCGGTACAGGCCGGCGTCAAGTTCGCGGCCGTCGATCCGCTCCACCTCGATCCAGTCCACGAAGGCGCTCGATACCGGTTCGTTGATCGCATCCAGCATGTCGATCCAGGCACCGATCAGCATTTCCGCACGCCGCTGCAAGGCACGCGCAACCGCCTCGATCCGCACGCGCGTGGCGCTGTCGAGTTCATCGGCATCGGCGTCCAGCCGTTGGATCAGCTGGGCGCAGAGCTTGCGCAGCGGCGTGGCCAGGGCGACGAGATGCTCGCGCAGGGCCGCGGCGGCGTCGGGCATGCCGTCCGAAGGGGGACGGACCTCGGTTTCGAGAGAGTAAGGACCATCGCCGGACTTGGCGCGGGCGAAGACCTGTTCGCGGACCTCGGCGAGGAAGGCCTCGGCTGGTCCCTCGGTCATGGCGCCCGACAGGCGATTGAGCCAGCCGGGTGCGGGCAGGATTTGTGCTGCCTCGAGGGCCGCCGCGAGTGCGTCGGCAGCATCGGTATCGTCTGCTGCGATCAGGTCCTCGGCGCGTTCGCGCAGGCCGCGGGCCCGCCCGCCGGGCCGCCGCCGCCCGCTGCCTTCATTGCCGAGCAACCAGCGACGCAGCTCGGCCATCTCGCGACCGCTGAGATGGGCAGCGAAGGCCGAATCTGCGGCGTCAAAAATATGATGTCCCTCGTCGAAGACATAACGTGAGGGGACATTTGCCCCATCGCCGCCGCCGTCACCCAGTGCTGCCTGAATCATGACCAGCGCGTGGTTGGCGACGACCAGCCGTGCCTTGCGGGCCTTGCGGACCGAGTGTTCGACGAAGCAGCGGTTGTAGTGGCTGCAGGCGGAATAGATGCACTCGCCGCGCCGGTCGGACAGGCCCAAGGTCGGCGGCACCCCAACTAGATCGACCAGCCATGCCGGGAAATCTCCGCCCAGGTCGCCGTCGCGGGTGGCCTGCACCCAGCGCGCGGTCAGGGCGATGCCCAGCGCGTTGCGGCGCTGCAATGTTGTGAAGCGCCCGGCGGCATCCTCGAGATTCAACAGGCAGAGGTAATTCTCGCGACCCTTGCGGATCACCACCTGCCGCGCCTTTTCGTCCGGGTTCGGGTAGAGGCGGCCTAACTCCTGGTCAATCTGCTGCTGGAGGTTGCGGGTGTAGGTGCTGATCCAGACAGGCCCGGCGTTTTTCTCGGACCAGATGCTGGCCGGCGCGATATAGCCCAACGTCTTGCCCGTGCCGGTGCCCGCCTCGGCAAGCACGATGTTGGGGCTGTCTTCGGCCGCGCGTGGTGCAAACGCTCCGGCTGTGGCGGCCGCGTAGTCGCGTTGTCCCTCGCGGCTTTCGGCATCACTGCCGATCAGGAACGCCAGCCGGTTCTGCGCTTCCTCAGCGGAGACAGGATCGTTGCCGGGTGGCGGCTCGGGGGCGGTCTCGCCCCATTCGGGCACTTCGCGCCAGACGGCCAGTGCGCCGGCGACGCGGCCATCGCTATTGTCAGGCCAGGCCGTCGTGTTCAGGGCCGCCAGGACGAGCGGCGCCCACAGCCAGCCGGCATGCTGCAGGGCCCGGGCGATGGCCGCCGCATCTTTATAGCCCTGTCGATCATCGGACAGGTCGGTCAGCAGCCGGTCGGCGATGGCGATCAGCGCGTCGGCGTCTTCGGGTTCGGATATCCCGAGTGTGCGCGCGAGCCCCCGAACAGTGGGAAGGGTGAATTCGGCCGGGCGGACGAACGCGAACAATTCGAGCACGTCGTAGCCGTCGATATGATCGGTTCCCAGGCGCCTGGCCGTGGCCGGCCCGTGACACAGCACGGGCGGTTGCGCGCGGGCCCGGCGGACGGCCTCCTCCGCGCCTAATGCGTTGCGCGCACCGTCAGGCTCGCGCCAGGTCGCGAAGCTGCGCTCGGCGACGAGCGCGGGCAGATCGATGGCGCGTACATCGTTGGAGGGAATAGGCGGCTCACTCATCGGGGGACATTACCGGGGAGGCCTCGAATCCCGAAAGCGATCCCTAAATCTTTGTGAGAATGCCGCTCGTACTTTTCATAATTCACCGACGAAGGTGCATGACCCCGTTGAATAAAAGCACCACATTCATGACGCTGTTTGTGTCCCTGACCGGGTGCGAAGCCGATTGCCCAGGATGGTGCAAGGACGGAGCATGGATGATGGATATCGGTTCCATAAGTCAGGTGTCGACGTTGGTCCCGGAGCCGGCGCGCAACCCCTCGGCTGCCCCCACGGCCGACGCGCTGGCGCCGACGGCCGATACATCGGGTGACGGTTCGGGAAATCAGGCCCCGGGCTATCCGGCCGATCAGGTCGAATTATCTCAACAGGCATCTGACCCGCCCGCGCCGTGGGCGGACCGCACGCCGACCGAGCCGCTGGTGGATCGGTCGTTTCCCCCGTCCGACCGTGCCCAGCGCCTCAATTTGACGCTTTGAGGCCCGGGTGCCGTGAGGATGTGGCGGTTGACCTGATTCCGGCCCGCGCCTAGGTTCCGCCGCACGTAACCTGGCGGAAGAAAACGGGCTTATGGCAAACGATCAAGACATGCTGCTGGCGGCCAAGGCGTGGCCGTTCAAGGAAGCGCGGGCGATCCTCGATCGGCTGGGCGGTCCCGATGCTGCGCAAACCCCCGAGAAGGGGCATGTTCTGTTCGAGACGGGCTATGGCCCCTCGGGGCTCCCCCATATCGGTACCTTCGGCGAGGTCGCGCGAACCACGATGGTGCGTCACGCCTTCATACAGATGTCTGATATTCCCACCCGTCTGGTCGCTTTTTCCGACGACATGGACGGGCTGCGCAAGGTGCCGCCAAATCTGCCGGAACAGGAAACGCTCGCCGCGCATCTGGGCAAGCCGCTAACGGCGGTGCCCGACCCGTTCGGCACCCATGACAGCTTCGCTGCACACAACAATGCGCGCCTGCAGGCCTTCCTCGATACCTTCGGGTTCGACTATGAGTTCTACAGCTCCACAGAATGTTACAAGGCCGGCCTGTTCGACGTCACGCTGCGCGCGATGCTGTCTCACTATGACGCGATCATGGGCGTCATTCTGCCGACCCTGGGCGCCGAACGGCAGGCGACCTACAGCCCCTTCCTGCCGGTCTGTCCGCGCACCGGCGTGGTGTTGCAGGTGCCGATGGAAGCCACGGACCCCGATGCGGGGACGGTCACCTACAAGGACCCCGAAACGGGAGAGTCGGTCGAGACACCGGTGACCGGCGGACACTGCAAGCTGCAGTGGAAGGCAGACTGGGCGATGCGCTGGGTGGCGTTGTCAGTCGATTACGAGATGTCGGGCAAGGATTTGATCGATTCCGTGAGCTTGTCGGGAAAGATCTGCCGGATTTTGGGCGCGCGGCCGCCCGAGGGGCTGACCTACGAGTTGTTCCTCGATGACAATGGCGAGAAGATATCGAAGACCCGCGGCAACGGGCTGACGATCGAGGAGTGGCTCACCTATGGGCCGCCGGAGAGCCTGTCTCACTATATGTTTGGCAAGCCGAAGTCGGCCAAGCGGCTGCATTTCGATGTGATTCCGAAATCGGTCGATGAGTATCTGTCCCATGTTGCGAAATATCCGGAACAGGCGGCAGACAAGCAGCTGGAGAGCCCGGCGTGGCATATCCATGGCGGTGACGTGCCGCCCGCGGGAGCCGATCTTTCCTTCGGGCTTCTGCTCAACCTGGCCGCCGTGTGTAATTCGGAAGACCCGGCGGTGCTCTGGGGCTTCATCGAGCGATATGCCGAGGGTGCGACGCCGGAGAACAGCCCGTTCCTCGACCGGCTCGTCGGTCACGCGATTGCCTATTACCGGGACCTCGTCAAACCCGCGAAACAGTATCGCGCGCCTGACGACAAGGAACGCGCAGCACTGGCCGACCTGGCGGACAGGTTTGCCGCGATGCCGGAGGATGCCGACGGCGAGGCGCTGCAGAACGAGGTCTATGCCGTGGGCAAGGAGCACGAGTTCGAGCCCCTGCGCGACTGGTTCCGCGCACTCTACGAGGTGTTGTTCGGACAGAGCCAAGGGCCGCGCTTCGGTTCCTTTGCAGCACTCTACGGCCACGACGCCACGGTCGATCTGCTGCGCCGCGCGCTCGCCGGCGAGGATCTCAGCGCCGCCTAGTCCCTCGAATGGGCAAAGTCCCAGTAGAGTTCACGGGCCCGACGGTAGATCGGGCCGGGCTGAAGCGGCCTGTCTTCATACCGGATCACCGGCTGCACCTTGCCGTAATTGCCCGAGTTGAAAATCTCGTCTGCTTCCAGCAATTCGCCCGGTTCGACGGTGCGTTCCTGCACCTCGATCCCGTCCTCGCGCATCAATTGAATGAGCCGCTGTCGGGTGATCCCGTTGAGGAAGGAACCGTTGGGGACCGGCGTGATCGCCTCGCCGTCGCGCACGATCCAGATGTTTGACGTGGCGAACTCCGCGATGTGGCCCAACGCATCGCACATGACCGGATTGTCGAAGCCCCGGTCGCGGGCATCGATGATGGCGCGCGAGGAATTGGGGTAGTGGCACGACGCCTTGGCGTCGGTCGGCGCGACCTCGGGGCCGGGGCGGCGGAACGGGCTGAGGCAGCAGGAGAAGCCGTCACCGGCGGGCATCGGCGCCTCGAAGACGGTCAGCACGAAGCGCGTACTGTCGGGATCGGGTGCGAGCAGCCCCATTCCGGCATCGGCATAGAGCATCGGTCGGATATAGAGCTCCGCGTTCTCACCGAAGCGCGACACGCTGTCGAGGGCAACCTGCTGGATGTCGGCGGCCGACAGTGGCGAGCGCAGATGCATCGCGGTGGCAGAATTCACGACCCGCTGACAATGCCGGTCGAGATCAGGGGTCACCCCTTCAAAGGCTCGCGCGCCGTCGAAGGCGATTGAACCCAGCCAGATCGCGTGCGAAGTGGCGCCGATCACGGGCACGTTGCCATCATGCCAGTCGCCGTCAATATAGGTGATTGCGTTCAAGGGCCCGCTCCTGGTCGGGGTATGGGAAGCACGAGGATAGCGCTATCTTCGCGACAGGCGCGAGCCTTGTGTTGTTGCGTGCTGACCGGGGCCTTTACGCGGACGGGCCGCGAACGCATATTCAGCCCATGGCCATACTCAAGATAGCCCGAATGGGGCACCCGATCCTGCGCACCCGCGCGAGCGACGTTACCGACCCGACGGCGCCAGAGGTCGCGCGCCTGGTCGATGCGATGATCGAAACGATGGACGATTCGGACGGGACCGGCTTGGCCGCGCCCCAGGTGCATATGCCCTGGCGGATCGTGGTCTACAAGGTCGAGGCCGAGCGGGCGGCTGATGAGGACGATGAGGCAGATGGCGGCGTGCCGCTGACGGTTCTGGTCAACCCGGTCGTGACGCCGGTGGGCGAAGAGACCAACATCGGCTTCGAGGCCTGCCTGTCGGTCCCCGGCATGGCCGGCGCCGTGCGGCGATATGACAAGGTGCATGTCATCTATCAGACGCTCGCCGGCGAAGAAATTTCCCTTGATGCAGAAGGCTTCCACGCCCGCGTGATTCAGCACGAATGCGATCATCTCGACGGTATTCTCTATCCCAGCCGGATCGAGGACATGTCCCAGTTCGGCTTCGTCGAGGAGTTGGGCAAGGGGCAGGCGGACGAGGCGGCAGGCGTGGCAGATGACGACTGACGCCGCCCATATGCTGAATGAGAAGCGTACGATCCTCGCCGCGATCCTGCCCCATGTGCCCTTCGACGGCTGGTCGGCGAAGTCCCTGCGCGCCGCCATGGCGGACTCGGATCTCGACCCGGCCTTGGCGAAGCTTGCCTTTCCCGGCGGCCTCGCCGAGTTGATCTCCTTCTGGAGCGCTGAGGCCGATGCGGCGATGGCCGAGGCCTATGCCGACGAAGATGGTGAGGAGATGCGCTTCCGCGACCGCATCACATTCCTGGTACGGGCCCGTATCGGGGCCGTCGCCGACCATCGCGAGGCGGTGCGCCGGGCGCTCACCTATCTGGCGCAGCCCCAGCAAAGCGGGCGCGGCCTCAAGTGCCTGTACCGGACCGTCGACGAGATGTGGTACACGGCCGGCGACCGGGCAACGGACTTCAATTTCTACACCAAGCGCCTGACCCTGGCCGGGGTCTATTCCTCGGCCTTGCTCTACTGGCTCGACGACGCGTCCGACGACAGCCAGGAGACCTGGGCGTTCCTCGACCGTCGCATCGCCGGGGTGATGCGCATCCCGAAGCGTCGCGAAAATTTCCGCCGCGCGACCGGATACCTGCCGAACCCGAAGCGGTTTGCGCGGCTGGTGTCTGAACGCCTGCGCGAGCGCGGGTTGGAATAGTCGAGACCACCTGCAAACGCCTTCCGTATGCGAGCGCGTTCGGGTTACCGGGCCGCCTGCAGGCGCATCACCGGCCGGTCATCGATCGCCATGTGGACCGCGGCCGTCACGAACCCCAGAGCGATCGCGATCCACCAGACGGTCTCGTAGGAGCCGGTCGTATCGAACACGCGCCCGCCGAGCCAGACGCCCAGGAAGGCGCCGATCTGGTGGCTGAGGAAGACGATGCCGAACAGGGTCGCCATGTAACGGGTGCCGAAGATCTGCGCAACGATGCCGCTCGTGAGCGGCACGGTTCCGAGCCAGAGAAAGCCGATGGCCGCAGCGAAGATCATGATGCTGGCCGTGCTCGGGGGCGTGGTGATGAATGCGAAGATCACCAGGGAGCGCAACGTGTAGAGGACGGAAAGCAGGTGCTTCTTGCGGTAGCGCCCGCCGAGCCAGCCGAACCCCCATGAGCCGACGCCGTTGCACACGGCGATGACGACCAGCGCGGTCGCCGCCAGCTTCGGTGTGAAGGCCAGATCGCCGAGATAGGCCGGCAGGTGGACGGCGATGAAACGGACGTGGAAACCGCAGACGAAGAATCCGACAACCAGCAATATGTAACCGGAGTTGCTGAGCGCTTCGATCAGCGCTTCGCCGAGCTTCTGCGTCGATGGTGGTTCCGCGACAGCACTGGTCATCCGCCGGATGACCAGCGCCAGCGGTACGATGATTCCGACGATGCACGCGACCGCGGTGAGCGCAATGGGCCACCCGTAGGCGGAGATCATCTGCTGGCTGAAGGGCACGATGAGAAACTGGCCGAGCGTGCCGCAGGCCGTCACGGTGCCGAGCCAGACGCTGCGCCTTTCGGGGCTGACATTGCGGCTGACGATCGACAGGACCAGCGGCATGCCGGTTGCGGCGGCGGCGATGCCGATCAGGAATCCGGCGTTCAGGAACATCGCCACCGGCGTGACCGATTGCGACATCAGCACCAGGCCGACGACGTAGAGCAGGCCACCTGTCGCCAGCACGCGGGGTGCGCCCCATTTATCCGCGACGGCTGCAACGAAGGGTGTCGCCAGGCCGATGATCAGCGCCTGGCCGGCGAGGGCCAGCGACAGAATCTCGCGCCCCCACCCCTGTTCCGCACTAATCGGCAACATGTACAGGCCGAAGGTTTGCTGGATGCCGGCGGAAATGACGATAACGGCCAGCGCACTGACGAGAACGATCCAGGTCTGGCGACCCCGCGCGGACCCGTCAGCGCCGGGAGAGCTTTTTGCGTTCATTCGCGAAACGCCGCACCCAGCCGCGTCACATGCCCCATCTTGCGACCCGCACGGGTCTCGGTCTTGCCGTAGAGATGCAGGCGTGCCTGCGGGTCCTTGATCTCGTCGCGCCATGTCTCGACGTCGTCCCCGATCAGGTTCTTCATCACCGCGTCGCAACGCCGGGTCGGGTCGCCCAAGGGCAGGCCGCAGATAGCGCGTACGAGCTGCTCATACTGGCTGGTGCGCCCGGCATCGATGCTCCAGTGGCCCGAATTATGGGGCCGCGGGGCGACCTCGTTGACCAGCACGTCGCCGCTTGCAGTCACGAACATCTCGACGGCCAGCAGGCCCACCACGCCGAGGCCGTCACCGAGTCTGATCGCGATGTCGCACGCCTTGTCCGCGACATCGTCGGGGATGGGGGCGGGCACGATGGTCTTGTCGAGGATGTGGTTGCAGTGGCGATTCTCGACCGGGACGAAGGCGGCCGTTTGGCCACCCGGGCTGCGGGCGACGATGACCGAGATCTCCAGCTCGAAATCGACGAAGCGTTCCAGGATGCCGCCCTCGGTGTCGGGCCCCGCACCGCTGTCGGCCCATGCCGTGTTGGTGTCGGTGGCCGCATCGATCCCGACCTGGCCCTTGCCGTCATAGCCGAAGCGGACGGTCTTGAGAACGGCGGGTGTGCCGATGTCGGCGATGGCCACGGCCAGTTCGGCGACGTCTGCGACGGCGCGGAAGGGCGCGGTGGCGATGCCCAGCTCGTTGGCGAAGGTCTTCTCCCGCAGACGGTTCTGGGCCACAGCCTGGACCGACGGCGCGGGGTGCACGGGCACGTGGTTCGCGATGCGCTCCAGGGTAGCGATGGGCACATTCTCGAATTCGAGGGTGGCGACGTCGATCTCGGCCGCGAACGCGTCCAGCGCGGCGGTGTCGTCGAAGGCGGCCAGGGTCGTCTCGGTCGCGATCTGGGCGGCAGGTTCGTCAGCGCTCTGGCAATAGATGTGGCAGCGATAGCCGAGATTGGCCGCCGCCAGGGCGGTCATGCGGCCGAGCTGGCCGCCGCCGAGAATACCGATCGTGGCGCCCGGCGGGATCGGGGTGCCGGTGTCTTGATCGGGCATGATCTCAGGAATCGCCGGTCGGGGCGTCGGCCACCGCGTCTGTCTGGTTTGCGCGCCAGGAGTCGAGGGCGCGCGCTACATCGTCGTCCTCGAGAGAGATCACGGACGCGGCCAGCAATGCGGCATTGATCGCGCCGGCGCGGCCGATCGCGAGCGTGCCCACCGCTACACCGGCGGGCATCTGGACGATCGACAAAAGGCTGTCCATGCCGGAAAGAGCCTTGCTTTCAACCGGTACGCCGAAGACAGGCAGGCTGGTCATCGCGGCGGTCATGCCGGGCAAATGGGCGGCCCCGCCCGCACCCGCAATGATCACCTTCAAGCCGCGCTTGCGCGCCTGCTTGGCATAGGCGGACATGCGGTCGGGCGTGCGATGGGCGGAGACAATCTTGACCTCATGGGCAACCCCGAGACCCTCGAGGGTGTCGGCAGCGTGGTGCATGGTCTCCCAGTCGGACTGGCTTCCCATGATGATTCCGACTACCGGCGCATCGGCCATATGTATCTCCTTAGGGGGCTTGGGGCCCGGAAAGGCGGGGATTATAGGAGCGCTGACCGGTGTGGCAAGCGCGGCGATGAATTCGGTGTGATCCTGGCGCAGGCTTCACCCGAGGTCGCGGCGTAGAAGACGGCCTCTCTGTCGGCGCTGATCGCAGCCACGCCACTCGTTTGGGAGGGCTGCGCGATCGCCGACTAGGCGATAATGTCGGGCAGCAGCTCGAACGGCTGGGTATCGGTGATGCGTTCAATCACGTCATCGAGATCGCGGTGCTCGCTCTGCAGTTCGCTCAGGCGGACGCGCAGGGCTTTCTGATCCGATGGGATGTCGTTCGACAAATTCGGTGTCCGGTTCTGGTTGGATCGCTGTCGATAAGTATAACAGTCCGGGTCTGCTTGATAGCGCTCGTACTTGTTCTCCACAATCGGGGTCGGTAAGAGATTGCATGAATCCTTCCCAACCAAATGTGAATCAGCCTAGCATTTGACGGTGATCTTTTGGATAAGCCCCAGCTCTTGAACAAGGAGACACGTCACGTGACGATGGATGTCAGGATTGAGAATCTGAAGCGCAGGCACGCTACCCTGGACGAAGAGATCGGAGGCGAAAATCAGCGCCCCATTCCTGATCAGGCAACGATTTCGGAACTGAAGAAAGAAAAGCTCAAACTGAAAGACGCCATCACGAGCCTTCAGAAAACCTGACCCGGTTTCAGCCTCGTAGGAATGTGCAGAAAATAAAAGGCGGCTCGAAAGAGCCGCCTTTGTTGTTTCGGGGGCTGCACCCGGTTATTCGGCTGCAAGCGCGACCGCCTGGTCGCGGAGCTTGAACTTCTGAATCTTGCCGGTGGATGTTTTCGGCAGCGGCCCGAACACCACATATCGCGGGCATTTGAAACTGGCGAGGTTGTCCCGGCAATGCTGGATGATCTCTTCCTCCGTGGCCTCAACGCCGGGCTTGAGCTCGATGAAGGCACAGGGCGTTTCGCCCCATTTTTCATCAGGCCGGGCGACGACGCCTACGGCCGCAACGGCGGGATGCTTGTAGAGCGTGTCCTCGACCTCGATGGAAGAGATGTTTTCGCCGCCGGAGATGATGATGTCCTTCGAGCGATCCTTGAGCTCGACATAGCCGTCGGCATGCCAGACACCGAGGTCGCCGGTGTGGAACCAGCCGCCGGCGAAGGCCTCGCCGGTTGCCTTGGGGTTCTTGAGATAGCCCTTCATCGTCACGTTGCCGCGGGTGAAGACCTCGCCCATGGTCTCGCCGTCCTGCGGTACGGGAACCAGTGTTTCGGGGTCTGCGACCATCATGTCTTCCAGCACTTCATAGGGTACGCCCTGGCGCGATTGCAGGCGCGCACGTTCCTCGAGGGGAAGATCATCCCACTCGTCTTGCCAGGCGCAGATGATGGCCGGGCCGTAGATCTCGGTCAGCCCGTAGACATGGGTGACGTTGATGCCTTCCTCGGACATGGCCGCCAGAACGGCGGCTGGGGGCGGTGCCGCGGCGGTCATGAATTCGACCTGTTGATCGAAGGGGCGACGATCCTCGTCGGTCGCGTTGACGATCATCTGCATGACGATCGGCGCGCCGCATAGATGGGTGATGCCCTTGGATGCGATCGCCTCGTAAATCGACGCGGAGTTCACGTTACGCAGGCAGACATTGGTGCCGGCCACGGCGGTAACGCCCCAGGTGAAGCACCAGCCGTTGCAGTGGAACATGGGCAGGGTCCACAAATAGACCGGGCCGCCCGTCGCCCCCCAGGTGAAGACATTGCCGACTGCGTTCAGGTAGGCGCCGCGATGATGGAACACCACGCCCTTGGGGTTGCCGGTGGTGCCGGAGGTGTAGTTGAGCGCGATGGCATCCCACTCGTCATCGGGCAGCGACCATTCGAAGTCAGGATCGCCGGTCGCGATGAACGCCTCATAGTCCATCTCGCCAAGTTTCTCGCCGCCCGGGCCTTCGGGGTCGTCGATGTCGATGACGATCGGGTCGACCTCGGCCAGTTCGAGCGCCTCCTTGATGACCGGTGCGAACTCGGTGTCCGTCAGAAGTACCTTCGCCTCGCCATGGTCCAGGATGAATGCGATGGCCTTCGCGTCGAGCCGGTAGTTCAGCGCGTTGATGACGCCGCGGGTCATCGGCACCCCGAAATGGGCCTCCAGCATCGGCGGCGTATTGGGTGACATGATCGCGACGCAATCGCCGACGCCGATGCCGCGCTTGCTGAGCGCGGAGGCGAGCTGCCGGGAACGCGCGTAGAATTCGGCATAGGTATAGCTGGTCTCGCCATGCACAACGGCCGCACGGTTTGGATAGACCGTTGCGGAGCGTCGGATGAAACTCAACGGCGAGAGCGCGTTGTAGTTTGCGGCATTCTTGTCCAGGTCGGTTTCGAAATGATTGGCCATGCTTTCCTCCAAGCGTCCGTTGACCGGCGCTCGTGTTTAAATCGTTAGTGAACTCTAACGCCTGACCTAGCTTTTGAAGAGCGCGTCGGCGTCACCGCGCAAGGATTCTCGGCTGGCAATTTCAGCCTCAGCGCGCACGATCTCCTGCTTGGCATGCTCGATATAGGCTTTCAACTCCTCAATCGACAGCGCTTCGATCTTCATCTCGCTGAAATCGCCCGGGTGCCCTTGAAATGTCGGTTCCAAATCATCGTCCGCATTCATGCTCGCCTCCCTGCCGTTGCCGCCTGTCCGCATTGCGGCTAGTCGTTGTACATCAAGTTTGACGCGCCTAGATTGCGCCCGCAACCATCAGAACGAATGAGACCTGAAACGGAGGGTGACCATGGCGTTGCCGGAGACAATGCGAGCGATAGAGATTTCCGAGCCCGGCGAGCCGGAGGTCTTGAAGCCCACCGATCGCCCCGTGCCGGAGCCGGGCGATGACGAGGTGTTGATCCGTGTCGTCGCGGCTGGCGTGAATCGGCCCGATGTGGCCCAACGCAAGGGGCTCTATCCGCCGCCTCCAGGTGCGTCGGATCTGCCGGGGCTCGAAGTGTCCGGTGAAATCGTCACGTCAGGCGCCGCGGCCGGCGATTGGAAAGTGGGAGATAAAGTCTGCGCACTGGTCTCCGGCGGCGGTTATGCCGAGTATGTGGCGGTCCCCGGTGCGCAAACCCTGCCAGTGCCCGAAGGTCTCGATATGGTGCAAGCGGCCGGCGTGCCCGAGACGTTCTTCACGGTATGGACGAATGTCTTCGATCGGGCCGGGTTTGCAGCCGGTGAGCGTTTCCTTGTGCATGGTGGCTCCAGCGGTATCGGCACCACGGCGATCCAGCTTTGCAAGGCATTCGGCGCCGAGGCGATTTACACCACGGTCGGCACGGCCGAAAAGGCCGAGTTCTGCGAGACTCTCGGTGCGACGAAGGCCATCAACTACAAGACCGAGGCCTTTGACGAGGTCATCGCGACACTCACGGCCGACAGCAAGGGCGGCAAGGGTGTCGATGTGATCCTGGACATGGTGGGTGGTGACTACACCCCCCGGAATATCGCCTCGCTGCGGCCCGACGGGCGAATCGTACAGATCGCCTTGATGGGGGGTGCCAAGACGGAGGTCAATCTTGCGAAGATCATGATGAACCGGTTGATCTTGACCGGTTCGACCCTGCGGCCGCAATCCGCCGCGACCAAGGCCGGAATCGCGGCGTCACTGCGCGAGAAAGTCTGGCCCAAGTTCGCGGCGGGTGAACTCGCACCCGTTATTCATGCGACATTTCCGCTGGATGATGCGCCTGCGGCCCATGCGTTGATGGAGACCAGCACCCATATCGGCAAGATCATCCTCGAATTGTCGTAACGAGAATGTTCGGTGTTCTTTGCATTTCGGCGTATCGCCGCATATATAGTGGCGCAACCCCCACAGGGATGACGAATTGGCCCGGTTCTGACGCGCACAGTGCGAACGACCGGCGAAAGGAGATTTTATGGCACCTCCGTTGATGCCGAAGGCCACGGCGGTTTGGCTTGTAGAGAATACGTCGCTGTCGTTCGCGCAGATCGCGGACTTTACCGGTATGCACCAACTCGAGATTCAGGGCATCGCCGATGGTGAAGTCGGGGTCGGCATGCGAGGGCTCGATCCCGTTGCGAACGGTCAGGTCGAGTGGTCCGAGATCGAACGTTGCCAGGCCGATCCGGCGGCGCGTCTTGTGCTTCAGGAATCGGACAACCCGGCACCGGTCAAACGGACCAAAGGCCCGCGTTATGTTCCGGTGTCGAAGCGCCAGGATAAGCCCGATGGGATCGCCTATCTGGTGCGCTACTACCCCGAACTCAGCGATGCACAGATTGGCAAGCTGATCGGCACCACCAAGCCCACGATCACGGCCATTCGCGACCGCACCCACTGGAATTCTTCTCAAATTCAGCCGCGCGATCCCGTGACCATCGGCCTGTGCCGCCAGATCGATCTCGACGAGGCGATCGAGAAGGGCCGCAAGGCGGGCCGTGCCCCGGCCGCCGACGATCGCCGTCCGATCAGCGCGGATTTGATCCCCGAAGAAGAGCCCGCACAGAGCCGAATTCCCGACTGGATGGCCGACGTGCGTATCGGCGGGAACAATCAGGGCGATGACTAAGTCCCTGATAAATAATAGTTAGTGTGAATGCGGGGTCCGTTTCGGGCCCCGTTTTTCGTTTTCGCGTGCCGCGTTAACCAGTCCTTAGACTTTATCGGCGATTTTGGGTTTGATGGCTCCTCCCATAGACCATCTTTGGATCTTCCCTAGATCCTCTTTTTGCCTCGCTGTTTGACTTCGAGCCGCTTCGGAACCTCCTTCCGGAGCGGTTTTCTTTTGTCGGTCCGGTTCAAGCCTGGGCCTGGTTGGGATAAGTTTCGCCGCGCATTCCCATCGCTGCCGGACAAGCCCCATGATCGATCCCAAGCATCTGAAGTTCGCGACCCTCAGCCTGCATGCAGGACAGCATCCCGACCCGGTAACCGGCGCGCGTGCCGCGCCGATTTACCAGTCGACCTCCTATGTGTTCCCGGATGTCGAATATGCGGCAAGCCTGTTTAATCTCGAACGTGCCGGACATATCTATTCGCGCATATCGAACCCCACGGTAGCGGTGTTCGAGGAACGCATGGCTGCACTCGAGGGTGGTGTTGGCGCGATTGCCACGGCCAGTGGGCAGGCGGCTATGAGCCTCGCGGTGATGACCCTTATGGGGGTAGGCGGGCATATCGTCGCCTCGCGGAATATTTACGGTGGCACTCACAATCTGTTCGTTCACACGCTGCCGCGGTTCGGGATTACCACCACATTCGTTGACCCGCGCGACCCCGATGCGTTCAAGGCGGCCATTCGTGACGAGACGTGCCTGATCTTCGCCGAAACGATCGGCAATCCGGGCCTCGAGGTTCTCGATATAGCGGCGGTTGCTGCGGTGGCCCATGACGCCGGCCTGCCGCTGCTGGTGGATGCGACCTTCTCGACACCCGCATTGCTCCACCCGTTCGAGCACGGGGCCGATCTGATCATGCACTCGGCCACCAAATGGATCGGTGGGCATGGCGTCGCGATCGGTGGCGTGTTGATTGATGGCGGCAGATTCGACTGGGAAGGCTCGGGCAAGTTCCCGAGCATGACCGAACCCTATGAGGGGTATCACGGGCTGGATTTTGCTGAGGAATTCGGACCCGCCGCCTTCATCATGCGTGCGCGCGCCGAGGGATTGCGAGACTTCGGCGCATGCATGGCGCCGCAGACAGCGTTCTATCTTCTGCAGGGTCTCGAGACCCTCCCGATCCGCATGGCCCAACATGTCGCGAACGCACAGGCCGCGGCCGAGTTTCTCAGCGCTGCGGACGAGGTCGCGTGGGTTACGTATCCGGGTCTTGAGAGCCACCCCGACCATGCGCTGGCCGAGACGTTGTTGCCTGACGGCGCGGGTGCCATCGTGACCTTCGGTGTGAAACCCGGCACGGAGGGGCCGCGGCGCGCGGGTGCGAAATTCATCGAGGCGCTGGAGCTGTTCTCCCATCTGGCGAATGTGGGCGACGCGAAGTCGCTGGTGATTCACCCGGCGAGCACGACCCATCAGCAGATGAGCGCGGCAGACCTCGAGGCCGCCGGCGTGGGTGAAGAAATGGTGCGCCTGGCCATCGGACTCGAGGACCCGGGCGACATCGTCGCGGATTTGAAGCAGGCGCTTCGCGCCTCGCAGAAATAGGAGGGCCGTCATGGAAACGAATGTCGACGGCCAGACCGTGTTTGTTCACACCGGGGGCCGTGAATTCGACCCGGATCAGCCGACACTCGTGCTGGTGCATGGCGGCGGCAACGATCACAGTGCGTGGGGGCTCCAGACACGTTATTTCGCGCATCACGGATACAACGTACTGGTGCCGGATTTGCCCGGTCACGGGCGCTCGCGCGGTACCTCGCCGGCGACGATCGAAGACTTCGCCGCGTGGCTCTGGCGGTTTTCGGATGCGGCGGGTGTCGAGGCAGCCCATCTCGCGGGCCACTCGATGGGCTCGTTGATCGTGCTGGCGGCGGCGGCCGGCTCGCCGGACCGTGCATTATCTCTCACCCTGATCGGCCCGTCGGACCATATGCAGGTGCACCCGGATCTGTTGACGGCCTCGGCGGCCAATGATCCGGTGGCCTGGGAGATGATCACCGACTGGGGCTTCGGCAAGCTGGCCCACAAGGGCGGCCATCAGGTGCCGGGTTTATGGCTGCGCGGCGGCGGTCGCGCGCTGCTCGCATCCTGCCCGGTGGATGTGCTCGGCAGCGATCTTGCCGCGTGTAACGAATGGACCGGCGCGCTGGAAGCGGCCGCGAAGGTTACATGCCCCACCCTGTTCCTGATGGCCACCGGGGACCGCATGACGCCGATTGGGGCATCGAAGGGGCTGCGCGGCGCGATCGCGGGTGCACGGGTCGAGATGCTTCCAGACACGGGTCACATGATCATGGCCGAACGGCCGAACGAGACGATCGACATTATTTCAGGATTCTTGGACGATATTTGATGAACGACAAGAAAAACGAGCGCGACGAACGGCGCGAGGACTATCCGCATTTCCTGCAGATCCCGACCCGCTGGATGGACAATGACGTCTACGGCCACGTCAACAACGTGACCTACTATTCCTATTTCGACACCGCGGTGAACGAATTCCTGATCCGCTTCACCGGGCTCGATTATCGCAAAAGCGAGCCCGTCGGCATGGTGGTCGAAACAGGTTGCCGGTTTCACAGCGAGATCGCGTTTCCTGACTTGCTGGACGTGGGGGTGCGGGTGCGCCGGCTGGGCAACTCATCGGTGACTTACGAGATCGCCATCTTCAAGCAAGGCGCCTACGCCCCGTCGGCGACGGGCCATTTCGTGCATGTCTATGTGCGGCCCGGCGAAATGAAGCCGATCCCGGTGCCCGACCATGTCCGTGCCGGGTTGGCGCCGTTGCTGGTGGATGCCGGCTAACCCCACAAACGCTCCGAGGCGATTTCCGCACCGCGTACCAGCGACTTGAACTTCTCGATGGCGATGTCGGGGTCCACCTTGCCGATGCCGGCGAAGGTCGCGAAGCCGCAATCCGCTCCCGCCATGACCCGCTCGCGCCCCACGACATTCGCATAGTTGCAGATTCGGTCGGCGACCACGCCGGGGTGTTCGATATAGTTGGTCACGCTGTCGATCACGCCGGGAATGATGATCTTGTCATCGGGCAGTTTCTTGTCTTCGAACACGTGCCATTCATGGGCGTGTCGCGGGTTTGAGGATTCCACCAGCATGCCCTGGGGCTTGGCCTTCATGACAACGTCGAAGATCGCCTCGAAGGGGATATCGAGATGGTGGGGGCCTTCGTAGTTGCCCCAGCAGATGTGCATGCGCACCCGGTCGGCGGGGATGTTTCCCAGCGCGGCGTTGAGCGCCTCGATTTGCATCTCGGCATGTTTCAGGAAGTCTGCGTCCGATAGTTCGCGATACTCGGTGTGGCGGCCCATGGCGAGGTCGGGGCAATCGATCTGCAGTACGAAACCCGCATTCGCGATCGCCTCGTATTCCTCGCGCATCACGTTCGACAGCGCCTCGAGATAGGCATCGTCGTCGGGATAGAACTCGTTGTGCTGGAACACGGTGATGACCCCGGGCGAGGCGGCGTTCATGAAGAACTCCGTGGCGTCGCTGTCTTTTGATGCGGCGGTGAGGTTCTCCAGGTCCTTGCGCATGGGTTCGCGGTCGCGGATGACCACCTCGCTCGTGCAGCAGGGTCGGTTCAGGCGGCGTGTTTCGGCCATGCGGGCGAGCATCTTGCGGTAGCCCGGGAAACCCGAGAGGTCGTCGAAGCGCACCGACGGGCTGTCGCCGGAGAACCCGTCCAGGCGCTGCTGGATGTAGGTCGCGTAGCCGGTCTTGCTCATCTCGCCATCGTTGATGATGTCGAGGCCCCATTCCCGCTGGGCGGCCACGATATCGGCCACGGCGCGGGTCACGGTCGCATCGAAGGTCGCTGCGTCGCAATCCTCGCCGAACTCGACCTTGTACAGCAGGTCTTCCAAATCCTCGGGGCGGGGCAGGCTGCCCACATGGGTGGTCAGGATACGGTCTTTACTGTGCTGCATGGGGACTTCCTGGAGAATGTTTGCGGCGGTTCTGTATCGACCGCGTTGGCCTATTTATACACGGGTGAGAACCGAAAAGGGCCCGCCGTTTCCGGCAGGCCCTTCCTGGAGGTTGTCCAAATTGTCACCGGGTTGAACCGGCGCGGCGGGGTTATGCCGCCTGCTTGTCGTGGTCGAGTGTCTGGGGTGCGACGCCGGCGGTGATTTCGATTTTCCGCGGTTTCAGTGCCTCGGGCACCTCGCGCTTCAGATCGATGACCAGCAACCCGTTCACCAGATCGGCCCCGGTCACGTTCACATGCTCGGCGAGATCGAAGCGGCGCTCGAACGCACGCGTAGCGATGCCGCGATGGAGGAAAGTCTCCTCGCCTTCGGCCTTGGCCTGCTCACCCTTCACGACCAGGCAATTGTTGGTCTGGGTGATGTCGATGTCGTCGCTACCGAACCCCGCGATCGCCATGGTCACGCGATATTCGTCGTCGCCGAGCTTTTTGATGTTGTAGGGCGGATAGGATGGTGCCTCGCTGTTAAAGGCCGAATCCAGCATTTGCCCGACCCGGTCGAAACCGACCGAGGAGCGGAATAATGGCGTCAAATCGAGATTGTAGGTACGCATTTCACTTGTCCTCCTTAAAGAGCAACTGTGATGTCGACAGTCCCGCAATTGGCCAGGACCTGCCGTGTGGATGCGGTCTGGAACCCGAAGTCGGCATTCCCCGCGATAATCTCGATATAGGTGGATGTTTTTCCGGTTCAAGGGCTTGTGGCCGGCGAATCAAGGCCCGGAATCAAATCGGGCGCTGCAACTGCAACGCCCAAGAAACACGTGATAATTCGGACTTCGGGTCAGCCGTCTTCGGGTTCGCCGCCGCCGAGACCAAAACCTTCGTAGCGCTTGTTAAACTTTGCGACCTGGCCGCCCGTGTCTACGAGGCGATGCTGGCCGGTCCACGCCGGGTGGGTCTTCGGGTCGATATCCAGACGCAGCGTGTCGCCCGGCTCGCCATAGGTCGAACGGGTCTTGAATTCGCTGCCGTCGGTCATAACGACCGTAATCTCGTGATACTCAGGATGAATGGCTTTTTTCATCTCATACTCTCTAGGCTCGGAAGGCCGTGGTTATAACCAAGCCCGTCTGCAACCGCAAGGCTTGGTGTTCAGCGATTTGAAGGGCACGAAGGCGTTTGTTGGCGAGGTTTGCCGGGCCTGCTAAACCCTCTGTCTAGGATGGCAATGCAACCACGATCACGCGGCGTGTCCGCGGGCCACGACGAGACCGAGACCCAGCCGCCCAAGCGCAGCCTGCGCGAACTCCGCAGGCTCGGTGGTTTCCTGCGTCCCTATCGTCTGGCGATAGCCGGTGCCGTTCTTGCGCTGACGATAGCGGCCGGGACGGTGCTGGTAATTGGCCAGGGCCTGCGTCGCCTCGTCGATGACGGGTTTGCCGCCGGCAACACCGGGCTGCTGGATGACGCGTTGATCGCAATG
This sequence comes from Alphaproteobacteria bacterium, assembly GCA_049601915.1. Taxonomy (GTDB): domain Bacteria; phylum Pseudomonadota; class Alphaproteobacteria; order UBA6615; family UBA6615; genus UBA8079. The sequence continues at coordinate 268,791 of JBMYRB010000002.1, forward strand.
CTGGCGGTGGTTGTGGTGCTTGCCGCCGCGACCTATTTGCGTTTTTTCCTGGTGTCGTGGATCGGTGAGCGGGTGATGGCTGATTTGCGCAAGGCGGTTTTCGAACACACCCTGCGGCTCGATCCGGCCTTTTACGAGACGATGCGGATCGGCGAGGTGATGTCACGGCTTACCGCCGACACCACATTGATTCAGGCCGTTGTGGGTACATCCGCATCGATGGCGTTGCGCAATGTGCTGCTCGTTACCGGCGGGCTCGTGATGCTGGGCATCACCAGTCCGCGACTCACGCTTCTGGTGTTGGTCGTGGTGCCGCTTGTTCTGGTGCCCATCCTGGTATTCGGTCGTCAGGTCCGCCGGCTTAGTCGGGAGAGCCTCGATCGTCTGGCCGATGTCAGCGCGTATGTCGATGAATCAATCGCCAACATCCGCACGGTCCAGGCCTTCGGACATGAAAGTCTGGACAGGACGCGGTTTTCCGGACGTGTCGAAGATACGTTTGCGATCTCCGTGCGTCGCATCCGCGCGCGCGCACTACTGACCGCCATAGTTATTCTGCTCGTCTTCGGCGCCATCGGCATCATCCTGTGGGTCGGCGGGCGCGACGTCATATCCGGTCGCCTGAGTGCCGGTGACCTGTCTGCGTTTGTCTTCTATGCGGTGATCGTCGCCAGCTCGGTCGGCGCGATTTCAGAGGTGATCGGCGAATTGCAACGCGCGGCGGGTGCGACCGAAAGGCTGTTCGAGCTTTTGGATATCGCTCCCGCGATTGTTGCGCCGGCCCACCCGAAATCTCTGCCGGACCGCGCCACGGCGCGCGTGTCGCTGGACGCGGTGACCTTCAGATATCCATCGCGGCCCGAAGATCCGGCCTTGTCGGACTTCTCGCTCGACGTGGCGCCCGGTGAAACGATGGCTCTGGTGGGGCCGTCGGGCGCGGGCAAGACGACGGTGTTCCAGCTGCTGTTGCGCTTTTATGATCCGGATGCCGGACGTTTGAGTTTCGACGGAATCGATTTGCGCGACCTTGCGCCCGAAGACCTTCGCCGTCATGTCGGCATTGTACCCCAGGAGCCGGTGATTTTCTCGGCCGATGCCTGGGAGAACATCCGCTATGGCCGTCCGGATGCCAGCGACGACGAAGTGCGGGCCGCCGCGGACGCCGCGTCGGCGCTTGAGTTTATCGAGGCGCTGCCGGACGGTTTCAACACGTTCCTGGGCGAGAAGGGCGTGCGTTTGTCGGGGGGGCAACGACAGCGGGTAGCGATTGCGCGTGCGATCTTGCGAGACCCGGAACTGTTGTTGCTCGATGAGGCAACCAGCGCGCTCGATGCCGAATCCGAACGTGCCGTGCAGGCTGCGATGACCGGTTTGATGCAGAACCGCACGACGCTGGTTATTGCCCATCGGCTGGCGACGGTCATGGCGGCCGATCGTATTGTGGTGATCGATGAAGGGCGAATTGTCGCCGAGGGCACCCATCAGGAACTGATCGGACAAGACGGGCTCTACGCGCGCTTGGCCGAGCTTCAATTCGATCTCGAGGGTGCCGCGGCCCAGTAAATTCGCCCGCCCCGGATACTCAGCGCTGGTCCAGTTTGAACTCGATGCGCCGGTTCCGCCGATGCGCGATTTCGTCGTCGCGGTCGTCGATCGGTTGGAATTCGCCAAAGCCTGCGGCAACGAGTTTCTCCGGCGGAATGCCGGCCTGTACCAGGAACTTCACGACCGAGATGGCGCGCGCGGACGCGAGTTCCCAGTTGGACGGGAATCGTGTCGTGCTGATGGGGCGCTCGTCGGTGTGGCCGTCCACCCGCAGGATCCATGCGATATCGTCGGGAATCTCAGCGGCGATCTGTACCAACGTCTCCGCGAGCTGCTGGAGTTGCTGTTGGCCTTCGGGGTTCAGGACGGCCTGTCCCGAACCGAAGAGGACTTCCGATTGGAAGACAAACCGGTCGCCTTCGATGCGGATGTCTGTCCGGTCGCCGAGCACTTCGCGCAACCGTCCGAAGAACTCGGAGCGGTAGCGCGCCAGTTCCTGCACCTTGGTCGCGAGCGCCTCGTTCAGGCGTTGGCCCAAATTGACAATATGGACTTCCTGTTCCCTGTTTTTGGCCTCGGAGGCCTCGAGCGCCTGGTTCAGCGCAACAAGCTGGCTGCGCAGGGCGGCGAGTTGTTGGTTGAGCAGCGCCACCTGATCCTGTGCCTCGCGCGATATTTCGCTTTGCTCATAAAAGGATGTTTCTGCGGTTTCTGCCCGTTGCGTGAGCTCGGCCAGCCGGGCTTCGCGGGCAACAATGTCGGCTTCAAGCCTGGCCAGGTCGCGGTTCTGTGTCTCGATTGTTTCCCGGTCGGCACTCATCTGCGCGCGCAAGGCCTCCAACTGTTCTTCATTCTCCTGCCGCGCCGATTTGAGCAGGCTTTCCATAAATGACAGCCGGTTGGTCAGAGACTCACGGTCGGAAATCGAACTCTGCAGCTGGGCCGAAAGCTGTGAGACCGATAGCCGCAGCTCCGTATTGGCTGATCGCTCGAGGTCGAGCATGCGCGCCAGTTCGTCGACCTGCCGATTCAGTTTCGACAGGGCGTCGTCGCGGCCCGAAAGCGCCTCCGACAGGAAGAACTGTGCGAGCGCGAACACCATGATCAGGAACACCACCACGACCAGCAGGGCGGCGAGCGCATCGACGAAGCCCGGCCAATAGTTGATGGCCGATTGACGTCGTCGCGAGGAAGATCCGGGCACCGGTAATTCCGCTAGCGGTCGTCGTCTTCGGCAAGCGCGGCGATGGTGCGTGCCAGCAGACGAATTTCGGAGCGGATTTCCTGGACGATCTGGTTCCGCCCGTTCACCTGATCTTCGAGCATGCGCGATAGGTAGGTGTCGATATTTCGTATGTGGTTTCGGGTCGCATCGTCGAAGTCGTCGCTCCGGCGCGGCTCGGCCAGGCGCTGCAATACGGGTCGAAGTTCAGCCTGATTTTCCGCCAGCCGTACCATAAGTTCCTGCCCGGTACGCATCTGGTCGGTCATCGTGGAAAGACGTTCCGTCAACATCTGGAGGCTTTGGTCGCCGTGGCTGCGCGAGGTTTCGGCTTGTGCCACTGTGCGCTGAAGATTGTCGAGTGAATCTGCCGTTGTCTCGAGCAGAGCCTGTATATATGCCGGCACCGACTGATCACCCTCGCCGCCGGTGAGGGGGCCGCCGGCGGAGACGCGTGTGGCGCTGCTCAACCAGTCTTCCAGGTCATTGTAAAAACGGTTCTGGGCGGCGCTTGCCTGCAGGTCGAGGAACCCCAGCAGCAGGGAACCCGCCAAACCGAAAAGTGATGAACTGAAGGCCGTCCCCATGCCGGACAGGGGTGCTTCCAATCCGCTCTTCAGATCGCTGAAAATCTGGGTCGAGTCGCCGCCGCCGACTTGCAGCCCCGCGATGACTGCCGCGACTGAACCGACCGTCTGAAGAAGGCCCCAGAATGTTCCCAGCAGACCAAGGAAGATCAAAAGCCCGATCATATAGCGTGAAATGTCGCGTGATTCATCGAGCCGCGCACTGATCCCGTCGAGGATCGAACGCAGGGATGTCGTGTTCAACCGCAGCTGCCCTTGGCGGTCGCCGATCATGGCGGCCATCGGCGCAAGCAGGTGCGGCGGATCGGCAACGGAAACACCCGGCTGCAGGCTGCGATAGCTCTCGATCCAGCGCACTTCGTTTTTGAGCATCAGGACCTGGCGGAAAACGAAGAGCAGGCCGAACACCAAGACCAGAATGATGACGCCATTGATTGCCGGATTGGCAAGGAAGGCTTCAATCAAGGGCTGGTGCAGGGCCCCGGCCCCGGCGATCGCGAGTGCTAGGAATATACCCATGCGGGTGAGGTAAGTACGCGGGTTAGTCATGGCTTCTCTACCCGGTTGCGCGCGCAGCCGATGCTCTCGGCTACGTACGTTCTCATCACAACGCAGCACCGCAGGGCGACGTTCATTGAATGTATTTCACGGTACCGAATCTATGTGACGACTTTAGGGCGAAAGTGACGAGTCTCGCTATCGTCGAACGATGACGGCATCGACCCTGTCGGCCGGCCCACCTTCGGCCTTGACGCCGAGGGCGCGAACATCCATGCGGGTGCTACGAACGCCCTGATCGATCAGGTGCGAGCGAACCTTGAGTGCGCGCGACAGAGACAGACGCCGCGCGTCCGGCGCTGTTTCGTCCGTGCCGGCCGCATAGGCCTGAAGCTGCACACGGATATCGGCTTCACTCTTGAGCAGGTTCGCCAGTGCATCCAGTCCGGCTTTCGCGGCATCGTCCAGAATTGCGGAACCGGCATCGAAAAGGATACGGGTCTCATCACCGGCGGTGGTGCTGGATCGGGATGCGGTTTGCGTCGGCGCGGGCGGCGGCGGCGGAGTCTCGGCCTTGGCTGTCGTGGTCGGTGCGGGCGGCGGTGCCGGCGTTGTGACCGTGGGAGTCGCTGGCTTCGGTGGCGCGGGCGTCCTCGTTACGGTTGATTCCGGCGTCGGTTCCGGTGCCGGCGGGGTCGCCGGTGCAGCGGCCACGACGGCGGGTTTCGGCGCGGCAGCCGGTTTCGGGGGTGCGGCGGGCGCCGCCGTGGTAACAGGTGCAGCGGAGGCGGCTCGGCTTGTGGGCAGCGATGTGCGGCTGGTCGGTGGGGTGAGCGTCAAGCTTCGATTAACGAGAGGGCCTTCGAGGCGTGAAACGGGCTTTTGTGCCGGCGGAAACTGCGCGTGTCCGCCACCGGTATTCGGTGCAAACCGGTTACCGGGACCGGACGGGAGACGCCCGCCATTGCCGTCCAGAACACTGAGGTCGATGACGACACCGCTGGTGCTGCCCAGGAACCGTTGCTGGGCGCCGGCTGGTGCCGTCATGATCAGCCCAGCCGAGACACTCACGACCGACGCGATCATCGTACCGCGGATGGCTTTTCTTGCCGTACTAGTATGTTGCCGTGTCATATCGCCCAGCCCGTTATTTCCCCGAATGGGCCACCTCGGCCCTATTGCGGGTGCGAACATACCGTAACGTTGGCGAAATCGACAACCGCTTACGAATCAGTCGCTTAACTGGCAACAGCGTTGGCTGTCGGGCCCGGGTCTGCTTCGCGCAGGCATTTGCGAAGCTTTTCCTGGATCTTGTCGTTTCCGGCGACCACTTCCCCGGTCTTTAACACACTGTCGCGCCCGGCGATGTCGCTCACAAAGCCACCGGCCTCGCGGACAATCAGGATGCCGGCCGCAATGTCCCAGATTTTGAGATCGAATTCCCAAAAGCCGTCAAAGCGACCCGCCGCCAGGTAGGCCAAATCGAGCGCTGCGGAGCCGAACCGGCGGATACCGGCGACTTCGCTCATAACCGCTTTCAGGGTTTCCAAGTAGCGGTCATGGTCGCCATGTCCCAGAAACGGCATGCCTGTGGCGATCACACTCTCCGACATATGCTGGCGGGCCGAGACCCGCAGGCGGGTATCGTTAAGGTACGCCCCCGTGCCGCGCTCGGCCCAGAACAGCTCGTCCGTCAGCGGATTGTAGACCACACCCGCGACGATCTGGCCTCGTTCCTCAAGCGCGATGGAGACTGCGAATTGTGGCAGGCCATGCAGGAAGTTCGTTGTCCCGTCGAGTGGGTCGACGATCCAGCGATGGACGCCGTCTCCCTCGCCCTGGGTGCCGCCTTCCTCGCCGATAAAGCCGAACTCGGGGCGCGCCTTGATCAGTTCGTAGCGAACCGTTTCTTCGGCCTTGCGGTCGGCGGCTGTCACGAAATCCGCGGCGCCCTTGCGCGATACCTGAAGCTGTTCGACCTCGCCAAAGTCGCGCGACAAGTCGCGCCCCGCGCGTCGGGCGGCCTTGTCCATGACATTAATGATCGCAGGTCGCATATCTAGCCGCGCTGTGTGCGGGTGAAGGTGATCGGGGCGGAATTCTGCACCGACATGCTAATTCCGGGCGCGCTCGACATAGGTTGCATCCGCGGTGTTGACCACGACCGCGGTGCCGGCCTCGACGTGCGGCGGCACCTGAATCCGGACCCCGTTCTCCAGGGTTGCGGGCTTATAGGACGACGTGGCCGTCTGCCCCTTGACCACCGGATCGGCCTCGACAATTTCCAGGGTCACGCGCTCGGGGAGCGCGACGCCGATCGGCTCTTCCTCATAGGATTCGATTTGCACAACCATGCCGTCCTGCAGGAAACGCGACTGGTCGGGCTCGATGATGTTCTCGTCGAGCGTCACCTGTTCGTAGTTTTCCTGATCCATGAAGGTATGGGACGTGCCGTCGCTGAACAGGAACTGGTATTCCTTCTGGTCCAGCCGGACGCGTTCGACGGTTTCGGCTGACCGGAAGCGTTCGTTGAGCTTGGTGCCGTCGCGAATATCCTTCAGTTCGACCTGCAAGAACGCGCCGCCCTTGCCCGGTTTTACGTGCTGGGTCTTCACCGCGCGCCAGAGCCGGTTTTGATGCTCGATCACGTTGCCGGGTCGAATTTCGTTGCCGTCGATCTTCATGGTCTTCGCCTGTGGAGTTGCGCCGGTTGCGTTACACCCGAAAATCGGGTGTGCGGCGCGGTTCTCTAGCAGGTGCGCGCAACCTTTTCCAGCCCGACCGGCGGGGCTATTCGCAGGCCGCGTTAAATTCCAGGACCGCGGCACCGGGGCCATCGGGGTGCATCCACACCCCGGCGGACACCGCGAGGAAATCCGCGCCGGCCTCGACCAGAGGTCCGCAATTGTCGGCGGTGATGCCACCGATGGCCACGCAGGGTACTTCCGTGACGTCCGACCACCAGGTGAGGATGTCCCTGCCGGCACGGCTCTTGGGGGATTTGGTGCCTGTATCGAAGAACGCGCCAAACGCGACATAATCGGCGCCGGCCTCGGCTGCCTCGAGCGCGAGATGGCGGGAGTCGTGACAGGTCACGCCCACGATGGCGTCTTCCCCCAGCAGTCGTCTTGCCTGCGCATAAGAGGCATCTTCCTGGCCGACATGAACCCCGTCGCAACCGAGTTCGGCGGCGAGGTCGGGACGGTCGTTCAGGATAAAGGCGACATCATGTTTATGCGTGATCGGTAGCAAGACTTCGATCGCGCGGCGAATTTCATCATCCGGGACGGGCGCGTCGTCGGGACCCTTGAGGCGGAGTTGCAGGCACGCAACATCGCCAGCCGCGAGCGCCGTGTCCAGTTCGGCGGCAAACGCCGACAGCTTTTCAGCCGAAAGGTCGGGGGGGCTGATCAGGTAGAGGCGGCAACGCTGATCATCGTTGCCGAGCCCGACTGTATCGGCGGTGCTCAGAACTTGCCCTGATAAATCTTGATGACATTGGCGAGCAGCTCAAGCGCATCCTCGCGGGACCGCTGGAAACTGTTACGACCGATAATTGAGCCGTTCGCACCGCCCTCTCGGAGCTGCCGGATTTCGTCGTACACCGCGTCGGTGCCCTTGGCCGCGCCGCCGGAGAACACGACAAGGCGGCGACCGCCGAACGAGCTCTCCATGACATGAGCAATCCGCGAGCTCAGGCTCGAGATGTCGATCTTCTCGGCGTCATAGACCTTTTGCGCATCCGGGCTTTCGATAAAGTCGGTTGGCGGTTTGACCTTGATGATGTTCGCGCCCAGCTGTGCGGCCATGTGGGCCGCATAGGCAGTGACGTCGATCGCGGTTTCGCCTTCCTTCGACAGCGCACCACCGCGCGGATAGGACCAGATCACCGTGGCAAGACCGAAAGCCTTTGCCTCTTCCGTGATCTCACGGATTTCCTCGATCATCTCGAAGGCGTCGTCCGAGCCCGGATAGATCGTGAAGCCGACCGCAGCACAACCGATGCGCAGCGCGTCACCGACCGAGGCGGTGATGGCCTGGTCCTTGGTGGTGGCGTGTGAATTCGATGAGTTGATCTTCAGGATCAGGGGCACGGAACCGGCAAAGCTGTCGGCAGCCGCTTCGAGCTGTCCCAGAGGCGCGGCGTAGGCGTTGAGGCCGGCATCGATTGCGAGCTGCGGAAAATAGTGCGGATCGTAGGCGGGCGGGTTGGGCGCGAAGCTGCGGGCGGGGCCGTGTTCCCAGCCCTGATCCACCGGCAGGATCACCATCTTGCCGGTCCCGGCAAGTTTTCCGGTCATCAGAATGCGTGCAAGGTTGGTTTTCGTGCCGGGGTTGTCGCTTTCATACCAGGAGAGAATTTTCCGGACGCGCTGCGTGACTTTCATGTCGATATTTCCCGTTGTCGAAGCCGGTCCATCACGCCGCGCAACCAAGTCACGGGCAGGACATTGGACATCAGTGAATTAGCCGAGGACGCCCGGTTTTGCAACGCTATCCGGGCCATTGGAGAGATAGAGATTGCAATCGCGCTGTGGATTGTTTGAGTCCGCGAGATCCAGTGCGCCCGAACGACTGACTCTTACGAGGCTGGCATCGCAACGGGCCGCGATTTGTGCCACCCGCGACCAGGTCGGTTCGTCGACTTCCAGTGCAATTGTGCCAACACCTTCGCGCAGGGCAGCCAGCGCCATGCCGGGTTCATCGCCGCAATCGAGGACCCATTCGGCACTTTGACCCGGGACACTGTCGCCGGCCTGTGCGACCAGTTCGCGCCACCACCCCGCGCCGGCAGAACGCACTGCACCGGGAGCACTAAGGATAAGGAGAGGCTGATTCTGCGCCCGTGCCGCGGTCAACGCGGCCAATGCGTGGCTGATCTCGTGGACAACAATCCTAGCCGTTCTGTTCAGAGGATTGACTTCGGTCATCCGCCGACGATCTCCGTGGAATGGGTGTGCGCGCCTGGTGAAATTGCGCAGCTTTAATGTCGGACAATTCGATGTGGCGCATTGTCGTGGACGCCGAATGCAATTACAACAATTGTGCCACAACGGAACATATAGGTGATTTGAATGGATACGCTGACGTCTATGGAGCTTTTCGTGAAAGCCGTCGAATCCGGCAGCTTCTCGGCGACGGCGCGGTCGATGAATCTGACCCCTTCTGCCGTGAGTAAGCAGATTTCCCGGCTGGAAGACAGACTTGGGGTCCGGTTATTCAACCGGACCACCCGCCAGTTGGCTCCTACCGAAGAAGGCCGCGCCTACCATGAGCGATGCCAGCAGATCCTGGCGGATGTCCGGGAGGCCGAGGCGGCCGTCACGGAATTGAACACAGAGCCGCGCGGGGTATTACGGGTGAACATGCCCGTGGTGTTCGGCCGCCGGCATATCGTCCCGATCCTCGGCAAGTTTCTCGAACGTCACCCCTTTGTGTCGATGGAGCTGTCGATGTCCGATCAGTTCGTCGACCCGATCGCGGAGGGGGCGGACATGCTCATCCGCGTCGGCGAACTCAAGGATTCGAGCCTGATTGCTCGGAAGTTGGCCGAAGCGCGTCGCGTGGTCGCCGCGACTCCCGCTTATTGGGAGAAGAATGGAACACCCAAGAAGCCCGAAGACCTGCGTGCCCATAACTGTCTTGCCTATTCCTATCTTTCGAGCGGAAACACCTGGCGGATGACCGATCCCAAGGGCAAGGAACATGTGATCCAGGCGACGGGAAATCTCGCATCGAACAACGGCGAGGCCCTGCTGGAGGCAGCCGTCGAGGGCCTTGGCGCGGTCAATCTGCCGACCTGGATGGTCGGGCCCGATCTTGAAGCTGGGCGCCTTGTTGAAGTGCTGGATGAATACGCCCAGCCCGAACCGTCGGTGCATGTCATCTACCCGCCGGGCCGCCATCTGTCGGCCAAGGTGCGGGCGTTCGTCGATTTCCTGGCGGGGCATTTCAAGGAACGCCCCCTGGGCTCGGCCGCCAAATAGCGCAAGGCAGTACCTGGATAAAAAAATGGCCCGGGCCGGAGGAAAGATCGTTTCAGGGAGGAAGCGACCGGAATGTCGAGCCGGCTGCGCGCCAGCATGACTCCTATCTAGGATGTGCCTGTTCAGGATTAATTGGGGTGAAAAAGAAACCCACATGTTCCAGTCTGGAAAATGTGGGCTCTTGGGTTGCTCTTGAAACCCGTCCACCGACAACGGCATCGGTAAAACGAGCTGAAATATCAGGTGGTTAGACAAGGCGTCCCATCTGGACCGCCGTATCGCTCATGCGGTTTGAGAAGCCCCACTCATTGTCATACCAGCTCAGGATTCGGACCATCCGGCCATCGGTAACCTGTGTCTGGGTTAGATCGAACACGGAGCTCGCTGGGTCGTGGTTGAAATCCGACGACACAAGCGGTGCGCTGTTGACCGTGAGGATACCCTTCATCGGGCCTTTCTCGGCTGCCTTGATCATGGCCGCGTTCACCGCCTCGACGGTGGTGGCCTTCTTGGCCTCGATGACCAGATCGACCATGGAAACGTTGGCTGTCGGCACGCGAACCGCGGTGCCGTCGAGCTTGCCGGCGAGTTCCGGCAGGACCAGACCGACCGCGCGGGCGGCACCGGTCGATGTCGGGATAATCGACATCGCCGCCGCACGAGCCCGGTGCAGATCCTTGTGCATGGTGTCCTGCACTGGCTGGTCGCCGGTGTAGGCGTGGACCGTGGTCATGAAGCCATGCTTGATGCCGACGGTCTTGTTGAGCACGGCCGCGACGGGCGACAGGCAGTTGGTCGTGCATGACGCGTTGGACACGACCGTGTGCGACTTACGCAGTTTCTTGTCGTTGACGCCCTGGACGATCGTCAGGTCGGCGTTCGATGCCGGCGCCGAGATCAGTACCTTCTTCGCGCCGGCCTCGATATGGGCGCCGGCGGATTCCTTGGATGTGAAAATGCCGGTGCATTCGAGCACCACGTCGATGTCCAGATCGCCCCAGGGCAGATCGGCGGGGTTGCGTTCGGCGAATACCTTGACCGAGCGGCCGATCGTGGATTTGGCGCCGAGATTGATCGACGACTTTCCGGCTTTCACGATGCCGGGGAAACGACCGTGGATCGAATCATACTGCAGCAGATGTGCGCTCGTATCGACCGGACCCAGATCGTTAATCGCCACGAAGGTGATGTCCTTGCGGCCCGATTCATATGCCGCTCGCATCACCAGGCGTCCAATCCGCCCGAACCCGTTGATTGCTACCCGAACCGCCATCACTCTCTCCTCATTTCCAAATTTGGTTTGTCTTTGCTGCCAGCTGCGCGCCCGACGAAGGTCAGGACATCGCGCCCTTTACGCGGTCAGCGACGGCTTCCGCGGTGATTCCGAAATGTTCATACAACTCAGGTGCAGGGGCGGATGCGCCGAAGCCCTGCATGCCCACCACATCAGCCTCGGCCACGCCGTAACGCGACCATCCGAAGGTCACCCCTGCCTCAACCGCAACGCGGACGCCATCGCCGAGAGTTTCCGCCCGATAGGCTTCGTCCTGCGCGTCGAACAATTCCCAGCAAGGCATCGATACGACGGCAGTCGGGAGACCGTCGGCCTGCAACACGTCGCGGGCGGCCAGTGCGATCTCGACTTCCGAGCCGCTCGCCAGGATCGTCGCCACGCGGTCTCCTTCGGCGGGTGCAAGAACGTAACCGCCGCGCGCGCACATGTTTTCGTCGGTGTGCTCGGTGCGCACCGTCGGCAAGCCCTGACGGGTTAGTGCGAGGACGGATGGCGTATTTGTACTCTTCAGTGACAGCGCCCAGCACTCTGCCGTCTCGACAGCGTCGGCCGGCCGGAAGACGTTGACGTTGGGCATGGCACGCAGGCTCGCGACATGCTCGATTGGCTGGTGGGTCGGGCCGTCTTCGCCCAAGCCGATCGAGTCATGGGTCATCACATAGATCACTCTTAGTCCCATCAGCGCCGATAGGCGGATCGACGGGCGGCAGTAATCGGTGAAGGTCAGGAATGTGCCCGAATAGGGAATGAAGCCGCCATGCAGCGCTATCCCGTTCATGGCGGCCGCCATGCCATGCTCGCGCACGCCATAATATATGTAGCGTCCGCCAAAGGCGTCGGCCTGGACCGGGTCCATGCAGGCCGTCTTGGTGTTGTTCGAACCTGTCAGGTCGGCCGAGCCGCCGATCATGGTTTCGACCAACGGTGTGATGACCTCGAGCGCCTCCTGGCTCGACTTGCGTGTCGCCCATTTCGGCGCGTCGGCCGAGAGCTGCTTCTTGTAGGCGTTGACGGTGCCCATGAAGTTGTCGGGCAGTGTGCCGGCGATCGCATCATCAAATGCCTGGCGGTGTTCTGCGTTCAAAGCGTCGTGGCGTTCAATCCAGGCGGCACGTTCGGCCTGGCCGCGTGCGCCCGCGTGACGCCATGCCGCAAGAACATCCTCGGGTACTTCAAACGGCGGATGGTTCCAGCCGAGTTGTGCGCGTGTGGCGGCAATCTCTTCGTCGCCCAGCGGTGCGCCATGGGTCGCGGAGGTGCCCTGCTTGTTCGGTGAGCCATAGCCGATGGTCGTGCGGCATGCGATCAGGGACGGCTTGTCGGCAGCCTTCGCCGCAGTAAGTGCGGCGTCAATTTCATCGGGGTTGTGCCCGTCGACGCGCGCGACATCCCAGCCGCAGGCGGCGAAGCGGGCGAGCTGATCGTCGGAGACCGAAAGATCAGTGCCGCCGTCGATCGAGATGTCGTTGTCGTCGAACAGAACGATCAGGCGCGACAGTTTGAGATGGCCGGCCATGGAAATTGCTTCATGGCTGATGCCTTCCATCAGGCAGCCGTCGCCGGCGAAGACATAAGTATGATGATCCACGAGGTCGTCGCCGTAGCGGGCGTTCATCATGCGCTCGGCGAGCGCCATGCCGACGGCATTTGCGATGCCCTGACCGAGCGGGCCGGTGGTCGTTTCCACGCCTGCCGCATGTCCATATTCGGGATGCCCCGCGGTACGACTGCCGAGCTGCCGGAAATTCTTGATCTCGTCGATCGTCATGTCCGGCGAGCCCGTGAGATACAGGAGCGAGTAAAGCAGCATCGACGCGTGGCCGTTCGACAGGACGAAGCGGTCACGGTCCGGCCAGTTGGGGTTTGACGCATCGAATTTGAGGTGGCGCGTGTAGAGCACGGTCGCCATGTCGGCCATGCCCATCGGGGCGCCGGGGTGCCCGGAGTTGGCGGCCTGAACCGCATCCATCGACAGGGCCCGGATCGCGTTGGCCAACTGGGCGTGGGCGCTGGTTTGGGGTGTTGTGTTGTTCATATTTTTCAGGCGCCTTCGGACACGGCGAATGGTGGGGATGGCGGCAAATGCCGCGCGGGGGCACGCGGCGGCAACATGCCGGTCCCCCTGCGGGCCGTCAACGCCTACTTCTGGGGGTTTTCCACCGCGGATTCACAGGGGTTTCGAGACCCCCTGCTGTTGACCGTGCGACTCGCGCCCGCGTACGATGCGCACCGTTGGAGTCAGGGTCATGTCAAAACTCAATAATGCGAACGAACGCCTCGATGCGGCACTGGCGCAGCTTGAAGCTGCGATCACGAAGCGGCGTGACGAAGATGGTCAGGCTGCCGGTGCCGCCGCGCACAATGCGTGCCTGCAGGACGAGCTCACGCAATTACGTGCGGACTTTGTGACCCTGCAGGAAACGTCGGGCACGGTTTCGAGCCGCCTCGACGATGCAGTGGGCCGTATACGAAACATGCTCGCGGAATAGCAGGGACACAAAGTGGCGCAGGTCGAGATCAAAATTAACGGGCGGGACTATCGCATTGCGTGCGAGGACGGTCAGGAAGCCCATCTTTCGAACCTGGCCAAGTATCTTGACGGCAAGGTGAATGAACTTGTCGAGGAAGTGGGCCAGATCGGCGATACCAGCCTGATGGTCATGGCCGGCCTGTTGATCACTGACGAATTGTCAGACACCCGCGATGAACTTGAAGAGGCGCGCAACGAAACGGCCCGCGAAACCCAATCCGCCATCGACACGACCGAAGAACGGGTCGCCGCGCAGGTCGATGACCTGTCCGAGCGGATCGAAAAGCTTGCCGCCGTCCTCGCAGAAGGTTGAGGGTTGCCGCAGCTTTGATGTCGCCCGCGGTTGCAGACCGGGCAGTGCAAGCCTAGTTTCATAGATGGACGGTCCGCTGGGTGTCGCGTAAGGCGGCAATTAGTCCCGGAGACCTTACTAATCCACTAGGGAGCTGTCCCTGCCGGGATCGAGGTTCCGGTACTTACGGCGCCCACCTGCTTTTAGCAGGTCTCGGTGGACTTCCCGTTCGTCTACCTTCACTTGGCACCGTCCACTTTCATCCTGCACCCGGGCCCGTTGAAAGGCTTCTCCGATCAGTAATTCGACTAGCGATATCGAAGCGCGCAAGTTCGATGTGCGTGCCGCGGCGCGTGACGCGCGTGATGCGTTGGCGGCAGGCCTGGGGGCCGCCGCTGCAACAGGAATCGCTGCGCGGTTTATGTCATCGCCGCTGGCGGAAAATGCTGTCGTATCCGGTTACATGCCGATGCGCAGCGAGATCGATCCGCGCTTGCTGATGGATCGTCTTGCTGCGGCGGGCTCCACCTTGTGTCTGCCGGATGTCGTGGCCGAGGGAACGCCGCTGGAATTCCGGCGCTGGATGCCCGACGACCCGCTGGAGACGGGGCGCTATGGCATTTCCGTGCCGGTACCGGGGGCCGACGTGCTGGTGCCGGGTCTGGTGCTGGTGCCGCTGCTGGCTTTTGATCGGCAGGGCCATCGGATGGGTTATGGCGGCGGATACTATGATCGCACTATTGCCCGTTTGCGGGATGAGGGCGATGTTCTGGCGGTGGGGCTTGCCTTTTCAGGCCAGGTCCGCGACGACTTGCCCGTGGCGCCGCATGACATGCGGCTCGATTGGATTGTCACCGAATCCGCCGCGCTGCCCGTTGGGGAACTTTAGCGTCGCGGACGTGTAGGAATTTGTAATGAAGATTCTGTTTTGCGGAGACTTGGTGGGCCGCGCTGGCCGCGATGTGGTGCTGGAGCATCTACCTGCACTGCGCGCCGATCTGGGGCTGGATTTTGTGGTCGTGAATGCCGAGAACGCGGCGCATGGTTTCGGTCTGACACAAAAGATCTGCGAGGAACTGTTCGAGGCCGGCGCCGACGCAATCACCACAGGCAACCATGCCTGGGACCAGCGCGAGATCATTCCGTTCATCGACGCCGACCATCGTGTGCTCCGCCCGTTGAACTATACCAGGGGCACTCCGGGGCGCGGCGCGTCGGTGGTCAAGGCACGCGACGGTCGGTCGGTGCTCGTGGTCAATGTGATGTGCCGGCTTTTCATGGAACTGCTCGACGACCCGTTCGTCGCCGTCGACGAGGCGTTGAACAACCATCCGATCGGCAACGCGGTTGATGCCGTCCTCATCGATGTGCATGGCGAGGCCACGTCGGAGAAAATGGCGCTCGGCCATGTCTGTGACGGCCGGGCGAGCCTGGTTGTCGGCACGCACACGCATATTCCGACCGCCGACGCACAAGTGTTGCCCGGCGGCACGGCCTACCAATCGGATGCGGGCATGTGTGGCGATTATGATTCCGTCATCGGCATGCGCAAAGAAACCGCGATCACCAAGTTCCGGACCAAGATCGTGACCGAGCGCCTGTCGCCGGCGCGCGGGCCGGCCAGCCTGTGCGGTGTCTATGTCGAGACCGATGATGCCACGGGCCTGGCAGCCCGTGTCGCACCCGTGGTTTTGGGTGGCCGGCTGCATCCCGCCTGGCCAGATTTCCTGCCGCCACGCGTAACAATCGCCGAATAGCGGCATGTAAACAGGGCGTCGCAGCGGAAAACAGGGCTTCTCGACGCGGGCGACAATCCGGTAAACCAAGTCATCAGGATTGCAGCGAACCCTGCATGCGGCGCCGTGGCGCGGTTGTGGGTGGATTGGGCTGTGTGGATCAATTTGTACTTGCTGACATTCGGAGTGCTCGGGCATGGCAGGCCATTCCCAATTTAAGAACATCATGCACCGCAAGGGTGCGCAGGATGCCAAGCGGGCGAAGGCATTTGCGAAATTGGCGCGCGAAATCGAAGTCGCGGCGCGCAGCAGCCCGGATCCGGACCAGAACCCGCGTCTGCGGACAGCGATCGCGGCCGCGCGTGGCCAGAATATGCCCAATGACCGCATCAAGCGCGCCATCGACAAGGCGACTGGCGGCGGCGATGCAGACAATTACGAAGAAATTCGTTACGAGGGCTACGGCCCGGGCGGGGTCGCCGTGATCGTGGAAGCCCTGACCAACAACCGCAACCGGACCGCGTCGGAAGTGCGCTCTGCGTTCGCTAAACATGGCGGCAACCTTGGCGAGACCAACTCCGTGGCATTCATGTTCGATCAGATCGGACAAATCCTCTACCCGGCCGACGTGGCAAATGCCGATGACATGTTCGAGGCGGCGCTGGAAGCCGGTGCTGCGGATGCGGCCAGCGCCGACAGCGGGCATGACATCACCTGCGCACCCGACGATTTCGGCCAGGTTGTCGAGGCGCTCGATGGTCGTTTCGGCGCGCCGGAATCGGCGAGCCTGACATGGAAAGCGCAAACGTCGGTCGATCTGAATGCGGATACCGCGCGCACACTGCTGAAGCTCATCGACACGCTTGACGACAACGACGATGTGCAACGGGTTTCGGCCAATTTCGAAGTTAGTGACGATGTTATGGCGGAACTCACGGTCTGACATGCTTGGCGGACCAACCGGCACCGGGGACTGAATATGAGGCTGTTGGGCGTCGATCCAGGTCTGCGTTTTACCGGTTGGGGCGTGGTCGATATGGACGGGAACCGTCTGCGCCACGTTGCCAACGGTGTCGTGAAATCGGGCAAGGGCGAGCTCGCCGAGCGCCTAGTGCGGCTCCATCAGGGATTGAATGAGGTGGTGAGCGCCCACCGACCCGACAGCGCGGCCATCGAAGAAACATTCGTCAACAAGGACGGCCAGTCCACGCTCAAGCTGGGCCAGGCGCGCGGCATCGCGCTGCTGGTACCGGCGCTGGCGGGTATTCCTGTCGCCGAATATGCCGCCAACAGTGTCAAAAAATCCGTGGTTGGTTATGGCCATGCGAACAAGGATCAGATCGCTCATATGATCGACGTTTTGCTGCCCGGCGCGCTTGTCGAATCCCCCGATGCCGCCGACGCGCTCGCGGTCGCCATCTGTCACGCACATCTTATGAACGCGCAGGCGATTTATGAGGCCGCCCAGTGATCGCGCGCCTGAAAGGGATTCTCGACGAGATTGGTCCGGACTGGATCGTGATCGACGTTGCGGGCGTGGGATACCAGGTATTCTGCCCCGCCCGGGTCATCGCCGCGCAGCCCGGCGTGGGCGAGCCGCTGTCCCTGCATATCGAGACCCATGTCCGCGAGGATCATATTCATCTGTTCGGCTTCGCATCCGCGCGTGAACGTGAGTGTTTCCGGATGCTGACCACCGTCCAGGGCGTCGGCGCCAAGGTTGGCCTGGGGATATTGGGCACGCTGTCTGTCGATGATCTGACGACTGCAATTGTGGCCGAGGACAAGGCATTACTCACCCGCGCCGATGGTGTTGGGCCGCGGCTGGCCGCGCGTCTCATGACCGAGTTGAAGGACAAGATATTTTCACTGAGCGGTGAGTTCGCGCCGTCACCGACGGCGCGCGTGCCGGCCGTCGCCGGCGCAGATGCCGAGATGGCCGACGATACGGTCTCGGCGGACGCTGTCTCGGCGCTGGTCAATCTGGGCTATGGCCGTGCCGAGGCCTACGGCGCGGTTCAGCGCGCGGTCCAAGCCATCGGTGATGCATCCGATCTCGATCAGCTCATCCCGGCCGCCCTCAAGGAGTTGAGCCAGTGAGCGACGGCATTGAAGCTTCTCCTGCCGATCGATTGGTCGATCCGGCCCTTCGAGACGACGACCGTGTCGATACGGCCCTGCGCCCGCAGGAGCTGGACGGGTTCATTGGCCAGGCGGCGGTGCGCGAGAATCTGTCGGTATTCATTGCCGCGGCAAGGCAACGTGGTGAGGCGATCGATCATGTGCTGTTTCACGGCCCGCCCGGTCTGGGCAAGACCACGCTGGCGAGGATCGTGTCTCAGGAACTGGGTGTCGGGTTCCGTGCGACGTCCGGGCCGGTCATCACCAAGGCCGGAGACCTGGCGGCAGTTTTAACCAACCTGCAGCCGCGCGATGTGTTGTTCGTCGACGAAATTCACCGCCTCAACCCCGCGGTCGAGGAAGTGCTGTACCCCGCCATGGAGGACGGTGAACTCGATTTGATCATCGGGGAGGGGCCGGCCGCCCGCTCGGTTCGGATCGAATTGCCGCCGTTCACGCTTGTGGGTGCCACCACACGGCTCGGCCTGCTGACCACGCCGCTGCGCGAGCGTTTCGGCATCAATCTTCGGCTGGAATTCTATACGCCTGAAGACCTGACGACGATCGTGCGCCGGGCTGCCGCATTGCTCGAGCTGGAGATGAGCGAGGACGGTGCGACGGAGGTCGCCCGGCGCGCCCGCGGCACGCCGCGCATCGCCGGGCGCCTGCTTCGGCGGGTGCGTGATTTTGCGCTCGTGGAAAACAGTCTACCGGTCGATCGCAAGGTTGCCGATCATGCCTTGTCGCGGCTCGATGTGGATGACCGTGGACTCGATACGATGGATCGGCGCTACCTGCGGCACATCGCAGAAGTGCATTTCGGCGGGCCGGTCGGCATCGATACGCTTGCCGCCGCGCTCTCCGAGGAGCGCGATACGCTTGAGGATGTCGTTGAGCCATATCTTATCCAGCAGGGCTTCATTCAACGTACGCCACGGGGGCGTATGCTGACGCCGCGCGCCTACGGGCATCTGGGGCTAGATGTTCCCAAAGGGACCCAAGACGACCTTTTGACCGGCCATACGGTTGCCACAAATGACGCCCAGACTCCCGACGTTGAAGATGACGGAACCTGAAGCCATGAACGAAAAGGCGACGGCGCACGCCGATGTTTCGGGATGGTTTAAAGGTTTCCGCCATGTGTATCCGGTGCGGGTTTATTACGAAGACACTGACGCGGCCGGGATTGTTTACCACGCCAATTACCTCCGATTTGCGGAGCGGGCGCGGACGGAGATGATGAGATGTCTGGGGACCGAACACCGATCGTTGATGCAAAGCGATGGCGTCGCATTTGCAGTGCGCAGCCTCGACACGGAGTTTTTTCAGCCCGCCCGGCTGGACGACGCGTTGACGCTCGAAACCTGCGTCGACGCGGTGGGTGGCGCGAGCATGCGGTTAACTCAAACCGTGATGGGACCCACCGAGGAAGACGGGGGTCCTGTCATGTTGGTGCGGATGGCCGTATGGCTGGCGTGCATCGATGGGCGATTGCGGCCGGCAAGGTTGCCGGGGCCGGTACGGGCCGCATTGACGGAATTAGTGAAAGTTCAATGAGCGCCGCGTCGGCCTGGACGCGGTCTCGAATGACAGAACAATAGCGAGAGGGATTTCGTCCCATGGAATCCAATATTGTCGAAACGATCGCGGTGACCGGGGGCGCCGGGATTGCAGATTTTTCAGTATACGGACTGTTTTTGCGCTCCGACCTCGTCATCAAATTCGTCATGATTATCCTGTTCGTGGCGTCGTTCTGGTCATGGACCATCATCGTGGACAAGTGGATCAAGCTGCGTCGGCTGTCGACGTATGCGGCGCGCTTCGAGGAGAACTTCTGGTCCGGCGGTTCGCTGGAAGAGCTTTATGAACGCCTGGGCAACAAGCCGTCAGACCCCATGGCCGCGGTGTTTGCGGCGGCCATGTCGGAATGGCGACGAAGTTCGTCGCGCGGTCTGGCGGCGACGGATGCGTTGCGGGCCAACCTGCAGGAACGGATCGAGCGGGTGATGGAAGTATCTCTGACCCGTGAAATGGAGCGCATCGAACGCTACATGGTCTTTCTGGCATCGGCCGGGGCGACGGCCCCGTTTATCGGCCTGTTCGGCACAGTGTGGGGCATCATGAACAGTTTCCAGGCGATTGCCTTGGCGAAGGATACGAATCTCGCCGTGGTCGCGCCGGGTCTTGCGGAAGCGCTGTTCACGACGGCCATGGGCCTGATCGTCGCCATCCCGTCGGTTGCGGCTTACAACAAGTTCAGCTCCGATATGGGCCGCTATTCCCAGCGGCTCGAGGGATTCGCCGCCGAATTCAGCGCCATCCTGTCGCGTCAGCTTGAGGAGACGAAATAGGCATGGCGCTCAACTCAGACAGTATGCGGCTGCGCCGCCGCTTGCGCGGCGGGCCGATGACCGAAATCAATGTCGCGCCTTTCGTTGATGTGATGCTGGTGCTGGTCGTGATCTTCATGATCGCCGCACCATTGCTGACGGTTGGCGTTCCGGTGGATCTGCCGAAAGCCGCGGTGGACCCGCTTAATGAGGATAAGGAACCGCTCATCATCACCGTGGATGCGGAAGGCCGCGTCTATCTGCAGGAATCCGAGATCGAGGAGAATATTCTCATTCCCCGCTTGGTGGCCGTCTCGGAAACCAACCCGGAACTGCGCGTGTTCGTGCGTGGCGACAGGGCAATCAACTACGGCCGCGTCATGGAAGTAATGGGAATGGTCTCCGAAGCGGGCTTCGCGAAAGTCGCGCTTATTGCCGAAGTTCCGATTCCGAATTCTCAGGCGCAGTAACGGGACGGTTGGCGATCGATCATGCGGGTGAACTGGGCACATTTCAAAACGGCAGGCGCAATGTCGGCGGTAGCTCACTTGTCCGTTCTCGTCGTCGCCCAGTTCGGGTTGCCGTTTTTGTTTTCCCCACCGGAGGTGACCGCGACGGTAATCCCGGTCGAGGTGGTGCGCATCGACGATGTGACACGCCCGCCCGCCGCCGCAACACCGGAGCCGGACCCCGAACCGACCCGGACCGCGTCCCCACAGCCGCCGCCGAAGCCGCCCCAGCCTGTGCCCGAGCCGCCCCGGAAGGCGCCATCGGAGGAGAAGGTGGCCGCGCTCCCCGAGCCGGCGCCGCCGGCAATCAAGCCCGCACCGCCCAAGGAAAAGACGCCCGAACCCAAACCGGACCCGGCGCCGCAGATTGCCAAGGTCCAGCCGAAGGCCAAACCGAAGCCGCCTGCGCCATCACGGAGTTTAGACAACATCCTCAAGGATCTCGCGGCCGAAGAAAAACCGGTGAAGACCTCCGAGCGCGCGCGCAAGCCGGAGATGGTGCGTGAGAAGGGCAAAGAGGCCCCGCAACAATCGCAGATCGCCGAGCATGCGACGATTGCCGAACTCGACCTGCTGCGTCAGCTGATCCGCCAGCAGATCGGTCAATGCTGGAACCCGCCGGTCGGCGCGCGCGACGCGGAAGACCTGATTGTCACGGTTCTGATCAGGGTCGATCCGCATGGTTTGGTGCGCGAGGCCACCGTGGTTGATGCGCCGCTGATGGGGCTCGATCGCTATTTTCAGGCTGCCGCCGAATCCGCGCGTCGAGCCGTATTGAATGACAGATGCCAGCCGCTGCAATTGCCGGCGGACAAGTACGAAATATGGAAAGAAATCCGTTTCAACTTCGACCCTAGTAAAATGTTGAGCTAGCCGATGATGATGACTGTTCCTTCGAAGCGTAACCTCTTTGCGGTCCTCGCTGTCCTGCTGTTTTCGGTGCCGATGGCGCTGCCCGCGCGGGCCGAGCTGACGGTAGATATCACGCAAGGCAAAATCGAGCCCCTTCCGATCGCGGTGCCGAACTTTATCGCGTCCGAAGATGTCGCACGCCGGTACAGCGTTGATATTGCCCAGGTTGTTTCGGACAACCTGGAACGCTCGGGGCTGTTCCGGCCCATCGACAAGAAAGCATTCATTTCCCAGCCACAGAGCTTGGGTGTGAACCCCCGCTTTGCCAACTGGAAGCCGCTGAACGCTCAGGCGCTGGTCGTGGGCGAGGTCAATATTGAACCAAATGGCGCGCTGCGCGCCTCGTTTCGTCTCTGGGATGTGTTTGCGGAGAACCAAATGACGGGGCTGAGCCTGACCACGACTCAGGCGAACTGGCGCCGCGTGGCACATATCATTTCAGACACGATTTACGAACGGATCACTGGTGAGGCGGGGTATTTCGACACGCGCATTGTCTACATCTCGGAGAACGGCCCATCCGACCGCCGCGTGAAGCGCCTGTCGATCATGGACCAGGACGGTGCCAATCATCGATTCCTGACCGACGGGAAAACACTGGTTCTGACCCCCCGCTTTTCGCCGACCCAGCAGGAAATCACCTACCTCGCATACTTCAACGATCAGCCGCGGGTTTATCTGTTCAACATCGACACCGGCGAGCAGGAGCTGCTGGGTGATTTCCCGGGTATGACCTTCGCACCGCGATTCTCGCCCGATGGTGACAGCGTCGTGATGAGCTTCGCGGAGGGTGGAAACTCCGATATCTACGTGATGGATCTGCGCACGCGCCGGGTGCGGCAGTTGACCGACAACCCGGCGATCGACACCGGCCCGTCCTACGCACCAGACGGACGCAAGATCGTTTTCGAGTCCGACCGTGGCGGCAGTCAGCAACTCTATGTCATGAATGCCGATGGCAGTGGCCAGCAGCGAATCAGCTTCGGCGATGGTCGCTATGGAACACCGGTATGGTCGCCGCGTGGCGATCTGATTGCATTTACGAAGATATTCCGGGGAACGTTTCATATCGGGGTCATGCGTCCCGACGGCAGCGGTGAGCGTCTGTTGACCCGGGGTTTCCTGGTCGAGGGGCCGACCTGGGCGCCAAACGGCAGGGTGCTCATGTTCTTTCGGCAGGAAAAGAGTGACGCGCGTGGCCGCGGTGGCGACCCACGCCTGTTTTCGATCGATCTGACCGGCTTCAACGAACGCGAACTTGGAACTCCGGTGGGAGGATCGGACCCGGCATGGTCTCCGGGGCCTCTCCGCCAATAGTCTCAGAACGACGAAAGTGACTGAAAATACTTGTCAATTTGCGTGAATATCCAATTGCGGAAGCTTGATTCCACGAATAACGCGACGTATAGTCCGGCAGTCTGCGGGCATGTTTCGATTGGGCCTGTCTGCGGTTGCACAATAATTCTGCACCGATAGGTGTGACGCACGATAGCAAGTTGTTCCGAATACCGGAATTCCGCCAGAAGCGGCTTGAGATCGTTACAATTCGGCTTAAGGAGTCATCCATGCGATTTAATATTCCCGGCCTGGTGGTAGCGGCCTTTGTTCTTGCCGCCTGTTCTACAACGGGCGACGACAGTGCCAATACCGGTAGCACCGGCGCATCAAGCACCGGCGCATCAAGCTCCGGCGGTGGCGATCAGACGGCTACGGCGCCGACCGGTCCCAAGCCAGGCACGCAGCTGGATCTTGAGGTTAATGTCGGTGACCGCGTCTTCTTCGATTTCGATAAGTCGAACCTATCGCCCGAATCCCGCACCGCCATTGAGCGCTGGGCGGCCTGGCTCAAGACCTATCCCGCCAACAAGGTGGTTATCCAGGGCAACACTGACGAACGCGGAACGCGTGAATACAACCTGGCGCTGGGCGAGCGTCGTGCAGATTCCGCCCGCGATTACCTAGTCTCCCTCGGTATCGATACGAACCGGGTGAAGATCGTCAGTTTCGGTAAGGAACGCCCCGCTGTTGTCGGTTCGAACGAACGTGCATGGGCGCAGAATCGCCGCGCGGTTATTGTGATCAACATCAACTAGAGACAGCGAAGAATTTTCTAGACGATACGCCCCGGGTGATCCGGGGTGTTTTCGTTTGGCAGGGTGTTTTCGTCGCGGCGGGCGCCATGCCATAGTTTCGCCGAATTGGATGGTGAGAGTTGCTGGGCGCCGAAGAGCCGCTGCTGCTTTTCCATCAATCATCATCAACGGACTGTGTCGTCATGTTGAAGCCTTCTCGGATTTTTGTGTCTGCCGGCCTGTCGCTGATTCTCCTGTTACCGGGCGGCGCGGCATGGGCCCAGTCGAACGACGTGAGTGGTTTGGCCGATACCGTTTCGCGGCTGGAGCGGCAGCTGCAGGCGCTTGAGCGCAATGTCTATCGCGGTGCGCCACCGTCCGTGACAGCCTCCCAGCCTTCCGCCCCGGGTGGGTTGGCTCCGGCCGCGCCCTCTGGAACGGCCTTGTCCAACCTTCAGGTCACCACCGATGGGCTCGAAGAACAGCTTCGCCGGCTCACGGGACAGGTCGAGCAGCTCGATTTTCAGGTTCGACAGATGAACCAGCGTGTGGACCGACTTGTATCGGATGTCGATTTTCGGCTTCAGGCGCTTGAGCAGAGGACCGGGGCCGCAACGCCGACGGGCGCAACGCAACCGGTTGCTCCCACCGTGCCACGATCGCCCGGCGCTGTGACGGTTGAATCCGCTGGTGGCCCGGGCGCACCGCGGGTGTTTGGCACCCTGACCGAGACCCAATTGCGTGCCGCTGGTGTCGAGACGGCACCGGCGGGTGAGCAGACCGCCAACGCAGGCGCCGCTGCGCAGGCGCCATCGCCAACCGCATTGCCGGCCGGAAGCCCGCGCGATCAGTATGACTTCGCATATAAGTTTCTGTTGCAGCGCGATTTCGAGAGCGCCGAGACGGCGCTTAGCGCGTTTGTGGCGGCGAACCCGGAAGACTCGCTCGCGGGCAATGCCCATTACTGGCTGGGGGAAACCTTCTATGTTCGTGGCGATTATCCGACGGCCGCACGCGCCTTCGCAGAAGGATTTCAGCGCTATCCCGACAGCGCCAAGGCGCCTGATAATCTTTTGAAACTCGGCATGTCTCTGGCTCAGCTCGATCAGAGTGCGGATGCCTGCATCACCCTCAAGAAATTGCGGGTTGAATATCCCGACGCGCCTACCAGCATTGTTCAGCGTGCCGATCGGGAGATCGGCCGGCTGCAGTGTCCGTAGCCGCCGAGCTTGCGCTTCCGGAATTGGCGAAACCCGCCGCTGGTGATGTTACGGCGCCGATCTGCGCGGAAGAATTCGCCGTTTGTATGCGACGCTTGGGCCCTTTCGAGGATGCGCCCCATATGGCGGTCGGTGTTTCGGGCGGGCGTGACAGCCTTGCGCTTGTTCTGCTGGCCGCTGAATGGGCCGCCGCCCGCGGTGGCCGGGTGACAGCGGTCACGATCGACCATGGGTTGCGAACGGCATCTGCGGCCGAAGCGAGGAAAGTCTCTACATGGATGGCGCAACAGGGAATTCCGCATCACACCATCGAATGGCAGCGTTCTTCCGATCCCGGCATGATCGGCACGGGTGCAAGTGCGCGAGCCGGCGAGGCCGCCGCGCGATCCGCGCGATACGCGTTGCTCGAAGAATTCTGCAAAGCGCAGAACATTCTGCATTTGCTTGTTGGGCACCATCGACAGGACCAGCTGGAAACGCAGGCGATGCGTCTCGCGCGTTCAAGCGGTGCGTTCGGCCGGGCAGGAATGGCAACGGTACGAGAACTGTCACATACAAGGGTATTACGACCGTTTCTCGATACCCCACGTGCGCGGATTACCGATACTTTGCAGGTGCGGGCCCAGACCTGGATCGAGGATCCGAGCAACCGGGATACGCGCTATGCCCGCGCGCGGATGCGTTCGGAGCAAAAGTCCGCCGGTCCGGCCAGTCCGGACCTTGAGATGGCACAACAACGGGTCGCTCGCGAGCGCGAGATCGCGAGTCTGGCGGCACGCACGGTTGCGATTCATCCCACCGGGTTTGCGACGCTCGATCCAACGCTGCTTGACGCGACAGATCGAGAAACGGCCGTTCGACTGATTGCCAATCTGGTGACGTGCATTGGCGGGCGGGACTATGGCCCGCGGGGGGCACGTCTCATCCGGCTTGCGGACCGCTTGATGAATGGTCAGCTTGGCAGCGGGGCCACGCTCGGCGGCTGCATTCTGCGATCGGATGGCCGCGGCAAGGTGCGTGTTGTTCGCGAGCAGGCGGCGATTGAACCACCCCGCCATGTTGATGGCTTTCAAGCCGTGGAGTGGGACCGGCGATTCAAACTGGAGTTTGCCGCGGCATATGGCGCGCATCCGGGACCGGCGACTGATGGGGAAATCAAACTCGGCGCCGCCGGGTATTTTTTGGCGCATGGCGTGCCAATGCACTCAGATTCGCCATCTTATGACGCGCTGCCTCGAACCATTCGAATGACTTTGCCGGCGATTTCTCGTGACGGCTGTTTCCATGTCTGTTCGATGCCGTTTTCCGCGGAAACGGGACGTTTTTGGGTTAAAGCCCGATTTACGCCCAGAAATCCGATTGCCGGGGCCGTTTTCGCGACGGTTTGATAATTATCACACTCCTATCATCGGCGTGATTTTCACATTGCCCTAGGGGGCTTGGGACACCATGTTAGGGCTTGTAAATGTTCCAATGTAATTTGCAGTACGTACGGTCGCCGGGCAGGTTCGGCGAAGCTGGTCCAGATGGACAGTTGATCGGAGAAGGTCATTGAATAATTTCGGTAGAAACATTGCGCTGTGGGTCATCATCGCTTTGCTCGTCGTCGCGCTGTTCAACCTGTTTCAGAGAGCGGACCGCCAGGGTTCCGAACAGCAGCTTGCGTTCTCGGATTTCATGGGCCAGGTCGAGACCGATCAGGTTCTGGATGTCACAATTCAGGGCAACGACATCAAGGGCACGCTGCGCAATGGCACGGCCTTCAAATCCTATGCGCCGAATGACCCCAGTCTTGTTTCAACCCTGTCCGAACATGGCGTTCGCATCACGGCCGCACCGCAGGAAGAAGCGAACTTTCTGGTCCGCACGCTTTTGAGCTGGCTCCCGTTCATTGTCATTGTCGGCATCTGGGTGTTCTTCATGCGCCAGATGCAGGGCGGCGGGGGCCGCGGTGCCATGGGCTTTGGCAAGTCGCGCGCCAAGATGCTGACCGAGAAGACCGGCCGCGTCACTTTCGAGGACGTTGCGGGCGTCGAGGAGGCCAAACAGGAGGTCGAGGAGGTTGTCGAGTTCCTGCGTGACCCTCAGAAATTCCAGCGGCTGGGCGGACAGATTCCCAAGGGTGTACTGCTGGTCGGGCCGCCGGGCACGGGCAAGACATTGCTGGCGCGCGCGATTGCGGGTGAGGCGAATGTTCCGTTCTTCACCATCTCCGGTTCGGACTTCGTCGAGATGTTTGTCGGCGTCGGCGCTAGTCGCGTGCGTGACATGTTCGAGCAAGGCAAGAAAAACGCACCCTGCATCATCTTTATCGACGAACTGGATGCTGTGGGCCGCCATCGCGGTGCCGGTCTGGGTGGCGGCAATGACGAACGCGAGCAGACGCTGAACCAGCTTCTGGTCGAGATGGATGGCTTCGAGACCAACGAGGGTGTGATCCTCGTCGCGGCCACCAACCGTCCCGATGTGTTGGACCCGGCGCTGTTGCGTCCCGGCCGTTTCGACCGTCAGGTCGTGGTGCCGAATCCCGATATCATCGGCCGCGAGAAGATTCTCAAGGTCCACATGCGCAAGGTGCCGTTGGCCCCGGATGTGAACGCCAAGACGATTGCTCGCGGTACGCCCGGGTTTTCAGGCGCCGATCTGGCGAACCTCGTGAACGAGGCGGCGCTGATTGCGGCGCGCAAGAGCCGGCGAATGGTCACCATGGCCGAGTTCGAGGATGCCAAGGACAAGGTGTTGATGGGTGCGGAACGTCGCTCCATGGTGATGACCGAGGACGAGAAGAAGCTGACCGCCTACCACGAGGCCGGGCATGCGCTGGTCGGTTTGCACATGGATGGCTGTGACCCGCTCCACAAGGTCACGATTATCCCGCGCGGTCAGGCGTTGGGTGTGACGATGTCGCTGCCCGAGCGCGACCGGTACACCTATTCGATCTATGAGCTGAAGGCCAAGCTGGCCATGATGTTTGGCGGGCGTGTCGCCGAGGAGATCATCTTCGGCAAGGACCGGGTCACGACCGGCGCCGGCAACGATATCAAGCAGGCCACTAACCTGGCCCGTCGGATGATTACGGAATACGGGTTTAGCGAAAAACTTGGTCCGCTGCGCTACGAGGATAATCAGGAAGAAGTCTTCCTCGGCCATTCCGTGTCCCAGCACAAGAACGTCTCGGATGCGACCGCGAAGGTCATCGATGACGAGATACGCGCGCTGATCGACGAAGCGGAAGCGGATGCGATGCGGATTTTGACCGAGCAGTTGGAGGATTTGCACACGATCTCCAACGGTCTGCTTGAATATGAGACGCTGTCGGCAGACGAAGTTGACACGCTTCTGCGGGGCGAAAGCATCGACCGACCGGATGACGATGCAGATTCGGCCGGTGGCGCGCGTTCGTCGGTGCCGACGAGCGGCACGGCGAGCAAGAAGGACCGGCCGAGCGGTGGCATGGAGCCGGAGCCGCAACCCCAGGGTTAGTCGATTTCGAGGGCGCGGCAGATTTCACATAATCCGTTCCAGACAGACACTTCAGGGGCTTTCGCGGCGACGCGGAAGCCCCTGTTGGATTCTCGCACCGGCACCTCCCGTCTGCGTTTGTTACCCCTTGGTCTGGTCTCAGGTGCCCCCGCGATCATGGCTTGCGCCACGGGTGTGGGGCTCGCCCTTGCAGGCGGTGCGTTTGCGTTTACCCGCGCCCGGGTCACAGGCGCCGATGCGCCGGGTGACGAGGCGCTCTCGGTGGCCGATCTGTTGCGCTGGGCGACGCAGGCCGCGCGGGACGGTGACGATGGGCCGGCCGAATTGGTGGCACGAGTGTCGCGGCCGCGGACGGACTTTGCGGGCCTGGTGTTGAGCGGCACGGGCGCGCGACCACGGCTCATGGGGGTATGCAATGTCACGCCCGATAGTTTCTCCGACGGCGGCGATCACGCGGCAACCGCGCAAGCCCTTGCATTTGCGCAACGATTGTTCGAAGCCGGCGCGGATATCATTGATGTTGGCGGGGAGTCGACGCGCCCCGGCGCCGAGCCGGTTGCGGTGGAGGTTGAGATCGCGCGCGTTTTGCCAGTGATCGAGGGACTGCTGGCACAGGGGGTGCCTGTATCGATCGATACACGGCGCGCGCCGGTTATGCGGGTGGCGATCGATGCGGGTGCCTCACTCATCAACGACGTGAGCGGGCTGTCCGATGACCTCGATGCCCTGGCTGTCGTCGCCGCTTCGGAAGTGCCTGTGGTCCTGATGCACATGCAGGGGACGCCCGAGAATATGCAAGACGACCCGTCTTATGTGGACGTTGTGAGCGAAGTTTACGACGCGTTGGCGGTGCGCGTGGCGGCATGCCTGGATGCCGGCATCGCGCCGGAGCGGATCGCAATCGATCCGGGGTTCGGGTTTGGCAAAACGGTGATGCATAATCTCGAAATGCTGTCGGGGCTCGCGCAGTTCCACGGGCTTGGGTGTCCGATTGTGGCGGGGCTCTCGCGAAAAAGTTTCATCGGCGCGCTGACGGGCGAGGAAGATCCCAAACAGCGGGTCGCCGGTTCCGTTGCGGCGGCGATCAAGGCGCTTGATCAGGGCGTACAGATTGCCCGGGTGCATGATGTGGAGGAGACCAGGCAGGCATTTGAGGTCTGGAGAGCCGCCCTTTGACTGTCCGTATGACGGGATTGTAAACGGCTCCGGACAGGGTGCTATAAGTTGGGTTCTCGACAAGTTCGGAAAATGACGATGGCACGAAAGCTTTTCGGCACCGATGGTATCCGCGGCAAGGCCAATCAGGAGCCGATGACCGCCGAGACGGCATTGCGCGTGGCGATGGCGGCTGGGCATCGCTTCACCCGTGGCGATCACCGTCATCTCGTGATCATCGGCAAGGACACCAGGCTCAGTAACTATATGCTCGAGCCCGCGATGCAGGCCGGCTTTACGGCGATGGGCATGGATGTCGTGCTGGTCGGCCCGATGCCGACACCGGCTGTTGCCATGCTGACCCGGACCCTGCGGGCCGATCTCGGGGTGGTCCTGTCGGCGTCGCACAATCCGTATGAAGATAATGGCATCAAGCTTTTCGGACCCGACGGGTTCAAGCTGTCCGATGCGGTGGAAGAGGAAATCGAGGCCCTGATCGAGAACGGGTTGCTCGATCATTTGGCAGACGCGGGCAGCCTCGGTCGCGCGCGCCGCCTCGAGGATGCGCCGGGTCGATACATTGAGTTCGTCAAACACACCTTCCCGCGCGGACTGCGACTGGATGGCTTGAAAGTGGTTGTCGATTGCGCGAACGGGGCTGCCTACAAGGTCGCGCCCTCCGTGTTCCATGAGCTTGGGGCCGACGTTATTCCCATGGCGATCGATCCGGATGGGACAAATATCAACCGCGATTGCGGCGCCACGGCAACGGATGCCCTGCAGCAGCAAGTGGCGACCCACGGCGCACATCTGGGTATTGCGCTGGACGGTGACGCCGACCGCGTCATCCTGTGTGACGAGGGCGGCGAGGTCGTCGATGGCGATCAGGTGATGGCCGTGATTGCGCGATCCTGGCAGGCGGCCGGTCGATTGCTGGGGGGCAAGGTGGTCGCGACCGTCATGTCCAACCTGGGCTTCGAGCGTTATCTGCAGACCATCGATTTGGATATGGAACGCACAAAGGTTGGCGATCGCTATGTCCTGGAACGGATGCGTGAGGGGGGCTACAATCTCGGCGGGGAGCAGTCCGGTCATCTCATCCTGAGCGACTATTCGACAACCGGCGACGGCCTGATCGCGGCACTCCAGGTGTTGGCGGCGCTGGTCGAATCCGGCGCCACAATGAGCGCGCTGACGAACGTCTTCGAATCCTATCCGCAGTTGTTGCGCAACGTGCCCGCCAATGGTGCGTCTGCGATGGAGCATGCGGGTGTCAAGTCCGCCGTTACGGCGGCCGAAGAAAAACTGGGGAATGACGGGCGCGTTCTTATCCGCGCGTCGGGCACAGAGCCGGTCATACGCGTTATGGCGGAAGGCCTCGATGCAGACACTGTCACCGCCGTCGTCGACGAGATAGCCGGCGCGATCACCGCCGTTCCGTCGACCTAGCGCGGAGTCCGTATTTCGACATGAATGGACGGGTATTGATTATCGCCGGATCGGATTCCGGCGGCGGTGCGGGAATTCAGGCAGATATCAAGGCTGTTACGGCGCTCGGTGGGTTCGCGATGACCGCGGTCACCGCTCTGACGGCGCAGAACACCTTGGGCGTGCATGGCATTTTCGGTGTCGAGACCAGCTTTATTGCCCAGCAAATGCGGGTCGTACTGGATGATATCGGCGCGAACTGTCTGAAAACCGGAATGCTGCACAGCGTCGATGTCATCGAAACCGTGGTCGAGACGCTGTCCGATATCGGGGCCGAAATCCCGCTGGTTGCAGACCCGGTCATGGTCGCCAAGGGCGGTGCGCAGTTGCTCGATGGCGGCGCCCATGCGGCCCTGGTGTCGCTGCTCGTGCCCCGCGCCCGCCTGCTGACACCGAATGCCCCCGAAGCGGCCGTCTTGACGGACATTGCGGTTGAGGATGAGGACGGTCAGCGCCGGGCCGGTGAGCGATTGCTGGAACTCGGCGCGGCGGCTGTACTGGTCAAGGGCGGGCATATCGAGGGCCCCGACGTGGTGGATCTCCTTGTCACCCAGGCCGAAACACACAGGTTTGCCGACCCGCGGATCGATACACGCCAAACCCACGGGACCGGCTGCACGCTCGCCTCGTCCATTGCCGCGGGCCTGGCGCAGAATATGGAACTGGTAGATGCCGTGGCCCGTGCGCGCGCATATGTGCGCCACGCGATTGCTACCGCACCCGGTTACGGTCACGGCCATGGCCCGCTCGATCATGGTGTGACATTTGACCCTGGGCTCCTCGACAAGTGACACTGGCGCAGGCATGACCCAATCATCCAGTTCGCCACCCGCGGCCGCCGGGTTTTTCTCTCTTGCCACCGCCGGTGCACTCGTCACCGTTTTCGTGTGGGGTGGCACACCGATCATCACGAAATTCGGCGTCGAATCGGTCGATGTCCTGTCGCTCGCGCTGTTGCGGACAGTGATGTCGCTCCCGTTTGCGATATTGATCCTCGCCGCCCTGCGATGCCCGCTGCCATGGACCGGCAGGGACAAGTGGCTGGTGCTCGCATTCGGCGTGTTTGGTGTCATTGGTTTCCCGATCCTGTTCACGCTGGGCGTCGGGCAAACATCCGCCGGGCATGCCGCAGTCGTAACGGCGGCGACCCCGGTATTCGTCGGACTGCTTGAGGCCATTGTCAGTCGCAAGCTTCCGTCTTTGCGCTGGTGGGTCGGCGTTTCGGTGGCCTTCATTGGTGCGGTGATCCTGATCGCTGAATCCGTTGGCCTGGATACCGCCGGTGTGACCTGGCAGGGCGACTTACTCGCTGCGTCGGGCGGTTTTTCGGCCGCCATGAGTTTTGTCATCGGCGCGCGCCTGACGCCGCGCTACGGCGCCATCGGCGTGACCATGTGGAGCGTGGTCATCGCATCCGCAATCCAGCTTCCGTTTGTGATCGCACGGATGGACGGGGCAGCCTGGGCCGCGGTGGAGCCGTTGGGCTGGACCGCGATTATTTACCTGTCGCTGGGCTCGACGATCGTGGCCTATATCACCTGGATCTTCGCCCTATCTCGCGGTGGCATCGGGCGCATGAGCGTGTGGCAGTTCGCTCTGCCGGTAGTCGGTGTTGCAGGGGCGGCGATATTCCTGTCCGAACCGTTGACGCCGCTGCTTGTGGCGGCCACGGTCGTTATTCTCTTTGGCGTCGGGCTGGTGCAGCGACGCTGACGCTGCACGAGGGCCCATGTCCCAGACGACCCGCACTCGCCTCTATGCTTTCGCGTTAATCGCCGTGTTCATCTATGGCGTGACACCCGTCTTCACCAAGGTCGGAACGCTGACGGCAGACGGCATCACGGTCGGTGCCTTGCGTGCTGTGATCGCCGCGCCGGTCGCCGCGATCGTGATCGCCTTGACCGGCAGCCGGATTCCGTTGCGCCGTGATGCCATCTTGCTGGTACTGATCTCGGGTCTCGGCGGGCTGGTTCTGTTTCCTGTCTTCTTCAGCTGGGGCGTGCAATTCACCACGGCAGGTCACGCTGCGGCAGGCACCGCCGCAGGTGCTGTGATGGCGGGTGCCATCATGGCGGTCGTGAACCGCCAGATGCCGGGCTGGCCTTGGTGGATCGGCGTATTGGTCGGTTCGCTCGGTGCGTTGTTGCTCATATGGGAGGCGCTTGGTCTGTCGGTGGCGGGTGTCACGTGGCAGGGGGATGCGCTTGTGTTTCTGGGCATGTTTCTCGGCGTCGTGGGGTATGTCGCTGGTGCGAAGCTCACCGCAGAAATTGGCGCGCTTACGGTCACGATGTGGTCTGTGTTGGTTGCGGCCGCATTTCTGCTTCCGGTGGTCATCTTTCATTCCGGCGCCGCGACGCTGATCGCCATCGATATTCCGGGCTGGCTGGCGATTTGTTCGCTCGCCTGGGGTACCACGATTCTCGCCTATCTTTTCTGGAACCGAGCGCTGGCTGATGGCGGTGTCGCTCGGATCGGGGCATTGCAGCTGCTGCAGCCTGTTATCGGTATCGGCCTAGCACCGATTATTCTGGGCGAACCGCTCACCCCGACCCTGCTTGTGGCGACCTTCGTCATTCTGGCGGGTGTTTTGCTGGTTCAACGCGAGCGGCGGTAAGCCGCCTCTTTATTGCGCAAGAACCGGGTGGGACCGCGGGTCGTGGGTACTTAGTTTTCTCCTCATACGAAACGGATCGTACAGACCGTACGTCCGGGTGTAAGAAGGAGTTGTGGAATATGGCCATGATCGACACGTTCGAGCGCGATACGCGCGATGACAGTTTTGATGACGACTACGGGTTTGCTCTTGTCGGTCGCCTGCTGACCTGGTTGAGCGAAAATTATCAGGGTCAGCCCAGCCTCGAGCGGATTGCGGGCGAAGCGGGCATGAGCACCTTCCACCTGCAGCGCCTGTTCACCCGCTATGTCGGGGTCAGCCCCAAGAAATATGTGCAGTATCTGACCCTCAAACACGCGAAGCGGGCGCTGGATGAATCCCGGAGCGTACTCGACGTCGCCTTCGAAACGGGCCTGTCGGGTGCGTGGCGACTGCACGATCTGTTCGTCACCCACGAGGCCGTCACGCCGGGCGACTGGAAGCGTCGCGGCGAGGGGCTGGAGCTGCGCTACGGCTGGCACGACAGCCCGTTCGGTGAATGCCTGATCGTGGCATCGCCGCGCGGCGTATGCGGACTTGCGTTCAACGGAACCGGCGACCGTGCCGAGACGCTGGACGACCTGCGCGGCAGTCTCGACGCCGCCGAGCTTATCGAAGATCCGAACGCGACCCGAATGCATGCTGACGCGGCATTCGGCGAGGGCGATGTGCATCTGGTGCTTCGCGGCACGCCGTTCCAGCTCAAGGTGTGGGAGGCGTTGATGCAAATCCCGGAAGGTACGGTGCTGACCTATGCGGATCTGGCAACGCGAATCGGGAAGCCGGGGTCTGCGCGCGCCGTTGCCGGGGCGGTGGCACGCAATCCCGTGTCATGGCTGATTCCGTGCCATCGTGTTATCCGAAACGGGGGCACTATCAGCGGCTATCGCTGGCATCCCGACAAGAAGCGTCTGATCCTCGCCTGGGAGGCGGCGCGCGCCGAGGGCGGCGTGGCGGAAAGCGGGCGCTGAGCCCACTTTATTCCGGGGTTCGCTCGGGGTAGGGTCCCCGCCTGCATTTACGGGAAGGACCCCATGACAGCGCGCTACTGGGACGATTACACCGTCGGCGAAGTGTTCGAAACCGAACCGGTGACGGTGTCGGAGGAGGCTATTATTACCTTCGCCGAGAAATATGATCCGCAGGTATTCCACACCGACCCGATCGCGGCGAAGGACAGTTTTTATGGCGGTCTGATCGCAAGCGGGCACCAGACTATCGGTCTGGCTTTTGCCCAGTTCATCCGACTTGGTCTGTTCACCGAGAACGGGCTCGGCGGCCCGGGGATGGACGAAATCACATGGTCAGCCCCGGTACGCCCCGGTGACACCCTTCACACTACGGCCGAAGTGGTGGAACTGCGTGCCTCCAAGTCGCGTCCGGACCGGGGTATCATTCGCGTTTGTCTCGAGACACGCGTCGGAGAACAGGAGGTGTCGCGCTATATCACGACGACGTTCCTGCGCCGTCGGCCGACGGAGGATGCGGCATGAGCGGGCTTTATATCGAAGATTATACGATCGGCCGGGAGTTCGAGACCGCACCCGTCACGCTCGACGCGGACGAGATCGTCTGGTTCGCCAAACTGCACGACCCGCAGCTGTTTCACACGGACCCGGAGGCCGCGAAGGATTCGGCATTCGGCGAGCATGTCGCCAGCGGGTTCCAGACCGTCGCCATCGCCACCGGCCAGTTCATTCGCACCGGCGCTGTCGACGGCACCGGTTTGGGCGGCCCGGGTATGGACAAGATCCGCTGGACGGCGCCTGTGCGTCCCGGAGAGACCCTCTCCACGCGTGTCGAGGTGCTTCAGGCTCGTGCTACCCGTTCAAATCCCGGGCGCGGGGTTGTCACGCTTGGGTTCGCCGTTGAGACGGAGGCCGGCCCTGTACTGACCTTCGAGGCCACGATCTTCGTGCGCAGCCGGGCGGGCGAAAACGCGGCGTGATCGCGCGCGTGTTGGACTGAGGGTCGAGATAGACCCAATGTCACTCGGAGCAGGATGACCAGTTTTATCGCCGAAATGGACCCGAACCAGCTCGGGATGTGGCTGACCTTCGCCGTTATTCTTGTGGCGCTGGTCATGTCATCGTCTGGTTGATCTTCAGACTGGTCGCACCTTGGTATTACGGCCTTATCTGAGCCTCGACCGCGTCTGCATAAATGCTGCGACAAAGCGGCGCTTGACCCCAAGCGAAATACAACTAGTTTCTGCCGCGGGCCACACCTCCCCAACGAGGTGCGGCGTTCTGCAAGGAGCGCGTACATGACGCAAGCAATGACCAAGCCGGGCACCCGTCCGGCCTCACCCCTCTTTTCCTCTGGCCCCTGCGCCAAGCGACCCGGATGGTCGCTGGATGCCCTGACCGATGCCAGCATCGGTCGGTCGCATCGCGCAAAGGGTCCCAAGGCCAAACTCCTGCGTGTCATCGAGGACAGCCGCTCGATCCTGAGAATCCCAGAGGATTACCGGATCGGCATCGTGCCCGCCTCGGACACCGGCGCCTTCGAGATGGCCATGTGGTCGGTTCTCGGGGCCCGTCCGATCGACATCCTGGCTTGGGAAAGCTTTGGCCAGGGCTGGGCGACGGACGTCGTCAAACAGCTGAAGCTCGACGATGTTCGCATCCTCGATTCCGACTATGGCGCGTTGCCCGATCTCGCGGCGGTCGATTTCACGCGCGATGTGATCTTCACCTGGAACGGCACGACCTCGGGTGTTCGCGTGCCGGACGGAGACTGGATTCCCGACGGCCGTGCCGGCCTGACCTTGTGCGACGCGACGTCCGCGGCTTTCGCCATGGATCTGCCCTGGAACAAGCTCGATATCGTCACTTGGTCCTGGCAGAAGGTTCTGGGTGGTGAAGCCCAGCATGGGATGCTGGTGCTGAGCCCGCGTGCGGTTGAGCGCCTCGAAAGCTATGCTCCACCATGGCCCATGCCCAAGATCTTCCGCCTCACCAAGGGCGGGAATCTCAATGAGGACATCTTCAAGGGCAGCACGATCAACACGCCGTCGATGATTTGCGTCGAGGATCATCTCGACGCCCTCGAATGGTCGCAGGAGATTGGTGGCATCGATGCATTGATTGGTCGCTCGAACGACAATTTTGGCGTGATCGACGACTGGGTGGCCCAGTCGGACTGGGCGGCCTTTCTCGCTGACGACCCGGCGCTCCGCTCTACAACGAGCGTGTGTCTCAAGGTCGTGGATGCATGGTTCGCCGCACTTCCGGGTGACGAGCAGGCCGCCACCGCGAAGGCAGTAGCAACATTGCTCGACAGCGAGGGTGTTGCCTTCGATGTCGGTGCCTATCGTGACGCCCCCCCGGGCCTGCGGATCTGGGCCGGTGCGACGGTCGAGAAATCCGACCTCGCGGCTCTGATGCCCTGGCTTGACTGGGCCTTCGAGACGGTCAAGGCCGAACGCGCCGCCGCCTGACCGGCGACGACCACTTTTCCGAAATACTCTCATACCCGCATTGCTGCGGAAGGATGATCCCATGCCAAAAGTACTGATTTCCGACAAAATGAGTAATCGCGCGAAAGAGATTTTCGTTGAGCGAGGCGTCGATGTTGATGTGACGACGGGCCTTTCAGAAGAAGACCTGGTCGCGATCATCGGTGACTATGATGGCCTCGCGATCCGGTCGGCCACCAAGGCAACTGTGAAGGTCCTGGAGGCGGCAACTAATCTGAAAGTGATCGGCCGCGCGGGCATCGGGGTGGACAACATCGACCGCGACGCCGCCACAGCGCGGGGAATCGTTGTCATGAACACGCCTTTCGGCAATGCGATCACCACCGCCGAGCACGCCATCGCGATGATGATGGCGCTGGCGCGGCAAATTCCCGAGGCCAACAAATCCACCCAGGAGGGCAAATGGGAGAAGTCACGTTTCATGGGTGTGGAGCTGACCGCCAAGACCCTCGGCTTGATCGGTTGCGGGAACATTGGCTCGATCGTGGCGGAACGGGCGTTGGGTCTGAAGATGAAGGTCGTCGCCTTTGATCCGTTTCTCAGCGATGAGCGCGCGCGTGAACTGGGTGTCGAGAAGGCGGAGCTGGACACGCTCCTGCGGCGCGCCGACTTCATCACTCTGCACACGCCGTTGACCGATCAGACACGCGGCATCCTCGACGCCGAGGCGTTGGCCAGGACCAAACCGGGCGTGCGCATCGTCAATTGCGCACGCGGCGGGCTCGTCGTTGAGGCGGATCTGAAGGCTGCGCTCGAATCGGGACATGTGGCCGGTGCGGCGCTGGATGTTTTCGAAGAGGAGCCGGCGAAGAAAAATGCCCTTTTCGGGGTGGAAAACCTCGTCTGCACCCCGCATTTGGGCGCGAGCACGACGGAGGCACAGGTCAACGTGGCGATTCAGGTTGCCGAGCAGATGGCCGACTATCTGCTGACGGGCGCGGTTGTGAATGCGCTGAACATGCCGTCGGTCTCGGCGGAAGATGCGCCACGCCTGATGCCCTATATGAAGCTCGCAGAGCTTCTCGGCAGCTTTGCCGGGCAGTTGGTCGAATCCAGTCTCAAAAGTGTGACCATCGAATATGAGGGACATGCGGCAGAATTGAATACCAAGCCGCTCAGTGCGGCAGCTTTGAAGGGATTGCTCTCGCCGGTGCTCGACAGTGTGAACATGGTCAATGCGCCCGTTATGGCACAGGAGCGCGGGATCGACGTGTCCGAGGTGCGCACGGCGCGCGAGAGCGACTACCAGACGCTGGTGCGGCTGACGGTCGTCACCGAGAATCATACCCGCTCCATCGCCGGTACCCTGTTCGGCGGCGACCGGCCGCGAGTGGTCGACGTGAAGGGTGTCCCCATGGAAGCCGAACTCGGCAGCCACATGCTCTACGTCAATAATGAGGACAAGCCGGGCCTGATCGGCCATCTCGGCACGGTGCTGGGTGACGCCGGGTTGAACATTGCCACGTTTCAGCTTGGTCGCACCGCAGCGGGCGATGATGCGATCGCACTTGTCGAAGTCGATCACGAGGTCCCGGCCGATGTGCTGGCAGCGGTCGCGGCGCTCCCGAGCGTGGTGCAGGCGAAGGCACTTAACTTCTGATGATGGGCCGGGTCGCTGCATATGTCGTGGTGACCCTCCTGGTCGTTGTGTCGGCGCTGGGTGGTGCCGCCGAACTCCGCGCGGCGGAGATATTGAAGATGCCCGGTATGAAGGACGACGATTCGATCGTCCGTCTGCCCGGTATCGGAGGCGGCATCGACCAACCCCCGTCGCTGGTCGGTGTGCAAGGTGCGGATGGCCGGATTCACAAGATCGGGCTGCAGAACAGTCGGTTGGTGGTCTCCACCGCCGCGATCGGACCGGAGGCCGGTGATTCCAGACCCGGCGATATTCTCGACGACGGCGAGCTGACGTTCGGGCAGGCGGGTATAACGCGGGCGTGGCTGACCGACCCGACGGAACGCTGCCGCCGCGGAATTCTGGGGGATGCGATAGAGGCGGGCGGTCTGGCGCTCGAGCGCCCCGATGGCCGAGTTGCAAGATACAAGCTCGATGCCGGGTCGGTATTCGAGGATCGCCGGGTTCGGCTGATTGATCTTGACGGTGACGGGCGCGATGAGGCGATCGTCGTTCAGTCCTATCTGGATGCCGGTGCGGCGCTGGCCGTGTTCGGGCTCGACGAATCCGGTGTGGTTTTCCTGTCCGAAGTGCCGGCTATCGGTCGCGCGCACCGCTGGCTCAATCCGGTGGGCGCCGCCGATTTCGATGGCGACGGGCGAACCGAAGTCGCGTTCGTCGAGACCCTGCACATTGGCGGTACGCTCCGCCTGTATTAGTTCCGGGACCGTAAACTGCACGAAGGTCACGCCGCGCGAGTGTTCTCCAACCATGCCATCGGCAGCCGTGAGCAGGCGCAGGCGGCCGTGCACGACTGGACCGGTGATGAGGTGCCCGATATCGCCGTGCCCGACGCACGTCGCCGCGCATTGCGTTTTGTGACCTTCGCCGAGGGGCGTTTTCGCGATTTCGACGGGGTCGCCCATGACCAGAAGATTGTCACCGCCGTGCGGCCCGCGAGGCTGGATCGCAGTGGAACTGTCTATGCGGTTTACGGCCTGGCCGATGGTACAATTGTGGCGGCAAGGCCGACTCCCGGCAAATGATACAAGGAAGGGTCTAATCGGTTCTGACTTACCATTGCCGACACATGCCAAACCGTTTAAACCCCGC
The DNA here is from genome assembly GCA_049601915.1 of Alphaproteobacteria bacterium. Taxonomy (GTDB): domain Bacteria; phylum Pseudomonadota; class Alphaproteobacteria; order UBA6615; family UBA6615; genus UBA8079. Next base: position 308,640 of record JBMYRB010000002.1, read on the forward strand.
GCGTCATGACTGATTCAGGTGAAAACAAAGCATTGCTGCCGGCGGGTCTCCACGACCTGTTGCCGCCGCGTGCAGCGCAGGAATCTGCGACCATATCCGGAATCATGGATGCGTTTCGTACCTGCGGCTACGAGCAGGTCAAACCACCCCTGGTCGAGTTCGAATCCACGCTCGTGGGGAACGGCACAAACGGCGGTGGCAGCCTCGCCGGGCAGATGTTCCGGGTGATGGATCCTGTCAGCCAGCGCATGATGGCGGTGCGGGCCGATATCACGTTGCAGGTTGCACGCATCGCCGAAGCCCGTCTGCACGACGCGCCGCGGCCGTTGCGCCTGTCATATGCCGGGCAGATATTGCGCGTGCGCGGCAACCAGCTGCGCCCCGAGCGACAATTTGCCCAGGTCGGGCTCGAGCTGATAGGCGCCGAGGATGTAAGCGCGGACGTTGAGGTGATATCGCTGGCGGCTGCGGCGCTTGTAGCGGCGGGTGTGCCGCGGCCGACGGTCGACCTCAACTCGCCGGCGCTGGTCGCGAATATTCTCGAGCAGATCGACCTTGACGAGGCGACGACCGGTGACCTTCGCGCTGCGCTTGATAGCAAAGATGAGGACGCGACCGGGGATATTCTGCGCGGCAACGGCGTTGCATTCTCGGATGCCGCCAAAGCCCTGTGCGCGTTGATTGAAACCGTCGGACCCGCCGATGAGGTGATCGTCGAGTTGCAGGCCTTGTCGCTGCCGCCAGGCGCGCAGGCCGAAGTCGAACGGCTGGCGGCCGTGGTCGTCGGTCTTCACGCCGCGATGCCGGACCTGCCGCTGACCCTCGATCCGGTCGAGTATCGCGGGTTCGAGTATCATACAGGCGTGAGCTTCACATTATTCGCCGAGGGTGTGCGGGGCGAACTGGGGCGTGGCGGCCGCTATATCACCGGCGCCGGCGAGGCCGCGACAGGGGCGTCCCTTTATATGGACTCGATCCTTCGCGCATTGCCCGCAACCACTGCCGATGACCGGCTTTTCCTGCCCTATGGCACGCCATTCCAGACGGGTGTGACGTATCGCGATGCGGGGTGGATTACCGTCGCCGGGATGACGGTGGAGGGTGATGCGCAGGCTGAGGCGAGACGATTGGGATGTAGCCATCTTCTGGTGGATGGCGCGCCGGCGAAAGCCGACGGCAGCAATACTTAACGGGTTGAATCTATGGCGAATGTAGCGGTGGTTGGCTCCCAGTGGGGCGATGAAGGCAAAGGGAAGATCGTCGACTGGCTGTCGGAACGTGCCGATGTCGTGGTTCGTTTTCAGGGCGGGCACAACGCCGGGCATACGCTGGTCATTGACGGCCAGGTCTACAAACTCAGCTTGTTACCATCGGGCGTAGTGCGCCCGGGCAAGATCGGGGTCATCGGAAACGGCGTCGTCGTCGATCCGTGGGCGCTGCTCGTCGAGATCGACGAGATCGTGAGAATGGGTGTCGAGGTGACCCCCGAGACGCTCAAGGTTGCAGACAATGCCAGCCTGATCCTGCCGTTGCACCCCTATCTCGATCAGGCGATCGAGGTCGCGCGCGGCGCCAACAAGATTGGCACGACCGGTCGCGGTATCGGCCCGGCCTATGAAGACAAGGTCGGTCGCCGCGCCATTCGGGTTTGCGATCTGGCGGATCGGGAAACCCTCGACGCGCGAGTCGATCATTTGCTGTTCCATCACAATGCCCTGCTGCGTGGGCTGGGAGCGGAAGAGGTCGACAAGGCCGAGTTGATGGCACGCATTGACGAGATCACCGACCGATTGTTGCCCTATGCCGCACCGGTCTGGGATTTCCTCGATGATGCGCGCAGAGCCGGAAAAAGAATTCTCTTCGAGGGTGCCCAGGGTGCGATGCTTGATGTCGACCACGGCACCTACCCGTTCGTGACGTCTTCCAACACGGTAGCCGGGCAGGCCGCAGCCGGTTCGGGGGTGGCGCCAAACACGATCGGATATGTGCTTGGTATCACCAAGGCCTATACCACGCGCGTCGGCGGTGGCCCTTTCCCCACGGAACAGGAGAACGAAGTCGGTGAGATTCTGGGCGAGCGGGGGCATGAATTCGGCACCGTGACCGGCCGCCGCCGCCGTTGTGGCTGGTTCGATGCGGTGATGGTTCGTCAGGCGGTCCGCGTCGGTGGAATCAACGGTATTGCCCTGACAAAGCTTGATGTCCTGGATGGCATCGAAGAACTCAAGGTTTGCGTGGGCTACACCATTGATGGTGTCGGGGTGCCCAGGTTCCCGGCCGGTATTCGCGAACAGGCCAGCGTCACGCCGGTCTATGAAACGATGGAGGGCTGGCAGACCAGCACCCAGGGTGCGCGCAGCTGGGCCGATTTACCTGCCACGGCGATCAAATATGTGCGCCGAATCGAAGAACTTATCGATGCACCCGTTGCGCTTCTGTCGACCAGCCCGGAACGGCTCGACACGATCCTAGTTCGGGATCCGTTTGCCGACTGATCGGCGTTAACCTTCCTTTACCTTCATCCTGCCTAAACTCCTGAATTCACGGCGAACTACGCCGTGGATCGCGCAACGTATGGGCGAACAGGATTAGTGACGCGACGGTAAGAGCGGAAGAACCGCATGCGCTGGAAGGGACAAGTACCCGGCCGCCGTCAGCCGATTCGAAAAAAGGGTGGTCTTTGCCAGCCGGTACAAGAATCAGTCGGACGTCGTGCTGCCGCATCTGTCCTCTCCCACCGCGCGCGCTTATCTGACCCATGATGCCGAAGTCCCGGACCGCGAACTCTAGGCATTGGTGCTCGACCATAAGGTGCCGGCACGGCTTACGGCCATTCTTGCGGCAAACGTTTCCAGTATCATCGGTGTGCTCGTGATCGTGGCGCTGGTTTTCTCGAGGATCGGGCAGGGATATGGCCTCGGCAAAGGACAAGACGAAGGCAGCTCCTGCGAAGCAGGTAGAGGCACCGCCCGCAAAGAAAGACGGTGGCGCTTATCTGTTCATGCTCATCGGCGTGATCTTCGTGGGCCTGATGCTCTTCGCCGCGCCGGCCCTGCTGGTATTTGTCGTTGGCTGTGTCCCGGCGATAGTCGCCTTCATCATCGATCGCGAACCCGGCCGAAATGCGACTCTTGCCGTCGCTGCAGCGAACGTCGCCGGCGTGGCCCCCTTCATCGTCGAACTTCTGGTTGCGGCGCTGACGATGGCGCGCGCGCCGGCGATGTTGTCCGACGTGTTTGTGATCGCGGTGGTGCACGGCACGGCGGGTATCGGCTGGCTTCTGGTCCTGGGAATACCCCAGGTCGCGGCCGTCTACATCGAGGTCACGAATGAAACAAAGATCAAGATGGTGCGGCGCGAACAGCAGCGCCTTGTTGAAGCGGAATCAAGGCGCCATCCAAGAGTTGACCTCGATTATGTTGTGCTGGGCTATTGCGGCGCAGCGACCTGTTGCTCGATGGCCAGATTTTTCATCGCCTTCTGCAACTTCTCGAACGCCCGAACCTCAACCTGCCGAACCCGTTCGCGGCTGATATCATATTGCTGCGACAGGTCCTCAAGGGTAACGGGGTCCTCGCGCAAACGGCGCTCGTTCAGAATGTGGCGTTCACGCTCATCGAGGCCTTCCATAGCCTGGTTCAGGAGTTTGCGCCGGTTTTCCAGCTCATCCTGCTCTACGAGCTCGGATTCCTGAGACTCGGATTCATCGACCAGCCAGTCCATCCATTCACCGTCGCCATCCCCATCCTTGCGCAGCGGCGCATTGAGGGAGCCGTCGGGGCCGGCCAGGCGGCGGTTCATCATCACCACGTCCTTTTCGGCGACACTCAGTTCCTTGGCGATATGGGCCACCTGCTCGGGCGGCAGATCTCCTTCGTCGAAGGCCTTGAGCTGCCCCTTCATACGCCGGAGATTGAAGAAGAGCTTCTTCTGCGCGGCGGTGGTGCCCATTTTGACGAGGCTCCAAGAGTGCAGGATGTATTCCTGGATCGCGGCGCGTATCCACCACATCGCATAGGTCGACAGGCGGAAGCCCCGATCGGGGTCGAACTTCTTGACGGCCTGCATGAGCCCGACATTGCCTTCGGAGATCAGTTCGGCGACGGGCAGACCGTAGCCGCGATAGCCCATCGCGATCTTGGCGACCAGGCGCAGATGGCTGGTCACCATCAGGTGGGCGGCGTCTACGTCTTCGTGCTCGACCCAGCGCTTGGCGGCCATGAATTCCTGCTCGGGCTCAAGCATGGGGAATTTACGGATTTCCTGCAGGTAGCGCGACAGGTTGCCGTCGGGGGTAAGTGAAGGAAGAGACGGTGATGCCATGTTTGGTTCTCCCGCCATCCGCGGACGCGAATGGTTAGTGCTTCACAAGGCTTCAGCCTGTCACAGGAATATGGTGATTTCGTGCCGGACTACAATATCTTAGGGAGATTCTAATGTTTTCTTAAGATTTGTCATATCATCTGGCAATTCTGTATTGAAATCAATATGTTGACCCGTTCTGGGGTGCACGAATTCCAGCAGGCGTGCATGCAGGGCTTGGCGCGAAAAGGCGCCGATCCGGCGCCTTATGTCCGGGTCGAGGGTGGATACCGCATCGCGCCGACCCGTCGCCCGGCCGTACAGAGGGTCGCCGATGAGCGGGTTTCCCCGATGGCTCAGATGCACCCGGATCTGATGGGTGCGGCCGGTCGCCAGCCGGCATTCGACCAGGGACGCCAGCCCGCCGCCATAGACCGCGAGGGTCTTGTAGCGGGTGAGCGCGTGTTTGCCGCCGGTCTCGCGGACGGCCATCTTCTTGCGATTCTTCGGGTGGCGCCCGATGGCGCCCTCGATCTCCCCCGCCGCCGGCGTCATCAGGCCCCAGACGATCGCGTGATAGGCCCGGTCCACGCTGCGTGCGGAAAACTGTTCGACCAAGTTTGCATGGGCGGTCGCCGTCTTGGCCGCCACCATTACGCCGCTGGTATCCTTGTCCAGCCGGTGCACGATGCCCGGCCGTCGCACACCGCCGATCCCCGCGAGGCTCTCGCCGCAATGGGCGATAAGCGCATTAACCAGCGTGCCGTCGGGATTGCCCGGCGCGGGGTGCACGACCATGCCGGCGGGCTTGTCGAGCACGATCAGATCGTCATCCTCGAACAGGATGTCGAGGGGGATGTCCTGCCCGACCGGGATCGCGTCGACCGGCGCGGGGATCGTGACCTCGAACGCATCCCCGGAATTTACCTTGGCCGAAGGCGATCGGACGATCTCGCCGCGCTCTGACTTTTCGAGGCGGCGCACCTGGCCGCCCTCGATCAGGGCCTTCAGGCGCGAGCGCGACAGGTCTTCGAGCGCGGCCGCCAGCAACCGGTCGAGCCGCGTGCCTGCCTGATCGGCCGCGACGCTAACCTGCAGGGTGGTTTCGCCCACCACGCTGTCGTCCGACAGGACGTCGTCCAACAGGGAATCATCTTTCAGGGTGTCGTTGTCTTTTTGCGTCACGGCCCTAGACTGCGCTTCGAAGTTCGGAGGGTCCATTGGCCATACATGTTTTACGCACGATCGTCATCGTCCTGGGTGTCCTCATCCTAGTCGTTTTTGGCGCCATCATCTGGACCGCCTTCGATGATGACGGCGATACCGGGCCTGATTCCGGCGGGGAGACCGGCGCGGCGACGCCCGACCGGCTGACGCTCGGCCTGCCGTCGCCGGCCTGCGTGATCGAGCAGGCGAGCACCAATGCCGGCCGCCTGACCATCATCACCGGCGGGCCCGCGAACCTGCCCGAATGTCGACGGGTATTCGTGATCCAGATGTCCAGTGGCCGGATCCAGGCCGAAATCCGGCCATGAGCGAACCGAATTCCCCGGCCAATTTTGCCAGCGACAATGTAGCCGGCGCGCTGCCCGAGGTGATCACGGCGGTGACAGAGGCGGCCGCCGTTGGCGCGATGCCCTATGGCAACGATCTTTGGACCGAGCGGGTCGAGCAACGCCTGAAAGACCTCTTCGAGTGTGATCTCTGGGCCTTCTCGGTAGCGACGGGGACGGCGGCGAACGCGCTGGCCCTGTCGGCCCTGTGCCCGCCCTTCGGCACAGTGTTCTGCCACCCCGGCAGCCACGCCAACACCGACGAATGCGGCGCGCCCGAGTTTTACACCGGCGGCGCGAAGCTGACCCTGGTTGACGGCCCGGACGGCAAGATCGACCCGGCGGCGCTCGCCGCCGCCATCGAGACGGCTCGGCCCCGCGGGGTGCACAACATGCCGCCGGCGGCCGTCACCATCACCCAGGAGAGCGAGGCCGGCACCGTCTATTCGGCGGGGCAGGTCGAGGCCATCGCCGAGATTTCCGGGCACCATGGTCTCGCCCTGCACATGGATGGTGCGCGCTTCGCCAACGCGCTGGTGGCGCTGAACTGCAGCCCGGCGGACGCGACCTGGCGTCGCGGCGTCGACGTGCTGTGCTTCGGGGCGACCAAGGGTGGCGCCATGGCGGCCGAGGCCGTGATCTTCTTCCGCGAAGCCCATGCCGCGGCCTTCGGCGAACGGCGCAAGCGGGGCGGGCACCTGGTCTCGAAGATGCGGTTCGTCTCGTCCCAGCTCGTCGGCTACCTGACTGACGACGCTTGGCTGCGGGCCGCGCGCACGGCCAATGCAGGCGCGGCCAAACTCGCTGATGGCATATCGAGGATCGACGGCGCGGAACTGGTGCGTGTGCCGGAGGCCAACATCGTCTTCGCCAAGCTGCCATTGCCGACATTGGACAAGCTGGAAGCGGATGGCTTCGGCTTCTACCGGGTCGGGAGCGACGGCACGATTCGCCTTGTGGTGCCGTGGAGTGTAACGGACACCGATGTCGACGGTTTAATCGACGCGGTGCGCAGTCATATCGGTGTGGCGGCCTGAGTGTTCACGAGGCCGCTGGCACCAACATCGGCTTGAAATGACGGGCCGCTTCGGTTATTTCGTCGATCCAGTTTTGAAATGCCACGATGTCCCGTTCGTCTAGTGGCCTAGGACGCTGGCCTCTCACGCCGGAAACAGGGGTTCGACTCCCCTACGGGATACCAACTTTTTCAATATGTTAGCCGCCGTCAGGCGGCTATTTTTATGCCGGTCGGGAAATTTCCTGTACCGGGTGGGTGAAAACCTTCCGAGCCGGGTTAAAATGTCCGAGCAACGCACGGGAGGGATCATGAAACACATGACCGCCACTTGCCGAGCAAGGGCACGCTGACGCCCAACTGAGTTTGGGTGAGATGTACCGCTAGGGGAATGGTGTTCGACAGGATTACAAGACGGCGGCGTGGTGGTTAAGGCTTTCCGCTGAACAGGGGAACACGACTGCCCAAGTCAAACTGGGCGACATGTACTCGAGCGGAAACGGTGTCCCGCTCGACAACATGTATGCCTATATGTGGTGGAATAACGCCGCGTCGTCATTCGACCGGGCCGCAATCACAAACAGAGACCGGGTTGCGGGAAAACTCTCCAAGGTCCAGCTCGAATGGACTCAGGAAATGGCCCGCGAGTGCGCCCGCAAGGCCTACAAGGGCTGTTGATCGCCTAACGCACGGCCGCGACGATCTCGCCGAACTCCTCGTCGCTGATCTGGCGGCGAACGGACTTGATCTTTTCACGCAGGCGCTCGATGACGGTGTTCTCGTGGCCCTCGGGGATGGTAAGGCCGAGCTCGTCGGCCTTGGCGCGCACCGCCCAGGGACCTGAATAGTGGCCGAGCAGATTATGCTGGGTATTCCCGAAAACCTCCGGCTTCATGCACAGATAGGACCAGAAGCCTTCCTCGGTCGGCGGCACGCAATAATGCACCTCGACCAGGTGAGAGAAGGCGGTTTTACCCACGAAGGGCATGGTGTCGGGCATGGGCCAGGGCATGGTCTCCGCGACAAGCTCCGAAAGCTCGGTCATCTTTTCGAGTTTGATCCCGCAGTCGAGGCCGTAATAGATCTGAATCACCGAGGCGACCTCTGCGAAACAGGCGATATGGGCACGCTCACCCAGCCCGTTCACGCAGGCATCGATGATATCCGCGCCACCCTCGAGCCCCGCATATAGGGCCGCCGCGGCCATACCGACATCGTTGTGGGTGTGCAAGGCGATTTCCGTGCCCGGCAGGCGCCGCTTCATCTCCCGCACCACATATGTGTAGACCCGGTAGATCGCCATTCCGTTGATGTCGTCGAGGCGAATCATATCGGCGCCGGCGTCGACCAGTTTGCCGCAGACCTCTGCCAGCCGGTCGATGGGGATGCGCGTGCAGTCCTGGATCAGACAGCCGACTTTTCGGTCGGGGCCGGCCGTGGCGCGGGCGTAGGCGACCGAACCCATCGCGCGGTCAATCGCTTCCTCGATGGTGATACGCGCGCCGGCCATGGATTCGAACAGGCACATCTGGTGTTCGGAGAAGGAGAAACACAGCGACGCATAGTCGGCACCATGATCGTAGTTCAGGTCGACTTCGGGTTTGGCCAGCTCCGGGTTGAGGACAGCAGTTGGATGCACCAGTGCGTCGATCAGCATGTGGGGGTGGCGCTTCTTGACCTCGGCCATCTCCTGGGGGTCATCGTGGTGCATCTGGAGCATCGACACCCCCGCCTCGGCCAGCTTGTCGGCGATGCGCAGGACCTGATCCCGGTTGAGGGAGACCCCGGGCAGCTGCCGACCCTCGCGCAGGGTGATGTCGCAGAGCTGCACCTTGTCGGGCAGGGTCATCTCGGCGCGGATCTCTTCGGCGAAACAATGTTGCGAGATGCGCCACTGGTCGGTGGTGGCTTCGAGCTTGTCGTTGACAGGATAGCCGGGCATGGCGTCCTCCCCCTTTGTGATATCGTTGGGAAGAGTTTAGCGGACGTTTGACCGTGCGGAATGCCATAATCTCGGCCGGCAACAAGAGACTATCAGGGGTAATCCATGGACATATTCGTGACCGGCGCGACCGGGTATATCGGCGGCACCGTCTCGGCGAGGCTGATGGGGGCCGGTCACCGTGTACACGGCCTCGCCCGCAATACCGAACGCGCGGAACGGCTGGAAGAACATGGCATCACGCCGGTACTGGGCACACTCGACGATTTCGATATCCTCGCGGCGGCGGCCCAGTCGGCCGACGCGGTCGTCAATGCCGCCAACGCCGATCACCCCTTCGCGGCCCGCGCGCTGGCCGAGGCCCTGGCAGGCAGCGGCAAGAAGCTTCTGCACACCAGCGGTACCAGTATCGTTGCCGACAATGCACACGGGCAACCGAGCGGCACCGTTTACCGGGAGGATACGCCGCTCGAGCCGTTGCCCGAAAAGGCGTCACGGGTCGCCACCGACCGGATGGTCGTCGCCGCAACCGAAAAGGACGTGCATTCGGTCGTGATGTGCCCGTGCCTGATCTATGGACGCGGCCTCGGCGTGCGCCCGGACAGTATCCAGGTTCCGATGTTTATCGACATGGCAAAGGTGTCCGGCGTGCCGCGCCATCCCGGCCCGGGGCTGAACATCTGGTCGAATGTCCATATCGAGGATTGTGCGGATGCCTATATCGCCGCCCTGGAGCTCGCGCCGGCGGGATCATATTTTTATATTGAGTCCGGCGAGGCTTCCATGCTGGACCTCAACCATTCGATTGGCCGTCTGCTGGGGTTGGGAGAGCGGACTGAAACCATGACCTTACCGGAGGCGGTGCGCGCCTGGGGTGCACCGATGGCTTACGGCATGGGCTCGAATGTGCGTGTAAATGCCTATCACGCGCGTGATGTGTTGGGCTGGTCGCCGGCGCAGCCCTCGCTGGAAGACGACATCGAAAACGGTTCTTACGCAGATTACGTCGGTTAGGAAATCGAACTACCCCCTGTTCGCCACTGCATCCGGCCGCCAGACATGGGCATGCCAGCGCCAGGCGATGAGCGCGGTCGCAATCACGCCGAACACGCCGTAGCCGGTGGTGGTCGCAGAAAAGCCGAAGGTCTCGATCAGCGGGCCCGAGGCCATCAGGCCCATGGGCAGGCCGTAGATCGCCAGCATCCGCAGGCCCAGCACCCTTGATCGCATCCGCGGATCGGAGCTCTGCATCAGCATCACCGACAAGGGCACCAGCGCCAGGGTCTGGCACAGGCCCGCCAGCATCAGCACGATGACGCCCACGGCCATCACGTCCACCCAGGCGAACACCAGCAGCAGCGCGTACCAGGCAAAAGTGAAGATGATCATCATGCGGCCGGGCTGAATGGTGCGTCTGTTGGCCGACAGACCCAGCGAGCCGACCAAGGCGCCGAAGGCGAAGCTCGCGGCGAGATAGCCGAGCCCCGTCTGTCCGGCGCCGTATACTTCGCGGGCCACATAGGGCAGCACACCGCCCATCAGCGGAAAGGCGAAGAGATTGACCAGCAGGGCCAGGGTCATGGCCGCCAGCAAATGCGGCGTGCGCCGGACATAGGCGAAGGAATCCACCATGTCGCGGAGCGGCGAGGTGCGCGTGGGGGAGAGGCCCTGGGATTTACCGTCATCGGTTTTCGACCGGCGCGCGGTACCGAGCGTCAGCAGCATCGAGACCGCGTAGAGGACCGTGATGGCGGTATAGGCCGGCGCTATGCCGAGGGTGGCGACCATGCTTGCCCCGGCCAGCGCACCCGCGACACGGGCGGAATCCGTCGTGGTTCGCGAGATACCCATCGCTCCCACCAGGCGTTTGGAAGGAATGGTCTCGCCCACTAGGGAATAGCGGATGGCGATGTCCGACGGACGCACGATTCCCATCATCGCCCCGATGATGAAAACAGGTACGGGTCCCAGCGCGTCGAAGTAGATGAAGCCGGTCAGCATGGCGGCCTGCACCATGTAGAAGGCCCGCATCGTGCACAGAACGCTTCGCGCACCGGCGCGGTCACCGGCGACGCCGAACATCGGTGCGACGAGGGTGCCGCCATACTGGAGTGCGGCAAACAACGTCAGCAGCAGCACAGAATCCGTCGCGACCAGCACATACCAGCCGAGGATCAATGTCTCCATTTCGAACGACCAAGAGGTCGCGAGATCCGCCGGCCACTGAAAACGGAAGCTGCGCACCGAGAATGGCGCCAGCACAGACGGTCGGCTTTCTGTGGTCATGGCGCGCGTGCCCCCGCCCGGTCGGACAACATGATCAGACGTCGCGCTCCACGCAGAGGTCGATCAGGTTCGGCCCGGGGTTCGCGACGGCGGCTTCCAGTGCGGCGCGCACGGCGTCCGGCTCGGTCACCCGCGTCGCCGAGACGCCCATGGACTCCGACATAGCAACGAAGTCGATGGGCGGGTCCTCGAAGTCCATGCCGATATAGGTCTCGTTGCCGTGGAAGGCTTTCAGGCGCTGCTTGATGATCCGGTAACCCTGATTGTTGAGAATCACATAGGTGACGGGGACGCGCAGATGCGCGGCCGTCCACAACGCCTGGATCGAGTACATGGCCGAGCCGTCACCAACGAGTGCGACCACGGGGCGGTCGGGTTGGGCGATCTGCACGCCGACGGCGGCCGGCAGGGCCCAGCCGATGCCGCCGCTGGCGAAGGAGTGGAAGTCGTAGCGATCGCGCAACGGCAGATACTGCAGCAGGTTCCAGGTCGTGGTCAGGCCTTCGTTGACCGTGATCGCGCCGGCCGGTAACGCGTCGGCGATTGTCATCATCAGCCAGTCGGACCGGATCGGCGTTGCCTCGGCATCGGCGGTAAGCTCGACGGCGCGCCGGGTGCGCTTGGCCGACCAGTTACTGTCGGCCACCGCTGCGATCCGCGCCTTGGCGGTCTCCGCATGGTCGCTCCGCGCCTCGATCACCGGGTTCAACACCGCCAGGGTCTCGCGCACGTCGCCGCGCACGGCCGTGTCGGCGGGATAATTCTTGCCCATCTCCCAGTCGAACAGACCGATCTGGACGATCGGCATGCCGTCGGGCAGGGGTTCGGTTTCGCTCATCACCGACATGCGCAAGACATCCGCCCCGACAACGACCAGCAGGTCATAATCTTCGAGGATACCGCGCACCTCCTTCTGGTTTCGCGACAATGCGCCCATGAAAGCCGGATGTTCAGAGGGGAAGAAGGAACCGTAGGCCGTGGTTTGCTGGAACGCGGGCGCGCCCAGCACCTCGGCAAAACGCGCGACCTCGTCCAGCGCATCTGACGTGACCACTTCGTTGCCGGCGAGGATCGCGGGACGTTTCGCGGCGAGCAACCGGTCGGCCATCGCCTCCAGGCCTGCATCGGTCGGGCGCATGGCGGTGTCCACGCGAGTGCGCGACCCCAGGTCGATACCCTTGCGGTCGTTAAGAACGTCACCGGGCAGCGAGATGAACACTGGGCCCGTCGGCGCGGTCATGGCCACCTTGCCGGCCCTGCGCATGATGCGCGGCAGGTCTTCCAGGCGCGTCACCTCGGTCGCCCATTTCACCACCGGCGTCGCGATGGGGACCAGCGGGTCATAGAGCAGCGGCTCGGTCAGGCCGTGGCCGGTCTCCTGCTGTCCGGCGGTGATGATCATCGGCGTGTGGGTGAAGCGTGCGTTGTAGAGCGCGCCCATGGCATTACCGAGGCCCGGCGCGACATGGACGTTGCACGCGGCCAGGCGCCCCGAGGCGCGGGTGTAGCCGTCGGCCATGGCCACGACCAGGGATTCCTGGAGTCCCAGCACATAGGACATGTCGTCGGTGTAGTCCGGCATGGCGTCCATGATCGGCAATTCGGTCGTACCGGGATTGCCGAACAGATGGGTCACACCCTCGTCGCGCAGCAGTGCCAGGAAGGCCGACGCGCCGGTGATGTCATTCTGCATGATTGTTCCCCCGTGCTGTTGCGCGTTCGGCGCGCCTTTTCGTGTTGGGCCTATACTAGACCTGTGAAGGAGGGGATCAAACGGGGCGGGTTGGATTCTCTCGCTCGAGCCGTAAACATCCGTTCGGCTTCCTGATATGAATCGGGTTTACGGTTTTGTGCTTTCGAGGGCGTGTGATGGGCAATGTTTACGACTATGTGATCGTCGGGGCTGGTTCGGCCGGCTGCGTCATGGCGAGCCGTCTTTCGGCGAAGTCAAGCAATCGGGTGTTGCTGCTGGAAGCGGGGCAGGACACGGTACCCGGGCGCGAGCCGGCAGATGTGCTCGATACCTATCCCATGTCCTATTTCAATCCGGCCTACGCCTGGGGCGCCATCCGCGGACATGCGCGCCGGCACTATAATTCCTCAGCCGGGCCGTTCCGCCAGGGCCGGATCATGGGTGGCACGTCTTCGATCAACGGTATGGTCGCGCTTCGCGGAACGCCCGATGATTATGACGAGTGGGCCGCACTGGGCGCGGATGGCTGGAACTGGGATGTGGTGCTGCCGCATTTCCGTAACCTGGAGACCGATGTGGACAGTGAGGCCGGGAACCCGCTCCACGGCAAGGATGGTCCGCTCCCCATCCGCCGCGTGTCGCGCGCGCAATGGCCGCCTTTCGTGAACGGCGTGGACAGTTGGAGCCGCAACCGTCAGGTCGCCCCGATCCATGATCTGAACAGTGAATTCCGTGAAGGGGTCGGCGCCCTGCCGCTGAGCCGGTTCCCGGACAAGCGGGCGTCCACGGCGATCTGTTATCTCGATGCGGCCACACGTGCGCGCGAAAACCTGACCATCGTGACCGATGCCCATGTCGAACGCCTGGTCACGGGGGGTGCCCGCGTGACGGGCGTGGCGGTCCGGGTCGCTGGCGCGATACAGGAATTCTCTGCCAACGAGGTTATCGTCTGCGCCGGTGCGCTTCAATCGCCGGTGATGCTGTTGCGCGCGGGTATCGGTCCTGCTGCCGGGTTGCGCGAAGTCGGTATGCCGGTAATGGCTGATCGGGCGGGTGTCGGCGCCAACCTTTTGAACCATGCCGTGGTCTACATCGTGGCCCAGCTGCGCCGTGATGCCGCTCAGCCGGCTGCGATAAAGTCTCATTCGACCGCGACCGAACGTTTCTCTTCGGGCGTCGAGGGTTGTGGCCCGCTGGATATGAGCATGTCGATTTCGAGCAAGATCGGCTGGCATGCCCTAGGGCGACGGGTCGGGGCCCTTGTACCGACCCTGCTCAAGCCGGCGTCGTCGGGCTATATAACGCTTACCCGTGATGGCGAGGCCGTCAATCCGCGCATCGAGTTCAACTATCTGGACGACGAACGAGACCGGCTTCGCCTGACCGGCGGTGTGCGCCGCGCGCTCGAAATCCTGTTGTCGCCGGAGGTGCGACCGCTCTGGCATTGCGCCTATCCCGTTTCTCGTCCGAACAAGATGCGCGCCCTCAACGACATCAACGCGTTCAACAGCCTGCGGGCAAGAATCCTAGCGGGGATGTTTGATACGGTACCGGTGGTCGGGCGACCCGTGTTGGCCGGCCTCTCCGAGCCCGGAATCGATATCGCGACGCTCGCCAAAGACCCGGAGGTGCTCGATGAGATCGTCGGCAAAAGCATTGCGGGGGTGTTTCATCCCGCGGGCACATGCCGAATGGGGTCGGAAGATGACCCGGCAGCGGTGACCGACCCACAAGGGAAGGTGTATGGCGTTCCAGGACTGCGCGTGGTCGATGCGTCGCTGATGCCAGTTCTGCCGCGAGGAAATACCAATCTACCCACCATCATGATGGCAGAGAAAATCTCGGCCGGGATGCTCACCGAGGCCTAGGCGAGTGCGCCACAGATCGGCGCACAATCGCGGCCTATTTCGTAACACCACGGGGTGAGTTTCATAGTTCGTTAAACAACCGGAGCAAGAATGTTCTGGCGCGACAACCGCGCGCGTTAATCGAGTTTATTTCCTAGTGTGGATGATCGAAGCTGGGCCAGCTTCTAGCGTTTAAGGCGCCTGATATAGTTGCGTTCGATCATCGCTTTTTCGCGTCCTTTCCCGATACGCATTTTCGTCTCGACAAAAGCGAAGGGGTTCCCGTTTATTCAATCGGTCTCGGCGCGCAGAAGGTCGCGCTGACCTTCGCCGGTATCAAACGCGAGTTCGCCATACGCGAGTACGGGCACGACGCCGTCATGCTCAACACGGTGGAGCGCAGCTTGCGGTTCGTCAGTCTGCTGGGTATCGGCGACCCGATCCCGCCTGAGATTTTGACGGGAGATGCGTCCTGGCAGCCGAGCCGGCTGCGCAGAGACGCGGCGCTCAAGAAAATCGGTGCGTGTCTCACGGCATGGCAGATGGGAAAGCCGGTTGCCTTGAGTGACCTGGTTAATCTGGAACGTTTTGTCGCCGCGCATGTGGACGATGTTGCCGTCGACGTTGCTTTGGGCCGCATCGCATCCGAACTTGGAGATTATATCGACGGCGATGCCATCACGGAAATCATGGACGCCGTCGTAGAGGAGATTTCCTTCATCGAGGCATTGCGCGAACGTTATCTGGCGGTGTGCCGCGTCGGGGGTCGGTTGAAGAAGGTGCGCCGCGACTTCGCCCACCATGCCAGCATTGTCAGCGACGTTGACCCTGTCGCTCGCCTTATTTCCGTTCCCATTCACGCGATGGGACGAAGTCTGGCGGAGGTCGATACGCGACTTTCGAGAATCGTTTCACTGTTCGAGAATTTTGAGTTTCATCGTTGTGCGATACGCGATATTCGTGATGAGATATTTGCCCGTTTGGATCCTTGGGACGAGATCACGAAGGCTTGGGAGCGCCTCCCGGGCAACATTCCCGATCCCTATGTCCTGTCTCCCCTTCTGCGGGATCTCTACAAATATCTGGCGCCGCGTTTCATGCCTGCCGACACCTGGGCCCGTCTTCTGGCCGAGGACACGCGGCTCGACGAGAATCGCCATTATGGCAGTGTCACCACCTGGTTCGAATGTGGTGACTAGGCGGTCTGAATTGGCTTGTTCGGCCTCCGGCGGCTGACTAACGTGGCACATCCATCAACTGCAGGTGCGCCGTGTCCGGAACTATTGGATCCCGTCTGACAGACCTCGGAGTTGTTTTGCCGACCCCGCAGCAAACACGCGTGGCGAAGATTCTGCCCACCATGATTGTTGACCGGCTCCTCTATGTCTCCGGCATGGTGCCGCAGTGGAATGGTGAGTTGCGCTTCATCGGCAAGGTGGGCCGGGAATTCTCGCTGGAGGAGGGGCAGGAGGCCGCGCGGTTGTCGGCCCTGAACGTCCTCGCCCAGGCCGAGGCCGCGCTGGACGGCGATCTGGATCGCGTCAAGCGGGTGGTTAATCTGAAGGGCTATGTCAACGCGATGCCGGATTTCACGGCGATATCGGCTGTGGTCAATGGCGCATCGGAACTGGTGATCGACGTGTTTGGGGACGCCGGGCAACACACGCGCACGGCGCTCGGCGTCGCGGTTATGCCATTTGATGTCGCGACGGAGGTCGAAGCCGTCTTCGAATTGACGTAACACGTTTGCGCGACGTCGCCGAAAATCGGACGGCATTCTGGTAAACTGCCCGGTGATTGCGCGTCGCGACTAGACGCTGGAAAAGCCTAGGTGACAGGTTTGAGCTGGACCGACACGACATTGACGACTTGGGGTCGATCCCGCTTTGCGCGCGCCTCGACCATCGCGCCGGGCGATGAGAAATCGCTGCGCGACGCCGTCACCGCCAATCATGCCCTAGGTGTGATCACCTATGG
This sequence comes from Alphaproteobacteria bacterium, assembly GCA_049601915.1. Taxonomy (GTDB): domain Bacteria; phylum Pseudomonadota; class Alphaproteobacteria; order UBA6615; family UBA6615; genus UBA8079. The sequence continues at coordinate 325,255 of JBMYRB010000002.1, forward strand.
CGGCGGGCGCTGTTACGGCGACGCGGCGCTGGACGATGGCGGTCAAACGATCCTGACGTCGGCGCTCGATCGTATTGTCGCCTTTGATCGTGATGCCGGCGAGATCGTTTGTGAGGCCGGCGTCAGTTTCTCCATGCTTCTCGATGAGGTTTTGCCTGCCGGGTTCTGTTTTCCTGTGTCCGCGGCGACGGCGAGCGTCACGGTTGGTGGCGCCTTTGCCAATGATATCCACTCGAAGAATCACCATCGGGTCGGCAGTTTCGGTGACCACGCTCTATGGATCGACATCATGCTGGCGAGCGGTGAGCTGATTCGTGCCTCACGCGACGAGAATGCCGATATCTTTCGCGCCAGCCTGGGTGGCGCGGGGCTAACCGGGACGATCTTGCGTGTCTGTTTCCGGTTGATGCGTGTGCCGTCACATGCGGCCGATGTGCAGTTCCGGCCGCTGGCTGACGTCGATGCAATGATCGACACTATCGAGGCATCACGCGAGACCCACGAGTTTCTGTTTGGCTGGGTGGATGCGATGGCGACCGGAAGGAATCTCGGGCGCGGCATTCTGGAACTGGGCAACCTTGCTGGGTCGGACGACGGTGTGGCTGCTGCGCCGGCGACCAAGCAAATCCGCATCCAGCCACCGTCGGTCTTCCTCCACCCGGCGATCCTGCGCCGCTTCACCGATCGGCGATATCGCAAGATGCCGGCGGGCGGGCGCAGCGCACGTCTCCACCTGCGCCCCTACCTGTTTCCGCTCGACCATATCGAGGGTTTCAATCGCGTCTATGGGCGCCGCGGCTTCTATTCGGTGCATACCGGGTTTCCGCGCGAGACTCAGCGAGAGGGGATCGTTGCCGTGATGGAGGCGATCACGACTGCGCGGGCTGGCTCTTTCGCCGCTGTCATGAAGCCCATGTGTGGGCCGGGTGAAGGTCTGTTGTCTTTCCCGATGGATGGTATGGCTTATGCCATCGATTTGCCGCGACGCGCGGGTGTCGAGGCGCTGCACAAGGAGATCGAGCGGATCACGCGTGATCATGGCGGGCGGTTGTACATCGCCAAGGATGCGCTGATGACCGCCGAGACCTATGCGGCGATGTTCCCGCGTCTGGATGAATTCCGCGATGTCCTCGCCCGGATCGATCCGGGCGGGCGGTTCCAGTCGGATATGGGACGGCGCCTCCACCTGCATCCCTGATCGTCACCCGACCCAATAACGGCGGGCATTTGCGAAGCAGGAGCAACCCATTATGCTCCGCCCATGACCGCGCAATCCCCCGAAGAACTGGCGAACATGCCCGCGCCGCTGGCCCTGCACCGGGAAAGCGTGCAGCCGGACTGGATCGACTATAACGGCCATATGAACTTGGCCTATTACATGCTGGCCTTCGACCATGCGACGGACGCGTTCTTCGACTTTGTGGGTCTCGGCGAGACATATCTGAAAGCCAGCAACGCCTCGACCTTCACCCTGGAAGGGCACATCACGTATGACCGCGAGCTGATGTCCGGTTCCCCCATGCGGTTCGAGACCCAGCTGCTCGCCCATGATGCCAAGCGGCTGCACTACATTCATTTCATGTACCACGCCGATGAGGGCTATCTCGCATCGACCAATGAACTCATCAGCCTGCATGTGGACATGACGGCACGACGGTCCGCACCCATGCCCGAGACGGTCCTGGCGCGGCTCGACGCGGTTGCGGGCACGCATGATAAACTGCCGCGTCCGGAACAGGCCGGGAGGGTTATTTCCATTGTCCGCTAACGCATCCGCGAATGCTGCGCTCGAGGCATCCGTCAACGCGCGCGTGACGGGCCATCGCCAGATCGGCACGGTGCGCGAGATCGCCGAGCGCTGGGGCCTGGCCGGGCGGCTTTCGCGCGCCGCGGACAAGGGACCGGCATTTCGCGAAATGCTTGATTGTGTGGTCTTGGTCAGCCGTCGTGCCCGGACACTGGCCGGGGCCGCCTATGCGGCTGATCGGCGGATCGTGTTGAATGCACGTCTGCTGGAGAATGGTTGCGAGGAAGACCGCGATGCGACTTTCCTGCATGAATGTGCCCATGTGCTGGCGGATTTATTCCATGAACGCCCATGCCGCCATGGCGCCCCGTGGCGCGAGATGATGCGTCTTCTCGGCGAAGCGCCGAATGTGCGCCATCGCATTCCGTATTTGTCGCGCGAGGCCAACGCGAAAATTATCTGGCGCTGCACAGGTTGCGCCCAAGCCTACCATTACGTGCGCCGCCCCCGGCGACGCCTCAAGGATTGCTACTGCGCTGAGTGTGGACCCGTTCGGGGCCGCCTGCGCGAGGAAACACCCGAATGAACAAGCCCCATACGGAAGGTGGCGCTCCGTCCAACGAATTGCGCATCATCGTCTGGCAGTTTGTCCGGATTATGGTCCAGCTGGAGACCGTGACGCGCGCGCGCGGCCGCGCGAAAGCGCCGACGGTCTATGCCGACTGGCGTTCCGTCTGGACCGAGATCGACCGCACCCTGACGCGGCTGGCGGACAGTGACGCGGATGCGTTCTCCGACCTGATGATGAACCAGGAAGTCGTGCTCTGCTGCCGCGACAAAAGCCAGGTGAACGAAGTAACCCGGGCAATCGAGAATGTGGTCAACCAGCTGGACCAGCAGATCCGCGCGGTGCGAGGCGAGGCCAAGGCCGAAGAGGAGCTGCGCTTCGAGCGACGTGAGATGAACGCTTTGCTGAAATTTCTGCGCAAGACGGGTCGCGGTGGTGCTGCTGCGCGCGCGACCGCGTCGCGTGCCGCCGGCGGGCGCGGCCGGAAGGCGTCGAAAGGCTCTAGTCCGTCGCGCCGCGGGCGGAAAGGCTAGCCGAAAACGCGGCGATTGCCTCTTCGAGGCTTCGCGATCGGTCGGCGGTCTCGCGGGTCTCTGATGCCAGAAATGATTCCGCCAACAGCTGAAATACATCCGCGGCCCCCTCATGGATAAGCGGCGTTAGCCCAACTTCTGCGAAGGTCTTTGCGATTTCCAGCATTTCGCCCGACCAGCGTTCGGCGTCCGCGGCAAGCCATGGCACCCGGCGCTCCATGCGCGCCAGCACCTGGGTCTGGCTTTCCGAAAGCTCCTGACGCAGTTCGGCCGACAGCCCGAGTTGCTCCGCACCCGTGAGAACGAGCGCTTCAAGGGTCATGGCACCCTTGTTCAGGGCCGCGTAGCACATCTTGATGGCCGAGGCGGCGCCGATGCCGCCGTCGAGAGTGCGAATGATCAGGTCCGGTCGTGCCAGTGCGTCGAGGCGTTCGGGATGGTCACCGCTGACGTAAAGCCTTGTCGCCGCGCTGCGCCCCGGCGGTGCGCCGATAATGCCGCCGTCGAGAAAGTCTGCACCCGCACCCGTGATGAGGTCGGCGATGGTTCGGCTCGAGGAGGGTGCGATCGCGTTGCAGTCGGCAAACAAGGGTGTGGCGCCGGTAGAGGTCATCAGTTTGGTGACCTCGGTGGCGAACACCACCGCTACCGATGGTGGCATCACTGACATTAGAAGGTCGACTCGTCCGATCAGGGAGGCAAGATCACCCGCATCCTCGATCTCGGCTTGCGCGGCCAATGCGCATGAGCGTTCACTACGGCCGTCCAGTGCAGTCAGGACCGTGAATCCACCTTCTCTCAGGGTGCGGCCTACCGCGTGGCCCATGTCGCCGGTGCTGACAAGTCCGATGGTCTGGATCGACATTCTCACGTTCCTTCAAGGCAATGGGGCCGCCACGATTGATTTTCGTCGCCGGGCGCTGTTACATCGCGACCAGTCTAACATTGCGCAAAAATACGGGGGTAGGCAGATGGCATCGGACAGGTTGGTGGAGCCCGCATGGCTCGAGGAGCATCTCGACGACCCCAATGTGGTGATCCTGGAGTTCAACTGGACCGGCACGGAATCCTATGACGTCTGGCACATTCCAGGTGCCCACGGCTTCTTCTGGAAGGATTTTCTGTGGGACGACAATATCCGCGACTTCCCGTCCCCGGAACTGTTTGCAAGACGTTGCGGTGAACTCGGCATTTCCAACGACACGATTGTTGTCTGTTACGGCGACCCGGTGCAGTTCGGCACCTATGGCTGGTGGGTGTTCACCTATCTGGGTCACAAGGATGTGCGGCTCCTCAATGGTGCCCGCGTGTTGTGGGAGAAGGAAGGGCGCCCGACCACGACCGATGTTACCATCCCGACCCCGACCACCTATACGCCGGGCACGGACCGCAACGATCAGATGCGGGTGCGCTTTTCGGAGATTCTCGACCGCCTTGACGATGTCGCGGCCGGCGGTAAGACCGCATTGCTCGATCATCGCTCACCAGAGGAATATAACGGCGAACGGGTCAACATGATCGGTGCACCCGATGTGGGGGCGGAGCGCGCCGGGCGTATCCCGGGGTCGAAGCATCTGTTTTTCGACGAGTTCCTGAACGACGACATGACATTCCGGAACGAGGATGAATTGCGGTCGCTGTTGGCGGACCGGGGGGCCACGCCGGATAAGGACGTGATCTCCTATTGCCGGCTCAGCCATCGCGCGACCCTGGCCTATTTCATGATGACCCAGCTGCTCGGCTATGACAGCGTGCGCAGCTATGACGGTTCGTGGACCGAGTGGGGCAGCTTGGTTGGCGTGCCGATCGAGAAGTAGGGCTTGCCTGTATGGGCAGCTGACCTAGTTCAACAAAACAAACTATCCTTTGGGGGAAGACCGAGATGACGTTGAGTGGACCGGGCGTAGAAAAGCACCCGCATATTTTCGAGGCAGGAGAGCTCAAGGGCGTCAAGTTCCCGAACCGCTGCATTGTCTCGCCGATGACGCGCACCAGCGCGACCCAAGACGGCATCGTCACCGACCAGATGGCCGACTATTACGGCCGCTTTGCGCGCGGCGGCTGGGGCATGGTGATCACCGAGGGCGTCTATATCGACCTCAAATACAGCCAGGGCTATACCTACCAGCCGGGTATCGCGACGGACGAGCAGGCCGAAAGCTGGCGCAAGGTCGTCGATGCGGTGCACGCCGAGGGCGTGCCGATCTTCATGCAGATATTCCACTGCGGCGCGATCAACCAGGGCAACAACTGGGTTGAAGGCTCGATCTCGGCCTCGGCCGTGACACCCATCGGTGAGCAGATCCCGCGCTATCGCGGCGCGGGTACCGGTTTCCAGACCCCGCGCGAGATCACCCGCGAAGAGATGGCCCAGGTGGTCGAGGATTTCGGCCACGCCGCCCGGCGCGCCGTCGAGATCGGTTTCGACGGTATCGAAGTGCATGGTGCCAATGGTTACCTGCCCGACCAGTTCCTGACCGTGCACACCAATCTGCGTGAGGACGAGTATGGCGGGCCGATCGAGAACCGCGTGAAGTTCCATTGCGAGGTGATGCAGTCGGTCCGGGATGCCGCCCCGGATGTGCCCGTGGGCGTTCGCATCTCCCAGACCAAGGTCAACGATCTGACCTATGTCTGGCCGGGCGGGGACGACGACGCGAAAGTCGTTTTTTCGTCGATTGCCGCCACCGGCATCGATTTCTTCGATTGCAGCGCCCATCTGGGCCTTGATCATGTGTTCGGCACCGATCATTCCTTGTCGGGTCTGGCGCGGCGCCATTCCGGCCTGCCCGTGTTCGCCAATGGCAAGCTGCACGATCCCGAACTGGCCGATCGCGCCATCGTCGAGGAAGAGGGGGACTTCGTCGCCATCGCCAAGGGTGCGCTGGCCGACCCGGAATGGCCCCGGAAGATTGCGGCGGGCGAGGAACCCTATGCGTTCAACCCGGGTATGGTCATGCCCTACGCCACGATCGACTGCAACGACGCTTTCTGGGCCGAGAACCCGACGGGTGTTCCGGCCGCTCCGGTCGAAGCCCGGGACGGGGTCGAGAGTTGAGTATTTCGGGATACGGATATGAAAAAGGGGGCTCCGAGGCGCCCTTTTTTGTGGGTGTAAGGATGGTTACTCCGCTGCGTCGCGGCCGTCCTCGACGCCGGCCTCGAAGCTGACGCCGATCCCGCGCAGTTTCTCCAGCGTCTCGTCACCAAACTTCTCGGCCAGCCGGTCTGCCTCGACCTGCGGGTGGTCGATATCGTTGAAGGCTTCCTCGGAATCGCCGTTGATCCAGACCAGCAGGCGGGCGGTCTCGTCGCTGACATTCTCGAAGCGTCGCACCACGCCCGGCGGCACCGCGATCATGTCGAGGGGATCGAGGAAGAGCTCGTTCTCGCCCTCGTCGCCCCACTGAATCTTGAAGCGGCCGTTGAGGCAGAAGAAGGTCTCGCGGGTGAACTGGTGGGCGTGGAGCAGGGGGCCGTCGCCCGGCGGGCATTCGGCGATGATCACGCTCATCATGTCCTCGGTCGTCACCGCGGGGTGCTGGGCCATGGGCCCGCCCTGGTTTTCCGGCGACATCAGCAGATAGAGCGAGCGCGCGGTCATCATCTCGTAGACTTCCTTCGGGATGCCCACCTCGGCGTCGTAGCTGCTGCTCTGGGGTTTGATCTTGTTGAAGCGCGCGACCCGCGCCTCCATCTCCTCGGGCGTGAAATTCGTGGTCTTCATCGGCTTCCTCTGCTTGGTTCGTCTTGTTTGGGAAAAGCCTAAACCAAAGCCCGGCTCGGCGGGAGTCGCGATCTCGTGGCCGCTGTCATGCGTTGTGGTGCTGCGGTGGCTTTAGTCCTTACTCGAAGCGGTTAGGCACGCGCATCACCGTTGATCTCGACACCGAACACAAGCTCGTCGGGGGCGATGTAGTCGGCCTCGGCAGGTGCGATCAGCTTCGGATTGACCAGTGCGGGAATGCCGTCCTTGACGACGCCACCCTAGGTGATTTCCTCGAGCCGGATCGTGTGCGGTGTCCCGGTGAGCGAGTCCAGCGCCCCTGTGATGGTCCACGGGTCGTGCCTGAGAAACCTGAGGGACTGGATCAATGCCGGCACCACGTCGGTATTTCCCCGGTCCACGAGACGGGCCATCAGGCCGTTGCGTTCGAGGGTGCCGACTTGGAGAATTTGGCGCGCCAGCGTGCGGACTTCCTGATTGCTGAGCTCGGCGCCCGGGACGGCCGGTGTGGGGCTGCCTGATTGATTCTGGGCCGCGGCGGGATTGGCGATGAATGCGCCGGTCGCGACGAGCAGCGCGCCGGCGAGGGAGGCCGTTCGTATCGACTGAGGCAGATCCAGCATGATCCCAACATAGGTTGGCTCGCGGGCCGGGCGTAATCACATTCCCTTGGGTTCAGGACGGCAAAATTGCGAAACCGCCCACTTTATCGCGGGTTCGCATGGCGAACCCCGGGCGGCCACGGGTGGCCGACCGGTCTATGTATGGGCATTCTCGTATGCAATAGTTTCGGGACCGAAATCAGGAGGGAAACAATGCGGGAAGCCTATATCTGTGACGCAGTACGCACGCCGTTCGGACGTTATGGCGGTTCCCTGTCGAGCGTGAGGACCGATGACCTGGGTGCGATTCCCATGAAGGCGCTGGTCGACCGCAATCCCGGCGTCGATTGGGAAAAGGTCGACGAGGTCTATTACGGCAACGTCAATCAGGCGGGTGAGGACAACCGCAATGTGGCGCGGATGTCGTTGTTGCTGGCGGGATATTCATCCGATGTTCCGGGTGCGACTGTGAACCGGCTATGCGGCTCCGGTCTCGAGGCATTGACCGCCGCGTCGCGCGCGATCCGCATCGGTGAGGCCGATCTGGTCGTCGCCGGCGGTGTCGAAAGCATGTCGCGCGCACCTTTCGTAATGCCCAAGGCCACCAGCGCGTTCTCACGCGCCAATCAGGTCGAAGACACGACCATCGGCTGGCGTTTCGTCAATCCGAAGATGAAGGCGGAGTACGGTATCGATGCGATGCCCGAAACGGCGGAGAACGTGGCTGAGGAATTCCAGGTGTCGCGCGCCGATCAGGATGCGCTGGCCTTCCGGTCCCAGCAACGCACGAAAGCGGCCCAGGAACGCGGGCGCTTCGCGCAGGAGATCGTGTCCGTCGAGGTGCCGCAGCGCCGCGGCGACCCGGTGGTGGTCGACACCGACGAACACCCGCGTCCTGGCACGGACATGGCCGGACTGGAGAAGTTGCCGACACCGTTCCGCGAAGGCGGGACTGTCACGGCAGGCAATGCTTCGGGTGTTAATGATGGTGCGTGCGCCATGATCATCGCGTCGGAAGATGCCGTAGAAAAATATGGCCTCACGCCCATCGCCCGCGTTGTCGGGACGGCGACCGCAGGTGTTCCGCCGCGGATCATGGGTTTTGGGCCGGCACCGGCAACTCATAAGCTGCTGGAACGTCTCGGTCTCAAGATTGGCGATATCGATGTGATTGAATTGAACGAGGCCTTCGCGGCGCAGGCTCTTGCGGTTACGCGTGACCTCGGGATCGCCGATGATGCAGAGCATGTGAACCCCAATGGCGGTGCCATTTCGATTGGCCACCCGCTCGGGGCGAGCGGCGCGCGTCTGGCGACCACGGCGGCCTATGAACTCAAGGAGCGTGATGCCAAGTATGCGCTCTGCACGATGTGCATTGGCGTCGGCCAGGGTATCGCGACGGTGCTCGAACGGGTGAAGTAAACCCAGGCGGATAAGACAGATAGGAGAGGGAGGGTTTCATGCATTTCATCATCGACAATACCGACAAGGAAGACGGCATCGAGCTGCGCAACCAGACGCGCGAGGTTCATCTCGACTATCTGCGCGCGCATGGCAAGGACGTGAAGCTGCATCTGGCCGGACCGACCCTCAGCAAAGACGGCTCCCGTGTCACGGGTTCACTCATCGTGGTCGAGGCGGACGACATTGAGAAGGTGCGCGATTTCGCTGCCGACGACCCCGATACCCTGGCCGGTCTCTTCACGGAAGTCGAAATTCGACCCTGAAACTGGACGTTTGGTAACCCTGACGGGGGGCACTGATGCGGGTTCGTTTCGCCGAGGTCATCACCGCTGCGTTTCTGGCCGGTAGCCTGAGTTTTGGCGCGTCGACCGCGATGGCCGCCGATCTCGTGTCCGGACTGCAACCGGCAACGCCACAACCCGCGGCAGCCGACCTGAAACCGGGGCTCGCCGTCACATATTGTTTCGGCGTGTTCAACGACACGCGCGAGATAGAGGATTGGGCGAAATACAAGGACGGGGTGAAGGGTGAGCCGATCCTGATCCTCGATTATTTCGTGGGTGACGGTGATGTCCTCACCAGCGGGCGCGCGGATGAGGTTGGCGCGGATATTCGTGGCTACATCAATTTTCCTATGGCAGGCACATATACGATAGCCATGCGATCCAATGACGGCGTTGACCTGAAGATCGGCGGCGTCCGCGTTGTGCATGATCCCGATGTCCACAGCGACAGTTTTTCGGAACTCATACCTGTCGATATCACGTCACCAAGCTGGTACCCGCTGCACCTGCTTTACTTCGAGAAACGCGTGACTTCGACCCTGGAGCTCTACTGGCTCAAGCCGGGCGGGTCGGGCCAGCTCGATTTCTTGCCCGAAGAAGCGTTCGCCCATATCCCCGGCTGAAAACCCCAAAAGCTATGCGTTGTCGGGCTCTCCGGGGGCGACGATCAGGTCTTCCTCATCGAAGGTCAGCATCGCGTTGGTGTGATGCGCGGCATCGTCGAGAAACAGGCAGCGCGTCAGCGCTTGGACCAGCCGGGGTACGCCATAGCGCATGGCGGTCGCCGAAGCGGCCGACAGCCCGAGGCTCGGCTTGGTACCCAGGGAGAAGCAATGGATGTGGTGTAGCCAGGGCGCGGCGCCCGGCGTTTTCTCGGTGAATTCGAAGGATTTTCCCAGATAGGGGTAGGTCCCCATCGGTGCCCAGTCTTCGCCGTCCGGGGGTGTGTAGCAGTCGCGCCAAAGCGCGATCTTGTCGGCGATCTCCGAGGTTTCCACCCGCAGGCTGAAATCGTTGGCGAAGCCGGTTGCGGCGATGACGAAATCCGCCTGCAACCGGTCGCCCGCAGCCGTTTCGATAATCACCTCCTCATCCGCCATGTAGGCCGCCGTCATCCCCGCACCTTCGCGCATCCGGAAACCCGGCATGGTCTCGGCCCGGTCGAAGGTGTCCTGCGGTGGGGGTTGATTGTTCCGCATGACATGCACCATCAGGCGCCACTTCGTGGCGTCGTCGAGATCGCCGAAATGCTTGAGCCAGGCGATGCTGTCGATCGGCTTGTGGGCATTCACACGGGTGATTTCGTCCCGGCGCACGAGGAGGTCGGCCGATGCCGCACCGGCCTCGAGGGCCGCGGCGGCGGAATCGAAGCCCCCGGCATTCGCGCCGACCACGACGATGCGTTTGCCGCGGAGAACCGACAGGTCGAATTCCGTGTTGGCTTGGGTGTAGCGATCGGCGGGCAGATTGTCCGTCAGGATTTCCGGGACGTGCCACTCACCGCACCCCTCGAGACCGTTGGCGAGAACAACCTCGCGGGCGAGTACGGTCTCGGTGCGGCCGTTCGGCCCGGTGGCGATCAGGGGCACCCGGATCAGGCTGTCGGGATTATCCGGTTCGTGGGCGGTGAGCGGCCCCACTTCCGTCTCGTTCAAGACCGGCAGGTCGAGGATATCCCGGTACCAGTTCAGATAATCTTGCCAGTCCGTCCGCGGGACGCGAACCAGAGCGTTCCAGGCGGCCGCACCGTATTTTGCCGTGTACCAGGCACGCGGTGTCAGCGATGGTATGCCCTGTGCCGGGCCGGTGATGTCCTTGTGAGTGCGCAGCTGGTGCATGCGGGCATAGGTGATCCAGGGGCCTTCCCGACCGGCCGGGCTGCGATCGACCGCCAGAATATTCGTCACTTTCTCGCGACCCAGCGCGAACAGAGTCCCTAGGCCGCTCTGGCCGGCGCCGACGACCAGCACGTCGTAGACATGCTTTCCCGATGCATCGATGCGCGGCGGGACCCATTCGGCTTTTGGGTGGTCGAGCAGCGCCAGCTCATGGCGGACGCGCGCTTCGAGCGCCTCGAGGGTTTTTGCGTGGGCGGGAACGGTGTTCATTCGACGGGTGTGTGATCTCGCATCTTTTTTGGGCCTTGTTTTTTGTGAGCCATCACGCGATCCGGCTTTGGATGATCGTGTCGCGCACGTTGACAATTACGTTACAGCCACATGCCTTCCCAAGAGTTATATCTAAAATTCGGCAGGGGTGCCGAGTGGACAAGTGATGGTGAACGGGTTTGTCCCGAAACGCGAACAGATGACCGCGGAGGATGATACGACCGCGCAGCCAGATCATGCCACGGATCGTTTGAGCCTGACGACGCTGATCGTCGGGATTTCGCTCAAGCTTCTCGATTTCGTCGGGTTTGTACCCGATACGTACAACGGAGACTCTGCGCTGCTTGTGCTCGCGATTTTGTTTGGTGTCTGCCCGATTATCTTCAAGGTCGTTGCGTTGAGTGTGGTCTGGCGCTATCCGCTGACGGCCGAACGCCAGCTCCAACTGCGCGCCGAAATCCGCGAACGGCAGTCCGCCTGAACCGCATGCCTCGGCGGTGGTGTGCCGTTTGGCTGCGTGTCAAACTGGCGACTCAAAAACCGTCAGGGGCAGGGGAGTGATGCGCAAAAACCGTCTACGCGAACTATGGGCCACCGGTAAGGCCGCCGTGAATGGCTGGATATCGGTGCCGAGCCCCTATGTGGCGGAAGTCATGTCCCATCAGGGCTGGGACGGTCTGACCATCGACCTGCAACACGGGCCGGTCGATGTGCCGGACGCGATCCCGATGCTTCAGGCGATGTCGGCCGGCAATGCGGTTCCAATCATCCGGGTCCCGTGGAACGAGCCCTCGGTCATCATGCGGTGCCTCGACGCGGGTGCCTACGGCATCATCTGCCCGATGATCAACAACCGGGATGACGCGGAACGCTTTGTCGGCGCCTGCCGTTATCCACCCGACGGTTACCGTTCCAACGGCGCGTACCGCGGCACGATCTATGGCGGGGCGGATTATCTCGACCATGCGAATGAGGAGATCCTCACCTTCGCCATGATCGAGACCCGCGAGGGCGTGACGAATCTCAAGGAGATCACCGAAACGCCGGGGCTCGACGCGGTATATATTGGGCCGACGGACTTGGCGTTCTCCCACGGTCACCCGCCCAGGCACGACAATTTCGATGGCCCGGTTGCGGATCTGATCGCACAGATCAGAGAAGGTGCCCACGCGGCCGGTATTCGCGCCGGCGTCCACGCGACCCGAACCGATTATTCGGCGCAGATGATCGCGGACGGGTTCGACCTGGTCACCCCGACATCAGATTTGCGGATGCTGACAGGCGCGGCACCGGAGGTGCTGGGGGCTCTGAAGTCCGGCTGAATGCTCCGTCGGTGTCGCTGGCCTATTGCCTGTCGACTGTGCTTCCACCCTCGATCACCGTAGTGCCGCCGTTCTCGGTTATCTTGACGTTGATGTCCCCGCGCGCGGCGATATCCGCATGCACCGGGATGGGCGTGATGCGGGCAGTGTTGGCGCCGTCCTCGGCATGCGCACGCGCTTCGCGCAGGACCTCCGAATGCACCCGGTTGAGCGCACCCAGTGTGATCAGATCCATGATGCGTTCGGTCGATGTTTGCACGATCTTTGCCAGTTCCTGCATCACCCCGATGGCAAGGTCCGGATGGTCGCGCAGCAGGTTCAGGAACGTGTCGGGCGAGATAGACGCGACGAGGGTATCGGCCAGTGCGACCACAGCGGCGGATCGTGGCATGCCGTCGAGCGCGGTGAGTTCTCTAAATACCCCGCCGGGGTCCATTTCGTCGAAACTGATCTCGCGTCTGGAATCGAGAAATTCACGACCCGTACCCGGCCCTCGACGACGAAAAACACGTCTCGGGATTCGTTTTCGCGGTCGATGATTGTGTCATTGGCCGTATAACGAACCCAGCGCGCGCGCTGTTCGAGTGCGGCACGAGATGACTCGGCCAGTGGCGCGAGGAACGGGATGTCTGCGAGGCTGTTTCCGGATGCGCTCATGATCGTGTCATCGGAACGCCGTCCCCGATCAAAGGCGAGGCGCAACTAGGATGCGGGCGTCGGGCTCGCGTCCACCTCGTTGCTGCGGTTTCCTTCATGCCAGCCGACAGTGATCGACATCATCGGCGGTACGATAGCCAAGGTGAGGACGGCTGATAACGAAAGGCCACCCAGCACGACCGAACCTAACCCGCGATAGAGCTCCGAGCCCGCACCGGGAAACACCACCAGCGGCAGCATGCCGAACACCGAGGTGAGCGTGGACATGAAAATTGGCCGGACCCGATTCTGGGTCGCCAGCATGATCGCGTCATCCGCGGTCATGCCGTCTTCGCGTATGTGATAGAGGGTCTGATGCACGAGCAGAATCGCATTGTTCACGACGATCCCGGTCAGGATCACGAATCCTAGCATTGTCAGCATGTCGAGGGGCTGCAGCGTCCAGATGTTCAGGACGGCGAGGCCCGCGATGCCGCCGGCGGCCGCGACGGGCACCGTCAACATGATGATCAGCGGATAGACAAAGCTCTCGAACAGGATGGCCATCACCAGATAGACGATCACGATCGCCAGCAGCAGGTCGATGACCAGTTCGTTCCATGTCTCCAGCAGCTTGTCGGCCGTCCCGGTCAGCCGGATGCTCACCCCCTCGGGCAGGCCCGCTTCCTCCATCGGTTTGACGATATCCTCGCGGATCAGCTCGAACGCGCCCTGCAGCGGCGTGTCGGCATTCGGGCGCACCTGCAGCCTCACGGTCCGCGCGCGGTCCGCGCGGCGCACCTCGGTCGGGCCGGATGTGATCTTCACGTCAGCAAGGCCCTCGACCGGCACGATACGCCCGTCGCGGGTCACGACCGGCAGGGAGCCGATACCCTGAGTCTGATCGATGATGTTGGGCGGGCCGGTCAGGGTCAGATCTATGCGTTTGCCGTCAACTGTGATCTCGGCCACCCGCAGTCCATCGTTGAACGCGTCGACGGCCTGGCCAAGCGCGCGCGCCGACAGGCCGTTGTCGGCAAGTTGCAGGCGGTTGGGCTCCACGCGCACTTCGGGCGCGGACAATGTCAGGCTGGGAATCGGCCGAACCTGATTGCCCTCGCTGAAGGGAAAACGCGGCGCCAGCCGGATAAAGACGTCGAATGCGACCTGGTATATTTGTTCCAGGTCCGATCCACGAATATCCACGTCGATGGTGCGGCCACTGCCCAGTGATCGCCCAAATAGAGACGGTTGGGTGGGGAATGTGAGAACGCCCGGATCCTGCCGCCCGGCATTTTGCAGTACAGGGATTAATTCTGCGGCGCGGCCGGGGTCCACCGAGGTGCCGCCGATAAAGGCCCGGCCCGCGAAGGGAACGCGAATGAAACGTTGGAACTTGGGCGGCTCGCCGGCCTCGGACTCCGGTCCGGTCTCCGATGCCCAGAGGCTACGGGTGCGATTCGCGATGCGCTCCGTGATTTCTGTGACCGTGTCGAGATTGTAGCCCGGCGGCACGTTGACGAAACCAAACACGAAATTGCGGTTGCCGGTCGGCAGGTAATCGAGCTTCGGTGCGAACACGACAGTGAAGGCGCCTGACGCCAGTGTGATCGCGCCGACCACAACCAGGGCGCGCAGTTTCGAGCGCACGACCATCCGGGTGAAATCCTGCCAGAAGTTGACGAATCCGTGCGCGAAATCGTCCAGCAACGGGATGCGGACCATCTTCCCGCCCTCGGCCACACTGCTCACGAGCAGGCGGTTGGCCAGTGCCGGAATGACGGTGACCGAGACAAGCAACGAAAGCAGCACGGAGACCGAGATGGCGACGGCGATGTCGCGGAATAGCTGACCGGCCTCGAGCTCCATCACTAGGATCGGGATGAACACCATGACCGTGGTCAATGAGGAGACGAGGACGGCAGGCCAGACCTGCGACGCGCCCAGGCGGGCCGCTTCCGCGCGCGAATAGCCTTCCTGACGAAGACGGAAGATGTTTTCGAGCACCACAATCGCGGCATCGACGACCATGCCAACCGCGAAAGCGATGCCGGCCAGGCTGATGACATTGAGCGAGCGGCCGAGCGCGGCCATAGCCACGAATGAACCGATCACCGAGACCGGAATGGCCAGCGAAACAACGAGGGTCGGGCGCCATGATCGCAGGAACAACATTAGGATCAGGGCCGCGAGGATACCGCCGACCACAATATTCTGCTGCACCAAGGATATGGCCGAGTTCACATACAGGGTCTCGTCGAACACATTCTCGACAATCAGGCCGACACGGTTCAACGGGCCTTCCGCGAGGCCGGCCACCACGCGATGGACTTCGTCCATCACCGTCAGGACGTTCGCACCCTGTTCGCGGGTCATGTTGAACGCCATGGCCCGTTCGTCGAAGCGATGAGGCAGCGCGCGGGCTTCCTTGTAGCCCAGCTCGACCTCGGCGATGTCGCGGACCGTAATTCGACCGATCCGGCCGTCCGCGAGCTCAGCATCCGAGCGTAGGACCACGTCGAGAACCTGATCGGTGGTGGTGAAATCGCCTTCGGTGCGCACCACATAGGCGCGCTTTCCTTCTTCTACATCGCCGCCGGAGATCGAGGCGTTTTCGGCCCGTAGCCGTTCGACCACGTCGCTGATGGTCAGACGGTACTGAGCGAGTTGCTCGGGATCCATGATGATCCGCATCTCGCGCTCGGTTTCGCCGAAAATGTTGACGCCCGAGATTCCTGGGATGCGCTCGATTCGTTCCTGGACGACGTCTTCGAGGAAATCGCCGTAGGTCAGCAGGTCCCGGTCGTTTCCCGCCTGCTTGCGGAGTACGAACCATGCGATCGCATTGTCGTCGGTGCCCGATGTACGCAATGTGGGTTCATCGGTCTCCTCGGGATATCCGCTAACCCGGTCGAGTCGGTTTGCGACCAGCAGAAGAGCCCGGTCCATATTCTGGCTGGGTGCGAATTCAAGCGTGATATCCGATCGTCCGGTGCGCGCGCGGCTCTCGATCTTGCGCACGCCCTCGATCCCCTTGAGGACCTCTTCCTGGCGGTTGACGATTTCACGCTCGACCTCGAGCGGCGAGGCGCCGGGCCAGGAGGTGTCTACGATAATCACCGGCTGGCGAACATCGGGCGCCAGCTGGATGGGAATGCGCTGGAGGGCAACCCAGCCGAACATGATGATCATGATCACGACCGCGATGACCGCGATCGGTCGGTGAATCGAAGCGGAGATCAAATTCATCCGGATCAGCCTCCGCCGCTGCCGTTTGTCGCGGTGCCACCGGCCCCCACGTCCTGCAGGCGCTGGCCGGGACGCAGCCGCTCATTGCCGCGTACCACAACCAGGTCACCGGCCTTCAGGCCCGATATCACGACGAGCCGGCTGCCGGTCGCCTCGCCGGTCGTCACGGGGCGCGGCTGGGCGCGACCGTTGTTCGAAACAAAGACCATATTCTGGCCGTTGCGCTGGGTGACCGCATCCTTGGACACAGTGACCGCGTTTCGCGATCCGCCAACCGGCAACAACACTGTCACGCTTTGGTTGTTGGCCAGCGGCGTGTCGAGGCCTGCAAAGTCGGCTGTGAAGCGCACCGGGCGCGTTCGGGTGCGGGGATTCTCGCTCGGAACCACTGCGCGGAGCCGCGCGGGTATTGTCCGCCCTTTGGCAATCCTGATGTTCACCGCGTCGCCGCTGCTCAAGCTTGCCACCCGCGCGCTCGGAACGTCCGCCTCGACCTCCAGATTAAGGTCGTTGATGATGGTTGCGACCGGGTTTCCTATCGACAGGTATGCACCGATTTCGGTGTGGGTTTCGCTGATGACCCCGGGGTACGGCGCGCGAATTTCGGTGTCCGTCAGATCCCGATCGGCACGCTTAAGCTGGGCTTGCGCCTGTGCCAGCTGAGCACGGGTTTCGGCGACCGAACCGGTCTGGGACGCAACGGCCTGGACAGCATCTTCAAAGCGGGCCTGGGAGAATGCGGCAGATTTGCGAATGCCCTCTAGGCGGTCCAGTTCGTTCTGGGTCTGCTCGAGGTCCGCGCGTTCGGCGGTAAGTTTGGCACGCTGCTGCGACACGATGGCGGCGTAGCGGTCACGCTCGAGCTGCATGCGTTCCCGGTCGATCTGCGCCAGCACGTCACCGGTCGCGACCCGGTCCCCGACGTCCACGCGCATTTCCACGACGGCGCCGCCGATACGCGCGGCGATCGGCCCGGATTGTTGGGCGACGATACGGCCCACGACGGGGGTGGTCTGGCCGATCCGCTCTTCGACAACCTCGTCGAGAACAACGCGCGCAGGCGGCGGTCCACCGGTCACGCCGCCCGAAGGTTTTGCGTCTGCGTTGTCGTTCTTCGCTGGTCCGCTAGGGCGTTCGCCACCCCGGAAGAAGTAGCGCAGTTCCGACCCGTCGAGGGCGCCGCTCTTGTCGAGATCAATCGTATCGAAGTTGGATGCAGCCGGCCCCTGGGCCTCGTTCTTTTCAATGGTTCCGTTGCGGTTGGCGTCCATTGCCACCGCCGGTCCCGCAAGTGGTTCGGCGGGTGTGCGGGCCGCAGCGGCTTTGGGCTCGGGCCGGGGGCCGCCGGCGAAGAAGTGGCGCAGTTCGTCGCCGTCGAGGGTATCGCTCTTGTCCAGGTCGATGGTGTCGAAATTGGTCGCCGCCGGGCCGAGCGCCTCTGCGCGTTCGATTAACCCGTTACTGTTGGTATCGAGCGCTTGTGCGGGTCCCGAAAGCTCGGGTGTCTGGGCCGGGGCGGGCACGGTGAGCAACGCGCCTGCAACGAATATGGCGGCGCCGGGCAGGGTTGCGGTACGAAATTTTCGAGCGTTCATCACTTAACATCTCCAGGAACGATACGGTGCTGTACACGTCGGTTGCACTATTGGCGAGGAGAACACGCCGCGCGCCAATATATGTCAATTGGCTAAGACCGATATAGCCGCCCTGTTTGTCACAATTCCGCCAGCAGCCACGACCCAAAATCCTCTCCCTGTCAAGCTGGCGTTCCGAGGGCTACAATGGCCTCACACCCAATCAATCCGGAGTCGGCGCATGACAACCCGCTTCTATTTCCACCCGGTCTGCATCGAACATGAACCGGCGCCCGGACACCCGGAATCGCCCGACCGATTGCGCACGATCGCCGAAGCCCTGGCGGCCTCCACCTTCGATGGTCTCGAGCGCCTCACCCCCTCGGAAGCCAGGCGCGAACACTTGACCCTTGTGCACCCGGAAGATTATGTGGCCAGAGTGTTCGACCTGGTGCCGACAGAGGGATACAGCCGGATCGATGCCGACACGCTCATGTCGCCGAAATCCGGTGAGGCGGCGCTGCGCGCCACGGGCGCCATGGTGGAAGCAGTCGATGCGGTGATGACGGGTGCGGCCGACAACGCCTTCTGCGCCATGCGGCCGCCGGGTCATCATGCCGAGCCGATACAGGGCATGGGCTTCTGCCTGTTCAACAGCGTGGCGATCGGGGCTGCGCATGCGCGTGAGGCACATGGCGCAGAACGGGTCGCCGTGATGGATTTCGATGTTCATCATGGCAACGGAACCCAGGCCATGTTCTGGAACGAGCCGAACCTGTTCTATGCCTCGACCCATCAATGGCCGCTTTATCCGGGCACGGGCGACAAGAACGAAACCGGTGCTCATGGCAACATCGTGAACGCGCCGCTATGGCCCGGCGCGGGGTCTGGTGATTTCCGGACCGCGATGCGTGACTTGGTTTTGCCGGCCATGCGGAATTTCGGGCCTGATCTGGTTTTGATCTCGGCCGGTTTCGATGCCCATCGCCGCGATCCGCTGGCGCAACTGTCACTTGAGACCGAGGATTTTGTCTGGGCGACAGAGGAACTGCGCCGCTTGGCAGAAGCCGTATGTGGCGGCCGGGTCGTGTCGACTCTCGAAGGGGGCTACGATCTGACGGCCTTGGGCGAATCCGCGGCCGCCCATGTGGGCGCCCTTATGGGTTGAACCGATTTGACGGCGCGCATCGCTGCCGGTGGAGGATTGAATATGGCTAAGGAAGAAACAAAGGTCGAAATTCCGGCCGACATCGCGAAGATGTCCTTCGAGGATGCGCTGGCGCAGCTCGAGGAAATCGTGCGCAATCTCGAAGGCGGCGACAGCGCGCTCGATGGTGCGATTGCCGCGTATGAGCGCGGCGCGGCGCTGAAGAGCCACTGCGAATCGAAGCTCCGACAGGCGCAGGTGCGGGTTGAGAAAATATCGCTCGGCGCTGACGGCACACCGGACACCGAACCGGTCGCCTCGGATTGATCGTGTCCACCAGCTATGCCGACGCGCTGGCTGCCGTCGCGGCTGAAGTCGACGCAACGATTGCGGCTCTCCTTGACTTCCCGTCCGATCAGGCCGACGAAATTTCCAACCTTTGGGAGGCGATGCGCTACGCGACGCTCGCGGGTGGCAAGCGACTGAGGCCCTTCCTGGTGCTGTCTGCGGCGGAGATCTGCGACGGTGACCGTCAGGTGGCGCTGCGTGTGGCAGCGGCGGTTGAGATGATGCACACCTATTCGCTGGTGCATGATGATCTGCCGGCGATGGATGACGATGACCTTCGCCGGGGCCAACCGACCCTGCACAAGAAATTCGATGAAGCGACGGCGATCCTGTCGGGTGATGCGCTGCTGACCCTGGCCTTCGAGGTGCTGGCCGACCCGGCGACCCACACCGATCCCGCAATCCGCGCGGAACTTGTGCTCGGCCTCGCACGCGCCGGCGGCCCCGAGGGCATGGCGGGAGGGCAGATGCTCGATCTCCAGGCCGAACGTCAGCCCGTCGAGGACGATGCCCGGATCATACAACTCGAAGCGATGAAGACCGGCGCCCTGTTCACCTGGTCTTGCGAGGCGGGTGCGGTGGCGGCCGGGGCGGATGAAACCGCGCGTCGGCACTTGCGGGATTTCGGCGCCGATTTCGGGCTCGCCTTCCAGATCACCGACGATATTCTCGACGAGATCGGTGACGCCGCAGAGACCGGAAAGGCCGTTGGCAAGGATACCGCGCGCGGCAAGTCGACGTTTGTCTCGCGCCACGGCCTGGACGGCGCGCGGGCGATTGCAGAAAGACACGTCCAAATGGCGGTCGAAAACCTTGATTTCTTTGGGGAAAAGGCAGATTTATTGCGGGCTGCTGCCGAACGCTTGATCGATCGGCGCGTATGATTGTATTCAGGGCCGCGATTGGACCCGTCCG
This sequence comes from Alphaproteobacteria bacterium, assembly GCA_049601915.1. Classification (GTDB taxonomy): domain Bacteria; phylum Pseudomonadota; class Alphaproteobacteria; order UBA6615; family UBA6615; genus UBA8079. The sequence goes on from JBMYRB010000002.1 coordinate 345,479, forward strand.
TTGAGCGAAAACAGCAAGACACCACTTCTCGATACCGTCCGGATTCCGGCGGATATGGTGGATTTTACGCCCGACCAGCTCAAGCAGCTGGCCGACGAGCTTCGCCAAGAGACGATCGATGCCGTGTCGATCACCGGCGGTCATCTGGGGGCGGGGCTGGGTGTTGTGGAGTTGACGGTCGCCCTCCACCATGTTTTTGAAACACCCTGCGACCGGCTGATCTGGGATGTCAGCCACCAATGTTATCCTCACAAGATCCTGACCGACCGCCGCGACCGCATCCGCACGCTGCGCCAGGGTGGCGGCCTGTCCGGCTTCACCCGCCGGGTGGAGAGCGAATACGATCCGTTCGGTGCCGCGCATAGTTCCACCTCGATCTCTGCCGGGCTGGGGATGGCTGTGGCGCGAGATCTCGCGGGAGACGACAACAATGTTGTCGCCGTCATCGGCGACGGCTCTATGAGTGCCGGCATGGCCTATGAGGCGATGAACAATGCGGGCTCGATGGATTCACGCCTCGTCGTGGTGTTGAACGACAACGACATGTCGATCGCCCCGGCGGTCGGCGCCATGAGTGCCTATCTCTCGCGTCTGATCTCGTCGAAGAGCTACCGGTCCCTGCGCCGGGTCGCCAAGGACATGGCGCACCGGTTCCCGAAAAGCTTCGAGGAGGCGGCACGCCGGGCCGAGGAATATGCCCGCGGGTTCGTGACCGGCGGGACGTTGTTCGAGGAGATGGGCTTCTACTATATAGGCCCGATCGACGGTCACAACATCGACCATCTGCTGCCGGTGCTGAAGAATGTGCGCGACAGCAAGCAGGATGCGCCTGTGCTGGTCCATGTCGTCACCCAGAAGGGCCGGGGCTTCGAATCCGACAAGGGCGGCGACGAGAAATACCACGCCGTGTCGAAGTTCGACGTAGTCACCGGCGCCCAGGTGAAGGCGAAGTCGAACGCGCCGAGCTACACCAAGGTGTTTGCCGAAAGCCTCGTCAAGGAAGCGGAGACGGACGACAAGATCGTCGCGGTGACCGCAGCGATGCCGTCGGGCACGGGCCTGGATATCTTCGGTAACGTGTTTCCCGATCGCTGCTTCGATGTGGCGATTGCCGAACAGCACGGCGTGACATTTGCCGCCGGCCTCGCCTCGGAAGGCTACAAGCCCTTTGTCGCGATCTATTCCACCTTCCTCCAGCGCGGTTACGACCAGGTCGTTCACGACGTGGCCATCCAGCAGCTGCCGGTGCGTTTCGCGATTGACCGTGCGGGCCTGGTAGGTGCCGATGGTGCCACCCATCATGGTTCCTTCGATGTCGCCTATCTGGGCTGTTTACCGGGGTTTGTCCTGATGGCCGCGGCCGATGAGGCCGAGCTGGTGGACATGGTTGCGACCGCGGCGGCGATCGATGACCGCCCCTCGGCATTCCGCTATCCACGCGGCGAGGGTGTCGGTGTCGAAATGCCCGAACGTAGCCAACCGCTTGAGATCGGCAGGGGCCGGGTCCTGCGCGAGGGCACGAGCGTGGCGTTGCTTTCCTACGGTGGGCGCCTGCAGGAATGCCTGCGCGCCGCAGAAGACCTTGCCAGCCATGGACTGAGTGCAACTGTCGCCGATGCGCGTTTTGCCAAGCCGCTGGATACAGACCTGCTGCACCGACTGGCGCGCGAGCATGAGGTGCTGATCACGTTGGAGGAGGGCTCAATCGGCGGCTTCGCCACCCAGGTAATGACCAACCTCGCCAACTCGGGCTTGCTCGACGGCGGTCTCAAGTTCCGCCCGATGACATTGCCGGATATCTTCATAGACCACGAAAAACCGGAAGTTCAGTACGAACAGGCAGGCCTCACCGCCGCGGGGATCGTCACCAAGGTCCTGTGCGCGCTGGGACGCGAGGAAGAAGCGACCGGCGTCCGTGCCTAGCCGTCGTCCTGCGGCGCTGGACCTGTAGACCTGCCGTGGGTATCAATTCCGCCAACAACAGTTCGAACATGCGCCCGCCGGCGGTGCAACTGCTTTGGAGAGCACCATGAGTGAACCGTTCGTAGTCAATGAAATGCAGGAAGCGATTCTGGATTCGGTCCGGCGCTTCGTGACTGATGAGATCCTGCCGGTGGCGGGTGATCTCGATGCCAACGCCGACCCGGAGGAGAGTTTTTCCTGGGAGATTGTGGAGAAGGCGGACGGGGCGGGCATCCGTACCATGACCCTGCCGGAGGAATGGGGCGGGATCGCCGCGGATTACCTCACCACGGGCATGGTCGTCGAGGAGCTGGCCAAGGGTGACATCGGCATCTCAGTCGTGATGGCCCAGACCCTGAAGATCGCACAAATCATGATGGAGGCCCTGTCGGAGGACCAGCAGCAGCGCTTCATCCCGCGCTTCCGCGATGATCCGCGAGGCCTGCTGGCCATCGGCATCACCGAGCCCGAGAACGGCTCCAACTATTTCGTCCATGGGGACTGGTCGTTCAACACGCGGGCCGAGAAGGTCGATGGCGGCTGGAAGATCAACGGCATGAAGCATTTCGTGTCGAACTCGAACCGCGCCAACGTCTTCCTGCTATTTGTGCAGACCGAGAAGGACAAGGATCTGTTTAGCGGCAGCACCTGTTTCATCCTGTCGAACGAGACCCCGGGTTTCTCCCTCGGCCAGGTCCATAACAAGATGGGTGAGCGGCTCGCCAACAACGCCGAGATGATCTTCCAGGATTGTTTCGTGCCCGACGCCGACGTAGTCGGCGAGGTCGGCAACGGATTCCAGATTCTGGCGGACTTCTTCCCGGCCAGCAACGCCTATGCCGGCGCGTCCGTGCTCGGCAACGCCGTAGCGACCTACGAGATGACGCTCGAATGGGCGAAGAACCGCATCCAGGGCGGCAAGCCGCTGATCGAGCATGACGGCATCCGCACCCAGCTGGCCGAGATGCACATGATGCTCGACGTGGCCCGGACCTATATTCGCAAAGCCACCTGGGCGGCCGACAACCGGGAGACCGTGCCGTGGGATCCCGCACTCGGCGCGCTACCGAAGATCTATGCCTCGCAGATCGGCTGGCAGATCGCGACCTGGGCCATGGAGATCCATGGCGGCAGCGGTTTCATGAAGGAGATCGGGCTGGAGAAGCGCGTCCGCGATGCGGCGGCGTTCCTGCATTCCGACGGTGTCAACCGGACCCTGTTCCTGAAGGCGGCCGACTACCTCTACAAGGACTAGCCCGCCTAAGGGTCAGTCCGATCGGTTATTTCGCCGGTTTCCCGCGCTTCTTTTCGTCGTCGGCTCGCTTCATCAGGCCCTTCTTCTCGCCTTCGCCGCGTTCCATGGTGTTGTCACGGCCGGTGGTACGCTCATCCTTGCGTTCCATCGCATCGCGCGCCTTGTCGGCGGCCTTCTCCTCGGACATTACTTTTCCGGGTTTGCCCTTCGCTGTGTTTGCGCCATGGCGTTCGATGCACACAAGGCCGGACTGGCAAGACGCCGCATTGACTTGGCGTTCGGCGGGGTCGTACCGCCGGATGATGGCCAGCTGCTGCATCCGCGCTGTATCGATGACGGCGACATTGCCGACTTCTATGGCCAGCCCGACATCCACACGTTGTCCGATGGGTTCCTGATTCGAAACTACGCCGTGCCGTCCTTCTTCAGCGCCGAGGCGTTTCGCTACTACATGCCCGTATTTATGCGCTGGTCCCTGGCCAATCCCGGCAGCGTTCCCTATGTGGTCGAAAGCAGTGTGCGCGCATTCGACCCGGGCCCGGCTGGGAATTCGCTGCGGGATTTTCAGATATCGAAGTTTGTTCTGTTCGACGACGCGCAAGGACACGCCGTCGTTCTGTTTCTCGAGGCCTTCGAGCAAGACACCGACCTCGGACCTGTCGCCGCGTCGGCGTTGGCGCATCACTGGCAGGTCTAACGGCCTAGAGCGGAAAATCGTGGGGCAGGACCACGTGATCGCGGGTGATGTCCGCCAAGTCGGTCAGGGCCAGCACACCCATGGTCCGGCGTAGCTCTGCATGGAGAATTTCCAGGGCCCGGGTCGCACCGGGCTCGCCGCCGGCCGAGACGCCGTAAAGTGTAGCCCGGCCGATGATCACCGCGTCGGCCCCCAGCGCCAGGCCTTTCAGGACGTCGGACCCGCGCCGGAAACCGGAATCGACGATCACGGTCATCTTGTCACCCACCTCGCGAACGACGGAGGGCAGCACGTCGATGGGCGCCAGCGCCGCATCGGACGAAATGCCCCCATGGTTGGAGATCACGACCGCATCCACGCCATATTCGGCGCATCTGGCGGCGTCGTCGGCATGGAGGACGCCCTTCACCACCAGCTTGCGGGGCCACATGTCTCTTATCCGCCTCAAAAACTCCCAATCCAGCGTGTCGTTTTTGAACAGGAAGTCGCGCACGCCGGTCGACGACAGGCCCTCGGGCATGTCGATGTTGTGGTAGCGGGGCAGGTGGCCGTCGGCCATCAGGTAGCGGCCCACGGTGCCGAACAGCCAGCGGGGGTGGGTCACCAGGTCGGCGATGTTCCGCGGAGTCAGGCGCACGGGCATGGTGGTGCCGTTGCGCACGTCGAATTCGCGGTTATAGGGAATGGTGGAATCGACGGTCAGCACCAGCGCCTCGAAGCCCGCCGCCTCGGCGCGGGGCACGGCCTTCAGAGAGGCCTCCATGTCGCGCCAGACATACAGGTGATACCAGAGCCGCCCGCCGCCGCTATTCTCGACGATCTGCTCCATCGGCGTGTTCGATGTGCTGGCCACCGTGAACGGAATGCCCGCCTTGGCCGCCGCCTGGGCGAGCGCCGTCTCGCCCCGGTACCAGACGAAGCCCGCCGGGCCCGTTGGCCCGATCACCACGGGCATGTCGATGGGCTTGCCGAACAGAGTGGAGCGAGTGTGCCTTGAAGACGTGTCGTTGAGAACGCGCGAGCGCAGCTTGATCCGCTCGAGCGCGTCCCGGTTATGGCGCAGCGCCACGTCGTCTTCCGAGCCCCGGTCACAGAATTCGAACAGCCCCTTGGTCAGGCGCTTCTTGGCGAGCAGGCGGAGGTCTTCGATGTTGAGGGCGGCGGAGACTGGGGGCATGGGGCGGGCCTACTTATCCATCGGCACGTCGTCGATGCCCTCGCGTTCCTCAAGGCCGGCCATGCCACGCATGATCTCGTAGAAGGCGACCGTGTCCTTCTGGCCGTAGCCCTTCTCCAGTGCGGCCTGCATGATCTGGGAATAGACCTGGATCATCATGGTTGGTGCGCCGAGGGCCCGGCCCATGTCCATCATCAGGCGCGAGTCTTTCAGGCTGATCGCCACCTTGCCCTGCTGGGAATAGTCCGCGTCGATCATCTTCGGGCCCTTGTCGACCATGGTCTTGGAGCTGCACGCCCCGTCCTGGATTACCGACAGGAGGTTGCCCGAATCGAGCCCGGCCTTCTCGCCAAGCAGCATCCCCTCGGCCATGGCCAGCCGGTTGCCCGCCAGGATCAGGTTGATGATCAGCTTGGTGCGCGCGCCCGAGCCCGAGGGACCCATGAAGTAGGCCGCCCGCGAGAAGCTGGCGAAGGCCCCGCGGCAGGCCTCGAAGTCTTCCTCCTCGCCGCCGGCGATAACCACCAGGTCGCCCGCCTGGGCCATCGTCGAGGTGCCGGATACGGCGGAGTCGAGATAACGAATGCCCATTTCCTTGAGCTCGGCCGCCGTGCGTTCGCTGTCCTCGGGGCGCGCGGTGGTCGTGTCCATGACGATGAGGTTTTCCTCGGCGCCGGCCGCGAGCCCGCTGCCTTCCTCGAAGATGACCGAACGCGCAATGTCGCTGGTGGGCACGGACACGATCACCCGGTCCACGCCCTTGGCGGCGGCGGCCGGCGTGTCGGCGGGGTGGCCGCCGGCCTCGGCCAGCTGGTCCATGCGGGCGGGGTCCACATCGAAGCCCTGCACGATGAACTGGCGTTCGTGCATGTTCTTGATGAAGGCTTGGCCCATCAGGCCCATGCCCACCAGTCCGATACGTTGCTTCATGAAATGTCTCCCGGAGATGTCTGTTTTGTTGTTGGCCGTGATCTTAGCGCGAGATGAACCGGACCAACACCGTCATGCCCGGACTTGATTTGGGCATCTCCCCCGAAACCGCGTCGAGATACGCGGTCAAGCCCGCGTATGACGGTAACCTATTGCGCCTGTTGCCAGGTCCCGTCGTCGATCCGGCCTTGTGCGATTTCGTGCAGCAGCTCGGTCAGGGCGCGCACTTCCGGCGCGTCCGCCCGGGTGCGGCTGACCGCGAGCGACCAGGCGAGGGTGGCCCCCGCGATCGGCGCGGCGCTCATACGGCCCGCGTTTAGCTCCTGCTGCGCAGCACTCCTGGGCAGCACCGTGTGGCCGTGGCCCCGGCGCACCATCTCGAAGGTGAGGGGCTGGCCTTCCATCTCCATCGCCGGGTTGAGGGACAGGCCGTGCTGACCAAGCAGGTTTTCGATTCTCCTCCGCACGTGGTTCGCAGCATCGAGCATGATTATCGGTGCGGCTGCGAGGTCGTCCAGCGACACCGGCTCGTCAAGAGACAGGCCGGCCTCGCGCGGGCCGACCAGGCAGATGTCTTCGGCGACCAGCGGGGTCAGCGCCACGCCGGGCATGGCACCGGGCTCTATCAGGATGGCCGCGTCGAGCTGGCCGTCGTGGCATAGCGCCTCGATTACATGGCCGACCGCCTCGTGCACCCGCAGGAAAACGTTGGGATAGAGTGCTCGGTATGCCGCGACCGCGTCGGCCGACAGCACATAGAACATCGAGGTCGGCAGGCCCAGGGCCACAGTTCCGCTGGGGTCCTGTGCCGTCGCGGAGACTTCCGAGCGGGCCTGCTCGAGTGCTGCCAGAATGGCGCGGGCATGGTCGCGAAACAGCAGGCCGGCCTCGGTTAGGGTGACGCCGCGCCGGTGCCGGACGAACAGTTGCGCGCCGACATCGGCCTCCAGCAGCGCGATCTGCCGGCTGAGCGCGGGTTGGGCGATGTTCAGTTCAGCGGCGGCGTGACCGAGCTTGCCGGCCTGGGCGACCCGCAGGAAATTCTGCAGCACACGGGTTTCCATGATCACCTCAGATATCAGCATTTTCTATTAATACCATGCCTAACATATTCTATTGCGATATCTCAGCTGTGCATAGACTGGGCCTGGAGAAAGGGAGCCCGTCATGACGGCATCCACGCAAAACCTGGTTCTGGTGCCGGGGCTGATCTGCGACGAGGAAGTCTGGGCCTATCCGCGTGCGCATCTCGCGGACGTGGCGGACATCACCTATGCGCCCGCCGACGAGACCGACACCATGCAGGGACTCGCCGAGGCGGTCCTCGATCTCGCCCCCAAAACATTCGCCATCGCCGGTTTTTCCATGGGCGGCTATGTGGCGCTCGAGGTCTTGCGCCAGGCGTCCCAACGCGTCGAACGGATTGCGCTGCTCGATACCTCCTCGCGCGCCGACACGCCGGAGAAGACGGCGGGCCGCGAGGCGGCCATCGCCGATTGCGAGGAAGACCGCTTTGACGACCTCCTTGACCGTTTCGTGCCCCAGCTGCTGCACCCGGATTGCCATGACGACCCGTTGTTTGCGCGGGTGCAGGCCATGGGCCGGCGCGTCGGACCGGATCTGTTCGCCGACCGGCACCGGGCCATGCAAACCCGGGAAGATTCCCGCGAGCTTCTGCAGGGCACCGATATCCCCGTGCGCGCCATCGTCGGCCGGTCGGACGCGCTGACGAGCGTCAAGGAACATCAGGAAATTGCCGATCTGGCGCCCCGCGGGCGCCTTTCCATCGTCGAGGATTGCGGCCACATGCCGCCCCTCGAACGCCCCCAGGCCGCCGCCGCGCTGTTGCGCGACTGGCTGCTCTACGACTGACGGAACGAAACTCATGGCACAACGGCTGGCCGTCGATATCGGCGGGACCTTCGTGGACGCAATCGTGTTCGACACGGAAACGGGCGCGCTGCGCCTGGAGAAGGACTTCACCACCCCGGACAATGCCGCCGAGGGTGTACTCAGCGCCATCGGGCGGCTCGATCTGTCCCTGGCGGATGTGGAGACCTTCGTGCACGGCACGACGCTGGGCCTGAACACGGTACTGGAGCGCAAGGGTGCCGAGACCGGGATCATCACGAATGCGGGCTTCGAGGATGTTTTCGAGACCGGCCGCTATCACCGGCCGCGCGAGAAGATGTATAAGCTCGTCTATGAGGACCCGCCGGTGCTGGTGCGCAAGCGCGACCGGCTGGGCGTGCCGGGCCGCCTGAATGCCCAGGGCGAGGAGCTGGAGCCGCTCGATGAAGGGGCCGTGCGCGATATCGCACGACGCCTGGTCGAGGAACAGGGTCGCACCTCGATCGCGGTGTGCTTCCTGCATGCCTATCGCAACCCGGTCCATGAGCTGCGCGCGAAGGCGATCATCGAGGAAATGTATCCCGATGTTGCGGTGTCGGTTTCCGCCGATATCGTCCGCGAGTTCCGGGAGTATGAACGCACCTCGACGACGGTGGTGAACGCCTACGTAAAGCCGATCTTCCGGACCTACATTGCCGGGCTCGAGGAAAATCTCGGCGCGGCCGGGTTTGACGGCGCCTTCTACATCACGCGGTCGGGTGGCGGTGCGCTGCAGGCGCGGGTTTCGGCCGATGTGCCGGTCCACACGATATTCTCCGGCCCGGCCGGCGGCCTGATCGGCACGGTGGCGCTGTCGGAGCTGACCGACCGGCCGGACATGATCGCGGTCGATATGGGTGGCACCTCGACCGATGCCTGTGTGGTGCATAACGGCCAGCCGGCGCTGAAATACGAGGCCTCGCTGGAGGGCCTGCCGCTAATGATCCCGACCTACGATATCTCGACGATCGGTGCAGGCGGCGGCTCCATCGCGCGCGCGGAGAACGGACTGTTGCGGGTCGGCCCCCAATCGGCGGGCGCGGTGCCGGGGCCCGTTTGCTATGCCAAGGGCGGGACGGAACCGACATTCACGGACGCGGTCCTGACCATGGGCTATCTCGATCCGGACCAGTTCCTGGGCGGACAGGTGAAGCTCGACGGCGCGGGTGCGGAGGCGGCCATCACGCGCGCGGTGGCCGAGCCGCTTGGCCTTGGCGTCACAGACGCCTGCCGCGGTATCTACGAGGTGCTGCTGGCGAAGACGGTGAGCGCCGTGCGCGAGATTACGGTTGAGGCGGGGCTCGATCCGCGTGAGTTCTCGATGCTTGCCTTCGGTGGTGCCGGCGGCATGTTCGTGCCCCTCGTCGGCCGCGAGATGGGCGTGCGCGCGATCATCGTGCCCCAGGCAGCCGCGGTCTTCTCGGCCTGGGGCATGCTGACGACTGACATCGTTCAGGAATATGCCCAGACGGTGCTGACCCTGATGGACGATCTGGATTTGGAGACGCTGGACGCCGCGGCGGCGGAGCTCGCCGAACGCGCCCGGGAGGATCTCGACGCGGCGGGATTCGCACCGGAGACCCAGATTTTCGAGCGGTCCGCCGAGCTGCGCTACTTCGGCCAGGAACACTCCCTCGAGGTCTCGATCGACGGTGCGGCCTCCCTGGACGAGATTCGCACGCGCTACGACGATGCCCACCACGCCCGCTACGGGCATTCCATGGATGATCCCGTACAGCTGGTGAACCTGCGGGTGCGGGGCATGGGCCGGGAATCGAAGCCTGAGCTGGCCGAAATCGGCGCGCGGCCGCCCGGCGAGAATGCCACGCCGCGCACCACCCGTAGCGCCTTCTGCTTCGCCATCGGCGGAGAGGCCGAATTCTCGATCTATGATCGCGGGGAGTTGCGCGCCGGGGATGTGTTGCCCGGACCGGCCGTCATCGAGGAGGCGACGACAACGGTCGTCTATTTCTCCGACCAGAATGCCACCATCGATAAATTCGGCCAGATCGTCATCACGCCCGAATCCGGGGAAGGGGAGGCCGCGACATGAGCGCCGTACACAAAACCGAAAGCCTCGCAGTGGATGCCGCCACCACGGAAGTGATTCGCCATTACATGGTGTCCGCGGCGCGAGAGATGGAGCGCACATTGGTGCGTACCGCATACTCGACGATCATCTACGAAATATATGATTTCGGCATTTCCTTGTTCGACCGGGAGTTCCGGTTGCTGGCGGACTCGACCGGATTGCCGGTGTTTCTCGGCGCCAACGACTACGCCATAAAGAAAACCGCCGAATTGGGCTGCTTCGAGGATCTGGCGCCTGGTGACGTGATCATGATGAATGTCCCCTACGTCACCGGCGCCCACACCAATGACGGTATCCTGGTGCGCGGCGCCTTCCACGAGGGCGAACTGGTCGCCTATGCCTGTGTCCGCGCCCACTGGACCGATATAGGCGGCAAGGACCCGGGCTACATCCTGGATTCGACCTCGATCCATCAGGAAGGATTGATGATCCCAGGGATCAAAATCTTCGAGAAGGGTGTGCCGAACGAGACGGTGCTCGAGATCATGCGCGCCAATTCCCGCGCGCCTGTCACGATTATGGGCGACATGAACGCCGAGGTCGCCTCTATCCGTGTCGGCTGTGAACGGGTCGAGGAGCTGTACGTAAAATACGGGGCCGACACGGTGGAAGCCGCGATCGAGCGCTATCTGGATGTCGGTGAGGAACAGGCCCGCGCCGCCATTGCCGACCTGCCAAAGGGCACCTGGGAAGCGGAAAACTGGATGGACAATGACGGCGTCGACCGGGACCGGATGGTCCGCGTGCATGCCGCGGTTACCATCGACGATGACGGCATCACCTTCGATATGTCCGGGTCCGACGAAAAGGTGCGCGGGCCGATCAATCTCGCGATCGGAATGACCGAATCCATGTCGCGCATCGTCTTCAAGTCCCTGACCACGCCCGATGAGCCGACCAATGGGGGCCAGTTCCGGCCGTTCAAGGTGGTCGCGCCGCCGGGAAATCTCTTCCACGCGGTCTACCCGTCGCCGGTGTTCACCATCTGGGCCAGCGTCGTGGGCATGGAGACGATCTATCAGGCCCTGTCGAAGGCGATGCCCGACCGCATCCCCGCGGGTTCGGGCGGAGACCTCGGCGATCCCGGTTTCTATGGGGTCGAGCCTTATACCAAGCGTCAGATCTGGCACCAGACGAATGCCGGGATCGGCTGGGGCGCCCGGGTCGACAGCGACGGCCTCAACGCCCTGCACCATATATCCCAGTGCACCCTGAAGAACGTGCCGGTCGAGGTGCTGGAAGCGCGCCTGCCGGTGCTTGTCACCGAATCCCGCCTGCGCCAGGATTCCGGCGGACCGGGCCGCAACCGGGGCGGCCTCGGCACGGTACGAAATTTCCATTTCCTCGACAGCTTCGGCGCCCTGACCATTCTGAAGAAGTCCCGGACCCCGGGATGGGGCATGGAAGGCGGCGAGCCGGGGCCCATGAATGTCTCGATCCTGAAACCCAATCCCGACGATCCGGACTGGGCCGAACGGTGGGCGCGTGACATCATCATCTACTCCGATAATGACGATGTCTGGGGCAATACCGATCCCCTGCGCAAGCATGCGGGCATGTATCGCGGCGAGTTCGGGCCGGGTGACGAGATCCTGTATCTCGCCGACGGCGGCGGCGGCTACGGACAACCTTTCGAACGCGAACCCGAGCGGGTGCGCGATGACGTGATCGACGGTTATGTCAGCCGCGAGGCAGCACGGGATTCCTACGGTGTCGCCCTGACCAATGATCTCGAGATCGACGAGGCCGAAACGAAGCGATTGCGCGGGTAACGCCCACTCGTGCTACGTGATCACCGTGGCACAGGAAAAAACATCACCACCCAAGAAACCCGCCAAGACCCGCGCCGACCTGGCGCTGGTCGAGCGTGGGCTCGTGGAGACGCGAAGTCGTGCGCAGGCGTTGATTCTGGCGGGCAAAATATTCTCGGGTGAACGCCGGGTCGAGAAGGCGGGCGAGAGCATTGCGGAAGATGCGCCTCTGGAGCTCCGCGGCCAGGATCACCCCTGGGTCAGCCGGGGCGGGCTGAAGCTGGATCACGCGCTCGACGAACTTGGGATCGACATAACCGATGCCGTGGCGGTCGACATGGGCGCATCCACGGGCGGTTTTACGGACGTCTTGCTGGCGCGCGGTGCGGCCCGGGTCTACGCCGTCGATGTGGGGCATGGCCAGTTCGCCTGGAAACTGCGCAACGACGAGCGCGTGGTGGTGCTGGAAAAGACCAACGCCCGGCATTTGACGGCGGCGCACATACCCGAACCGGTGGACGCGATCGTTTGCGATACGAGCTTTATCGGGCTCGAGGTCGTGCTGCCCGCGTCCATGGCGCTGGCAGCACCCGGCGCGCGGCTGGTGGCGCTGATCAAGCCCCAGTTCGAGGTCGGCAAGGCCGATGTCGGCAAGAAGGGCGTGGTCCGCGACCCCGCCTTGCATGAGGCGGTCTGTGCGCGAATACGAGGCTGGCTCGACGGGCTGGACGGCTGGCGGGTGACGGGTCTGGCCGAGAGCCCGATCACCGGCCCCGAGGGTAACAAGGAATTTCTGATCGGGGCGGTTTATGACGGATGAGGTAACGGTCGAGGTCGGGAGCCTCGGCCCGCGCGGCGACGGGATCGCGAAGAACCCGGGCGGCCGGGAGCGGGGTCGGCTCTATATCGCCGGCGCGCTGCCGGGCGAACAGGTGCGGGTGCGCCCCGGCAACAAGCGGGGCGACGGGCTCGAGGCCAAGCTGCTGGAGGTTGTCGCACCCTCAGAAGACAGGATCGCACCGCCGTGCCGGCATTTCGCCACTTGCGGCGGTTGCAGCGTCCAGCATCTCGGGACGGACGGATATCAAGCCTGGAAGCGGGAACTGGTGACCAACGCCATCCAGCGTGTGGGGTTCGACCCTGATCTTGTCTCGCCGCTGATTCCGACCGAGAACGCCGGGCGCCGCCGCGCGACTTTCGCTGCGTTCCGGCCGCGCGCGAAGGATTCGCAGGCCTTCTTCGGGTTTCATACACGCGCCAGCCGCCATGTGGTGGAGCTGGAAGATTGCCTGATCCTGCATCCGGAACTGATGGCGCTGGTGACGAAACTGCGCGCGGTGCTGGCCGACATCGTGCCGCCGGGCGCTCGGTGGGATGTGTCGGTTACTCTCGCCGACAACGGGTTCGACGTGCTGGTCGTGGCGGCCCATGAACCGGGGCCGGACGCGAGCATGGCGCTGGCCATGTTCGCCGACGCGCAGGGGTTGGCGCGGATCGCGTGGCAACGGGAAGGGGCCAGCCGTGATGACATCGAGCCGGTGGCACTGCACCGCACGCCGGTGCTCGAACTCTCCGGCATCCCCGTGGAAATCCCGCCGGGGGTTTTCCTGCAGGCCAGCGCAGCGGCAGAACGGGTGCTGACAGACCTCGTGATTGAAGCCGCGGGAGGTTCACGCGTGGCCGATCTTTACTGCGGGGTGGGCACCTTCGCCCTGCCGCTGGCCGCCGCGGGTGCGTTGGTCATGGCTGTCGACGGCGACGGCACGGCTATCGCGGCGCTGGCGCGTGCCGCCGGGACCGCCGGCTTCGGCGGCCAGGTGGCGGCCGAGGTGCGGGACCTGGTGCGCCAGCCGATGGCGGCCGAAGAGTTCAGGCGTATCGAGACGATTGTCTTCGACCCGCCACGTGCCGGGGCGTCGGCTCAGGCCGGGGAGATCGCCCGGACGGACGCATCACGGGTCGTCGCCGTGTCATGCAACCCCACGACCTTCGCGCGCGACGCACTGACCCTGGCCGGGGGTGGCTTCGCCCTGGAGCGGGTCACGCCCGTCGATCAGTTCGTCTGGTCCGGGCATGTGGAGCTGGTGGCGGTATTTTCGAAAAAATAGTCGGCATGCCTGCTTCGAGATGCGCTCCTGAGGAACGCACGCAGCGGGCGTCTCGAAGGGTAGGCGCTTTGTTCCGGCGCTAGAGAAGCGGATGATTCGCGATGGTCGCCGCGCTCTGCAGCAACGAAACGCCCAACGCGATGATCAGGACGCCGCCGCAGAAGGCGATCCCATCGAGCATGATCGGTAATCTTCCCGAGCACCGAGGCCAGCGTTCGGCAGCCCGCAGGGTCGCCCGGCGGGCGTATACCGAGGCCAGCGCAATGGCCGACACGGTCAACGCTGCCCCCGCCGACATGGCGAAGACAGCCGCCCAGGCCGTGAATCGCAGGCCCAGTACATTCGCCAGGATCAACACCAGTATGGCGCCGGTGCACGGCCGCAGCCCGATCGAGAAGATGACCGCGGCTAGGGCGCCCAACGACCCTTTGTCGCTTATATGGCTCATGTCGGGTGCGTGGACATGCCCGCAGGTGCCGCAAGCATCCGCCGCATGCGGATCACGCGCACGGCTTACCAGCCGCCGTGCGGTGACCCCGGCGAGGATCAGCCCGAGCACGGCGACCAGTGCATAGCTGGTCATCTCGAGCTTGTTCGCGATCCCTGTCGCCTCGCGCACGCCCGCGCCGATGATCGCCAGCACAACCTCGATGATCACGATCGCGGTCACGCCCTGCATCATGGCGGCCACGATGGAGAGCATGAGAGACCGCCGAACCGCGCCCTCATTTGTCAGAAGGTAGGTCGAGATCACCAGCTTGCCGTGCCCAGGACCGGCAGAATGGAGTGCGCCATAGGCGAAACTCAACCCGATCAGGGTCCAGGCCGCGCCGGCGCCGTTCTCGGCGATGAGGCGGGTTGCGTCGGCGAGCCCACCCTGCAGGTCCCGTTGCATGGCTTGGATATCCGACAGAACGAGGTGCCAGGTATCGTTGAACAGGAAGATAACGACCAGCCAGAGCGCCACGATCCCGATGGCCAGCAGGAGCGGGACCGCGAACCCCCGCAGCGCAGCGGTGTCTGGCCTCAGTTGCATTCGATGCGCACCCGCTGTGCAAACATCGCGCCGAGGGTGTCGGGCCCGGTCGTGGCGGCGTCCAGTGACTGGGCGAGGCTGATTGTTTCCGCCGTCGGGTTGGCCTCTTCAAGCTGCGCCTGGCAGCCGGGTACGCCCGTGGCGTCGAGGTTGGCCTTGGCGGGGTCCCGGTAGGCGATCTCGATATAGAATGTCGGGTCGTATACGGCGTAGGAGAGTGAGGTTTCGCGCGGGTCGACCGTTGTTTCAAAGTTGACGATGAAATGCATCCAGAGCTTTTCTTCCAGCACGCCGGCATTGAAGGTTTCGACCGGGCCTAGAGTTACCTTTGCGCCGCCGGCACGGATGTCGGTGAAAAAGTCATAAGGGCGCAGTTTCTGGAGGTTGTTGGCGACCATCCGGCTGAGGCCTTCCTGGTCGATTCCATCATCTGTCCGTTGCTCCTCGATCGCGAATGCCGTGTAGAACGGATCGAAGATCCACGCGACTTCCAGCCCCGTGACGTTCCCGTCGTTATCGACAACAGGTTTCGTCTCGAGGTCGATCCAGACATGGGGATGTGCGCCGGCGGGGCCGCTGGCCAGGAAAAGTCCGGACACAAGCGTAAGAGCGCCCAGATATCTCGACAGTCTTCGCACCAGACATCTCCGCAGGGTTACCGGTTCCAGCACTCTACATGGGGTCCCCGAGGCGGCGGAACAACTTCGCGCGAGCCGAATGTCTCCATGTGTCTACTTGTCGTGTAGGCCCGGGTCGGGGAGGCGGTTCATGCCGAAATATTCCTCGTTCGGCAGCATCCCCAGCCCGTGGGTCATGCGGTTCGTGTAGTTGAAATAGGCCGTCGTGTCGGTGATCTCGAAGATGTCTTCCGGGGTGAAACCCGCATCGGTCAGCAGCTGCCGGTCCGCGTCGCCTGTCTCGGCCGGGTTGGACGTCAGCTTCCAGGCATAGTCGAGCATGGCGCACTGGCGATCGGTCAGGTTCGCCTCGCGATAATTCACCATCAGAATGTCGCCGAGCACGGGGTCATCGGAGAGTTCGCGCACGGCCTGGCTGTGGGACGTGATGCAATAGACGCAGTGATTATGGGACGAGACGACCACGGCGATCATCTCGCGTTCCAGCCGCGACAAGCGGGCATCCTCGCCGAGCATAAGCTCGTTGTACTTGCCGATGAAGGTGCGGAGTTTCTCGGGCCGGAGCGAGAAGGCGCGGATCACGTTGGGGATCAGGCCGAGCTTTTCCTGGCAGATGCGCATGTATTTCTGTAGATCCTCCGGCAGGCCGTCGGGGTCGGGGATCGGCAGCTTCGAGACATGCTGCAGCTGGTCGGGAGTCTCGCGCTTCGTCTTGGCCATGGGGTATCTCCGTACAGGCATAATTTCTTGCAGTATATGCGCATCCTTTGAGACGCACATCTGTGATGTGCTCCTCAGCATGAGGATTGCGCGTAAGGCCCCATCCTGAGGAGAGCGCGACGCGGTCGTCTCGAAGGGTGAGGCGTGTTCGTTTCCCGCACGAACGGGGTCATACGAGGACTTGATCCGCGTATCGCACAAAGACCGAGACGAGATGCCCGGATCGGTGTTTGGCCGCCAACGCGCGAAGCGCGAGGGCGGGTCCGGGCATGACAGTGAAGGTAGGAAGGCAGTCCCTACTGGGCGTGAGGTGCCTGAGATTCGAAGCTGCCGATCTGGGCCCGGTGGCGTAGCAGATGGTCGGCGATCACGCAGGCCATCATGGCCTCGCCCACGGGTACGGCGCGGATGCCCACGCAGGGGTCGTGGCGGCCCTTGGTGGAGATGTCCGTGTCGTCGCCCTCGCGGCTGACCGTGTCGCGCGGGGTGAGGATCGAACTGGTGGGCTTCACGGCGAAGCGAACCACCAGATCCTGCCCGGTGGTGATGCCGCCGAGCACGCCGCCGGCATGGTTGGAGCCGAAGGTGACGTTGTTGCCGTCCATGCGCATCTCATCGGCGTTTTCCTCGCCGGTGAGTGCCGCAGACCCCATCCCGGCACCGATTTCGACACCCTTCACGGCGTTGATCGTCAGCATCGCCGCGGCCAGGTCGGAATCGATCTTGCCATAGATTGGCTCGCCCAGCCCGGCCGGCAGGCCCTCGGCGACGGCCTCGATCACCGCGCCGACGGAGGAGCCCGCCTTGCGGATGTCGTCGAGGTAAGTCTCCCACTGGCCCGCCATCGCGGGGTCGGGGCACCAGAACGGGTTGTCCCCGATCGCGCCCCAGTCCCAGTTGGCCCGGTCGATGGCCATGGTGCCAACCTGCACCAGCGCGCCGCGAAGCGTGATGCCGCCGGGAACCAGGGCCTCGATGACCTTGCGTGCGAGCGCGCCGGCGGCCACGCGGCTCGCGGTCTCGCGCGCCGAGGATCGTCCGCCGCCGCGATAGTCGCGGATGCCGTATTTGGCGTCGTAGGTGTAGTCGGCGTGGCCCGGTCGGTACTTGCTCGCGATCTCGGAATAGTCCTTCGAGCGCGCGTCCACATTCTCGATCATCATCGAGACCGGGGCGCCCGTCGTCTGGCCCTCGAACACGCCGGACAGGATCTTAACCGAATCCGGCTCCTTGCGCTGGGTCGTGAAGCGCGACTGGCCGGGGCGGCGTTTGTCGAGCCAGTCCTGGATGTCGGTCTCGTCGAACGCCACACGTGGCGGCACACCGTCGACGACGACGCCGATGGCGGGCCCGTGGCTCTCGCCCCAGGTGGTGAACCGAAAAATCTGGCCGAAGCTGTTGCCGGCCATGGTGTTGACTCCTTCGTCTTCTGGAGGCTGGTCTATGCGTCGTCGGGCTTGAGGCCCGACAGAAGTTCGGCGACCCCGGCGGCTTCATCTACCGCGACCATGCCGACGACGTTATAGCCGCTGTCGACATGATGGGTCTCCCCGGTCACGCCCGAACCGAGATCGCTGAGCAGATATAGTCCCGCGCCGCCGACCTGGTCGATCGTGACGTTCTGCTTGAGCGGCGCGTTCAGCTCGTTCCATTTCAGGATGTAGCGGAAATCACCGATACCGCTCGCGGCCAGGGTCTTGATCGGGCCGGCCGAGATCGCGTTGACCCGGATGCCGGCCCCACCCAGATCGACCGCGAGATAGCGCACGCTGGCCTCGAGTGCGGCCTTTGCAACACCCATGACGTTGTAGTGAGGCATCACCCGTTCCGCACCGTAGTAGGTCAGCGTCAACAGGCTGCCGCCGTTGGGCATAATCGCGGAGGCGCGTTTGCAAACGTCGGTGAAGGAAAAGCAGGAGATATCGAGCGAGCGCTGGAAATTCGCGCGGCTGGTTTCGACATATTTACCCTTGAGCTCTTCCTTGTCCGAGTAGGCGATCGCGTGGACGACGAAGTCCAGTTTGCCCCATGTCGCCTCGATCTCGGCGAAGACCGCGTCCATGCTTGCTTCATCGGTGACGTCGCAGGGGAGCACCATCGACCCGCCGACGGACTCGGCGAGCGGGCGCACGCGCTTCTCCAGCGCCTCGCCCTGGAACGTGAACGCCAGCTCCGCACCGTGGTCGGCTGCCATCTTGGCGATGCCCCAGGCGATGGACCGGTCGTTCGCGACCCCCATGATGAGGCCGCGTTTGCCGGCCATTAATTGTGATGCAGCGTTCATGAAAACCCCGTTGATCGACCCCGTGCCGCTTTGTGCGGCATCCTACACCAAAGGGGTGGCGCGGCAAGGCCACGCCGATGCGTTGGTGTGGATGGCGTTTTTTGTTTGTTCTGATAGGCTTAGAAAGTTCGAACGAGGGCCCGCATGGACGAAAAACGACTCAACAGGCTGACAGACGAGCTTCAGTTTGCGCGGACGGTGGTCCGGCGGTTTTCTCAGGATCGCGTCCTCGTGACTACCGCGTCCCTGAGTTACACCTCTCTGCTGGCGATTGTGCCCCTCTTTGCGATTGCGTTTTCGGTGATGATGGCCTTTCTCGTCTTCGACGGCATGACCCAGCAGCTGCTCTCGATCGTGCTCAGCGACACCGCGTCGCACATCGGCGGCGAGCTGGAGACCTATGTTGATCGCTTCGTGTCGAACACGAGCGAGCTGATGACGCTGGGTGTGGTCTGGCTGGCGGTGACGGCGGTCATGCTGTTGTCGACGATCGAGACCGCGTTCAATGCCATCTGGCGGATCGAGAAACCCCGGCCACTTGCAATGCGCTTGGTCGCCTACTGGACAACGCTGACCCTCGGGCCGTTGTTGCTCGGTGCGGGCCTGTCGGTCAGCACTGCGTTTGCCATGAATAACTTCATGCCGTTGGGGCTCGATTTCGGTGCAATCCGGAATTTCTTCCTGCGCATGCTGCCCTTCCTGTTTGCGGTCGGCGGGTTCGCGATCCTGTATCTGGCCCTTCCCAATCGCCGTGTCGGTGTGCGTTACGCCCTGCTGGGTGCGCTGCAGACAATCGGTTGCCTGCTGACCGCCTGCTCGACGCGACTGGCGGCGACGGGGCCGGTCTCGGACTGGTTTTGGAAAGGCTGCAGGATTCGGGATACCTGGCGCGTACGGATGAAGACCAGCCGGTGCTGGTCCGTGATCTCGATGGTGTCACCGTGGCCGATTTATACATCGCGCTCGGCTATGGGCCGGGCGCACCCTATCTCGATTACGATGAAGACCGGCGCTGGACCGCGCCGTTGGCTGATCTGGTCGCCGCCTACAACGCCGCGCGGGACGTGACCATGGGAACCCTGGTCAAGGATCTGATTGCCGACGCTTTGGCGGGAGACGGCGGACCGCGGGTCGTCAGCGACCGCAGTTGAGCGGCGGTGATCATTACGGCGGCGCGGATGTTGCCGACCGCGTGCTGGCGAACCTCGACCCGGAGAATATCGACCGGCTCGCGGCTCTTGATCAGTTTCATGTCGGTGGTGCGGCGGCCTCTAGAAGGCTGGCGGGTCACGCCAGAATCCGCGAAGGACTGACTGTCCTCGATCTGGGTTCCGGTCTGGGCGGGCCGGCGCGCCTGCTGGCGGGAGAGTTTGGCGCCGACGTGACGGGAATCGATCTGACGCCGGGTTTCTGCCGGATCGCACAACAGCTATCCATCCATGCCGGATATAGCGAGACCACACGCTTCTGCGCCGCTGACGCGCTCGCGCTGCCGTTTGGCGACAACAGTTTCGACGCGACCTGGACAGAGCATGTAGCGATGAACATTGGCGATCGGGACACGCTCTATCGCGAGCTTCTGCGCGTGACACGGCCCGGCGGGCTGCTGGCGCTATATGATGTCGTGGCCGGCCCGGAGGTGCGTTCGCTAGTCTATCCGGTGCCTTGGGCCAGTGAACACTCCCGGAGTCATCTGGTCGATGCCGGCGGTTTGCGACGCATCATATGTAATGCGGGCTGGACGGCGCGGTATTTCCACGACGAGAGCGCAGCGGCGCGCGCCTGGCTTGCCGCGGCGCGTCCGCCGAAAGGCGTTGGCGGACCGACCCTGCGAGATGTGATGGGGCCTGTCTTTCCGCAGATGGTTGCCAACTTGCGTAAAAATTTCGAAGCGAGGCGGCTCGCGGCGGTTCAGGCGGTTTTCGAAAAGTGAGCGGCAACGATATGATGTGCCGCGTGACCACAATCCGCACAGAGGCATGTGTACGTTATGTCTACGACTGATCCGTTCGCCCAGTTCGACGCCTGGTTCCAGGAGGCTGTTGCCGCCGAGCCAGCCCTTCCCGAGGCGATGACCCTGGCCAGTGTGTCCGCCGACGGGCGACCGTCCACGCGGTTGGTCCTGTTGAAGGACCACAGCCCCGACGGCTTTGTTTTCTACACGAACTTCAACAGTACCAAGGGCGTTGAGCTACTGGGCAATCCCAACGCGTCGCTCTGTTTCCACTGGAAGTCATTGCGACGCCAGGTGCGCATCGACGGACCTGCTGTGCCGGTGAGCGATGGAGAGGCTGATGCCTACTTCGCGAGCCGGCCGCGCGGCAGCCAGATTGGTGCCTGGGCGTCGGAACAGTCCGAGCCCGTCGCGTCCCGGGATGTTCTGGAAGAACGGGTGCGCGATCTTGAGGCCGAATTTGACGGTCGAGACGTACCGCGCCCACGTCATTGGTCGGGCTTCCGGCTCGCACCGTCGCGGATCGAATTCTGGACCGACCGGCCAGATCGCCTGCATGACCGTCAGCTGTTTGACCGGGACGGCGAGGACTGGCGTGAGCTACGGTTGCAGCCATGACCGATAGCCGACGCAGCCTGATCCTGACCGGTGCCAGCCGTGGCATCGGCCACGCGACCGTCAAGCGCTTCTCCGACGAGGGGTGGCAGATCATCACCTGTTCTCGCGATCCGGTGCCGGCCCATTGCGAGCGCGACCCGAACTGGACGTCGCATATCCCGACCGACCTGAGTGACCCGGCCGATGTCGAGCGATTTATCGGTCAGGCGCTGGAGCTGCTTGGCGACACACCCTTGAACGCGCTGGTAAACAACGCCGCCGTGTCACCGAAGACGGATTTCCAGGAGCGTCTCGGTTGCCTGAACGGTCCACTCGATGACTGGCGTGAGGTATTCCAGCTCAATTTCTTTACGCCACTGGTTCTCGCGCGCGGATTTGCACCGGCATTGGCGAAGGCCGGCAAAAGTGAAGACGCGGAAGCCACGGATCCGGCGACGTCGGACGGCGGCGCGTCGATCGTCAACATCACGTCGATCGCCGGACACGCGATTCACCCGTTCGCGGGCTCGGCCTATTCCACGTCGAAGGCGGCGCTGTCGGCCCTGACCCGTGAAATGGCGGTGGAGTTTGCAGCGCTCGGGGTTCGGGTGAACGCCGTTGCACCCGGGGAGATTAAAACCGAGATGGTGGGCGACGAATACGAGCCCCTTGTGAACCGCATTCCCATGCACCGGATGGGCGGGGCCGGCGAGGTCGCGTCCGCTGTGTTCCAGCTCTGCAATCCGGATTTTTCCTATGTGACTGGGACCGAAATATTCATCACCGGCGGTCAGCATCTATACTGATTGAGAAAACGAAGGAGGAAATCGCCATGCCGATAGAAGTCATTCGACCCAAGAAGGAAGATGTTCTGAAGTGCGTCGCGCGTTTCAAGGACCTGTCGTCAGTGGACAAGGGGCTACCCGACCAGCCAGTTGAGGGCTATCACCGCGACTTCCGCAACGTGCTGGGTTTTCAGCAGCCTGAAGGCAGCGAGACCTATTCGCCGATCGGAGACGACGCCAAGCCCCATATCGGCCATCTCAAGGCCGGTTTCGGCATGGCTTATGTCTCGGCCCGACCAGGCCAGGGCGTGATGATGCACACTCATGACACCAACGAAAGCTTCGTCGTCATGGAAGGCACCTGGATGTTCGAATGGGAAGGCGATGAAGGCGACGACCATGTCATCCTCGAAGAGCAGGACATCGTGTCCTTCCCGCCCGGGATACAGCGCCGTTTCGAATGCCAGACGGCACGCGAGGGAAAGGATGAAGGCATGATTCTCGGGGTGATCGGCGGCGACACGCCTGGCGCGGAGTTTTCGCCGGAATCGGTCGAGCGGATGAAGGCGGCCGGGACCTGGCCCGAGGCGGCGGAGTAGCCGGGGTCAGCCGACCGGTTTGACGGTCGCCAGCCAGTCGAGGCGATCCTCGACCTGGGTTAGCTCAAGGTCGAGCCATGCATCGAACTGGCCCGGTTCACTGCCATATCGATGTTTCAGGTCGACGAGGCGCGCATGTTCGGTTTCGCTGATCTCGCGCATCCGTTCGACCTGGTCCTGCGCGTCGCTATCGGACAGCAGATGCAGGAAGCGTAGCTTGAGCGCAAAGACAAGCTGGGAATTGCCGTCCACGGGGCTGCGCAGGTTCGAGATCATCAGTGTGCGCAGTTCGTCTCGGCCCGCGTCCGTGAGTTCTAGGGTCTCATCGGCTGGGTCGGCCAGTTCGGTTGTGGGCTGCACCAGCCCTTCGGCGCGCAGGACCTCGATCGACAATCCCATCACATCGAGCGACGGGCCGACGATACGGCTCGCGAATACGCGCACCTCGCGGGCCAGCTCGCCATAGGTGTGGGGCCGGACCGCCAGCGTGCCGAGCATGCAAAGCCGCAGCGCCTCAGTCGGGATGAGTGTCTTGTCGCGATACATGTGCCGCTCAGGCCGCCGAACGCAGGTTGAGCCGCGTCCATACATCTTTGAACGCCGCGACCAGCGCATCCATCATCTCGTCGTCATGCAGCGGTGTCGGCGCGATGCGCAGGCGTTCTGCGCCGCGCGGCACGGTCGGGTAGTTGATCGGCTGTACGTAGATGCCGTGGCGGTCGAGCAGTTCGTCGCTGGCGACCTTGCACAGCGCTGCATCGCCCACGAACACCGGCACGATATGACTGACCGACGGCATGACTTCCATGCCGGCGGCACTCAGGCGGCGCTTGAGGGTTGCGGCCCGCTCCTGGTGGCGTTCGCGGATTGAATTGTCGGCCTTGAGAATCTGGATTGCCGCACGCGCGCCTGCCGCCACATGGGGGGGTAGTGAAGTCGAAAAAATAAAGCCGGCGCCGTTGGAGCGCACGAAGTCAATGAGGTTCGCCGACGCCGCGATATAGCCGCCGACATTGCCGAAGGCTTTGCCGAGGGTTCCCTGCACGATGTCGATCCGGTCCATCAGACCGTCGCGTTCGGCCACCCCTGCGCCGTGCTCCCCATACATGCCCACGGCGTGGACCTCATCGAGATAGGTCAGCGCGTTATGTTTCTCGGCCACCGCGACGATGTCCGCGATCGGCGCGATATCGCCATCCATGGAATAGACGGATTCAAACGCCACAAGCTTGGCGCGGTCCGGGTCGACGCCCGACAGGATTTCCTCCAGATGCGCGGCGTCATTGTGCCGGAAGATAGCCTTCTCGGAGCGTCCGTGGCGGATGCCCTCGATCATCGAATTATGGTTCAGCGCGTCGGATACGACGAGACATTCCGGCAGCATTGAGGCCAAAGTCGATAGCGCGGTCCAGTTGGCCACGTAACCCGAGGTGAACAGGAGGGCGGCTTCCTTGCCATGGAGGTTGGCCAGCTCTTCCTCGAGCAGCACGTGATAATGGTTGGTGCCCGATATGTTGCGCGTGCCACCGGCGCCCGCGCCGCATTTCTCCAGCGCTTCATGCATCGCCGCCAGAACGTCCGGGTGCTGACCCATACCGAGATAGTCGTTTGCACACCAAACGGTGATGTCCTGGGTGCCGCCATCGACATAGCGAACGGCGCGCGGGAAATCACCCGAGGTGCGTTCCAGCTCCGCGAATTCGCGATAGCGGCCTTCGGCCCGCAGGCCATTCAGATTATTTGAAAAATGCTTCTCGTAGTCCATCAGCCGGGGTCCATCAGCCGGTCTCGACGGTGGGGAAAGCCGCCGACGTTCGAATAACACGCCAAATATAGCATTCAGGCCGAAATTTTCCATCGCGGCGGCTCGCCGCAGCCAAATGTACGGCAGCCGCACGCGATAGATTACAGGCGAAAAATCTTGACTAGGTGGGCATGCCCGGCGGCGGGTCGCAGGGTTCGGTGTGCATCTTCGCCGGGATCGAAATCTCGATCAGATCGAACATGTCCGAGGTGGCCGTCTCGTTGTGGGGCACGCCGCCTGGAATGTAGATGGAATCGCCGGCCTCGAGATGGACTGTGCCGTCGGCAAATGCCAGGTCGAGAAAGCCATCCAGCATATAAACGAATTGACCCTCGCAGATATGCGTATGCCATCCGGTCGGTTCCACCAGGCCCTGCTTGGCGCGGGTGATCTGCACCCGCATCTTGCCGTCGCTCGCTTCCTGTGTGCCCAGATCGATGTATTCGAAGAAATTACGGCGACCCTCGACGAACTGCGGGTCGTCCTTACGACGAACCTCGTAACCCGGCGTCTCGGCGCCGTCATCCATTACGACTGCTTCACTCATTGTTCCTGCTCCCTTTGTTTCGAGTTGGTCTCGTTAGACGAGCCCTTCGGCCTGGACATGCGCCCAGGTTTCATCGAGTGCCGTCGAAAAACGTTCCATGCACACGCCGATTTCGTCTTCGGTGATGATCAGCGGCGGGCAGAGCGCGATGCCGTCCGACGGCAGGGCACGTGAAATCAGGCCATGGGCCTGGGTGCGTGCCATCATGCCCGGCGCGACCTTAGCGGCCGGGTCGAACAGGCCCTTGTTGGCCGGGTCGGGCGACAGTTCGAGCGCGGCGAACAGGCCGACACCGCGCACCTCGCCGACGAGCGGATGGTCCGCGAATTGCTGCATCTGCTCCTGGAAGGTACCCATGACCCCGCGCACATGGCCCAGCAGGTCGCGCTCCTCATAGATGCGGAGTGTTTCTAGTGCGACCGCAGCGGCCACCGGGTGTCCTGAGTAAGTGTAGCCGGTGTTCCACATGCCGAACTTGTCGCTGCCGTCGCGCAGCACCTGGTAGACCTCGTCGGTCATCATCACCGCCCCGATGGGCAGATAGGCCGAGGACAGTGCCTTGGCGATCGACACCAGGTCCGGTTTGATGTTGTAGGTCTCGCAAGCAAACATGTTGCCCGTGCGCATGAAGCCGGTGATGACCTCGTCGGCGATCATCAGCACGTCATGTTTCTTCAAGACCGCCTGGACTTTCTCGAAATAGGTTGCCGGCGGCGGGATCAATCCGCCCGCACCCATCACCGGTTCGGCGATGAAGGCGGCGACCGTATCGGGGCCCTCGCTGACGATCAGGTCGTCGATCTCCTGTGCCAGGCGGCCGGCGAAATCTTCCTCGCTCTCGCCGTCCTGTCCCTCGCGCCAGTAATGCGGGGTGGTGACATGGAGAAACCGGTCGAGCGGAACGTCGAAACCCTTCTGGGCATACTCGACCCCGGTCAGGCTGGCGGCGGCCAGCGTGATGCCGTGATAGGCCTTGTGTCGGCCGATAATCTTCTTCTTGTCGGGTTTGCCGCGGGCATTGTTGTAGTACCAGACGATCTTCACCTGGGTGTCGTTCGCCTCGGAGCCGGAGTTGGTAAAGAACACTTTGCCCATATTGTTGGGCGCCATGGAGATCAGCTTCTCGGCAAGATCGATGGCTACCTCGTTGGAGCGATGGGTGAAGCCCTGGATGTAGGGCAGCTGCAGCATCTGCTCATAGGCGACCTTGGCGAGGCGCTCTTCGCCGAAGCCCAGCGAGGTGCACCAGAGACCCGCCATGCCCTCGATATATTCCTTGCCCTGGTCGTCATAGACATAGATGCCCTTGCCCTCATTGACGATGAAGGGGCCATTCTCCTCATGCACCTTGGGATTGGTGAAGGGATGCAGGTAGTACGCGATGTCGCGTGCGGCTGCGGAATTGGGCGCAAATTGGGTCCGGTCGGACGGTGCCATGGTGCTTACCTTATCGGGTTGTCGTGCGTTTCTACCCGAACGTTAGGCGCACCGGGCGATCCCGGCAAGCTTTTGGGGATTTCGCCCAGTTTTCAGGCTTTTTCCAGGCGTTCAAACTCGTCCTTGCCGGCGTTGGGGCCGGCCTGAACCTCGATGAGGGTCAGGGGACGATTGTCGGCGGTGGCAAGTGCGTGGGCCGCACCGGCGGGAATCGAGATTGATTCGCCAGGTTCGCGCTGATGGGTTTCGCCCTCTAGGGTCACGTCGGCGGTCCCGTCGACGATCATCCAATGCTGGGCGGCGTGCCGGTGGCGGCGCAGGTTTACGCGCCCGCCGGGATGCAGGGAGATGCTATTGACGTGAAACCCGGGCCCGGTATTGAGGGTCTTGTACCAGCCCCATGGGCGGTAGACTTCGGGGAAGGTAACGGCTTCCTTGCGTCCCGACTTGCCGAGCGATTCGACAATATCGCGGACATGCACCTCGTCCTTGGGTGCCACCAGCACCGCATCGGTCGAGGCCACGACGACGAAGTCTTCCAGCCCGATGGCCGCGACAAGCGTGCCGTCGCTGCGCAGGTAGCAATCGCGCGAGCCGACTTGTACCACATCGCCTTCCACCACGTTACCGGCATTGTCCTTGGCGCCGATTTCCCAAAGGGCGCGCCAGGACCCGACATCAGACCAGCCGATGTCGACGGGAATGACGGCCGCGCGCGCGGTCTTTTCCATGACCGCATAATCGATGGATGTCGCGGGGGCCGACCCGAACGCGTCGGCATTCATGCGGAAGAAATCGAGATCTTCGGTGCCCTTCTCCAACGCTGCCCGGCAGGCATCGCCCGTCTCGGGGGTCAGCCGGTCGATCTCCGAGACCAGGGTGTCCGCACGGAACACGAACATGCCGCTGTTCCAGAAATGGTTGCCCCCGGAAACGAAAGCTTGCGCGGTCGCGAGGTCGGGCTTCTCGACGAAGCCATCCACGTTGCGCACTCCGTCCATGTTGTCAACCGGACCGCCGGCAGCGATATAGCCGAAACCCGTTTCGGGCGCGCGCGGCGTAATGCCGAACGTTACCAGCCGGCCGGCCTCGGCGGCCTCGGCGGCGGTGTAGGCGGCCTCACGAAACGCGGGGACGTTCTGCACAACATGGTCCGAAGGCAGTACCAGCATGATCGCGTCGGGATCGCGGTCGAGCAGCCACAGGGCGGCGGCGGTCAGCGCCGGTGCCGTATTGCGGCCGACCGTCTCCAGCAGGATGCCCTGCGCTTCCTGCTCCTGACGGCGCAACTGTTCGGCGACCATGAACCGGTGTTCCGCGTTGCAGACCACGAGGACCGGCGCGAAGTTCTGAGGCATGCAGACGCGCAGCGCCGTGTCCTGAAGCATCGAGTTGTCGCCGGCCAGCGGCAGAAACTGCTTGGGATAGTCCCGGCGGCTCATCGGCCACAGGCGTGTGCCGGAACCTCCGGACAGGATGACGGGCGTGATGCGGCCGGTTGCCAAACTGTATCTCCCTCAAACTCAACTGGGGTTGCGTGCTCTAGCTAGCCGACTTTTCGGTCGAGGCCAACGCCAGTATGTGCCCAATGCGTTAATTTGTGGACCGCGAGACAGGCATATTGTGCTGCGCTAGCATGCGGGCATGAAGATCACGACACTTCAAATGAACACCCGCAGTGACAAGCTGGCCAATCTGGAACAGGCGCGCGCGCTGGCAACGCACGCGGTAGAGACAGACGTGCCGGACATGCTGGTCTTGCCCGAGGTGTTCGCTTTTATGGGAAGCTCGGTCGCCGACAAGCGCGCGGCGGCAGAGGAATTGCCGACGCCCGGCACCTCAGGCGGGGGGGCCTATGAGACCTTGCGTGACATGGCGCGCGGGCATGGCGTGTTTGTGCATGGCGGCAGTTTTGTGGAACGCGCGGGTGATGATTTCTTCAATACGACGGTTGCTTTTGACCGTGCGGGCGACGAACTGGCGCGCTACCGCAAGATACATCTGTTCGACGTCTTGACGCCGGACGGCCGGGAATATCGGGAATCGGCAACCTTTGGCGCCGGGCGTGAGATCGTCACCTACAAGGCCGACACCATCACGGTCGGTTGCAGCATTTGTTACGATCTGCGCTTTGCGGAACTCTACCGTGCCCTGGCCGACGCGGGTGCCGATGTCATCATGGTGCCGGCGGCCTTTACGCTGCAGACCGGCAAGGACCATTGGCAGGTTTTGTTGCGGGCCCGGGCTATCGAGACCCAGACCTTCGTGGTGGCTGCGGCGCAGACCGGTACCTATTTCGAGGGCAACGATGAACGCGCGAGCTGGGGACATTCGATGATCGTCGATCCCTGGGGTCATTTATTGGCCCAGGCACGCGAGGGAACCGGGCACGCCACGGCCACGGTAGAACTGGATTACCTCAATCAGGTGAGACAACGTATTCCCGTCGTCCAACACCGCGTACTTTGAAGCTTGCACCAGATCGGACGGATAAGAGGAAGAGATGAACATCAAGGAAGAGATCGCGCGTGACCACGCGCTGCTGACCGAATGGCGCCGTGATTTCCATGCTCATCCGGAGCTGGCCTTCGAGGAAGAGCGCACGTCGGCGCTCGTGGCCGAGCGGCTCGAAAGCTTCGGCGTCGAGGTGCATCGCGGCCTGGCCAAGACGGGCGTGGTCGGTCAACTGAAGGTCGGCACCGGCAACCGGGCCATCGCGCTTCGCGCAGATATGGACGCGCTGCCCATGGAAGAGGGCAATGACTTCGCCCACGCCTCCAAGACGCCGGGAAAAATGCACGGCTGCGGTCATGACGGACACACGACGATGCTGCTGGGGGCGGCCAAATATCTCGCCGAGACAAAGCAATTCGACGGCACGGTCTATTTCGTCTTCCAGCCTGCCGAAGAGGCCGAGGGCGGCGCCGAGGTGATGGTTAATGAGGGCCTATTTGAGAAGTATCCGGTGGAATCGATTTACGGGATGCACAATTGGCCGGGCATGCCGGTTGGTGAATTTGCCGTCGCGCCCGGGCCCATGATGGCCGCCTTCGATATTTTCGATCTGGTCATCAAGGGGCAGGGCAGCCATGCCGCGATGCCCCATCAGGGGGTCGACAGCATCGTCATGGCCTCCAAGGTGGTGGATGCGCTGCAGAGCATCACAAGCCGGAACATCGACCCGATCGATTCACTCGTTGTGTCGGTGACCCAGATTCACGGCGGCGATGCCTACAACGTCATCCCCGATGAAGTCGTGCTGCGGGGCACGGTGCGGTCCTTCAGCGAGGCTGTTCGCGACAGCGTTGAGCCGGCGATGCGCCGGATCGCCGACGGCGTTTGCGCGGCTTTTGGTGGGACGGCGGAGCTGCACTATGAAAGGCGCTATCCCGCCACGGTCAACAGCGCGGAAGAAACCGAGAAAGCCGAGGCTGCGGCGGTCGCCATCGTGGGGGATGAGAATATCGAGCGCAGTCCGGTGCCGAGTATGGGGTCGGAGGATTTCGCGTACATGCTGCGCGAGAAGCCGGGCAACTATGTTTGGGTCGGGAACGGTGCCGGCGCCGGTGGTTGCATGCTTCACAATCCGGGCTACGACTTCAACGACGAGATCATCCCGATCGGCGTGACCTATTGGTCGACACTGGTCGAGCAGACCCTCCCGGTTGAGCGGGAAGAATAGGACCCAACAGGCTTAATTCGCGTTAACCATATCGCAAGGCTTCGGCGTCAATCTTCGTCTCGAAGCTATGTTGCTGATTCTGCATATCATAATCATCGCGTCCTATTTTGTGCCCGCAACGGCGGTGGCGCTAGTCGCCCCGAACTTCGCGCCGGCATTGTCGGCGGAGGTTGCGTTGCAGACGCCTGAAGGTGACCACGCTGATCGGGATGCTGACCATATAGAGGCACATCACCACGGTGAGTGTTGCCCAGAGCACTTCAATCGCGAAGCCCACCACCAAGCAGACGAACAATAAAACCGGCACCACATATCTTTGTGGCAACTGTCGACCCTTGACCGAAAAGTTCGGAATCCGGCTGACCATCAACAGCGCTGAGACGACGATGAAGGCACCATTGAGAATAACGTCGTCATAGGACCCGCCGGGATACTGGAATCCAAGCAGCATGGGCACCAGCATGATCCCGGCCGCTCCTGGCGACGGCACGCCGATGAAATAACAGTCTGCTTCGGTTGGCTGGGCCACCTCGTCCTGCGCGATGTTGAACCGCGCAAGCCGCAGCGCAGCGCATACGCAGAACAGCAGCGAAGGCACCCAGCCGATGCCGCCTGCGGCATGCATCGTCCAAGCATAGACCATGACCGCAGGAGCGACACCGAAGCTCACCAGATCGGCGAGCGAATCCAGCTCGGCCCCGAGTTTGCTGCCCGCGTTGAGCAATCGCGCCATGCCGCCATCGAGCAGATCGAGAATACCGGCGAGCAATATTGCGGCAACCGCATCTTCGAACTGATTGTTCAGTGCAAAGCGGATTGCCGTCACCCCGGCGCAGAGGTTCAGCAATGTAAGGAGGTTTGGGATCAGCTTAGTAAAAGGCTGATACTTTGGCCGGCGGACCTGCAAAATTCTATGTTTCACGTTGTTCGATCCTCGGCTTTGGCGGCTGCGTCGGCGAGATCGGCCAGCTGCGTTTCGCCGCCTTTTGCATGTTGCCCCACGGCCACCATCGGTGTGATCCCTTGCGGCAGATAAACATCGAGACGGCTGCCGAATCGGATGATGCCGTAGCGTTCTCCCCTGTTCACCTGCTGACCATCGACGAGATCGGACTTGATGCGCCGCGCGACCAGACCGGCGATTTGCACAACGGCAAGATCGATCACGCTGCCATCCGGCCCGGTGGAGCGAATGTGGGCGGCCATGCGCTCGTTATGCTCACTGGCCTTGTCGAACGAGGCGTTGAAAAACTTCCCCGGCCGATACGCATGAGCGATGACCGTGCCGTCACAGGGCACCCGGTTCACATGCACGTTGAAGACATTCATGAAAATGCTGATGCGCGTGAGTGGCGCGTTGCCCATGCCGAGTTCCGGCGGCGGCGGTGTGACGGTGAATGGAAGAACCCTGCCGTCTGCCGGGCTGGTGACGTACCAACCGCCATTAGGCGTGACCCGCTCGGGATCGCGGAAAAACCAAATGCACCATACCGTCAACGGTAGGCCAATCAATCCGAAGGGACCGACGAACAAGAACAGGAGGGCATTCAGGCCGGCGAATATGCCAATCGCGGGCCACCCTTCGCGATGGATGGGAATTCTCACACAAGGTTCCTAAATATCGTTTAGATTGTTGAACGCGTCCGACTGTCGGCGCGACGCATTCCTGTGCGAATGCTATGCCGTCCACGCGCCCGCAACGCAAACAGAAAGGGCGCTTCCTTGCGGAAGCGGCCTGTCGGTGAGACCTTTGGGTGGCGCGGCAGAGAGGACTTAAACCTCCACTACCTTGCTAGAAATAGCACCTGGAGCTAGCGCGTCTACCAATTCCGCCACTGCTGCGTGACCCGATTTCTTTTTCCCGAATTTGGTGCGGCAGAAAATCAATTTTCGACTAAAATATAATTCTTATTATGACCGGATCGTATGAAGAGGCTTCATTTCCTTTAACCGAAAATTCATTTGACGCCTGTATCACTGACCCAACATATAGAATTGGAATGGATCATTGGGATCATACAGTGCCATCTGCAGAAGTTTGGTAGCAGGTATATCGTTTCATGAACCTCGAAACGTTTTCGCGTAGTTTTAAATTACTCTGTTTTATCCCATTGGGAATAATGATCGGGCAGACCACAAACGCTCTCGCTGGTCCGAAGACATACGATATAAATCTCCTTCTAAACAAGCCACATCCGTTCGCGATGTCTCCTTCCACGGCTCCGACGGTCTATAATCCACGGCCGGTTTCTGCGGGTAAGCTCCGCGCCAGAATACGGATGCCGCCGACGAATCTAGCGCCGACCTTTGCCATGTCGTCTGACCGCGATGCCAGCGTGGTGATCAATCCCGGCGCCGATACCGACAACGGCGATTATATGTATGATTTCAATCGGTTTTCTGATCATTCGATGTCGATACCGCTGGAATTGACAGCGTTAGTCGGCATGGTCGGTGCCCTTGGTGTGCTCGAATGGGACTGGGGGTCGTCAAGTTTTGGTGTGCAGTCCGAAGGGTTTTTCGGCAAAGACACCGCCAATGGCGGCATGGACAAGTTGGGGCATGTCTGGTCGGCGGCGCTGGTTTCCGACGTCCTCACCCACCGTATCCGCAGAAACAGCGCCGATCGTCGCGGGGCCGCCGTCACCGGATCCATTCTGTCCATGGGTGTGATGACCGGAATCGAGATCTTCGACGGCATTGCCGAACAGCATGCCTTTTCGCCGCAAGATATTTTGGCGAATGCGACCGGCGCGGCCTTCTCCTACATTCGCAATACCGTTCCCGGGGTCCGCAACAAACTTGACTACCGCATGGAGTATGTTCCCAGCGGCAACCGGGGCGCATTTGAACCGTGGTCTGACTATTCCGGCCAGAAATACATACTGGCCCTCAAACTGTCAGGCTTCGAGACGATCAGCGATACCTCGTTGCGCTTCCTAGAATTGCAAGCCGGCTATTATGCCCGAGGATTTACCCTCAACGAGAAAAAACAAGGTAGAGCGCGGCAGCGCGAGCTCTATGTCGGTATCGGCATCAATCTACAGGAACTGTTCTTCGGGCGCCATTCCGAGGGCGAATCGACGATGAAGACCTACGGAAGGCGCGTTTTCGAGTACGTGCAGGCTCCTTACACCTATGCCACTGTCGCGCCGGGAGCCTACAACTATTAGCCCTCGCCATTGCTCAGTAACGATCCTAGCTTCATTGAGACTGTAGAGAAGGTCTCTCCGTTCAGGAGCTCATCACGGAACCGGGTATTGAAGCTCGCGCAGTATCCGTTCCTACAGAGAGGCCCCTGTATGACGGGCTAATACTCAAAAAAATCAAAGACGCGCGTAAGAGGGCTCACAACCCCTTTGGTGCAATCCTGAACCTGCCCCGGCATGGCAATGGGATATTAAGAATTAGCAGTGAAGGCTCAGGGGGGGGCAAGGGCGTCCAAAAGTGTCACACATTTTGTCACACAAAATCCTGAATTAACGCCAAGTTTCCCAGTGTTGATAACACCAGGGTATTGAAAAAAAACACATTTTTGTGTGAAAAAAAAGTTTGTATCCTCTACGTTCAGGGATACCTCTTCGGCGAACCTCGGTTGAGCCGAACAGATTGAAGCTGCCCTGCGGTCCCGCCGAACACCGCCCAAACAGCGTTCATTCCAACTGCCGGTTTCCCCCTTCCTTCGGGCAGCAGGGCGTGGCATACGCCTCTCTCGTCGCGTTGTTATAATCTGGTTGTTTAAATGAAAACCGAACTGCTTCCAGGCTTTGAAAGCCTTGCGGGCCACTATGATCACCTGATCGTCGATCTGTGGGGGACCCTGCATAACGGCATCGAGCCGCTGCCAGGTGCGGTCGCGTGCCTAAAAAAGCTTGGCGACGCGGGTGCTAAGATTGTCCTGCTTTCCAACGCGCCGTTTCGTGTGTCGGCCGTGCATGACGTCCTCGGCCAAATCGGAATCCCCGATACGATCTATGAAAACATCTTCTGTTCCGGTGAAATCGCATGGCAAGCACTCCGCGACCGGAAAGATCCCTGGCATGCTAAACTCGGTCGTCGTGCCGCCTTCATCGGGCCCGACCGGCATCGGCCCATGCTCGAAAATCCGGGCATTGATGCCGCGGCCGAACTCGAAGACGCGGATTTCGTGATCTGCACCGGCCCGCGAGAGCCCGGCCATGTGCTGGATGACTATATTCCCGAGTTGGAACGCGCGGCGGCGGCCGGGCTACCGATGATCTGCACCAACCCGGATCGCGAGGTGTTGCGCGGGTCCGTGCGTGAAATCTGCGCCGGGGCGATGGCGGAAGCCTATGAGATCCGATACGGCGGTGATGTGGCCTGGCATGGCAAACCCTACCGGCCGGTATTCGACGCGGTACTTCGCCATCTCGGTGATCCGGACCGTCAGCGCGTCCTGATGATCGGTGACGGTCTCCTGACTGATATAGCCGGCGCAGCCAAAGCGGGCATCGATGCCGCCTTCATGGTCGGCGGGATCGCCGCGGAACGGTTGGGCGCGCAACCCGGGGCTTTACCGGCGCCCGCAAAGCTTGTGTCCTTGCTTGAAGAGGTCGGACAGGCGCCACGATACGCGATGCCAGGTCTGATCTGGTAACGACCCGCGAACCTAAGAAATGACAGAGAGCGTTAGTCCTGCGTATTCGTTGACGGGCCTTCCGAAACACGACATCACCGAAACCCCTAGGAAGACGGGTCCGAGATTTTTAATGCCGAGGCAAAGCAGGGCCCGTTGACACTTGCCTGCGCGAGGAACCGGTGAACTTGGTTGCCAACAAATGGTTTGAGCATCGCCGGTATTTCACCAAGGGACCTCTGAAGACGCTGTTCGTGACCCTCGAAATCGAGCCGACCGGTCCGGACGGCTCGCAAAGCCGGGTTTTGTGCGTGCTTGAGGCTGAAGCTGTGAACCTGCTCGGCGAACTGGCGTTGCGCACGGTGTTCTTCAAATCGGTCGACAAGGCCTTCGCGGCGCTTGTTGGATCCACCGCCGAGTTTGTCCGGGGTGAGCGAGATACGCCCTTTGATGCGGCAGCTCTGGAAATCCAGCAGGCCGTCTCGGCGTTCAACCGCGACCACGCATCGACCGCCGGCGGCGAATACATGGTCGGGATCCATGAGGGGCCCTGTATCGCTGTTACGGAGAACGATAGACTCGACTATTTCGGGAACGCGGTGAACATGACCGC
The DNA here is from genome assembly GCA_049601915.1 of Alphaproteobacteria bacterium. Lineage (GTDB taxonomy): Bacteria > Pseudomonadota > Alphaproteobacteria > UBA6615 > UBA6615 > UBA8079. The sequence goes on from JBMYRB010000002.1 coordinate 380,634, forward strand.
GCGGCTGGAGGGTCAAAGCCTGGGCGGCGATATCGTAGTGTCGACGAGCATGGCCGAAGACCCGGCCGTTGCCGCATTGTTGGCACCGCGAAAAGGTAGCGAGGAATCAGCGGAATTACGGGGTTTCGACGACCCTGTCGTGTTTCTGCGCATCGACGAAGCTATGCACAAGGTGGCACCCGCCGATCAATAGACCAGCCTTCGGCGTCGCACTATACTTTCAGGCCATTGTGGATCAGCACAAAGAGCCGAAAAATGGCCGAATTCCCGAAACATACGCTTGGTGACTGGACGGCGCGTGCCGCCGAGGAACTGCGCGGCCGTGACCCGGACGATCTGATCGGCGAGACCCCTGAGGGCATCGCGATCAAGCCAGTATATTCGTCGGCCGACCTCGAGGAAATAGCGTGGCTGGACAGCATGCCCGGTTTCGCGCCTTTCGTCGGGGGCTATAAGGCGACGATGTATGCCGGGCGTCCGTGGACCGTGCGCCAGTATGCCGGCTTCTCGACGGCCGAAGAATCGAACGCCTTCTATCGCAAAGCACTGGAGGGCGGGCAGCGCGGCCTTTCGGTAGCCTTCGATTTGGCGACCCATCGCGGCTATGACAGTGACCACCCGCGCGTCGTGGGCGATGTCGGCAAGGCTGGGGTCGCGATCGACAGCGTCGAGGACATGAAAATCCTGTTCGACGGCATTCCGCTCGACGAGATGAGCGTGTCGATGACTATGAACGGGGCCGTGTTGCCGGTGCTGGCCAGCTATATCGTGGCCGCCGAAGAACAGGGTGTGGGGACCGAGAAACTGTCGGGGACCATCCAGAACGACATCCTCAAGGAGTTCATGGTCCGCAACACATATATCTACCCGCCGACCCCGTCGATGCGGATCGTCGCCGACATCATCGCCTACACCGCCGAGCATATGCCGCGGTATAACTCGATCTCGATCTCCGGCTATCACATGCAGGAAGCGGGTGCGACGGCGGTCCAGGAGTTGGCATTTACGCTCGCCGACGGGATCGAGTATGTGCGGGTCGCGCGTGCGACCGGACTTGATGTGGACCGGTTTGCGCCCCGCCTGTCCTTCTTCTTCGGCATCGGCATGAACTTCTTCATGGAGATCGCCAAGCTGCGCGCGGCCCGCTATCTGTGGTCCCACGCCATGCGCGATCTTTTTGATGCCCGGGACGAACGCTCGCTGATGCTGCGCACCCACTGCCAGACCTCTGGCGTGTCCCTGACGGAGCAGGATCCCTACAACAATGTCGTGCGCACCACGATCGAGGCGCTGGCCGCGACCCTAGGTGGCACCCAGTCGCTGCACACCAACTCCTTCGACGAGGCGGTTGCACTGCCCACGCCGGCCTCTTCGCGGGTCGCCCGCAACACCCAGCTGATCTTGCAGCACGAGGCCGGCATCACCCAGGTCGTCGATCCGATGGCCGGCTCCTACTATGTCGAGAGCCTGACCCACGCGCTCGTTGTCGAGGCTCGCAAGCTGATCGATGAAGTCGATGAGCTTGGCGGGATGACAAAGGCCGTCGAGTCCGGCATGCCAAAGCTGCGCATCGAAGAAGCGGCCGCGCGCCGTCAGGCACGGATCGACCGAGGCGAGGACGTCATCGTCGGGGTCAATCGTTATCAGCCGGACACGGCCGAGGAGATCGACGTCCTCGACATAGACAACAGCCGGGTCCGGGAAACGCAAATCGCCCGCCTCAAGACCGTGCGTGAAGGCCGGGATGCCGCCGGTTGCAAGGCGGCACTCGATGCGATCACGCGAATCGCGCAATCTGGCGACGGCAACCTGCTCGCGGCCTGTGTCTATGCCGCGCGGGCGCGCGCCACCGTGGGAGAGATTTCCGATGCAATGGAAACGGCCTTTGGCCGACACAGTGCGACCGTGAAATCGATCTCGGGCGTCTATGCCGCAGCGTATGAGGGGGACGAAGGCTTTGGCGAGGTGCTTGCCGATGTCGCGACGTTTGCCGAGGAAGAAGGCCGACGGCCGCGCATGCTGGTCGTTAAACTCGGGCAGGATGGGCATGACCGTGGCGCCAAGGTGATTGCGACGGCGTTCGCGGATCTGGGTTTCGATGTGGATGTCGGGCCGCTGTTCGCAACCCCGGAAGAAGCCGCGCAGCAAGCCGTCGAGAACGATGTTCATATCGTCGGTGTTTCGACACAGGCGGCGGGACACAAGACCCTGGTGCCGCAGCTGGTCGCCGCGTTAAAGGCGGCACATGCGGAAGACGTTGTTGTGATTTGCGGTGGCGTCATTCCGGCGAAGGATTATGAATTCCTGAACGCGAATGGTGTCTCGGCGATCTACGGGCCGGGCACTAACATTCCAGCTGCCGCGCGCGAGGTTCTTGAGATGGTCCGGGCGCGCCGGCACGAAGCCGCCTGATGTCAGATACCTAGGACGATTGGCAGTACGACGAGGACGTGTACCGGACCGATGAAGGGTCGGACGCGGCTCTGCCCGTGCGCATCTGCAGGAATTACGTGGTGGGTTCAGGCGCGAGGCGGCCGAAGAGGCAGGCCGGAACGCCGACGAAGTGCGTGTGGAATATATCGATTCGAACCGCGGCGTGTTGCTGAACATGGTCGACAGGGTGCTTGATACGTTGGGTTCCTTCGGCATCGAACTGGATGAGTTGCCGGAAGGTGATGCCGCTCCCGACATGATGCGCCGGTTTGCGAGGGGTGATCGCGGGGTGGCCTTGCGTCGGATTTCGGCCCGTGTAAAAGACCCCATTGCCCTCAACCGCGTGCGCGAACTGTACGAAGATGATGATGTATCCCTGACGTTGACGGGCCGGTATCTCTGCGAGTTCGAGCGCCTATTGACCCAGGCCGGCGAAGCCGACTCAGACGAGTTGCTCAGCGCTAGCCTGCTGATGGTAGATGTCGGCAAGGCCTACCTTCTGCTTTCGCGCGCCGTCGATCGGCACAAATAACCCCTATTGAGTGATCTCCTGACGGTAGGTCTGACATTTGTCAGGCCGATCGTGCTGTTGTCAGGCCGATCGTGCTGTATCCATACGTAAAGACTATATTTGTATAAAAAAAGTGCCATATGGTATATTAAAAACGGAATAGGAAGACGTATGGAAAGCAAAAAGAAAATAGACCTAATAAATGAAAGATAACCTGGACAATATCGATCGGTCTTTGCTGGGTGTCGTCCAATCGAACGCGCGATTGTCGTTTCGTGAGATTGGCCGGCGGATCGGCATGTCGACGCCGGCGGTGGCCGAGCGCATTCGCAGGCTCGAGGCTTCGGGTGTCATCCTTGGATACGCCGCGCGCTTGGATCGCGCCGCGCTCGGCCAAGAGATCGGTGCGTTCATCCGTCTTACCGTATCAGACAAGGACTTCAATCGCGTTGCCGGATTGTGCAGCACGCTGGATACGGTGGTGGAGTGCCATCACATCACGGGCGAGGACAGTTTTATTATTCGCGTGGCGGTGGCGTCGATTGCCGAGCTCGAGGATGTTATTTCCAGATTTCGCAAAATCGGGCCTGCACAGAGCTCTGTTATTCTCTCATCTCCGGTCGATGGCAAGCCCGCGCGTACAGACGGCGCATTGTTGGCCCCTGTGGCGGCGCGCTAGATTACGGTCATGGCGGACAACGACAAAACCCCATCGTCGGACGATCCGACCAGCTTGGCGGCGGCGGTCTGCGCGGGTGATCGTCGGGCACTGGCCCGCGCGATCACGCTGATCGAATCGACCCGAGACGACCATCGCGATCAGGCGGAACGATTGCTGGAGCATCTGTTGCCACACACAGGGGGTGCCACGCGCATTGGCATATCCGGGGTGCCGGGTGTCGGCAAATCAACCTTCATAGAAGTCTTCGGCCAGAACTGGATCGCGCGCGGCCATAAGGTCGCCGTCCTTGCGGTAGACCCGTCTTCCCAGCGCAGCGGTGGTTCGATCCTGGGCGACAAGACACGCATGGAGCAGCTTTCGCGTGCGCCGGAAGCGTTCATCCGCCCATCCCCCACGGCTGGGACCCTGGGCGGGGTCGCACGGCGGACCCGCGAGGTGTCGCTCGCATGTGAAGCCGCCGGGTTCGACGTGGTGTTAATCGAAACGGTCGGTGTGGGTCAGTCCGAGACGGCGGTCGCGGACTTGGTCGACATGTTTTTGCTGTTGCTCCTGCCGGGTGGCGGCGATGAGCTTCAGGGTGTCAAACGCGGCATCATGGAGTTGGCCGACCTCGTGGTGGTGAACAAGGCGGACGGCGATCTGGCGGCCGCAGCCGAACGATCCGCCGCGGAATATGCCAACGCGATTCGCCTGCTGCATCCCGCGGCGTCCGACTGGATTCCGCCGGTGCTGACATGTTCGTCGCTGGATAATACCGGCATAGACGAGGTCCGTGAGACCACGGAGGCCTATCGCGCGCAGGCGCAGGCCGGCGGCGGCTTGGAAACAAGGCGGGCCGCCCAAGCCCGCCGGTGGATGTGGGGCGAGGTCGATGAGCACTTATTGGCCGGGTTTCAGCGCCATCCCGCTGTCCGGGCAAAGCTTGAATCCCTCGAACGGCAGGTCTCTGATGCGGAGATCACGCCGTCTGCCGCGGCCCAGGCATTGCTTGAGGCATTTCGCAGCGCCTAATTCCCGGCGGACGGGCTTGACCGGGTCCCCGCCATCGCCTAAAAACACCGCCGTTCGCGCCGATCTCGGCGCGTTAGCTGTTCATGGAGCGAGTACAATGTCGCGCCGCTGCGCCATTACAGGCAAAGGTGTGCTGACCGGAAACAACGTCAGTCATGCCCATAACAAGACCCGTCGCCGGTTCCTGCCGAACCTGCAATCCACGATGCTGTACAGCGAGTCTCTCGGGCGCGGCGTGCGCTTGAATTTGACCGCGCGTGCCATCCGCACGATCGAGCATAAGGGCGGTGTCGATGCGTATCTACGTGGCACGGCCGCTTCGAAATTGCCGCGTGAATTGCGCCGTATGAAGCGTGATCTCGAGAAGGTCGCTGCGGCCGCTTAAGCGCACCGCAGTCAGACCACGATAAAGGCCCGCGTTTCGCGGGCTTTTTTGCGCTCGCAACGTATATGATCACGCCCCGATCCGATCGCCGTTGCGACAACCCGCTTTGAGCCGACTATGACTGACTATCCCGGTTTCGATTTCGAAGTGACCCACAATGTGACGGGCGAGGCCGGTTGGCCCGGTGCGGCGCGGCGGGGCCGCATCACGACCCCTCACGGCGAGATCGAGACCCCTGCCTTTGTGTTCTGTGCAACCCGCGGCGCATTGCGCGGTGTGCTGCCCAGCCAGGCGCGTGCCGAGACGACCCAGATCATCCTCGGCAACACCTATCATTTGATGCTCCAGCCGGGTGCGGAGCGTGTGGCAGCTCTTGGCGGCTTGCACAAGATGATGGGCTGGGACGGCCCGATGCTGACGGATTCCGGCGGTTTCCAGATTTTCTCGCTGGGCCGGGGCGGGGATGAGAAGGAAATCAAGGGCAGCCGGACCGATGTGCGCGATCCCTCGCTGCTGGCCATCGATGAAGTCGGCGCGTCCTTCCGGTCCTATGTCGATGGCTCCAAGGTGTCCCTGACGCCCGAAGATTCGATCCGCATCCAGCGCCAGATCGGCGCCGATATCATTCTCGTTCTCGACGAATGCACGCCCTATCACGTTGACCGTGATTATACCGCCCAGTCGATGGGGCTCACCCATCGTTGGGCGCTGCGCTCAATCGCGGCCTTCGGGGAGAGCGAAGAAGGCTCTGCCGGGCCTCAGGGCCTGTATGGGATCATCCAGGGCGGTGTCTACGAGGACCTCCGCAAGGAAAGTGCGGAGTTTACGGCGGCCCAGCCCTATTTCGGCTATGCGGTCGGCGGCTGCCTTGGCGGTACGCCGGAGGAGATGGACGACGTGGTGGCACTTGCCATGGCGCCTCTCAACGCTGCGGCCTCGGCTCCGTGCCCGATCCATCTGCTGGGCGTGGGCAGCGTGCGTGACATCTGGAACGGCGTGGCCAAGGGCATCGACACCTTCGATTGTGTGAACCCGACCCGCCTAGCGCGCCATGGCAGCGCCTATATCCGGCCGGGCCTGGGTGAGACCAAGAATGGCCGCGAGTTCATCAACATCAAGAATGCACGGTTCCGCGAAGACAATACGCCGCTGGATCCGGAATGCGATTGCGCAACCTGCACTAGCGTGTCGCGCGCCTATCTGTATCATCTTGTGAAGGCGGGTGAGTTGAACGCGGTATCCCTGCTGGCGGTCCACAATGTGCGCTTCATGAACCGTCTGCTCGAGGACGTGCGGGCCGCGATCGATAACGATGACTACGCCGTGCGGCGTGCCTGGTGGATCGACGGGTGAGCCCGCATCCGGACCCGGGGTTTGTCTAGGGCAGCAGTTCGAACATCAGCAGCAGGTTTCGCTGCCTGTCCGAGAAATTATTGTCGCTCGCGAGATAGATCAGGGTCTGTCCGCGCCCGGCAGTACGTGCCGCGATCGCCTCGAAATTTTCGGTAACAAAGGGTTTCTCAATCCGGGCGATTTCAGTCGTCTGGATGGGTGCGCCCGGGCGCAAGCTTCGGCGCGCGATTTTTGTGATCCGTGAATCTGCATCGCTGGGCGGGGTGAACCGTCGCTCGACCACCACGATGTCCCCGTTCGGCAGCAGTGCTGCACCGGTTGGTTTGTAGGGTGGAAACAGGGTGTAGGCCATGGGCGTCCAGTCGGCGCCATTACCGAGCTAGGCGAAGGTGAACGCACGGCTCGTGGCGAGGTCTTCGGCGATTAGCAGGATCTTCTTGTCGGCGGTCTCGGTCGCGGCCTCGATGCCTCGGTTCGAGCGCGCGCGCTTCAACCCGGTCGGTGTCAGCAGGAGGCGAGGGGCGGCGCGAAGCGGTGCGAAGGAGGCCGGATAGTGCAATAGCCGGTGACCGCGATCGGTGAGCAACGTGATGGTGCGTCCGCCGGAATCGATTTCCATGGCCGAGATGCCGCCGAAGCGCGGATCGTCGAAGTTCATTTAGATCCCGCCGCGCCAGATCAGGCGGCCGATGCGGTCTTGTCCGCTCAACCCCTCTAGTAACGGAATGGGTGTCGTGTCCGCCAGCGCGGTTGGTTCGGCGAAAGCGCAGGTAAGCAGCAAACTCGAGAGAAGCCGGATCATGTGACGTTTATAGCCGTATTCCGCGGCACAAATATGGCCGAAATGGCGCGTTAGCCGGCTGTGCGTCAGGCGACGCGACGCGAACCGCCACGAGGCTTGCGGGCCGACCCGTCTTCCTCGTCGAAAAGTTCGGCTAGTTGATCCATGACCGTACCGCCGAGTTGCTCTGCGTCGACGATCGTCACCGCCCGGCGATAGTAGCGGGTCACATCATGGCCGATGCCAATGGCCAGCAATTCGACGGGCGAATAGGTCTCGATCCATTCGATGATCTGTCGCAGGTGGCGCTCCAGATAGTTGCCGGCATTCACCGACAGCGTGGAATCATCTACGGGCGCACCATCGGAGATGATCATCAGGATCCGGCGCTGTTCCGAGCGGCCGAGCAAACGGTTATGCGCCCACAGCAGCGCCTCGCCGTCGATGTTTTCCTTGAGCAATCCCTCGCGCAGCATCAGGCCGAGATTCTTGCGTGCGCGGCGCCACGGGGCGTCGGCGGATTTGTAGATGATGTGGCGCAGGTCGTTCAGGCGGCCCGGATTGGCGGGCTTGCCGGCGCCGAGCCATTTTTCGCGCGCCTGACCGCCTTTCCAGGCCCGGGTCGTGAAGCCGAGAATCTCGACCTTCACGCCGCAGCGTTCCAGCGTGCGCGCGAGAATATCGGCGCTCATCGCGGCGACAGAGATCGGCCGCCCGCGCATGGAACCCGAATTGTCGATCAGCAGGGTCACGACCGTGTCGCGGAAATTCGTGTCTTCTTCCATCTTGAACGATAGGGGATGGGCAGGGCTCGTCACCACGCGGGTCAGGCGCGCGGTATCGAGCATGCCTTCCTCGAGGTCGAATTCCCAATTGCGGGTCTGTTTCGCCATCAGGCGGCGCTGCAGCCGGTTTGCGAGTTTCGAAATGACGCTTTGCAGATGGCCGAGCTGTTGATCGAGCTGTTGGCGCAGGCGCGAGAGCTCGTCGGGGTCACAGAGGCCGGGGGCCTCGACGATCTCGTCAAATTCCGTCGTGAAGGCGCTATAGACGAATTGTTCGCCCTGGTTATGACCGTATTCGGGCGGACGCCAGGGCTGGCCCGGGGCATCGGGGTCTTCGTCGCCGGCTCCCTGCTCCATGTCACCGTCGCCATCCTCAAACGGCATGTCCATCTCTTCGCTTTCGGCGCCGGCCTCTTCATCCTCGCCTTCGCCGTCCATGGCGTGTGCTTCGCCGTCGCTCTCGCCTTCACCGGTGCTTTCGCCGTCGGCATCGTCCTGATCCTCGCCCGTGCTGTCTTCGGACTCGGAATCGGCAGCCATCTCCTCGTCGGCAAGTCCGAGATCTGTGATCATTTGCCGGATGACATCCTGGAAGGCGATTTGGTCGTCCAGGCTGTTGCTGAGTTCCGAAAGGGCGCTGCCGATCTTGGATTCAACGAACGGCCGCCAGACGTCGACCATTTGACGTGCGGAGGGAGGCGGCGAAGCGCCGGTCAGCGCTTCGCGCGCCAACAGGGCAACGGCCTCGGATACGGGTGCCTGGTCACGCTGGGTGACGCGCGCGAAACCCTTGTCGCGGCATCGCATCTCCAGCGCCGCACTCAGATTGTCGGCGACCCCGGCCATGCGGTTGGCGCCGATTGCCTCGACCCGGGCCTGTTCGACTGCGTCATAAAGAGCACGCGCGGCGGGGGCGGTGGGAACCCTGGACTGGTGCAATTCGGCATTGTGATGGCGCAGATTGAGCGCCAGCGAGTCGGCCTCACCGCGAACGACACTGACATCCTCGGCCGGCAGGTCACGGTTTGGCAGGGGCAGGCGCGCTTCTTCGCCGCTGATTCCTGGCGGGTCAGGGGTAAACGAAACCGTTAGTTCCGGTTCACGGGCCATGGCGCGCATGGCCGCGGCCGTGACGCGTCGAAATTCTTCGACCGGCCCGTCATTCCCGCCTCTGTTTGATCCCGCCATCGGCGATTTACTGGGTCGGGGCCGGCGCAATCACGCCGTCTTCGAGTTCCGTCCCGAAGCAGCGCTGGTAATATTCGGCCACCGTCGAACGCTCGACCTCGTCACACTTGTTCAGGAAGGTGACCCGGAAGCCGAGCGGGATCGAACCGAAGATCTCTGCATTGTCAGCCCAGGTGATAACAGTACGTGGCGACATGACGGTCGAGATGTCGCCGGCGACGAAGCCTGAGCGTGTCAGGTCGGCGGTCGCGACCATGGCGGAGAGCTTCTCGCGGCCTTCCTTGTTGTCATAGGCGGCGCATTTCGCGGCCACGATGTCGACTTCCTGCTCATGGGGCAGATAGTTCAGCGTCGTGACGATGTTCCAACGATCCATCTGCGCCTGGTTGATCTGCTGTGTGCCGTGGTACAGGCCCGTCGTGTCACCCAGCCCAACGGTATTTGCCGTTGAGAAGAGCCGGAAGCTCGGATGGGGGCGGAGGACCTTGTTCTGGTCGAGAAGGGTCAGCTTGCTGTCGGCCTCCAGCACGCGCTGAATCACGAACATGACATCTGGCCGGCCCGCGTCATACTCGTCGAAGACGAGGGCGCAGGGATGTTGCAGGGTCCAGGGCAGGATGCCTTCGCGGAATTCCGTGACCTGCACACCGTCGCGCAGGACAATGGCGTCTTTGCCGATCAAATCGATACGGCTGATGTGGCTGTCGAGGTTGACGCGAACGGTCGGCCAGTTGAGGCGCGCGGCGACCTGTTCGATATGGGTCGACTTGCCTGTGCCGTGATAGCCCTGGATCATAACCCTGCGGTTGTGGGCAAAACCGGCCAGGATCGCGAGCGTTGTGTCATGGTCGAACTGGTAGCTCTCGTCGAGTGCGGGCACATGAACGGTATGCTCGGAGAAGGCCGGTACCTCCATATCTGAATCGATCCCGAACACCTGACGGGCCGATACCTTGATGTCAGGCTCAGGATTTTCGGGCATATCCGCATTTGTTATCGATTCAGTCGCTTCCATAATCCGGTCCACTTTCGTCAAATTTTCGTCATGCGGCGCAGCTCCCTTAGGGGCCGACCGATTGCATTAATGTTGCGTAGGCTTGGTTGATCGCCTTGAGACGTTCTTCCGCCAGCTTGTTGCCGCCATTCGCGTCAGGATGGTGCTGTTTGACCAGCTCCTTGTAGCGCCGTTTTATAGCGTCTGCTGTCAGCGGTGGCGATAGTTTCATTATAGCAAGGGCGTCAATAGTTTCGGAGCCCATACCCGCGGTTTGTGCGTCGGCCGTCGCACCCGCCGTTGCATCTGCGTCGGATTCAAAAAAACCGAAATCATCCCGGATGCCTTCGCCGGGGCGTTTACCATTCAGGGGCCAGGTTGGACGATGCCAGAAAGTGGTGCCGTGACGGTCGAGTGCGATCTCGTCCTCCGACATCCCGGCATAGTAATTCCATGAGCTGTTATATGAGCGCACATGTTCCAGGCAGAACCAGATATATTCGCGCACATTGTCGCGTGACTTTGGTGCCCGGAAATCACCCGGGAGGTCGCAGTCTTCCTGCGCACATACGCGCAGGTCCGGCCCGCTGTCACCGTTCTCGGTGAGCAGGTCGTCCAGATCGATGGATTTGCGCCGTTTCGCCATGTGCGGAATATGTCTGGTGCACCGGTCGGAGGCAATAACGGGTCCGCAAATAGGTTGGGGACACCAATGGTTGGAGAATTTGATGAATCGCGCAGAACGTATCCAGGCAGCCCTAGAGGCCGGGCTCGATGTCCGGCGAATCGAGGTGCAGGACGACTCGCACATTCATGCCGGACACGCCGGCGCCCGGCCCGAGGGAGAAACACATTTCGATGTTGTGGTTGTGAGCCCTGATTTTGCAGGGCAATCGCGCGTGTCCCGTCAGAGGTCGGTTTATGCCCTGCTTGCCGCGGAATTTGAGGGCGGTCTCCATGCGCTTTCCGTGCGTGCTTCAACTCCTGAAGAAGCCCGGAACGAAACCAAATGATACGAATCTTATATATGTTTTGCAAACAGCCCGCGCGCGTTCTACCTTGCTCTCAGTCGTCATTTGCTGACTTCATTGAGGGTCGAAAGGGCAGGCAAAATGCTTGTAAATCGCAACATCACAGTGGGCTCGTTGCGCACCAGCGTGCGGTTGGAGCCTCAGTTCTGGGAAGCCTTGCCTGATATCGCGGCGCGCGAACAGCTCACCGTAGATCGCCTCTGCACCATCATTGATGCCAACGCGGGTGAACTGGGGCGCACGGCAGCAATCCGTGTTTTCATCGCCAGTTACTTTGCGGAAATCCGCGCCCGAGAGAGTGTTTCGGCGCCGGCAAACTCGCCGACGATGATCGAACGACCCGAACCCTATCGCGCACCTTTTATCCCGGCGACACGCGCCGTCGGATAAGGCGCACGGGCGTCGGCTGCGCGAGCGCCGCCGCTACGCGTCGGCAGACCCGTCGTAATGGTCGGGCCAGAATTCCTTTACCTTCGGACCATCGCTGCGAAAAGCGTGGCAGGTATTGAGCAGGCGCGGCGGGCGTGTTGACGTTTTCTCACCTTCCGGCCGTTCCTTGTTCTTGAGCGGATAGATGGTCTGGAATGCCGTGGTGGCGACTGGGCCGAGCATCTCCACGATATGGGTGCAACCCTCGACCCCGCCGACCCGGTCACGCACGCGTTTGCGCCAGCCCGGACCGATGCTGACCCCGACGAGCCGCTCGAAGTTTGGTGCGATCTGCTTGCAGACCGAAAACGGGCTGTACTCGGTCGTGGCTTCGACGCCGTGAATTTTCATATCGTCGTCCACCGTCAGGCGGATCCACATCTCATGCACCGGTTCGCCCGGTGGCACATCTCCGCGCTCATTGTTGTGGAAGGTGTAGGTCTTCACATCGACGAGACGCCCTTCGATATCCCACAAGCCGTCCTCGCGCCGATAGCCCTTACACTCTACGGTTCGATTGTGAATATGTTCGCGCGCGGCCGGGCTCGACAATGGCATGGGATCATTCCTCAAAGGCGAATATCGTGAAGCGGGACTATAGGATCGCCCCGAAGCTCGTCAAGAAATGCGGCCGTTATCCTTGTCAGCGGAACTGTCGCTAGGCCGCAGGGCCCGCTTCGCTGTCGGCTTCGGGCGCGCGGCGCGTGATTCTTAGTGAACGCAGCTGATTGCCGTTACGCCGCAATATGTCGATCTTCAGGCCCTCGATATCGAAACTCTGGCCCTCTTCGGGAATAAACCGTGCCTCGTGCAGCACGAGGCCTGCGATTGTCGAGGCCTCCTCGTCGGGCAGGTCCCAGTCGAATTCCCGGTTCAGATCGCGGATCGTCACCCGGCCATCGACCATATACGTACCGTCGGCCTGGCGGCGCATGCCGGGTACGGGAATGTCGTGCTCGTCGTCGATTTCGCCGACGATCTCCTCGATGATGTCCTCGAGCGAGACGACGCCCTGCAGCGCGCCGTACTCGTCGACCACGAGCGCGAAATGTTCACGCCGGTCGCGAAATTCGTGCAGCTGGCGCAGGCAGTCGGTCGATTCCGGAACGAACCAGGGCTCGGAGGCCACCGCGCGAACATCGATTTCGTCAATATGGCCGTCATGGCTCTGGACTTCGCGCAGCAGCGCCTTGGCGTGCAACACGCCGACGATGTTATCGGGGTCGTCCTCGTAGAGCGGCACCCGGGTGAAGGGGCAGTCCAGGACCTTGGTCACGATCTCACTCGCCGACAAGCCCGCATCGACCATCTGGACGTCGGTGCGGTGGGTCATGATTTCGCCGACCTCGACATCGTCCAGGTCCATCACCCCGCCGAGCATCAATCCCTCATGGGCGGACACGCTGTTCGTGTCGGCATGCATGCGGATGGCGCCGCGCAATTCCTGTTCGCGCGCGGTGTCTTCTTCCGAGGCGGTTTTCTCGCCCACCAGTCGCAACAGCAGGCCGACGATCATCTCGATCGTGCGCGAGATCGGCGAAAGCACGACAACGATGAGGCGGATCGGGCGGGCAACGGTGATCGCGACCTCGTCGGCATGCCGGATGGCATAGGTTTTCGGCAGGACCTCGGAGAAGATCACGAGAAGGGTGGTCATGGCGATTGTCGCATAGGCGACCCCGGCATCTCCGAACAGGGTGATCATGACGCTGGTCGCTAGTGCAGAGGCAAGAATGTTCACGATGTTGTTGCCGATCAGGATGCCGCCGATGAGGCGTTCCTGCTGTGCGTGTAACAGATTCACCGTGCCGGCGCGTCGGTTGCCCTCGCGTTCCAGTTGATGCATGCGCGGACGCGACGCCCCGGTCAGGGCCGTTTCGGAGCCAGAGAAAAACGCCGAAAGCGCCAACAGAAAGAAAATTCCGATGACGATAAGGGTGAGGGGATCACTCATGGTTTTTGGGCCTGTTTGAGATGTGTCAGGCGGTGTTCGCCATCTCGGTAAGGAGGCTCGACACGTCGTCGACGGCCACCTCGTTGGTTACAAACGTGTCGCCAATACCGTTCGCCAGGATGAAGGTAAGGCGCCCTTCCTGGACTTTCTTGTCACGGCCCATATGGGCCAGCAGGACTTCCGCATCCCAGCCGGTGCCGGGATGCGCGGGGAAGCTTGTGGGCAGGCCCGCTGCGTCGAGATGATAACGGACACGTGCGGCTTCATCGGGGGTGCACAGGCCCATCCGCGCCGACAGTTCGAACGCGAGAACCATGCCGATGGAGACAGCTTCGCCATGTAACAGCCCCGCACCATATCCGGTCTCCGCCTCCAGTGCATGGGCGAAGGTGTGGCCGAGGTTCAGCAGGGCACGGCGTCCGGTTTCGCGCTCGTCCTGATTGACGATCTCGGCCTTCATCTCGCAGGCCCGCTCGATGGCACGGATCTGCGCCGGGGCGTCGCCACCCAGGATCGCGGACGCATTGGCCTCGAGCCATTCGAAGAAAACCGGGTCGCCGAGCAGGCCGTATTTGGCCGTTTCGGCATAGCCGGCGCGCAACTCCGCGGCCGGTAATGTCTTAAGCGTATCGGTGTCCGCGATGACGAACCGCGGTTGATAGAACGTACCGATGAGATTTTTTCCGTGCCGCGAGTTGATCGCGGTCTTGCCGCCAACCGAGCTGTCGACCTGCGCCAGCAGGGTGGTTGGAACCTGCACGAATTCAACGCCGCGCAACGCGATGCTTGCCGCGAACCCGGTGAGGTCGCCGATCACGCCGCCGCCGAGTGCGACCAGCACACTCCCACGTTCGAGGCCGCCGTCGATCAGTTCCTCCAGCAGGGCTTCGAGCTGGGCATAGGATTTCGACGCTTCGCCCGCCGCGACCGTGATCGTGCGGGTCTGGTGACCTGCTTGCCGTAGCGCGGCATCGAGCCGCTCCGCATAGAGCAGGCCGACATTCGTGTCGGTGATGATGATCGTCCGGCGCTCACCCAGCCGCTCGGCCAGCAGCGTGCCGGCCTGGTCGATCAGTCCGGGGCCGATCGCGATGTCATAGGAGCGCGCACCCAGGTCGACGCGAATACTTCGCGTGGTGTTGGCTGGAAAGTTCATTGTGCGGGCGATGCCTCTGTCCTGTTGTTGAATGCCGCGAGGGCTTCGACCACGCGCTCGACAGTTTCGTCGGGCGGGCCGTCGTTGCTCTGGACGACGATGTCTGCCAGCGCATAGACCGGATGTCGGGTTTCCATCAAGCTTTCCAGCGTGCGCGCCGGGTCGCCAGTATTCAGCAGTGGTCGCTCGGCGCGTCGGGATGTCCGGCGCACAAGCGTGTCGAGATCGGCGCGCAACCAGACCGAAATGCCCGTCTGGGCGATCGCGGCGCGCGTTTCTTCATCCATGAATGCGCCACCCCCGGTGGCCAGTACCTTGGGTTCATTCTCCAGCAGCCGTGCGATGACACGGCGTTCGCCATCACGAAACTCTGCCTCACCATGGCGCTCGAAAAATTCGGCGATGGTACATCCGGCCGCGGCCTCGATTTCGGTGTCGGCATCGAAAAAAGGCAGGTCCAACCGCGTCGCTAGGCGCCGCCCGATGGATGACTTGCCGGCTCCCATCAGCCCGATCATGACGATCGATCGACCCCCGCCGGGCGCCGACGCCCGCAATTCCGCCGGTTCGCGTTTGTCTTCGACTTGTTTAGAATCGCTCATGCGCTGCTATCTTGATGCGATTCGGTCCGGCGAAGGGTTCGCCGCGTTATCGCCATGGTTCGGATGGCATAATAGTCATTCACGCGATGCCCTGCGAGACCGGAGATTGTTTTGGCGAGGTGCGTGTGTTGCATACGCGCCTGTCGGATTTGCGAGGAGGATCGCTTGGCCAAGTACATCATCTTTCTGTTTCTTGCCGTGATCGTCGCCGGCGGTGTTTTTCTCGCGACATGGGACATCCCTGCGCCGACGGAAAGCGTCGAGAAAACCATCCCCAACGATCGTTTCCAGCGCTAGCACCCTCATGCGCCAGTTCACGGTCACGATTGCATCGGTTTTCGCACTCTCACTCGGCGTGCTGACGGCCGGTGCGCTAACTGCCGGCGCGCAACAGTCCAGGCCGATCCGCCTGGCGCCGCTGCCGCCGCCCGCTGCCGCTTCCGATAGTGCGCCCGCCACGTCCGATAGTGCGCCCGCCACGACAGGCGATGCCACTGTTGATCCCGGGGGCGTTATGATCCGCAGTCTTGGCGCCGTCGCGGAGGGTGCGGTCGGTTTGCTCGACGCGGCCAACGGTGGGATTGGCGAGGATATGTGGGCCGGGACCGATCACGCCACGGCGGTTCGTCTCCTGATGGCGCTGCCATCGCATGCCCTGACCGGGGAAGCGCGTGACCTCGTCCGCCGCCTTTTGCTTTCCAGTGCTACGCCGCCGCGTGGTGACGGGAAGTCCGGTTTTCTGGCCGCGCGTGTCGCGGGCCTGGTCGCGCTCGGCGCGCCAGACGATGCGATTGAGCTGGCACGGGCCGCCCATTCGCGCCGGGTGCCGGATGATCTCGCGCAGTCGATTGTCGGCGCGAACTTCCTGCGTGGTGATCTCGCTGCGGGTTGTGACGTGCTGGACGGGTACGAGGCCGGCTATGTGGAATCCTTCTGGCAAAAGGCGCTGATCGTTTGTCAGATCGCGGCCGGCAAGGGTGCCGAGGCGTCTCTGGGCCTTGATTTGCTGCGCGAGGAACGCGGCGATACGGACGAGGTCTTCGAGAATATCGCCCATGCGGCGGCAGTTGGTGCGGAACTCACGCCCGAACAGCTCGAAACGCCGGGCGCGATTGATATTCTCACCTTCGCGATGCTCACCGTGGCCAAGGCAGAACTGCCGGAATGGATGCTGGCGAGCAACGATCCGGCACTGGTGCGTGCGATGCTGAGGTCGCCGCAGCTTGATCAGCCGCGCAAGCTCGCCCTGGCGCATCGCGCCTTGCAGCGCGGGGTGGTGGATGCCGGCGATGTCGTGGCCGTGTATGAGGGATTGGGAGCAAGTGATGACGCCATTTCCGCGGCGATGCTCGAACCGGACAGCGTCGACCGGGATGTCTGGCTCGCCTATCTGTATCTGGTGGCGCGCAACCAGAACGTCGCGATCGCACGCTCGGAGGCCTTGTGGGAAGCCTGGACATTGGCCGCGGCCGCGGACCTCGATGACATCGTGATGATGAGCACCGCGGCATTGCTCGTGGATGTCCCTGTAACCTCGGATTTCGGCTGGCTCGCCGCTGCCGCGACGCGCGCGGCCCTGCTGGCGGGCGAGGACGCACTGGCGATCCAATGGTATCAGCTCGTCGTCCGCCAGGCGCGATCCGTGGCGGATATGGCGCGGGCAACGGCGCTCCTGTGGCCGGAAATGCGTGTCATTGGGCGCAACCTGCCTGACGCCCCTGATCCCGTTGCGCCAGAGACGCAAGCCACTGTGCCGGCGACCGGCGCGCCCGCGAGCATTGCCGAGCCGCACCGCGGGGCGGTGGTCAGTCCGGCTGCGGCCGACAGGCTCGGCCAGTTGGTCGCGCAGGCGCCGCGCGAACCGGTGCCCTGGAGCCCCACGCGTCTGGATCGCTGGATCGATCTGGCGGTGAATAACGAGGGAACAGCCGATATCGGCACGGCACTGTATTTGCTGCAGATCCTCGGTGACCCGGTATCGGAAGAGAATTGGCGCGACGTGCCGGTCACTGCGGCGGGCGCTACGGAGGAGTTTGGCCCTATCCCGAACACTGCGTCACTTGCCGGGCTGGCGCGGGCGGCGATCGCGAAGCGCCGTGCGGAAGTCGTGCTCTACGCGATGATCGTCCTCGGGCAGGCCGGCGAAGCGCCGCATGCGGGCGTGGTCGCCAACGTTGTGCGCGGGTTGCAGCGCGTCGGGCTGGAAGCGGATGCGCAAGCGATATCCCGCGCGGCGTTGGCCGCACAGGTGCGATGAGCGGTCGGCGCGAAGTTATCTCGCCGGCGCTGGTCAGCCGTTATTTCGAGGCATTTCTGGAACTGTTGCTGGCCGAACGCGGCGCGTCCGCCAATACGATTATGGCCTACCGGCATGACCTTGAGGATGCGGCGTCGTTCCTCGCGGGGGCGGGCCGGAACAGGGCAACGCTCGACGACGCGACCACGGATGATCTGCGACGGTATCTGAAGCATCTGGAAGGCCGCGGCATGGCCGCGCGTACATCGGCGCGGCGCCTGTCCACGCTGCGTCAGTTTTATCGTTTTCTGTATGCCGACGGCTTGCGCACTGACGACCCGAGCGCGATCCTCGAAAGCCCCCGGCAGGGTCGGTCGCTGCCGAAAGTTCTCTCCGAAAACGACGTCGGCGCGCTGCTGGCCGCGGCGGCGGAACGCGACGGCCCCGAAGGCAAGCGTCTCTGCGCCTTGGTCGAGCTTTGTTACGCGACGGGGATGCGGGTCTCGGAGTTGGTCGGATTGCCACTGGCGGCCGTGCAGCGCGATCCCGAGGTCCTGATCGTGCGCGGGAAGGGCGACAAGGAGCGGATGGTTCCCTTGAGCCTGCCGGCCCGCCAGGCCGTGCGGGACTATCTCGAGATGCGTGACGGCTTCGTACCGTCGGGAACTGCGAACCCGTTCTTGTTTCCCGGGCGTGGCGGCAAGCATCTGAGCCGGCAGCGGTTCTTCCAGCTTCTGAAGGACCTGGCCGAGAAAGCGCATCTCGACCCGCAGAAGGTCAGCCCGCATGTGCTACGACATGCTTTTGCAACGCATTTGTTGCATCACGATGCCGACCTTCGCAGCGTCCAGAAAATGCTCGGTCACGCCGACATCTCGACCACACAGATCTACACTCACGTGCTCGACGAGCGGATGCGCAGGCTTGTCGCCGACCATCATCCGCTTGCCAGCCGCTCCAACGCCAATTAGTAGAACGCCATGGCTCATTTCCTTGAATTTGAAAAACCGCTCGCTGAACTCCAGGGCCAGATCGAGGAGCTTCGCAGGCTGTCCGACAATGGCGACCTCAACATCGCCGAGGAAGTCGGCAAGCTCGAAGAGAAGGTCGACCGTCAGCTACGCCAGACCTATGGAAAGCTCTCGGCCTGGCAGAAGGTCCAGGTCGCGCGCCACCCTGGCCGGCCGAAATGCGGCGACTATGTTTCCGGGCTGATCACGGAGTTCGTACCCTTGGCCGGCGACCGACTCTATGCCGAAGACAACGCGCTCGTTTCGGGCATGGGCCGCTATCACGGCCGCCCCGTCATCGTGCTCGGCCAGGAGAAGGGCAACGATACAGAGAGCCGGGTGCACCATAATTTCGGCATGGCCCGACCCGAAGGCTACCGCAAGGTACAACGCCTGATGGACCTCGCGAACCGGTTCGACATGCCGATCCTGTCCTTCGTGGACACCTCGGGTGCCTATCCCGGTGTGGGTGCGGAGGAGCGCGGCCAGTCCGAGGCGATCGCGCGCGCCATTCAGGTGTCGTTGGGCCTGAAGGTGCCGTTCGTTTCGGTGATCATCGGCGAGGGCGGGTCCGGCGGTGCGGTCGCGATCGCCACGGCCAACACGGTCCTGATGATGGAACATGCCGTCTATTCGGTGATTTCGCCCGAAGGCTGCGCGTCCATCCTGTGGCGCGACGGCGAACGTGCCCAGGACGCCGCCGAGGCGCTCAAGATCACGGCCCAGGACCTGGCCGAACTCAAGCTCATCGATGACATCGTGCCCGAGCCACTCGGCGGCGCGCACCGCGAACCCGCCGCCGCGATTGCGGCCGTCGATAATGCGATGGACACGGCACTGCGCGCGATGGACGGTATGGACGGCCCGGCGCTCATGGCGCAGCGGCGCGAGAAGTTCCTCAATCTGGGGAATGCCGGGCTGGCCTGACCTTCGAACTAGGCGAAGCGGGGCATGACCTCACGGGTGAATAAATCGAACGATCCCGAGGCCTCTTCGAAGCTCAGATCGCCATAGGCGAACCGGCAGACGAAATAGTTGAGCCCCGCCGTCTCGATCTGGCGCTCGATCTCCGACGCCACCATGTCCGGCGTGCCGGCGATGATCGCGTCGCGTTCGCGCGCGGTATCTAGCGTCGAGGCGTAGGCCGGGTCCTCGACGCCGAACTTGCGCCACAGGTTGATGAAATTCTCATACCATGCGGCATAGGCACGGCCCGCAATCCGGTCGGCCTCGGCCTGGGTCTCGGCCACGAACATGTGCCGGGCCACGCCGAGCTTGGCCGTCACCTTTCCGCCATGCTCCCGGTCCCAGGTCTCGCGATACTGGTCGGTCGCACTTCGGGCGATCTCGCAGGGTGAATTGCTGATCACGTTGATCTTCTGGGTAGCGGGCCAGGCCGCGCCGTCGGGTGTCGCCACGCCGTACCACATGGGCGGGTGGGGCTTGCCGACCGGCGAGCCGATCATCGGCACATCGTCATAGTTGAAATGTTCGCCCGAAAAACTCAGTACATCCGATGTCAGGCCGCGCTTGAGGATCTCGAAGGCCTCCAGATAGATCGGCCCGGCGTTTTCCTTGTCGATGCCGAAATAGGCGACCTCGAAGGGCGAGATGCCCCGGCCGACCCCGAACTCGAACCGTCCGCCGCTCATCTGGTTGAGCATGCAGATTTCCTCGATCAGGCGGAGCGGCTCATACAGCGGCAGGCAGTAGACCATCGGCCCGAAATGCATTCTCTCGGTGCGTTGGGCGACGGCAGACAGAAACACGCTGGGTGACGGCGCCAGGCCAAGCGGTGTGGCATGGTGCTCGGCCAGGTGATACATCGCGATCCCGGCGGCGTCATAGGCCGCGATCAGGCGCAGCCGGTCTTCATAGATTGTCTGGTCGGGTACGCCGGCCCGGCGGTCGAGGTGATCGAAGACACCGAAATCGACCATCGCCTGATCCCGGTTCTAGGCGCTGCGGCCGTGGCAGTGCTTGTATTTCTTCCCGCTGCCGCACGGGCATGGTGCGTTGCGCGGCACCTTGCCCCAGGTGGACGGGTCGTCGGGGTCGATCGTGGCCGCCGTGGCATTGCTGCGCGCCGATGCGCCGCCACTACTGCCATTGTCGGGGCGCGGGGTGGCGTCGCCGAACTGTCCCACCGTCGAATGCTCGGCCTCGATGTTCTGCGGCGAGCGGGGTGCGGGCACGGCCTCGGGCGCATTCACCTGGATCTCGATATGGCTGAGAATCTGGGTCACGCCTTCGCGCAGGCGGCCGAGCATGTCCTGGAACATGTCGAAGGCTTCGCGCTTGTATTCGTTCAGCGGGTTCTTCTGGCCGAACGCGCGCAGGCCGATGCCCTGGCGCAGATGGTCGAGGCGCAGCAAATGGTCTTTCCAGTGCTGGTCGAGAATCTGCAGCAGCAGGTTCTTCTCGGCCATGCGCATGATTTCTTCGCCGTAATTGGCGACTTTGGCGGCCATGTGCTCGTCGGCGAGCTTCTCGAGCCGGTCGTGAATTTCCTCGTCGGCAATGCCTTCCTCGGCGGCCCATTCCTCGACCGGGACGTCGAGCCCGAAGATACGCAACGTCTCCTCGTGCAGCAGGCTTGTGTCCCACTGTTCGGCAAAGGCCTTCTCGGGGATCGTGCGCGCGACCAGATCCTCGAGGGCTTCGGCCCGCATCGCCTTGACCGTGTCGGACACGTTGTCGGTCCGCATCAGATCCTTGCGCTGCTCATAGATGACCTTGCGCTGGTCATTCATCACGTCGTCATATTGCAGCAGCTGCTTGCGGATCTCGAAGTTGCGGGCCTCGACCTTCTGTTGCGCTTTTTCAAGCGCCTTGGTGATCCAGGGGTGGACGATCGCCTCGCCCTCTTCGACGCCCAGCTTGGTCAGCATGCCGTCCATGCGCTCGGAGCCGAAGATGCGCATCAGGTCATCCTGCAACGACAGGAAGAAGCGCGAGGTGCCGGGATCACCCTGGCGCCCCGAGCGGCCACGCAGCTGATTGTCGATCCGCCGGCTCTCATGGCGTTCTGTGCCGATGACCATCAGGCCGCCCGCCGCAATCACCTCGTCGTGGAGTTTTTCGACCTCGGCGCGAATGGCGGCTTCCTTCTCGTCA
This sequence comes from Alphaproteobacteria bacterium, assembly GCA_049601915.1. Classification (GTDB taxonomy): domain Bacteria; phylum Pseudomonadota; class Alphaproteobacteria; order UBA6615; family UBA6615; genus UBA8079. Next base: position 402,292 of record JBMYRB010000002.1, read on the forward strand.
CGCGCGGGCCCGGCTTCCATGTCGGCGAGCTCGGCCTCAAGGCGCATGTCCAGATTGCCGCCGAGCTGAATATCGGTGCCGCGGCCGGCCATGTTCGTCGCGATCGTCACCGCGCCCGGCACACCTGCCTGGCCGATGATCTGGGCCTCGCGTTCGTGATGACGTGCGTTCAAAACCTCATGGGCGATCTTGCGAGATTTCAGTGCGGCCGAAACCTCTTCCGATTTCTCGATCGAGACGGTGCCGACCAGCACCGGCTGGCCACGCTTGTTGGCGTCTTCGATAAGCTCGTTGATGGCGTTGTATTTTTCCTCGAGGGTTCGATAGACCTCGTCATTCTGGTCGTCGCGCACCATCGGCCGGTGTGTCGGGATATCGACCACCTCGAGTTTGTAGATCTCGGCGAACTCGGCGGATTCCGTCATCGCCGTGCCGGTCATGCCGCCCAGCTTCGGGTAGAGCCGGAAATAGTTCTGGAACGTAATCGAGGCGAGGGTCTGGTTCTCGTTCTGAACCTCCACGCCTTCCTTGGCTTCTAGCGCCTGATGCAGCCCGTCGGAGAAGCGCCGGCCTTCCATCATGCGGCCGGTGAATTCGTCGATGATGACGATCCGGCCCTCATGAGCGATGTAGTCCTTGTCGCGCTGGAAGAGCTTGTGGGCCCGAAGGGCCTGGTTCACGTGATGCAGGATCGTGACGCTGGTGATGTCGTAGAGGCTCGCACCTTCCTCGAGCTGCCCTTCTGCGATCAGAATGGCCTCCGCATGTTCCACGCCTTCTTCGGTCAGGGTCGCGGCCCGGGCCTTCTCATCGACCTCAAAATCCTCATCGACCAGCTGCGGGATCAGTTTGTCGGCTAGGACATAGGCCTCGGACGAATCCTCGACCGGGCCAGAAATGATCAGCGGTGTGCGCGCCTCATCGATCAGGATCGAGTCCACCTCATCGACAATCGCGAAGTTGAAGTCGCGCTGTACCATCTCTTCGAGATGGAATTTCATATTATCGCGCAGATAGTCGAAACCGAATTCGTTATTCGTGCCGTAGGTCACATCGGCCGCGTAGGCCGCGCGGCGTTCCTCATCGGACAGTGAATTGACGATGCAACCGGTGGTCAGGCCCAGGAATTCATAAACCTGGCCCATCCAGGCGGAATCGCGCTGTGCCAGATAGTCGTTCACCGTGACCACATGGACGCCCTTGCCTTCGAGCGCATTCAGATAAACCGCGAGCGTGGCGACGAGGGTCTTGCCCTCACCGGTCTTCATCTCCGAGATCATGCCCTTGTGCAGGATCATCGCGCCGAGGAGCTGTACATCGAAATGCCGCTGGCCCAAGGTACGTTTGGCCGCTTCGCGGACCGTCGCGAAGGCCTCGATGAGGAGGTCGTCGACCTTTTCGCCGGCCTTTATCCGTTCGCGGAACATATCGGTGCGCGCACGCAGCGCTGCATCGTCGAGCGCTTCCAGTTCCGGCTCGAGCGCGTTTATCGCGCCGACATCCTTGTGGAGCCGCTTCAGATAGCGGTCGTTTGCCGTTCCGAAGGCCCGTGTGACCAGACTGAGGACCATACCTCTACCTCGAACCCGTTTGTGCTGACATCTGCGGCAAGATCTGCCCGTGATTCACCGCTGGCTCCGGGGGCAGTTAGCTGCGCCCGGATAGATGGGGATTGTGGGCGCATTGTCTAGGGTGCGCCCGAACATGTGTCAATGTCGCTGCCGGTCGTCTTGAGGCTCCAGGCCGGTCACGGCACCGTACCATCACCCGAATGCCGTTTTGTCGCCAGAATTCCGATTCACATTGCCGTGTGGCGAATGCCGCCAGTGCCATGTGCATCTTGTGCCCCATTTGCGAACACGGCAGTCTAGCCCGCCTCACGAAAAGGCCGTCGGGGTCGATCATCCCCGACCGGCTATCCACAGGAGTTTCCCCGATGTTTCGCACTCTCGCCGCGCTGTTCGTGCTCGTATTCATGACCCTCGGGATGGCGCCGGCCATGGCCCAGAAGGACGGTGATACGGAGAGCAGCGCGCCTGAAGCAGCAACGGAGGCCCCGGCCGACCCGGTCGTGGCCGTGGTGGATGGGGCCGAGATTCACCAGTCGGACGTGGCGATTGCCTTGCAGCGCCTGCCCGAACAGTTCCGCCAGGCGCCGGTGAACCAGGTTTACACCCAGCTCGTCCAGCAGCTCGTGGACGGGGAACTTCTGGTGAAGGCCGGACGTGCCGACGATCTCGAGAATGATCCAGAGGTGCTGGCCCAGATCGAAGAGTTCACCCGGGTCGCGATTCAGCAGACCTACATGCACCGGCTGATCGTCGACGGCCTGAAGGAAGAGGATCTGCGCGCCGTCTATGACGAGACCATCGCCAAAACGGAGGGGCCGCTGGAGGTCCACGCCCAGCATATCCTGCTCGAAAGCGAAGAAGACGGTTCCGACATCATCAAGGCGCTCGAGGGTGGGGCCGATTTCGGAGACCTCGCGCGTGAGCGCTCCCAGGGGCCCAGTGCGGCGCGTGGCGGCGATCTGGGTTACTTCACCCGCAGCGCCATGGTCGGGCCTTTTTCCAGCGCTGCCTTCGCCATCGAGCCGGGTGAAATCGGCCCGGACCCGGTCCAGACCGACTTCGGCTGGCACGTGATCAAGGTCCTGGACAAGCGCCGTCAGCCGGCGCCTACGTTCGAGGAATCTTTGCCCACCCTCGAACAGCAGTTGACGCGTGAGTTGATCGCCGCGCATATGGCGGAGTTGCGGAGCAAGGCCGAGATCACGATATTCAATCTCGACGGCTCGCCGGTCGAGGAAGCCCCCAAGCAGTAGCGACTGCGTCACGGAGGCGTCCCCGGTCGAAGATTTACCGGGGGTTCCTGTTATGGCGAAAGCGGCTAAAACCAAACCAAAAACTAGGAAGACCTCGCTTGCCGCGGGCAAGGCGCCCGCACTGGCGCGTTCGCCGCTGGCGCCGGCACGTTTTCCTACCGTAGCAAACGTCCGCGGCTTGCGCCTGGCCGGCCTGTCGGTGGGCCTGAAGAAGCAACGCGGCGTGAAGGACCTGATGGTTGCGGCGTTCGCGCCGGGGACCACGGCTGCGGGCGTGCTGACCCGTTCGAAATGTCCCTCGGCACCCGTCGAGTGGTGCCGGGCCATCCTGCCCCGGGGCAAGGCACGGGCGCTGATCGTCAATTCCGGAAACGCCAACGCGTTCACAGGCCTGGCGGGCGATCTCCAGGTGGCCCAGACCGCCGGGGAGGCGGCGCATCTGTTCGGCTGCCGCGCCCAGGATGTTTACGTCGCCTCGACCGGCGTCATTGGCGAGCCGCGCGAGTCGGACTATGTGGCGAGCAAGCTGCCCACAATGAAAAAGGCGCTGGGCGCGGGCAAGTGGCGTGACGCCGCCGACGCGATCATGACAACCGATACCTTTGCCAAGGGTTCAAGCCGCAAGGTGCGGATCGGCAAGACGTTGGTCACCATCTCGGGTTTCGCGAAAGGCTCGGGCATGATTGCGCCCGACATGGCGACGATGCTGGGCTTCGTATTTACCGACGCGAAGATCCCCGCGCCGGCGCTCCGGCACCTCGTGCGCTGGGCGTCGGACGAGAGCTTCAACGCCATCACCGTCGACAGCGATACCTCCACGTCGGACACGGTCCTGCTGTTCGCGACCGGCCAGGCCAAGGGCCAGCCCCGGATCAAGGGCGCGAGCGACAAGGTGCTGGCCGACTTCAAGGCGGCACTGCGCGAGGTCTTCGTCGACCTCGCTCAGCAGGTTGTGCGCGACGGCGAGGGAGCGCAGAAATTTGTCACCATCAACGTCAAGGGTGCGGAGTCCAAACGCGCGGCCCGCGCCGTGGGCCTCGCCGTGGCGAACTCGCCCTTGGTCAAGACGGCCATCGCCGGCGAGGACGCCAATTGGGGCCGCATCGTCATGGCCGTCGGCAAGGCCGGCGAGAAGGCGGACCGGGACCGGCTGTCGATTTCTGTGGGTGGCGTGCCGATCACCCGGCTGGGCCAGCTCGTGCCGGGCTACGACGAGACGCCCGTGGCGGCGCACATGAAGGACAAGGAGATCGATATCGTCATCGATCTCGGCATCGGGCGCGGGCGGGGCACCGTGTGGACCTGTGATCTCACCCACGGCTACATCTCGATCAACGCCGACTACCGGAGCTAGGCCTGATGGCCGATGCAGCGTCCGGCGTACCGATTCTGCTGGTCAGCGCCGTCGCGCTGATCGACGCAGACGACCGGGTGCTGATCGCACAACGCCCCGAAGGCAAGTCCATGGCCGGCCTGTGGGAGTTCCCCGGCGGCAAGGTGCAGGACGGGGAGACGCCCGAGGCCGCGCTCATTCGCGAGCTCGACGAGGAACTCGGCATCGACACCTATGAGAGCTGCCTGGCCCCCATCGGGTTCGCCAGCCACGCCTATGACGATTTCCACCTGCTGATGCCCCTGTTCGTCTGCCGGGTCTGGGAGGGCACGCCGCAACCCCGCGAGGGCCAGAAGCTGGCCTGGGTACGACCGAACGCGTTGCGGGAGTACCCCATGCCGCCGGCCGACGTGCCTCTGGTCGCCCAGCTGCAGGATCTGCTTTAGGCGCTAGCGCTCCGGGACGTCCACGCGCAGGGTCGTGTGGTCGCGCAGGCGGCGGTAGATCAGCGACAGCAGCACGACGGCCACCGTGAATCCGATGAAGTCGATCACGATTGGCGTCACCAGCTCGGGCAGGCCGCCGCCGGTTAGTGATCGGTTGATCAAGAAGCCGATCCCTTGCTCGATCAGCCGGAACGGCAGCAGCAGGCCGAGCACAAGAACGAATGTCATGCGCCAGAGGTTGCCCTTGGCCTGGTTTGAGGCCTCGGACAGGCTGACCGCATGGTCGTTGATCGCCGCGGCTGGCAGGGCCGGCAGCACCATGCATGAGAGCAGTGCGATCGGCACGGCAAACAGAATGAGGACGACGACAGTGAGCGTGACCTGACCGGCCGCCGATTCTAGAATCCCGGCCGTGCCTGCGACGGTGCCGACGAGCGGCACGAACGTCGCCGTCACCACAAGTCCCAGCAGGATGATGGCGACCACCACCACGCCCTGGCCAACATAGCGCCAGTGCCGGGCCCGCCAGGCGAACCAGGCCAACGGGCCTGTTCGATCGTCGGCGCCGAGCACAAGTCTGTGGAGTGCCACGGCATACATGATCAGGCTCGCCGTGATGACCGCATAGGCGAGGATGAACGGCGCATTGAGCAAAACATAGGCGATGGACGGATGGTCGCTGCCGACCCCGAGATTGCCCCCGGCGAGCCAGCCATACTCGACGGCGATATTCAGGCCAATCCAGATGACCAGAGGCAGGATGGCGAGCTGGAACCAGCCGGTGAAGTGCGTGACCAGAAACCGGTAGCCGTCGGCGATGGTTGGGAGGACGGGAAGCTTGTAGGTCATGCCTCGGCTCTCCTCACGCGGCCGGCGGCGGGGCGAGCTGGCGGAACGCTTCGGCCAACGCCGTCACCTGGCACGCGATGGCCACGAACATGATCGCCTGCTGGACGAGCAGTACGACGAACAGGAAGGACAGGGACGGCCCGCTGAGCGAGATCGCCAACCCGGTCAGAAGCTGGGCGACGATGACCAGCGCGAACAGCGCCGGCAGCAGGGAGAACAGGTAGATGCCCAGCATGTACCAGCTCTTGCCGCGGGTCGCGTTACCGGCGTCGCGAAACCCGAAGCGCCGGTCAACCGCTGCGGCCGGCAGGACCAGCAGCAACCGGGCCGTGATCAGCAGCGTTCCGACAACGATCGCAGCGCGTCCGAATATGCCGAGGGTCGGGTTGACCGAGGTGAGCAGGCTGATCGGCCCCTGGATGAGGAATCCGAGGAGCATGACCAGGCCGACGAGCATGAAAAACCGCGAGATCAACCGCCACTGTCGTGGTCCCCAGCGCATGGCGGCACCTACGGTCATGCCCTCGGGCCCGATCAGGTAGCGGCGGAACCAGGCGACAGCGAACATCACATAGGCGACGAAGGCCGCCACGCCATTCGCGATGAATGCCATCAGCTGGGTCTGGTCAACATTGTCGAGATTGATTGTGATCTGCGGTGCGCCCGGTTCGGCGGGAGGCGGCGGTGTCGGGGCTTCGAATTGATGCTGCCAGTCGCCGGTGGCCCACAATCCGGCGATCTGTACGAGAGAGACCAGCAGCACGGGCAGGAAGGCATAGGCGAACAAGTCGCGGCGCTCTTTCCATAAGAAACGATAGGCAGTGCCGAGGGAGGCGAACAATGTAATTGGCATCAGCCCTGTTCCTTGTTCGGGTGCGGGTTGGCGGCCTCTCCGGAGGCCCGCTCGACCGTTTCCAGCGCGTCGGCCAGGCGCGTCTCCGCGCTACCGGGACGCAGCGGTTTGGGTTGGCTCGCATCGGGCGCCCAGCCGGTGAGAAAGAAGAGCTCGAACGTGGCAGGGATGCGGTTGTCGGGTCCGGCGAATCGTTCGCCATAGATTTCTGCCGTCCGGAAAAGCGTCTCGCGCCGGGTCGGTGTGCGCCGACGGTCGCGGCGGATGTTCGTCTCGGCCATTCCGCGCAGATCGTGCATCAGTTTCAGCGGATGCTCATAGGTTACTTCAATGGGGTCGAGGTCGGCTACGGGCAGCGCGAAACCGGCACGTTGCAGTAGGCCTGCGGCGTCGGCCAGTTCGGCGAAGGGCGCGACACGGGGGCTCGCACCGCCCTCGATTTCGGCCTCGGCGGCCAGCCAAGCGGCGCGGAGTTCATGCAGCGTCTCGCCGCCGAGAAGGGCGCCCAGAAACAGCCCGTCCGGCTTCATGGCCCGCTGGATCTGAGCCAGCGCGCCGGGCACGTCGTTCACCGCGTGGAGCGCGCCGATGCTGACCACCAGATCGAAACTGTGATCGGCGAAGGGCAGCGCCTCTTCGTCCGCCACGATGGTCGGGTTTCCATGAATCCGCTGTCCCGTTTGGGCCAGGTCGTAGGAGATTTCGCTGTGAAACAGCCGCCCGATCTTTCCCGGGGCCAGCCGTTGCGCGGCGTCGGCGTAGAGCCCGGTGCGGCCGCCCCAGTCGAGGGCCATGGCGAAGTCGCGGCGCACGTCGGCGGTGCGTTCGGCGAGCCGTTCGGAAATTTCGCGGAACAGGAAATCATGGGCGGCGAAATCCGGTGCCGCGCGCGACCGGCGCTGGCGCAGGAGGGTCCGATCGAAGATATCCATGGGTCCGCTCATTAAATCTATATGGCACGGCCCAGGCCGAGGGCAAAGCGGGGGCTGTGAAATTGGCGGCAATTGACTCCGAATAAAAGTCTCCGGCCAGATAAAGGCTCATGCAGAACCATCCGGACCATAAACGGGACGTCGCCGCGGTGGTTGTGCGGCCGGCCCTGCAGGCTGCGCGGCAATCGCTCGACGTCTTGTTGCCACCACAATGCTTGGCCTGCGATGCGCTGGTGTCTGCGCCCGGGACCCTGTGCCATGCCTGCTGGGAGGGCGCAGTATTTGTTTCGGCACCGCTTTGCGCGGCCTGTGGCACGCCATTCGAGTTCGATCTCGGCCCGGATGCGATATGCGGCGCAATGTGCGCGGCGCGTTTTCACTCAACCCGAAGTATCTCGACGCGGTTTCCGGTGCCCGGATATTGCTGGTCGACGATGTCTTCACGACCGGCGCCATCCTCGATGCCTGCGCGGCGACGCTGTTGCGCGGGGGGCTGCCGTGGACGCGCTGGTGCTCGCACGGGTCGAACGACCCCGCTAGGCGGTTTTCGTGATGACACCGTTGTGAACCGCCGAGGCCCGCACCCTCTGGTCAAGCGGTCGCTGGTTCCCTAGATAATGGGTCACAGAGATGAAGGGGAGCGACGTTATGGCGAAGGTTGAGATCTACACGGGCATGATGTGCGGCTTTTGCTCCGCGGCGAAGTGCCTGTTGAAACAGAAGGGTGTCGATTTCGAGGAAACCGATGTCAGCTTCTCCAGTGGCAAGCGCAACGAAATGATGGCGCGCGCGAATGGTAGTCACACGGTGCCGCAGATCTTCATCGACGACACGCATGTCGGCGGCTGCGACGATCTCTACGCGCTTGAATCGGCCGGCAAGCTCGATTCCATGCTCGGTCTTTCCTGACCCGGTTACCGGCGCGCCCTTTCAGGGGGCCTTCAGCGCACAAATACGTTGGATGACCGCCGGATGGGGTTCGGTGATGTCGCCATGCTCATAGGCGACGACGTCCAGCATCCCTTCGACCGCGTTCTTCAGTTCGTCGGGCGCCAGCAGAAAGTCCGGGTTCGACGGCTTTCCGTACTTTTCATTCCCCAGCGCGAATGTTTCGTAGAGCAGCATGCCGCCCGGCGCGATCGCGTCGACCAGCGCCGGCAAGAGCGGCCGCCAGAGATAGTTGGTCACCACCACTGTTCCAAAGGCCTGTGGGGCGGGGCGCCAGGCATCTGCGCCTGTTTCGAGATCGGTCTCGAGAGCGGTCAACCCTGGATGGTTAGCGATATCGCCCAACCGTGAGGTGTCCCGGTCGAGGGCGGTTACATCGAGGCCCAGCGCCAGAAATAAGCGCGTGTGACGGCCCGCACCGCACGCGACATCGAGGACGGGGCCGGTCGCTTGTCGCGAAAAGCGGGTAATCCAGGGAGATGCCGGGGTATCTGATGCCATTGTCGTGCTCGATTGAGGCTTGTATTTTCTCTCGAATAGCACCAATTCTTCTGCCTTCGTACTCTTTCACGTCGGCGGGCGCCGATAAGTAGCCGCAGAGACCGTTCGAAATGATTAGCTTTAATCTGATCTGCAAGAATGACCACGAATTCGAAGGGTGGTTCCGCAATTCGGCCGACTTTGATCGCCAGGCGAAGAAGCAACTGGTCGAGTGTCCGGAGTGTGGCAACACCGAAGTGTCCAAATCACTGATGGCGCCGGTCGTGGGCGCCAAGGATACGGTTCGGGCCAGCCGCACCGAGAAGGCGGAGCAGGCCAAGAAGCTCAAGAAGATGCTCGGCGAGGTCCGCGAGTATGTTGAAACCAACTTCGACGATGTGGGGGATGACTTCACTGACGAAGCGCGGAAAATCTACTACGGCGAGGCCGACGAACGACCCATTTATGGCAACGCCACGGATGAGGACGCGAAGGAACTGGCCGAAGAAGGGGTGCCCGTCGGCAAGCTGCCCTGGGTGAAACCGCGCGTCGAGAACTAGCGCAGCTTTGCGTCAAGGCGCTGCTCTAAGCGTGACGCCAGCCCACCCCCATATAGTTCACAGCCATATCCGACCTGTTGCGTGACCAGATGCCGGTGAGCGGGTTAAAGACCACGCCCGTCAATTCGAGCATCTCGATTCCGCCGGCTTCCAGGCCGTTGACCATCTCCGAGGGTTTGACGAACTTGCGCCAGTTATGGGTGCCGCGCGGCAGCCAGCGCATAACATACTCGGCACCGACGATGGCCAGCGCGAACGCCTTGGGTGTCCGATTCAGGGTCGCGGCAAATGTGAGGCCGCCCGGTTCGACAAGCTGGGCGCAGGCCCCGAGGAAGCTCGCCGGGTCGGCCACATGCTCGACGACCTCCATGCTGAGCACGATATCGAAGCTGGCACCGGCACCAAGCAGCTCTTCGGCGGTTGTAGTCCGGTAATCAATGTCCAGGTCTGATTCAGCGGCATGCAGAGACGCGATTTCGACGTTCTGGGCGACGGCGTCGATCCCGGTCACCTTTGCACCCAGGCGTGCCATGGGTTCGCACAGAAGACCGCCCCCGCATCCCACATCGACGAGACTGAGCCCCTCGAGCGGTCGGGTCGAATGCCTGTCGCGGCCGAAATGTTCGCATGCCCGGTCGCGGATATATTCAAGGCGCACCGGGTTGAAGCGGTGTAGCGGCTTGAACTTGCCCGACGGATCCCACCATTCCGCCGCCATGCGCCGGAACTTCTCCATCTCAGCCGGATCGCGGGAATCTGCGGTGCTGGTCTTGTCGGTCATTGGGTCGTTGCTTTCGTCATTCTCTTCTTTCGACCGGACCCCGCGACGCTTGCAAGCGGGGTTTGGGCTGAGTATGGATACGCCGCCTTTACATCACAAGCTGGCACCGCAGGCACCGATCGCGGCAACGCCGCATGTCCTGTGCTTCTATATGTGTGCTTGTGACGGGCGTAATGGAAGAGACCATGGCACGAATTGTTGCAAAATTCGGCGGGACATCCGTCGCTGATCTGGATCGAATCCGCGCGGTTGCGGAGCGGATCAAGCGTGAGCATGACGCCGGGCATCAGGTTGCTGTCGTGGTGTCGGCCATGGCCGGTGTCACGAACGACCTGGTCGCGCTGACGCGCGAGGCCCACGCCCTGCATGACGCACGCGAGTATGACGTCGTGGTGTCGACGGGCGAACAGGTGACGGCGGGCTTGCTCGCTATTTGCCTGCAGGAGAAGGGGGTACCGGCGCGCTCCTGGCTGGGTTGGCAGATTCCGATCCGGACGTCTGATGCGCATGCGCGAGCGCGCATCGAGGGGATCGAGATCGAGGAAATGGATCGCCGTTTCTCCGACGGTCAGGTCTGTGTGCTCGCCGGTTTCCAGGGCATCGGCCCGGACAACCGCGTCACCACATTGGGGCGCGGCGGGTCGGATACGACCGCCGTGGCGCTGGCGGCCGCTCTCAAGGCAGACCGTTGTGACATCTATACCGACGTGGACGGGGTCTACACCTCCGATCCGCGGATCGTGACGCGCGCACGCAAGCTGAGTAAGGTCACCTATGAGGAGATGCTCGAAATGGCATCCCTCGGTGCGAAGGTCCTGCAGACCCGCTCGGTTGAGCTGGCGATGAACCACAGGGTTCCGGTTCAAGTTCTCTCATCATTCGACGAAGCCGTCGGCAGCGAGCGACCGGGGACCCTGGTCGTGGACGAGGAAGATATCGTGGAGCACGAAATTGTAAGCGGCGTTACCTACAGCCGCGACGAAGCCAAGATTACCCTGGTACAGGTCTCCGACCGGCCGGGCGTGGCGGCCGCCATATTCGGGCCGCTCGCCGATGCGAACGTCAATGTCGACATGATCGTGCAGAATGTGTCGGAAGACGGCACCAGCACGGACATGACCTTCACGGTGTCCCGCGGCGATCTGGATCGCGCCATCGAGATGCTCAACGCCAGCCAGGATGAGCTCGGCTTTACATCGCTGGTGCCCGACGCCGACGTCGTGAAGGTCTCGGTGGTCGGCGTGGGCATGCGCAGTCATGCCGGCGTCGCCCAGCGGATGTTCTCGGTGCTTGCCGAGCGCGGGATCAACATTCAGGTGATCTCCACCTCGGAGATCAAGATCAGCGTGCTGATCGCCGAGGAGTTCACCGAACTGGCCTTGCGCGCGCTGCACACTGCCTACGGGCTCGACGCCGCATAGAGGTCCAAATGTTCCCCAGCTTCGCCCATTCCGAGCACGGTCGAAGCCGCGCATCGGCGACGGCAGGGCGGGCGGTGCGGTTATGAAGCCGCCGGGCAGAAATCTAGGTGAATCATCATTGAGTGCTGCGGGTTGGGCAGGCTCGCGCCGGCTCTTGCGCCGGCTTCGTGATATCATGGCGGGGCCGGATGCAGCGCAGGCACGGCTTGACCAGATCGCTGCGCTCATCGCCCGTGAACTTGTCGCGGAGGTGTGTTCGATTTATGTGCGCCGTGCCGGCGACGTGCTTGAGTTGTTTGCCACGGAGGGGCTGCGCGCCGATGCCGTGCGCAACACCCGCCTGATGGTCGGCGAGGGCCTGGTGGGATTTGTGGCCGCCCAGGCCATGCCGGTCGCGCTGGCCGATGCGCAAAGCCACCCGCTGTTTGCCTACAGGCCGGAAACCGGCGAGGAGCTCTATTCTTCCTTGATGGGGGTTCCGGTGTTGCGGGGTGGGCGCGTGCTCGGCGTCCTGGTCGTGCAAAACCGGACCGAGCGCTCCTACACCGACGAAGAGGTGGAAACGCTTGAGACCACGGCCATGGTCCTCGCCGAGTTGATCGCCGGCAGCGACATTCTGAACCTGGACGCCGCGCGTTACGACGCGGTCACCGAAGCCTTGCCTCAGCGTCTCGAAGGCCTGGCGCTGAGTCCGGGGCTGACGGCCGGGACCGCCGTGGTGCAGCGCCAGCGGGTGACCATCGAGCGCATGCTCAGTGATGACCCTGCGGCCGAGGAACAGCGCGTCCGCGATGCTTTGACGGGCATGCATGGTCAGCTCGACGAGGCGCTGGCGCGGATGGAGTTTTCCGGAAAGAGCGAGCACCGCGATGTTCTGGAGACCTTCCGGATGTTTGCCGAGGATCGGGGATGGCTGCGCCGGATAGACGAGGCCATCCGTTCGGGCCTGTCGGCCGAGGCCGCCGTCCAGCGCGTGCAGGACGAGACTCGTGTTCGAATGGGCCAGGTGAAGGACAGTTTTCTGCGCGAGCGCCTGCTCGACTTCGAAGAGCTGACCGATCGGTTGCTGCGCCAACTTGCCAATGACGGGGTTGATGCAGGGGTTCAATTGCCGGTGGATGCTGTGCTGGTCGCTCGCACGCTGGGACCCGCCGAACTGCTGAACTATGACCCGGAAAACCTCAAAGCGGTGATTCTCGAAGAGGGCTCGGCCAACGCCCATGCGACGATCGTTGCACGGGCATTGGGGGTGCCGCTCGTAGGTCGCCTTGAGGACCTGCTGTCGCGGATTGAAACGGGTGACGCGGTGCTCGTCGATGGCGAGAATGGCGTGGCCTATCTGCGGCCGGGCGACGAGGTGCGGGCGAATTTCGAGACGGCGGCGTCCGCCCGAAGCGCGCGCCTCGAGGTGTATCAGGGCCTGCGCAACAAGGCGTCGGAAACCCGCGATGGCAAGTCGGTGTCCCTGCTTCTCAACGCCGGACTACTGGCCGATATGGTGCGGCTCGACGAGACCGGCGCTGAGGGCATCGGCCTCTATCGCACGGAAATACCGTTCATGATGCGGTCCGACTATCCCGATGTGGCCGCGCAGACCGATTTTTATGCGCGGGTGCTGGACGAGGCGAATGGGCGGCCCGTCACATTCCGGACGCTTGATATCGGCGGCGACAAGGCGTTGCCGTATCTGCACAACGCCACAGAGGAAAACCCGGCGATGGGCTGGCGGGCAACACGCATCGCCCTCGATCGACCGGTCATGCTGCGCCACCAATTGCGGGCCCTGATCACGGCGAGTGCCGGCCGTGACTTGGCCGTGATGTTTCCGATGATTGCGCAGGTCTCGGAATTCGACGCCGCCCGGGAGTTGCTTGATATTGAAATTGCGCGCGCGTCACGGCGCGGCGAACCGGTGCCGGCGACGATCCGGTCCGGCGTCATGCTCGAAGTTCCTGCGCTTGCGATGCAATTCGAAAATCTCCTGCCGCGGGTCGATTTCCTGTCCGTCGGGAGCAACGATCTGGTGCAGTTCCTGTTCGCCTCGGATCGCGGGAACCCGAGAATGGAGGGACGTTACGACACGTTGTCGCCGGCAGTTCTGACCTTCCTCGAACGCATTGTCGGTGCGTGCGATGCACACGAGGTGGAGCTTACAATTTGTGGGGAAATGGCGGGCGATCCTGTCGCGGCGATGGCGTTGATCGGGATCGGATTCCGACGGCTTTCGATGTCGCCGGCGAATATCGGGCCTGTAAAGGCGATGGTCAGATCGATGTCGGTCGAGGGCATGGTGGGATATCTCGAAGGTCTGCTGCATGCACCATACCCAAGTATTCGGTCGCATCTGCGCGGCTTCGCGCGCGATCATGGGGTTGAAGTCTAAATCATTGCGGCTGGGACTCGCATTTGATACTAAGTCGATACACCAACGTGAATTTCGTTTGATTATGGTGACTTAGATCGCAGTTCGCACTTTTCAGACCCGAACCTGGCATCTGACAGGAACTGGTTTTTGCGACAGGCGAAATTCACTGAATGTCGTTGGCCGGAGACCCGATGGTACGTCTGAATCCACGATCCTTTCGCGTCCTGAACCAGGATAACGGCGCGGACATTATGCACTCGGTCGAGGGCGCGGATCATGTCGGTGCGTTCCTGCGTGAGGCGCGTGAGACGACCGGCCGGACCGTGGCCGATGTCGCGCAGAATCTACGTATCCGCCGTGTCTATCTCGAAGCCATCGAGGACGGCCGTTTCGACGAGTTGCCGGGCGCGACATATGCCGTCGGGTTCGTGCGCTCCTACGCGGCCTATCTGCGTCTGGATGCTCCCACACTGGTTGCGCGTTTCAAGGAAGAAGCCAGCGGTATACAGGCACCCCAGGAGCTTGAATTCCCAATGCCGGTACCGGAGGGACGTTTTCCCGGCGGGTTGCTGGTAACCATTTGCCTGCTCGTTGGCGCAGCCGCGTTCGGAGGTTGGTACTGGGTTCAAAGCCAGAATGGCATCGAGGTCGCGCGGGTTCCCGCACCACCTGGTGACGTGCAAGAAAGTCCCGAGACGACCGCATCGCCGCCGGACAGCCCGGCCTCACCCGCGCCGTCACGTGTGGCCGCGGCGGCCGAGCCAGAAACAATCCCGTTCGAGGGACCGACGCCCGCTGAACCGGCGATCCCTGAGCCGGCCACCGTCGACCTGCCGAGCGCCGATGTGGTGGAACGTAACGCAGGTTTCGAACCTGCGGCCCCCACGCCTGTAGAGGACACATCGGCGGAAGCGCCGGCGACGGATACCGAGGTTGCCGTGGTTACACCTGCGCCTGCTGAATTTTCATCCGAGCCTGCCATTATTGCGATCCCCGAGATCGAAGGAACCCAGGCGTCGGCGAGCGATAACCCGGAGGACCGCGAGGGCCGCACTTATGGCGCGAGAAATGCCGCGGCGCGGATCATCCTGCGCGCCGAGGAAAACACCTGGGTTCAGATTCGCGACGCCGATGAAAATGTGATTCTGACCCAGATGCTCCAGGCGGGAGACAGGTATCTCGTGCCAAACCGCGACGGAATGCGGCTGATGACGGGCAATGCCGGCGGTCTCGATATTTCCGTCGACGGGGACTCGGTTCCCACGATCGGGGAACGCGGTGAAAGCCGGCGTGATGTGCGCCTGGACCCCAATCTCCTCAAGACAGGAACCGCGGTCGTTCGATAGCGTCTGTAGCACCCGCACCCGGTTGATATTTGACCCGACCGCGCGCATGTTACGGCAGATTTTCAAGGTCATCTTTCAGCGTCGAATCCGAAGGTTGATACAAGCATGAGCGTCCGCCCTTATCGCAACATTGAACGGCGAAAAAGCCGGCAGATCATGGTTGGCGACGTCCCCGTCGGCGGCGATGCGCCGATCACGGTGCAGTCGATGACCAACACCCGGACCACCGACGTGGCGGGCACGATCGATCAGATCCGCGCGCTCGAAGTGGCGGGGGCGGATATCGTGCGGGTGTCGTGTCCCGATGAGGAGAGCACGGCGGCGCTTCGCCAGATCATTCCCGAGGTCACGGTGCCGGTCGTCGCGGATATCCATTTCCACTATCGCCGTGCGATCGAGGCGGCCGAGGCGGGGGCGGCGTGTTTGCGGTTGAACCCGGGCAATATCGGTTCACGCGATCGCGTGCGCGAGGTTGTCCACGCGGCACGCGACAACAATTGCTCCATGCGCATCGGCGTCAATGGCGGTAGCCTCGAGAAGGAGTTGCTCGACAAATATGGTGAGCCCTGTCCCGAGGCATTGATCGAAAGCGCCCTGAATTCCGTGCGCATGCTGGAGAACGAGGATTTCCGCGAGTTCAAGATTTCGGTGAAGGCGTCGGATGTATTCCTCGCCGTGGTGTCCTATATGGGGCTCGCCGAGGCGTGTGATTATCCGCTGCATATCGGCATCACCGAGGCGGGTGGATTGCGTTCGGGGACGGTCAAGTCCTCGGTCGGCCTCGGTATGCTTCTCTGGTCCGGCATCGGCGATACGCTGCGCGTGTCCCTGTCGGCTGATCCGGTCGAAGAGGTGAAGGTCGGCTTCGATCTGCTCAAATCCTTGGGCCTGCGGCACCGGGGCGTGAACGTGATTTCCTGCCCGTCCTGCGCGCGCCAGCAATATGACGTGATCGAGACCGTGAAAGTCCTTGAAGAACGCCTGTCGCACATCACCACACCGATGACGGTATCGGTGATCGGTTGCGTGGTGAATGGACCGGGCGAGGCCACGATGACGGATATCGGCTTCACCGGCGGCGGTCGTGGCACCCACCAGGTCTATATCGGCGGCCAGCCCCATCACCGCCTGCAGGATGAAGATATCGTCGACCATCTGGTCGGCCTTGTAGAGGCGAAGGCGGCGGAGATCGACGCGGCAGATGCCGCCAAAGCTGAGGACGCAGGTACCCTGTCCTCCGCGGCTGAATAGTCCGATACGCGCCGAGAAGACCGTGGCAAAACTCCAACCCGTCCGTGGCACACATGACCTGATCGGTGACGAGGCGCGCGCGCAACTTGCCATCGTTGCGGCTGCGCGTGAGGTCGCCGACAGGTATGGCTACGGCCCGATGGCGACGCCGATCTTCGAATTCACCGACGTGTTCCAGCGCACCCTTGGTGACACGTCGGACATCGTGACCAAGGAGATGTACACATTCGAAGACAAGGGCGGCGACAGCCTGACCCTGCGCCCCGAAGGCACCGCGGGTATCGCGCGGGCGGTGATTTCGGGGGGCTTGCGCAACGAGCTACCGCTCAAATGTTTTTACAACGGACCGATGTTTCGCCATGAGCGTCCCCAGAAGGGCCGCTTGCGCCAATTCCACCAGATCGGAGTTGAGTTGATCGGGGTCGCAGAGCCGACAGGCGATGTCGAAGTGATTGCGCTGGGTGCGGACATTCTCGACGCGCTCGGCATTCTGTCCGAGACAACCCTGGAATTGAACACGCTGGGCGATAGCGAGAGCCGCGCGGCTTATCGCGACGCGCTGGTCGAATACTTCTCGGGCCATGCCGCCAAGCTGTCAGACGACAGCCGCGAACGCCTGCAGCGCAACCCGCTCCGGATACTCGATTCCAAGAATGAAGGCGACCGCGCCGTGATCGCGGACGCACCGGTGTTCGATGATTATCTGAGCGATGATGCGCGCGCGTTTTTCGATGCCGTGCGCGCCGGCCTCGATACGATCGGGATTGCCTACACGCTCAACCCGCGGCTCGTGCGCGGCCTTGATTACTACAGTCACACCGCCTTCGAGTTCACGACCCAGGCGCTGGGCGCACAGGGCACCGTGCTGGCCGGCGGGCGCTATGACGGCCTGATCGAGACCATGGGTGGGCTTGCCACACCGGGTGTTGGCTGGGCGGCCGGCGTAGAGCGGTTGGCGATGATGCTTGGCGATCCGGTCCAGCCGACCCGCGCGATAGCGCTTGTCGGGATGGGCGAGGACGGTGAGCATGAAACAGTCCGCCTTGCGCGCGAGTTGCGCCGTGCCGGATTGACGATTGAACTGCTCTACAAGGGCGGTATGAAGCGCGGTCTGAGACGCGCCGACCGAATCAATGCCACGGCGGCCGTGCTGATCGGCGACGATGAGCTGGCCAAGGGGGCCGTGACCGTACGCGACCTGGACAGTGGTGAGCAGACCGACGTGGCCATCGCCGACCTGACCGACCACCTCGCCGCCTACCGTTAGCGACACACAGATATGGGCCACCGTCCTGAACAGGGGGCGGCGCCGGCCGACTATGTCGTCGTTGGCGCCAGCCACAAGACCAGCAGTGCCGCCTTGCGGGATCGATTATTTATCGAGGACGCAGAGGTGCCCGACATGCTGTCGGCGCTCCGGAAAGGCGGCTTCGATCAGGCGTTGGTGGTCTCGACCTGTGACCGGGTGGAGTTTCATGGCGCGGCCGCGGACCCCGAGCGGGCTGTCGGCACCGCGCGAGAGCTGATGGGTGCGCGTGTCGGCGGCGGACAGGCGGACAGCTACATCTTCGACCTGACAGGTGTGAATGCGGCGCGACATGTGTTCGCCGTCGCAGCGAGCCTGGAGAGCGTTATCGTGGGTGAAAGCGAAGTGCTCGGACAGATCAAGGCCGCCCACGCGCTGGCGCACAAGACCGGCGGGGTGGGCCGCGAACTCGAAAGCCTGATGCAGCATGCCTACGGAGCGGCGAAGGATGTCCGCGCGAACACCACAATTGCCGAGGGGCCCGTGTCTCTGGCGACGGCTGCGGTGCAGGCCGCACGCGACCTGTTCGGTAGCCTCGATGAAGTGTCGGCACTGCTGATTGGCCCGGCCGAGATGGGGATGCTGATGCTCGACCAGTTTCGTGGTGGCGGCTTGCGACGGGTTACGGTCGCGGCCAGCAATGCGACGCGCGGCCAGGCGTTGGCACGAATTGTCGAGGGTCACGCCGTGACTTACGACGGTATTCCCGCAGCACTCGTCGGCGCCGATCTCGTGATCGGCGCGGCAGGGCTCGGACGTCCGATGATCACCGCCGCTATGCTGCAGGACGCCCTGCGGGCGCGCCGGCGTAAACCGATCTTCGTGCTCGATGTGGCGATACCCAATGACGCCGATCCAGATATCGCCGGTCTCGAGGATGCATTCCTTTACGACCTCGATCATCTGGAGTCGATTTCGCGCTCCAACCGGGAATCACGCGATGCGGCAGCGGCCGCGGCATGGCAGACGATCGAGCAGCACATCACGCTTTTTCATAATTCACGTGCAGAGAGGGATGCGGTGCCCGTCGTGGCCGACCTGCGAGCGCATTTCGAAGCGGTTCGCACCGAGCTCCTGTCGGACAATCCGCGAGCCGACGTAGACGAAATGACGCGGCGTTTAATCAACCGGCTGCTGCACACGCCCTCCCAGACATTGCGCGCGGCGGCGCGAGACGAAGGTGGGGACAGTTCCATCGCCAAGGCGGCCCGGCGCATGTTCGGGCTGGTGCGGGACGAACAAGAGACAGAAACCAAACCCGAAGCGGACGGCATGAACCCGTCCGGGAGTGAAAACGAATGAGCCTGAATGATAAACTCGATCGGGTGGTTGAGCGCCACGCGCAGCTTTCCGATTTGCTGGCAAGCACCGACGGCAGCGATCCGCAGGAGTATGTTCGGCTGTCGAAGGAGTATTCGGAGCTCGGGCAGGTCGTGGAGAAGGTGCTGGCGCTGCGCGGTGCGAATGACGAGATCGTGAGCCTCGAGGAAATTATGGCCGATGGCGATACGGATGCGGAGATGAAGGAGCTCGCGGAGCTTGAAATCGAGGAGCTGCGCGCGCGTGTGCCCGAGCTGGAGCAAGCGCTCAAGCTCATGCTGCTGCCCAAGGATGAGGCGGACGCGAAAAATGCGATCCTCGAGATACGCGCCGGCACCGGCGGCGACGAGGCCGCCCTGTTCGCGGGCACGCTGTTCCGCATGTACCAACGCTATGCCGAGGACAGGAAATGGAAGGTCGAGGTGATGGA
Source organism: Alphaproteobacteria bacterium (assembly GCA_049601915.1). Classification (GTDB taxonomy): domain Bacteria; phylum Pseudomonadota; class Alphaproteobacteria; order UBA6615; family UBA6615; genus UBA8079. The sequence goes on from JBMYRB010000002.1 coordinate 421,737, forward strand.
TTCCAGCGGCACGGGGATTGGCGGCTACAAGGAAGTCGTCGCGAGCATCACCGGTCAGGATGTGTTCTCGCGCCTGAAATATGAATCCGGTGTACACCGGGTGCAACGTGTCCCCGAGACCGAGAGCAGCGGCCGTATTCACACGTCGGCGGCCACTGTCGCCGTGCTCCCCGAGGCCGAGGAAGTCGATATCGACATTGCCGAGAATGATTTGCGCGTGGACACCTATCGCGCGTCGGGACCGGGCGGACAGTCGGTCAACACGACAGACAGTGCGGTCCGGATTACGCATATCCCGACGGGGATCGTGGTCACCCAGCAGGACGAGAAGTCCCAGCACAAGAACCGTGCCAAGGCGATGCGGGTACTGCGTGCACGCCTGTATGAGCATGAGCGTCAGCTGATCGATGCGGAGCGCGCCGCGTCGCGGCGCAGCCAAGTGGGTTCGGGCGACAGGTCCGAGCGCATCCGCACCTATAATTTCCCCCAGGGCCGGGTGACAGACCACCGGATTAACCTGACTCTTCACAAACTCGACCGAATCCTCGATGGGGAGGGGCTGGACGAACTGGTCGATGCGCTGACCACCGAAGACCAGGCCGCCCAACTTGCCGAGGACGACAGTTCAGATGTTTGAGATGAATTCGAACACGGTTGCCGCAGCCCTGGCCGAGGCCGGCGGACGTCTACGCGCTGTTGACGCGGACAGTCCCGATCTCGACGCGCGTGTGCTGTTGCGCCAGGTCACCGGCCACGAGGACGCCTGGCTGATCGCCAACCCCGAAGCGGAGATCGATCGTACTGCGCTACAGGTTTATGCGGAGCTTCTGGAGCGCCGTGAGCGCCGCGAACCGATCTCGCAGATTGTCGGCGAACGGGAATTCTGGTCGCGCAGTTTTCGTGTGACGGGTGACGTTCTCACACCGCGCCCGGACACCGAGACCCTGATTGAAACCGTGCTCGGGCGTGTCGAGAACCGTAACGCACCGCTACGGATACTGGATCTGGGCACCGGCAGCGGCTGTATCGCCCTGACGTTGCTTGCGGAATGCCCGAACGCGACCGCGTTGGGGGTAGACGCGTCCCCGGCAGCATTGGAGGTGGCGGCCGCAAACGCGGAAGCATTGGGCCTGTCTGACCGGATCGAATGGCGCGAGACCGATTGGTGCGAGGGGATCGAGGGGCTGTTCGACGTCATCGTTTCCAATCCTCCCTATATCGCGCGTTATGAGCTGAAACACCTGGACCCCGAGGTACGAGAGTTTGAACCGAATATGGCGCTGGATGGGGGTGCCGACGGTATGGCCGCCTACCGACGCATCATTCCGTCGCTCAAACGCCTTGCCGCTGACCGGCCGATCATCGCCTTCGAACTGGGGCAAGGTCAGGCGCGCGGTGTCGCCGCACTTGGGCGCGTGGCCGGGTTGCGCATCGCCGACGTGGATCAGGATATTGCGCGACGGGCGCGGGTCATCACCCTGGAGCCAACATCAGAAGGTTAACGAGGTACAGAAAGTTCTTGGAAAACAAAACCGGGCCGCATAGGGTGCCCCGGTCAGATATGCCGTAGGGTGCCTGTAGCGATCACAATCCCATAGGCCTTGGCGAATAATCTGAACTCCCGGATCCGAACTCGAAAGGACCTCTCGCCGATGAGCGGTCATTTCCAGAAAGCGTGTGATCCAGTTGGACGGCACCGTTTTGATGGGAGTTGGACCGTAATCAGTAATCTGATCGACGGAAGCAATGCGACCAAATTCGAATAACAACAGGCGGGCACGGGGCCGCGGCGGACGCAAGTCCGGCAATTCCCGAAACCAGACATATGACAGCAACGGCCCTGGCGCGCGCGTACGCGGGAACCCGTCGCAGATATATGAGAAATATCAGCAACTGGCTCGCGATGCTGCTTCGGCCGGCGATCGCGTCGGCGCGGAGAATTATCTGCAGCATGCAGAGCATTACTACCGGCTGATGGCCGCCGCCGCCGCGAAGAACGAACAACGCAACGCGTCCGAAGAAGGCACGCGCGACGAGGGCTCTCGCGATGCAAATCGTGAATCGAACCGCGATTCCGGCGATGGACACGGGTCCTTCGTTGAAAACCTCCAGACCGAAGATTCGACTTCTGAAGGTGACAGCGCCGACGATTCGACGCAGGACGAGAAGGTCGCCAAGTCCGACGATTCCGGGTCGCGTCCGAACGGTCGCAAGCGGCGCTCGCGTCGTGGCAATGGCCGTGCCGCCGCCGGCGACAGCAATGCAGATGCCGATGGCAATGTTGCCGAGGAACCTGCGGGCAAATCTGATGACGGTGATGCAGGTGGCGACGACGGCGAGGCCGCAACGGCCTAGCTGTTCATGCCAACCGGAGTCCGGTCGATCATGGCATCGGAAGAATCGGATCTCCCGGGCGAATTTCGCCGGGCTCGACGACACGTGCATAAACGCCCATATCTTCGTGCCCCCATCCCTTATGCAAGGCACGAGGCAGGTTCATGTCGCGTGCGGCAGTATCGGGATTAACGTTGGTCGCGGCGCATCGCCGTGTACGCTTGATGACCTCGGCGACGGCGCTGCCGATCCGGATTTTGCAATCCAGCCAGTCGAATTCTGCCCAGGCGGGTGTGCCATCGAAATAGACGTCCGCGCGAAACCGGCGCGCGTCGACATCCCTGCCGATTTCCTCTCCCAATGCCGTGACGCTGTTGAGGTTGATGAGCGAGATGACCTTGGCGTCGAGATCGGAGAAGCTGTGTTCGCCGGCCTTGAGCAGTGTCGGTTGGCCGTCGATCTCGTCGGCGAGAAACGTGGCAAAGAACGCTTCTACATCCGATCGGCCGGCGGGGCTTGATAGGTTTGCGGTGGGGGCGATACGCGCGTCATCCCGCAGGGTGAGCAAGTTTGTGCTGGCGTCGGAACCGGCATCCAGTTCCGCCAGTTTTTCATCGCGAACCAGGGCCAGAAAGTTGGTTTTGGGCATCCAGACCGGATTGTCCGTATCGAACGAAAATCCGGGTCGACCGAGCGCAAAACGTCGGTCTCCCGCGATTTTTTTTCCCCTTTTCGAGGGTCGCATGGGCCCAAATTTGGCCCGACAGGCCCTTAACGGGGTAGCTACGAATTTCTGAGATACTGGCGTTCATATCGCGAAGTTTCCTGGCGGAAAGGCGTCCCGGAACCGGGACATAGGTCTTGTGTTGCGCCGTGGCAACACCATATCTCAATGGCGCGGACTGGCTCGTGCATCGAGATGGCGAGCCGCCAGCGTGTCCTTGTGGTGAATGCCTAATTCGGGTTCGCCGTCCATGCCCGCCTCACGCGAGGGGGTTGTTCGAGGAGTAGATCATGAACTTCGAGAAATATACCGAACGCGCACGCGGATTCGTTCAGGTCGCTCAGGACCTGGCGCAACGCAGTGCGCATCAGCAGCTGGTGCCGGAGCATCTGTTGAAGGCCCTGCTCGATGACGAGGAGGGCCTTTGCGCCAACCTTATTCGCGCTGCCGGCGGTGACCCGGCCCGCGCGGAGCAGGCTGTCGAGCTGGTGCTCGACAAGTTGCCGAAGGTTGAAGGCGACGGTGCGGGTCAGCTTTACCTGTCGAAGGAAGCCAGCCGCATCCTGAGCGACGCGCAGAATATCGCCGAGAAGGCGGGCGACAGTTTCGTCACGGTCGAGCGGTTGTTGCTGGCCGTAGCCTTGGCGACCGGGACCGGCGCGGCGCAGATTCTGGCCGACGCGAATGTCACGCCGCAATCCCTGAACGAAACGATCAATGCATTGCGCAAGGGTCGGACGGCCGACAGCGCGACGGCGGAAAACGCCTATGAGGCGCTGGCCAAATACACCCGTGATCTGACCGAGGCGGCCCGTGACGGCAAGCTCGACCCGGTGATCGGGCGCGATGAAGAAATTCGTCGCACGATCCAGGTTCTTGCACGGCGGACGAAAAATAACCCGGTGCTGATCGGCGAACCCGGAGTGGGCAAGACCGCCATCGTCGAGGGGCTCGCCCTGCGCATCATCAATGGTGACGTGCCCGAAAGCCTGCGCGAGAAACGCCTGTTGTCGCTCGATATGGGCGCGCTTATCGCCGGAGCGAAGTTCCGCGGTGAGTTCGAGGAACGCTTGAAGGCGATCCTCGAAGAGGTGAGCGCGGCTGCCGGCGAGATCGTGCTGTTCGTCGACGAGATGCACACGATCGTCGGGGCCGGTGCCGCCGAAGGGTCGATGGACGCCTCCAATATGCTCAAACCGGCGCTGGCGCGCGGTGAACTGCATTGTGTGGGCGCGACGACGCTCGACGAGTATCGCAAGCATGTGGAGAAGGATGCGGCACTGGCGCGCCGTTTCCAGCCGGTCTTCGTCTACGAACCCAATGTGGCGGACACGATCTCCATCCTGCGCGGTCTCAAGGAGAAGTATGAGCTGCACCACGGCGTTCGGATCACGGATTCCGCACTGGTTTCGGCCGCAACGCTGTCCAACCGCTACATTACCGACCGGTTCCTGCCAGACAAGGCCATCGACCTTGTCGATGAGGCGGCGTCGCGCTTGCGGATGGAAGTCGATTCCAAGCCCGAGGAGATCGATGAACTAGATCGCCGGATCATCCAGCTCAAGATCGAGCGCGAGGCGCTGAAGAAGGAAAGCGACAACGGGTCGGCGGAGCGGCTGGATGTGCTGGACAAAGAGCTTGGCGACCTGGAAGCCAAGTCGGCGGATCTCACCTTCGTCTGGCAGGCGGAAAAGGAAAAACTCGCCGGGACCCAGAAGATCAAGGAACAGCTCGATGCGGCCCGCCTGGAGTTGGAGCAAGCGCAGCGGGTCGGCAACCTGGAGCGCGCAGGTGAGCTGGCTTACGGGCGAATTCCCGACCTCGAGCGCGCCGTGATGGAGGCCGATGAAGCGCCCGAAGGGAACATGCTCGACGAGGAAGTCACGGATACCCATATCGCCGGCGTGGTCTCACGCTGGACGGGGGTGCCGGTGGACAAGATGCTTGAAGGCGAACGCGAGCGGCTGCTCGAAATGGAAGCCATGCTCGGATCACGCGTGATCGGTCAGGACGAAGCGATCGGCGCGATCTCGAATGCGGTCCGCCGCGCGCGTTCCGGGCTGCAGGATCCGGACCGGCCGATCGGTTCCTTCCTGTTCCTGGGGCCGACCGGTGTCGGCAAGACCGAGCTGACCAAGGCGCTTGCGGAGTTCATTTTTGACGACGAGCACGCGATGGTTCGCATGGATATGTCGGAGTATATGGAGAAGCATGCGGTGGCCCGCCTGATCGGCGCGCCACCAGGATATGTCGGATATGAAGAAGGTGGCGCCCTGACCGAGGCGGTCCGCCGCCGGCCGTATCAGGTGGTACTCTTTGACGAGGTCGAGAAGGCTCATCCGGATGTCTTCAATGTGCTGTTGCAGGTGCTGGATGACGGCCGGCTGACAGACGGGCAGGGGCGCACCGTTGACTTCAAGAACACCCTGATCATCCTGACGTCTAATCTGGGCAGCGAGCATCTCGCCAACCGGTCGGATGACGAGGATACTGAAGCCGTTCGTGAAGCCGTCATGGACGTGGTCCGGGGTGCCTTCCGGCCGGAATTTCTCAACCGGCTTGACGAGGTGCTGTTGTTCCATCGCCTGACGCGCGAGCAGATGTCCGGGATCGTGGATATCCAGCTGGCCCATCTTCGGCAGTTGCTGGACGATCGGAAAATCGGCCTGGAGCTGGATGATGCGGCCAACACCTGGTTGGCGAATGCGGGATACGACCCGGTGTATGGAGCGCGGCCACTCAAGCGGGTTATCCAGCGGCATCTCCAGAATTCGCTGGCGACAATGTTGCTTGAGGGCACGATCGTTGACGGCGACACTGTGAGCGTATCGGCCGGACCGGATGGATTGTTGATCAATGGCGAGGTTGTGCAGGCCGAATCAGCCTGACGGGCGACCTGCACGCCGCGCAGCAAAAATGGAGGTGTGACAGTTGGCTGGACGATCCTCGCTTTGGCGTCGTTGGCTTACTCGCGGCGGATTGTTGATTGTCGTGCCGTTGCTCGTCGTCGTGGCCGTCGTGGGCTACTTCTTCGCGGCGGGCGCACAGCAGCGGCACGAAGTCGCGATGCCGCCGTCCGGGCTTCCCGATGTGGCGGGCGACCAGAACGGCCGCCTCTTACCGGCATCGGATTCCGGTCCGGCGTCGCAATTCATGTATGAAGCGGAATCCGGTGAGCGGCTGACGCTCTATGTCGAGCAGAACCTGGCCGGTGGCGCGACGGCCTTCCGGTTCACCGAATATGATGAGGTCTCGGCGTTCTGGCGGAAGGACGGGCCGCTGGCCTATGTGCTGATCGGACGGGGCGAGCGGGATCGATTGCTGGGTTTGGCTCGCGCAACCTATCAGGAACTCAATCCGTAAGCGTCTTGCCGCCGCCTGCCGTCAGGGCCGGTCCGGCGAGTGATGCGAAGCGCGCATCCACCGACTCGCGGAGGCTCTGGAATGTCGCAAGCCGGTCACCTTTGAGCTTTTCCCCGCTCGGCAGCTTCAGTCCCAGCGGGTTGATCTGCTTTCCGTCGCGGTGAATCTCGTAATGCAGGTGCGGCCCGGTGGAACTGCCGGTCGTTCCTACATATCCGATGACCTGTCCCTGGCGTACGCGCTTACCCGACCGCACGCCGCGCGCATAGCCGTTCAGATGGGCATAGGCGGTCGAGTAGGTACCGTTATGGCGAATGCGAATGTATTTGCCATAGCCGCCATTGGTGGAGGCGACCTCGACGGTGCCGTCACCTGCGGCGTAGATCGGAGTTCCGGTCGGTGCGGCGAAGTCCACGCCGGCATGAAGGCGCGTATATCCGAGAATCGGGTGTTTGCGATTGCCAAAGCGTGACGACAGGCGCGCGCCGTCGAGCGGCGTCTTCATCAGCGCCTTGCGCACGCTCTCACCCTTCTCGTTGAAATAGTCGATCGTCCCCTTCGAAGTCTCGAACCGATAAAAGGGGAGGTTGGTCCCGCGCAAGGTGAGTTTGGCGTAGTGGATATCGCCATTGTTGACGACGCGATCATCTTCATTGCGCTGGCGTTCGAACATGATCTCGAAGGCATCGCCATTCCAGATGTCCCGTTGAAAATCGACATCGAAGCTGTAGATCCGTATCAATTCGATCAGAACCGGGATCGGAATCCCGGCATTGCGTCCGTTCACGAAGAGGCTCGAATCGATTACGCCGGAGACGCGGACAAACTCCGTCGTGAGCGGCAACTCGACTTCCCGGGCAATGAAGTCATCGCCATCTGCGCGCTCGACCTCGACCTCGCGGTCGTAGGTGACCGGCAGCCGCAGAGATGAAAGCTCGTAGTCGGGTGTTTCGGAGGGGCTGGCGTTCGTCGTACCTGCGGCAGGACCGAGCGTGATCTGAATCTCATCGCCGACACGTAGATCGCGTCGGGGATCATAGACACTCTTCAGGGACTGGATTGCCGTATAGGCGTCGGCGCGTTCCGCCCCGGCCTTGACGAGCACATCCATGAGGTTGTCGCCATTTTCGATCTCTACCGTATGCACCAGCGGGCTCGGAGGCTTCGGCTCCACGACCAGCGCGGGAATGGCCGGCGGTGTGGCAGCCGATGCGGTCGAGGAAACCTGTGGGGCGGGGTCGGTTCCCTTCAGGGCGCCGAGTAAATAGGCGCCGGCAGGAAGCACGATCACGACCGCCACGATCGCCAGCAAGGCAGGTTTTTTATGCAGGTCGAACTTCAAACGCCGATTCCCTCGCCCGAATCAAATTTCGGCGAATCACCAGATCGAGACGCCGAGGCACGGGCAAGATGCAGACACGCCCCGCTTCGTGTCAACAATCGATCAAACGGTTTCGATAAATTTTTTGTAATGGTATCAAATGTTTGCTGCTATTCTGCCACCACTCGCTCGATCCGCGGATAGAAGGCCGCAAGGGTTACGGCGCGGAGCACCATGAACAGCATCACCGACGCCCACAGGCCGTGATTACCCATGTATGCAGGCAAGGTGAAGATCGCGACGGTGTACAGCGCCACCGAAACGATCATGGCATTGCGCATCTCCGCCGCGTGTGTGGCGCCGATGAAGATGCCGTCGAGCTGATACGACCACACCGACAGCAGGGGTGACAGCGCCATCCAGGGAAGGAAACTGCCGGCGAATTCACGCAGTGGCTTGATGTCGGTCAGCAGCGCCAGCAGTTGCGGGCCAAGGACGGCATAAACGAGCGCGTATCCAAACGCCACGACCGCGGCCATGAAGGTGGCGGCGACGACCGTATCGCGCAGGAGGTGGCGGTTTCGTGCGCCGACGGCCTCGCCGACGAGCGCGGATGTCGCATGGGCAAAGCCATCGAGGCCGTGGGCCAGGAAAGACTGGAAGTTCATCAACAAGGCATTGGCGGCGAGCACGTTGGTGCCCATGCGCGCACCCGTCCAGGTGAGGAGCGACCAGGCGAAGATCATCGCCAGGGTGCGTATGAAGATGTCCCGACTGACCCGAAACAAACTGGTGAGCTCGGCAAGATTGAAAATTTGGACCCGATCCCATCTTCCGTCGATGCGCCGAAGCCGCAGCACGATCAGGGCCAGGCCCAGGATTACCCCTGTGTACTGCGCCAGCGCGGTGGCCAATGCGACGCCCCTGATGCCCCAGCCCAGCTCGACGACAAACCAGATATCGAGTCCGGCATTCAGACCGTTGATAACGATCTGAACCAGCAGCGCGGCACGTGCGAACTGCATGCCCAGCATCCAGCCCAGGATTGCATAATTGGCGAGCGTCGCCGGTGCGCCCCAGATGCGGGTGTCGAAGTAGCCCTGGGCAAGCCGCTCCACGTCTGGCGCGGCATCTAGAATCTGGAAGGCCCCGAGACGAAGCGGGTGTTGTAGGATCAGAAGAACCAGCGCGGCTGTGAGGCCGATCATCAGCGCGCGCGCGAGCACGGCACGGATTTCATCGCCGTCGTCCCGCCCATGTGCCTGGGCCACAAACCCGGTCGTACCCATGCGCAGAAAGCCGAAGCCCCAGTAGAGAAACGAAAAGATCATGGCGCCGACCGCCACGCCGCCGATATAGGCCGGGTCGGGCAGGTGCCCCATCACGGCCGTATCCACCGCACCCAGCATCGGGACCGTCAGGTTCGACAGGATCGTCGGCCAGGAGATTTGCCAGATGCGCCCATAGGGCCCACGCCGCAGGCGGTCGGTCAGTCCGTTGGACGCGGACGCCGTCATCGGGAGTATCTAGCGACCAACGGCGTAGGCTTCCTGGAACCGCGGATGGGCCGCACCTTTCAGGAACCAGCCCTGTTCGCCAAGTTCGCGACCCACGGCGGTCATGCGACCCGATGCCCAGTCGCCAACCATCGTCACGCGATGGCCACGCGCGCGCAGGTCCGCGATGGTGGCTTCGGCAAAACGGCTCTCCGCCTTGACCTCGCCCGGCTGGAACGTCCGCGGGTAGAAACTCGACGGAAGATGGTCGGTGTGGAAATTGGGGGCATCGATCGCGGCCTGCAGGTCATATCCGTGATGAATATGACGCAGGAACATGGTCAGCGCCCATTGGTCCTGCGCGTCGCCGCCCGGGGTGCCGAATGCGAGGGACGGCGCGCCGTCGCGCATGGCCAGGGTCGGGCTGAGTGTCGTGCGCGGACGGATCCCCGGCCGCAATGTTGTCGCGAAGCCTTCCTGGAGCCAGAACATCTGTGCCCGCGTTCCCAGGCAGAAACCGAGCGACGGGATCGTCGGGGAGGATTGCAGCCACCCGCCGCTGGGCATGCAGGCCACCATGTTGCCGTCCCGGTCAACGGTGTCACAATGCACAGTGTCGCCGTTGGAACTGGTTGGCGCGGCGTTGGGTTCCCCGACGCTGGCCTGCGCCGCGTTGGGTTCGCCCGCCCCCGGTGCGGAGGCCGCCGCGGCGTGGGGGTTGAATATGGTGAACTCGGCCAGCGCGGGATTTCGGTCGTCAGGTGCGCCGGGCTGGAACTCCAGCGATGCGTCGTGGCCGACCATGGCGCGTCTTGCGTTGTTATAGGCATCTGACAGAAGTGTCTTGATCGGGACATCATTGACCGCCGGGTCGCCATACCAGGCCTCGCGATCGGCGAGCGCCAGCTTCGCGCACTCGATCTGAGTGTGCATGAACTCTGGACCGAGCGGGTCCATGCCCGCAACGTCGAACCCCTTGAGCAATGCCAGCTGTTGCAGGAACACCGGACCCTGGCTCCAGACGCCGGGTTTGCAGACCGTATAACCGGCATAGTCGTAGGTGGCCGGTTCCTCGACCGTGGCGCGCCAGCGTGCCATGTCGTCGCCGGTCAGCAGCCCGCCATGGAGCTCGCCGGAGGAGTCCAGCCATTCGGTGGTGCGGCAGAAATCGTCGATCTCCTCGGCGATGAAACCTTCATAGAAGACGCGCCGCGCCGCCTCGATCGTATCTTCGCGGTCGCCGCCTGTGGCCTCGGCTTCATTCAGCAGGCGCTGATAGGTCTCGCCGATGACCGGGGTGCGATGCATGCTGCCGACCTTGGGGACCTCACCGTTGACCAGCCATGTTTCGGCCGATGTCGGCCAGGCCGTGCGGAACTGCTCTTCGACGCCACCGATGATCGTGTTCATCATCGGGACCACGGCATAGCCGTCGCGCGCATAGCTGATCGCGGGTTCAATCACGTCCCGCAGTGACAATAGGCCATAGTCGCGCAGCATCAGCATCCAGGCGCCGAAGGCGCCGGGCACGCAGGGTGCGAGAAGGCCCGTGCCAGGGACCAAGTCTAGGCCGAGATTGCGATACGCCTCGATGCTCGCTGCGGCCGGTGACACGCCCTGGCCGCAGATCACTTCCACCTTGCCGGTGCGCGCGTCGTGTAGGACGATCGGCAGGTCCCCGCCGGGACCGTTCTGATAGGGATGAACAATCTGTAAGGCGAGCCCGGTCGCCACGGCGGCGTCGAATGCATTCCCGCCGATTTCGAACATGCGCCAGCCGGCCATCGTGGCCAGATAATGGGTCGACGTGACCATGCCGTAAGTTCCACGGATTTCCGGTCGTGTGGTAAACATGGGGTCAGTCTCCGCGCGGGTTCCGTGCGGACAATAACTCTCCGCCAGCGCGCGCAGCAACCGCGTGCAAGAGATCAAACGGCGGATCAGACGGGAGGGACGGGTTTTGCAGATCGAACACCCATATCTGATGTTTCTCGGCGATGCGGCCGATCAATTGGCGGCGAAGACCGCGCAGGGAATCGTGCACTGGCGGGGTGACTGGTGTCTGGGCCAGCTGCGCCTCGAGAACTGCAACGCCGATCTCGGCCTGCCGGACATGACCATCGATGATGCCGCGGCTGCCGGGGTGCGAACCCTGGTGATCGGGGTGGCCAATCGCGGTGGTGTTGTCGGTGAGAGTTGGATTTCGACCATTTTGCGCGCCATCGAAGTCGGTATGGATGTCGCCTCGGGTTTGCACACACGGATAGCCGACATACCCGAGGTCGCAGCGGCAGCGGATGCGCATGGCACGCAGCTGTTCGATGTGCGCCATCCCACTCAGAGTTTCGACGTCGGGACCGGCGCGCGGCGGCCAGGCAAGCGCATGCTCGCGGTCGGGACAGATTGTTCCGTGGGCAAGATGTACACCGCGCTGGCGGTGGATGCGGAGCTGCGTCAGCGGGGCGTGGATTGCGATTTCCGTGCGACCGGGCAGACGGGCATTTTCATTGCCGGATCCGGTGTTTCGGTCGATGCCGTGGTGTCGGATTTCATTTCCGGTGCGACCGAATGGCTCGCGCCGGCCAATGCGCCGGATCACTGGGATCTCGTCGAGGGGCAGGGGTCGCTGTTTCACCCCTCCTATGCCGGGGTCACGATGGGGTTGGTGCACGGGGCCCAGCCGGACGCGCTGGTGCTGTGCCACGAGCCGACGCGCACCCATATGCGCGGCCTGCCGCACCAGGCTTTGCCCGATATCGGTGTCTGTATCGAGGGGCACCTGGCGGCGGCGCGGTTGACCAACCCGGACGCACAATGTGTCGGGATCGCGGTGAACAGCTCCGGGATGGATAGCGACGGGGCGCGGGCCGATTTGATGCAGAAATTGTCGGACCGTTATGAAATTCCCGCACTCGACCCTGTCCGCGACGGCGTCGGCCTGATTGTTGACCTGCTGATGCAGCTGTAAGGCGATGCGCGCGCTGACCGCACAGATCGAGACGTTTGCTCTGCGGCGGCATTTCACGATCTCGCGCGGGACCAAGACCGAGACGATCGTGGTGGTTGCAACCATTTCGGACGGCACGACAATCGGGCGCGGAGAATGCGGCCCGAATGCCCGCTATGACGAGACCCCGGAAAGTGTTGCGGCCGATATTCTGGCCATGTCAACGGCGCTGGAAGCCGGGATGACCCGGGCCGGTCTGCAGGATGCAATGCCGCCGGGTGCGGCACGCAACGCGATCGATTGCGCGCTGTGGGACTTCGAGGCCCGCACCTCGGGCACGCCGGCATGGCAACAGGCCGGATTACTGACACTGGATCCGGTTGTCACGGCGTTCACATTGAGCGCCGACGGACCGGCGGAAATGTCGCGCGAGGCAGCCGCGCATGCGAGCCGCCCCTTGCTCAAACTGAAGTTGACCGGTGAAGACGATCTGGCGCGTGTCCGTGCCGTGCGGGCCGCAGTGCGGGAGGTGTCTCTGATAGTGGATGCCAACGAGGCCTGGGATGTCGAGACCTATCGGGAGTTGGTGCCGGCGCTGGCGGCGCTTGGCGTGGAGTTGATCGAGCAACCCTTTCCGGCCGGAGACGATGGCGCGCTCGCGACGTTGCCACGACCCATACCCGTTTGCGCGGACGAGGCGTTTCACGACCGAGCGAGCCTCGCGCGGCTGAAGGGTAAGTATGATCTGGTCAACATCAAGCTCGACAAGACAGGTGGGTTAACCGAGGCGTTGGCGACGGTAGCCGCCGCCCGTGCAGACGGGTTCGGCGTGATGGTCGGCTGTATGGTCGGAACCAGCCTTGCCATGGCGCCCGCCATGCTGGTGGCCCAGGTCGCCGAATTCGTGGATCTGGACGGCCCGCTGTTGTTGGCCCAGGACCGCACGCCGGGCCTGTCGGTCGAAGGCAGTAATTTGTCGTTGCCGGCATCCGGATTATGGGGCTGACTTTCTCAAGTTGTTGTTCTTCAATAGCTTAGTCCAGCTCGCCACACCCGCCCGCACCGCCTGACAGGTCACGCATGTGAGTATCGCAAAACAGGGATTCTCAGACCGTTGGTCCGGATACGGAACATCCGTAAGCCGCGCGTTTGGCACGTGCGTAGATGATTGCACTGACCCGCCAGGCACGAATGAGCAATTTCGTGCAGCCGGTTAACAGCGTCATTCGCGGCTTTTTACTGTGGGGCAACGTTTCGACAATCACGCTGGTCGTCTGGGTCGGCCTTGTGTGGGCCTCGTCGGCGGCGTTCGCGTCGGGGTCGAAGGCCCGCTCCAGGTCGGGAAATGCGCCGGGATGATGGTGCAGGTTGATCTGCATACAGCCGACATCGATGTTCCGGACACCGCGCGCCTGCAGTTCCCGGACGTGAGCGATGGCTTTGGCTATGGTCGGGAAAAATCGTCCGTTCGGGCCGTTCGTGACGGTCCATGGCTAGGTAAAAACTGCCTCCCGTTCGCTATCCCAGCGGCCGGACTCGGTCTGTGCGATCGCCGTCAAAAGATCATTGGGAATATTGTGCTCGCGCTCTGTGTGGCCGATGGCTGAAGCGCAAATATTGCGCGTTTCCAGGGCGTTGGAAGGGCTTGCATCGATCATGGTCGCGAGCCAGAAAAGGCTGACCGTGGCAGCGAATGCCAGAATATACTGGCGCAAGGTATGAAACTTCATCGGGACGGCACCCGGTACATCTCAAACGCCGTGCTAATGGCGACGGGTTCTGCACGTCTATTGTGCAGCGCATTATATATGCGAAATAAAATTACCGAAAAAATCGATAATTGGAAAAGTTTCTATTAATAACTAATAGATGTGACGGATATTCTTGATTTCGCATCTGCACAATATATATATTGCGTGGCGGCACCGTACTGCGGTGTCGCTGTAAAGCGTTTCCTCCCTATGACTTCGGGCCGTGGCTTCCACGGCCCTTTTTTTGGTACCACGCTCGCCGAAGTCATTGGGCGATGGGCAGATCCTCGGGGATGCGTTCACCGGCATTGGTTTCATCCAGACCGCGGACCTCTTCATAGATCGGTGTGAAGTCCGGCAACGTCGCGGCGACCAGAGAATCGAATGATTCGATGACGAAGTAGGTTTCCTAGAAATCATCTATCCGATAGCGCGACCGCAGAATTCTTTTCAGGTCGAAACGAATGCGATTGGGCGCGGGGTCGTCGAGACAGTAGAGGCTCCCACCTTTCGAGGACGTGATACCAGCGCCGAAGATGCCCAATTCGTCGGGTGAATTGATCAGACCAAATTCGACGGTGTACCAGTACAAGCGCGCCAACATGTCCAATGCACCAAGATTTATCGCCTTGAGACCACCGCGCCCGCAGGCGGCCATATAGTCTGCGACGGCGGGATTGGTGAGCAATGGGACATGCCCGAACAGATCGTGAAAGACATCCGGTTCTTGCAGATAGTCCATGTTCTCGCGCTTGCGAATCCAGTTGGTCACCGGGAATCGGCGTGCCGCTATGTGAGCGAAGAATATCTCCTCCTGGATCAGGCCCGGTACCGCGACGATCTGCCATCCCGTGATCGGCTCAAGTGCTTCTGACAGTCGGGAATATTCGGGAATGCCGTCCTCGCTGATCGCCAGAGCCTTGGGGCCTGCCATGGACTCATTACAGACCCGGCCGGGCAGGAGTGCGGTTTGGCGACGATACAACTCGCGCCACACGGCGTGGTCCTCTTCCGTGCAGCTTTCGTAGGCCTGATCAATAACGCCATCTATTCTCATGGGTATTGCTCCGCCGGTCAGTGTTGATCGCCTGGACCTATGCCACCACGTCTAGCCCTGATCGCCGGCAACATCATCGGGCGGCAATGTGGAGCCGGGGCCGAGCGCGCGCTGCATGCGCACACCGTCGACCCAGCGGCCAAATTTGAAACCGACCGCCGGCATGGTTCCGACCATTTCAAATCCGAGATGTTTGTGAAGACCGATCGAGCCGTGGTTGTCGCTGCCCCCGATTACCGCGACCATCTGTCGGAGTCCCGCCGCCGTGCAGCGCGCGATGAGCTCTGTCAGCAGCGTTCGGCCGAGGCCGCGCCGCAGCGCGTCATTCGAAATATAGACGGAATCCTCAACGGTATAGCGATACGCGGACCGCCCGCGAAACGGGCTGACATAGGCATAGCCGCCGATCTGACCGTCACACTCGGCGACGATAAAGGGCAGGCCCCGTTCTTGAATGGTCCCCATGCGCTGCGCCATCTCCGCGGCGTCGGGCGGAACCTCTTCGAACGAGGACAGCCCGGTCAGAACATGAGTCGCATAGATTTTCTGAATAGCGGGCGCATCATCCGCACAGGCATCGCGCAGCGTGAACAAATTCGCCTGGTCCGGGGCCGCAGACAAGATCCGTCTCAGGCGGCGAGGGCTGCGGGTTCAAGCGCTGCCAGCCGGGCGGCCAAAAGGCTCATATTCTCCGCGACTTTCGCGAGGCCATCTGTGCGCTCGATGGTCGCCTCATCCATGTAGAGCGCGCGGTTGATTTCGATTTGCAGCGCATGCACGCCGGTTTCGGGGCGGCCATAGTTTCGGGTGATGAATCCGCCCGAATATGGGGCGTTGCGGACAACGGTGTAACCCATCTCACGCAAGGTCTCCTCCACCAGGCCCGTCAGGGAACGGTTGCACGCCCGGCCATGGGCATCGCCGAGAATGAAATCCACCTGGCGGCGACGCCCGGCATCATTCTCCATTGGCCCGCCGATGGACGGCATTGAATGGCAGTCAATGAGTATGCAAGTGCCGAATGCGGTGCGGGTCTGGGTAATCAGATCCTCCAGCGCCTCATGGTAGGGCTGGTAGCAACGCTCGATGCGTTCACGTGCCTCGTCGAATGAAAGTTTGCACGAGTATATTTCTGCACCATTGGCGACCACGCGCGCGATCGTGCCGAGCCCGGCAGAAACCCTGGGTGAGCGTTTATTGACGAACGCCGGGAGCGTCTCGATGAACATCGCAGGGTCAAGTTCATACGGTTCGCGATTGGGATCGACGAAGGCGCGCGGGAACAATGCTTTCAACAGCGGCGCGCCGTGATGCGGCACCTGGGCGAACAGTTCATCGACAAATGAATCTTCGGAACGACGAATGGCATGCGCGTCGAGTTTGGACGCGGCGAGGAACGCGTCGGGATAAGCCCGTCCGCTATGGGGCGACGAGAATACCAGCGGCACACGCTGTTCTGCGGGCGCTAGAATCTCAATCGCGGCGTCGGAAGCAATCTCAATCGCGGCGTCGGAATCAATGACGGTTTCGCGGTCCATAACATGTCTGATGTAACGAAAAGCGGGCCGACTGTCACCCTTGACACGGATGCGTGTTTCGATGTGAGCGAAGGGATGAGGCGGCGTTCGTCAGGATCGACTTTCTTCACCTTTTTGAAACCGGTTCAGGGTAGCCTCTGGCCGCAGGGCTGGCTGCGCGGAACGATACTGAAATGCCGAAGTATACGGGATAGATGGCGCAAATTTTGCTCGCGGAAGATGATCAATCGATGCGTGAGTTTCTGGCACGTGCGCTGGAGCGCAGCGGGCACGACGTCATGGCTGTGCCCGATGGCCTGGCGACCCTCGACGCTGTGGCGGAGCGCGCCCATGAGCTCCTGATCGCAGACATCGTGATGCCGGGAATCGGTGGCATCGAGGTGTCGCGCTCGGCCAGCAAGGTGAACGCGGATCTGAAGGTATTGTTCATCACCGGCTTCGCGGCGGTGGCCACGAATGCGCTAGAGGAAATGGGCGATACAAAAGTTCTGTCCAAGCCATTTCACTTGCGTGATCTCGTCGATCATGTGGATGCGATCTTGGAAGAGCAGGTCACCTGACGACACGACGTTTTTTGCTATACTGCCCCGAACACTTTGATGAAAAATGGGGGCGCGCGTGTCCAACACCGCCGAAATTACCTACACACCCGATGCCGATGATCGCACTGCCGAGCTCAGCGAGATTATCCACGAGGATGATCGTTCGCGGGTGGTCAAGTATACGATCAAGCCCGGTGAACAGACCGGATGGCACACTCATGAACTCGATTATGTGGTGATCTATCTCACCCCCGGGGAGCTCACATCGCACTTTGCCGATGGAACCACGAAGGTGTTTAACTACGAACCCGGCAAGGCCGGTTCCTACAAGGCGCCTGTGGAGCACAACGCGGTGAACACCGGCGACACGGACGTCGTCGGTTACGAAATCGAGTACAAGCGGTAGCGCTTGTGAAATTGGCGGGCGCACCACTTGCCATTGGCGGGGGTGCGGTGTATCACCCGCCCCTGTCGTGTACGAAAGACCGGAGACGGAACGTCGTCGGCGACGCTGAAACCCGTATCAGGTGGGGCGCGTAGCTCAGCGGGAGAGCACTGTGTTGACATCGCAGGGGTCGCTGGTTCAATCCCAGCCGTGCCCACCATTTTCCGCCCCCTCATGTCTGATCTAGGTCGTGTTTTAGCCGCCTGTTTCGCTGTTTATAGACTCCTTCCTGTCACCCGCTTTAGAGTCCGTTGGTCGTTGGGGCGTATACTCAAGGGGGCTTAGCCATGTCGTGCCAGGTGGATGATATTCGCAAAAAGTCCGAGATCACGGCAGCGCTCAACTATCTGGTGGACACAAGCGAGACGCCCGTCTTTCGGCAGACCACCGCAGCCAAAGACCTTGTAAGCCTGGGCGGCGCGCGCAAATCAAGGACGGTCACCGTTCAAAACGCGCGGCCGATGGCTGAGGGTCTGTCCCTGGATGTCGAAGGGTTTGCCTTCGCAGAGCAGGTAAGCCGTGTGGCCGATTTCAACGACGATTCACAGCTCGCATCCGTCTACACACCGGAAATCGAAAGGCTGGTGACCACGGTCGCCGGGGCGAGGGAGGCAGTGGTGTTTGATCACACCCGGCGTTCGACCCGGGCCTCCCATCGGGAGAAGTACGGGTCGCGCGATCCCGTGCCCGCACCCCATAGTGACTACGACGATGTCTCGGCCCGGCAACGCATGCATGACAAGTTCGGCGATGGGGCCAACGAACGTTTACGCGGTCGCTTCGCGATCGTGAATGTCTGGCGCTCGATGTCCGGGACGATCGAACAGTGGCCGCTGACCGTGTGCGATTCACGCACCATCGATGAAGAATTTCTGATCTCGACCCGTCGTGAGGCACCGATCCACCCGGAGCCGTCCTTCGAATATGCGCGCCCCAGTGCGACGCGCCACGCCGCCTACGATGCCAACCATCGCTGGTACTATTTCCCGCTGATGGCACAGAACGAGGTTCTTCTGTTCAAGAATTACGACACCCTCACCGATGGCACGGCGCGGTATTCATTGCACTCGGCGTTTGAGGACCCCGACACGCCGGCGAACCCGGCGCCCCGCGAGACGATCGAAACACGCGCCTTCGTGTTCTACGACGATTAACGCTCGATACAGGAGAAGTGATGTGTCCGATCCCGTCGTGACCGTCGAGGAGGCCGGCAGCGACACGCTGGTTGTGCGACTCAACAGCCCGCACAAGCGCAATGCGTTGTCGTCGGAGTTGAAACGGGAACTCGCGGTGACGGCGCGAACACTCGCCGAGCGAACCGAAATCGGTGCCGTCATCCTGACCGGTGCCGGCGGCGCCTTCTGTGCGGGCAACGACCTTTCCGAACCTGATTCCTTTGCACAAGACCTGCCTCTTGCAGAGGCCCGGCGCCATATTCGTCTGGGCCTGGAGATGTGCCGGGCCTGGGAGGCGCTACCCCAGCTGACGATCGCAGCGGTGGACCGGTTCGCGATCGGCGGCGGGATGTCACTCGCCCTGTCATGTGATTTCCGTATTTTCCACACGGACTCGTGGTTGCGCGCGCCGGAGGTGGAGCTTGGCATCACGTATTCCTGGGGCACCCTGCCGCGGCTGGCGCGCCTCGTCGGGCCGGCGCGTGCGAAGCTGATTGCCGGAATGTGCCGCCGGGTCGACGCGCCGACGGCGCTGGACTGGGGCTTGTGCGAAGAGGTCAGCGACGACACGTTGGCGGCCGCGTTGGTGATGGCTGGCGAGATCACGGCCAAGCCGCGGGTGGCCCAGCAGATGGTCAAGGAATCCGTAAACCGGCTGTTCGCCGGTCCCGACACGGCGAGCCTGGAGCAGGACCAGGTGCTGCTAAATATGACCGATCCCGACGCCCATGCCCGACAGGCCGAGATTTTGGAACGTTTGCGTGGTGATTGAAGCCGTTGCCCGGCCGGGCCGCGTGCGGGCTTGGGTCATGCAGAACAGCTTTCGCATTGTCCTGATGCTACTCGCGGGGTTCGTGCTGGCGGCGTTTACGCTGACGTCGGCCCCGGCTCAGGAGAACACGCCGCGCTACGTCATCTACTACAACTCGAACGCAAGCCCACCTGAGGCGCTGATCGGGACTCCCTGCACCCATGTGATTCTGTCGTTTATTAATGTCGCCCCCGATGCGCCGGGCGAAGGTCCCGTGTCACTGGTTGTGCCGAGCAAGATCGAGCCTGCGCTCGCTATGATCGGGCGCTTGCAGGCGGAAGGCAAGCGCGTGCTGATCTTGTTTGGTGGTGGAGCCATGCAACTCGACGGCTATTCGGGGCTCGTCGGCCGCGAAGAATCGCTCGCCGATGCGATCACGGACTTTGTCTCCCGACACGGTTTCGACGGTGTCGATATCGATTTTGAAGTAAGTGCGGCGCTCGAGAGCCCGCCGCGGCCCGGGGCACTCGACGAGTGGCGTTTTGTCATCGCCCTGACGGCGGGCTTGCGAAAGCGACTGCTTGCGGGAGCGCTCATCAGCCATGCACCGCAGGCGCCGTATCTGGATCCGGCCTAGCATGGCGGACCTTATATCGACGTGTTGTGCGCCGTCGGCGGCGAGATCGACTGGATCATGGTGCAGTACTACAACAACCCGGACTATCAGGCCCCGGTGAACCAGCGGATCGCGGGCCGGTCGCCGCAGCCGTTTGCCACGTCCTATGTCGGCATTGTGGGTTTATCCTGGCCCTCCGAGAAGACCCTCTTCGGTCTGCCCGTCTATCGCGATGACGTTTCCAGCGGGCGCCTGCAGCCCGACAGGGTAATCTCCGCAGTCGTCTGCCCGTTGCGCGAACGTTATGGCCAAAGTTTCGGCGGGCTGACCGGCTGGCAGTTCTCGACCCTGACGGCGGATCACCGTTTCTGGAATAATCAGATGGCGGGGGCTGTAATCGGTTCGGACTGTCTCCGATAAATTCGGGATAAGTCCGGACAACATCTGCTTCCCTCGGTCTCACAAATCCGTTACACAAAAAGAAAAAAATTATCCGTTTCGTAACTGACGTGAACAAGGGAGAGAAATTCGATGAATTTCCAACGCAAATCCATGTGGGCGGGTGCCGTTTCGGCGATCGCTCTTCTGGCGGCCAGTTCGGTCGCGCAGGCTGACGGCCACCTCAACGCCACCGAGAAGGCGTTGATCGCCGGTGCGAAGGCCGAGGGTGCTGTCACCATCATCAATCCGCTGTTCAGCGACCGCACAGCACAGCGCATGGGCGCGGCGTTCAAGAAACGCTACGGCCTTGGCGATGATTTCAAGTTCGCGAGCCTGCGTAAGGGCACGGGCGCCACGGTGGCCCAGGTCCGTCAGGAGATCCAGGCGGGTAAGTTCACTGTAGACATGATCCTGGTGTCCGCGCCGGGCTTCTTCGACCAGGCCGCCAAGCGCGGCGCGTTCGCCGAGCTCGATTCCGGCTACTGGAGCGACTTCTCCAAGACCATGGAGTCCGCGGGCCAGTATTCGAACTATCCGCTTGTGGTCACACCCCTGGCCTACACCTTCCAGCCGGTCTGGAACGCATCCTGCCCGGGCATGGAGAACTTCAACGTCACCTCCTACAAGGACGCCATCAAGGCGAGCCTGAAGGGCAAGACGATCTCGTCGGACATCACCAAGTCTTTCACCTATTCCAACACCGTTGTGGCGCTGGGACAGGCAGGCGCGGTCGATTTCGACCAGTTCTGGCCGGATCTTAAGAAGACCGATCCGATCGTCGAGTTCCGGACGGAGCCGAAGATGCAGATGGTCATTTCGTGCCAGCGTCCGTTCGATATGTGGAACCTTTCGGGCCGCGTCTATCAGAACGTGCTGAAGGCACCGGACCTGAAGAGCAAGATCAAGATTGGTTCCTTTTCGGAAGGCCAGGTTCTTCTGGGCAACCAGATGGCCGTGCTGAAGGGCGCACCGAACCCGAACGCCGGCAAGCTGCTGGCCGAGTTCCTGCTCTCGAAGGAAGGCTCCGACATCTTCGTCGAGGGTGAGGCGATCTACTCGCTGCGGGACGGCTACACGCCGCCGGCTGCGACCGCACCGTACCTCCTTGATCTGAGCAAGGCCAAGCTGATCGGTATGAAAGACTGGGTCGGCGCACAGGGCGAATTCAAGTCGGTTCGCGGCCTGTGGCAGAAGAACTTCCGCTAGGCCGAACGGCCTGACGGGATCGCGGGGTTCGGATCAAAACCGAACCCCGCGATCACTCTTCCTGCAAAGTGCAGCTTTGATTCAGTCACGCGCCGATTTCGTCGCCTGACCTCTTCACGAATTGATCCGGTGGATTTGCCATGACCACGGAAGCTCTCTCGCCAACCCGCGAGCGTTCTCGACTCAACAACCGCCTGCGCGCCATGGTGACGCAGGAGAACATCATCACCTTCGTTGTGGCGATTATCGTCGCCGGCGCCGTGATCGTGCCCCTGGCGGTGTTGTTCGTCTCCAGCTTCAAGGTTCTCGACCCGCTGGGTTGGGATACGACTTGGGGCTTCGGCAACTATGTCGAGATGTTCACCGATCGGATCATCCCCAAGGCGTTCGTCAACACGCTGATCATTTCCTCGGGTTCGACCGTGCTGGCCACCTTTCTGGGTGTGTCTCTGGCCTGGATCAATGCCCGAACAAACTGCCCGGGCCGGGACTATCTCGAGCCTTATAATCTCATCCCGTTCTTCCTTTCGCCCTTCATTGGCGCGATCGCCTGGCACAATCTGGGCGAGCCGCAGACCGGCTTGCTCAACAACTGGGTGCGGGAAATCTTCGGTGTCGATTGGGCGCTGATGAATATCGATAACATCTGGGGCGTTGTCTGGGTTACAGGCATCTTCTTCGCGCCGCTTGTGTATCTCTTTGTGGTCGGCTCGCTGCGGCGCATGGATCCCTCATTGGAAGACAGCGCACGGACGACCGGTGCTGGCCTCGTTCGTACGACCATGACTGTTACCTTGCCGCTGGTTATGCCGGGCATTCTGTCGGGCGCGATCATCGTTTTCGTGACCAGCGCCGGCGAGTTCGGGGTGCCGTTCAAGCTTTCCGCGCCCTATGGCTGGGAAACCCTGACCACCCAGATCTTCTCGAAGGCGGTCGGCGATGACGCCAACCACTTCCTCGGTGCCGCCATGAGCATGGCGTTGGGCATCATCACCGTGTTCCTGATCTGGATTCAGCAGCGCTATATCGCGCCGCGCTCGTTCACGACCGTGACTGGCAAGGGCTTCCGCCCGAACGTACTGGACCTCGGTCCCTGGAAGTGGGTGGCCTTCGCCTACAACCTGATGTTCATCGCTGTTGCGGTGGTTCTGCCGATAGTCTGCCTGATAATTGTCAGCTTGCACCCGGTGTGGACCGGCAAGATCGTCTGGGCCGATATCACGACCATCAACTATGTGAAGACGCTCTTCTGGTGGCGTCCCGACGCGATCGCGGCGGCGACCAACGGCATCATCAATTCGCTAATTCTCGCCTTCGGTGGTGCATCGATCGCCATGGTGATGGCGCTGGTCATCTCCTACATGATCCACCGCACCAAGGGATTTGGCGTGCGCATGCTCGATTTCCTGTCGGTGGTGCCGATCGGTTTCCCGGGCATCGTGTTGGCGATGGGCGTGCTGGTGACCTACATCCAGACGCCGATCTACGCGACCTTGTGGATCCTGATGCTGGCCTACATCACCCGCTTCTTCCCCTACGGGCAGCGAAACATCTCGTCGATCATGCTGGCGATCTCCGAAGAGCTCGATCAGTCATCGCGGATGGCCGGTGCGTCCTGGTTTACCACCCTGCGGCGGATCACGATCCCGCTGCTTAAACCGGGGCTGTTCGCGGGCTGGATATTGTTGTTCATCATCTTCCTGCGTGAGCTGTCGATCTCGATCATCCTGTTCACGACCGGGACGGAGACCCTTTCGGTCGGTGTTTATTACCTGACCAACTTCGAGAACGAGCCGCTGACGGCGGCCCTGTCGATGGCCCAGACGGTGCTGTTGCTGATAGCCATCTATGCCTTCCGCCGGTTCGCCGGTCGCGAAGCGCTGACGGCGTAGGCGGGAGGAACAAGACATGACCAGCGAAAACGCCGACGCCTATCTGGAAGTCGACAACCTCGTAAAATACTTCGGTGATGATAAGGCCGTGGACGGAATCTCCTTCGGTATTCCGGAGGGTTCGTTCCTGACCCTGCTCGGCCCGTCGGGCTGCGGCAAGACCACGACCCTGATGAGCATCGCCGGGCTGCATTCCATTGACGGTGGGCGCATCCGGGTGGGTGAGACGGTTTTTACGTCGCCCAAGGAAGGCCTGTTCCTGCCGCCGGAGAAGCGTGATATCGGCATGGTGTTTCAGAGCTATGCGATCTGGCCGCATATGACGGTGGCACAGAATGTCGCCTATCCCCTCGAAATCCGCGAGTGGCAACGCTCGGATATCGACGACCGGGTGGCCGAGGTGCTCAAACTTGTCGGGCTGACAGATTGGGCCGACAGCCTCGCGACCAATCTTTCGGGTGGCCAGCAGCAGCGCGCGTCTCTGGCCCGCGCGATCGTGTCGAACCCGAGCCTGCTCCTGTTCGATGAGCCCCTGTCGAACCTTGATCTCAAGCTGCGCGAGCATATGCGCGTCGAGCTCAAGCGCATTCAGAACGAAGTGGGCATTACCTCGATCTATGTGACCCATGACCAGTCCGAAGCACTGGTCATGAGTGACGAAATCATCGTCATGAGCAAGGGCAAGATCGAACAGCGCGGCGGCCCGGTCGAGATCTATTCACGCCCCGTCAACGAGTATGTCAGTAACTTCATCGGCGTTGCCAACCTGATGCAGGGCAAGGTCGTTGAAGTGAATGAACCCGGGATCGGCAAGGTTGAGGTCTCTCAAGACGGCCAGGCCGTGCAGTTGCCCTGCCGTCTCGGCCCCGGGATCGAGGCCGGCCAGGACGCCGTCCTGTCGGTCCGGCCCGAGAACGTCCATGCCGAACGCGAGGGCGGCGAGGGCACGCTGACGGGTGAGTGTACCCATGCCATTTTCCTCGGCAGCTATGTAGATTGCCGGGTGAAATGGGGCGAGTTCGAATGGAAAGTCATCACCCATCCCCGTAACCATCCGCGTACCGGCGAGAAAGTGCATTTGCGCTTCGATGCCGAACACACTCTGGCGGTGCAGCCATGACCACGAATACCGACATCAAAGTCTCGATCGAGCATCTCTACAAGAGTTACGGTCCGGAAACGGCCGTTAAGGACTTCAACCTGGACATCACCCAGGGCGAATTCGTGACGTTGCTCGGCCCGTCGGGTTGCGGCAAGACCACGACCCTGCGCTGTGTCGCCGGCCTGGAGCGGCCGGAAGAGGGCGAGATCCGGATCGGCAACGAGACCGTCGTGGCGCCGGCCAAGGACATCTACCTGTTCCCGGAGCACCGCAATATCGGCATGGTCTTCCAGAGCTATGCCGTGTGGCCGCACATGACCGTGTTCGACAATGTCGCCTACGGGCTGCGTGTGCGCC
Source organism: Alphaproteobacteria bacterium (assembly GCA_049601915.1). Lineage (GTDB taxonomy): Bacteria > Pseudomonadota > Alphaproteobacteria > UBA6615 > UBA6615 > UBA8079. The sequence continues at coordinate 446,795 of JBMYRB010000002.1, forward strand.
GCGCCTCGGGTTCGGAAATCAAGGCCCGGACCATGAAGGCGCTGGAACTTGTCGGCCTCGATCATCTGGCCGATCGCTTCGCCACCAAGCTGTCGGGTGGCCAGCGCCAGCGCGTGGCGCTCGCCCGTGCGATCGTCTACGAACCGGAAGTCATCCTGTTCGACGAACCTCTGTCGAACCTCGACGCTAAACTGCGTGAGCAGATGCGCGACGAGATCGTGCGCCTGCAGAAAGAAGTCGGGATCACCTCGATCTTCGTGACCCATGACCAGTCCGAAGCGCTGGTGATGAGCGACCGCGTTGTGGTGATGGATAAGGCCGTGATCCAGCAGATCGGCGATCCAGAGGATATCTATGCCAACCCGGTGAATTCCTTTGTCGCCAACTTCATTGGTGTGACCAGCCTGCTCGAGGGCAAGTTGACCGGGCGCAGCGGCGATGCGTGCGAGGTTGAGGTGCCGTCTTCGAATGGTGGTGCGCCCCTGAAACTGCGCGGTGCAGGTGCAACTGGCGCGAATACCGGCGACCAAGTGTTCCTCAACCTGCGTCCCGAGGATGTCCAGCTGCATCTCGAAGCTCCCGATGCGTCAGATGGGAAGAACGTCATCGAGGGCCAGGTCATCGATACCATCTATCTTGGCAGCTTCCTCGAAGGCCGGGTCCGCGCGAGTGGTCACGAGATCGGCATCCAGATCGACCACTATGAAAACCTGACCCCGGACCAGACGGTTTGGCTCACATTCCAGCCCGAACATGGTCTCTGCCTGACCGAATAGGGGTATTTACAATGGGTCTGCGATTTCTCGTCCTGGGCGCCGGCGGGGTCGGCGGCTATTTCGGCGGGCGCCTGACCGAGGGTGGCGTCGACACGACCTTTCTGGTGCGCGCGCCACGCCGCGACCGACTGCTTGCCGGCGGTATCAAGATTCATTCCGATTTCTCTGACGACGCCGACGTGCTGACAGTCAAGGCGATCACGGCGGAGGCGATTGACGGCCCCTTCGATGTCGTCCTGGTGACCTGCAAGGCCTACCAGCTCGACGATGCGATGGAGACGATCGCACCGGCGGTTGGTCCCGACACGGCCATTTTGCCGGTTCTGAACGGCATGAAGCAGATCGATTTGCTCGGCGCGCGCTTCGGTGCCGATCGGGTACTCGGCGGGACGACCTATATCGGCGCGCGTCTCGACGCGGAAACCGGTGATATCGTCCATTTCGGTGATTTTCATCGCATCGCTTTTGGTGAAATAGCCGGCGGCACGTCGACCCGGGTCGAGGCCATCGCGGCGCTTAATGATGCGGTCAAATTCGACTTCGATATGTCCGAAGATATCTCCCAGGTGCTGTGGGACAAGTTCGCCATGCTGTGTGCCATGTCCTCGGTCAACACCCTGACCCGGGGGACCGTGGGCGAAATTCTCGACACCCCGTCGGGCCATGAGTTCCTCACGGCCGCGCTTTCCGAATGCCGCGATACTGCCGACGCGCTGGGGCACACGGTGAGCGACAAGACCATCGCGCTTTACGAGAAGATGTTTTCGACCCAGGGGTCGAAGTTCGCTTCCTCGATGCTGCGCGATGTGCTGGCGGGCAACCGCACCGAGGGCGGTCACATTATTGGCGATATGGTTGACCGGGCCCAAGCGGCCGGGCTGCACACGCCGATCATTCTCGCCGCGCGTGCAGGGCTCGCGGTCCATGAGAAGAAAGTCGCCGCCGACTAGACACCGCCCGGAATTCAGGAGACGCCGATGTATATCAACAATCTCTCAGTCACAGAAATGGAAGCCTTCGTGGCCCGCTTTTCCGATCTGACGGGCTCCGATGAAGCCTTTGTCGACAGCCGCCTTCCGGGCCACAAACGCTTCAAGATCAATCTCGTCGGCATGGGTGTGGTCGAGGCGACCGACAAGCCCGAACTCCGCCCGAACATCCCGTTGCCGGCCAAGGGCTTCAATCTCGGCATGATCCAGGCCGAGACCGGCAACGGTGCGGCACTACATTCCCACGAGACCGAAGAGGTTTTCATGCCCCTGATCGGGCCGTGGGAAGTGTATTGGGCGACGGAAGAGGGTGACCGGTCGATCACGTTGCAGCCCTTCGATTCGATCAGCGTGCCCATGGGCGTCTATCGCGGTTTTCGCCATGTGGGCGAGGGCACGGGTACGCTGCTGACGATCATCGGCGGCCCGGACGCCGGGCGGGTCGAGTGGCATCCCACCATCATAGATGCCGCGTCGGAAACGGGCTTGGCCCGCGACGAAGCTGGCGGTTTGAAGGTCACGGCATGAGCAAGGCGCTTGTTACGGGTGCGTCCACCGGCCTGGGCTTAGAAACAGCGCTCACCCTGGCCCGTGCGGGCTATGATGTGGCTTTGGCGGACCGCGAGATCGGGCTCCTCGACGAGGTGATGGGGCACCCGGATCTGGCCGATGTGACGGCCATGGCGGTGGAACTGGAGCTGATGTCTGAGACGAGCATCCGAGACGGGATGGCGGCGGCGATCGAGGGCCTCGGCGGGCTCGATACGCTGGTCAACAACGCCGGCCGCACGCTGCTCCAGAAGGTGGTGGACGTCACCTGGGAGGAGTGGGATTCGGTCATCGGCATCAATCTCAAGGGCGCCTATTTCGCCGCGGCGCGCCTGGCCGAACATTGTATCGCCGAGGGAAAGCCGGGCTCCGTGACCAATATCGCCTCCACCCATGGCCTGACGGGTCTGGCCGGGCGCTCGGTCTACGGCATCTCCAAGGGGGGTCTGATCCAGATGGCGCGCATGCTGGCCATCGAGTGGGCCGATGCGGGCATCCGCGTGAACGCCGTGGCGCCGGGGACCGTGCTGACGGAATCCCGCCAGAAGCTCCTCGAGGATGCGGAGCTGCGCGCGCGCATGCAGGCGCGCATTCCCACCGGGAATTTTCCCGAGGCGCAGGAAATCGCGAATGCGGTCCTGTTTCTCGCGAGCGCCGGCCCGTCTCTGACCGGCCAGGTGATCGCGGTCGATGGCGGTCTGACCGCCGAATAGCGCCTTCCGCCTATTCCTCGCCGAGAACGGCGACCGCGCGGATCGGGCTGCCGGTACCGCCGCGAATCTTCAGCGGGAAGCCGATAAACCGGAATCGCCCCTTCCCCACGACCTTGTCGAGGTTGGTAAGTCCTTCCATATGGGTGAAGCCCATATCGCGGCAGACCAGATGCACCTCGAAATTATCCTTGCCCGGGCGGCCGGGGCTCACGGCCTCGACGCCGAACATAACGATGCCCTTGGCACCCAGCCATTCGGCGGATTCTTTCGTCAGGCCCGGGAAATCCGTGAGGAACTCGGGCGTACCGAAGGTCCGGTCGTAATGCGCCATGTAGAGGAACACCGTATCGCGCGGCTGGATTTCCACGCCGGCGGCTTTCTCCGCGGCTTCGAGTTCTTCCACGGAAATCCGGCTCTTGAGCTCCTTGTGGGAGAGATCGAGGCAAACGGCCTCGGTGTAGAAATCCTCGAGCGGCATCTGATCGACGGAAAGTGCGTTCGGGTCGGCGTCGAAATGCACCGGCGCGTCGACATGGCTTCCCGTGTGCTCGCCGAAGGACATGAACTTGGACGCGATGGAGAATTTGACCCCCTCGGCTTCGCGAAAGGTGTCATGGGTGTTCCAGTCGGTGATGACCGCCGGCGGGTGGTTCGCTAGGGTCGGGCATTTGTGGAATATCTCGCCGCTCAGATCGATCAGTTGCATTTTTTGTTCTCCCCCAGAAACCCCTTACAGGGTTCAATCAGTTCTCATTTTCGTAGGTCTCGACGCCACCGAGGTCGGACAGATCTTCCTCACGGCCGCGCAGTTCGATGGTGTTGCGATCCGGGTCGCGCAGGAAGACGGACACATGTCCGCCGCGTCCGAATTTCACCGGCCCTTGCGTGATCTCGATATCGTTGTCGTTCAGAAGCCGGATGCTGTCGGCAATAGATTCCACACGGAACGCCACATGGGTGATCCCGGGATACTTCGTGTCCACGTCCATCAGGATGTTGTCACCACCATTGTCGTCATTGGCGTTGAAGACGAGGTTCAGCTCAACCTCGGAATCGTTCATGACCACGGCGACGGGATCATTTCCCGCTTTCCCGATAACCTTGAATCCGAAAAGCGCATAGAACGCCAAGGCGCGGTCCAGGTTGGCAACGCGGATGCCGATATGATCTATGGTCTCGATTTTCATAGGTTTGTCTCTCCGGCGGTGGTGCGGTCCGAGTTTAGGGATCCGGCGCGCATTGGCAATGATTGGTCGGGATTAGGTGAAGATCGCCATCATCGCCGGGATCGTCAGGATCGCAATCAGGGTGTGGGTCGTGAGAATCGCGGCCATCAATTCGTGATTGCCCCCCATCTGGCGGGCCAGCACGTAGGACGAGGTCGATGTCGGCTGGCTGTGGAACAGTACGAGCATCGCCAGCACCGATACCTCGAGGCCGAGCAACATGCCCAGCCCCAGTGCTACCAGGGGGGTCGCCACCAGGCGCATCAGGCTCGATATGAGTATCCCCGGCAGATGCGCACCTATCGAGACGAGGCGGAGACCCGAGCCTGCGGTCAGTAGCGCCAGCGGCACGCCGGCCCCCGCCAGCGTGGCGAGCGTGGAATCCGCGACCTGCGGGATCGGCGGATCGAGGAGATTGATCGCGATTCCCAGCGCGGTAGCGACAATGAAGGGGTTGGTAAGAAGGCGTTTGGTCAGCGCTCCCAGGTTGGCTTCACCCTGTGTGCCCCAGCGCGCGAGCACCAGCACGCTCAGGAAGTTGACGGTTACGGTGAAGAAAGCGACGGCGACGATAACCAGTGCCGCGCCGTCCGCCGGCAGCAATACCGGTGCAGTACCCAGGATGATGAAGAAGTTAGCCCGCACGGAACCCTGGAACACCGATGTGAAGCTGGCGTCGTGATCCACCAGAATACGCGACAACAGGGGGCGAAGAAGGATCAGTGCCGTGGCCACAATCAGGATCGCGCCGATCAATGCGATGGCCATGCGCGCGAATGGCAGGCTGCCCAGATTGGCCTGGTAGAGGTCGTGAATTACCAGCGCCGGAATGGCCAGGTAGTAGGCGAGCTTCTCGATTGGCCGCCACATCGCGTCGTCGGGCAGCCAGAGCGCCTTGACGGCCCAACCGATGGCGATGAGCAGGAATACGGGCGCGAGCGCGAGAAATGTTGCAACCATGGGAAGGCCGATGGTGTTCGGGCCGGGCCGAACGCGGTTGTCAGTGGCTCAGGATCTGGCTCAGGAAAAGTTTGGTCCGTTCCGACTGGGGATTGTTGAAGAACTCGTCGGGGTTGTTCTGCTCCACGATCTGCCCTTCGTCCATGAAAATCACCCGGTCTGCGACCCGGGAGGCGAAGCCCATCTCATGGGTCACGACCAGCATGGTCATACCGGTGTCCGCAAGATCGACCATCACGTCGAGCACTTCCTTGATCATCTCCGGGTCCAGCGCGGAGGTCGGCTCATCGAAGAGCATGATCTTGGGCTTCATGCAGAGCGAACGCGCGATGGCAACACGCTGCTGCTGACCGCCCGAGAGCTGACCGGGGAACTTGTCGGCCTGCTCGGGGATTTTCACCCGCTCGAGATATTCCATCGCCACCGCTTCGGCCTCGGCCTTCGGTGTCTTGCGGACCCAGATCGGCGCCAACGTGCAGTTTTCCAGCACCGTCAGGTGGGGAAACAGGTTGAACGACTGGAATACCATGCCGACTTCACGGCGTACCGCATCGATATTCTTGAGATCGTTGGTCAGGCGGGTGCCGTCGACCACGATGGAGCCTTCCTGATGTTCTTCAAGCCGGTTGATGCAACGGATCAGGGTGGACTTGCCGCTGCCTGACGGACCGCAGATCACAATGCGTTCGCGCTCGGCGACGCTCAGGTTGATATCGCGCAGCACATGGAACGATCCGTACCATTTGTTGAGCCCGTCGATTTCGATGGTGGCGCCGTCGGCGGATGCTTGAGCTTCGGTTGTGGACATATCGTCCTCCGGTCAGCGTTTGTCAGTGTCGAGCCGCCGTTCCAGGCGGATCGAGTATCGCGATATCGAAAAACAGATCACGAAGAAGAACAGGGCGGCGAGCAAAAAGGTTTCGTGATCGACCTTGCCGATCCAGTCCGGGTTGGTCTGCAACAGGCGTGCCTGGCCGAGAATATCGAACAGGCCGATGATGATGACGAGCGTCGTGTCCTTGAACAGGCCAATGAAGGTGTTGACGATACCCGGGATCGAGATTTTCAGTGCCTGGGGCAGGATGATCAGCCGCATCGATTGCCAGTACCCGAGACCCATGGCTTGCGCCGCCTCATACTGGCCCTTGGGGATCGCCTGGAGGCCGCCACGGATCACCTCGGCCATGTAGGCCGATGCGAACAACGTGATCATGATCATCACGCGGACGAGCTGGTCGAGCGACACCTCCGGCGGCAAGAATAGCTGCAGGATCACGATGGCGACGAACAACAGGGTGATGAGGGGCACGCCACGGATGAATTCTATGAATCCGACAGATAAATAGCGAACGATCGGAAGCTTTGACCGGCGGCCGAGTGCCAGCATGACGCCGATGGGCAGGGACAGAACGATCCCCGCGAGGCCGGCCACCAGATTGAGCATGAAGCCGCCAAATTTGTCGGTGGTCACGCCTTCGAGCCCGAAGCCGCCCACCAGCAGGATCGCGGCGATGATCGGATAGGCCAACGAGAACCAGCGCCCGTAGCGCACATACGGAAGTCCGTCGAACAAAATGAACGCGAGTGCCGGAAACAGCAGGGCGATGCTGAGATTGACGCGCCAATAGGATTCTTGCGGATAGAAGCCATACAGGAACTGGTCGATGCGCTGGTCGAGCCATGCCCAGCAAGCGCCCTGGGCGGTACATTCGCTGCCGGTAGCACCGGTGAAGTCCGCCGAGAAAAACGCCCAGTCGACCAGCGGCGGCAGCGTCCAGTAGAGCAGCAGCAGCGACAGCAGCGTGAGCAGGATGTTGATTGGGCCGCCAAACAGATTCGCGCGTACCCAGCCGATCACGCCGACCGTTGACGTCGGGGGCGGACGCTCATCAAGCATTTCCGAATGGTTTCGATGGAAGGCTTGTTCGCTCATCGTTCCACCAGCGCGATGTGTTTATTGTACCAGTTCATGAAGGCCGATGTGAGCAGACTGATCGTCAGATAGAAGGCCATGAAGATCGAGATCACCTCGAGTGCCTGGCCGCTCTGGTTCAGGACGGTGTCGCCAATCGAGACGATGTCCTGGTAGCCGATTGCCACCGCCAGAGAGGAGTTCTTGGTCAGGTTCAGATACTGGCTCGTCAGCGGCGGGATGATCACCCGCAGTGCCTGCGGCAGGACGATCTTGCGAGTCGTCAGGCCGGGGCGCAGGCCGAGCGCGTGCGCGGCCTCGGTCTGTCCCTTGGAGACCGACAGGATTCCCGCGCGCACAATCTCTGAAATGAACGCGCCGGTGTAGGTCGCGAGTGCGAGCCAAAGGGCTACAAGTTCAGGCGTTATGGTGAGGCCGCCGCGCAAGCGGCCGAACCGGTTTGCGACGGGAAAGTTCCAGTCTAGGGGCTGCCCGGCGGCGAAGAAGACGACAATCGGCAGTCCGAAGATGAGCGCCAGTCCCGCCGATGCGACCGGGAAGGTTTGGCCTGTTTCTTCCTGTCGCGCGCGCGCCCAGCGCGCCATCGCGAACGTGCCGATTAATCCGACGGCGATTGCCATGAGCACGTATCCCCACCCTTCAAGAAAGATCGGTGCGGGGGTGGAAATACCACTGTTGTTCAGGAATATGGAATCACCGATATGCAGGCTGTCTCTGACCTTTGGCAGGGCGAGAAGGATGACCCACCAGAAAATTATCTGCAGCAGGACCGGAACATTGCGGGTGAATTCGACATAGACCGTAATGAGGCGGCTGATCAGGAAATTGTTCGACAGGCGCAGGACGCCGGCAGTGAAGCCGATGATCGTTGCCGTGACGATGCCGAGTGCGGCGACAAGGATGGTGTTGAGCCCACCCACGACGATCGCGCGGCCATAGGTCGAGGTCGATGCGTACTCGATAAGTCGCTGGTTGATGTCGAACGACGCCGTGTCGTCGAGAAAACCGTAACCGGCGGCGAGGCCGGCGCTCTGCAGATTGGCAATCGTGTTCGAGACGATGAACGCGATGAATAGGAGAAGTCCGAGAGCGAGCGCCAGTTGCAGGATGATGCCGCGCGCATACTCGTCGCGCCAAAGGCGGCTGATGCCCGTCGATTCGTCGGCGGTGGCCGAAGTCTGGGTCATGTTCGGAATGTCAGAGGACTGTTTGCGAAATTAGGACCGCCCGGCGATTGCGCCGGGCGGTCTCTACTTCAAACCTGGTTAGCGGATGGGCGGCGAGTAGAGGATGCCGCCGTTGGTCCACAGGGCATTTATGCCTCGTGCGAGCCCGAGTGCCGTGTTCGGCCCAAGATACTCTTCGAATATCTCACCATAGTTGCCGCCCGCGGCGATCGCGTTGACGGCCCAGTCTTTGCTGAGGCCGAGCATCTCACCCGTGGAGCCCTCGGCGCCGAGCATCCGGTTAATCTCCGGATTGTCGGTGCCCTTCGCCAGCTCGGCGACATTCGCCTTGGTGACGCCAAGTTCCTCGGCGGAAATCAGCGCGTTCAGCGTCCAGCGTGCAATGTCGGCCCACTGGTCGTCGCCCTGGCGGACTAGCGGCCCGAGCGGTTCCTTGGAGATGATCTCAGGGAAGACCATGTGGTTCTGCGCGTCATCAAACGTTGCCTTCGTCGCGGCGAGGCCCGATGCGTCTGTCGTGTAGACATCGCAACGCTCCGCTAAATAGGCGGCACGCGCCTCGGCGTTCGTCTCGATCGGCACCGGCTCATACTTGATGCTGTTGTCGCGTGCGAAATCGGCGAGGTTCAGCTCGGTCGTCGTACCGGTCTGGATGCAGATCGAGGCGCCGTCAAGTTCCGTGGCGCTCTTGATGCCGAGTGCCGTGCGGCCGATGAAGCCCTGGCCGTCATAGTAGTTCACGCCGACGAAGGTGAAGCCCAGATCGACGTCACGCGACAGCGTCCAGGTCGTGTTGCGCGACAGCACGTCGATTTCACCCGAGGCGAGCGCAGGGAAGCGCTGCTTGCCGGTCAGGCTGACATATTTGACTTTGCTGGGGTCGCCGAGCACCGCGCCCGCGAGCGCCTTGCAGTAGGCGACGTCGAAGCCCTGCCAGTTACCCTTGTCGTCGGTGAAGGCAAAACCGGGAAGGCCGGTATTCATGCCGCAGTTCAGAACGCCCGCTGCGCGGACGTCTTCGAGTGTGCCGGCATATGCCGTGTTCGCATTGCTGCCAATCGCCATGAGGCCGGCGACGGCGACAACGCCTGTCAGTAGTTTTATTTTCATCTTGATTCTCCTAGTTGAATGTCCGTGTAAGGATTTCCCCCCGCAAGGCGGTTCCTTCTTTTTTCGTTGTCCTGATCTTGCCTTTATCGGAAGCCCTGCGACAACAGGGTTATCAAAAAATTGATCTCGTCCATTAGTCGGATGCATTGTTCCGCAATGGTTTTTTATCTAGATTTTTGGGGCGTTGGTCCGCTCGGCGCATCCGTGCGTACGTTTTCTGCATTGGATTGACCGCTTGTGCGGCATCCCCGCAGAAACCAGCACGCGTGCCGGCGAACGACGCCGAACCTGTCACGATAGTTGCGTTCGGCGACATGCCGTATCGCGCTGTGGATTTTCCGGCCTTTGAGCAATTACTGCGCCGCATCAGCACCGAGGCGCCCGATGTCACCATCCATGTTGGCGACATCAAAGGGGGTGGGCCGTGTGACGAGGCGATTTACCTGCGCCAGCGCGACTATATGAACAGTGTGGCGGGTCCGCTGATCTATACCCCCGGAGACAATGAGTGGGCCGACTGCCACCGACCTGGATGGGGCGACTAACGACCCGCGTGAACGTCTGTCGGTCCTGCGCGAACTGTTCTTTGCAACGCCGTCGAGCCTGGGGCGTGATCCGATCACGCTCGAGCGCCAGTCGGACACGACCCCGGCCCACGAGACCATGGCCGATAATGCGCGCTGGCGCGTTGGTGATGTGTTGTTCGGGACGACTCACGTGGTCGGATCGAATAACGGGCGCCGGTCTGGGGATGCCGCTGCGATTGCGGAATATAAACAGCGCGACGCGGCCAACATCGAATGGATTGATGAACTTTTCGAAACCGCGCGGGCCACGCGAGCCAGCGCGGTGGTGCTGGCGTTTCAGGCCGACCCCTATCAACTCTGCGGGTTGGGCGGGGGCTTTCTTACAACCCTGGCCGCCATAACCCGGCGCGCTTGATATTCGCGCGGTTCGGATACGGATCAACCCGGGTGCGGCGAAGTTGTTCGACGTCGAGGTTTTCTAGTCGGGCTTGGGACTAGTTGACCCGGGGCTTTTTGAGAAAGTTCGACCGTGCCGCACTTTCGACATTGACCGAGACGACCTGGCTGTCCCGGTGCAGGGTGAGCGGCACCATCACGCCGGCGTCACCCAGCGACCAAATCTTGCGGAACAGGGTCGAGAGCCCCGAGATATCCTCGCCGTCGACACCCAGCACCATATCACCCGGCTCGACCCCGGCGCGCATGGCGGGCCCGCCTTCGGCGATTCCGGCGACGACCAGATGGTTCTCGGCCTCCGCCGTCGTCATTCCCAGCCAGGGCCGCGCGGCCCGGCGTCGGCCGCCATGCTCAATAATCTCGCGGAGGATCGGCTTCAGCAGGTCGATGGGCACGATCATGTTTCCATCGATCTCGTCGTCGTCGCCGGCGGCCTGCTGGATATAGAGTGACCCGATCCCGGAGAGATGGCCCGCCTGATTGATCACGGCCGCCCCGCTCCAGCGCGGATGCGCGGGCACCGTAAAAATGGCGCTGTCGAGCACATACTCCCAGGACCCGGCGAATTCGCGGACCGAAATCACCCGCGTATTGATGGCGGCCTCGCGTCCGCCCTGTCCGGCCACGATCAGCGAGTCGCCGGTGGAGATCTCGGTGGCATCGCCCAGCGGCATCGCCGGCAGATTCAGCACGCCCAGCGCCTGCACGAGGCCGAAACCGGTTTCCTGATCATAGCCGACGACGTGGGCGGCATGGGCGCCGCCATGATTGTCGATCAACCAGACATCCTCGGCTTCCGTGACCAGATACCCGATGGTCAAGACCATGCCGTCATCGCTAATGACAACGCCCTGGCCTTCCCGCTCGGTTCCGAGGATCGGCGCCGTAAACGCGTCGTCGGGCACGCGCGACTGTAGTGCCACGACCGATGAGAGCGTGCGCTCCAGGTCGAAGGACACTTCGTCGGGTTTCGGATGTCGTCCGAGGTTCAGGTTCCAAGGGTGCGATTCACTCACGCCTTGCGCTCCGGTTGCTGGTGCTTACGCGACATAGCGCATGAGCCGATGGGTGGTGTTAGTGACCTTCGGCCCCCACAGTCAAGTATCGGAGGTCGGTCGCCGATTCGGAATATCGCGCTTTTCCCACACGCGACCTATAATCGGTCGCTCCACATTTCGTTCATGATAGATTCCCTAAATGACCGCTCAGCCCGATCATATTCACGCCATCGACCTGCGGATTCCCGGCGCCGAGGAACTGGACGAGGATCTGCGGAAATATTTCGCCGTTTGCCAGGACAAGCTCGGCATGGTGCCGAATGTGTTGCAGAGTTATGCGGTGGTGCCCGAGCGTCTGCGTGCCTTCATCGCCATGTATAACGAGTTGATGCTTTCGGAAATGGGCCTCAGCAGGCTCGAGCGCGAGATGATCGCGACCGTCGTCTCGTCGGAGAACAAATGCTTCTACTGCGTGGTGGCCCATGGTGCCGGCGTGCGCGAGCTGTCGGGCGATCCCGCGCTGGGAGAGCTGATGGCCATCAATTACCGTGCGGCGGACATCTCCGGTCGTCAGCGCGCGATGCTGGATTTCGCGGTGAAGATGACCCGCGCTCCCGCCGAGGTGGAGGAAGCCGATCGTCAGGCCTTGCGCGATGCAGGTTTCGACGAGCGCGATATCCTCGATATCGCCAACATTGCGGCCTTCTTCAACATGACCAACCGGGTCTCGACGGCGCTGGACCGGATGCCCAACCCGGAATATCACGCCAAGGCGCGCTGAATACCCACTCAGGCCGTTGACATGGTGCTGCCGCGCGGCTAGTTTCCGCGCGTTTCCGCTATCTGGGGCGGGATTTTTATATTTGGGAGCGGTCAGATGAAGGTCGCAAGTTCGCTGAAGACACTCAAGAAGCGCGGTCGCGGCTGCCAGGTCGTACGCCGGCGTGGACGCATCTACGTGATCAACAAGCGTAACCCCCGCTTCAAGGCGCGTCAGGGCTGAGCGCGCACGCGAAATGAAGTGATGAGAAAGCCGCGCGTTTTGCGCGGTTTTTTGTTGCCCGCCGCCCGCTATACTCCGGTCAGCGTTTTGGAGATGCCCCATGAAGATGCCTGAACCCGATGCCCAGACCCTCGCGCGACGCGAAGAGATCGTCGCGGAGATGCGCGCCATAGTGCCGGGTGAGGGGGTGATCGCCGACGAGACCGGCATGGCGGTCTATGAATCCGACGGGCTCACGGCCTACCGGCAGTTGCCGATGATCGTCGTCCTGCCCGAGACGGTCGCCCAAATCTCCGCGATCATGCGCTACTGCACCGAGAACAACGTGAAGATCGTCCCGCGCGGGGCCGGCACGTCGCTGTCGGGCGGTGCGCTGCCGGCGGCCGATGCGATCACGCTGGGGCTCGGCAAGTTCAACCGGGTGCTCGAGATCGATTACGAAAATCGCTGCGCCGTCGTCCAGCCCGGGGTGACCAATCTCGGGATTACCCGCGCGGTCGAGGCGGATGGCTTCTACTATGCGCCGGATCCGTCGAGCCAGATTGCCTGCACCATCGGCGGCAACGTGGCGGAGAATTCGGGTGGCGTGCATTGCCTGAAATACGGCCTGACCACCAACAATATCCTCGGCATCGAGATGGTGCTGCCCGACGGCGCGATCCTGCGCCTCGGCGGCAAACATATGGATTCCGAGGGTTATGACCTGCTGGGTTTGATGACCGGCTCGGAAGGCCTTCTGGGCGTAATCACGGAAGTGACGGTGCGAATCCTGCCCAAGCCGACCACGGCGCGCGCGTTGATGATCGGGTTCGAATCCAGCACTGCGGGCGGGCAATGTGTCGCCGATATCATCGGTGCGGGGATCATTCCCGGCGGGATGGAGATGATGGACCGGCCCGCGATCAAGGCTGCCGAGGCGTTCGTGCAGGTCGGCTACCCGCTCGATGTCGAAGCGTTGCTGCTGGTGGAGCTCGACGGCCCTCCGGTGGAGGTCGACTACCTGATCGGCCGTGTGCGTGAGATCGCCGAGGGGCTGGGCGCGGTCTCGATCCGGGTGTCCGAGAATGAAGAGGAACGCAACCAGTTCTGGGCGGGTCGCAAGGCCGCATTCCCCGCGATCGGCCGTCTGACACCCGATTACTACTGCATGGACGGCACGATCCCGCGCCACCGCCTGCCCGAAGTGCTTGAGCGGATGTCCGGCCTGTCGGAGAAATACGGGCTAGGTGTCGCCAATGTTTTCCATGCCGGCGACGGCAATCTGCACCCGCTTATCATGTATGACGCCAACAAGCCGGGCGAGCTCGACCGGGCGGAGAATTTCGGCTCCGATATTCTGCGCCTGTGTGTCGAGGTCGGCGGCGTTCTCACCGGCGAACATGGTGTGGGGGTCGAGAAGCGCGACCTGATGTCCGAAGTCTTCACCGACGACGACCTGAACCAGCAGATGCGGGTCAAGTGCGCCTTCGACCCCAACCAGCTGCTCAACCCGGGCAAGGTCTTCCCGACCCTGCACCGCTGCGCCGAGCTGGGGCGCATGCATATTCATCGTGGCCAGATGCCGTTCCCCGATTTGCCACGTTTTTGAGTTCTGAGATGGTAGAGACCCTCAAACCCGATACCACCAAACAGGTCGTCGAGGCGATTGGCTGGGCGACCGGCGAGGAAACGCCGCTCGAGATCGTCGGTACCGGAACCAAGCGCGGCTTTGGCCGGCCCATGGGCGGCGGTAACCGCACCATCGCCCACGCCCTCGATCTGTCCGGGCTTTCCGGCATCACGCTCTATGAGCCCGAGGAGCTTGTTCTGTCGGCCTGGGCAGGTACGCCGCTGGCCGAGATCGAGGCGGCTGTTGCCGCAAAAGGTCAGATGCTGGCCTTCGAGCCGCCGCGTTTTGCGCGGCTCTACGGCGAAGAGGGCGGTACGCTGGGTGGCATGATCGCGTGCAATCTCGCCGGTCCGCGGCGGGTCAAGGCGGGCGCGGCGCGTGACCACATTCTGGGCATCGAGGCCGTGACCGGTCGCGGCGATCTGGTGAAGAGCGGCGGGCGGGTGGTCAAGAATGTGACGGGTTATGATCTGTCGAAGCTGCTGACCGGATCCTTCGGCACCCTGGCGGCGATGACACAGATCACGATCAAGGTCCTGCCCGCGGCAGAGACCGAAGAAACAATTCTGGTCTCTGGCGCCGACGAGGTTGCCGCTGCCGACCTTATGTCTGCCGCACTCAACTCCAGCAACGAGGTTTCCGGTGCCGCGCATCTGCCCGTCGGTACGGCGTCGGTGCCGGGGCCGGTCACGGCATTTCGGATCGAAGGTTTTGCACCCTCGGTTGCCGCGCGTGGCGATGCGCTGCGCGACCTAGTGGAGGGACATGGCAGCGTCTCGACGCTTGCGCGTGAGGGCTCGCGCCCATTTTGGGGATCGGTGCGTGATGTCGAGGGATTGGGCGATGGAGACGCACCGCTCTGGCGGCTCTCGGTCACACCGGACAGGGCCGCCGAAATCGCAACGTCCATCGCGGCAAACCTCCCGGGCAAAACGCTCTATGACTGGGGCGGGGGCCTCGTTTGGTATGCGCTTGGTGATAGCGCGCCCGATGCGGGCGCAGCTGCGATACGCGGCGCGCTCGCGGCGAACGGCGGTGGCCACGCCACCCTCGTTCGCGCGTCCAGACAAATGCGGCGCACACTCGAAGTGTTCGAGCCTCAGCCGGCACCTCTGGCGGCCCTGTCGGCCCGGGTAAAGGAAAGCTTCGACCCGCGCCATATCCTCAACCCCGGCCGCATGTATAGCGGGGTCTAGCCGATGCAAACCCACTTCTCACTGGCCCAGCTCGCCGACCCCGATATCGCGGTCGCCAACGACATCCTCCGCGCGTGTGTGCATTGCGGCTTCTGCACCGCGACCTGCCCGACCTATGTGGAGTTGGGGGACGAACTCGACAGCCCGCGTGGGCGCATTTACCTGATGAAGCAGATGCTGGAAGCCGACGCGCCGGCCGACGAGGAGACCGTCCGCCATGTGGACCGTTGCCTGTCCTGCCTGTCTTGCATGACCACCTGCCCGTCGGGCGTGCACTACCAGCATCTAGTCGATCATGGCCGCAAGCATATCGAAGAGACCTATACCCGGCCCCTGTTCGACCGGATGATCCGCTGGGCCCTGGCCTGGTCGATCCCCTATCCGCTGCGGTTTCGCGCTCTGCTGGCCGCCGCGTCCCTAGCCCGCCCGCTGCGTGGTCTCTTCCGGGGACGGACCCGCGCCATGCTGGAACTCGCGCCGACCAATCTCGGGCCGCCGTCACCAGTGGACGTGCCCCAGGTCATCCCCGCGGAAGGCACGCGCCGTGGGCGCGTGGCATTGCTGAACGGCTGCGCCCAGACGGTCATTGCGCCGCAGATCAACGAGGCGACCGTGCGCCTGCTGACCCGGCTCGGGGTCGAGGTTGTGGTAGCCGACGGTGCCGGCTGCTGCGGCTCGCTCGTGCATCACATGGGCAAGGTCGAAGCCTCCCATGCGCAAGCCGCGGCGAACATCGACGCCTGGCTCGCCGAAGCCGATGGCGACGGGCTGGATGCCATCATCATCAACACCAGCGGCTGCGGCACGCAGGTCAAGGATTACGGCTTCATGTTCCGCGAGGATGCCGTCTATGCCGACAAGGCGGCCCGGGTGGCGGAACTGACCAATGACGTCAGCGAGTATCTGGCCGCCCTGGAGCCCGAGTTGTCCCCAGTCGCCGATATTCCAGAACTGCGCGTGACCTATCATTCGGCTTGCTCGATGCAGCATGGTCAGCAAATCCGCACGCCGCCCGAGGCGCTGCTCGCGGCCGCCGGGTTTACGGTGCGCGAACCGGGCGAGGGGCACCTGTGCTGCGGATCGGCCGGCACCTACAACATCCTGCAGCCAGAGATCGCAGGGCGCCTGCGTGATCGCAAGGCAGCCAACATCGCTCGCACCACGCCCGAAGTGGTGGCGACCGGCAACATCGGCTGTATCACCCAGCTTGCCGGCGCGCTGGACGCGCCCGTGCTCCATACGGTGGAGTTGCTCGATTGGGCGACCGGTGGCCCGAAGCCGAAAAATCTCGACTAGGCCGGCCTAGCCCTTCGGCGCGCGTTCCCACACGATCGTGGCAGTCGATGTGCCGTCGCCACCCTTGCCCGTCAGGACCATGCGGTCGCCCTGATGGTCGATCTCGCGGGTGCGGTCGTTGCCGACGAAGTTTTCGTTCAGCGCATGGGCGATATGGTGGGTGACAGTGTTGCCATCGAGGGACCATCGGCCGGCATAATTCAGATAGGTATCGAACATCCGCGCCTTGTCGGCGTCCGTCGCGTCGGCCGTGGGCGAGAAGTCGCGTGTGCCCCAGCGGGTGATGGCACTCATATGTCCGTCGGCGGTGTACATGATGATGCCGCTGGGTTCCGGCCCCTGATGCTGCACGCGCGCGCCGTCGGGGTCGTCACGATAAGTGTCCACGAGATACCAGGTGCCGATGATGTCGTCGGGGGTGAGAGCCATAAGTGCGTGTCCTGAATGAAAATGCGTCGGGGTCATTATAGAGTTCCTGCGCGATGCACGAAGCTGTGACTGGCCGGTTGGGCGGCGGTCAGGAACACTCCAGGCCATGTTACGAACCGTCTCGCTTTTTCTGCTTCTGATTGCTGCCGGTCCCGCAGGGGCCGACGACTGGCCTGCGTTCCGTCTCGACCCGTCCCACGGCGCGTGGGCAGGAACTATAGTTCCTGCGATAATCGTTGGCTTCCGGGGCTCGACTTTTGCGACCGCACACCCGATATTTCATGCATCACCTAGTTTGAATTTCTCTCGCCGGAATGTCGTTCCATGTCTCAGGCACTTGGCCGAAAACAGCTAATAGTGATGGGCGCGGGCGCAGGCCTGCTCGCCGTCGCACTGGGTGTGCGCCAAGGCATGGGTTTCTTCCTGGTGCCGATGACGGTCGACCTCGAATGGAGCCGGGAGCTCTTCGGCCTCGCGATGGCGGTTCAGAACCTGATCTGGGGGGCTTTCCAGCCGCTCGCGGGCGGGCTTGCCGACCGCTACGGCTCTGGCAAGGTCATCATGGGCGGCGGTGCGCTTTATGCCTTGGGTGTGGTGAGCATGGCGAGTGCCGTGACACCGACGGAGTTGCTGATTTCTGGCGGTGTGCTTATTGGTCTGGGCATGAGCGGCGCGGGAATTTCCGTGGTGTATGGCGCGGTCGCGCGTCTCGTGGTGCCCGAGAAACGAACCTATGCATTGGCCATCGTCAGTACCATCGGTGCACTGGGGCCCTTTGTGCTGCCCAAAGTTACCCAGGTCGTGATCGGGGGTTTTGGCTGGGAATGGTCGCTGCTGGCGACCGCGGCGGTTGTAGCCTTGATGATCCCGCTTGGCGGCATGATGCGCGGGAAAGCGATTGACGAAGAAAGTGCCACACCCCAGAGCTGGTCTCAGGCGCTGGGTGAAGCACGCAAGAGCCGCGGCTATCTATTGTTGGTGGCCGGTTTTTTCGTATGCGGTTTCCACGTGACCTTCATCGGGACCCATCTGCCGGGATTTGTTGCCTGGTGTGGTCTTGCGGTCGGCGTTGGCGGGACGGCGCTGACTGTCATCGGCGGCGGCAATATCCTCGGCACCTACCTTGCCGGTGTCTTGAGCAATCGCTTCCGCCAGAAGAATCTACTCAGCCTAATCTATCTCGCGCGTGCGCTGCTCATCGCTTGGCTGATGTTGATGCCCAAGACTGAAATGACGATCTACATCTTCTCCGGCGTGTTCGGCCTGCTTTGGCTGTCAACGGTGCCCCTGACCAGCGGCGTGGTGGCCAAGATGTTCGGCGCACGCCATCTCGGCATGCTGTTCGGGCTGGTGTTCTTCAGTCACCAGATCGGCGCGTTCCTCGGTGCCTGGCTCGGCGGCCTGAATTTCGATGTGACCGGCGACTATAATGCGGTCTGGTACACATCGATCCTGCTGGGTCTGCTGGCGGCGGCGCTCCACTGGCCGATCCGCGATGAGCCGGTCGAGCGGCTGTTGTCAGCGCAGTCGGCCTGATTACACCCGGTTTTCCGAGCTCTAACACCGCAGCAGCCAGTTTATTCCGTTTCGCCGTTTTCAAGCAGCCGTGACTTGTTTTCGCGTGCGCGCATCCCCATCGTATGGGTACGGCGCATGGATTTGCGCAGGCACGAACGGAGAATGACATGCTGGTTAAGGTGAAGCAGCGCTGGGAGCTGCCCGAGAGCGCGGTCACACCCGAGGACATTTATCTCAATCGCCGCCAGATCGTGAAAGCGCTGGGTATCGCCCCCGCCGTTGCGGCGTCCGCGAGCGTGCTGCCTTCCGGTATGGCGATGGCCGCGACGGACCCGTCCGCCAGTCTCTACCCGGTGCCGCGCAACGAGAAGTACACGGTCGAACGCCCGCTGACGTCGGAGAAAGAAGCCACCACCTACAACAATTTCTATGAGTTCGGTTCCCACAAGCAGATTTCGCACGCAGCCCAGCGGCTGGAGACCCGCTCGTGGAACATCATTATCGACGGCATGGTCGAGAAGGAGTTCGAGATCGGGATCGAAGATCTGTTGAAGCAGGTCCAGCTCGAGGAGCGGGTCTACCGTTTTCGCTGCGTCGAGGCCTGGGCCATGACGGTGCCGTGGTCCGGATTTCCGATGAAGCAGTTGGTCGATCTGGCCAAGCCGACCTCAGGTGCCAAGTATGTGATGATGCAGACGATCGCCGAGAGCAAGGCGGAGATGCCCGGTCTGCGTCAGTTCTGGTATCCGTGGCCTTATCAGGAAGGCCTGACCATGGAAGAGGCGACCAACGATCTTGCCTTTATGGTCACGGGCCTCTACGGCAAGCCGGTGCCGCCTCAGAATGGTGCGCCCCTGCGGTTGGCAGTACCGTGGAAGTACGGCTTCAAGTCGATCAAGTCGATCATCCGCTTCTCGTTCACGGACAAGCAGCCCAAGACCTTCTGGGAGTCGCTGCAGGACAAGGAGTATGGCTTCTGGGCCAACGTCAATCCGGAGATTGACCATCCGCGCTGGAGCCAGGCCACCGAGTGGCAACTGGGCGGCCGCCAGAGCGATCGGGTTCCGACGCGGCTCTACAACGGCTATGGCGAGTTTGTGGCGGGCATGTATCCGGCCGATGCGGGCGATTCCTACTTCCGCTAGTCGTGGACGCACCGTCGCGTGCGCACCTGTTCAAGCGGCGCATCGCCTGAGTGAGCAAAACCGATATCCGAAAAATAAAGCCGGGCCACGAAGGGCCCGGCAGTTGAACAGGGAGGGGTTACGTCTTGGGAGACGCTGAGGCCATGTTCGGCGACCTCGAGGCCAACTGGTTTACTGGGAGGGACAAGCCAGCGGCGTGGTGCGTGTTGCACCGTGTATACGAAATAGATAGTGCGCCTATGCTCCTAAGAGGAGGCCGCCAAACCGTTAACCAGATATGCGTGAAACGCATGCCTTGAAACTGTGTTATTTCAAGTGCTTGGCGGAAACCTGAATTCTAGAACCGGGTTTCGGAGACCTTGCGGAGCAGAAAATCCCGGAAAACGGCGATTCTCTGGGAACTGCGCATTTCCTCAGGATATACGAAATATGCATCGTTTCCCGGTCCCTCGAGCTCCGGCAGGATTCGTACCAGATTCTTGGCTTCACGGGCCAGAAAATCCGGTAATCCCGCCACGCCGATCCCGGCTTCGACCGCGCGGAACATCGCATACAGGTTATTCAGGGTCAGAATTTTGTGCGGTTCCTCATTGGTCGCGTCGCGCACCGCATTCAGGAGCCAGTTGATGTTGGGCGCAGGCACAGCGACATCCTCGCCATAGACCACGAGGTCGTGGTTCGCGAGGTCCCTGACCTTCTCGGGCATGCCCCGGGCCTGCAAATAGTCCGGCGATGCGAACACATGGGTGTGGACCCGGGTGAGGCGGCGCTGGATCAGGTCACCCTGGGTCGGCGGGGTCAGCCGGATCGCGCAATCGGCCTCACGCATGGACACATCGAGCTCTTCATCGGTGGTGATCAGGTTCACCTCGACATCCGGGTACATGTCGATGAACTCGTTGATGCGTGGCGTCAGCCAAAGCGACCCCAGCCCCACCGTTGTGGCAATCTTCAGTTCCCCTTGTGGCCGCTCTTGGGAATCCGTGAGACGGGCCTCGACCATGGTGAGCTTGGCGAACACGTCATGCACGGTTCGATAGAGCAGCTCGCCCTGTTCGGTGAGGATCAGGCCCCGGGCATGGCGGTGAAACAGGCGTGAGCCCAAGCTGTCTTCCAGCGAACTGATCTGGCGGCTAACCGCGGACTGGCTCAGATGCAGGGCCTCGCCCGCATGGGTAAAGCTACCGGCGTCCGCGACGGCATGGAATATCCGCAGTTTGTCCCAATCCATGGCCATGTGACCGTTCCCCCAAGCATCGCCCCACGGGGGGCGTGCGCGCTGCGTGTGCGCTGTTTATTCGGCGGCGTCCCGCGCAGCCTCATCTTCATGCGCGGCGATGAACTTCTCGGCCTCAAGTGCGGCCATGCAGCCCATACCGGCCGCTGTCACGGCCTGGCGGTAGATCTTGTCCTTGACGTCGCCCGCGGCGAAGACGCCGGGAATGTTAGTGGCCGTGCTGTCGGGTGCGGTGACGAGATAACCCTCATCGTCCATGTCGAGCTTGCCCTGGAACACCTTGGTGTTCGGGTCGTGCCCGATGGCGATGAAGACGCCGTCCACTTCGAGGTCCTGATTGTCACCGCTTTTGACGTTCTTCAGCTTGGCACCCGTCACGCCCGGCGGGTCTTCGGTACCCACAACCTCTTCCAGGACCGTGTCCCAAGCGACGTCGATCTTGTCGTGACGCAGCAGGCGGTCCTGCATGATTTTCTCCGCACGCAGCTCGTCGCGGCGATGGATCAAGGTCACTTTTGAGGCGAAATTCGTCAGGAACAGGGCTTCCTCGACGGCCGTGTTGCCGCCGCCGATCACCGCGACCGGCTTGTCACGATAGAAAAAACCGTCGCAGGTCGCGCAGGCCGATACTCCGAAGCCGGAGTATTTCTGTTCGCTTTCGAGGCCGAGCCACTTCGCCGACGCCCCCGTCGCGACGATGACCGTATCACCGGTGTAAATGTCGCCGGAATCACCGGTGCAGCTGAAAGGACGGGTAGTGAAGTCCACATCGACGATCAGATCGTCCATGATTTTGGTGCCGACCTTCTCGGCCTGTTCGACCATCTGCTCCATGAGCCAAGGCCCCTGTATCACATCGGCGAAGCCTGGATAATTCTCGACTTCCGTTGTGATGGTCAGCTGACCGCCCGGTTGCATGCCGTGCACCATCATCGGCTGGAGGTTCGCGCGCGCGGCATAAATGGCCGCGGTGCAGCCGGCGGCGCCGGAGCCAAGGATCAAAACCTTGGAATGATGGGTCTCGGACATGGTGTGGGCGTCCTCTGTGTTGTTCGTTGTGGCGGCATGCGGCGGCGCGCATGCCTGCCTTTTTGCTGCTAACTAGATAGTCGGGGCACCGGCGGGTGGCAAGCCACCTGCCGGAAACTCACCCGTGAAGTCAGGTTCAGAATGCGATTCGGCGCATCACGCTAGAACGTGACGACGCTGCGAATCGACTCGCCCTTGTGCATTAGGTCGAAGGCGTTGTTGATGTCGTCCAGCGGCATGACATGGGTGATCAGGTCATCGATGTTGATCTTGCCGTCCATGTACCAGTCTACGATTTTCGGCACGTCCGTCCGGCCCTTGGCGCCGCCGAACGCGGTGCCCTGCCAGACACGTCCGGTCACCAACTGGAATGGCCGGGTGGCAATCTCGGCACCCGCGGGCGCAACACCAATGATCGTCGATTTGCCCCAGCCCTTGTGACAGCATTCCAGCGCCTGGCGCATCACCTCGACATTGCCGATGCATTCAAAGGAGTGATCTGCGCCCCCGTCGGTCAGGTCAACCAGATAGGGAACCAAATCGCCCTCAACTTCCGACGGGTTGACGAAATGGGTCATGCCGAAGGCTTCGGCGATGGCCTTGCGGCCGGGGTTTAGATCGACACCGACGATCTTGTTGGCGCCGACTAGGCGCGCGCCCTGGATAACGTTGAGACCGATCCCGCCGAGGCCGAACACAACCACATTGTCGCCGGGTTCGACCTTGGCGGTGTTGATCACCGCCCCGATGCCTGTGGTCACACCGCAGCCGATGTAGCAGATCTTCTCGAACGGCGCGTCCTCGCGCACCTTGGCGACCGCGATTTCCGGCAGCACGGTGTAGTTGGAGAAGGTCGACGTGCCCATATAGTGGAACAGCCGGTCCTTGCCGATCGAGAAGCGCGACGTGCCGTCGGGCATGACGCCCTGGCCCTGGGTCTCGCGAATGGCCTGACAAAGGTTGGTCCGGCCCGACGTGCAATAGTCGCACTGGCGGCATTCCGGCGTATAGAGGGGGATCGCGTGATCACCCTTCTTCACCGACGTCACACCCTTGCCCACGTCGACGACCACGCCCGCACCTTCATGGCCCAGGATCGCGGGAAACAGCCCTTCGGGGTCTGCACCCGACAGGGTGAACTCGTCCGTATGGCAGATCCCGGTTGCCTTGATCTCGACGAGCACCTCGCCGTCGCGCGGGCCGTCCAGGTTGACCGTTTCGATACTCAGGGGCTTGCCGGCCTCAAGGGCGACGGCGGCGCGGGTTTCCATGGCGATATCTCCCGGATACGCGATTGTTCTCTTTGCCGCCGAGTGTCCCAAGGCGTGTTGGGGAGCGCAACCCTGACGGCATGATTTCGGCCGTTTTAGTCGGCGGATGCTATCCCAGCACCCGGGCGTAGAGATCGAACATCTTGCCCCAGACGATCTCGGCCGACGGCTCGTGATAGACCGGGCGCTGGGGGAAGGCGAAGCCGTGTTCCGTCCCCGGGAAGGTCTCGATCTCGTGGGGTACGCCGGCACTGTCCAGCGCGGCGGTCAGATCGGGGATGACACTGTCCGGCACCCAGTGATCGTGCTCGGCGAAGGCGTAATACATCTCGCCTTCGATCCGGGGCGCGAGCAGGTGAGGAGAATCCTCATGCTCGGTCACGATCCACACCCCGTAGAGCGAGACATTGGCAGCGAAGCGGTCGGGGAAGCGGCCTGCGACCGTGGTAATGAACGCGCCGCTCATGCAATAGCCGACCGAGCCCATGGGCCCGTCCGAGGCGTTATCATCGTCGCCCAGTGCCGACAGGATCGCGCCGGTGTCGCTCGCCACACCTGCATTGGTCAGGCTGTGCCACGCGGCGAAGATCATCTCGCCCATTTTCTCTGTTCGCTCGGCCAGGTTGAAGCGCAGCAGGCCGAGCCGGTAGTAGAGGTCCGGCAGCACGGCGTAATAGCCCTCACCGGCGATCCTCCGGGCAAAATCCCGCAGTTCCTCGCGGATCCCCGGCGCGTCCATATAGATGACGACGACCGGGTGAGGCCCAGGCTCATCGGGCCAGGCCGCGAAGCTGGGCATGACCCCGTCCGGGGTCGTGATGTCGAACTCTTTCTCGGCCATCTCGTCTCCGTCTATTTCGGCGGCAGGGTCCGGAGATAGGCGACGATCGCCTGGAGGTCTTCTTCCTTGATGTTGGCATAGTAGGGGTACGCCATCGGAGGAAGCATCTTCGAGCCGTCGGGGCGTGTTCCCGTGGTGACCATCTGCCGGATATCGGCGTAGCTCCTGTCCGCGAGGCCGGTCGGCGTGATGTTCGTCGAGACGCTGACACCCCAGGGACCATGGAACTCGAAGCCACCGGCGCCCAGTTTATTGGCAATGTCGGGACCCTTTTTGCCCAACGGCGAGTGGCATTCGATGCAATGCCCGGCGGGGCCTGCCAGATAGGCGCCATAGGCGACTTTATCGTCCGGCGAGACCGATGGTACCGACGTGACCGGCGGGCCATAGGCCGGCGGCAGCGGGATGCGATAGACCGACTTGGGGATCACGTTCTTCACCGGCTTGACTGTGCGCAGGTAAGCGACGATGGCCTGTACGTCCCAGTCCGACAGGCCGCGATAAAGTCCGATCGGCATCGGCGGGCCAATGATTGAGCCGTCGGGACGTTTGCCCTCCCGGATCGAGGCGATGATCTGGGCGTCGGTCCAACTGCCGATCCCGGTCTCCTTGTCCTGGGTAATGTTCGGCGCATTCGCATCGAAGGCCGGAGTCTTCTCGAACGGCGACATGCCGGCCAACTCCATGCCCGGAATCTCTCCGTTCGGGCCCTTCGGCGTGTGGCAGTTGCCGCATGCAACGATCGACTCCATCAGATAGGTGCCGCGTTCAAGAAGCGTCTCTGCCGACGCGTTCGGCGTGCCGGTTATTGCGCTCGCAGACAGAAGTGCCGCGAAGGCTGCGGTAAGTGTTCGAATTTTCATGTGATCCCCCAGAAACAGCCTGAGCCGTCGAAACGAGGGTAGCATAGGGATGGGGAGTAGACGAGGTTTCTGAAGCAGAAAGGTCGGGCTAGAAGCCGAACATGTGATCGAGCGAGAAGGCGTTCCCGTCGCGCGCGATCAGGCCATGGTAGCCGAATAGGCGACATGTCGTGTCGCGGATCAGCACATAGCCGCTTCCGGCCGCGCCGGGCTCGGCCGCCGCCGCGCGAGCCTTGGCATCGAAGGTCTCGCTCAGGCGGAAATGGACCGACCCGCCACACGCGATATTGAGGGTCTCCTCGGCCACGACATGGCCGGCACCGTCATGCAGCTGCAACTGGGTCTCGGATGTGGCGTGCCAAGGGGTCGAGGCGGGATAGATTAGGTGGCAGAAGGTGTCGTGGTCGTCATCGGCGACGGCCATCGCGGGGTCGGTGCGCAGATACAGGCGCGTCGACAGGCCGGGGGCGGCACCTGAATAGGATTGCGGCTCGTTGTTCCAGGTCAGGACCGTGTTGAAAATATGCGCGCCGAAACTGGTTTCCGCCGCGTGGTCCGACCCGCGAGCCTCGTAGCGGAACAGCCCGTGCAGCCACCCGTCGACACCGCGCGTCGCGACACCGAAATCATAAATCAGTTCCATATGTCCGGCGGTCTCGCGCAGCGCGTCGGAGCCGTTGAGGGCATCATCCACGTCGAGCGCGACACTGTCTGCGCGGGCCAACTCGCCGAAGGCATGCTGGCCGACCTCCTGTCCGCCAGCGTCATAGAACAGCGCGCGCAACGGCAGGGTTTCCTGGGTCGTCGACATCGGCGTGGGCAGTGCGATGGAGCGGAAGCTGTCACGCGGCAGGATTGGTGCGGGCAGGATGAAGCCCTTCCCCATCAGATTGCCGATCTCGGCGATCCGCGGGTCGGGTTCCAGATCGGTGCGTTCGACGTTCACATGGGCAGTGCGCCGGCGTTGGACCTTGTCGTGCGAACGGGTCTCGATCTCGTAGCGCGGGCGCACGAAATGCTTGCCGGCCTGGACTTCGATCTGTGCAGGCCATTGCGCGTCGGGTAGCAGGTCTGCGGCATCGAGCGCATAGGTGCCAAAAGGCGCGATCTTGCGGTCGAGCCAGGCGATCTGGTCGTTGCCCATGAGATTGAGGCCAACGGCGCCGGCGGGAATGGGGCAGGGGTGGCTGTTCTGAATCCACAAGACCACCCGTTCGTCGGGTTTCGGTGCGGGAAGACCGGCAAAGAAATCCGCCGGCCAGGCGTTGGCGTCGTGGGTACAGGACAGGTCCCTGGCGTCGTCGCCATAGGTGTCGAGCGCGTACTTGACAATGTCGTGCCCGGTGGCACCGATTGCATGGATGAACAACTGGCCGGTGAAGTCTTCAAGCCCGAACCGCTCACAGACTTCGGCGCTGTCGATCGTCACGCCACCCGGTGCGTCGGGCAATGCCAGGTCCCATTCGGCGCAGGTCTCGCCTTGTTCGTCGATGAGGGTCAGCCACAGCGTGACATTCGCGCCGCCATAGCGGTGCCAGTAGTTCGCCGTCGCAACCCGCGTGTGCAAACGCCCGCCGCGTCCGTCGGGGGCATCGCGGAAAAACGCGAAATTCGTCGCGAAGTTCTGGGGGTCGAGATAGCGCCGCTTGTTGGTCAGCCGGTTCTTGGGCAGCCGAAGTTCATCGAGGGTGATGACTTCCATGCCGTCGGGGATGAGTTGTGAGATGTCGCGCAGCACCTTGTCGGCGTCGAAGGCGACAACCAGAAGGTGCGATGCTGTGGAAGAGGCCAGATCGGTCACCGGCTGGGTTGTCTTGCCCAATACCGGTCGGCCGAGTGCGGATAAATCCTGGACCAGGATCTCCTGGACCGGGAGCGCGGCAATTGGAAACAATTCCGCCAGCGCCGGCGCGAACCCGAAAGGGTCATAGATCGCAACGGCGCGTGCGGCGGCAAGGCGGTCGATCATGGCCTTGGCCAGCGGAGCTGCAGCGAAGTGACCGGCGGCCTTGAAGAACGGGAAGCCGCCTTTGACGTTGGAGAAGGTATCGATGTTAAGTGTCATGGTGCACCTATTTGCCCGCAAATTTCTTGAAGAATGCGGAGATCGAATGGCGTATCTGTTCGCGCAGCTTGTAACGTCGGTTAATAACCCAGTTCAGCTGGATCGTCCGACGTTCACCATCAAAGGGCTGGTGGCCGTGCCAGGCATTGGGGATGCAGGGGAACGCCACAAGGGTTCCCTCGTCGGGCGGGACCTCGACGGCGTAGTCCTCGAGATCGTCGGGGCTGCGCAGCAGACGGAGTTGTCCCCCGGATTCTTCCCATGACGGGTTCATATAGAGCAGCACCGTGGCCAGCTTGCCCGATGAATCGGTGTGGATTTTTCCATCCGTCGGCCGTGCGCGCCCGCGCACCGTGATCATGGTCGGTTTGTCGGTCAGATAGAGCCCCAGTTTGTCGCCCAGCGCAGCGGCCATCTCGGGGCCTTCGAGGGCCTTCAGCAGAGCCGCAAAGCCCGGACCATAACGGAGTTGGGTGGTGGGATAGCTGCCCGGACGTTCGATGGATGGGAAATCCTCATGGGCCGCGCGCAGCGCGTCTTGCGAAATGAGGCCCGGCACGAGGACATGAGCAAACGGGTCATGTCCGACGGGGGCTGACCCCAAGGCTGCGAAGTCGATGACTGACATACATATTTCTTAGATCGCGACTCACGCGAATGCAAACGATGCTAGGCCCGCTCGGATACGGCCATACGACGCTGAATCTCCGCCACGACCTTCGCCATGTCATCCGGCGGCTCGTAGCTCCATTGTTCCAAGGTGCCCGCGAATGGTCGCGTGATGCCGCGTGTCGCCATCGCCTCGTGGAAACGGTCGAATTTTTTCGATCCGCCTTCGAGGTCGACCACATGCACCGGCTTGCCCGTTGCGGCGGCCTCGCTGACCATGTTTACCGAGTCTCCGGTCACAATGAGCGAATCCGCGTGCGCCAGAAATCCCAGATAGGGGTTCGCGCCGGTTTCGTCCCAGATATCGACATCCATCCCGGCGAGCGCGTCGCGGATCGCGTCGAGGACAAAACCGGGCGTACGCCGGGAGGGTGTGATGGCCAGGCCCCAGCCATGATCGGCCGTCAGGCCGCGCAATTGCGCCGCGAGGGTTTCTGCCAGAGCCGGCGTCATGCGGTAGACGGCGTTGTCGCCCCCCAGGAGCACAGCCGCGAGCGGCCGGGGCAATGCACCCACCTGATCGGCAAATGCAACCCGCGCCGCCTCCAGCGCTGCGGGGTCGACGCCCTGCATCGCACCCAGTGTTGTCACCACATTGTCGCCGCGCAGGCGGTCATGGGCCGGTGCCACGACGAGATCAAACGACCCGGTCGCAACTCCCGGGTCCTGGATCTGCACGCAAAAGGTCTTGCCGCCGCTCGCGCGGCGGATCGCGCGCGCTGGGGCCACGGATTTGCGGCCCGACGCGATCAGCAAGTCGGGCCATGGCGGCACAAGCGGCGTAGAACCGGCGGTGACCACATTGGTTATCGCCGGGATCAATGTCGGTGGTAGCCATGCCCAGGGGCGGCGCAAATCGACGGTTTTGGCCTCGGCTTCATGACCCAGTGCGCGGGCGAGACCGAGGCACTGGTTCACCATGCCGATTTTGCCATCGGTGAGTATCCAGCAGGATTGCGAGTTGGGCGTCACGGTCATCGACAATGGTTATATCGCCGGGAATTCGGCGCAATTTGAGCAAGCTTGCATTTGAAATATAATTTCAATCTGCTAGCATCCGATTCGGCTTTAGTGGTGACTATAAGCGGGGCAATGGGTGATTCCCATTGCGAGTCCCGCGAATTCAAAAAAGCCGAGCGACCCTGGAGAGTGCACAGAATGCCGGATAGTGATCGGGGGAGCGAAGACGCCCTGAACCGCAAAGTAAAACTTGATGCGATTGACCGACGCATTCTCCGCAATCTTCGCGATGAAGGCCGTATCACCAATGTTGAACTCGCCAAGCGGGCCGGTATTTCCGCTCCGCCATGCCTGCGCCGTGTTCGCGCGCTGGAGGCGGCGGGATACATCACCGGTTATCACGCAGAACTCGAGGCCGAGCAGCTTGGCTACGAGGTCGCGTTTCATGCCCTGGTTGGGCTCGACAGCCAGTCGGATGCGGTGCTGTCGGAATTTGAGCGTGTGGTCGCGGATTGGCCTGAAGTGCGTCGCTGCGACATGATCCGCGGCGGTGGCGACTTCATGCTGCGTTTCGTGGCACGCAACACTGCCCACGAGAACGAACTCACCACGCGCCTGACCGGCGTCGCACATGTCTCGACGGTGCAGACATTCCAGGTGATACGGAGTTCGAAATACGCCTCGGGTGTTCCGGTCGACGATCCGGCGGAATAGCGCGGCCCGAAGGGCAGCGGTTTCCGTGCGAAATTAAAGTCTAGCGGAAGCGGACCGACACCACTTCGAAATAGCGCACACCGTTGGGCGTCGTGACCTCGACGCTGTCGCCCGTCTCGCGGCCGATCAGGGCCTTGCCGAGCGGTGACATGATTGAAATCTTGCGCTTCTCGATATCGGCCTCGAATTCGCCGACGAGCTGATAGGTGGCTTCCTCGTCGGTCTCTTCGTCCGCGAGTTTCACCTTCGCACCGAAGCGCACGGTTTTGCCCTTGAGCTTGGTCGTGTCGATGATCTCGGCGCGTTTGGTCGTGTCTTCAAGCTCGCCGATACGACCCTCAACGAAACTCTGGCGTTCACGCGCGGCGTGATATTCGGCGTTCTCGGAGAGATCACCATGTTCACGCGCGGCGGCGATGGCCTTCACGATCGCCGGGCGCTCGACGGTTTTGAGGTTTTTCAGCTCTTCTTGAAGGGCCTCGTGGCCCTCCGGAGTCATTGGGATTTTATCCATGGTCCGACCGCTGTTCGATCGTTTTTACGAACGAAGAATTGCTACAAATGACAGACTAAAACACCCGCCTCTGGCCGCACCAGCCATTTTGGCATGACACGGACATCCAGCGGGCCTAAGCCGTTCAAAAATCGATGCTAAAATACGACTGAAGTGGTGCGACTTCAAGTGCACCGCTGCGCATCGCGTGAATCGATGCCACGGCGGCCCGCGCACCCGCGACTGTAGTGTAATAGGGGATGCGCTGATTCAGGGCCGTCCGGCGCAGGCTGTAGCTGTCGGCAATCGAACGCGCGCCCTCGGTGGTGTTGATGACCAGCTGGATATCGCCATTCTGCATCGCATCGACGATATGCGGTCGCCCCTCGAGGACCTTGTTGACGGTGTCGACAGGGATGCCCTTGTCGGCGAGGTGCCGCGCGGTACCACTGGTGGCAACAACCTCGAAGCCCATGTCCGCAAGCCCGCGCGATATTTCGACCATTGCTTCCTTGTCGCGCTCGCGCACAGAGATAAAGACCCGGCCGGCAACGGGTACAACGGTGCCGCTGCCGAGCTGGGATTTTGCAAACGCGTGTCCGAAATCGCGGTCGAGCCCTATTACCTCGCCGGTGGATTTCATCTCCGGGCCCAGGATGGTATCGACGCCGGGGAAACGCGCGAAGGGGAAGACCGCTTCTTTGACCGCGACATGGCCGCTGGGCTTGGACGTGTCGGGTAGCTCGAAGTCGGCGATCATTTCGCCGGCCATGAGGCGCGCCGCGACTTTCGCGATCGCCACGCCGGTCGCCTTAGCCACGAATGGCACGGTGCGGCTGGCGCGCGGGTTAACCTCGATCAGGTAGACCTCTTCATCCTTCACCGCATACTGCACATTCATCAGGCCCAGAACGCCCAGCGTCTGCGCCAGCATCTCGGTCTGGCGGCGGATCTCGGTCAGCACGGATTCGCTGAGTGAATAGGGGGGCAGGGAACACGCGCTGTCGCCGGAGTGAATGCCTGCCTCCTCGATATGTTCCATGATGCCCGCGACATGGACGTTGCCCGCGCTGTCACACAGCGCATCCACATCGACTTCGATGGCGTCTTGCAGGTATCGGTCGAGCAACACCGGGCTGGTTCCCGACACGCGCACGGCCTCGTTGATGTAACGGGTCAGCGCGTCCATGCCGTGGACCAGTTCCATGGCCCGGCCACCCAACACATAGGATGGACGGATCAGGATCGGGAAGCCGAGCTCTTCGGCCGCGGCCAACGCTTCGTCAGCGCTCGTCGCGATCGCGTTCTCGGGCTGGCGCAGGTCCAGGTCCTGAAGCAGTTTCTGGAATCGCTTGCGGTCTTCGGCCAGGTCGATGGCATCGGGCGAGGTGCCGAGGATCGGAATGCCGGCCGCTTCCAGTGCGTGGGCCAGCTTGAGCGGTGTCTGACCGCCAAACTGAACGATGACACCCTTGAGGGTACCCTTTGATTGTTCGAGCTTGCATATCTCGATCACGTCTTCTGCTGTCAGCGGTTCGAAATACAGCCGGTCGGACGTGTCGTAATCTGTCGAAACGGTTTCGGGGTTGCAGTTGACCATAATCGTCTCATAGCCGGCTTCCTCGAGCGCAAAGACGGCGTGTACGCAGCAATAGTCGAACTCGATCCCCTGGCCGATCCGGTTCGGCCCACCACCCAAGATCATGACTTTCTCGCGATCGCTCGGGTCGGCCTCGCATTCGCCAGGCTGAGAGGAATCGCCCTCATAGGCGGAGTACATGTACGGCGTCTTGCTGGGGAACTCGGCCGCACAGGTGTCGATCCGTTTAAACACCGGGTGCAGGCCAAGTTTTTCGCGAAGGGCGGCGATGTCGCTTGCCGCCTTGCCCGAAAGCTCGGCCAGCCGCTCATCGGAGAAGCCCATACGCTTGAGGCGCATCAGGCCGTCGAAATTGTTGGGAAGACCCGCCTCGCGCACATGGGTCTCGGCCTGGACGATGGCCGAAATCTGGTTCAGGAACCAGGGGTCGAAATGGGTGACGCGCTGGATGTCGTCGGCGGAAATGCCGAGCCGGAAGGCCTGGGCAATATTCAACAGGCGTTCGGGCGTGGGCTGACCCAGCGCGGCGAACACCGCGTCCTCGTCGATTCCCGTACTGGTTTCCGCACCGGGGATCGTGACTTCGTTCAGGCCCGTCAGCCCGGTCTCCATCGAGCGGTAGGCCTTCTGTAGGCTCTCAGCGAAGGTCCGGCCGATCGACATGGCCTCGCCGACCGATTTCATCGACGTGGTCAGTGTCGCCTCGGTGCCCGGGAACTTTTCGAAGGTGAAGCGGGGCATCTTGGTGACGACATAGTCGATCGTCGGCTCGAAGCTGGCCGGAGTGGTGCCGGTGATCTCGTTGGTCAGCTCGTCGAGGGTGTAGCCGACGGCGAGCTTCGCCGCGACCTTGGCGATCGGGAAGCCGGTCGCCTTGGATGCGAGTGCGGAAGAGCGGCTGACGCGCGGGTTCATCTCGATCACCACCATCCGCCCGTCCTTCGGGTTGATGGCGAACTGCACGTTCGAGCCGCCGGTCTCGACCCCGATCTCGCGCAGGCACGCGATCGAGGCGTCGCGCATGATCTGGTATTCCTTGTCCGTCAGCGTCAGCGACGGGGCGACCGTGATGGAATCGCCCGTGTGCACGCCCATCGGGTCGATATTCTCGATCGCGCAGATGATGATGCAGTTGTCCGCCTTGTCGCGGACGACCTCCATCTCATATTCCTTCCAGCCGAGGACCGATTCCTCGACCAGGACCTCACTCACGGGCGAGGCGTCGATCCCACCCATGATGATCTCGAAAAATTCGTCGCGGTTGTAGGCGATGCCGCCGCCCTGGCCGCCCAGCGTGAAGCTCGGGCGGATGATCGCCGGCAGGCGCACCATATCGAGCGCGGTCTCGGCGTCCTCGCGGTTATTCACCTGCATCGAGCGCGGCGATTCCAGTCCGATCTTGTCCATCGCCTCGCGGAATTGCAGCCGGTCTTCGGCCTTGTCGATGACGTCGGCGCGCGCGCCGATCATCTCGATACCCAGCCGCTCCAGGGTGCCGTCCCTGTCGAGGGTCAGGCAGGTGTTGAGCGCGGTCTGCCCGCCCATGGTCGGCAGGATGGCGTCGGGGCGCTCGACCTCGAGGATCTTGGCGACCATCTCCGGGGTGATCGGCTCGACATAGGTGGCGTCGGCGAACTCGGGATCGGTCATGATTGTCGCCGGGTTCGAGTTCACCAGGATGACCCGGTAGCCTTCGTCCTTTAAAGCCTTCACGGCCTGGGTGCCGGAGTAGTCGAACTCGCAGGCCTGGCCGATGACGATGGGCCCAGCGCCGACGATCATGATGGATTTGAGATCTGTGCGTTTGGGCATGTTCAGGCTTGTCCGTCAATCATCGCGACGAACCGCTCGAACAGATAGTGGCTGTCATGGGGACCTGGGGAAGCCTCGGGGTGGTACTGCACCGAGAAGACAGGCGCGTCTTTCACGCGAATACCTTCGAGGGTGCCATCGAACAATGACTGGTGGCTCATCTCCACATTCGTAGGCAGGGAATCCTCGATCACCACGAAGCCGTGATTCTGGCTGGTGATCTCCACCTTGCCGGTTGCCAGATCCTTGACCGGATGGTTCGCGCCGCGATGGCCGTGATGCATCTTCTCTGTCTTCGCACCCAGCGCCAGGCAAAGCATCTGGTGGCCAAGGCATATCCCGAAGGTCGGCACACCGGCATCGACGACAGCTTTGATCGTCGGCACGGCGTATTTGCCGGTCGCGGCCGGGTCGCCCGGGCCGTTCGACAGGAAGACCCCGTCGGGCTTGCGGCGCAGTATATCGTCGGCACTCGCGCTTGCTGGCACGACCGTGACCTTGCAACCGAGCCCGGCGAGCGAGCGCAGGATGTTGCGCTTGGCTCCGAAATCGACCGCGACCACATGGCGGGTGGGCTCGGTCATCTCGCCATGGCCGCTGCCGAGCGCCCAGGGGGTCTCGGTCCACGCATATGTTTGGGTGCAGGAAACGTCCTTGGCGAGGTCCGCGCCTTCGAGGCCCGGCCAGTCGCTGGCGGCCGCGCGCAGGGTGGCCGCGTTGATGGGCGTGTCGGGCTGGTGGGCAATTGCACCGTTGGGCGCGCCCGCGTCGCGGATGTACCGGGTCAGGCGCCGCGTGTCGACACCGGCGAGGCCAACCATGTCGTTCGATTTAAGCCAGGTATCCAGATGCTCGATCGCGCGCCAGTTGGACGGGTCGGTGATATTGGCGCGCAGGACGCAACCTCGTCCCGCAGGCGCGGTCGTCTCGATGTCTTCCGGGTTGGCGCCGACATTGCCGATATGGGGAAAGGTGAAGGTGATGATCTGGCCGGCATAGGACGGGTCTGTCAGGATTTCCTGATATCCGGTCAGCGATGTGTTGAAGCAAACCTCGGCGACGGCGACGCCGGTCGCGCCGATCCCGCGGCCCCAGAAAATGGACCCGTCGGGCAGAACCAATGCCCCGGTCGCCCATTCAGGCTGGCTCCGGTCTTGTGGCGCGTCAACGGCCATGTCTTCAGATCCTCGGGGTGGCGGGTACGCAAGCGCGCGACCGCCGGGGCAAATTGTTCCTGAGCCGACCGTTGTGCGACCGGAAGCACCTGTGTGGGGCGCAAATTGCCGCGTTGTTTACGGCACCCCGCGGGAGTCGTCAAGCATCCGTGAGAAAGAAAATATCGTTCATAAACAACATGTTACGAGACCACTGATCCGATTGCGTTCCCGACTAAAATCCTTTACCGTCTGCCGCTTCTGGAAAAGGCCCGGAATATTCATGTTTCGCGATCAACTTCCCGACGCGCTGCGCGCGGCGTTGAAAGACAAAGACGAGCGTGCGGTCTCGACGCTGCGCCTCATCATGGCCGCGCTGAAAGACCGTGACATCGCGGCCCGCAGCAAGGGGAATGATGAGGGGATCGACGAAGACGAGATCCTTCAGATGCTCCAGACCATGGTCAAGCAGCGCCGTGAATCCATCGCCATGTATGAAAAGGGCGGGCGACTGGAACTGGCGCAGCAGGAAACCGAAGAGATCGAGATCATCGAACGCTACCTGCCCGCGCAGCTGGGTGACGATGCGATCGAGGCTGCGGTCGACGAGGTCATCGCCGATGTTGGCGCGGGCGGGCTCAAGGATATGGGCGCCGTCATGGGTGCCCTGCGCGAGGGCTATGCCGGGCAGATGGATTTCGGCAAGGCCAGCGCCATCGTCAAGACGCGTCTCGGCGCCTGACAGGGCTGTCGAGAAAGTCCTGGCGAAACAGTCCCCGACAAAAATAATTATCCTCAGGGCCTGACTCTGAAGAGGTCGCTATTCTGTGGGTCGTTACAGTCCTGGAACAGATAGCTCATGGCGTTTCCGCCGCAATTTCTCGATGAGTTGCGTGCGCGGCTTCCGGTGTCGGAGGTCGTTGGTAAGAAAGTGCGCCTGACCCGCAAGGGCCGTGAGTTCACCGGACTGTGCCCGTTCCATAATGAAAAGACGCCGTCCTTCACGGTGAACGACGACAAGGCATTCTATCACTGCTTCGGCTGCGGCCAGCATGGCGACGTCATTAGCTTTGCGATGGAGACGGACGGGCTCAGCTTTCCCGAGGCGATCGAACGCCTTGCAGGACAGGCTGGTCTCGAGGTGCCGCAATCCTCGCCGCAAGAGCGCGAGCGCGCGAAGTTGCGCTCGACCCTCTATGACGTGGTCGAGCAGGTCTGCAGCTGGTACGAAGAGCAGCTTTTGCAACCCGGCGGACGAGCGGCCTATGACTATCTGCGGGAACGCGGGTTTAGCGACGAGACGATCGGCAGGTTTCGCCTTGGCTTCGCCCCCGATGGCCGCGGACGGCTCCTGCAGGCGATGGAGGCGCGCGGCGTGCGCCGGGAACAGCTGGTCGAGGCGGGCTTGCTCAAGATGTCACCCAATGACGAGGGAAGGGGCGGCGGTGAGCCCCGCGACTATTTCTTCAACCGGGTCATTTTTCCCATCAACGATAGTCGCGGCCGGGTAATTGCGTTCGGCGGGCGTATTCTCGGTGACGGTCAGCCGAAATATCTCAACTCGCCCGAGACGCCGCTCTTTCACAAGGGTCGCAGCCTGTACAATTTCACCATGGCGCGGGAGGTGTCGCGCGACGCCGGCACCGTGATTGTCGCGGAGGGCTATACCGACGTGATTGCGCTTGCCCAGGCGGGGCTGCCGAACGCGGTCGCACCGCTGGGCACGGCTCTGACCGAGGACCAGATACGCCTGCTGTGGCGCGTCGCGGATGAACCGGTCCTGTGTTTCGACGGGGACAATGCCGGCGCGCGCGCGGCGCTGCGGGCGGCCGAGCGCGCCTTGCCATTGCTCCAGCCGGGCAAGACCCTGCGGTTTATGGCCCTACCGGCCGGCGAGGACCCGGATACGCTGATCCGGGCACGTGGCGCCGAGGGCTTCCGCAGCCTGCTCGTGGGCGCCCATCAGATGGTGGATGTCATCTGGAAGGCAGAGGTCGGCGCGGCCAAACATGACACGCCGGAACGAAAAGCCGATCTGGACCGAAGGATTAATGTGCGATTGGCACAGATCGAGGACCCGGGGGTCAAACATC
Source organism: Alphaproteobacteria bacterium (assembly GCA_049601915.1). GTDB lineage: Bacteria > Pseudomonadota > Alphaproteobacteria > UBA6615 > UBA6615 > UBA8079. The sequence continues at coordinate 483,216 of JBMYRB010000002.1, forward strand.
ACTATCAGGAGACCCTGCGCCAGCGCTTGCGGGAGCTGTTCGCGCCCGTACGGCGCTCGCACGCCGGAAACCTGCGCGGCGGCGGGCGTTTCGACGCCCCGCGGCGACTCGAAATCGCGCCGGGACTGCGCGCGCGCGGCGATATCGGGGCTATGAAGGCCCAGCAGGAGCGGATGCTGGTTGCAACACTGGTCAATCACCCTGACCTTTTGCACGACTCCCATGAGCAGCTGAACGAAATTTCCCTGAAAAACAAGGAACTTGACACCCTGCTCCGGGTGATTTTAAACCTCGCTGTCACGAAGCCGGTGCTTGACTCCAAGGACCTGCAGCGCCAATTGACCGATAGTGGCCACGAAACGTCACTCGGTCAGGTATTGCATTCGCAAGTGTATCGTCAGGCGTCCTTCGCGGCGCCCGATGCGACCATTGCGGATGCGCGTGCTGCGCTTGAAGAGATTCTCGCGCGGTACCGACGGGAACGGCTGGTCGCCGATCGGGCGGCAGCGAAAGAGGAGCTTGCGGACGACAACAACGAGACGAAGAGCAAAAAACTTCTCGAGTTGGTCCGCGAAGAATCCGGTGCGGGCGGTCTGTAGGAATAATTTGGCAAGTGCGCGATAGCGCGGCAAGATCCGCCGCCGCTGCGAGGGATAATATGGCACGTAACGAAGCCCAGGAAGAAAACACCGACGAGCGCGAAGATACGCCCGACGGCCCGCTGATGGATGGCTCGGTTCAGGGCGTCAAGAAGATGATCGCGCGCGGCAAGGAACGCGGCTTCATCACCTATGACGAACTGAACGAAACCCTGCCGCAAGATCAGGTGTCTTCCGAGCAGATCGAGGATGTCCTCGCGCAGCTCTCGGAAATGGGCATCAACGTCGTCGAGGAAGAAGAAAAGGACGACGCCAACGCCAAGGCCGCCGCCGCACCGGCTGAAGTCAAGGCGGAGGTCCCTGCACCCGTCACGAAAACGCGTGCGGGCACCGAGGATCTGGGCCGAACGGATGATCCGGTTCGCATGTACCTGCGGGAAATGGGCTCGGTCGAGCTGCTGTCGCGCGAGGGCGAGATCGCCATCGCGAAGCGGATCGAGGCCGGCCGCGAGAAAATGATCGGCGCGATCTGCGAATCGCCCCTGACCATCCGGGCCATCATCGCCTGGCGCGACGCGCTTGAGAAGGAACAGATCCTGCTGCGCGACGTCATCGATCTGGACGCGACCCATAGCGGCGGTCCGGGCGAAGACAATTCTGCCAATGGCGGGGCCCAGGCCAACGCGGTCAACCGGGCGAATGCCCTGCGTGCCAATGGCGCGAATGGTGCTGCGGCGGGTGCGAACGGTGCCGACAAGAAGGCCGACAATGACGATGACGATGAGGATGAAGGTGCAAACCTCTCCCTCGCGGCGATGGAAGCCAAGCTGAAGCCGGAAGTGCTCGGCCTGTTTGACACCATCGACAAGACCTACAAGAAGCTGCGCAAGCTGCAGGAGCAGCGGCTCGCCGGCATGAAGAACAAGTCCGACCAGCTGTCCAATGCGCAGGAGAAGCGTTACGGCAAGCTGCAGGCCGATCTGGTCGAGTATATGGAGCAGGTGCGGCTCAACAACGGCCGGATCGAGGCCCTTGTCGATGAGCTCTACGGGCTTAACCGGCGGCTCACCAGCTTCGAAGGCAAGTTGCTGCGTATGGCGCTCGACAGCGGCGTCTCACGCGATGATTTCCTCGAAGAGTATATGGGTAATGAGCTCGACCCACGCTGGGTCAGCCGGGTCGCGCGCCTGAAGCGCAAGGGCTGGAAGAAATACTGCGATAAAAACGCCGATGAGATTCGCGCCGTTCGCAAGGAGATCATCGAGATCGCCGCACGGGTCGGCCTGCCGATCTCCGAGCTGCGTCGCATTGTCCAGACCGTCCAGCAGGGCGAGAAGGAAGCCGGCCGGGCCAAGAAGGAAATGGTCGAGGCGAACCTGCGTCTCGTGATTTCCATCGCCAAGAAATACACCAACCGCGGCCTGCAGTTCCTCGACCTGATACAGGAAGGCAATATCGGCCTGATGAAGGCGGTCGATAAGTTCGAGTATCGCCGCGGCTACAAGTTTTCGACCTACGCCACCTGGTGGATTCGCCAGGCGATCACCCGGTCGATCGCCGACCAGGCGCGCACGATCCGTATCCCGGTCCACATGATCGAGACGATCAACAAGCTGGTGCGCACCTCGCGCCAGATGCTCCACGAGATCGGTCGCGAGCCGACGCCGGAAGAGCTGTCGGGCCGGCTGCACATGCCGCTCGAGAAGGTGCGAAAGGTCCTCAAGATCGCCAAGGAGCCGATCTCTCTCGAGACACCCATCGGTGACGAGGAAGACAGCCATCTGGGCGACTTCATCGAGGATAAGAACGCTGTCCTGCCGGTCGATGCGGCGATCCAGTCGAACCTGCGCGAGACAACGACCCGGGTGCTGGCGTCACTCACGCCGCGCGAGGAACGCGTCCTGCGCATGCGCTTTGGTATCGGCATGAACACGGACCACACGCTGGAAGAAGTCGGCCAGCAATTCTCGGTCACCCGCGAGCGTATCCGGCAGATCGAGGCGAAGGCGTTGCGCAAGCTCAAGCACCCGTCGCGCTCCCGCAAGCTGCGGAGCTTCCTCGACCATTAGGTCGCGCGCAGGTAGAACGAATAGAAAGGCCAGCGATAGCGCCGGCCTTTTTCGTGCGCGTATGCCGGGCCTCTTCGCGCTTTGTTTGCTTGTGCTATAGGAGTGCCGTATCACGCACGCGTGGGCCCGTAGTTCAGCTGGTTAGAACGGACCGCTCATAACGGTCATGTCGCAGGTTCGAGTCCTGCCGGGCCCACCATCTTTTCAAGGACTTAGCGGTTCGCCGCATTCTGACTCCCCAACTTAAGTGCACGGTAAGTGCAATCGGCGCGCAAATCGGGACTCGGATTTCCGGATACCGAATCTGGTCGGATCCCGGATACTGATGCAGCGTGCAGCTTCCGCAAAGTTAAAAGATAGGTGGTGTTCGACCATGGCGGACTTGAAGGATTGGGTGACGACTGCCAGCACTCCGATGTTTGATGGTGCGCCCTGGGTGAGTGTCTCCTCCTGCACAGCCGGCGGCCGATGCCCAGCTTCGTACGCCGGTACTGCCGGTTCCCGAGGGGCGCCCTGCGCGCGTTCTTCTGGCGGAAGACAACCACATCAATCAGAAGGTTATTCTGGCTGTGCTGAAGCAGCTGGATGCGGAGACAGACCTTGTCGAGAACGGGGTCGATGCGGTCACGGCGCTCGTGCAATCGGACTATTACTTGATTCTGATGGATATTCACATGCCGCGCATGAGCGGTTCGAGGCGACGGCCAGAATCCGGAACCTTGGCGGTGCGAAAAAGAATGTCCCGGTTATCGCGCTGACCGGCAATGCGATGGAGGGCGGTTGCGAGAAATTCCTGGTCGCGGGCATGACCGACTATGTCTCCAAACCCGTTAACATTCCGGATTTTCGAGCGCTCGTTACGCGGTATCTGACGCGAACACCCTGCGGTTAATTCACGCGTAGGAGTTTGTTGCGCCGGTATAGCCTGTCATAACAGTCATGATGCCGGTCCGGATCTGCCGGGCCTACCAATTTCCTTGCGCGGTTCCGCGCCGCGGGAGTTCAGTTTCCTTGGAATTTCTGCCTGCCGACATCGACACGACGGCTGCTACCGCGCTTATCGCCGCGACCTTCGTCGGCAATGTGATCTCTGCGGCCACGGGGATCGGCGGCGGGATCATCCTGTTAGCGGTCATGGCGAACCTGATGCCGGCTGCGGCGATCATCCCCGTTCACGGGGTCGTGCAGTTCGGCGGGAACATTTTCCGGGGCACGATCCAGCGCGCCCATATCGACTGGCTGACCTTCGTCTGGTTTGCCCTGGGCAGCGTCGCCGGCGTGGCCGTGGGCGGCAGCATCGTTGTCGCCCTGCCGTCCGATATCCTGCGTACGGGCCTAGGGTTGTTCATTCTCTACTCGGTCTGGGGGCCGAAGCTGAAATTCGTCAGCGAGGGCAACCTCATCTCTGTCGTGATGGGGGCGGTGTCGAGCATCCTGACCATGTTCTTCGGCGCGACAGGGCCGTTTGCCATGGCATTGCTGGCGCAGCGCGGCTACACGCCCCAGGGACTGATCGGCAGCCATTCGGCCTGCATGGCCGCCCAGCACGCTCTCAAGATCGTCGCCTTCGGGCTCCTGGGATTCGCCTTCGCCGACTGGCTGGGGCTGATCGCCATGCTGCTGCTGGCCTCGCTGGCGGGCAGCCTGATCGGCAGCTATGCGTTGCGGCATATCCCGGCCGGCATGTTTGCGACCATCCTGAAGCTGGTTCTGACCCTGCTCGCCGTGAACCTGATGGCCGTGGCCTTCGGGCTCTACAGCATGAGCGCATAGTCCTGTTTCACGGGCCGTCTATGCTCCCTGTGTCACAAGTCATTGATTCCCCTGTCACGGCTCATCGCTAGTTTGCCTGCGGAGTCTCGTGTACGGTTTGGGCAGGTCAATAATGCCCGGAAAGACGGTTAAACATGAGTTTAGCAGAGAAGCTCGCGGAGATTAGTGCCGCGGGCGCCAAGCGGATGCCGGAAGAGGTGCGCGCGACCATGGGCAAAGCGACCCAGGAGTTGCGCGAGTCCGGCATCATGGACAAAACCATCAAGGTGGGCGATACGCTGCCGGCCTTCAGTCTTCAAAACGCCAACGGCGAAATGGTGAATTCCGCCGACCTGCTGTCCAAGGGGGCTGTCGTTCTGACGGTGTTCCGCGGCCACTGGTGACCGTATTGCAATGCAGAGCTGTATGCTATGCGTGACATTGTAGACAGACTTGACGACGCCGGCGCCACGTTGGTCGCCATCACCCCTCAGCTCGTCGAGCATAACAAGGCCATGACCGAAAAACATGGTCTGAATTTCGAAATTCTTTCCGACCCGGGTAACTCCTACCTCGCGAAACTGGGCCTAAAGTTCGAGATCCCGGCCGAGGTCAAAGCGATCTACCAGGGTTTCGGGCTCGACATTCCGGGCACCAACGGCGACGACAGCTGGACGCTGCCGATGCCGGGCCGGATTGTCGTCGATTCGAGTGGCGTTGTCCGCGCGACCGACATCGACCCGAACTATGCCTCCCGGCCGGAGCCGGAGAAGACGCTGGCGGACGTTCAGGCGCTCTAGCCGAACCGACAGCTTTTCAAAGTGTAACGGAACCCCATCCGCGATCTGCCGCGGGTGGGGTTTTGTTTTGCCTGTGCTAAGATTTCCGCACGGGAGATACGCCATGGCAACGACTGACGCCCTGACCCGAAGCTACGCCTACGGCACGTCGGATGTGCCGCTGATCGGCGACACGATCGGCCAGCATTTCGATGCCGCCGCGGCCCACTGGGCCGAACGGGACGCGCTCGTGGTGCGCCATCAGGACATCAAATGGTCATGGGCCAACCTCAAGGTGCGGGTCGACGACTTTGCGGCCGGGCTGATCGCGCTGGGGTTGGAACCCGGCAGCCGGATCGGCATCTGGTCACCCAACAACGTCGAATGGGTGATCACCCAGTTCGCGACGGCCAAGGCGGGGCTGATCCTGGTCAACATCAACCCGGCCTACCGCTTGGCCGAACTGGAATACGTGCTGAACAAGGTGGAATGCGGGGCGTTGATCACGGCGGCCAGCTTCAAGTCCAGCGATTATGTGGGGATGATCCGGGAACTGGCGCCGGAGATCGACGGCGCGGCGCCGGGCGCGCTCGTGTCGGCGAAGCTGCCCCACCTGAAGACCGTCATCCAGATCGGTGCCAACGATGTCGCCGGGATGCACCGCTTCGACGACGTGCTGGCAGCGGGTGCGGCGGCGGGCCACGACGCGGTCTCGGCATTGGCCCCGACGCTCCAGTTCGACGATCCGATCAATATCCAGTTCACCTCGGGTACGACCGGCTCGCCCAAGGGCGCGACGCTGACCCACCACAACATCCTCAACAACGGTTACTTCATCGGCCGGACGATGGCACTCACCGATGCGGACCGAATCTGCATCCCGGTGCCGCTGTATCACTGTTTCGGCATGGTGCTGGGCAACCTCGCCTGCATGACCCACGGGGCGGCGATGGTCTATCCGTCCGATGCGTTCGACCCGCTGGCGACCCTCGAAACCGTGGCGGCGGAGCGCTGCACGGGGCTCTACGGCGTGCCGACCATGTTTATCGCCCAGCTGGAACACGCGCAGTTCGGGGGCTTCGACCTGTCGAGCCTGCGCACCGGCATCATGGCGGGCTCGCCCTGCCCGGTGGAGGTGATGAAGCAGGTGATCGACCGCATGCATATGGACCAGGTTACCATCGCCTACGGCATGACCGAGACCAGCCCGGTCTCGACCCAGACCGCGGTTGATGACCCTCTGGATCGGCGCGTCGGCACGGTGGGCCGCATCCATCCGCATGTGGAGGTGAAGATCGTCGATGAGGAGAACCGGATCGTGGCTCCGGGAGAGACCGGTGAGCTGTGCACGCGTGGGTACTCGGTGATGCTCGGCTACTGGAACGACGAGGAGAAGACGGCCGAATGCGTCGACGACGCTGGCTGGATGCACACAGGCGACCTCGCGACCATGGACGAAGAGGGCTACTTCAACATCGTCGGTCGGATGAAGGACATGGTGATCCGCGGCGGGGAGAATCTCTATCCCCGCGAGATCGAGGAATATCTCTACGGCCACCCCAAGGTGTCCGACGTGCAGATCGTCGGCGTCCCCGACGAAAAATACGGCGAGGAACTCTGTGCCTGGATCAAGCTGGCCGACGGCGAGGACGCCACCGACGACGAGATCCGAGACTTCTGCAAGGGCCAGATCGCCCACTATAAGATCCCGCGCTACATCAAGTTCGTCGACGGTTTCCCGATGACCGTGACGGGGAAGGTTCAGAAGTTCGAGATGCGCGGGGCGATGATTGTCGAGCTTGGGTTGTCCGAAGAGAAGACGGCGTGAGAGCGCGATGATTCGGAGTTTTTCTTTTTCTAAGAGATTCTCTGAGTTCCGAGTAAGGCCGGTCCAGAATTGGCTCGTGCTTCTATTGCTACTCAACAATACGGCTTTGGTTTTTGCGCTCTATGTCACTGAGCCCGCTGCGTTTGGCAGATTGGGAAGTGAGTACGTATTCCTCGCTGCGCCGGCTTTGTTGTCTGCGGGGTATTTCTTTACTTCTGCCTACTTGCTGCGCTGGTATCGAGAGTTGACGCTAGTCGTAGTGCTCGGATCCTTGGGTTGGTCTCTTTTTCGATGGGGGATCATTTACTTGAACTGGAGTGAATCTGCCTTGTTCAAATGAAGGCTGCTTCCAAATTCCATAGTCGTTCTCATGAGGATGGTTCGACGACCTGCCTGCCTGATCGGAACGGATGATAGACTTGGTGTGCCGTCTTTACCCCGTTACAGGCGTATTCGGGTGCGCGACGTCAGGCTGGATGTACGGTGCCTTCATTTCGTAGATGTCATGGGTCCGGCAGTAGCGCGGCCCCCCAAGGCGCCCCACGGGCTGCAACGTGTGGGGATTGACGTATTTGTCATCCAGCATCAGGTCCTCGCGCACATGCCAGCGCAGCACCCGGCCGATGACAAGATCCGTCACCCATTCATCGCCAAACTTGAGCACCTGTTCGAAGGTGCATTCCATGGCCACGGGACAATCCTTAATGCGCGGGGCGTCCACCAGGTCCGAAGGCACGGTCTCGAGCCCGATTTCCGCGAACTCGTCCTGGTCGGCCTCGTAGTTGGCCGAGCTGGCGTTCATGGACTCCGCGAAATCGTCTGTGACGGTGTGGACCACAAAACCCTTGGTGGCCTGGATGTTGGCCGAGGTGTGTTTCGGGGCGTGGGTCTTCTCGCTCACGGCCATGGAGACCAGCGGCGGGTAGTGGGAGACGATGGAGAAGAAGGAGAAGGGCGCCAGGTTGGGCACGCCGTTTTCGTCGATGGAGCTGACCCAGGCGATGGGACGGGGCACGATCGAGCCGATCAGCAGCCGGTAGCATTGCTGGTGGTCGATCTCGTCGGTGTTGAAAATCCTGTAGTCCATCACACTCTCCTGAGGGCCCCCGTGTGGGGGCTTTGTTCGTATTATCGTGACCCAAGCTTTGCACGTGAACGCCTATGGTGTAAGCCCCGCGACCATGTCCGATGTATCCCCCGAAGATCTGTCTCTCACCGTTCGTACGGCCCTGCCTGAGGGCTTTGCGTTCCTGCTGGCGGAATATCCGCGCCCGGTGTGGGAGGGGCATCCCAACAACGGCCAGTGGTGCCAGTTCTGGCTGCAGCGCCACCAGATGTTCCGGGATTATTCGGTCGCACTGACTGACGCCTGCGAACAGCTTGCCGACGGCAAGATCGAGGCAGCGGCGTTTCACGAATGGTTCGTACCCCGGGTGAATTTCTACTTCGGCGAGATCGATACCCATCACAAGGTCGAGGAGTATCATTACTTCCCGGCCCTAGCGCAGGCCGAGGCCCAAATGGCCCGCGGGATCGAGTTGCTCGAGGGCGACCACCGGGTGGTGCATGATCGGCTTATGGCGGCGCACGGGGCGGTCGTGGCGCTGGACGGGGCGATCCGCGAGACGCCCGCCGACATCGCGTCGGCGGCACCCGCCGCACGGGATGGAATCGCGGCCCTAGGGTCCGGGCTGGGGCGTCACCTCGAAGACGAGGAAGACATCATCGTGCCGCTGATCCTCGACCGCTCGGAGCCTGTGCTCGGGATCGGCTAGGAACCCCAATGCTGTCATACCCGGGCTTGACCCGGGTATCTTATCGAACGGAGCCTAAGATGCGCGGATCAAGTCCGCGCATGACGGCGTGTTGAGCGACTCCCGTCGGGGCGGTCGCCTATTCCAGCCGGTTGAGGCCGTCGAAGGCGGCCGTCTTGTAGCATTCGCCAGTATCGGGTAGTTGAACACCGTGTCAACAAAATAGTCGATCGTGCCGCTATGGGCCATCACGGCTTGGCCGATATGAGCGCGGCGCCATGCGAGATCGTCTGACCTCGATCAAACCCTGGTACCGATATGGCAACGGGTCAGTCCAGTGCGTTTGCCGCGCGAAGCCCGCCGATCATCGACGATCCCATCATGAAACCGAAGCTTTTCTGCGGATCCTCGGCGGTTGCGCGCATCTCGTCCTGGTTCTTGAGCCGTTCGGCGGGGTCTTTCTCGGCGATGAACCTGGTGTTGCGGATGGTCTGCAGTCGGACATCCTCCAGGGCGATGACACCGGTGTGCCGGTCGCGGAACTGCCAGACCGGGGTGACGCGCCCGTCGTTCAATACCGCGTCGACCATGCCGAGCGCGTCGAGATATTCGAGGGTAGGCGGGTGGAAGGTCGAGGCGCGGCGGTGATCCTGTTGTGCGTGCTGCTGTTCCAGCAGGAGCACCGGGATATCCTGGGTGGCGAGGGATAACGCGGCGATCAGCCCGGTCGGGCCGCCGCCGGCGACGATGATCCGATCGTGAGGGTTCGTGGACATTCTGTACGCACCGCGAAAGTTGGATGGGGCACCTGTTTTTACGCGATTGCGGAGCTTCGCAAAAGCAGGCCGGGTGGTGCTTGACCCCGGTGTTTCACACCGCCAAAATGAAATTCATGAGTATGAATGATGGCGTGAAGACAGCGGTACGCACGGTAAACCTTTTTGAGGCGTTCTCGCGTCGCAAGGGGCCGATGACCCTGACCCAGATTTCCGAGGCCCTGTCGGCGCCGATCAGCAGCTGCCACGGTCTGGTCCGGACCCTCAGCGCCAAGGGATATCTCTACACCTCCGAACGAAACCGGGCGATTTATCCGACCAGGCGCCTGCTGGAGGTCGCCAACACGATTGCCACCCATGACCCGGTGCTGGAGAGCATCGTGCCGCTGCTCGAGGTGCTGCGCGACGAGACTAACGAAACCATCCTGCTCGGCCGCCGCCAGGGCGAGACGATCCTGTATCTGGATGTGATCGAGGGTGGCCAGACGTTGCGCTATTCCGCCGGCGCGGGCGATATCAAGCCGATGCATTCAAGTGCCATCGGCAAGGCGTTTCTCGGCCGTCTCAACGATGCCGAACGCGCTGCCCTGGTGGCGCGCCTGCCGCTCGATCTGCACACTCCCAACACGATCACGGAGCGTGCAACCCTGGAAGCCGACCTGGCTGAAGGAATTGCGAAAGGCTATTTCGTGACGCGTGGCGAGAATGTCGTCGATGTGATGGGCCTGGCGACCAACGCGGATGTGTATGGTGAGGCCATGGGCATTGCGATTGCGGGGCCGCTCGTGCGGATGGAGGCGGGCGAGACCGAACTCGCCGCGCAGCTCCTGGCCGCGAAAGCGCGGCTCGAGGCCCTCGGAGACAGTTCATGAGTGACACGGTGATCAGGCCCGACGCCGCCACGCCCGATTGGGCTGACGCGCTCTATGACGTGCTGGTACAGCAGAATATTCGCCAGGTCGCCTATGTGCCCGATGCCGGGCATTCCCGCCTGATCGAGCGGTGCGAGGACAACCCGGACATGTGTGCGACGACCCTCACCACCGAGGAAGACGGCGTGGCGCTGCTGGCGGGTGCCTGGCTGGGTGGTGATCGTGGTGTGCTGCTCATGCAGTCGAGCGGCGTGGGCAACTGCGTGAATATGTTCACCTTGATCGAGAATTGCCGGATGCCGCTGGTGGCGGTGATCACGATGCGCGGCGAATGGGGTGAATTTAACCCGTGGCAGGCCCAGATGGGCCAGGCGACGCCCGACATACTCACCCGGATGGGGGTGCAGGCACATCGGGTCGACGCACCCGAGGACGCCGCGCCGACATTGGATGCGGCGATCCGGCAATCTTTCGACGGGTCGCTCGCCTCGGCGGTGCTGCTTTCCCAACGTCTGATCGGCCGCAAGGCCTTTACGGCGGAGGGCTGACATGACAAGCCCTCTGCTCGATCGCCGCGAGGCCGTCGCACGGCTATTGGAGGATCGCGGCGAAATGCTCGTGGTCTCCGGGCTCGGCTCGGCGACCTATGATTGCGCGGCTGCGGGGGACGACCCGCGAAATTTCTATCTCTGGGGTGCCATGGGGGGTGCCGCGGCCCTGGCCCTCGGCCTGGCGCAGGCCCAGCCGGACCGGCCGGTCGCCGCGATCACTGGCGACGGGGACATGCTGATGGGGCTTGGCAGCCTGGCCACGATCGCCGCCGCCAAGCCCGCGAACCTGTCGGTGATCGTCCTCGATAACGAGGTCTATGGCGAGACCGGTGCCCAACCGACCGCCACGGCCCGCGGGGTGAGCCTCGTGGAGGTGGCACGCGGCTGCGGGATCGAGGCGCTCGAGGATATTCGGGATATGAACGCGCTGGGCACGCTTGCAGGGCGCATGCAGCGCTGCGAGGGGCCGTTGTTTGCCAACATCAAGATCGAGGCGGGAGAGAATCCGCGCGTCCTGCCGGCGCGCGACGGGGCCTATCTGCGCTCGCGGTTCCGCGAGGCGGTATTGGGGACGGGCCCGTAAGGCCGGGACATATCTGAACCTATCCAGACGGAGGATATCATGGCTGAAAAGGTTGGAATTCTAGGGCTTGGGCTGATCGGCGGTATCACGGCCGAAATCCTGATGCCGAAGGGCTACGAATGCGCGGCGGTTCGCCGCCCGAGCACCGAGAGCTTCCCCGACACGGGCGGCAAGCTGTTCGATACGGCGCGTGAGCTTGCCGAATGGTCTGATGTAGTGATTTCCGCGCTGCCGAGCACTGAGGCCTCCCGCACCGCCCTGGAGGGCCCTGACGGCCTGCTGGCGGGTACCCATGAAGGCCTGACGATCATCGAGATGAACACCTTCCCCGTGAGCGAGAAGGAGCGCGTGCGCGACCAGGCCGCCGACACGCCGGCAAAAATCATCGATTGCCCGCTCAGCGGCACCCAGCCGATCATTCGCGCGGGCAAGGGCGTCATCATGATGAGCGGCGACCAGGCGCTTTGTGAATCCGTGAAGCCGATGCTCGAACTCGTCTGCCCGAAGACGTTCTATGTCGGCGAATACGGCACTGGTATCAAGCTCAAGCTGATGATCAACTTCATGGTCGGCGCGAACACGGTGGCCCTGGCCGAAGGCATGTTGTTTGGTGCCCAGATGGGGCTCGATCCGGAGTTGATGATCGATATCGTGGGCCCCAGTGCGGCCGGGTCGACGGTCTTCGGCATGCGTGCGGGCATCATCAAGGATCGGTCCTGGCAGCCTTGCGCGGGCCCCAGTAAGCTGTTGTGGAAAGATCTCGATATCGTCGAGGAACAGGCCGAAGCGTTAGGCCTGTCGGCGCCGCTGCTGCGGATATGTAACGACTATTACAAGAAGATCGAGAAGGCCGGGCGGCTCGAGGATGAGTGCTCGGTGGTCTACGAGATCCTCGAGAGCGAGATCAAGGCGGCGGCGGAGTAGGTTCGGGCGGGCTTTCCGACTCCCGGACTACATATGCGAGAAGAGAATACGACCGGCGGTCGGCATCTCAGCCGTAAGCACTTTTCCGCTCGATGATTCCGTGATGTAGAGGGTCTTGCCGTCGGAGCCGCCATAGGCGCAGTTGGTGATCAGCAGCCCGGCACAGGAATTGATCCGGTAGATGGGTTTGCCGTTCGACGCGAAGGTCAGGTCGTTCGTACCGCGAAACCGCTCGTTGGTGTTGCGCACCAGATAAGGTTCGACGGTGCCGGCCTCGGGATCAAGGCGCATCAGGCCGTGATAATGGTCGGCGATGATGCCGCGCCCGTCCTTGTGGAAGGCCAGGCCATTTGGTTCGCCGTCATAGGTGCAGGCGAGTTCGACGTCCCCAGGCGACGTCGACGAGTCACAGATTGCCGACACGATCGAAGGAAGGGCCTTCGAGGAAGCTCGCCGTGTTGGGGCGGCCGAACAGGAGCTTTGCCCATTCGGGCTCTCGATCGTTGATGCCGTGAATGGCATTCACATCGGCAAAGACCCGGGTTTCGATGACGGGGGGTGGTGCGAACATTTCGGTCAGGCCTCGTTCGTGCGGTTCAGGCGCGCCACGATCGTGTCGAACAGGTCACCGGGGTTCTGGTCGAGAATATCTTCGCCGGCCGCCTCGAGCACCTCGTCGATGCGCCGGGAGATGAGCGCCTGGGCCTGGTAACGCGCCCGCGCACGCCGCGCCGCGCTGGCGTCGCCATGGTCAGCGCGCCAGGCTGCGTGGGCATTGATCGCGTCGTCGAGTGCCGCGAAGCCCTGGGGATCATCGCGCGATGTCATGATGACGGGATGTGTCCAGCCGTCGGCGCTTTGATGGGTGGCCACTTGCTCGATCTCGGCGGCCATCAGGTCGGCGCCCGGCAAGTCGGCCTTGTTCACCACATAGATATCCGCCATTTCGAGGATGCCGGCTTTCATCGCCTGGATTGCATCGCCGGAGTGGGGCACGAGGACGAGCACCACCGTGTCGACCAGGGTGCGGATGGTGTATTCGGCCTGCCCCACGCCCACGCTTTCCAGAATGATTTCGCCGAAACCGTGTCCCTCCATGGCGTCGAGGAGGTCGGCCGTATTGTCCGCCAGGCCGTCATGGGCGCGGCGGGAGGGAATCGAGCGGATGAAGATATCCGGGTCGTCGGCGATGGCGTCCATGCGGATACGGTCACCGAGCAGCGAGCCCTGAGATACCGGGCTCGACGGGTCGACCGCCAGGACAGCGACCTTTCGGTCGGTTCGTTTGCGGAGGTTGGCGAGCCGGGCGATGAGCGAGCTCTTGCCGGCCCCCGGCGCGCCGGTGATGCCGATCCGCGGCAGATTCTCGGCAGAACCCTCACTGTGTTGCGCCAGGGTCTCCGATACGTCGGCATTAGCGATACGCGACAGGGCGCGGCTGAGGTTGCGCCGCGGATTGCGTGAGGTGCCGTTCATTTGGCAGCGGCAGCGGGTGGGGTGCCTAGGATTTCGTCTGTATGTTCGCCCAGAAGCGGCGGCAGACCATAGCGCGGCGGATGATCGGACATCTTGATCGGGTTACCTACCACCCGCAGCGCCCCATCCGGTGTCGGGATCACGGCGATCATCTCGCGCGATGCGGCCATGTCCCCGTCGAGTGCCTGGTCGACGGTTTCGACACCGGAAACCACGAGGCCCTCATTGCCAAGCGTCTCGACCCAATGGGCGGTGGTCTGTGACGTCATGAGTTCGCCGACGACACCGATCACGGCGTCGCGGTTTTCCGAGCGCGCGCTCATGGTCGCAAGGCCCGGGTCACAAGCCTGATCGTGCCAGCCCACAACCTCGCAGAATTTCTGCCAGAATTTGTCGGTCGAGATGAACAGCATCAGATATCCGTCGCGGGTCTCAAAGACTTGCGCCGGGACCATGTAGGGGTGTGCGCTGTGCGATGTTCGCTGCGGCACGACGCCGTGATTGAGGTAGCCCGAAGCCAGATAGTTGAGCTGGGCCAGCATGGTGTCGAAGAGCGACACATCGACCTGGCCACCCTTGCCTTCGATGATCTTTGCCAGCAATCCGATGGCACCCATCATGCCGGTGGAATTGTCGACTGCAGAGTATCCGGCCTTGGTCGGCGCGGTACCGGGATCGCCGGTCAGGGTCATCACGCCGGTGAGCGCCTGGACGATGTAGTCGTAGGCGGGTTTATCAGCATAGGGGCCGTCGAGCCCGAAACCTGTCAGCGCCAGGCATACCAGGTTCGGGTTGTGTGTTCTCAGGTCTTCGTAGGTCAGGCCGAAACGACGAATGGTGGACGGGCGCAGATTGGTGATCAGGCCCTGCGCGTCGGCGGCCAATGCGCCGAGCCGGGCTTTGCCGGCGGGCGTGTTGAGATCGAGGACGACGGAACGTTTGTTGCGGTTGAGGCTTGCGAAATAGTCGTTGTAGGGGCCCGTGAACTGCTTGGTAATGTTTCGGGCCATGTCGCCGCCCGGCGGCTCGACCTTGATCACGTCGGCGCCCAGGTCGCCCAGAATCATGCTGCAAAATGGCCCGGCGAGAACGTGGGCAACCTCGATGATCCGGACGCCGGTGAGGGGTCCGTCACTCACGCCCCGAGCTCCGCGTCGATGGCGGTGACCACATCGTCGACCGTCATTTCCGCCGTGAAAATTCCCCGAGCACCCGCATTGCGCAGTTCGGCATGGTCTTCCGCCGGAATGGTGCCGCCGACGAACAGCCGAATATCATGGGCGTCGAGTTCGTTGAGGCAGCGCACCGTCTCTTCGACCAGTTCCTTGTGACTGCCCGACAAGATCGACAATCCCACCGCGTCGACATCCTCATCGACCGCGACCCGGGCGATATAATCCGGTGTTCGGCGCAGACCGGTATAGATCACGTCGGCGCCCGCATCGCGCAGTGCCAGGGCGATGATCTTGGCGCCGACATCGTGGCCGTCGAGGCCCGGTTTCGCGATCAGGATGCGTTTTCCGTTCAGGCTCATGATGCGGTCCTACAGCCTCACCGGTTCTTCGAATTCACCCCATTGGCGCTTCAGGGTGGCGACCATCTCGCCGACGGTTGCATAGGCATGGCAGCAATCGATGAGATACGGCATCAGGTTCTTGCTGTCATCCGCCGCGGCGGCCTCCAGCGCGGCGAGCGACGTTGCGACCGCATCGTTGTCGCGGCTGTCACGCACCTTTTCGAATTTCTCGACGACGCGCGCGCTGGCGCCCGGGTCGAGTTTGAAGAGTTCTGCCACCCCGTCATTTTGGTCTTCGCGGCGGAAGTGATTCTGGCCGACGACGACGGTCTCGCCGCTATCGATCTTGTGTTTGCGCTCGGATGCCCGCTGGGCGATTTTCATCTGTAGCCAGCCGTCCTCGACCGCCTTGGTCACGCCACCATAGGTTTCGATGTCGTCGATGACCTTCATGATCTCGTTTTCCATCTGATCGGTGAGCCATTCCACGTAATGGCTGCCGCCCAGTGGGTCGACGGTGCGCGCGATGCCGGATTCATGAGCCACGATCTGCTGCGTGCGGACCGCGATCTCCGCCGAATGCTCGGTCGGGATCTGGTAGGCCTCGTCAAAGGCGGCGGTGAAGATGGATTGAGCGCCGCCCATCACGGCTGCCATGTTCTCGATGCCCACGCGGACGACGTTGTTGTAAGGCTGGGCGCCGACGAGAGACGAGCCGCCGCAGACGACGCCGAAGCGGAACATGAGTGCCTTGGGGTCCTGCACGCCGTAGCGATCCTGCAGCAACTTGGCCCAAAGCCGCCTGCCTGCACGGAACTTGCAGACCTCTTCGAAGAAGTCCATGTGGACATAGAAGAAGAAGCTGAGCCGACGCGCGAACTTCTCGACATCGCCGCCCCGGCGGATCAGTTCGTCGATATAGGCAAGCCCGTTGGCCAGGGTGTAGCCCATCTCCTCGACCGCGGTGCAGCCGGCGTCGCGTACATGGGCGCCGGCGATGCTGATGGCGTTGAAGCGCGGCGTCTGGTCGTAGGAGAATAAAATCGTATCCGCGATCAGCCGCATCGACGGTCGCACGGGGAAGATCCAGGTGCCGCGTGCCACATATTCTTTGAGAATGTCGTTCTGGATCGTGCCGGTGAGTTTCTCGCGGGGCACGCCCTTCTTGTCGGCCACGGCGCAATACATGGCGTAGATGATCGACGCCGTGCCGTTGATGGTGAAGGAGGTCGAGATGCCGCCAAGATCGATGCCATCAAAAAGAATCTCGGCCTCGGCGAGGCTCGAAAGCGAGACGCCGACCTTGCCGACTTCGGTTTTTGCGATCGGGTCGACCGGGTCGTAGCCGCACTGGGTCGGCAGGTCGAGCGCGACCGACAGGCCGGTCTGGCCCTGATCGAGCAGGAACCGATAGCGTTCATTTGATTCCTCCGCCGTGCCGAATCCCGAATATTGCCGGATCGTCCAGAGCCGCCCGCGGAAACCGTCGGGGAAGATGCCGCGTGTGTACGGGAACTCGCCCGGCATTCCCTGATCGGGGTTGCTGACCATGTCCGGTGTTACCACCGGCGGCACTTCGATGCCCGAAGGGGTCGCGGTGGATGGTTTGGTCGGCGGTTCGCGCCGCGCGGCGTCGGTTGCGTCTTTTCGGGAGGTAGAATTGTTGGCCATCGGGTCAGCCTTTCTTCGCGGGAAGCACCTTTTCGGCAGCCTCCCAGTGGTCGTCATGAACCCAGGTCTTCACGAACATGCTTGTCTCGATGTTTTGCATCGCAGCGCGGGAATCTCCGCGCCGGTGCGAATCGCTGACGGCCTTGAACGCGCGCATCGATTGGGCCTTTTGCTTGCGGATCGGTTCGAGGAAGGCCTCGATTGTATCGTCGATGTTCTCGTTTTCCTGCCCGATCGCGTCATACAGCCCGATATCAAACGCTGTAGCAGCGTCGAGCATCTCGCCGGTGCTCATGAGTTTGAGCCCCCGCGCACGCCCGACTAGGTCGAGCAGGTCCGGCCCGCCGCCCCAGGCGGTGGCGAGCGCGAGACGACCCTGCACAAAGCCGATGCGCGCATGCGCCGCTGCGACACGGAAATCGCAGGAGACAGCGAGTTCGGCGCCGCCACCGAAGGCGTTGCCGTTGAGGCCGGCGACCACGGGCACGGGGAAGTCGCGGATCGCGTTGAAGGCCGCCTTGGCATCTAGCGCCATTGTCTCCGCCTCTGCCTCGGTGCGCAGGCCGGCCAGTTCACGCAGGTCGCCGCCCGCGGCAAACGTCTTTTCGCCCGCGCCGCGCAAGACCGCCGCGACGAGGTGCTCATCAGTCGCTGCCGCACGAAACGTTTCGCCGATCGCGGCGATAATCGAAATTGCAAGCGCGTTGTGTTTCTCCACTCGGTCGATGGTCACGTACAGGACGCGATCACGTGTTTCGCTCATGAGATGTGAGTCGCTCATACCAATTCTTTCGTCACGGAAAATACCTGGCTGGTCGGCGAGGGCCGTTAGTCCTCGTCCATCTCCGCGGTGCGGTAGATGTAGTTGCCATCCATATAGGTGATGAAGAAATCATGGAACGACATCGGTTTGTAGACCGGTTCTTCGCCCGGTTTGATACAGGTCGGGATCGGGTCGGCCAGGGTTTCGTCATTGCAGTTGTAGAAGAATGTCAGCGCATAGCGATGGTCGAGCGGCGGCACGACACGGTGCGGTGTTGCGATGAAACGTCCGTTGGTCCAGCGATTGAAGAATTCGCCCGTATTGACCACGATCGCGCCGCGCAGGGGCTCGATCTCCATCCATTTGCCCGACGGGGCCATCACTTCAAGCCCCGCGACATCCATCAATGGCAGATAGGTCATGGAGCTGTGATCAGAGTGGGGTGACAGTGAGAATTGGCCTTCTTCCGCTTCGACCGGCGGGTACCAGGCGCAGCGGTTGTAATATTCGGGGTGCGAGAATTTGTCGTCAAAAAAGTCCGCCGGCATCTCGAGAGCACGTGCGTAGGCCGGCAACATCCGTGTTGCCAGAACAGCCATGGTTTCCTGATATTCGACCAGTGTTTTGCGGAACTCGGGCAGTTCCTCCGGCCACTGGTTGAGGTTTCGGTGTCGAATGTTGGCCTTTACCTTGGGATCGTCGGCGTCACGCTCGCGCATGAACGCCCAGGCCTCGTTCAGGTCTTTCTTCTTGTTCTTCGCGATTTTCGACCAACGCAGGATCAGCGACTTGTTTGGGATGAAGCCCTGATGGTGGAAATCCACCCGGTACTTCATCTTGGTCTCGTCGGACAGTTTGAACAGCTCAGCAATCTGTTCGAAGCTGCGGTCGATCAATCCCTGGTCGATCCCGTGATTGATGATGCAGTAGAAACCAAGGCTTTCCTGTATGGCCCGCAGGTCGGTGGCGAACTGTTCCACTGCGTCCGGGTCGCCGGACAGATAGCCGCCGATATCAATAATCGGAATTCTTTCTTCCGTGATGCATTCGGCGACGTCGGGAGAAACTGAGTGTTCGGATTCAGCGGCAACGGACATCTGAGCCTCCATGGTGCTTGTGTTCGCCGACCCCGCACCGCGCGAGCGGTACAGGGCGGTCCGAACACGACTTTGGGCCGGTTTACTGGGCGGCGGCGGCAGAATCCTCGTCTTCCGGCATCAGGTCGGCGAGGTTCGGCATCACTTCCTTGGCGAACAACGACATGTTGTCGAGCCAGTCCTGGAAGGGTTCGTAGACATACTGCACCTGCAGCACGGTTCCGAAGCCGCCGGTGTCGTCGTAAAGCTTGCGCAGCTTCTCGGTGACCGTGTCGGGGCTGCCAACGACCCAGATATTGTCGCAGATATATTCCGCCGTAAGATCCTCGTCATTGATGTCCTCGGTCTCCTTGTAGAGATCGACGACCCCGAGAGACTTGAGGACGTTGTACATGTAGTCGTTGTAAGCCTTTGCCATGCCGCCATTGAGCACATGATCGCGCGCTTCCGCATCGGTCTTCCCGACGTAGATTTCGCGCGCGACCCGCCAGTCCTTGCGGCTCGGCGTGCGCCCGGTTTCCTTGGCGCCCTGCAGGACCGCTTCCCAATGGGTGTTGAGGTTGGCGGCCGGCAGATAGTTCACGCTCATGGGCATCCAGCCCTCGCGCCCCGCGGTCACCAGCGATTCCGAGTATTTGTGGAGCCCGGCCACCGCGATCGGCGGATGGGGGTCCTGATACGGGCGGATATGATGGTAGAGCGGGATGTGGGGCATCGGCTCCGGCACCTTGAACTGCCAGAACTTGCCATTGTGTTCGAACGGGTCTTCCTCGGTCCACAGGCGTGTAATGGCGTCGATCGCCTCACGCATTCGCTCGCGATGCTCGCCTTCCTGATAGTCGATGTCGAAAAAATGGAAATCAGTCGGGGCGCCGCCGGCACCGATCCCGAAGTTGAGGCGGCCCTTCGACAGGTGGTCCAGATAGGCGATGCGAAGTGCAACGAGGCGCGGATCGTGCATCGGCAGCAGGACGACACCCGTGCCGACCCTGATCTGTTCAGTCTGGGCGAACACGCTCGCGGCGAACAGGTCCGTCGCTGGAATGGGCTCCCACGGGATCGTGTAATGCTCCCCCATCCAGCCTTCGCTGTAGCCGAGCTTGTCGGCGTGAATATATGTCTCGATGTCGCGGTGATAGTTTCCGTTTACATCTCCGCCGGGCGGGCGGAGTGGCATGCTGAACATTCCGTATTTCATTGCTTCAGTCTCCCTAAGACCCGAGCCGCAGGCGGCATGAAGCCGCTCTCGTTTATTGCCGGTTCCATTCTACGCGTAGGGCGTTGGCCAGAGTCAATCACGTTCCATTGTTCGAATAATGTTTCATATATATGAAACATTGTCGGCGCATTGGTTTGACCCTATCGTCACGCGGGACTTGGGGGAGACGACCATGCTGATTGGCAAAAAGGGCGAAGCCAAAACCGCCATCGAAACGGCGGATGCGAGCTCGATCACAGTGCGCGGGAAGGATCTGTGCAACGAGGTCATGGGGCACGCGTCCATGGCCGAGTTTTTCTTTTTTCACCTCACGGGAAAAGAACCGACGGCCGACCAGGCGTTCTTCATGGATGTTCTGGTGGTGGCGCTGGCGGAGCACGGTCTGACGCCCAGCGTGCAGGCCGCACGCATGACCCTCGCGGCGGCGCCGGAGGCGCTCCAGGGCGCGGTCGCAGCCGGCCTCCTTGGCGTCGGTTCCGTTATTCTCGGCAGCGCGGATGTCTGCGGCGAGATGCTCGACGATGCCGCGACGCGGATCGAGGGTGGAGAATCTCCCGAGGCGGCGGCGCTGGCGATCGCACGCGCATACAAGGCAGCCGGGAAGTTTATTCCCGGGTTCGGCCATCCCATTCATCACCCGGTTGATCCTCGCGCGGTACGCATTCTCGAACTGGCCGACGCGCGCGGCGTGTCAGGGCGTCATGTGGATGCGTTGCGCGCGTTCCCCGACGCGGTCGCCGATGTCTGGGGCAAACCGCTTCCCATGAACCTTCAGGGTCCGATGGCCGCCGTGCTTCTCGATTTGGATTTCCCCAAGGCGGCGATCCGGGGCATTCCGATTTTGGCCCGCACGGTGGGCCTGATTGGGCATTTGAACGAGGAAATGGAACGCCCGATCGGCTTCCTGCTGGCCCATCATGGAGAAGAGGCCATCGCCTATGACGGGGATTAGGATTGATGTCGGCTGGCGAACTCTTTGATCCCGAGGCCGAAACCCGGGATCTTGCAGACCAAAAACAGAAGGACGAGCCGGTTTACCGTCGGCAGATCGAGTATCTGTTCGCGCGGTCCGAATTCTATCGAGAGAAGTTCCGCGCAGCAGGTTTCCAGACGCCGGCATCCGTTGGCGGACTGGACGATCTTCGCCATCTACCATTCACCGTGAAAGACGAGCTGCGCGCCAGCCAGGCCGAGCATTTGCCCCTGGGCAACCAGTTGGCAGCGCCGCTCGAGGATGTGGTGCGGATCTATTCAACCAGCGGCACATCGGGCACGCCGCTCTATATCCCGGTTACCCTAGGCGACCTCAAGCGGTGGATTCACACGTCCAACCGCAGTTATTTCGCTGCCGGTATCCGTCCCCACCACCGGGTCGTCACCACCTATAATTCCGGGCCGTTTGCGGCGGGAGCGGTGCATGAATCCATGATTGCACTGGGCGTACGCATGGTGCCGGTGGGCAGCGGCAACACCGACCGGCTGCTGACCGCGCTGGAACGTTTTCAGGTCCAGGCCATGCCGGGGACCCCGTCATACTTCCTGTATATCGCCGAGGCCGCGCGTGCGCGCGGGATCGACCCCCGCGCTTGCGGGCTCGAGACACTCGTCGCCGGGGGCGAGCCGGGGGGCGGCGAGCCCGAAGTCCGCGCCCAGATCGAGGATGCGTTCGACGCGAAGGTGCACGAGGTCCTGGGGCTCGGCGAATTGTCGATTTCCATGTTCGGGGAAGGGCCGGAGCAGGACGGCATGAACTTCCTCGCCCGGGATTATATCCATATGGAGCTAATCGACCCGGACACAGAGGAACCCCTGCCGTTCGAGGACGGGGTCCAGGGTGAGCCGGTCTATACTCATCTGCAGCAGGAGGCCGCGCCGCTGCTGCGCTATCGCTCGCGCGACCATTTGACGGTACGCATGGGCCCGGTCGCCAGCGGGCGTACCGGCCCGCGCATCCGTTGCATCGGGCGGACCGACGACATGCTCATCGTGCGGGGGGTCAACGTTTTCCCCAGTGCTATCCGGGAGGTGGTAAACCAGTTTCGCCCGGACGTCAGCGGAATCATGCTGGTGCGCCCGACCCGGGCGGGCGTGCAGCAACTACCACCACTGCCGGTTCACGTCGAGGCGGCCGAGGGGGCCGCCCCCGGACCTGGGTTGGTAGAAGCGATCGAGAAGGAGATCCGCTCGAAGCTTGTGGTCACGACCAAAGTCGAGATCGTGGATTTCAACAGCCTGCCGCGCACCGACTACAAGACGAAACTCGTGGACTATTCAGACGCCGTCGACTAAGCCTCAGAACAGGAAGTCTGACGCCGACAGGTTTGCCGTGGCGACGCCCGCCAGCTTGATTTCGTCGTTATTCCCGTAATCGATGTTGGCGTTCCCGCCCACGTCACTGGTGCTTGCGAGCAGATCTTCGAAGCCGGCGAACCCGAGTGCGGAGACATCGAGCGTGTCTTCACCGGATGTGAATTCCTCGACCCAGTCATCGCCACCGTTGACGGAGAACACGAACAGGTCGCCGCCGTCGCTGCCCCAGAGATGGTCTTCCGCGTTGTCGCCGTCACCGCTGTTGAGCGTGTCCGCACCGTGGTCGCCGAAGAGAAAGTCCTGATGCGCGCCGCCGTCGAGCGAGCCGTCGCCATCACCGCCCTGAAGAACGTCGATGCCATTTCCGCCCGAAAGATCGTCGTTGCCTTCGTCGTCTGACAGCCCGTCATTGTCGCCGCCGGCACGAATCTCGTCATCGCCGTCATAGCCGAAGATGATCTCGTTCTCATACGTGCCGTCGATCAGGTCACCGTCGGCGGTGCCGCAGACAAAACGGTAATCGAACGTGTTTAAGTTGTAGTCCTTGTAATGGTCGGACATCGTACTCTCCGTTGGATACGTCGTTGTCCAACAAATACGCATGCCGTCCGCGATCCGAAGTGACGGCGATCACAAGGCAAGAAAAAAGCGGCGGATCCGAAGATCCGCCGCCCCGGTTACCGGAGTAACGATTGTCAGACGAGATAGGGGTTCAGGGTGTATTCCCCCACCACTTGACCGCTCGCGAGCACATGACCCTCCATTGCGGCCAGCGCGTCGGCACCGCTGAACACACCGCTCATGCCGAGCGTGTCGACGTCGAGCGCATACACGGTGAACACATACTCATGCATGATCTCGTCGTTCCAGGGCGGGGCCGGTCCGTCATAGCCGCCATAGTCGCCCGCCATTTCCGGATTGCCGGCCATGAACATGCCGAAGTCGTTGGCGCCGCGAACGCCGTGGGTGGTCGGCCCGGTCGGCTTTCCTTTTGGCATGACAGAGTCGGATTCCACACCCTTCGGCAGGCTGGTCGTTGTAGCGGGTATGTCGACAAGAACCCAATGCATGAAGTCCATCCGCGCCAGATCCGCCGGGATTGTCTTACCTTCCTGATTGGCGTCGTCGAACACGGTCGGCACGCTGCGGTCGTGCATGATGACAGCGTAGGATTTTGTGCCGTCGGGACCGCCGCTCCAGCTCATCCCCGGGCTGATGTTGGCCCCGAACGTGAAGGGCTCGGTGTCCGTACGAACGCCGAATGCGAATTCCTCGGCTATTCGCTGCCCGTCGGCGATGCCGTCGATGGTGAGATTGAGAGCCATCATGATTCCTCTCCCTGAACCTGATCCTGCAAGATCGAGAAGCTTAGCATGAGTGGCCGGTCTGAAAAGGCCGGCGTGTGTGATGGTCGGCGGCTAAAAGTTTACTGACAGGCTGATCGCGCCAAATCGATCTGGCTGGCGCTGTCCATCGAACTCACGGGTCCGGAATATCTGTGTCACGGCGAGACGCACGCCCTCGTAGATAAATGCAATGCCGAGCTGCGCATCGCCGACAAACAGGCGTTTGTCGACGCTTTGGCTGCTGGCGAAGGTATTTCCGTCGAGGAAGATGTCATGGGCGACGCCGCGACCCTGGACGTCGGCGAACGCATACCAGGCGAGACCGGAGCGCTTTTCCATCGCCGCGAGACCGCTGAGCGACGGGCGAATGAGGGGCGGGCCATAGTCGACGTCCAGATTCTGCCCGATCCGCAGGATTGCACCCGCGCTGGCGAAGGCCATCACATTGCCGCCGCTGCCGCCGATATGGGGAATGGCCCCAGTCTCCAGACCGAACAATCGCCACGCGGCGGGACGCCAGCGGCGTTCGCCGATCAGCATCACCCCCGGCTCGGTGTCCAGTTGGTGGCCCCAGCCGTTCGATCGGCCGACGTTGATCAGATCATGTATGCCGTTCTGCACCTAGCGCCCCAGGGCCCAGGGCCCAGGGCCCAGGGTCCGGCAATGCCGAGATTGAGCTCAACCGTGTCTAGGGTATCGGTGGCGGATACCGGTTGGCGATTGGTCTCGGCATGTACCGAGATGGCACCATACAGCCAGCCGGCATAGGGGCGGTCGTCGGTGACGAGGTCTGAGGTGGCGGTATTCTCCGGCGTGTAGATGCTCTGGCCGAATGCGGCACCGACCCGGCCCTGCCGCAGGTTGGCGAAGGGATATAGCGTCTCGAGCACATCCTTGACCCATTGGGGGTCGTTGTCGCGGGCGCCGGAGACCCAGGAGAGGCGAAAGCCGTTTGTGTAGTGCCGGTCTGTGTTGGCGATCCGGTCATTTTCCCACTGAACGCTGTAGGTGTCGGGATTGGCGGCAACGTGGTCTGCGCTGACGGTGGCTGCCGCTGTAAGGCAGGCCAGCAGTATCGCCGCGCGGCGCATCAGTCTTGCAGGCGGGTGATGGCGAACGGGTTGAACAGGGTCTTGCGGTCGTAGTGATCGATCCCTTCCGACCGTTTCAGCCAGCCGATCACGGCATAGGTGAGGGGCGTGGCCAGGACCTCGTAAGCGATCTTGGCGAGAGCCTGCAGCACGATCGTACCGACCAGCACTTTCATGGGCAGGACGCCCCAGAACGCGACGAAAACGAAGACGATGGAATCGAACCCTTGACCTACGATCGTCGACCCGATGGTGCGCACCCACAGCATACGACCCGCGGTGATGACCTTCAGCCGGGCCAGGATATAGGAGTTGGCGAACTCACCAACCAGATATGCCAGGAACGACGCGGCGAGGATTCGCGGGGTTGCACCCAGGATCGTGTCGTAGGCCGCCTGACCCTCCCAGAAACCGGCGGCGGGCAGAATCCCGACCAGGGCGAATGTCAGAACGGCGAACAAGTTGGCGCCGAAACCGACCCAAACAACCAGCCGGGCCTTGGCGAAACCGTAAACTTCAGTCAGAACATCGCCGATGATGTAGCTGATCGGGAAAATCACGATGGCGCCTGTGAGCACGTACCCATTCACGTCGATCAGTTTGACGGCCGTAACGTTCGAAACCATCAAACAGGTCACGAACAGGACGGTGATAATGAGGAAACGCGTGGTCAATCCGGGCATCAAAGAGTCGCTGGTTTCGGGCTGTTTCGTTCGGATTAGGCTAATGGCAGGATGATGCGCCCGCTGTCAATCCGCAGTGTCGTGATCGAGGTTTGAATCATGAGAACATCGGACTTCGATTTCGAACTGCCACCCGAACGCATTGCACAGCGGCCCGCGGAACCGCGTGATTCCGCACGCCTGCTGGACCTGCGCAATGCTATCGCGGATCGGGCCGTCGCGGACCTTCCGCAACTGCTCGCGCCAGGCAGTCTGCTCGTGGTCAACGATACGCGTGTGATCCCAGCACAACTCGAGGGACGCCGCGGTGAAGGCCGCATTTCCGTCACCCTGCACAAGCAGATATCGGAGACGGAATGGTACGCATTTGCCCGTCCCGCGAAACGGCTGCGGCCGGGTGACCGGATCGAGTTTGCGGAAGGCTTCGCCGCCGAAATGGTCGAGCGGCGCGAGGGGGGTGAGGTGTATCTGCGGTTTGACTTGGCCGCTGCCGCCTTTCACGATGCGCTGATGCGCCATGGCCGAACGCCGCTGCCGCCATACATCAAGCGTGGCGACGGCCCGGACGGACGGGATACACACGATTATCAGACGATGTTTGCGGCGCGCGAGGGCGCCGTGGCGGCGCCCACAGCCGGCCTGCATTTTACGCCCGAGCTAATGGCAGCACTGGACGATGCAGGCATGGAGCTTGCGACAGTGACCCTGCATGTGGGGGCCGGCACGTTCCTGCCGGTGACGGTCGAGGATATCAGCGAACATAAGATGCATGCCGAGTATGGCGAGGTTGATGCCTTGACGGCCGAGCGGATCAACGCGGCGAGGGCTGCCGGGCGGCCGGTCGTATCGATTGGGACAACGGCGTTGCGGGTGCTTGAATCCGCGGTCGATAAGCAGGGGCAGGTGACAGAGTTTCGAGGTGATACGCGGCTGTTCTGCGTCCCCGGGTATGAGTTCCGCGCCGTCGATCAGCTGTTCACCAATTTTCACCTGCCGCGCTCGACACTGTTTGTGCTGGTCTGCGCCTTCGCCGGGACCGATCATATGCGAGCGGCCTACCGCCATGCGATCGCGGCCGAGTACCGGTTTTTCTCCTATGGTGACGCCACGCTTTTGGGGCGCGCCTGACATGCGCTCACCCACCGACACGCGAGACCGCATTCGGGAGAAGGCGCAGGCGCTGGGGTTCAGCGCGGTGGGGTTCGCGCCGGTGCATCTGGCGCCTGAAACCCGAGATCATCTCGCACAGTTCATCGACGAGGGCCGGCACGGGGACATGGACTGGATGCCGGCGAAGGCGGACCGTCGAAACGAACCGGCAGCGCTTTGGCCCGAAGCCCGTTCGGTGATCTCGCTCGCGATGACTTA
Source organism: Alphaproteobacteria bacterium (assembly GCA_049601915.1). Lineage (GTDB taxonomy): Bacteria > Pseudomonadota > Alphaproteobacteria > UBA6615 > UBA6615 > UBA8079. The sequence goes on from JBMYRB010000002.1 coordinate 510,243, forward strand.
TACGCCCGACGATTCGGCGTTCGAAAGCCTGGACCAGGACGGGGTGGGACATCTCTCGGTCTATGCCCGCGGGCGCGACTATCACGACGTGGTCAAGAAACGCCTCAAGACGCTGGGGCGCTGGATTTGTGATGCGTTTCCCGGCGACGTGAAGGTGTTCGTCGACACTGCACCGGTAATGGAGAAGCCGGTGGCCCAGATCGCCGGTCTAGGCTGGCAGGGCAAACACACCAATCTGGTGTCGCGCGAACACGGCTCATGGTTGTTCCTGGGCGAAGTGTTTACGACGCTCGAGCTGCCCGACGATGTATCCGAGGTTGATCACTGTGGGTCATGCCGGAAATGTCTCGATTCCTGTCCGACAGATGCGTTTTCCGGGCCTTACCAGATCGACGCGCGGCGGTGCATCTCCTACCTCACGATCGAGCATAAAGGTCCCATCGACCGCGAGTTACGCCCGTTGATCGGAAATCGAATCTATGGATGTGATGATTGTTTGGCAGTCTGCCCGTGGAACAAGTTCGCTGCCGCGGCACCCGTGACGGAGCTGCGGGGGCGGCCTGAACTTGCCAAGCCGCGACTGGCCGATCTGGCCCGGCTTGATGACGGCGCGTTTCGCAGCTTCTTTTCGACGACGGCCATCAAGCGTGTGGGGCGCGACAGGTTCTTGCGCAACGTGCTGATTGCGATGGGCAACGTTGGATCCGATGAAGACGCAGCCGTCGCACATGAGCGGCTCGACGATGCGTCCCCGCTCGTGCGCGGGGCCGCGGTTTGGGCGCTGTCCCGATTGATCTCTGCAGACGCCTTCGCGGACCTGCGATCGCAACATATGCCTGACGAGACGGACGGCGATGTCCTGTCGGAATGGGTGGCAGGCGGGACGGGCGAGCGACGGTTGCGCTAGTCTGATTCGTTGAACGTCATGAAAAAGGAAAACAACATGGCTGACCCAGCAACCGACGTGGTGCACGAGTTTGTGGCGCTGCATGACGACGAAGTCGACTGGCAGGACGGCGAGGGTGCGAATGAAATTCTGGCATTGCCGCCCGGCGTTCAGGTCAAGATATTCAACTATGACGCGGCAATGGGCCGGGTCGATATGAAGGTCAAGTTCCCGCCGGGTTATGTCGAACCCGAGCACAGCCATAAGAGCTGGCACTCGGTCGTGGTGCTGGCCGGGCGTATGTGCGTTGCGGGAAAGGATCTGCGCCCGGGCGACTATGTGTTCGGCGGCAACATGCCCCATGGGCCCTATGAGTATCCCGATGGCTGCGAGGTTTTTATCGTCTTCATGGGGGAGGGAACCCAGCATGAATGGGACGAGGAGAAACATCTCGCCCATGAAAACAGCTGGGACGCCGAGACCGAGGACGGCAAGGCTGGTGTCGCGTGGCAGGCGGCGGCCCGCGCCGGTGGCAAGGTCAGCGCGGACTGAGCCATGCCGATATACTTCTTCTATTGCCGCGACAAACCGGATACGCGCTACCTCCGCAAGGCGGTTGTCGAGGAGCATTGGGTGTTCATGGACGGGTATGCGGACCAGATGGTAGCACGTGGCCCGAGCTTGGCCGACGATGGCGAGACACCGACCGGTAGCATGCATATGGTCGAGCTTCCGGACATGGAAGCAGCCCGGGTGTTCGCCTATGAGGGGCCATATGCGAAGGCCGGCGTGTTCGCCGATATCATCGTACGTCGTTGGCGCAATGCACTTGGGCGCACGATGTGGGATTTCGAGGGTGACCCGGACAACAATCAGCGTTTCCTGCTGATCGGTCACGGGCGACCGGACACGACCGAAGAGCGTGACAGCCTGCTCGATGCCCATCGTGAATACTTTATCGATGGCGGGTATCTGCCGCGGTTTATCGAGCGTGGGCCGCTCTACAACGACGATGAAAGTGAATGGGTTGGGAGCGCCATGCTGATCGAATTGCCCGATCGCGGCGCGGTCGAGGAAATGCTCGAAAACGAGCCATACTGCAAGGCAGGTCTCTACACGAGCATCGACATTCATCGCTGGCGGTTCGGCGGGCGCCACTAGTTCCAAGGCCTGCGCTGGCGACGGGCTATTGACGAACCGTTGCGCCGCACGCGCGGGCGGCTTACATAGACGCCCGACTGCCAACAACCTGTTGAGAGCGCACCCGTGAACACCCCGCAGTATGTCTATGTCATGAAGGGCCTGACCAAGGCCTTTCCCGGCGGCCGCAAGGTCGTCGAAGATGTCTGGCTGAGCTTCCTGCCCGGCGCCAAGATCGGTGTCCTGGGACTGAACGGCTCCGGTAAATCCACCCTGCTCAAGATCATGGCCGGCCTCGATAGCGAGTATCAAGGTGAAGCCTGGGCCGCCGATGGGTTGAAGGTCGGATTTCTGACCCAGGAACCCGATCTCGATCCCTACAAGGATGTGATGGGTAATGTCATGGAAGGCGTCGCCGAGACCAAGGCTTTGCTCGACCGTTTCAACGAAGTGAGCATGCGCTTTGGCGAGGACCTCACCCCCGAGGAGATGGATGCGCTGATCGCGGAACAGGCCGAGTTGCAGAACGAAATCGACGCCAGCGATGCATGGGAGCTGGATCGCCAGATCGAGATCGCCATGGACGCACTTCGGTGCCCGCCCGGTGAGGCCGACGTCTCGAAACTTTCCGGCGGTGAGCGGCGCCGGGTGGCACTTTGCCGTCTGTTGCTGTCCCGGCCCGACATGCTTCTGCTCGACGAGCCAACGAACCATCTCGATGCGGAATCCGTCGCCTGGCTCGAGCGCTTTCTCGAGGATTATTCAGGCACCGTGGTCGCGGTGACCCATGATCGTTACTTCCTCGACAATGTCGCCGGCTGGATCCTCGAACTGGATCGCGGCAAGGGGCTGCCGTTCGAAGGCAACTACAGCGCCTGGCTCGAGGCGAAAGAAAAACGCCTGGCACAGGAGGAGCGCGAGGAAACTTCGCGCCAGCGCACGATCAAACAGGAGCTGGAGTGGGTGCGACAAAGCCCCCGGGCTCGCCAGGCCAAGAGCAAGGCGCGTGTCGACGCCTATGAGAAGTTGGTTGCCGCCAGCCAAGACAAGGCACCTGAAAACCAGCAGATCACGATCCCGCCGGGCCCGCGTCTCGGCGACCTGGTGATCGAGGCGGAAGGTATTCGCAAGGGTTTTGGCAATCACCTGTTGATTGACGATTTGAGTTTCAAGATGCCGCCGGGCGCGATCGTCGGCGTCATCGGGCCGAACGGCGCGGGTAAAACAACGTTCTGCCGCATGGTGACATCGCAAGACACACCCGATTCAGGAGACTTTCGGATCGGCGATACCGTGGTGATGGGATATGTGGACCAGAGCCGCGACGCCCTGTCTGATGAAAAGACTGTTTGGGAGGAGATTTCCGACGGCATTGATGTAATCGAGCTCGGCAAACGAAATGTGCAGAGCCGCGCCTACGTCGCCGGGTTTAATTTCAAGGGATCCGATCAGCAAAAACCGGTCGGCCAACTGTCAGGCGGCGAGCGCAACCGGGTGCATCTCGCGAAGGTTCTGAAGTCCGGCTCCAACTTCCTGATGCTGGATGAGCCGACAAACGATCTAGACGTCGATACGTTGCGTGCTCTCGAGGAGGCGTTGCTGGAATTCCCGGGGTGTGCGGTCGTCGTGAGCCATGACCGCTGGTTCCTCGACCGGATCGCGACGCATATCCTCGCATTCGAGGGTGATAGCGAGGTGGTGTGGTTCGAAGGCAACTACGACGCTTACACCGAAGACCTGAAGCGTCGGAAGGGCGCTGACGCAGACCAGCCCCACCGGATCAAGTACAAGCCGCTACAGCGTTAGCCGGGCCGGCGATTACAGATCGCGTTTGTTGCGAAGCTTGTCGATGATGGCGGAGAGTCTCCGCCCATTGTTGCTGGCGTGCGATACGAAATCATCGCGTTGCGTTGTCGCCAGACTGAGCCCGTTGACTTTGATATCCGTGATCTTGATGACATCACCTAGGCTTGCCACGCGCCATTCGATCGTGATCGAGTTGGTCGGACTCGTGACGAGGTCTGTTTTTACGATCGCCACTGATTCCGGAGAGTCCGGGTCAGTTTCGTCGTTGGCTCCGAGGACTTCCAGGCGCTGACCGTTGTACTGAGAGAACAGCCGGTCGGCCCATTCGTTGACGATGACATCTTCGAACAGCACGAGATATTCCTCGCGTTCCTCCTTCGATGCAGTTCTCCAATAGCGGCCCGTGACGAACCGCGCGATGCTTGAGACCGCAAAACCTTTCCGGAATAGCGCCCTGAAGTTCTCTGTGCGTTGTTCCGGGGTTATCGAGGTGTCGGTGATGTTTTCAACGGCCTCATTCGCCAGATCGCGAACCAAGGTCGTTGATTTTTCGATATGTCCATCGGCCTGCGCCAGCGATGCGCCGTTGGTTATTACGAGGACAAGGACGAACGCCGAAAATAGACGCGCGATCATGGGGTCTGGCCCTACTTGCCTGATGCGGTTTCTTTGGGTTCCGCTTTTTCCTCGAGGTCCAACCCGAGCGTGGGCGCGGGCTGAACCGGAACCGATCCACCGTTCTGAACCTGAGCCTCACGCTGCTGGCGGTGCAAGCTGCGTACAGCCGCATAATAGTCGAGCGAGTTACGCTGCAGGTCACGGACCTGGTCAACGTTGTTGGAGCGAACGACAACCGCGTTGCCGACAGCACGACCGACAGTCACGGGCGTTTCCGTGACCCAGCCTAGCGGATCGAAAAAGAAGTCACCGATTGCGCCGAAGGTGCCGCGGACCGAAGACGGTCCGAGCAACGGCAGCATGACATAGGGGCCAGGCTCGAAGCCCCAGACAGCGAGCGTCTGGCCAGTGTCTTCGTATACGGGTTCCTGGTCGGGCATCGTATTGCCGAGGAGGAATGTCGGGAGTGCGGTGAAGAAGCGCGTCGCCGCGAGATCTGCCCGATCCAAATCACCTTGCAGAAGCGAATACAGGAAGCTCATGGGCATGGAGAGATTGGTGATGAAGTTCTCGACCGGCGGTTTCAGTTCATCGGGAAACAGATCCCGGTAGGTGACGGCCGTAGGCTGCAGAACCAATTGGTCTACGGCAACATTCGCCGCGAAGATCAGACGGTTTGCCGGTTCGATGGGGTCATTTGCTTCTTCGAAAGCTGCCATGGCTTCCTTGTCGCCGGTTGGCGGAATCGCGCAAGCCGTCAGCGCGCCCATCAGCAGCGCCGCAAACAAGAACCGGGAAGGTCGTAGGTCAGTAAGTGTTTTCAATATTATCTCTATTCCACATCGCAAGTTCGGCTCCCGTACCCAGGAAACACAGCCGATTGCGTGACCTGCACACAAAACCACCGCCTCATCATGCCCTGATGCCCTTGGAGAAACCTTAACGTGCCGCCCCGCGACAAGCTTTGGTCGGTTCGAGTGATGAATTTGCTACCACAGCCCTTGAAGCAGCGCCACAAGCCAAGCAATCGATCAAGATGGTGCCCAGAAAATTGTTGCAAAAAAGATACAGTTTGAAGCGACGAATCGGGCACAACCACGAGATCTCACTCGCAAACATAAAGATATAAATATATGTTTATGTCAATTATCAATCGAATCTCTGATGGGCGAGGCGAGTCGCCCCGGTTCCGATCTTTTCAATCTTTCAACCAATTCTAGAAAGAACACGACAATCGTCATGGACCAGGTTCTTGCAATCCTGCGTGCGGCCGGGGAACCAAGCCGTCTCCGAATTCTGGCCTTATGCGCCCAGGGCGATTTGACCGTCAGTGAATTGACGCGAATCCTTGGGCAGAGCCAGCCCAGCATCTCCCGCCACCTGAAGCTTTTGTGCGATGCCGGACTGTTGGAGCGGCTTCAGGAGGGCAGCTGGGCGTTCTTTCATCTCGCGTCGGGCACGCCGACTGCGGATATTCTGAGGTTGTTGCTTGAAGAAATCGACGATGCAGACGGTTTCGTGGCGCGGGATCGGCAACGACTCTTGGACATCAAGGATGCGCGGGCAAAACGCGCCGAAGCCTATTTTCGAGAAGCCGCCGGTTCCTGGGACCAGATACGTGCATTGCATGTTGATGAGGGCGTGGTCGAGACGGCGATCGAGAATCTTCTTGCCGATGAAGGCCATGACACTTTGTTGGATATTGGGACGGGGACGGGACGCATGCTGCAATTGCTGGGCAAACGTGCACGCGAGGCCGTGGGCGTCGACCAGTCGCGTGACATGCTTGCCGTGGCGCGCACCAATCTGTCCGAGCCGCAGTATCGCAATTGCAATGTGCGCCAGGCCGATATGTATCAGTTGCCGTTCGACGATCGGTCATTCGATTTCGTGATTTTGCACATGGTGCTGCATTTCGCCGACGAGCCTGGCGATGCGATCAAAGAAGCAGCGCGCGTCCTTAAGCCGGGCGGCACTCTCCTGGTGGTTGACTTCGCACCCCATGCCATGGAGGAACTGCGCGACAATCACGCTCACCGGCGCCTCGGGTTTCGGACCGAAGAGGTCGACCGCTGGGCGGCAGAACAGGGTTTGCAGACGACCGACGTACGCACCCTGCCGGGGAGTTCGCTCAACGTCATCATATGGAAAACCCGACGGCCTGCAGATGTGCAGGCCATCGATTCGCGCCCGCGCGCCAGCGCCTAGGAACAGTCATGGCATCGGATACATCAAGCTTTGAAAAGGTTGTTGCGGGGCATCAGATTTCAGTCAGTTTCGAGTTTTTCCCGCCGAAGACGCCGGAGATAGAAATGTCGCTGTGGGAGACCGTTTGTGATCTCGCGCCGATTGATCCGTCCTTCGTCTCGGTGACCTATGGCGCCGGCGGTTCGACGCGTGAGCGAACCCATGCGACCGTTTCGAGGATCGTCAACGAGGCGGGGCTGACGGTGGCGGCGCATCTGACCTGCGTGGCCGCGACGCGCGCGGAGATCGAAAGCGTCGCGCGCAATTACTGGGCTGCGGGTGTCCGACATATCGTTGCTCTTCGCGGGGATCCGCCGGAGGGCGAGGCGACCTACACACCGCACCCCGATGGCTTTGCCTACGCCGCCGACCTTGTGGCGGGGCTTCAGTCGGTCGCGCCTTTCGAAATATCGGTGGCGGCGTATCCCGAGACCCACCCCGAGGCGCCCAGCGCGGCGTTCGATATCGACAATCTGAAGCGCAAGGCCGAGGCGGGCGCCACCCGCGCGATCACGCAGTTCTTTTTCGACAACGACGCGTTTCTGCGCTTCCGGGACGAGGTTGCCACGGCCGGGATCACTATCCCGGTGGTGCCGGGGATCATGCCGGTCGGCAACTTCAAGAGCATGACCCGGTTTGCCGCCATGTGTGGTACCAGCGTGCCGGCTTGGCTGGCCGAAGCGTTCGAGGGCCTCGACGACGACCCGGCGGGTCGGGTCGAGGTCGGGGAACGCCTCGCGAGTGAGCAGTGCCTCGAATTGCGGTCCCACGGGATCGAGAATTTCCATTTCTACACATTGAACCGTGCGGACATGACCCATGCGATTTGTCGCAACTTGGGCGTGGCCGAAGACGGCTCGTAGCCAAAGCCGACATGATCCAGATGCGAAACAAGAAGGCGCTCGTCGACGAACTGGCTGAGCGCATCGTCGTCTTGGACGGTGCGATGGGGACCGAGATTCAGGCGTTGAATCTGGTCTCGGCTGACTATCATGGCAAGCATTTCGAAGGTCTTGGAAACGACCTGACGGGCAACAACGATATCCTCAACCTAACCGCGCCCGACGCCATCCGTAATGTTCATCTGAGCTTTCTGGCGGCGGGCGCCGACATCGTGGCGACCAACACATTCAACGCCACCACGATCTCCCAGGCCGACTACGCAATGGAAGAGTATGTGGTCGAGATCAATTTCCAAGGGGCAAGACTGGCCCATGAGGCGTGTGACCAGGTGATGGAGAATGAACCCGGTCGAACCTGCTGGGTCGCCGGCGCCATCGGGCCGACCAACAAGACCACGTCGATTTCGCCGGACGTGAACGATCCCGGTTATAGGACGATCGATTTCGACACGCTCAAGGATTCCTACAAACAGGCGGCCCGTGCGCTGCTGGTCGGCGGTGTCGATCTGTTCCTGATCGAGACGATCTTCGACACATTGAACGCGAAGGCCTGCATCTTCGGTCTCGAGGAATTGTTCGAGGAAACCGATGAACGCCGGCCCATTCTCATTTCCGGCACGATTACCGACCTGTCCGGCCGGACCCTGACAGGCCAGACACCCGAGGCATTCTGGAACTCGGTCCGGCACGCAGACCCACTGACCATCGGGCTGAATTGCTCGATGGGCGCCGAGGGGATGCGGCCTTACCTCGTCGAGCTGTCGCGGATTGCGGATACCTTTATCTGTGCATATCCAAATGCCGGCCTGCCGAATGAATTCGGTGAGTATGACGAGCAGGCCGAGGAAACAGCCGTTTTCGTGGGCGAGTGGGCCCAGGAGGGCTTGTTAAACATCGTCGGCGGCTGCTGCGGCACGACGCCGGCGCATATCGCGGCGATCCGAAAGGCGGTCGATGGGCAGGCGCCACGCGTCGTGCCGAAGCGCGCGACGGCGATGCGCCTGTCCGGACTCGAACCGTTTACCCTCGCCACGGGAGCGTCGGTATGAGCGCGAGTGGCAGCCAGTTCGTAAATATTGGCGAGCGGACCAACGTCACCGGATCGGCGCGGTTCCGCGAACTGATCACGACCGGTGACTTCGACACGGCGCTCGAGGTCGCACGCCAGCAGGTCGAGAACGGCGCTCAGATCATCGATGTGAACATGGATGACGGCATGCTCGATTCCGAGGCGGCGATGGTCCGGTTCCTGAACCTGATCGCAGCCGAGCCCGATATCTCGCGGGTGCCGGTGATGATCGATTCCTCGAAGTGGTCGGTGATCGAGGCCGGACTCAAATGCGTGCAGGGCAAGGCGATCGTGAACTCGATCAGCCTCAAGGAAGGTGAAGAACCATTCCTGGAACAGGCCCGCAAGATCCGCCGTTATGGGGCCGCGACCGTCGTCATGGCGTTCGACGAGGAAGGTCAGGCCGACACGGCCGACCGCAAGGTCGAGATTTGCACCCGTTCCTACAAGCTGCTGACCGAAAAGGTGGGACTGCCGCCCGAAGACATCATCTTCGATCCCAACATTTTCGCGATCGCGACCGGCATCGAACAGCATAACGAATATGCCATCGCGTTCATCGAGGCGACCAAGCGCATTCGTGCCGAGCTGCCCCATGCCCATGTATCCGGTGGCGTGTCGAACCTTTCCTTCTCGTTCCGCGGCAACAATGCCGTGCGCGAGGCCATGCACGCCGCGTTCCTCTATCACGCGATACGTGCGGGCATGGATATGGGCATCGTCAACGCCGGCCAGATCATGGTCTATGACGATATCCCAGCCGACCTGCTGGAACGGATCGAGGATGTCCTGTTCAACCTTCGCGAGGATGCAACGGACCGCCTTCTCGATGTGGCCGATGAACATCGCGACAGCGGCGCGGCGGCGGCGGAGAAGAACCTCGAATGGCGCGAGGGAAAAGTCACCGAGCGGCTTGAGTATGCGCTCGTGCACGGCATCGCCGATTTCGTGGTGGAGGACACCGAGGAGGCGCGCCAGGCCGCCGAGCGGCCGCTGCATGTGATCGAAGGCCCGCTGATGGACGGCATGAACGTCGTCGGTGATTTGTTCGGCGCGGGCAAGATGTTCCTGCCCCAGGTCGTGAAGAGCGCCCGGGTGATGAAGAAGGCCGTTGCCCATCTCACACCCTTCATGGAGGAAGAGCTCGTCGTGTCCGGCGCGGCGGCGGAGGCCAACGGCAAGATACTGCTCGCCACGGTCAAGGGCGATGTCCACGATATCGGCAAGAACATCGTCAGCGTGGTCCTCCAGTGCAACAGTTACGACGTCGTGGATCTGGGCGTGATGGTGCCCGCAGAGAAGATCCTGGCCACGGCCCGCGAAGAAAATGTCGATATCATCGGGGTGTCCGGCTTGATCACGCCGAGCCTCGACGAAATGGTCAGTTTGGCTCGCGAGATGAAGCGCCAGGATTTCGAGTTACCGTTGCTCATCGGCGGGGCCACAACAAGCCGTCTGCATACGGCGGTCAAAATCGACCCCGGCTACGACCACCCGGTCGTGCATGTGAACGACGCCTCCAAGGCGGTGGGCGTGATGAGCAATCTGTTGTCGAAGACGGCGCGTGACGGGTTTGTCGATCAGATCAAATCCGAATACGAGACCGCGCGTGAGAAACATGCGGGAAGTGGCCGGGAATCCAAACGCCAGACCATTGCGGGCGCGCGGGCGAACCGGGCGCCGATCGACTGGTCTGGTTACGAGGCGCCCGTTCCCTCATTCCTCGGCACGCGCGTGTTCGAAACCTACGACCCGTCCGAGCTGCGTGACTGTATCGACTGGACGCCGTTCTTCCGCACCTGGGAGCTGGCGGGCAAGTTCCCGGACCTTCTGCAGGACGATATCGTTGGCGAAGCGGCACGTGATCTCTACGACGATGCGCAGAAGATGCTCGACCGGATGGTGACCGAGCAATGGTTGCACCCGCGCGCGGTGGTGGGGTTCTGGCCGGCCAAAGCAGAAGGCGACGACATCACGCTCTATCGCGATGGCGCGCGCGAGGAAGAACTCGCCGAGATACACACACTGCGTCAGCAGATGATGCGCGGTAACAATGCACGGCCGAATTTCGCGCTCTCGGATTTCGTGGCGCCCGCCGACGCGGGCGTCGACGACTATTTTGGCGGCTTCGTGGTGACCGCCGGGGCGGAGATCGATGGCATCGCGGCCCGCTTTGAGAAAGACAACGACGATTACAATTCGATCCTCGCCAAGGCCCTGGCGGATCGGCTGGCCGAGGCCTTCGCCGAGCGGATGCACCAACTCGTTCGAACCGAGTTGTGGGGATATGCGCCCGACGAGGACTTGTCGAACGCGGAACTGATTTCCGAGGACTATCAGGGTATTCGCCCCGCGCCCGGCTATCCGGCCTGCCCGGACCATACCGAGAAAGCGACGCTGTTCGAGATACTGGACGCCGAGACCGCGACGGGGGTGTCGCTAACAGAAAGCTTTGCCATGTGGCCGCCGTCATCGGTTGCCGGCTTCTATGTCTCCCATCCCGAGGCGCGCTATTTTGGCGTGGGCAAGATCGAGCGCGATCAGGTCGAGGATTATGCGCGCCGCAAGGGAATGGACGTCGAGACCGCGGAGCGCTGGCTGGCGCCGAACCTCAACTACAATCCCGACGATCACGCGGATCGCGACGCGGCGGCCTGACGGAGATTATTCGTCGACAATCATCCGCCTCGTCTCCGTCTCAGCGATCACGCGTCCGCGACGGATCACGTAACGCCGGTCAGGCTTCTTCACGATGGCCTCGAGCGGTGATCTGGCGTCCAGGACAACCAGGTCCCCGGCACAGCCTGGCGCGATGCCGTAGTCTTTCGAGCCAAGGACCTTCGCGGCGCCGCTGGTCGTCATGTCGAACACGGCCTCGATCTCGTCGGGCTGGCTCATATGGGCTGCGTGGGCGAGCAGGAAGCCCAGTTCCAGCGGGTCGTCGTGGCCGAACGGGTAGAACATGTCGCGCAGATTGTCCTGGCCGAACGCCACGTTGACCCCGCGATCAAGTAACTCCTTCACCCGCGTGATTCCGCGTCGCTTGGGATGCGAATCCCCGCGGCCCTGAAGCATCAGGTTTGTGGCGGGGTTGGTGATCATGTGGATGCCCGCTTCGGCCACCCTGTCCATCACCCGGTCGGCATAATCGTCGGGGTAGGCGGCCAGCGCGCAGCTGTGGCCGGCCACCACGCGGCCCTGCCAGCCATGGGCGATGGTGGCTTTGCAGAGCATCTCCAGGGTGCGCGCGTCGGGGTCGTCGGTTTCGTCGATATGCATGTCGACATCGCAGTCATGGTCGAGGGCGATGGCGAAGGCGATCTCGATATGTTCGCGGCTCTCCTTCGGGCTCGGCTCGTTGAAGGGCATGCCGCCGATCTGGTCCGCACCGCGATCCATGGCCTCGCGCAGCAGGGCCTCGCAGCCCGGGTCGCCGACGATGCCTTTCTGGGGGAAGGCAACGATCTGCAACTCAACGAGGTCGGCAAATTGACGGCGGACTTCCAGGAGCGCGTCAAAGGCGGTCAGTTCGCAGCCGGTGTCGATGTCGATATGGGTGCGCATGCGGGTGACGCCGTTGGACACCGCAGAGCGGATGATCTGCCCGGCCCGTGCCGAGATGTCTTCGGTCGAATAGTTTTCCTTGCGGGCGCCGAGAATCTCGATCGCCTCGTCGAGGGAACCGCTGGCATTCACCGGTATGCTGTCGGCGAGCAGTACCTTGTCGAGGTGGATATGGGGTTCGATGAAGCCGGGGACGCACAGACGTCCCCCCGCATCGAGAGTGTCGGCTTCGGTCGGATCGACGTCGGCGATGTCGGCATAAACCCCGCCGGAGATCGCCAAGTCGGCCGGCCCGGGTTGACCCCAGACGGCGGCGTTGCGGATGATCAGGTCTTTATGCATGTGACGGATACTCCCGCCACCATCATAGACCCTGACAGCGCGATGCTGGGCGCTATTTCCCGATCATGCTGAGGAATTCTTGGCGTGTCGCGAGGTTGTCCCGAAACGCGCCGAGCATATGGCTCGTCACCATATCGACGCCGGTCTTGTTGACGCCGCGCGTGCTCATGCATTGATGCGCGGCCTCGATCACCACGGCGACCCCGCGCGGCTGGAGCACCTCGTCGATGATGTTGGCGATCTGCGCCGTCATCTTCTCCTGGATCTGCAGGCGCCGGGCATAGGCCTCGACGACGCGTGCGAGTTTGCTGATGCCAACAACCCGGCTGTTCGGAAGGTAGGCTACATGGGCGTGGCCGATGATCGGCGCCATGTGATGTTCGCAATGGCTGACAAAGTCAATGTTGCGCAGCAGTACGATCTCGTCATACCCGTCCGTCTCAGAGAAGGTGCGGGTGAGTATTTTGTCTGGGTCTTCGAGGTAACCGCCGAAGAATTCGTCATAGGAACGCACGACGCGGTCGGGAGTCTCGAGAAGCCCTTCGCGGTCCGGGTTATCGCCCGCATAGGCGAGCAAGGTACGCACGGCCTCGACGGCGGCGTCGCGTGACGGCCTACCATCGGCGGCGGCCGACGCGTTCTCGATTACGGATGTGGCGATATTGCGCTTGGGCACGTCCATGGCGAAATCCCTTGGTTCAAGTCCTACAAGGCGTATACGGGTCCGATGTGATCGTGGATCACCGGAACGGACCGCCGTCCGTCGGCGCCGAAAGCCCGGATAGAGTTTATGTTCAACCGGTCTGCCTTCCAGCGATTCATTGCCTCCCAGATGTTACCGGTTTGACGCGCGCGAGCTGATTGGGGTTAGTCCCCCATATCGACGATGGCGATGACCGGGCCGCCGCCCTGGGGTCCCTGGTGCATGGCGTCTACCGAGACGAACACGGCGGGATCGCCGATGGCCGTCGCCGCCACACCGCCGACGGCGGCCTTGGAATGGCGGTGATGATGCACGTCGGAATCGTCCAGCATGATCTGGCGGCGGCCGCGCAGGCGCGCGCTCGGGTCGGCCTCGCACTTCATGAAGCAGTTGACGACCTTGCCGCCGAGATCCTCCGCGCGCGGCCGGTCCGGCAACTCGAGGCCCGCATCGCGGATCGCGTCGTAGATGCCGTTTATGTCCAGCGCATCCTTCATGACCGAATGGCCGATCCGGTAGCGCCCCCCGGCGCCGGCCTTGTTGCCGAACAGCACGATCTGGGCCTGGTCCAGCTCTACCCCCGATGAGCAGGACGCGACGGCGGAGTAGAGGTCCATATTCTTGCAGACATCCTCGGCCTTGGGCATGTCGATTTCGCCCAGCGCCAAGGCGATGCCGAGCGCCGTGGTGCCGTTGGAGACACCCATGGAATCATGGACCTCGCAGGCGACAGTCTCACCACGGGCATGGGCGTCCTGCACACCCTCGACCGTCAGCAGCGGCGTCTTGGTTTGCACATAATGCACGTCCCTGGGGTCGGTGATGCCGGCGTCGGCCATCGCCTCGCGCACGGCGTCCGCCACCTTCTCGACCATCGTGAGCCGGCCGATATCCTCGGGGAAAAGCTCCGCGCTCATGCCGGTGCCCATGACGATGCGGTCCTTGTCGTCGGGCCCAATGGCGTCGTTGCGCGCAAAGGCAACGGCATGCGGCGTGATCACTCCGTCGCAGCCGCCCGACCAGACCATGGGGATTTCCTTGATCTCGGCTTCGGACCGGCTGCCGTGGTTCATCAGGACGGCACGATAGGCCTGGTCCGACAGGATGCGCGTGAAGTCGTTGACCCCTCCATTGCCTTCGGTCTTACCGATGACAGCGACGACCTCGTCGGCGGCGGCACCGCCAGAGGCGATCCACTCGTCCAGCCCGGAGGCATCGGAGACGGACTTGATTTCGATCTTGCGGACGTCGATGGCCATGAAAATCTTCCTTTGAAGAGTAAAATTGAGACTACGCCGGGTCGACCCGATGCATACCACGGTCGACATTGTGGAGCGATTCCGCGCCCGTTTCGGTGATCCGGAAGGTGTCGCCGGTCTGCACGCCGGCCTGTCCGTCGGTTGTGCTCACATTTGGCTGGACCACAAGGCACATGTTGGGTTTCAGCGTGATGTCAGGGATTGGCCCGGCAGGGCGGCTCTTGGAGCCGAGTACCGGCGGCAGGTAGCCGCCGCCGAAACCGTGAATCAGGTCGTCATAGGTGGTGAACCCCGCCGCCTCGATCATGCCCGATGCCTCGACCAGCTCGGATGCATGGGTGCCGGGCCTGAGTTTGGCGACAATGGCGTCGAGCGCGGCGTCGGCCGTGTCGTGAAGGTCGCGGTAGAGCGCTGTGGGTTCGGCGCCGACCGTGAATGTGCGTAGAATCTGGCCGGGAAAATCCCAGAAGTTCGCACTTATTTCGGAAAACACCACGTCGTCCGTCGCGACTTCGCGGGTCAGTGGCCATTGGCGCGGCACGCAACAATCGGGGGCCGCCATGCTGGTGACCCCGAAGAAATGGATCAGATTGGTGCCGCCATGCGGCATGAAGGCGCGCTCGACCAGATTGCCGAGATCGCGCTCGTTGTGGCCGAGACGGATACCCTTGCGCAGCCCCTCGTAGCCAGCATCCGACAGGGCCGCGCCGATATGCAGCCAGTCGAGCTCTTCCTGCGACTTGATCATCCGCGCACCGAAAAACGCGCCGTTAAGATCGACCAGCGCGCTGGCGCGATCGTCGATGGCCTGAATGGCGCCCAGCGGCATGGCGCCGACGACCCCGATCCGTGGGTTTGGTTTGCCGCGCGCCTCGATGGTCTCGATCACGGCGGCAATGGTCCGTCGCTCACCGCCCCACAGGACTTCGGTTTCCCAGGCCATGTGCCGGCATTCGGGCAGATGGTTGTAGAACTGGATGTACATGGCGGGCGTGTGCCCGCGGGTGAAGATCACGGCCGCCTCGACGGTGACCGGCCAACCCGTGAAATAGGCAACCGCCGGCCCGGACATCCAGGCGCCGTAGACCAACACATGGTCAAGCTCGTGTTCGTCCATCCAGGCATCGATCAGCTTGCGCCGGTTTCGCATTTCGCCGTCGGAGAACCGGGGAAACTCCTGGGCCATGATGTCCCGGTGCTTCTTCTTGAGACCGCGCAGCCGTGCGCGCCGAATTGTGTTTGCCATCTTCTACTCTCCTGTCCGCACCGTTATCGTAGCGTTCTTGTGTGGTAGGTTGAAAGCATTGGCGAGGGGGGAACAGCATGAGTATCAGCGAGATTCAGATTGGCGGCGTGTGTGACCCGGCATTTGCCGCGGTTGAAGAGACCTTTCGGGAGAACTTCACCAGCCGGCAGGAGATCGGCGCGGCGGTTTGCGTTTACAAGGATGGCGAGAAGGTCGTCGACCTGTGGGGCGGACACCGGGATGCTGCCCGCACCCATCCCTGGGAAGAAAACACGATCGTCCTGATGAATTCGGTCGTGAAGGCGATGTGCGCGTTGGCTGTGCATGTGCTGGCGGACCGGGGGCAGGTCGACCTCGACGCGCCGGTCGCCGACTACTGGCCGGAGTTCGCGCAGAACGGCAAGGAGGGCATTCTCGTCCGCCACGTGCAGGGCCATGAATGCGGCGCGATATTCTCGGATGCCGCCAAGCCCGGTGACTGGTTCGATTATCCGGCCCAGTGTGCGGCGATTGCTGCCCAGGCCCCGGCGTTCCCGGCGGGCACGAAGGGCGCCTACAACACGATCAATATCGGCTTCATTCTCGGTGAGGTCGTCCGCCACGTGACGGGGAAGTCCATCGGGACCTTCATTCGTGAGGAAATCTCCGAGCCGCTGGGCGCGGAATACAATCTTGGCCTGACACCCGATGAGGCGGCGCTATGCGCCACGATGCATACCAACCCGGAGAACAAGTTCTGGTCGACGGGGGCGCAAAACGGCTCGAACCTGCACCGCGCCTGGTCGGGCCGGCCGGACAGGGATGATTTGCTCAACTGCAAGGAGATCCGCGAGGGCGAGCTGCCGGCGTTTGGCGGCCACGGCAATGCCCGCGGGGCGGCACGGATCTACGCGATGCTTGCGGGCAACGGCGAGGTGGATGGCGTGCGGCTGCTCAAGCCCGAAACGGTCGAACGCGCCGCCCAACTGGTCTGGGAGGGTGTTTGCTACATGACCGATTGGCCGCTGCGCATGGGGCTTGGATTTGAACAGAACAGCCCGCCTTATATCGCCATGGGCCAAAACATGAAGGCGTTCGGCAAACTGGGATCGGGTGGCGCATTGGCTTTTTGTGACCGGGAACGCAATCTGGCCTTCAGCTACGCCACGAATTTCCAGTGTGAGGGCGCGGGAACCGGCATACGCTGCCGCCTGCTGGGTGAGGCCGCCGCGGGTATCGCCCCCAAATGGTCAGCCGACGCCGCCGAATAGAAGACTCTCAAGGCCGCCAGAACGGTTTTGCGGCTTCGGACAGTGCATCCGTCCGGCTATATCCGATATTGTCCAGCATGCGGTCGTCGAGGCGGCCCCCAGTTCGACCAGACGAGCATGGTGATTGATGCCGCGGTCGAAGGCCAAGGGGTGGCGCTGGCGCGCTGGGTGTTGGCCGCCCGGGATCTGATCGCGGGACGGCTTGTGCGTCTTTTTGACGTTACGCTGCCGGCGCCCTATGGCTATGACATCGCCTGCCCGAAACCTGCCGCCGATCGGGCGAAGATCAGCGTGTTCCGGGACTGGCTGGTTGCCGAGGCGGCGCGCGATGAGGAAACTTTTTCGAAAACCGCCTGACGTCATGCTTTCGTTGGGAAACACCGCGTGATAATACCGAACAGAATTTGTGTATTGCTAAAAATTACACTTAGAAATCGTATAAAAGGTGCGTTCGATCGTATGTGGCTAGCCTGCTGCGTACTTCCAGCACCCGGAGAACATGATGACAACGTCCAACAACCCTGAAACGCTCGCACTTCACGCGGGCCACCGCGCGGATCCGACCACCGGCTCGGTCGCGGTGCCCATCCATCAGACGACCAGCTACCAGTTTCGTGACACCGAGCATGCGGGCAACCTGTTTGCCCTCAAGGAACTCGGGAACATCTACACGCGGATCATGAACCCGACGGTCGATGTCCTCGAACAGCGCCTGGCGGCAATCGAGGGCGGGGTCGCGGCTCTCGGCCTGTCCTCGGGTCAGTCCGCATCGATGTTTTCGATCATGAACATCGCGCGTGCCGGCGACAATTTTATCTGCTCGACCGACATCTATGGCGGCACCTGGAACCTGTTCAAGAACACCATGCGCGACATGGGCGTCGAGGCGCGTTTTGTGGATCCGGCCGATCCCGAAGCGTTCCGCGCCGCGACGGACGACAAGACCCGCGCCTACTACGCCGAGACCCTGCCGAACCCGAAACTCGAAGTTTTTCCCATCGGCGAAGTTGCGGCGATCGGTCGTGAGCTCGGCGTGCCGCTGATCGTGGACAACACGGCGGCACCGCTGCTGTGTCGCCCGTTCGACCATGGTGCTGCGATCGTCATGTACTCCACCACGAAGTATATCGGCGGTCATGGCACGTCGATCGGCGGGATTCTGATCGATGGCGGTAACTTCGACTGGGAGACCCATGCCGATCGCTTCCCGCTGCTCAACGAACCCGACCCCAGCTATCACGGTGCGGTCTGGACCGAGGCGGTGAAACCACTGGGGCCGATTGCCTACATCATCAAGGCCCGCGTGACCCTGTTGCGTGATATCGGTGCCGCGATGTCGCCGCAGAACGCGTTCCAGTTCATCCAGGGCCTCGAGACCCTGACGCTGCGCATGGAACGCCATTGCGAGAACGCCATCAAGGTAACCGATTATCTGCAGGCACACGAAAAGGTCGAGAACGTGATTTTCCCCGGTCAGATGGAAGGTGCCGCGCGCGAGCGCGCGGACAAGTATCTGAACGATGGATATGGCGGGCTCGCCGGGATCGTCCTGAAGGGCGGCGACGAGGCCGGCCGCAAGTTCATCGATGCTCTCGAGATGCTCTATCACGTGGCCAACATCGGTGATGCGCGCTCTCTGGCCATTCATCCCGCCTCGACGACCCACAGCCAGCTTGACGCGGACGAGTTGCTGCAGTCCGGCGTCGTGCCGGGTTATGTGCGTCTGTCGATCGGTATCGAGCACGCCGACGATATCATCGCGGATATCGATCAGGCACTGGCTAAGGCCTAGTATTCCCAGCAGTGAGCGCTGTACGCCGGATCACGCGAAATTCAACAGGCGGCGCGAACCACGACTCATCACACCGTCATGATATAGTTGCCGGCTCCAATGTCTGATCCATTTCATATCGAAGAGCCGCAGAATTCCAGTGTTTCTGGCGTCGCAGAATCGGCGCCGGCGCCTTATCTGACACAGCTCAACAGCCCGCAACGCGAGGCTGTCGAGGCGCTCGAGGGGCCGGTGCTGGTCCTCGCAGGCGCGGGGACGGGCAAAACCCGCGTCCTGACAACGCGTCTCGCGCACCTTCTGCGCCATGGCTATGCCCGGCCCCATGAGGTGCTTTCGGTCACCTTTACCAACAGGGCGGCGCGCGAAATGCGCGAGCGGGTCGGTGGTTTGGTTGGGGGCCCGGCAGAGGCAATTTGGCTCGGGACCTTCCATGCGCTCGGCGCGCGAATCGTTCGTCGCCACGCCGAACTGGTTGGCCTGCAGAGTAATTTCACGATCCTCGATGCCGATGATCAGGTGCGCCTGCTCAAGCAGTTTCTGGCAGCGGAAAATATCGACGACAAGCGCTGGCCGGCCCGTGTCTTGATGGGCGTGATCCAGCGCTGGAAGGACAGGGCGCTGACCCCGGATAAGGTCTCGGCCGCAGATGCCGGAGACCTGGCGGGCGGGCGGCTGGTCGATCTCTACCGGGACTATCAGGATCGCCTCAGAACCCTCAATGCCGCGGATTTCGGGGATCTGCTGCTGCACAATCTGACGATTTTCGCCGAACATCCCGAAGTGCTGGCCGAGTATCAGGACCGGTTCCACTACATCCTTGTGGACGAGTATCAGGACACAAACATTGCCCAGTATCTTTGGCTTCGTTTGCTGGCCCAGAAGCACCGGAATATCGCGTGTGTCGGCGACGACGATCAGTCGATCTATGCCTGGCGCGGGGCGGAAGTCGGGAACATCCTGCGTTTCGAGGAGGACTTTCTAGGTGCCAAGATCATCCGGCTGGAACAGAATTACCGCTCTACCGAGCCCATTCTCGGTGCGGCGTCCGGGCTGATTTCTCGCAACGAGGGCCGGTTGGGAAAGACGCTTTGGACCGAGACCGACGGGGGTGAAAAGGTTCGCATTCGCGGCGTGTGGGATGGCGAGGAAGAGGCACGCAAGGTCTCGGACCGGATTGAGAGCCTTCAGCATAAAGGCCGGGACGGTCAGCCTGTCGCCTTGAACGAGATTGCAATTCTCGTTCGCGCTGGCTTTCAGACCCGGGAGTTTGAAGAGCGTTTCCTGACGCTGGGTTTGCCTTACCGGGTGGTTGGCGGGCCGCGTTTCTATGAACGACAGGAACTGCGCGACGCGCTGGCGTATTTACGGGTGATCCACCAGTCCGAGGACGATCTGGCGTTCGAACGGATCGTCAACCGCCCCAAGCGTGGCATCGGGAGCGCGACGGTGCAGGCGCTGCATTTGGCCGCAAGGGCGACGGGGAAGAGCCTTTATCGTGCCGCGGGCGAGTTGGTTACCACCGATGAGCTGCGCCCGAACATTCGCAGCGCGCTGGGCAACCTGATCGCCGATTTCGAGCGCTGGCGTGCGCTGTTGGGTGACGGCCGCGATGGGTTGCCCCATTCGGAACTGGCCGAGATGGTCCTCGATGAGAGCGGCTATACCGAAATGCTGATGAACGACAAGGCGCCCGAGGCACCCGGGCGGCTGGAGAATCTCAAGGAACTCGTCGTGGCGATGGAGGAGTTCGAGAACCTTACCGGCTTCCTCGAGCATGTGTCGCTGGTGATGGAAAATACCGAGGCCGCCGGGAGTGACCTGGTCAACATCATGACGCTTCATTCGGCCAAGGGACTGGAGTTCGACACGGTCTTCCTGCCGGGCTGGGAAGAGGGGTTGTTTCCCCATCAGCGCAACATGGACGAAAACGGCCTCGCCGGTCTGGAAGAGGAGCGCCGGCTCGCTTATGTGGGTCTGACCCGTGCCAAACGGGATGCGATGATCCTGTTTGCCGCCAACCGGCGCGTCCATGGCCAGTGGCAGTCGGCAATTCCGTCGCGCTTCGTCGATGAATTGCCGCCCGAGTTTGTCGACGTTGATAGTGAACCTGGGGTCTATAGCGGCAATCGTGAGATGGGCGAGCTCGGCCAAAGCCGCGCACTCGGCTATGGCGGCGGGCAGACCCGAGCACCGAAGCGCGACATGGAGGCCAGCCTGATCCATGCCGAGCCCCAAGGGTTCGGTATCGGCGAACGGGTGTTTCATCAGAAGTTCGGCTATGGGCGGATCACGGCAATCGATGCCAACAAGCTCGCCATTGCTTTTGAGAAGGCGGGAGACAAGAAGGTGCTCGACAGCTTCGTTGTGCCCGCCGACGCGGTCTAGTGGCGGGCAACGCCGCCTGGAAGATCGAACTGTTCGTGCCGTCCGTGGCGCACGACGAATTTTCCGACACGCTGGATCGCTTCGCGGACGCGATTAGTCTGTTCCCCGTCGAGGGCACGGGTGAGACCCGGATCACCGGCTATGGTGCCGAGGCGCCTGACGAGGCGGAACTAAGAACAGCGCTTACGGACACCGCGCGACATGCCGGAGTGCCGTCGCCTGCGAGCCATGTGGTCTGGCTGCCGGATGTGGACTGGGTGGCGGAAAACCAGGCGAGTTTCGCGCCCGTCCGGGCCGGGCGGTTTTATATCCACGACTCCGACCATATGGATCCGCCGCCTGCCGGGGCGGTGCCGGTCCGCGTAGATGCGGCGACGGCCTTTGGGACCGGTCATCACGGCACTACACGCGGCTGCCTCGAGGCGCTCGACGTCCTGATCAACGCCGGACTGGTATCCGCGCCCGTCCTTGACCTGGGGTGCGGGACGGGAATTCTGGGGATTGCCGCGGCCAAGGCCTTGCGGTCACGAGTGATCGGGTCGGACATCGACCCGATCGCGGTTGGTAAGGCGCGAGAGAATGTTCGCGTGAACGGTGTTTCGGCATTCATGCAGACCTATGAGAGCCGGGGCCTCGATGCGGTGGCGGTGCGCCGGCATGGGCCGTTTGGGCTGGTTCTTGCCAATATTCTTGCCCGGCCTCTAGAGCGGCTTGCACCGCTGATCGCGGCTCATCGCGTTCCCGGCGCGCCGGTTATTCTCTCCGGTTTGTTGCGCACCCAGGAGGCGCAGGTCATCGCAGCCTATCGGCACGCAGGGCTGCGCTTGCGTGCACGCATCCACCACGACGAGTGGTCGACGCTGATCTGCCGTTAGGCCGCTTTTGTGTTCGGGCTCGCGCGCCGGTCTTCGCGGATCATGTCAGCGGCCTTCTCGGCGATCATGATCACCGGTGAGTTCGTGTTTCCGCTCGTGATGGTCGGCATGACCGAGGCATCGACCACCCGCAAACCCTGGATGCCGTGGACGCGGAGACGGTCGTCGACGACCGCCCCGGGATCATCGCCCATCTTGGCGGTGCCGACGGGATGGAAAATCGTGGTCGCGATGTCGCCGGCGGCCGTCGCGAGGTCGCCGTCACTCGTGATCTCGGGGCCGGGTTTGAACTCTTCGGGGGCAAACTGGGCCATCGCCGGTCGGCCCACGATGTCGCGGGTGAGCCGGATGGCGTCGACCGCGACCCTCCGGTCGGCCTCGGTCGAGAGATAGTTGGGTCGGATCGACGGCTTGTCGCCCGCCTTGCCGCTTTTGATATGCACCGAACCTCGGCTTTCGGGGCGCAGGTTGCAGACGCTGGCGGTAAAGGCCGGGAAGGGGTGCAATGGTTCGCCGAACTTCTCCAGCGTCAGGGGTTGTACATGATACTGCAGGTTCGGGAATTCGAGGGATGGATCGGACTTGGCGAACGCCCCCAATTGTGACGGCGCCATGGACATGGGCCCGGACCGCTTGAATACATACTCCAGCGCGATGCCCATCTTGCCGAGCAGCTTGTTTGCCCGCTCGTTGAGCGTCTCCACGCCGGTGACCTTGTAGGCGCAGCGGACCTGCAGATGATCCTGCAAATTTTCGCCGACACCCTTCAGGGCATGCGCGGTATCGATCCCGTGGGTGCTCAGGATTTCGGGATTGCCGATGCCCGACAATTCCATGATTTGCGGGCTGCCGATGGAGCCTGCCGAGAGGATCAGTTCGCCGTTGACCTGCACCGTTGCCGGGGCTCCCTTGAAGCGAAGTGCCAGGCCCGTGACCTGGCGACCGTCGAGCTCGATCCGGTCGACCTCGGCGTGGGTCAGGACCGTCAGATTGCTTCGGTTCTGTGCGGGATTCAGGAAGGCGCGCGATGTGCTTACGCGCGAGCCCGTTCGCTGATTGACGTGAAAATAACCGCAACCGAAATTGTCGCCGCGGTTGAAATCGTTGGTCTTGGGGATGCCGGCCTGTGCTGCGGCCTCTTGGAAGGCGTCGAGCACCTCCCAGGACAGGCGCTGGTTCTCGACCCGCCACTCGCCGCCGCTTTTATGCAATTCGTCGGGCGGCACCGCGGCCTGATCTTCGGATTTCAGGAAATAGGGCAGCACATCGTCCCAGCCCCAGCCGGTATTGCCGAGCTGACGCCACTGGTCATAGTCGCGCGACTGGCCGCGCATGTAGATCATGCCGTTGATCGACGAACAGCCGCCCAGCACCCGCCCACGCGGATAGGCCAGCGCCCGCCCGTTCAGACCTTCCTCGGATTCCGTACTGAACATCCAGTCGGTGCGCGGATTGTTCATGCAATACAGGTAGCCGACCGGGATTTTGATCCAGAAGTAGTTGTCCTTGCCGCCCGCTTCGAGCAGAAGCACGGAAACGTCAGGGTCGGCGGACAACCGGTTGGCGAGCACGCAGCCCGCCGAACCGGCGCCCACGATTACATAGTCAAAGGAGCCGAGGTCCTGCATCTGGTTTGCCGGCTTCAGTCGAGTTCGATCAGCAGGCCGTTGTCGTCTACCGCGACGCCGGTTTCACGCGCGGCCTCGATTACCGAGGGATGCCAATGCACCTTACCGGTGTCCGGGCCGCCGACGATGAAATGGAGTGTGGCCGGTTTGTCAGACACGTTCTTGAAGCCGCGGTAGATGCCGATGGGGACCGAGACGGTGTCTCCGGCCTCGAGGATGACCTCTCGCTCTTCCTCGCCGTCGCGCCAGTAGATCGACCATTTGCCGTCGAGCGGCATGAACACCTCTTCAGTCTCGTGCCAGTGCAGCGCGGCGCCGCAACCCGGCTCGCATTTGGCAAACCCGTGGGCAAAGCCATGGGCATTGCCAAGTTTCGGGGCCAGGTCCGGGTCGGATTCGTTCTCGGTCACGCCGAGGCCACACAGGTTGATCATCTCGCGCTCATGGCCGGGAATGCGCTGGTCCATGAAGCAGAGGTCGCTGCCCTTGATTTCATTGAAGCGGGCCGTGCACGCCTCCATGTCGGCGATGCTGATGCTGGGGCCTGGCGGCGGATCGACGCGTGTCATGATGTCTCGTCCCTTTGATATTATTCAGGTCTTGTTCTTCGTTACGAGGATAGCGTGGCAACGCGGAATTGTCATACGCAGAGGCGTCGCGTAGCTTCGCGACCATGACTAAGCCGTCCCCGAGCGAACGCCTGGCGTCCCTGCGCAGCAATATTGCGGAACGGGGCCTCGACGGGTTCGTGGTCCCACATGCCGATGCCCATCAGAACGAATTCCTGCCGCCGAATGCCGAACGGCTGGGCTGGCTAACCGGATTCACGGGTTCGGCGGGAACCGCAGTGGTTTTGGCCGATCGCGCGGCGATCTTTGTCGATGGGCGCTACACTCTCCAGGTACGTGATCAGGTCGACGAAGATTTGTATGAATTTCACCATCTGGTTGAGGCACCGGTCACGGAGTGGCTGATGGATGCCCTGTCGTCCGGCAAACGGCTGGGCGTTGATCCGTGGCTGCATACCCAGGCCGAGGTGCAGAAATTGCGTCGTTCCCTGGATACGGTCGGCGCCGACCTCGTGTTAGTTGAAAACAATCCGGTGGATGCCGTATGGGACGACCAACCGCCGCCACCGTCCGCACCGGCTGTACCCCATGAGACACGCTTCGCCGGTCGCGGCAGTGACGAGAAACGCGCATCGCTCGGTGACGCGTTGGCGCAAGAAGGTCTGGATGCGGCTGTGCTGACCCAGCCGGACTCCATTGCCTGGTTGCTGAATATACGCGGCAGCGATGTCGACCACACCCCGTTGGCTTTAAGTTTTGCAATTCTGTTTGCCGACGGGACAGTCGACTGGTTTCTGGCCGCGGAGAAACGTTCCGACGCGCTGACCGCGCATCTGGGCGAGGGGGTCGATATACAGGATCCAGGTGCGTTCGCCGGGGGGTTGGATGGTTTAGAAGGACGCCGGGTGCTGGCCGCCCCCGACAGTGCTGCGGCATGGGTGTTCGATAGGCTGGAGCAGGCCGGTGCAGTGGTCTTGCGGGGCAGCGATCCTGTTTCCCTGTCCAAGGCCATCAAGAATGAAATCGAACTCGCCGGGACGCGTGCAGCTCATCTACGCGACGGGGCGGCGCTGTCGAGGTTCCTGCACTGGCTGTCCGAGGCGGCCCCCGCCGGAGGTATCGATGAGATGTCTGCGGCCGCGAAACTGGCCGAGTTCCGCGAGCCGGGTGAGTATTTCCGCGATCTGAGCTTCGGAACCATTTCCGGGTCCGGGCCGAACGGCGCGATTGTGCATTATCGCGTAACGCCGGACACCAACCGGACGTTAGCCACCGGCGAACTCTATCTGGTGGATTCCGGCGCTCAGTATCTCGACGGGACGACCGACGTGACGAGAACCGTTGCGATAGGTGCGCCTTCGGACGAGATGCGTGATCGTTTTACCCGGGTGCTCAAGGGTCATATTGCAATTGCGACGGCGCGTTTTCCGGTCGGGACGAGCGGTGCGCAGCTCGACATCCTCGCACGGCACGCCCTGTGGCTGGCCGGTCTCGATTACGATCATGGTACCGGCCATGGCGTGGGGAGCTATCTGGGCGTCCATGAGGGCCCGCAGCGCATCTCGAAGACCGGGTCGTCGATCCCCTTGCAACCGGGGATGATCGTGTCGAATGAGCCCGGGTTTTACAAAGAAGGTGCCTTTGGAATTCGTATCGAGAACCTGGTGGCGGTGGCGCATTCGAGCGACGTTCCCGGCGGAGAACGCCCGATGCTTGGTTTTGAAACGCTGACCCTGGCGCCGATTGATCGTACCCTGATCGACACGCGCCTGCTCAGAGCCGAAGAGCGCAGCTGGATGGATGCCTACCATGCGCGCGTTGCAGCGGTGATCGGGCCTTTGCTCGATGGTACCGCGCGCGATTGGCTCCTGGAGGTTACGGCGCCGCTAGAAACGAATTGAGGGTGCTCGGATTCGCGCTAAGCTTTTGCTTGAGCGAATTTCGCCAGTAGAGCGACAGCATTGAGGGGGAACTCATGGCCGAACGGAAAGTGATCGTGACCATTGCGCCGACTGGCGGGATGGCGAGCAAGGAACAGAATCCCAACATTCCAACCCAGCCGCAGGAAATCGCGGACGATGTCTATCGTTGCTACGAGGCCGGTGCGTCTGTCGTGGCGGTACATGCGCGTCGACCCGACGACCAGGCGACCTGCAATCCCGAGATCTATCGGGATATCAACGAACGCATCCGCGACAAGTGCGACATCATCCTCAACAACTCCACCGGCGGCGGCATCAACGGCGACATGATCAAGGAGTCCACAGACGGGTTCCTCGAACTCTCATGGGAAGAGCGGCTCAAGGGTATGGAGGCCGGTGCGGAGATGTGCACCCTCGACCCCACGACCATCGTGGCGAACTTCGAGGGCCGCGAGATCATCATGAATACTTCGCCGGAGCGCTGTTGCGAACTCGCGACCAAGATGCAGGCGAAGGGCATCAAGCCCGAATGGGAAGTTTTCAGCCCGACGCACCTTTTGCAGGACGTCATGACGCTCCTGAACGAGGGGCTGGACACGCAGCCATACTTCATCAACTTCGTGCTGGGTGCAGACCGCGGTTTCCAGGGTGCAATGCCCTATTCGCCGAAGATCCTGCAGGCGATGGTCGATCTGATCCCCGAGGGGGCGAATTTCAATGTCAGCGCGATCGGCCCGTCGCAGTTGAATGCGGCCCTGCTGTCACTTCTGCTTGGCGGCCATGTACGGGTCGGCCTGGAGGACAATCTGTATTACGAGCGCGGCGTGCTGGCGAATAACGTCCAACTCGTCGAGCGGATCGTCCGTATCATTCGCGAACTGGGGATGGAGCCGGCAACCCCGGAAGAGGCGCGTGAGATCATGGGCCTGAAATCGCTGGCCGCGTAACCGCCGTCACCGCAGGGAGTGGACAAGCATGCGGATTGCCATCTGCGGCGGCGGGCCTGCAGGTCTGTATTTCGCCACGCTCTGGAAGAAGCGACATCCGGAATCAGAGGTGCGGGTCTACGAACAGAACCCCGCCGATGCGACCTGGGGTTTCGGCGTGGTCTTTTCGGACCGGGCGCTCGAATTCCTGCGCGGTGACGATCCCGAGACCCACGACCTGATCACGCCCGAGATGCAAACCTGGCAGAACATGACCCTGATCCACAAAGGAGAAACGGTCACCATCGACGGGGTCGGGTTCGCGTCGATCGGACGCCTGAAACTGCTTCAACTGCTGCAGGAGCGGGCGCTTGCTGTCGGGGCCGAGCTCGAGTTCGAGCGGACAATCAATTCGGTGGACGAACTCGAGTGGGCCGATCTGATCATCGCATCCGACGGCCTGAACTCGGTGGTGCGACGAAGCTTCGAGGGAGACTTCGAGACATCACTGTCATATCTGCCCAACAAGTTCTCCTGGTACGGCGTCGAGAAACCCTTCGACTCGCTCACCCAGACCTTCGTCGAGACGCCCCACGGGCCGTTCAATGCGCATCATTACCGCTACACGCCGACGATGAGCACCTTCATCGTCGAATGTGCACGGGAAACCTGGCTGAATGCCGGGTTCGCGACCATGGGAGATGAGGATTCCCGTGCGTTGTGTTCCGAAATTTTTGCCGAGGCGTTGTCGGGCAAGCCGCTGATCGCGAACAAGTCGAGTTGGCGTAATTTTCCACTGCTCTGGAACGACCGGTGGTCCCATCTCAATATGGTGCTCGTCGGCGACGCCCTGCACACGGCGCATTTCTCGATCGGTTCTGGCACGCGCCTGGCGTTGGAGGATGTGATTTCGCTGGTTGAGGCGCTGGAAGCCGAACCCGGGGACATTCGTAGCGCCCTCATGCGATACGAAAGCGAACGCAGGCCCATCGTCGAGAAAATCGTCGATGCCGCGACAAAGAGCGCGCGCTGGTACGAGGACTTTGCGGCGCATATGAGGCTGACGCCGCGGGAGTTCGGCTACAGCTACATGACCCGGTCAGGCCGGGTCGATGATGATCGCCTGCGTCAGTTGGCGCCGGAATTCATGGCACATTATGAGGCGGCCGAAGCCTAATCGGAAATCATCTCGATCCAGCCATCCTCATCGACGGTCTGGATGCCCAGTTCGGCGGCCTTCTTCGCTTTCGAGCCCGCGCCGGGGCCTGCGACCACCAGATCTGTCTTGCTTGAGACGGAGCCGGAAACCTTTGCGCCCATCGCCTCGGCCCGGGACTTGGCTTCCGAGCGGGTCATCTTCTCCAGCGTGCCCGTGAACACGATCGTTTTGCCGGCGAGTTCGGAATCGCTTTCGGGCTGCTCGAACGGCTGTATATCAAGCAGCGTGTCGAGGTCGTCGAGGATCTGGCGGTTATGCTCCTCATGCACGAAGGCGAGAAGGTCGTTGGCGACGGATTCGCCGATCCCGTCGATGTTCAGAAGTTCGGCATAGGCGCAGGAATCGCGGTCCT
>JBMYRB010000002.1:539004-689560 GCA_049601915.1 Alphaproteobacteria bacterium
GCCAGTCCGGTAGGCTTCCGTAAGTGCGTGCAAGCAGGCGCCCGGTCGCCTGACCTATCTGGCGTATGCCGAGCGCGTAGATAAAACGGTCCAGGGAAACGCTGCGCCGTTCGTCGATGACCTCAAGCAGATTGTCCACGGATTGCTCACCCCAGCCTCCGCGTTCGAGAAGTGCGTCCTTGTGAGTTTCGAGGCGGAATATGTCCGCAGGGTTCGCGAGCAGGTCGTCGGCATGCAGTGCTGTCACGTTCTTTGCACCCAGCCCCTCTATGTCGAATGCGTTGCGCGAGACAAAGTGCTTGAGCCGCTCGACGGTCTGGGCCGGACAGATCAGGCCGCCGGTGCAGCGGCGGACGGCCTCGTCCTCGTCGCGTACGGCTTCTGAATCGCAGACCGGGCAGCGGTCGGGAAACACGAACGCCTTTGCATCTTTCGGTCGTTTATCCGCGATGGCACTTACGACCTGGGGAATGACGTCACCGGCCCGCTGAATCACGACCGTATCGCCGACCCGGACGTCCTTGCGGTTGATTTCGTCTTCGTTGTGCAATGTGGCGTTCGAGACCACGACACCGCCGACGGACACTGGCTCGAGGCGTGCGACCGGGGTGAGGGCTCCGGTGCGGCCGACCTGAATGTCGATGTCCTGCAGGATGGTTGTGGCCTGTTCGGCCGGAAATTTGTGGGCGATGGCCCAGCGCGGGGCGCGACTTACAAATCCCAGTCGTTGCTGAAAGTCGAGCCGGTTCACCTTGTAGACGATGCCGTCGATGTCATAGTCGAGCGTGGGGCGTTGTGCCGAGATGGATGCGTAGTTCTCTAGGATTTCATCCAGGCTGCTGCAGATGCGCGACAGCGGGTTGATCTGGAAACCCCAGTTCGAAACCCGATCGAGGAACCCCATTTGGGTCTCGGCAACCTCAGCGCTCATGTCACCCCAGGCGTAGGCAAACATGCGCAAGGGTCGCTTGG
Organism: Alphaproteobacteria bacterium; assembly: GCA_049601915.1. GTDB lineage: Bacteria > Pseudomonadota > Alphaproteobacteria > UBA6615 > UBA6615 > UBA8079. The sequence continues at coordinate 539,977 of JBMYRB010000002.1, forward strand.
CTGTTACGCCGGTATCCAGTTGGCGCAAACTCCCGGCGGCGGCATTGCGCGGGTTGGCGAAGATCTTGGCACCTTCGGCTTCCTGTGTTTCATTGAGGGTCCGGAAAGCGGAGCGCGGGAGATACACCTCGCCGCGAATTTCGACGACGTCAGGTGCGTCGCCGTTGAGCGCATCCGGAACGTCTCCAATTGTGCGCAAGTTCGTGGTGATGTCTTCGCCTTCGTTGCCGTCACCGCGGGTCGCGCCGCGCACGAATTTTCCGTTCTCGTATCGGAGCGATATCGAAAGCCCGTCGATCTTGGGTTCGGCGACGATGTCCAGCGGATCGTTGGCGTCGAGGTTCAGGAATCGACGGATGCGGGCGAGGAACTCCGCGACGTCTTCATCTCCAAACGCGTTGCCGAGGGATAGCATCGGCACAATGTGAGCCACTTTCGCGAAACCCTGGGCGGGCGCGGCTCCCACGGCCTGGCTCGGGCTGTCGGCGGTGGCGAGGTCCGGATGGGCGGCTTCGAGTTCGAGCAGACGCTGGAACAACGCGTCATATGCCGCGTCGGATACGACCGGCGCGTCCTGCTGGTGATAAGAGACATTATGCGCGCGAATTTCCTCGGCCAGGCGCGCGTGTTCTGCACCGGCGTCTGCCGGTGACAGGGTTTCAGGATCGGGTGGCGTTGTGTCAGTCATTTCGCTCAATTTACGGCCGTTGGACGATTTAGGCACGTTTGCGCGTTTGCGGCCAGTTGCTAGGGCAGGGCTATTCCACGCCGTCGCGTGGGTATCCCGCCCGCCATCATACCGAATACGACAAGGGCCACGCCGCCCGCAGCGATACCACTCAGCGGCTCATCCAGAAAGTACCAGGCGATCAGTGCGACGGCGGCGGGCACGATGGCGACTGCCGTGGCGGTCGGCGAGGCGCCCAGCGCCGCCACGGCGCGTGGATAGCCCAGTGTGGAGCCCATGAACACAATCAGGCCTTGGAAGACCCATTGTGTCGTGATTTCTTCCCAGGACGCCTCCAGCAGGCCAGAGGGGAGGAACAGGAGATGGATCGGCGTGTAAATCGCGAATGTGAACGTGGCGACGATTGCCGCACTGCGCAGGGGCGTAACGTTCCATTTGCGTGCGAGGATGCCGAAGAGTGACCAGGATGCGGCGCCGACAAAGAAAAGCAGGTCCCCCAGCCATTCGTTCTCTGCACCGCTTTCTGACGCATCGAGAACCAGGAACATAGCGCCTGTGAAGATCATCGTCACCGAGATCACACGCCAGGCGCTCATCCGTTCGCCAATCAGCCACCAAGCGAGGGGGGCGGTGAACAGCGGCAGGGTTCCGGCCAGGATCGTGGCGCCGTGGGCGGCCGGCGCGAACATGTAGCCGCCAAAGGCGAAAACGGAGAATCCCGGTCCGGCAGTAAGTGCGAGAAGGAACGCCTGCCAGAAACCGATGCCACCCAGGCCGTATTTCAGCAGCCATGGAAAGAAGATGGTGCCGGCGACACAGACCCGCAGCGTCGTCAGATCGAAAGGCGTGAGCGTGAATTGAACCGAGAGTCGGCCCGACAGATGGAACGCGGACCAGATGACGATGATCGCGCTCACCCAAAGGATTCCGATCATGCGTTCACGATGTTGAGGCTTCATCCGAACGAATTGCTCAGGCGATCACTTCGGAAGGCGTGCTCTCGCGATCCATTAGCTTCTCGGCGGCGGCGCGCGCCTCGTCGGTGATGTCGGCGCCCGCCAGCATCCGGGCAATTTCCTCACGTCGTTCCCCGGCATCAAGCCGCGTAACATCCGTGGTGACCGTTCTGGCGGAAGGTTTGCCACCTGTTCGTTTTTCGACCCGCAGATGCTCACTGGCCGCCGCCGCCACTTGCGGGCTATGGGTGACGACTAGGATCTGTTGTTCCTGGCCTGTCCCGGCCAACTCGGCCAGGCGTTCACCCACCGCGGCTGCTGTTGCGCCGCCGATGCCCGTATCCACTTCGTCGAACACGATGGTGCGCGCTCCCGATGTGCCTGCGAGTACGACCTTTAGGGCCAGCATGAAGCGGCTCAGTTCGCCGCCGGATGCAATTCGGCCTAACGGACCGGGGGTTGCACCGGGGTTGGTCGAGACATTGAAGGCAACGGCGTCGATGCCATGTTCAGCCCAGTCGGTGTCGTCCAATGGCATGACGCTCGTGGTCAGGGTCGCATTGTCGAGTTTCAGGGGTGGGAATTCCTTGGCGATCCGGGTGTCGAGCTTTTGGGCTGCTTTTTGACGGGTCTGGGACAGGCTTCCAGCGCTCTCGCAGTAATCGCGCCGCGCGGCCTCGACGTTCTTTGCCAGCGTATCGAGATGATCGTCGCGCCCGTCGATGGCCGCGAGCTGCGAGGCAAGGCTCTCACGCAAACCAGGAAGTTCGTCGGCGGAGATCTGGTAGCGGCGCGCGGCCGCCAGGATGGCAAACAACCGTTCCTCGACCGCCTCAACCTCTCCGGTGTCTGTGTCTAGGGCATGGGCGACGGAGTTGAGCTCCTGTATCGCTTCGGCGAGTTCGGCGCTACTTTTGTCGATTGCAGCGATAACCGGGCCAAGCCGTCCGCCGGAAATGTCGTCGTCACGTTCCAGGCGGCCCGCGGCGCGCTGGAGCATCGTCTCGGCACCGCTTTCGCCGGTCAGCGCATCCGATGCCTCGTTCAGGGTCTCGACCAGTCGCCCGGCGTTCTGCAGCAGTTGCCGCCGCGAAGACAATTCGGCTTCTTCCCCGACCAGAGCTTCCAACTGGTCAAGTTCCTCGAGAGCTGCGCGCAGTTCATCAGCTTTGTCTGTCGATGCAGAGAGCGCTTGTTGCGCCTCCTGGTGCCGGGTAACCGCGTCGCGCCACGCATGGAAACGCGCGGCGACCTGCTTGCGTGCCTTTTCAGTGTTGGCAAACGCGTCCAGCGCTCGGCGCTGGTTCACGGGTTCTGCGAGGGAGAATCGTTCGAACTGGCCATGAATCTCGACCAGAGAATCGCCGATCTGGCGTAACAGCCCGATACTGATCGGTTGATCGTTAAGGAATGCGCGGCTCCGCCCTTCAACACTAACCGTTCGCCGGAGAATCAACTCTTCGCCGGGGTCCGTCTCAATGCCGTGATTCTCGAGCAGGTCTTCAATGCCTGCCGTGCTGCTCTCGTCGAATATTGCGGTGACGGTGGCCTGGTCTGCGCCTTGGCGCACAAGGCCGGCATCGGAACGTGCACCAAGAGTCAGGCCAAACGCGTCCAGAAGGATAGATTTGCCGGCGCCCGTCTCGCCGGTCAGCGCGCTCAGTCCCGAGCCGAACGTGAGTTCAACCCGATCGATCAGGACGACGTCCCGGATCGACAGTTGGCGCAACATGCGGGGCTAGAACGGCCAGAGACGGCTAAAGAACCCGTCACTCTCGACCGGGTCGGGTACACCGTCACCATCCAGGTCGCGGACAATCTCACCTTCGACGAGCTTGTAACTGTCGATGTACCATTCGCTGCCCGGGAAGTTGTGGCCGAGGACGGCTGCATTGGACTGCGCTTCAGGCTCGATACCCAAGGCCGTATAGGCCTCCGAGAGCCGATGCAGGGCTTCGGGGACATGGGTGGTCGTCTGGTAGTTCTCGATCACGGTCCGATAGCGGTTGATCGCGGCGAGATAGTTGTCGCGTGCGTGATAGTAGCGCCCGATTTCCATTTCCTTGCCCGCCAGGTGGTCGCGGGTCAGATCAATCTTCAGAACCGCGTCCTTCGCATAGCGGGAGTCGGGAAACCGGCGGACGACATCGTCCAAGGATTGCAGCGCAAGCTCGGTCGTGCGCTGGTCACGCCCCACGTCGGTAATCTGCTCGTAGTAGCTAAGCGCCTTCAGATAATATGCGTAGGAGATATCGCGGTTACCGGGGTGGAGCTGAATAAACCGGTCGGCCGAAAGGATCGCATCGTCATACTGGCCGTCCGAGTAGTAGCTGAATGCCGACATGAGCTGGGCCTTGGTCGCCCAGATCGAATAGGGGTGTTGGCGCTCGACTTCGAGGAACGTATCCGCCGCGTCGGCGAAATTCTCGTTCTCGGCCTGATCGACTGCCTTGTTGTACAGTTCCTCGACCGGACGTTCGATGTAAACGGGACCGTCATCGGCGGAGCATGCTGCCAGAATCGATGCCGCCAGCAGGGCAGCTGCGATACCGCGATGTTTCATCCAGAATTGTCTGTTCGGCATAATTTTCAAATCTCGCGAGTCTGGACCGCCACGAACTGACATTTGGCAGCGGATTCAAGCGTGATCATCGCTGGCTATTTATATCATGCCATTTGCGGATTCACAGCAAAACGGGCCGACAAAGACGACCCGTTCAAACTCGCCCGTCAATTGAGATATTCAGGCGATTGCGGCGAGGGGTTCCGGCTCGTCGACGGCTTCAGGCAATTCCGCGTAACGCCAGGCAGAGGGGTCGGCGAACAAGGCGCGGACGATCTCGTGGTTCATGGCATGGCCTGAACGATAACCCTGGAAATGGCCCGAGATCTGCGCACCTGCGAGATAAAGATCGCCGACACAATCGAGGATTTTGTGGCGCACAAACTCGTCCTTGTAGCGCAGGCCTTCGTCGTTGAGGATTTTATCGCCGCTGACAACCACGGCATTGTCGAGGCTGCCGCCTAGAGCGAGGCCCATGCGCCGGAGCTGATCGACTTCCTCGGCGAAGCCAAATGTACGTGCGCGCGAGATTTCACCTTTGAAGGTGCCGTTCACCAGGCGCACGTTCATGTCCTGTTTGCCGATCGCGTCAGAATCGAAGTCAATGCCGAAGCCAACCGAAAAACCGGCGCCGGGAGAGAGTGAGACTTGGCGACCGTCGATTTCGACATCGACCCGCTTGAGAACTTCAATAAATCGCCGCGGGGCATCCTGGGCCACAACGCCGGCACATTCGATCAGGAAGACGAAGGGGGCAGCGCTGCCGTCCATGATCGGCAGCTCGGAACCACTGACTTCCACATAGACATTATCGATGGCGCAGCCGGCGAGCGCGGCGAGCAGATGCTCGACCGTCGCGACGGTCACGCCGTCTTCATTACCCAAGGTGGTGCAGAGTGTGGCCTCGACGACGTTCTCGACCAGGGCCGGAATTTCTGCACCGTTTCCAATTTCATCGATCCGTCGGAAAACAACTCCGGTATTTATCGGGGCCGGCTTGAGGAGGATCGAAACAGTTTCGCCCGTGTGCAAGCCTGTGCCGCTGCAACCAATTTCACTTTTGAGCGTGTGTTGCAGGCCCATACCTGGGTCCGGAATAGAAGTCATCCGCTTAATATCTTTCATTTCGGTCGCGGGGTGTCCGCGAGAAACCAATTTCTGATACCGGGTGTAACAACTCATATAGGGCTGTCACAAATCACTCTTTGTTACAGAATGTTGCGGACGGAAGCCGCGGATTACTGGAGAAATCCGCGGCTTCGTCCATCTAGGCGATCAGTTGGCCTGTCGGCGCAAGAACGCCGGTATTTCGAGCATCTCTTCGTCCTCGCGAGCGGTCTCGCGGGGTGCTGCAGGCTCGATATTGGCCAGGGTGGGTTGGGTTGCCACTTCGGCCACCGGCTCCGGGGTCGGCGCCGGGGTTGCAACGGGCGCAGCTGCCGGCGCCGCCGCAGGGGCAGGCGTCGTTTCTGCGACCGTTTCGACAACGGGTTCGACGGGTGCTTCAGCGACCGGTTCGACAGCGACTTCTTCCACCGTCTCCGCCTTTGGCTCGATTGCCGTTTCGGCGCCCGGTCCCACGACGGTCTGCGCGACCGGTGCGGTTACAGCGGCAGGCTCTGCTACGACCTGAGCCGTTTTTTCCACATCCTCGACCACGGTTTCGGCAACGGGTGCAGCCGTTTTGGCAGCGACAGGCTCACGCCGTTCCTCGACCTTGGGCTTGGCGCCGGCCTGTTCTTCGGTCATGGCTCGGTTTACGGCTCCCGTCACCTTCTGGAACAGGCTTCGACCGCGACGGCGTTCGGCCTGGGCACCAGCGTTGGTGATCGCCGCTTCGGCAAACGCATCGGGCTGCTGGGCCTCGGCACTTGGTGCCGGACGACGTTCTTCGACAACGGGCTTGGGCGGGATGAACGGCGACGCCGCGGACGGCGCCTCCGCGACCGTTGCGGCGGGTTGTGGTTGCGGCGCAGGGTTTGCTGCCACCGGTGTCGCGGGTGTTGCCGAGGCCGGCGCGACCCCGGTGGACTTCGCAGCCGGCGGGGTCGCGTCGTTTGCTGGTGCGGCCTCGGGGGCGGCTTCGATCTGCTTGGCCTTTGATTGATCGGAGTCATGCACCAAAGAGATCATCGGCGAGCGCGGTAGGGATTCGGCATTTGCATCGATGCCCGTGGCGACGATGGAGACGCGCATCATGCCTTCGGATTTCTCGTCAAACGTTGAACCGAAGATGATGTTGGCATCCGTGTCCACTTCCTCGCGGATACGGTTTGCCGCCTCATCGACCTCGAACAGGGTCATGTCGGGGCCGCCGGTGATGTTAATCAGAACCCCGCGTGCACCGCGCATCGAGACATCGTCGAGAAGCGGGTTGGCGATTGCGGCCTCGGCAGATTCAATCGCGCGGCCGTCGCCCGACGCTTCGCCCGTGCCCATCATTGCCTTGCCCATCTCGCTCATCACCGTACGAATGTCGGCAAAGTCGAGATTGATCAGGCCCGGCATGATCATGAGATCGGTCACACCACGTACGCCGGAGTGAAGGACGTTATCGGCCATGCAGAAGGCATCGGCGAAGGTGGTGTTCTCGTTACAGATCCGAAACAGGTTCTGGTTCGGAATCACGATCAGGGTATCGACGAAGTGTTGCAGTTCTTCGATGCCCTCATCGGCCAATGTGGCCCGATGCTGGCCTTCGAACTGGAATGGCTTGGTGACAACGCCGACCGTCAGGATGCCCTGTTCGCGCGCGGCGCGTGCGATGACGGGTGCCGCACCGGTGCCCGTACCGCCGCCCATACCGGCGGCGATAAAGGCCATGTGACTGCCCTGCAGGTGGTCGATGATCTCATCGAGCGCCTCTTCTGCGGCGGCGCGACCAATGTCCGGTCGTGCGCCGGCGCCAAGACCGTTGGTGATGTTCGCGCCAAGCTGGATACGTCGCTCGGATGCGTTCATCGCCAGGGACTGGGCGTCGGTGTTGGCGACGACGAATTCGACGCCTTCCAGGTTGGACGCGATCATGTTGTTGACCGCGTTCGAACCGGCACCACCAACGCCGACAACGACGATCCGTGGCTTGAGTTGGGATTCAGGGGGGGGAGCAGTGAGATTGAGCGTCATTTTTGCCTCCAGTTTTACAGCAGTGAGCTCATGGAAAGATCGACCAGACATGGTCGGGACGGTGACCCACCGTCCCGGCACATGCCGAAACCCTGGGTCGGGGGAGTGGGGGAGAGATTCCTAGAAATGTTCACGGAACCACTGACCAAACCGCCCGGTGAAGCGGCTTGATTCCCCCTGTCGTACCGGCGACGGCATCGTCAGCGACGACGAATTGTCGACCGCATGGGCGATGAGGCCCGCGCCGGTGGCGAATGCGGGGCCGGCGATTGCTTCCGCGAGACCGCGGACACGCAGGGGCCGACCCATACGAACCTGCTTGTCGAGAATGCGCGTTGCCAGGTCGCGCACGCCTTGCAGTTGGCTGGCGCCGCCTGTCAGGACGACGCGCCGGCCTGCAAGGGGGCCGAAGCCGCTGTCGTCGAGGCGTGCGCGCACCAGCTCGAAGGTTTCTTCGATGCGCGGCTGGATGATGCCGTTAAGCAGCGAACGCGGCAGTTGCACCGCGGCGTTATGTTCCTCTTCGCCCACCTGGGGCACATCGAGAAGGTCGTGCTCGTCGGATTCCGTGGCCAGCGCATTGCCATAGAATGTTTTGAGGCGCTCGGCGTTGGCGAGCGCGGTGGACAGACCGCGTGCGACGTCGGATGTCACATGATTGCCGCCGACGGGGATCGTGTCCGCAAACATCATCTGGCCGTCGTAAAAGATTGCCAGACTGGTGGTCCCACCGCCCATGTCGACAACGGTGACGCCGAGGTCGGCTTCGTCTTCCACGAGGGTGGAGAGGCCGGCTGCATAGGGCGAGAGGACGAAATCTTCGACTCTCAGATGGCAACGCTCAACGGCCGCGCGGATCGTCCGCACCGCGTTGGTCGACGCGGAGACGAGATGCATGTTTACCGACAGCTTCTGTCCGAACATGCCGCGGGGGTCATCGATGCCCTTCTGGCCATCGATGGCGTAGCCCACGGGGATGGAATGGATCAGCTCGCGCTCCTTGGACTGTCCATTCCCGTTCGCGCCGTTGTTGGCCTGGCGGACGGAGTGGGTTTGCTGGAAGACCCGGTGCAAATCCATCTCGTCGATCTGCTGTCCGCCGATGTCCACATCGACGCCGAGTATTTCGGATCGTGGAGAGCCGGTGCTGAGGTTGACCGTGACGGAGCTGATGGTTTCTTGCGCCATCTGTTCAGCCATGTGTACGGCCTTGCGGATGGCATCTTCCGCGGCGTCGATGTCGATGATTGTGCCGTTTTTCAGGCCGCGGCTGAGCTGGTGGCCGGCGCCGATGACGCTCGGCTGCGCGCTGGGCGCCGCGCTGCCCTCTGCGGAGTAGCGTCCGGCCCGCGCGATCAGACAGCAGACCTTGCTGGTGCCGATGTCCAGGACGGCGAACGTGCCGGTCCGTGGTTTGGTCAGCTTCTTCGGCAAGCCGCCGGTCCCCCAATCCATACTCATGTGTCTTTTCCCTCGGCTTTCGGCCGGGGCGCGCTGTCGCGACCGACACGGACAATCAAACGATCGGGGACCCGCAGATCGACGGCGACGACGTCGCGGTCGAGCAGGGCGTGCTCGCGCTGGAAGTCGTCAAGCCGGTTCAGAGCCGCGGAGATATTCGCTTCGGGCAGCCGCACGTCGATCCCGTTGCGCAGACGAAGGTTCCAGCGCCTGTCCGAGACGCGCACGGCGGCTTCGATCGCCTTGGCGACGGCGGGATAGGCTTGCAGCAGATCGATTAGCTGCGCGGCATGCTCAGGCGCACCGTCGCCCACGATCAGGGGCAGGTGCGCGAACTGGTTCAGATCGGAGCGTTGTATGGTTTCGCCGAAGCGGTCCACCAGTGCGGCACGCCCGTCATGCTGCCAGATGGCGAGTGGCTGGCGCTCGATAATTCGGACAAACACCACATCTGGAAGTCGGCGCGCGATTTCCGCCGAGCGGACCCAACCCATGGATTCGACACGCACGCGGGCGGCGTCCATGTCCATGGCGAGGATCGGAGATCCGCGCTCAATATCCAGAGCAGCAAGTATTTCGGCAGAATCGGCGTTCTGACGACCGCTGAGGACGACATCGTCCACCCGCAGGCCGGTGTCGGCCGTAACGTCGAGGACGGAAGCACGCAGCGTGCTCATCTGCGCGTCGAGCCAGCCGTTGGTCGACAATTGCCAGCCGACACCTGTCAGGGCAGCGATGCCCCCGACATAGACACCGGTTTTGATCATCCGGCGACGTCGGCGACTAACCGGAGGCCGCCTTGTGCTCTTGTTCTTCGAAGCGCCGATCTTAGGGATCAATCGCATTGCGCGGTCTCCACCATCCAACTCACAAGTTCAGGGAATACGATGCCGCGATAAGTTGCCTGTTCCGGCACCAGCGACAGGCGGGTCATGCCCGGCTGGGTGTTGATCTCGAGGATCACCAGCGCGTCACGGTCATCGTCGTATCGGAAATCGGCACGGGTAACGCCACGGCAATAAAGTGCCTTGTGCGCCCTGGCCGCCCAGGTCATCGCCTGGTCGTAGACGCTTTCGCTGACAGGCGCCGGCACGAGGTGCTCGGTGACGCCGTCGGTATATTTGGCTTCATAGTCATAAAAACCTTTGGTCGGCCGCAGTTCGGTCACGGCCAACGGGCGCGGGTCTTCGCCCGCAGCACCCATGACGGCCACCGTCAGTTCGCGGCCCGGAATGAATTCTTCAACCAGGTTTGCGTCGGTCTCAAGCGCTTCGGGGTCGGGCCCGTTCGCGCCATCCTCGATAATCTGAACGCCGACCGAGGAGCCTTCGCTGTTGGGTTTGATCACGTAGGGTCGCGGCATTACATCGCCCGCGAGGATTTCCTCGCGGCTGGCCAGTCTGCCCTTGGCAATTCCGAGGCCTTCGGTCGCGAAGACTGCGCGCGCGGCGGCCTTGTCCATGGCCAGGGCCGAAGACAGCACGCCGGAGTGTGTGTAGGGCAGGTCGAGGAGATTAAGGAGGCCCTGAATGTTGCCATCTTCGCCGAAGTTGCCATGCAGGGCGTTGAAGACCGCGTCGGGGCGCGGGTCGAGAGCTTCGAGCAACGCGCCAATGTCCGCGGTGACGTCGATTTCGTATGCGTCATATCCGGCCTCGCGCAAGGCGTCGGTGCATTGGCGACCGGAATCCAGCGACACTTCGCGTTCGGCCGATGTGCCTCCCATCAGGACGCCCACGCGTTTGTGTGCGGGTGCGTTCATTGCCCACCCCCCGCCGTCTCGCCGATACGTTCCAGTTCCCAGGCCAGTTCGACACCGGTCGTTTCGCGGACCCGCCGGCGAACTTCCTCGCCGAGGCCTTCGATGTCGGCAGCCGTTGCGCCGCCGGTGTTGACCAGGAAATTGCAGTGCTTTTCCGATACCTGGGCGCCGCCGAGCTTCAGCCCGCGGCATCCGGCGCGGTCAATGAGTTCCCAGGCCTTGTGCCCGTTCGGGTTCTTGAAGGTGCTGCCGCCGGTGCGGGTCCGGATCGGCTGAGTTTCCTCGCGGGATTCCTGGACCAGGTCCATTGCCCGGCTGATCTCGTCCTTGTTGCCCCACACGCCTTCCATGACGCAGCCCACGAAAATCCAGTCGCACGGTATGGCGGACCCACGATAGCGAGGCCCCCAATCCTCAGGGGTCAGCACACGGATATCGCCATGGGGCGTGAGTACAGTGGCCTCTCGGACCACATCCTTGAACTCGCGGCCATAGGCGCCCGCGTTCATGCGCAGGCCGCCGCCGATCGTACCGGGGATGCCGACCATGAACTCGAAGCCCGCGATGCCGGCGTCGCGCGTGGCCTTGGCGACGTTGTAGTCCAGCGCCATGGCGCCAGCCTGAACCGATACGCCATCGGTACGAATGGTTGAAAAGGGACGTCCCAGACGTATCACCACGCCCGGCACACCGCCGTCGCGGATCAGCAGGTTCGAGCCCGCGCCCAGGACTGTGACCGGGACGTCATTGGGTTTTGCGACCAGGAAATTGGCCAGATCCGTGACATCGGCCGGCCGGAACAGTATTTCGGCCGGGCCGCCGACGCGGAACCATGTATAGCGGGCTATGGCGCCGGCGGGCTCGTAGCGCCCGCGCACGGCGGGAAGCTTGTCGAGCAGTGAGGGAGTGCGTGAAATGGCCGCCATGGTCATCCCTCCGTCCCCGTGTCACGCGACATCAACTGGTTCAACTCGTCGGGAAGCGCCTGGGCCCAATTGGTGACCGTACCTGCACCGAGGAACACAACCATGTCTCCCGCGGTGCCGCTGGACGCGACCAGTTCAGCAAGGCGATCCGGATCGGGGAGTGGACGCACGTCGCGATGACCGCGGGCACGAAGCCCGTCCACCAGTGCGTCGCGGTCCACTCCCGCGATCGGGGCCTCGCCAGCCGGGTATATGTCTGACACGAAGACGATATCCGCGTCGTTGAAGCAGGTGCAGAATTCGTCAAACAGGCTCTCGACCCGCGAGTAACGGTGCGGCTGGAAGATCGCCATGACCCGGCCCGGCGTGGCGTTACGTGCGGCATCCAGGACGGCGGAGATTTCCACCGGATGATGCCCATAGTCGTCGATCACCGAGATGCCGCCGGCCTCGCCGGTCTTGGTAAAGCGACGCTTCACGCCTTCGAAGCCGGCGAACGCGGTTTGTATGACCGCATCGGGGATATCCATCTCCAGGGCGATGGTGACGGCCGCGAGAGCGTTCTGGGCATTGTGGGCGCCAAACATGGGCAGATGAATGCCTTCGATCGTGCGCGCTGAACTGTTGTTACGCTGGGCCACGTTCACGTCGAAACGCATGCCGTTTGAATCTGTTTCGAGATTGACACCGCGCACATCTGCCTGGCGCGAGAACCCGTAGGTCACGATCCGCCGGTCTTTCAATTGCGGGATCAGGGCCTGGACCTCGGGGTGGTCGATACACATCGCCGCGAAACCATAGAAGGGGATATTCGAGACGAATGTCGCGAACGCTTCACGCACCGCATCGAAGGTGCCGTAAAAATCGAGATGCTCGGGGTCGATATTCGTGACCACCGCGATGGCAGCCGGGAGTTTGACGAATGTGCCGTCGGACTCGTCGGCCTCCACGATCATCCATTCACCCTCGCCCAACCGCGCATTGGTGCCGTAGGCGTTGATGATGCCGCCGTTGATGACTGTCGGGTCGCGGTCTGCGGAATCGAGCATCGCCGCGATGAGCGATGTCGTTGTTGTTTTGCCATGAGTGCCGCCGACGGCGATGGACCATTTGAGGCGCATCAGCTCGGCGAGCATTTCGGCGCGGCGTACGACCGGGACGAGGCGCGCCCGAGCGGCGACGACCTCCGGGTTGTCGCTTTTGACGGCGGTGGACACGACGAGAACCGACGCGCGCTCGATGTTTTCCGCGCGCTGTCCGATATCGACGTGAATGCCGAGATCGCGCAGGCGCAGAACATTCGCGTTCTCGGACAGATCGCTACCCTGCACCTGATAACCGAGCGCATGCAGTGTCTCGGCGATGCCGCTCATACCGATGCCGCCGATGCCGACGAAGTGAATAAGCCCGATATCAATGGGGAGAGCCCTCATTCGGCTGCCTCCCGTATATCGGTCGGGCTGCCGTCAATGCCGTTGCCGTTGGCCGGGATGAGATGTTCCACCAGATCTGCCAGCCGGTCGGCGGCGTCCGGGTGACCGAGTGCGCGTGCGGCCGCGGCGACCCGTGCCAGTGCGTCGGCTGATTCCAGGGCGGCCTCCAGCCATCCCGCCATTGCGGCAGGGGTGAATTCGTTCTGCGCCATGACCCAGCCGGCCCCCGCCGCTTCGACCGCACGTGCGTTGGCCATCTGGTGACCATCGATGGCGTGGGGGTAAGGCACATAAAGCGCCGGTCGCCCCGCGGTGGTGAGCTCGGACACGGTGGACGCGCCGGCGCGGCAGACGACAAGATGGGCTGCGGCCAGGCGCGAGGGCATGTCGTCGAAGAAGGTTTCCAGCTCCGCCGGCATGTTAAACGCCGCATAGGTGGCCCGGACCTCGTCGATATCTTCGGCCCGGCATTGCTGCGCGAGGCGGAACCGGGCCCGCTGGGGCGGGGTCAGGGATTTGAAGGCGGCGGGCGCAATCTTCGAGAAGACCTGCGCGCCCTGGCTGCCGCCGACGATCAGCAGGTCGATGACACCGCTCGGCGGGGTGTAAGGACGGGCGGCAAGGGCCTCGATCTCCGGGCGGACCGGGTTGCCAACAACCGTGGCTCTGGCATGGCCTGCGGATTTGAGACGTTGTGTCTGGGTAAAGCTCAACGCAAAGGCCTTGGCACCGCGGGCCAGTCGCCGGTTGGCGCGACCAAGAACGGCGTTCTGTTCGTGGATCACGGTTGGCAGCCCGGCCATGCCGGCAGCGAGAATAGGGGGTACGCTCGGATAGCCTCCGAACCCGATGGCGATCGAGGGCTTGTACTCTCGGATGAGGCGTCGGGATTCGAAGAACCCTTTCGCCAGCGCCTTGGCGCCGGCTGCGATGCCCTTCGGGCCGCCGCCCAGACTGCGGGCCGAAATCGTGTGGCGCATCACCGTTTTGGGCAGTCCGAGAACGTCGGATGTCACAAGTCCGCCGCGCGGGTCGGTGACGAAAAGAATTGAATGCCCGCGTGCGGCAAGCGCACTGGCGAGCGAGACCGCCGGGAACATGTGACCGCCGGTACCGCCGGCGGCGATCAGAACGCGATACTGGCGTCTGCTCATTTAGACGCCTCCGATCCCAGTCGCCGTCGTGTTAGGGCGAGGGTCATGCCCAGGCCGAGTGCGACGCCGAGCAGCGAAGAGCCGCCATAGCTGATGAAAGGCAGGGTCATGCCCTTGGTCGGGATGAGTTGCAGGCTCGACCCCATATTGATGAGCGCCTGGATGCCGAACTGGACCAACAGGCCGGCGACGGCGAGCAGAATGAAGAGATTTTGTTCCGACATGGCGCGGGTCATGCCGCGCAGCACGATGAAGGCGAACAGGGCGACGATAAAAAGGACGACGAACAGGCCAAGCTCTTCACCGGCCACCGCGAATACAAAATCCGCATGGGCGTCCGGCAGCACCTGTTTGACCTGGCCTTCGCCGGGTCCGCGGCCGAACAGGCCGCCGCTCGAGAAGGCCTCGATGCTGCGTTCGATCTGATAGGTGTCGCCCGACTTCGGGTCGATGAAGCGATCGATGCGGCTGGCGACATGGGACAGCGTGAAGTAGGAGCCGATCAGGCCCGATACGCCGAGAACCACCAGCCCGGCGACCAACCACATGGGCAGGCCCGCGAGGAAGAACTGCGCCATCCACACGCTGGTGATCACCACGGCTTGTCCGAGGTCCGGCTGGGCGATGACCAGTGCGATCACGGTGGCAAATAGGCCGGTGCAGATCAGGCGCCCCGGAAAGCGCGGGTCGCGCGACGCTTCGCTGAACAACCATGCCGCGACGACGGCGAACATCGGTTTCACGAACTCCGTCGCCTGCAGCGAGAAACCGGCGACCGAGAGCCAGCGGCGTGCGCCCTTGATTTCTGAGCCGAATATCAAGGTCACGGCGAGCAGGGCGAGACAGCCCAGGAAGGCGATCACCGCCATGCGGCGTACCTGGGTCGGTGTCAGTGCCGAGACCGCAAGGATCATTGCAATGGCGATCGGCAGCAGCATGAAGTGGCGTTTTATGAAATAGAACTCGTCCAGGCCGATCCGTTCGGCTACAGCCGGGCTGGAGGCCGCCGCGAGCAAAGCGCCAAATGCCATAAGGGTGGCGATTGCCGCGAGGCTCCAGCGGTCAACGGTCCACCACCATTGCCCGAGAATCGATGTGTCGGCGCGTGTAAACGGCGTCATGCGGCACCTCCTGATGCGTGAGGTAAGAAGCCAGGAATAGCTGCGACGGCTTTGCGGAACGCGTCGCCGCGTGCCTCGAAACTGGGGAACTGATCGAAGGAGGCGCAGGCCGGCGAAAGCAAGACCACGGCGTCGCCGTCGGCGACATCACAGGCCATCTCGTTTGCCTGGCTTAGCGCCGTGGCGAGATCGCCGGACAAGGTTGCGGGAACCCGGCCTTCAAGCTTGTCTGCGAATTCGTCGGCCGCATCGCCGATGAGAAAGGCGTGACGGACATGGTCGAACAGCGGGTCGAGCGCATCGATGCCGCCATCCTTGGCGATCCCGCCGGTGATCCAGTAGATGTTCTCATAGGCCGACAGGGCATGCGCTGCGGCCTCGGCGTTGGTCGCCTTGGAATCGTTGACGAACCGCACGCTGCCCAGCGTGCCCAGAAGCTCCTGACGATGAGCCAGGCCCGGGAAGCTCTCGATCGCAGCCGTGATGGCGTCGCGCGTCTCGCCCGTGCGGTCACTGAGGATTGCTGTGACGGCGGCATAGGCGGTCGCGACATTCTGGGCGTTATGGTCGCCGGGAAGCGCGGCCAGCGTGTTCATCTCGATGACCGGCTCTGCCATGCCATCACGATCGTCGATAATCCAGCCGTCGTTGAGGTAAACGGCACCGGCGCCGTGCGTGGAGATGGAGGTCATCGCGGCCAGTTCGCGCCCCGCAACCTCTTCGAAGATGTTGCGGGAATGGACGTCGTCGATCCCGACGATCGCAGTGTGGGCGTTGCTCTGGCCATTGAAGATCCGGCGCTTGGCGGCAACGTACCCGTCCATGCCGCCATGGCGATCCAGGTGATCGGGCGTGATGTTAAGCAATACCGCAACGTCGAAGACGGCGCGCGGCAACAAATCGAGCTGGTAGGACGATAATTCGAGGACATAGATGCCGTCGCTTCCGAGCGCGTCGATAGAAAGGGCTGGTGCGCCGATATTGCCGCCTATAGCGCTCGCGATTTTGAGCTTCGACAGGATGTGTCCGATGAGCGCCGTGGTTGTCGACTTGCCGTTCGTGCCGGTGATCCCGATGTAACGTGCGTCCGGCGCGACCCGGGTCAGGAGCTCCACATCGCAGAGAATCTGACAGCCCGCGTCGCGCGCACGCGCGACAACCGGGTGCGTGTGGGGATGACCCTGCGGAATACCCGGGCTCAGGATCAGCATATCGATGTCGGCGAATTCGGCTGTCTCGAGGTCGCACGGTGTCAGGCCGCGCGTGGCGGCGCCATTGCGACGGTTTTCGTTATCGTCCCACGGCAGCACGCGTGCACCCGCACGGCGCAATTCACTGGCCGCGCTCATGCCGGAAACACCGAGCCCTAGCACGGCGATCGCGTGATCTTCGTAGGCGCTGAGATCGAGCATATTTTGAGTCGCCATCATCGCCTTACCGCAGCTTCAGGGTTGCCAGCCCGATTAGGGCCAGGACAGTTGCGATGATCCAGAAACGGATGACGATGGTCGGTTCGGCCCAGCCCTTCTGCTCAAAATGATGATGCAGCGGCGCCATGCGGAACACGCGCTTTCCGGTCAGCTTGAACGATCCCACCTGGACGATCACCGAGACGGTCTCGAGAACAAACAGTCCGCCGATGATGGCGAGAACCAGTTCGTGTTTGGTGACGACCGCGATGCCGCCCAATGCGCCCCCCATGGAAAGGGAACCCGTATCGCCCATGAAGACCATGGCCGGGGGTGCGTTGAACCAGAGGAAACCCAGTCCCGCACCGATCAGCGCGCCGCAGAAGACGGCGAGCTCGCCGGCGCCGGGAACGGAGAAGATCAGCAGATAGTTCGAGAAGACCGCGTTGCCTGTGACGTAGGAGATCAGGCCGAAGCAGGTCGCCGCGATCATCACCGGCACGATGGCGAGGCCGTCCAGACCGTCGGTCAGGTTTACGGAGTTCGACGCGCCGACGATCACGAAAATCGCGAAAGGTCCGAAGAACCAGCTCAGCTCGATCAGGAAATTCTTCACGAACGGCAACGCGAGCGTGGTGTCGAGCGGAGACGGGGTCAGGTACATGATCCAAAGGGTTGCAACACCGGCGACGATAATTTCGGCGAGCAGGCGAACCCGAGCGGGAATGCCCTTGGACTTGGATTTTGTGAGCTTCTGATAGTCGTCGGCGAAACCGATGGCGCCAAATCCGACGGTGATCAGCAACAGCGTCCACACATATCCGTTCGTCAGGTCGGCCCACAGGAGGGTGGAGACAATGATGGCCAGCAGAATAAGAAAACCACCCATCGTGGGTGTGCCCGCCTTCTTGAAATGCGACTGCGGCCCGTCTTCGCGGATGGGCTGGCCTTCGGGTTGTTGCTGGCGCAACCAGCCGATGATCTTTGGGCCGAATAGGAAGGCGACCACCAATGCCGTGACCACCGCGCCGCCGGCCCGGAAGGTCAGTGAATTGAACAGGTTGAACAGGATGAACTGGTCGGCGAGGGGGCCGAGGAGGTTAAAAAGCATGATTGGCCTCCCGCCCGCCATTTGTATCCAGCGCGCAGAGTGCGTCGATGATCAGAGCCATGCGGCTGCCGAGTGACCCCTTCACGAGCACCACGTCACCGGCGTTCACGGCGTTGCAAACCTGTGGCGCAAGCGTTTTCGAGCTCTCCGCTTTCCCGCCGCGCATCTCGGCCGGCAGCGCGTCGTCGAGGGCGGCCATGTCCGTGCCGGCGCAGAAAACCTGATCGATCCTGTTGGCTTCGAGATCGCCGGCCAGCGCCGCGTGCAATTGCGCGCTGTTGAGTCCAAGTTCGAGCATGTCGCCGAGGACGGCGATCCGGCGTCCGCCAGCGCGAGGTTGGATTTGGCCCAGCACCGCGAACGCTGCACGCATCGATGCGGGGCTCGCGTTGTAGCTGTCGTCGATCACGGTCAGAACGCCGTCGGTCAGCTCTACGCTCACACGAGCGCCGCGACCCTTGGGGGGGTTCAGGTCGGCCAATGCGGCGGCTGCATGGCTCAAATCCCCGCCAAGGGCGGAAACCGCGCCGAGAACGGCGAGTGAGTTTTGTACCCAGTGCCGGCCGGGGACGTTCAGCCGGTAGCGGATGATCTGGTCGTCGAGGCGCGCGGTCACGTCGCTGCCGTCGTCGCCGAGCTTGCAGGCCGAAAGGTGCACGTCCGCCTCGGGGTGTGCGCCGAAGCCGACGACATTCTCGAGGCCCCGCGCCCATGCGCGGGCAGCCAGGATGGCGAAATAGACATTGTCGCGGTTGAGGATGGCGACGCCGCCCTGGCTCATGCCGTCGAAGAGTTCGGCCTTGGCGTCTGCGATTTCCGCCACATGATCGAAGAATTCCAGATGCACGGCCGCGATCGTCGTGATCACGCCGACGTTGGGTCGCGCCAGCTTGGACAGTTCGGAGATCTCGCCCGCATGGTTCATGCCCAGCTCGATCACCGCGAATTCTGCTTCGCGCGGCATGCGTGCGAGGGTCAGCGGTACGCCGATATGATTGTTCAGGTTGCCCGTCGTGGCATGGGTGGGGCCGAGCGAACCGAGGGCTAGGGCCATGGCTTCGTTGGTGCCGGTCTTGCCGACGGAACCCGTGATGGCGACGATCGGGGCTTCGGTGCGGTCGCGCGCTGCACGGCCAAGATTTGCCAGCGCATGAAGGCCGTCGTCCACACGTATGACGCAGGAATCGCCCGATTCGGTGTGCGCATCTCGGCTGGTAATGGCCGCGGTAGCGCCCGCTGTGAACGCATCGGCGAGGAAGTCATGTCCGTCGAAATTCTCCCCGGTAATGGCAACAAACAGATCTCCCGGACGACAGGTGCGGCTGTCGATCGACACACCTGTGGCGGCCCAGTCGTCGGCGGAATCGCCGGCCTGGCCCTGGGTGGCGGCCAGGACTTCGTCCCGGGTCCAGATTGGCGCGGCGGACGTCATGTGACGACCTCCCCGCCCATCTCGCTCAGGATGTCAGAGGCGATACTTGCGTCGTCGAAGGGCAGCGTTTCGGTGCCGATAATCTGGCCCTGTTCATGGCCCTTGCCGGCGATCACAAGAATGTCTCCGGCCTGCAGGTCGGAAATACCGGCCTTGATGGCGGCTGCGCGGTCGCCGATTTCGGCGGCACCTGTGCAACCTGTCAGTATCTGTCGGCGGATGGTCTCTGCGTCTTCGCGACGCGGATTGTCGTCGGTCACGATCGCGCGGTCCGCGTGTCGGGTGGCGATTTCGCCCATCATCGGTCGTTTGCCCGGATCGCGGTCGCCGCCGGCGCCGAAAATCACGTGCAGCTGGCCGCCGACATGGGGTCGGATCGCGTCGAGTGCGGTTTGCAACGCGTCTGGTGTGTGGGCGTAGTCGATATAGACCTGGGCGCCGTTCTCGAGGGCGCCGATCCGCTGCATGCGGCCGTGTACGCCCGTGATGTGGGCAAGGGTCGAGAAGGCCTCCGTCAGGTCGCCGCCAGTCTCGGCGACGAGGCCGAGCGCGGCAAGGACGTTGTAGGCCTGGAACCCGCCGATCAGATTCAGGCGAGTCTCAAGGCTCTGGTCCTTCACGGTGACACAAAGACGCAGCCCGTCGGGCAGAGCCGACACGTCGGCAATGTGAATATCGCTGGTCTGTACGCCGTAGCTGCGCACCTTGTGGCCGATTGTGCGGCAGATTTCAGCGACCGTGTCGAAGTGATACGAATCCGCATTCAGCACTGCTGCGCCATCGACGGGCAGCAGGTGGCGGAAAAGACGCATTTTCGCGTCCAGATACGCCTCTTCCGTGCCGTGATAATCCAGATGATCGCGGCTGAGATTGGTGAAGGCGGCGGCGGAGAAATTCACCCCGTCGAGACGGAATTGATCGAGCCCGTGCGAGGAAGCTTCCAACGCCAGATGATCGATCCCCGATACTGCCATCTTGGCGAGCGTGGCGTGCAGGTTGACCGGATCGGGCGTGGTGAGGCTCGGTCCCGCATCGAAGCCGTCGGCATCGACGCCCAGGGTTCCGATGGCGCCCGACTGATGGCCCAACAGTGTCCAGATCTGCCGAGCAAAACCGGTGACGGAGGATTTGCCGTTGGTCCCGGTGACGCCGACGATGTGACGCGGCTGGTGCTTATAGAACCGCGCGGCGAACTGGGACAGTCGCCAACGGGGGTTTTCGTCGGTGATCAAACAGGGTGTGTCGGTAGACCGGCCGTCGATACGTGTGCCGTCGGGCGCGAGGATCGCGACCGCACCACGCGCGACCGCGTCGTCGATGAAGTCCCGTCCGTCGGTGCCGGAATTGACTGACGCGCTGGGCAATGCTGCAAAGAGGTATCCCGGTTGCACCTCGCGGCTGTCCGCCGTGAGGCCCGAAATCTCGGTGTCGTGCATCCGCGGATCAACCATCACCATATCGACCGCCAGCTCAATTAACCGCATCGGAACGATTCCCGATTGCCGGTTGTGCGTTGATGTTGATGGCGTGCCGGATGTCCGGCGCGGACTCGTCCAGGGGCGCGATGCCGAATAATGGTGCCATGCGGGCGACGACGCCTTTCACGACAGGCGCGGCCGTCCAGCCGCCGGTGGCATAGCCGTAGCTTTCCTTTATGCCTTTCGGTTCATCCAGCATGGCAAAGACGACGAAACGCGGTGCGGTCACCGGATAGACGCCGACAAAAGACGAAATCAGCGCGTTGCGCTTGTAGCTGCCGTTGACCTGCTTCTCGGCAGTGCCGGTCTTGCCGCCGACCAGGTATCCCTTGGCGTCGGCGTTGCGACCGGTGCCGGTCTCGACAACGAGGCGAAGCAAGCGGCGCATCCGGTCGGAGGTCTCGGCGGAGAACACCTGGACACCATCCGCGGATTTCGCGTCGTGACTGACCAGGGTCGCGGGCCGGAGAATGCCACCGTTTACCGTGGCCGCGACCGCACTCGCCAAGTGTAGCGGGCTGACTGCAATTCCGTGGCCGAAGGAGATCGTCATCGTGTTGACCTCGCGCCACCGCGACGGATACATCGGCGTTGCCTGCTCGGGCAG
The DNA here is from genome assembly GCA_049601915.1 of Alphaproteobacteria bacterium. Classification (GTDB taxonomy): domain Bacteria; phylum Pseudomonadota; class Alphaproteobacteria; order UBA6615; family UBA6615; genus UBA8079. The sequence continues at coordinate 561,204 of JBMYRB010000002.1, forward strand.
CTCGACGCTGGTGCGGCGCAGCAGGCCCAGATGGCCGAGATACTTGCGCTGATCCTCCGCACCGATATCCAGCGCCATCTTGGCGGACCCTATGTTCGATGAATGCTGGAAAATCTCCGGCACCGTCAGCCAGCGCTTTTCGGGGTGGAAGTCTGAGATCGTGAAACGGGAGATGCGGATCGGTTTTGTTGCGTCGTAGCTGCTGGCAAAGGATGCAACGCCGGTTTCGAGCGCGATTGCGTGGTTGAATATCTTGAACACGGAGCCGAGCTCGTAGACACCCAGTGTCATGCGGTTGAAGCGAGTGTCGTCTGCGGCCTGACCGGCGGCATTAGGGTCGAAATCAGGTAGCGAAACCATCGCCATGACCTCGCCGCTATCGACGTCGAGGACAATACCTCCGCCGCCGATCGCCTTGAACTTTTCGATCTGGCTGGCCAGTTCCTGGCGCAGAATCTGCTGAACGCGAATATCGATGGACAACCGCAGCGGCGGATTCTTGCCGGCGATTGCGGCGTCCATGCTCTTCTCAATGCCCGACAGTCCGACATTGTCGACGTTGGTGAAACCGACGATGTGACCGGCCAAGCGCCCATGGGGATAGACCCGGCGTTCTTCTTTTTCGAATTCGAGGCCGGGAATTCCAAGCCGGTTGGCCTCAAACTGCTGGCGCGGCGTCAGGTTGCGTCGTAACCAGACGAAGCTTTTTCCCGAACCGAGCCGCGCGGCGACGACCTCCTCGCTCAAATCGGGGAGAATTTCGACCAACCGGTGCGCCGCATCTGCCGGGTCCGGGATCTTGCGCGGATCTGCAAAAAGCGACGCCGTCTTCAGGCTGGTGGCCAGCAGGACGCCGTTACGGTCCACGATATCGGCGCGCGCCATGGTGGTCGGGCGTGCGATTTCGCGCGACGCGGCACGGCGCAGATCCTCGGTTTCATTGAACACCGCGAGATCGAACATGCGCACGCCGACGACAAAAAAGGCCGCCGCCATCAGCGATCCGCCCACCAGGAGGCGTGTCTGGGCGGTTTCGATCGCCTGTTTCTTGGTGCTCTCGAGGGCGATCCGGTTGGTCATCGCTGAACAACTCCTGGCGCTGCGGCCGGCGTGGTCATCACCTCGCGCAACACGTCGTCGAGAGAGCGACCCAAGTCGGCGCGATTGGGTTTATCGGCGGCACGTGTCACGGGTGCTTGTGGGGCAGGGGCGGCCGGTTTGGCCCGAGGGGCAGCAGCCGGGATGGCCGCAGGCGTGACGACGCCGGCGATGTTCGATCCTGTCGTCGGTAGTTCGGCTTGCGGCAGCACGGGCACGGCGCCCGTGCCGGCAATTTGTCCGCCGGTGACAGGCAGAAGATCGAGATGGCGACGGGTCAGCTCTTCGAGCCGTTCGGGCTGATTGAGGAAACTCCATTCGGCACGCAGCACGTGGATCGCATCGCGGTCGTTGCGTATGTCGCGATTGAGCTGTGCGAGTTCATCGTCCAGTTCGGACACCTCGAAGGCCACCTGGAACAACGCACCGCCGGCCGCAGCGGCGAGCACCATAAGGATGAAGGATGTTGGGCGAATCATCCGGCACCCCCCTCTGCGGCCGAACCCCAGAAGGGCTCCGCGGTACGTTCTGCGACCCGCATCCGCGCCGAGCGCGCGCGGGGATTGCGCGCGACCTCAGCATCGCCGGGACGAATGGCGCGACGAGAAACAAGACGCCAGGCGGGTGCGCGCCGGTCGGGCTGGTCGGGCAGGTGGCGCGAACCGCGCCCCTCGGCACCGCTGCGTGCACGCAGGAATGCCTTGACCGGACGGTCTTCTAGGGAATGGAACGAAACGACGGCCAGCCGGCCGCCCGGTCGGAGAAGATGCTCTGCGGCGATCAGGCCGCGGTCCAGCTCATCCAGTTCGTCGTTTACGTGAATACGTAGCGCCTGGAACGTGCGCGTTGCCGGGTCGATATGGGATGTACGCGATTTGGGAATGACCGCGCGCACGATGTCCGCGAGTTGAGTGGTTGTTTCGATCGAGCTCTGCCCGCGGGCTTTGACGATGGCGCGTGCGACCCGTCGTGCATGACGCTCTTCGCCCAGCTTTCGCACGATATGTGCGAGGTCGGCCTCGTCGGCGTTGTTGACCACATCAGCAGCAGATTCACCCACGCGCTCCATGCGCATGTCGAGCGGACCGTCGCTGGCGAATGAGAAGCCGCGTTCGGGCGTGTCTATTTGAGGCGAAGATACGCCAAGGTCGAGCGCGACGCCGTCGACAGCCTCGACGCCGTTTTCGCGCAGCAGCACGTCCATGTCGCCGAAGCGCCCGGCTAGGAGATGCAGGCGCCCGGTGTATTGGGCGGCTAGATCTGCGTTGCGCGCAATCGCGTCGGGGTCTCGGTCGATCCCCCAGACCGTGCAGTCCGCGGCTTCCAGAATTTTGCGGGTGTAGCCGCCGCCGCCGAGGGTGCCGTCGACATAGATGCCGCCGTCACGCGGTTCGAGCGCGGTCAGGACTTCTTCCAGGAGTACGGGGCTGTGCCCGGGAGTCACGGGGACTCCGGATGTGTTGATATGACGCGATGTGCGCGCCGCCGTCACGGTTGGCCCCCGTCGGACCCGGGTGGACTGCCGGGCCGTAGGGTCAGGCCTTTTTCGGCGGCCTGACGGACAGCGTCGGTCTGATAGGTGGCAAACGCGTCTGGATTCCAGATTTCGAACAACGGGCCACGGCCAACGAACGCTGCCTGTTCGGAAAGGCCCGCATGGGCGATCAGGGGTTCGGGCAACATGACCCGTCCTTCGCCGTCAAAGGCCAGTTGCTGGGCATTGGCAAAGAGCGCGGCCGTCAGCGTGTCGTGTTCATCGGAGAACATGTCGTAGGCGTCGACGCCAGCACCGAGCTTCTCCATCCAGTCCATGCCGCCGCACTGGACGGCGGGATGTTTAAAAGACGGGAACGCAACAATGCCGTGGAACGCCTGCCCGGACAGGACAGCACGAAACGCCGCAGGAACGGACACCCGTCCCTTGCGGTCGACCTTGTTGGTAGTGGTCGACAAAAACATCGCCATCGCTTCCGCCCACTGCCGAAAAACGTTCGGCAGTTCCTTGTCTCCCCGTTGCCCTGGCATACGCACCAAAATGGGATTATTTGGGATATCATGGGATAAATTGGGTCGTCAACGCCAAAACCAGTAAAAATGACGAAAAATCAGAGTGCTGGATGTCATCGATTTGCGCGCCCAAGTAATCATCATTTGGCCATCAGAGGACATTCGCGAACCCACATAAGAAGGATCGACGCATAAAGCGGCAGAACATTGTTCTTGGAATGTTCTTTTCTTGGGGAAATTATCGTCAGGCGGCCTGTAAGCCGGGTTCTGTCCCCGTTTTCACGGGAGATGGCCATTCATCTGGGACGCTCGTTGCCGAACGCCTCGCGCGACCTACCCGGGCTGCGGCACGGAAGTGCGCCATATGCAGCCCCTATTCGGTCTTGCTCCCGGTGGGGTTTGCCCTGCCACCCCCGTCGCCGGGGGTGCGGTGCGCTCTTACCGCACCCTTTCACCCTTACCTGTCCGAAGGCAGGCGGTTTGCTTTCTGTGGCACTTTCCCTAGGGTCGCCCCCGCCGGCCGTTAACCGGCACCGTACTTCCGTGGAGCCCGGACTTTCCTCACATGGACGGGTTTCCCCATTGCCCATGCGTGGCCATCCGACCGCCTGACGAGCGTTTTCCTTAGGCCGAACCGGCCGAGGCTGCAACCAGACTATGCACCTGGTCGATACGCTGTCTGGTCTCTTCGTCGAGCACGCCGTCAAAGAGTGACGGGCGAAAACGCCGCTGAAATGCCAAAATAACCGCCTCTTCCGCGTAGTTTTCGGTGTCGTATCCGATTTCCGACAACATAATGATCGGAGCGTCTTGCATGGGGGTCGCGGTGTTCACCGGAGCATTTGAATCCGGCCACAGACCGATGCCTGCTGCAGCGAGCTGCGCCCATGGGAAGCGTTCGCCGGGGTCGATTTTGCGGTCCGGCGCGATATCGGAGTGTGCGACCACATTGTGGGCCGGGATCGGATGCCGGGCGAGAATGCCCCGTGACAATTCGATCAACGCCGCGATCTGTTCGTCGGGGAAGTCCCGGTAGCCATAGTCGTGACCGGGGTTCGACAACTCGATGCCGATCGAACGGGAGTTGATGTCGTGCCAGCCGCGCCAGCACCCCACCCCGGCGTGCCAGGCGCGGGCCTCTTCGTCCACGAGGCGCCAGCTCGTGCCGTCTTCGTCGAGTAGGTAATGCGCGCTCACCTGTGATACCGGGTCGCATAGCCAGTCGCGCGCGCGCTCGGTGGGCATCATACCGGTATAGTGGATCACTAGTGTGTCGATCTCCGGCGTGTGGTCCTGTTCAGGTTTTCGCGCACCGCAGTTGGGCGATTTGAACTCTGTGATCATCGCGCGGCCTCCAGGCTCTCGCGCCGCGCCTCAAGATCGAGCCAGCGATCTTCGGCCGACGCGATGGCGGCTTCCACTTCGGCCAGCTTCTGCGCGGTCGTCTCGTAGGTCGCAGCGTCGCGGGCAAACAGATCGGGATCGGAGAGCGCTTTCTCGAGTTCGACCTTGGCGTTTTCCAGCGCCTTGATCCGGTCCGGCAGCATGCCGAGTTCATGCTCTTCCTTAAACGTCATCTTCTTCGGCGTGTTTGCTGTCTTGCGTGCGGGTTTATCGGCGGCCGGTTTTTTCGCAGCCTTGGCGGCCGGCTTCGCGCCTTGCTTGCGCTGGCGCAGATAGTCCGAATAGCCGCCGGGATACTCCACCACCTGGCCACCGCCCTCGACGGCGATGGTCGAATTGACCACCCGGTCGAGGAAATCCCGGTCATGGCTGACGAGAAGGACAGTCCCCTCATAGCTGTCGAGCATGTCCAGCAGCACGTCCAGCGTGTCGGCATCGAGATCGTTTGTGGGCTCATCGAGCACGAGCAGGTTAGAGGTCTGGGCGAGGATCTTGGCGAGCAGCAGACGATTGCGCTCGCCGCCCGACAGTGTGGCGACCGGCGCGCGGGCCTGCTTTTCATCGAACAGGAAGTCGCGCAGATAGGCCACCACGTGGCGCTGGGCGCCGCGCACGTTGATCGAATCTCCGCCCTGTGGTGCGAGCGTCTGCCAAAGCGTGTCGTTGGGATCGAGCTGTTCGCGGGTCTGGTCGAAGAAGGCGAGCGCGGTGTTCTTGGCGCGGCGCAGGCGGCCGGAATCTTTCTCCAGTTCGCCGATCAGGAGCTTCAGCAATGTCGTCTTGCCTGCACCGTTGGGGCCGACCAGTCCAACCCGGTCGCCACGTAATATACGGGTCGAAAATTTGTCGATGATCACGTCGTCGCCGAAGGACTTGCAAAGGTTCTCGCATTCGACGACCAGGCGGCTGCTGATGGGACCCGCCTCGGCCTCGAGCTGGACGAGGTCCTGGCCGGTAAGTAGCGCCTTTCGCTGGGCACGCATCTCGTAGAGGCGGGTGAGGCGGCCCTGGTTGCGTCTGCGCCTTGCGGTCACGCCGCGCTCGAGCCAACGAGCTTCCGCCTTGAGCTTCTGGTCGAGTTTCTGTGCTGCGCGCACCTCGGCATCGGCGACCTGCTCGGTCCAGGCCTCGAACTTGCCGTACCCCTCGCTGTTGTGACGCAGGGCGACCTTGTGTAGCCAGAAAGTGTCCGTCGTGATGGTTTCGAGGAACGCCCGGTCATGGCTGATCGTGATCAACGTCTTTCGGCGGTCGACCAGCTCGCGTTCCAGCCATTCAATGGTCGGCAGGTCGAGATGGTTGGTCGGCTCGTCCAGCAGCAGTACGTCCGGATCACCCAGGAGCGCACCGGCGATGGCCACCCGGCGTGACTCGCCACCCGACAGGCTGTTGACGTTTCGCGTGCCATCGATATCGACCCGCGAGAGGGCAGCATCGACGGCGTGGCGTGGCGCGATCTCCGGTTTCATGCCCAGCTCGGTACCCATGCAGGCGACGAAGTCCGCGATGAGCATGTCGTCGGGCAGGGGGATATCCTGGGGCAGGTAGCCGACGGTTAGCCCGGGCTGGACGTAGAGGTCGCCGTCATCGGGTTCGAGTAGCCCGGCGAGGAGTTTCAGGATTGTGGATTTGCCGGTGCCGTTGCGTCCGACCAGGCAGGCCCGCATCCCCGGCGTGACCGACAGTTCCGCGCCGGTAAACAAGGGCGTGCCACCGAAGCCGACGGCGGCATTCTTCAGGGTGAGGACAGGGGGGTCGGCGGCCATGGCGGAAAGGCGGGGTTACTTGATCCCGCGCGCGGCGCAAATCTTGTCGTAGGCGGCGTTGATCGTCGCCAGCTTCTCGTTTGCGACCTCAACGAATTCCTCGGGCATCCCCTGAGCGATCAGCGTATCGGGGTGGTTCTCGCGCACCAGCTTGCGATAGGCGGACTTGATGGTGTCGTCGTCGGTATCGTGTCCGACGCCGAGGATGGTGTAGGGGTCGGCTGCATCGGGGCCCATATTCTCTTCGCGGATGCGCGCGAAGTCGGTGTCGGTGAACCCGAATATTGCCGACACGTTGCGTAGATAGTTCAGTTCCTCGTCATGGACCTCGTTGTCCGCCTTGGCGATCAAGAACAGGCAGTTCACCAGTTCCTCGAGCACCGCCGGGTTTTCCCGGAACATGCCGGCAACCTGTTTGGCGTAGAGCTCGTAGCCGTCGGTCGACTTGCGGGCCATGTTGAAGACTTTGGCGACGTTCTGGGTTTCTTCGGGTGCCACCTTGAAGACCCGGCGGAAGGCCCTGATCTCGTCAGGCGTTACCACGCCGTCGGCCTTGGCGAGTTTCGCACCCAGCGCGATCACGGCGATGGTGAAACCGACCTGTTTGGTCGGGTCCCCGCCGGTGACCTCGGCCGCACCGCTGCTGCGATGGGAATCGTAGATATGCCCGGCCACGCCGCCGAGCAGCGCGCCCAGCGGTCCGCCCAGCGCAAAACCTGCCGCGCCACCCAGTACCTTGCCCCAAATGCTCATGGGAGACGTTTAACCCAAAATTCCGTGAGGAGAAATGCCGGTTTCGCTTCCGCAAGTGACATTTGGGACCCCTTGGGTGGCAATTTATGTATCCGTGCAAAGTACCACCAATAATGGGAAGGGTTGGCACATGAGGTCTGGGTTAATTCTAGGTGCTTTGGCGGTCGCCGGGTCGTCGGTGTTTTCCGCGAACGTACACGCTTAGGATTTTTCGTTCACATTCAATTGGGGGATATTCCTCGATGTACGACGGGCTTTCCCAACCGGGTTGAGAACCCGATATTCGAGTTGAGCAATGTGCCGGAGGGAACCAAGGAAATTCGGTTCTCGCTGACCGACCGTGACGCGCCCGGTTTCAATCACGGCGGCGGCACGGCTGACTATACGGGTGACAATGTTATTCAGCCCGGTGCGTTCAAGTATCAGAGCCCGTGCCCGCCCAGCGGACAGCATACCTATGAGTGGAGTGCTCGTGCGCGCGATGCGGATGGCGACACACTTGCGTGCGCGAAATCCAGGCAAAAATATCCCTGATCTGCTGTGTGATTCCCGTAGCCCGTTGAACGGGTCTCCGCTTTATTGCGCAAACGGAAAGGCCAGCGGGCATGCGATGTCTGCTGGTTTTTCCGATGGGGCTTCGGACCTTTGACTTTCGCTGTGTGACGAACCAGTCTGCCGCCAAATATCGGGGATAGTTCATGACGGGTGACGAACCCATACGCGCAGCCGAACGCTGGCATTTCTGGATCGACCGGGGCGGCACGTTTACCGACATCGTCGGGCGCGTGCCCGACGGATCGTTGCGCACGCACAAACTGCTGTCGGAGAATCCCGAGCACTATGCTGATGCTGCGGTGCAAGGCATTCGCGACCTGCTCGGGCTGGCCGCTGGTGGGGCGATTCCTGCTGGCCTGATCGGGGCGGTGAAGATGGGTACCACCGTCGCCACCAACGCGCTACTGGAGCGCAAGGGTGATCGCACTGTGCTGGCGATTACACGCGGGTTCCGCGATGCCTTGCGGATCGGCTACCAGGCTCGCCCGCGATTATTTGACCGGCAAATTATTCTCCCCGAGCAATTGTACGAAACGGTCGTCGAGATCGACGAGCGGGTGAATGCCAGGGATGAGGTTGTGACGCCGTTCGATGCGGCGGGTGCGCGCGCGGGACTGCAGGCGGCCTATGACGATGGCATCCGCGCCGTGGCGATTGCGTTTATGCACGGCTATCGGGTGCCTGATCATGAGCGCGCCTGCGCCGAGATAGCGCGCGAGATCGGTTTCACCCAGATCTCCGTTAGCCACGAGACCAGCCCGTTGATCAAGCTGGTCGGCCGCGGCGATACCACGGTGGTGGATGCCTACCTGTCGCCGATCCTGCGCCGGTATGTGGACCGGGTCGCCGACGAATTGGGCGATGTGAACCTGATGTTTATGCAGTCGAACGGCGGCCTGACGGACGCGCATATGTTCCAGGGCAAGGACGCGATCCTGTCCGGCCCCGCCGGCGGTGTCGTCGGCGCGGTGCAGGTGAGCGAGGCGGCCGGGTTCGACCGGGTGATCGGCTTCGACATGGGCGGTACCTCGACTGATGTGACCCATTACTACGGCGAGCTCGAGCGCGCCTTCGAGACCCTGGTGGCTGGTGTGAGAATGCGCGCGCCAATGATGCAAATTCACACGGTCGCGGCCGGCGGCGGGTCAATCTGCTCGTTCGACGGCGCGCGTTACCGCGTCGGCCCGGAAAGTGCGGGCGCCGACCCGGGCCCTGCGAGCTACGGCAAGGGCGGGCCGCTAACGGTCACGGACTGCAACGTGATGTTGGGCAAATTGCAGGCTGAACATTTCCCGTCGGTCTTCGGGCCCGGCCAGGACTCGCCGCTGGACGCCGATGCGGTGCGCGCAAAGTTCGAGGCGCTGACGGAAGATATCCGCGCGGCGACCGGCGATACCCGCAGCCCTGTCGAGGTTGCGGAGGGATTCTTGAAGATCGCGGTCGAGAACATGGCCAATGCGATAAAGAAAATCTCCGTCGAACGTGGCTATGACGTGACGCAATACACGCTTTGCGCTTTTGGCGGCGCGGCCGGTCAGCATGCCTGCCTGGTGGCCGATGCGCTCGGCATGACCCGCGTGTTGCTGCACCCGTTCGCCGGTGTTCTGTCGGCCTATGGCATGGGGCTGGCCGATATCCGGGCGCTACGCGAGCAATCCGTCGAAGCGCCGCTCGGTGATGCGGTCGATGAGAGGGTCGCTACGATCCTCGAACAACTCGCCGGTGCGGCCCGGGATGAGGTCTCGGGTCAGGGTGTCGATGATGCGCACATTTCGGTCCGCCGACGACTGCACCTTCGCTACGAAGGAACGGACACACCGCTTGAGGTCGATTTTTCAGGTGCGGCCGAGATGGCGGACAGCTTTACCGAGATGTATCGCCAGCGCTACGGCTTCACGATGCCCGAAAAGGCGCTGATCGTGGAGACCGCGGCCGTCGAGGCGATCGGTGCATCGGACCAGAACGCCGAAGCGGGCCTGGCGCCGGATGTGGCGGGGGATGCGGCACCGGTCGATCAGGTTGCTGCCCACATGGAGGGTGCCGCTTACACGACCCCGGTCTATGAGCGTGAGGCGCTGGCGCCCGGTGTTGCGATCGATGGCCCCGCGATCGTCAGCGAAGCCGTGGCGACCACGATCATCGAACCGGGCTGGCGCGCGGCGATGACCGCGCGCGGCGATCTGGTGATCGAACGCGTGGTGGCCGCGGAACGCGCCGCCGCAATCGGCACGGATGTCGATCCGGTGATGCTCGAAGTCTTCAACAATCTCTACATGTCGATCGCCGAGCAGATGGGCGTGACACTCCAGAACACCGCCTACTCGGTCAACATCAAGGAGCGGCTGGACTTCTCCTGTGCGATCTTCGCACCCGACGGGAATCTGGTTGCCAACGCGCCCCATATGCCGGTGCATCTTGGCTCTATGTCGGAAAGTATCCGCGTGGTGATCTGGGAGAACGCGTCGCGGATGGCGCCCGGCGATGTGTACATGCTCAACGCGCCATACAACGGCGGCACCCACTTGCCCGACCTGACGGTCATCACGCCCGTGTTCGATGACGCGGGTCGTGAAATTCTTTTCTACGTCGGCAGCCGTGGCCATCACGCCGACATTGGCGGTATATCGCCCGGCTCTATGCCGCCGGACTCGCGCACCATCGACGATGAGGGCGTGCTGATCGACAACTTCAAGGCGGTCGACGCGGGTGCGTTCCGTGAGGACGCGATCCGCGACCTGCTCGGCTCGGGTGCGCATCCGGCGCGCAACCCGGATCAAAATGTCGCCGATCTCAAGGCCCAGATCGCGGCCAACGAAAAGGGCGTGTCGGAATTGCGCCGGATGGTCGAACAGTTCGGTCTGGACACGGTCCACGCCTATATGGGCCATGTACAGGACAATGCCGAGGAATCCGTGCGCCGGGTGCTCGACGTCCTGCGCGACGGGGAATTCACCTACCCGCTGGACAACGGTGCGGAAATCTGTGTCGCGATCTCGATCGATCGGGCGACGCGCAGCGCGAAGGTCGACTTCACCGGCACCAGCGCTCAGCTCGACAGCAACTTCAACGCGCCGACGGCGATCGCACGGGCGGCGGTGCTCTATGTTTTCCGCACCCTGGTCGACGATGAAATCCCGATGAACGAGGGCTGCCTCAAGCCGATCGAGATCGTGATCCCGCAACGATCCATGCTGGCACCCGAATACCCGGCGGCCGTGGTCGCGGGCAATGTCGAGACCAGCCAGGCGCTGACCGACAGCCTCTATGGCGCGCTTGGCGTGATGGCGGCAGCCCAGGGAACCATGAACAATTTCACCTTCGGCAACGCCTCCCATCAGTATTACGAGACAATCTGTGGCGGCTCGGGGGCGGGCCCGGATTTCGATGGCACGTCGGCCGTACACACCCACATGACCAATTCGCGCCTGACCGATCCGGAAATTCTCGAATGGCGCTTTCCGGTGTTGCTGGAGAGCTTTGAGGTTCGCGAGGGGTCGGGTGGCTTGGGTGCCCACCACGGCGGCAATGGTGCGCGGCGACGCGTGCGGTTCCTCGAAAACATGGATGTCATGATCCTAGCCAATCACCGCGAGATCCCGCCCTATGGTCTGGCGGGTGGTGGCGATGGTGCCGTGGGCCGAAACTGGCTGGAACGCGTCGATGGCTCGCTGGTGGAAATGTCCGGGACCGATCGAACGCAGGCCGGCCCCGGGGATGTGTTCGTGATCGAAACACCGGGCGGCGGTGGATACGGGGCAGCCGAACCCGTTGCCGCTGAGTAACGCGTGCTGAACCCGAGGAGGGCGCGATAACGTTAATGGATTGTCGTGATGTGCCGGTCTCAACCGGTAATCAGGACTCACTGGCTCGGCGCGAGACCGCACTCACGCTTTTGAATGGCTATTTTCTCGACCCCCTTGAGGAAATCGAGACCGCATTGGCCGAGGATCCTGAATTCATCATGGGTCACTGCCTGCGCGGCGGCATGATGGCCGTCGCGGCGGAGAAGGCGGCCGAACCTTTCCTGCGCGAGAGTGTCGAGGTCGCAGAAGCGCTGGCGGACAAGGCCAACGACAGAGAGCGCGGCCATATCGCGGCCATGCGCGCATGGCTCGACCGCGACTTTGCGGTGGCCGTGATAATGCTGACCGCATCGGTGCTGGCATTCGTCTGTGCGGCGTTCCTGACCCGGGTTGGTGCCGACCGCAGCTAATCGCCACGCGCGATACCCTCACGCCGCGGATCGGCGCCGCCGCGCAGCATTCCGTCGACGATCTCGATCCCGTGCAGACCGCTGTTCAGGTCGCGCACCCGCACCGTGTGTCCCAGCGTCTTGAGCATGGGCGCCAGTGCCGCCGCCTCGGTCCCGGCCTCGACGTCGGTGGCACCATTGCGGTTAACCACATGGCCCAAATCGATGGCCGCCTGGATGTCCATATCCCAGTCCAGTGCCGCGACCAGGGTCTTGGCGACATAACCGATGATGCGGCTGCCCCCGGGAGATCCAACGATCAGGCGGAGCGAGCCGTCGGCGTTGAAGACGAGCGTCGGGGCCATAGAGCTGCGCGGGCGTTTGCGTGGCTCGACACGATTGGCCACAGATTTTCCGTCGCGGATGGGGACAAAGGAGAAGTCCGTGAGTTCATTGTTGAGCAGGAACCCCCGAACCATCAGCTGGGAGCCGAATGCGCCCTCGATCGTGGTCGTCATCGACACGGCGTTGCCGGCGTCGTCAACGATCGAGATGTGGCTGGTGCCCGGCCGTCCGCGCTGCTTGTCCGGCGCGTGTATCGGTTTGGGTGTGCCAGGCGGGAGGCCGTGGACAACCGGCGGCAGGATGGCTGTCTCCGGGCGGATCAAGGTGGCGCGTTTCAGAACATAATCAGGATCCAGCAGCCCCGCTTCGGGGACGGAGATGAAATCGCTATCGGCGATGTACTGGTTGCGATCGGCGAATGCGAGTTTCGAGGCTTCGGCCAGAAGATGCCAGCTTTGGGGGTCATCGGGTGTCATGGCGCGCAGGTCGAAAGCGCTTAGCATGCCCAGGGTCTGACCCACCGTCAGGCCGCCGGAACTCGGCGGCCCCATGCCGCACACCCGGTAACTGCGGTAACCATGGCAAACCGGGTCTCGGCGGACAATGTCGTAGGATGCGAGATCAGCCAGTGAGAGGCTCCCGGGGTTGCCGGTCGCATTGCGGACTGCGGCGACGATGTCTTCGGCGATTGCGCCCGAATAGAAGGCCGCCGGGCCGCGTTCTGCGATCGCGATCAGGGTTTCGGCGAATTGCAGGTTGGTCCTGCGCGCACCGGCGCGCAGAGGCTCGCCGCCGGGAAAGAAATAGTCTCGTGCGGCGGCGTAGGTCCGAAGTCGCTGTCCACGATCACTGGCGAGCATTTTCGCGAGCCTTGGGCCGACGATGAACCCTTCCCGGGCGAGACGAATTGCTGGTGCAAACAGCTCCGGCCAGGTCAATTTCCCGTGTTCCTGAAACAGCCGGGCCAGCAATGCGACGGTTCCCGGCGTGCCGACGGACCGCCCGCCGACGACGGCCGCGCCGAAGTTCATGGGTGTGCCGTCTTCGGTCAAAAACAGGTCCGGGGTTGCCGCGATGGGCGCCGTTTCACGGCCGTCGAATGCCACGGTCCGGTTCTTCGTGGAATCATGGAAAAGCAGGAAAGCCCCCCCGCCGATGCCGGAGCTTTGGGGCTCCACGAGACTGAGGACGAGCTGCACGGCGATCGCCGCGTCGGCTGCACTTCCGCCGCGTCGCAGCATCTCCAGCCCCGCCGCGACGGCGTCGGGGTGGGCGGCGGCAACCATGTGACGCTTGGCCGTCACGAGTTTGTTCACGCTCCGGCCCGTTGAATCCTCGGGCTGGTTTTGCTGTCCCATGACAGGCACTGCGGCAACGGTGCAGGCGGCGATAATTCCGATTCTGATCTTGCGATGAAGGCGCTTCATGATGACAAGCTGCCATGAAATCAGCGGCGAACCCAACTGTGCGCACCGTCGCATCTTCGCCAGCCAAATCATGTGCATATCTCGGGTGGTTCGGTTTGCGTCCAAATGGTTGATATTCTAGCTTTCGACCATGGCGCGAACCGGGCCAGAAACCATTCTGGCTCGCTGAACGTGCAGGCGCACCGGACACTTTTGGAGACGCCGTCTCATGCGAAAATTACTCATCGGCCTTGCTGTTCCAGCCGTCGTTGTTGTTGCTCTTGCCTTTGCCGGTCCGCTCCTTATCCCGGCTGATTCCGTAAAGGCGGATATCGCACGGGAGGTTGCAAAGGCCACCGGCCGTGACCTTTCGATCGACGGTTCACTGAAGTTCCGCATACTCCCCGCACCGGGTGTCTCGGCCAAGGACGTGCGGTTGTCGAACGCCGTGGGCGGCAGCGCGCCCGATATGATTCAGTTAAAGGCGGCGGCTGTCGAGGTTGCGCTGTTTCCGCTGGTTACAGGAAACATTCAAGTGAGCCGGGTCGTGCTTTCCGAACCCGCTATTCTGCTCGAGACCTACGAGAACGGCTCGAATAACTGGACGTTTGAGCCTCCACCCGGCGCGTCGCTCGCCGCTTCTGGCGGCAACAGCGTTGCCGCGTCATACTCCGGCACGGACGGGTCACCAACGCCTGCCGTGCGGCTGGATAATGTGGTGGTAGAAGGCGGCACACTCATCTTCCGCACGCCCGATAGCGTCGAACGCGTTGATGATATTAATGTCTCGCTCGGCGCAGCCACCCTCAAGGGTCCTTTCCGCGCCGAAGGGGCGGTCAGCGCGCGGGGTATTTCGATCGGTGTCGATGCCGCGATCGGCGAACTTGCGACGGACCGTGCGACGCCCGTCAATCTGAAGATATCAGCGGGTGGGGCCGAGATCAGCTATTCCGGAGCGCTCGCCGGTGCGCCGGATGCGGCGCGACTGTCAGGCCAAATCGAAGTGCGTGCAGATGATTTGTCGGCGCTCATCGCTGCGGTTTCCGATGGGCCCGCACCCGCCGCGCTCAAGGGTAAGGCGCTGGAGATGGACGTGACGCTCGCGGTCAGCCAGGAGACGATCTCAATCGACGATCTGGCCGTACGGTTGGGTGACGATTCGGCCACGGGCGCAGTTGATGTAACACTGGGTGATACGCCGTCGGCGACACTGGTGCTCAACCTGGCTCAGCTCGATCTGGATCGCCTCCTGGCCGCGACACCGGGCTCAACAGCTTCGCGCGATGGTTCGGGCGGTGACGCGCCGGCGAAACGTCGCGAAGCGACAGACGGAGCGGCCGCGACCCAAGCTGCAAAGGGTTCCGCTTTCACACTGCCGAAAGGCATTTCGGCGACGCTTGAAACGAAGATAGACGCAATCGTTTATCGCGGCGGGGTCGTCCGCCAGGCTCGGCTCAATACCGAGTTGGCCGACGGCAGCGTGACGATTTCGCAAGCCACAGCGCAATTTCCAGGTGGTGCGCAGGCATCTTTGCTCGGGTTCGTATCGGCGGCGGAGGCCGGGCCCAAGTTCGAAGGCCAAGGGGAATTGTCGGCAGATGACTTCCGGGCGTTTCTGCAATGGGCTGGGATTGACGTTGCATCCGTGCCCCAGGATCGCCTGCGCAAGATGACCGGATCGGTGTCGATCGATGCAACACCCGAGAATGTAACACTCACCGATATCGATGTCAGCGTCGACGTTTCGCGCATGCGTGGCGGCGTTGCGATCGCGGTGCGTGAGCGGCTTGGATTTGGCGTCGGGCTTTCGCTCGACAAGCTGAATGTCGATGCATATCTGCCGGCTCCGACAGCGGCGGGTGCAGCCGGCTCGCCGGCGGACGCAGCAAGCGCCAACGCAGCGTCCGGCGGCAAAGCTGCCCAAGGGGACGCTGGCTCCGGTGGGCTTGCTGGGCTCAATGCTTTTGATGCGATCCTCCAGTTGAAAGTCGGCGAAGTGGTCCTGCGTGATCAGCGTCTGAGCGGCATCAATCTCGATGCAACATTGCAGGGCGGCACCCTCGAGTTGCGCGACATGTCGGTGGAAAGTCTTGCGGGTGCTAATGCATCCGTGAATGGGCGCGTTGACGGGTTGGCCGGTGCGCCGAAAGCGGATGTGACCATCAATATCGACGCGCGCAATGGCGACAGGCTGCTCGCCCTGACGGGTGTCGACGTGCCGGTGAGACTGGGAGCCACGAAGGTCGATGGCACGCTCAGGGGGGATGTGCAGAACCTGACGGTGGATCTGGCCCTCAATTCTATGGGCGCCAGAATGCGGGCGGCGGGCACTCTCGGCATTCTGGCCATTCCGCCAAACTATGACGTGAGGTTAGATATTGATCACCCCGATGCGGCGGATTTTGCAGCGCGGGTGCGCGGTGAAGAGACTGGCGGAATGGCTAAGTTCGGTGCGCTTGCGGCACGTGCAAGCGTGCGCGGCGACCTTTCCGCGAGTGACATTGATGCGTCGATTGGCGTCGGACCTGGTGAAATCAGTGCGCGCGGAAGGCTGACCAATCTTGCGGCCGGCAGCCCGCAAGGCAATCTTGCGATCAATGCGGCTCATCCCGACATGGTGGCGTTCACGCGGCTCTTGTCTCCCGGCTACAAGCCGTCGAAGGCCGACCTCGGATCTTTTGCCCTGAAGACGGAACTGGCACTCGCGGCCAATGCGATGACGTTGGACAACCTTGAGGGCAATGCGGGCCCGGTTGGATTTAAGGGCAGCGCGAATGTGGATACGGGCGGCGCGCGCCCCAATGTAGTGGCGAGCCTCGAGACGGGTGAGATCGTCGTCGACTGGTTTCTGCCGACACCGGCGGGGGCGGCGTCTACGGCTTCGAATGGGCGCCGCGGCGCTGCTGCCGGGGCCTCGACCAATGGCGTGCCCAGCGCTGGTCGCGTGAGCCGATTGAATTGTCCGCGCTGCGTGCCGCCGACGCGGACATCAAGCTTTCCGCGCCGGCGATCACCTACACCAATATTCGTGTCGACGAGCCGCGTCTCTCGATCACGCTTGATGATGGTGTGCTGGATCTTTCCGAGTTGTCGGGTAAGGCATTTGGGGGCGGATTCAACATGACCGGCCAGGTGGCGGCGGGCGATATTCCGACCATGCGCTACGCGATGCGGGTCGAGAATGCCGACGCGGCGAAGTTCCTCGGCGAGGGCGCCAGCGGTGAGCGCGGTGTGATATCGGTCGTCGACCTTCTCTTCCCGGTCTCCGACGTGACGCTCGCATCGGGTCGATTGGGTGCGGATCTGGACGTGGCATCGCGCGGCCGCAGCGAGTTCGAGATGATTTCAAATCTCGCCGGCAAGGGCGCGATGCGGTTTACCGATGCCGTGGTCGAGGGAGTAGATGTCTGCCAGATCAGCGATCAGCTCGATCGGCTCAATGGGATCGAAGGGTTCCTCGGGCTTGCGTTATCCGGGCGTGGCGGCCAAACCAAAATCGCGAACTTTGACGGCAGATTTGATCTTGCCGAGGGCATCGCTACCCTGCCGCAACAGCAAATCAATGCGGATTGTGCAGCGGTGGCGTTCAGCGGCACCACCAATCTACCAGCCTGGACGGTTGATATTCGCGCACGCGCCGGATTCCCCGCTCATTCGGAGTTCGCAGGCGT
Source organism: Alphaproteobacteria bacterium (assembly GCA_049601915.1). GTDB lineage: Bacteria > Pseudomonadota > Alphaproteobacteria > UBA6615 > UBA6615 > UBA8079. Next base: position 578,401 of record JBMYRB010000002.1, read on the forward strand.
CGTGGTCGAGCAGAAGGGGCCGCTTGATGCACCAAACACGCGTCTGGTGAACGTCAACGAGATAAATCAGTTCATCGTCGGCAAGGCCGCCGGTTCGATCCTGCGCAAGCTGTTGCCGGGTGGAAATCAGGAACAGGCACCGACGACGGGTGGGAGCACGACGCAGGAGCCGGCGCCAAAGAAGCCGGAAGATCAGTTTCGAAACTTGCTGGAAGGCCTGATTCGCGGTCGATAGCCGGGTCAGGTGCCGGGCCGTAGACGCCTGAAAAAGCCGCTATTTCCGAAGATCGTTCAGGATAAAGACCCGGATTGCGCTCGACAGGCTGCCATCGCGGTTCCGGTCGATCTCGGTCACGAGATCGTTCACCGATATACGCCGGGATTTGGCGATCGAGCGCAGATGTTCCCAGAATACATTCTCAAGGGAAACGCTCGTTCGGTGCCCGGCGACCACGACGGAACGTTTCTTGTTCGTTGACTGGCGCGGCAGGGTATCGACAACGTTGCTGATCATGTCGGCTTAATCATGTTTTCTGGTTTCACCCACTCATCATACTGCTCCGCTGTGAGCAGGCCTAAGTCAATTGCGGCCTCTTTTAGGGTACTACCATCGGAAAACGCCTTTTTCGCGACTTTCGCGGCATTATCGTACCCAATGTGCGGATTGAGTGCGGTTACGAGCATCAGCGATTGGGCCATCAACTCGGCGATCCGGTCATGATTCGCTTCGATCCCGTCAACACAGCGATCCGTGAAGCTGCGGCACGCATCCTCGAGCAGACGTGCCGAGCGGAGCACATTGAAAATAATGACCGGCTTGAACACGTTCAGTTCGAAATGACCATTGCTGCCCGCGACCGTGACCGCGACGTGGTTGCCCATGATTTCCGCCGACACCATCGTCAACGCCTCGCACTGCGTCGGGTTGATCTTGCCGGGCATGATTGACGAACCGGGCTCGTTCGCGGGCAGGCTCAGCTCACCGATCCCGCTGCGCGGACCCGAACCGAGGAACCGGATATCGTTGGCGATCTTCATCGCCGCCGCCGCGCCGACGTTCAGGGCGCCGGATGCGGCGACCATGGCATCATGGGCCGCGAGGCCGGCAAACTTGTTGGGCATCGTAACGAACGGCTTGCCCGTTATGCCGGCCACTTCTTCGGCAAAGCGCTCGGCGAAACCGACTGGTGTGTTCAGGCCCGTGCCGACCGCTGTGCCGCCCTGCGCCAGTTGAAGGAGGTCGGGGGTGGCGCGTTCGATTCCGGCGATGACCGCGTCGACCTGAGCCGCATAGCCTGAAAATTCCTGTCCCAACGTTAGCGGAGTCGCGTCTTGAGTGTGCGTGCGGCCGATCTTGATGACGTCCGCAAATTTCGTCGCCTTGGCTTCGAGCGCGTCTTTGAGATGCGTAAGCCCCGGGATCAGCCGGTCCTGAAATTCGATGGCCGCGGCGATATGCATCGCGGCGGGGAAGGTGTCGTTTGAGGACTGGCTGCGGTTCACATGGTCGTTCGGGTGAACCGGGGATTTGTCCCCCGGTTTGCCGCCGAGAATTTCGTTGGCGCGGTTGGCGATGACCTCATTGGCGTTCATGTTCGACTGGGTGCCCGAACCTGTTTGCCAGACGACCAGCGGGAAGTTGTCATCGTACTTGCCGTCGATAACTTCCTGGGCGGCTTCGATCACGGCGTTGGCGACCTCCGGCTCTAGCTGTCCGAGCGCCAGATTGGCCTTGGCGGCTGCCTGCTTCTGTATACCCAGGGCGCGCACCAGCGCGGTCGGCATGCGGTCGTCGCCGATCGGAAAATTCTCGATGCTCCGTTGGGTCTGGGCGCCCCAGTATTTGTCGGCGGGGACAGCCACCTCGCCCATCGTGTCGCTTTCGGTGCGGGTCTTGTTCGTCATCACTTCCTCCGGGTTTGGCGCGCATTATCGTCGCCGCATTCCATAGGTAAAGGCTTAACGCGCTTTTGCGTCAGGATTTGCGCGGTTTCTTCTTCGCTTGAGTGCGATTCGCGGCCGCGAGCGCCATGTGGGCCCAGGGGCGCAGCTCTGCGATATCTTCCGCCGCATCGTCGGGCACCGTCAGGTAATACAATTCCACCGACTTCCCTGCCTTGTTGTAGGTGAAGGGGTCGCAGCCGGCGTCGAGAAAAGCGGGTTTGGTCTCTTCATCGACTTTCAGATAAAGGACCTCGTCGGCAATCAGAGCGAACATGACGCCGTCGCAGAAAATGCCATGGCCGCCGAACATCCGGCGTAGCCGCGTGCCCTGATCGAAGGGCGCCCCGACGCCGGTCAGCAAGTCACATGCGTGTTCGGCAAATTCCTGGCCCTGTCGCATGCGCGTGCGTTTCTACTTTTTGCGGAACTGATCCAGATTGACCACTTCTGCGCCGTCCCCTTCGTCTTCGGGTTCACCCTCCGGTTCGGCGCCATCACGACCGCCATCGGGGTGGGATTCTTCTACGTCGCTTGCGCTCGCCATATTGTCGGGCACGGGGACCAAGTCTCCCTCGGAGCGGATAGACGGCACCACGACGCTGCTGCCGGTTTCAACATTGAACTGAAGTCCGAATTTCACCGAGGGATCGACGAACGCCGACAGCGCGGCATATGGAACGCGCAGTTCGGCCGGAAGATTCTTGAAGCTGAGGGTAATGGAGAAAAAGCTGTCCTCGACGGCAAGGTCCCAAAACTGGTGCTGCATCACGATCGTCATTTCTTCGGGGTATTGATCGTGCAGATAGTCGGGAATCGAAACCCCCGGTGCCTGGGTACGGAAGGTCAGATAAAAATGATGATCACCGGGTAACCCCTCATGGAGGGTCCGGGTCAGCGCCTCGCGGACAACGCCCCTGAGGGCGGTCTCCACCATCTGATCGTATCGCATGTGGTCGTCGGTCATCGTCCCGATTTGGATGCGCGTCTGTTCGGGACGCTGGTCAACAATTGTAAAAGCTGAATATCGTGCACCGCGTCGCGAAGAGCAACGGTTTGCCGAACAAGATTATCGCGAATATGTGGATGCAATATGAAGGGCAGGGCCGGTGGTGCTTATAAGTGGGGGGCTTCTGTTGCCCGGTGCCCCCCGAACCGCGCTTGTTATCGCTTATTAAGCGGCAACAGCAGAGGTTTCAACATTATCGTTGGCACCTATGAATATGGCCCGATGTCGGTGGTACCATGCCGGACGAAAGTTCAGCCTTTACGCGCCCGTCGATCCTGTTTCGCCCCCATTACGGTTACGGCCGGGGCCGTGAAAATCCGACATCAATGGTGGAGGCGCCGGGTACTGCCCCCGGGTCCGAACGTTTATTGCGCAAAACGTTTATCGCCATAGTCGAGTAAACCCGACACCTCATTATATAGGGTCGGCGCTGCAAATACGAAGGACTATGCTGGGTTATCCCCGTTGGCCCGGTTTTTCACAGGGCCTCGCGGATATCCGCGACTCGTGTTGCGGACTAGGTTTACGCCATACGTAAGTCGAATCCGAAACCAGAGACCCGATGCAGCAATATCTCGATCTGATGCGACATGTTCGCGACAATGGCGCCGAGCGCACCGACCGCACCGGCACCGGGACCCTGTCCATCTTCGGTCATCAGATGCGTTTTGATCTCGGCGCCGGCTTCCCGCTCGTGACGACCAAGAAGATCCACATCAAGTCGGTGATCTATGAGTTGCTCTGGTTTCTCAAGGGCGACACGAACATCAAATATCTGAACGATAACGGGGTCTCGATCTGGAACGAGTGGGCCGATTCCGACGGTGATCTGGGGCCGGTTTATGGCCATCAATGGCGATCATGGCCGGCGCCCGATGGCGGCCGGATCGACCAGATCGAGGGTCTGCTTGAACAAATCTGCAACCGGCCCGACTCACGCCGCCTCATTGTTTCGGCCTGGAATGTCGCGGATGTCGACACGATGGCGCTGCCGCCATGCCATTGCCTGTTCCAGTTCTATATCGCCGACGGCAAGCTCTCCTGCCAGCTGTATCAACGCAGCGCCGATATTTTTCTCGGCGTCCCGTTCAACATTGCATCCTACGCGCTGCTGACGATGATGATCGCCCAGGTCGCGAAGCTGGAAGTCGGAGAATTCATCCATACCTTCGGCGATGCGCATCTCTACCTGAACCATCTCGAACAGGCCGATGCTCAGCTCGAGCGCACGCCATATGCGTTGCCCCAGCTGACCCTGAACCCGGACGTCGATGATCTGTTTGCGTTCGACTATGACGACTTCACAATCGACGGATACCGGTTCCACCCGCACATCCCGGCGAAGGTCGCGGTCTGAACTCATGCGGGTCTCGCTGATTGTCGCGGTGGCCGAAAATGGCGTCATTGGCCGGGACGGTGATCTGCCCTGGCGCATCCCTGCTGACCTGAAGTTTTTCAAGGAAAGAACAACCGGCCATCCGATCGTGATGGGGCGCAAGACCCACCAATCGATCGGGCGCGCATTGCCGGGGCGAATGAATATCGTCGTCACGCGCGACAGCGATTTTGCGGGCGAGGATATCGCGGTTGTCCGCGATCTTGATGCCGCGTTCCTGGCCGCCGGCGACGCGTGCGAGGTGATGGTGATCGGGGGTGCACAAATTTACGAACTGGCGTTGCCGCACGCGGACCGAATTTACCTGACGGAAGTGCATGTCGCGGCAGACGGGGACACGCATTTCCCCGCACTTGATCAGAGTGTCTGGCACGAGACGGCGCGGGTGGATCATCCGGCCGAGGGTGATGTCCCGGCTTTCAGTTTCGTTACCCTTGAGCGTTAGAGCCGGTCTGCCGGGTCACGAGCTGTCGTCACGCAGCTCCGGCCAGTTGCGGTCGGCGGAAGCGGTGTTGCCGGACTTGTCGATGGCCCAGCGCGCGCACGAGTTTCGAGAAATTCAGATACAGCTTGCCGTCGCGGACCGACCAGTCGTCGGGATCCGTGGAGGCCGTGTAATTGTTCGCGACGGCCCAGGCGCAGTATCCACCGCATTGCGGGACGTATTTCTCAGGCGCGGCAGTGAACTTCTCGCGGTTCGCCGCCGTCGCGAAGTGCCATGTTGCACCCTGATATGTTACGCTGTGCGCAGGGTCGCCCTTCACCGGTTTTTCTTCGGTGAAGTAGGCCACCGGATCGTAGCCATGAATGGCGGCGCCATCGGCACTGTATTCAGGCTCGACTGCCAGCGCCGGTGCAGTGAAGAAAAGGCCGATGATGAGGACGGTTGCGGCTCGGGTGGCGCTGCGCATGTGAAATCTCCCGCAAGTGTGTGGTGATTTGCTTCGTAAACACATAGGGCACAGAAATCATTCCGCCACCGGCGGAATAAAATCATGTGGCTTGTGGGATGGCGATAAATGAAATCCGTCGGGTCGGAGACGATACGCTGCCGGCCGTTTTGGGGGCAAGGTGGCCGGCAGCCTGCGGGGCACGGCCGATCGCCGACCCGACGGTTTCGCGATGCGGGCTTGAAACTCAGGCGCACGCCTCTGACTTCAAGCTGGATGGCCGCATGCAATTCGACAACTCACGAAGATGTGTCGAGCGATCAACTAAGCGCGATCGGCACGCGAGCGGCTGTGAACGGGGGCCTAATCGATCGAGATGCTGGGCGCCGGCCGGGTCGTCGCTGTCGATATCTTCGCCAACACTGCCGAGGCGACGTCGCGGTAGGCTTCCGCGTGCGGCCCGTCGGGTTCGCTGGCCGTAATCGGCTGGCCGGAATCGGATGTAATCCGGATGGCGACATCGAGGGGGATTTCCCCAAGGAAGTCACAACCCAGGCGTTCGGCCTCGGACCGCGCGCCGCCATGGCCGAAGATATCGGTCTGCTCGCCGCAATTCGGGCAGATGAACATGCTCATATTCTCGACAATGCCGAGCACCGGGACATTGACCTTGGCAAACATGTTCATCCCCTTGCGGGCGTCGATCAGCGCGATGTCCTGCGGGGTCGAGACGATCACTACGCCGGCCAGCGGGACCCGCTGGGCCATGGTCAACTGCGCATCGCCGGTGCCCGGTGGCATGTCGACAATAAGGACGTCGAGCTCACCCCATTCGACCTCGCGCATCATCTGTTCCAGCGCGCCGATCACCATCGGGCCGCGCCACACCGTGGCGGTGTCTTCAGGCACCATGAAGCCCATCGACATTACTTTCACGCCATGTGCCTCAAGTGGCTCGATTTTTTTGTTGGCCAGGGGCTTGGGTTTGTCCGAAATCCCCAGCATGCGCGGCAGCGATGGCCCATAGACATCTGCATCGAGTATGCCGACCCGTTTGCCCAGCGACGCCAGCGCAGCCGAGAGATTCACGGCCGTCGTCGATTTTCCGACCCCACCTTTACCGCTGGCCACGGCGACAATCGCGCCAACTTCCGGTAGTAACGACGTGGCCGACGCGTCATTCCCGCGCGGGGCCGGTTTTGCATCGGAATCCCGATTTTCAGCGGCTTGGGCCGGGGCCGAATTATGGGCGGTAAGGACCACCGAAACAGACGATACGCCATCGAGTTGGAGGACCGCGCGCTCTGCGGCTTTGCGCAGTGGTTCCATGCGTTCTGCGTCTGCCGGATCGATCTCGATGGCGAACCCGATGTTGCGGTCCTTGATCACCAAACCTGAGACCATGTCATTGGCAATGATGTCTTTGCCGCTGACGGGATCAACGATTGTGCATAAAGCGGCGCGAACATCGTCTTGAGAAAGGTCCGTCATGCTTGAAAACTCCGGGTATACAGACAATATCGTTTAGAACTGGTCGCCATGGCGTGATCACGCCTCACGGTATGTTGTGTGATATAAGCTTCAGTGATCGATTTATAAACCCGGCACGGTGACCGTTTGCCCTCAGAGGGTCGACATCAAGTCTTGTGCCAGCTTACCGGCGAAGGAATTTGTGATGCCTTGGAATAGTCAGGGAGGGGGCGGTGGCCCATGGGGCGGCGGCGGCAGTGGTGGCGGCGGCGGCGGTCCCTGGGGCGGGCAACGCCCACCGGGTGGCGGCGGCATGGGCGGCGGACAGCAGCCCAATATTGAAGAAATGCTTCGTCGCAGCCAAGATAAGGTGCGCCGGATTATGCCGGGCGGATTTGGCAGCGGTCGCGGGATTGCGATTGTTGTCCTCGTGGTCCTGGTGCTCTGGGGCCTGAGCGGCTTCTACCGGGTCCAGGAAAACGAACGCGGCCTCGAGCTGGTGTTCGGCAAATGGAACGAACAGGTGGCCGCACCGGGCCTGCGCTGGCGCTGGCCGACACCCATCGGTGAAGTGCTGACCCCGGCGGTCACGCAGATCAACCGGTTGAATATCGGTTTCCGGGACGCCGCCGATTACGGCCGTTCCAACTCTCCACGAGACATCACGGGTGAATCCCTGATGTTGACGAGTGATCAGAACATTTCGGATGTGGATTTTACGGTGCAGTGGCGGATTGCTGATCCGGCCGATTATCTGTTCAACATTCTCGAACCGGAGGAGACGGTCAAAGCCGCAGCAGAGAGCGCCATGCGCGAGGTTGTTGGCCAGACCAAGCTCGATGACCTGCTGACCACGGCACGTGAAGGCGTACAGGACGATACGCGCGATCTGCTGCAACAGATCCTCGACAGTTACGGCGCGGGTATCAGCGTCGAGCGTGTCCAGCTTCAGAAGACAGAGGCCCCGGCACCGGTGATCGATGCATTCAACGACGTTCAACGTGCGCGTCAGGATCAGGAGCGACTGCAGAACAAGGCGGAAGCTTATCGAAACCGGATCGTGCCGACCGCACGTGGTGAGGCGGCGGGCCTTCTCGAAGAGGCTGCGGCCTATCGCGAACGGGTGATCAAGGAAGCACAGGGTGAGGCGGCTCGTTTCGATCAGATATTCGAGACCTATCGCGCGGCCCCCGACGTCACCCGCCGCCGTCTCTATATCGAGACACTGCGAGACGTCCTGGAAAACGCGAACAAAGTCATCATCGATGAAGGCTCGGGCGGTGGGCAAGGTGTTGTGCCTTACCTGCCGCTAAACGAACTCAATCGCAATCGATCCTCGAACTCTGGAGATCAGCAATGAGCCGGGCCAAACTCGCCATTATCGGCGGCGCCATTATCATCATCGGTGTTCTTCTAAACTCCGGTCTGTTCACCGTACGTGAAACCGATCAGGTCCTCGTTCTTCAGCTGGGCGAGCATAAGCGCACCGTTCAGGAGCCGGGGCTTCACTTCAAGATTCCGTTCATTCAAAACGTTGTCAGCTATGACAAGCGCGTACTTAGTGTGGATCCGGCGGCCGAGGAAATGCTGCTGAGCGATCAGAAGCGTATCCTGGTTGATGCGTTCGCGCGTTACCGGATTACCGATCCATTGAAGTTCTTTCAGACAGTGCGCGACAAGCAAATCTTCGACAATCGCTTCGGAAACATCCTGACCTCGACGGTCAAGGAGTTCGTCGCCCAGCGGCGGCTGGAGGATCTCCTGTCGGACAAGCGAAACGCTATCATGGAATCCATTCGTGACGGTGTTGCCAGCGAATCCCAGGGCTTCGGCATTGAGGTGGTCGACATTCGTATCGGACGCTCGGAGTTGCCCGAGGCCGTTTCCCAGACCGTGTATGAGCGGATGCGCACCGAACGTGAGCGTCAAGCCAATCTGCTGCGCGCTGAGGGGCAGGAAAATGCGCGCCGGATCGAGGCCGAGGCAGATCGCCAGCAGGTCGAGATCATCGCCGAAGCTCAGCGTGAAGCCCAGTCGCTTCGCGGTGGTGGCGATGCCACGCGCAACGCGATCCTGGCCGAATCCTATGGCAAGGATGCGGAATTTTTCGAGTTCTTCCGGTCGCTGGAGGCCTACAAGGAGACGTTCGCGAAGGAAGGAACCACTATGGTGCTTTCACCCGACAGCGACTTCTTCAAGTACTTTGGGGACCTTCAGGGCGGCCGTGACAGGGTGAATGAACGTCAGGATAGGTAGACCAAGATAGGACAACTCCTGCTCTGGGGCAGCTTTCTGCTCATCGGCTTTGCGCTGGTTCCGCTCGTCGAGGGCCCGATCTACGCCATGGCGCCGAACATAATGAAGCGCCTGCTGGCTCAGATGAACAACGTGCCCGAAGCGACATTGCGGTCGGGCGGCGTTGTCGCAGCGGTTGCCGGATTTGGGTTGCTGGTGCTCCTGAAGGTCGTACAGCTCTGATCGGGTGGATGCGTTGCGGGGGTTCACGCGAATGTCATGCGTGAAGTCGCGGTGCCTCAAATGTGCCGGGAGGATGCCCAATTCCGACCATCATTGGGTTCCATATCGGTATTCGGCGGCTCGGGTGTCGCCGTGTTTTCGGGAGCGCGCTTGAACGATCAGTTCGTGTTTCACATATCGACAAGACCGATGGCCAAAGGCGCGGCGGAAGGCACAGAATGCCTAGAATGGGAGTAACGGAAAAAATGTACGCAAAACAACCTCAACCATCTCGTTCACTGGTCGGCTGGACCGCCGGTCGCGCCGGTGCGGCAAGCACATTCCTGATGGGAATCGTGCTGATCGTCGCCCTTGTCGTCTCTGCGTTGCCCGCTTCGGCGAAGTCTGCGCCGGACTCGTTTGCCGATCTGGCCGAACGATTGCTGCCGACGGTCGTGAATATATCCAGCACCCAGCTGGTAAATCAGGGCCCCGGTCAGGAACGCGGGCCGGATATTCCCCAGGCCCCGCCGGGATCGCCGTTTGGCGACATGTTCAAGGATTTCTTCAATCGCAATCAGCAGGGCGCGCCACGCCGCGCCACATCGCTGGGCTCCGGGTTCATCATTGATCCGAGCGGATTGGTCGTGACCAACAACCATGTGATCGACGGCGCCGACGAAATCATGGTCACCCTGTCCGACGATACGCAGCTCAAAGCCGAACTGCTGGGCCGGGATCCTAAAACGGATCTGGCGCTGCTTCGCGTCGAGACGGAGCGCGATCTGCCGTTCGTGCCATGGGGCAATTCGAGCGTGGCCCGCGTTGGCGACTGGGTGGTCGCCATCGGCAACCCGTTTGGCCTTGGTGGCACCGTGACGGCCGGTATTATTTCTGCCCGTCAGCGCGACATCCGCCAGGGCCCCTATGACAGCTTCCTGCAGACCGATGCGTCCATCAATCGCGGCAACTCGGGCGGGCCGATGTTCAACATGAATGGCGAAGTCATTGGTGTGAATACGGCCATCTTCTCGCCGACGGGCGGAAGTGTGGGGGTTGGCTTCGCCATCCCGTCATCCATCGCTTCGCGGGTTATCGATCAGCTGCGTGACTTCGGCCAGACGCGCCGTGGTTGGCTGGGTGTTCGCATTCAGTCGGTGACCGACGAGATCGCCGAGAGTATCGCCCTGGAGGGCGAGGCGCGCGGCGCGCTGGTGTCATCCGTGACCGCTGCTGGTCCGGCCGAGAAAAGCGGCATCGAGGCGGGTGATGTGATCCTGACTTTTGACGGCAAACCGGTCGCGAGCATGCGCGAGTTGCCGCGTATTGTCGCCGAAACGGACATCGGCAAGAGCGTACCGGTCGAGGTCTGGCGCAATGAGCGTCTGGTGACCGTGGGGGTCCAGATCGGTGAACTCGAGGAAGAGGTTCCGATCCTCGCGTCCGCCGGACCGCGTGGTCAGGCGATCGAGCCCGACGAAGCCGCGATCGAGGACATCGGTATTACCGTGACGTCGATCACCGATCAGATGCGGGCGGAGTTCACGCTGCCAGAAGATCTGCGCGGCGTGGTGATCACCGGCGTCGATCCGGACAGTGCGGCAGCCGAAAAGAGCCTTCGCCCTGGCGATGTGATCGTCGAGGTCAGCCAGGAAGAGGTGAGCACGCCGGGTCAGATTGCGGAGAAAATTCGCAAGGCGCGCGATAATGACCGCAGTTCGGTGTTGCTCAAGATCAACCGCAACGGCGACCGCCGGTTTGTCGCGGTGCGGATCAACAAATCCTGACGCAACTTCAGAACAAGTTTCCCGAGTAAGTGATGACGGCGGCACCTTCGAGTGCCGCCGTTTTTCCGTTCCGGGGCGACTTTTCGGCGCTGGTGCTTTCGTTGGCCAGGGCAATATGCGATGACGACGCGCTGAAGCGTTTCTTCCATTCACGCAAACCAACGAGCTGTCGATATGAGCGAAATCCTGCTCCACCCATTCCCCGGACTGCGACCCGCGCCTGGAGCCGCCGAGGATGTTGCCGCACCGCCCTATGATGTTGTGTCATTTGACGAGGCTGCCGCGCTGGCGGATGGCAGGCCGTGGAGTTTCCTGCATGTTTCGCGGCCCGAGATTGATTTGCCGCCCGGTACGGATTCCCACGCGGACGAGGTTTATGCCAAGGGGGCATCGAACCTCGCGGCCATGATCGAGGCCGGTGTGCTGATCCGCGACGATGCGCCCTGCTACTACGTTTATCGGATCATCATGGGTGACCATGTCCAAACGGGCCTGGTCGCGGCCACGCCGGTGGACGCCTATTTGAAGAATATCGTGCGCAAACATGAATTTACACGCCCCGATAAGGAAGGCGACCGGGTGCGCCAGATCGATGAAGTCGATGCCCAGACCGGCCCGGTGCTCGTGGTGCATCAGCCACGGCCCGGCATTGCCGATGTCCTCGAAGACATCTCGGCACAGGATGCGACCTATGACGTCACGCAGCCGGATGGCGTGCGCCATATCGTTTGGGCTGTAACGGCGCCTGCGGATGTGAAGAAGGTGGCCGATGCCTACGCGCCGGTGGATGTGCTGTACATTGCTGACGGGCATCATCGTTCCGCTGCCGCGGCACGGGTGGCGGCGCTGCGTGACGGGCGGGGCGGCACAACGGATTCGCACAAACGGTTCCTGATCGTCGCGTTCCCGACCGATGAACTTCATATCCTCGACTACAACCGCGTGATCAGGGATTTGAACGGCCTGTCGGCCGATGCATTCCTCGAGCGCGTCGGTGGGGTGTTCGATCTGGCCCCGGCAAGTGCGCCGGCACGCCCCGGCGCAGCGCATGAATTCGGAATGTATCTCAACGGCAACTGGTACACCCTCGCGACAAAGAGCGCGCCGGGGCCCGATGCGCCGCCGCTCGAACGGCTGGATGTGAAGCTGCTCTCCGACCGGCTGCTTGATCCGGTTCTCGGGATCGCCGACCCGCGAACCGACCCGCGGATTGATTTCGTGGGCGGCATTCGGGGACTGGAAGCGCTGGAGGACCGCGTGGACAGCGGTGACTGGGCCGTGGCTTTTGCCCTGTTTCCAACGAGCATCGAAGATCTGATGGCGGTTGCCGACGCGAATGAAGTGATGCCGCCGAAATCAACCTGGTTCGAACCCAAGCTGGCAGATGGCCTGGTCTCCTACCCGCTTGATGTATGACGCCCATGGCTGAACGTTCGGTCATTGTTGTTGCCGGGCCGACGGCGAGCGGGAAGTCGGGGTTTGCAATGGGCCTCGCCGAACGGTTCGACGGCACCATCATCAATGCGGATTCGATGCAGGTTTATCGTGACCTGCGTATTCTGACCGCCCGTCCGTCGCAAGCCGACGAGGGCCGCATCCCCCATCTTCTCTTCGGAGACCGTGACGCCACACAAGCGGGGTCGGCGGCCGACTGGGCGGGGGCGGCTCATGCCGCGTTGCAATCGGTGATCGATGCCGGCCGACGCCCCATCTTGGTGGGTGGCACGGGCCTTTATCTAAAGGCTTTGATGGAGGGTCTGGCACCCATCCCGGAGGTGCCGCGCGAATTCAGGGGGCGTGCCCAGGCTCGTCGGCGTGAGATCGGTGATGTCGCATTTCACAACGAGCTCGCCACACGAGACCCCGAGGTCGCCGCCCGTCTCCACCCGGGTGACAGTCAGCGCGTATTGCGGGCCTGGGAGGTCGTGGAGGCGACCGGCCGGCCGCTCTCGGATTGGCAAAACGAACCTGTAATCACGCCGGACAAGTCGTTTCGCGTAATCGTCATCGATCCGCCGCGCGAAGAGCTCTACCGCAATTGCGACAGCCGATTCCTCGACATGATCGACGCTGGCGCGATCGATGAGGTGAAGACGCTCGCCGCGCGCGCCGAAGCGGAGGGTCTGGATCCGGCTCTCCCCATTTTCAAGGCCATCGGATACCCCTCACTGTCGGCGCATCTGCGAGGTGAAATGCCACTAGACGCGGCTATTGTCGCCGCCCAGCAGCAAACGAGGAATTACGCGAAACGCCAGACGACATGGTTAAGGCACCAACTGCCTGGGAACGAGGGGGAACACCCTCGAATAGCATTGTTGAAATATAATTACTCAAATGATGATGAAGTATTTTCATTTATGAGTTGACGTCTCGCGAATCTTTTCTTAAGTTACTCATGCGCTTGTAGCGGGGGTCGTTAAGGATACGGCGTTCGCGCAGCGATTTTTTGTGCCTGGCAGCATTGCGCATTCTTTGATCGACGTGGGACCGGTGTAATTCGCGCCGGTCTTGGCGATCCGGCTGGTCAACGGGAGTTATTTCGTTTATCCCGCCAGTCTTTGGTGCAGTGCAGCAACAGAATTTGGAAACCCGGGCGTTATGTCGGGTTGAATCGAACGAGAATGAAAGGTGTAGGCGTTATGTCTGGCAATCGCATGACCGGTGCGGAAATGGTGATCAAGGCTCTGGCCGACCAGGGTGTTGAGGTCGTCTTCGGTTATCCCGGTGGCGCCGTACTCCCGATGTACGACGCGATGTTCAAGCAGAATTCCGTGCGCCATATCCTCGTTCGCCATGAGCAGGGTGCCGTTCACATGGCCGAGGGATATGCCCGCTCGACCGGCAAGGTGGGCGTTGTCCTCGTGACGTCTGGCCCGGGAGCGACAAATGCCGTGACCGGCCTGACCGACGCGCTGATGGACAGCGTTCCGGTGGTTTGCCTGACGGGGCAGGTGCCGACGCATCTGATCGGCAATGACGCCTTCCAGGAAGCGGACACGACGGGTATCACCCGACCGTGCACCAAACATAATTACCTGGTGAAGGATGTCGACGATCTCAGTGAGGTCATGCACGAAGCTTTCTATGTGGCCGGGGCGGGGCGTCCCGGGCCGGTCGTCATCGACCTGCCGAAGGATGTGCAGTTTGCCGAGGGCGAATACCATTCCCCGGAAAACGTTACCCATCGGCACTACAAGCCCCAGCGAGACGGGGCCGACGCGGCAATCGAAGAAGCGGTGGAGCTGATCGCCAATGCCAAGAAGCCGATTTTCTATATCGGCGGCGGCTGCATCAATTCCGGCCCGCGCGCGTGCGAACTCGTCACCGAGCTCGTGACGGCAACGGGCTATCCGGCGACCACGACGATCATGGGTCTGGGCGCGTTCCCAAGTTCGTCGTCTCAGTGGCTCGGCATGCTGGGAATGCACGGGACCTATGAATCGAATTTGGCGATGCATGATTGCGATGTGATGGTCGCGATCGGCGCGCGGTTCGATGATCGCGTAACCGGTCGCACCGATGCCTTTTCACCCAATTCGAAGAAGATTCACATCGATATCGACCCGAGCTCGATCAACAAGAATATCGCAGTCGACGTGCCGATCGTCGGTGATGTCGAGAACGTCGTTGAGGAAATGCTCGAGAAGTGGAAGGCCCGGAAAGCCAAGCCCGATGGCAAGACGCTGGAGGCATGGTGGAAGCAGATCGAAGAGTGGCGCGCTGTGGACTGCCTCGGCTTCGAGCAAGGCACGGGTCCGAAGGACGAGATCAAGCCGCAATACGCGATCAAGCGCCTTTACGAGCTGACCAAGGACATGGATGCGCTTGTGACAACCGAGGTGGGCCAACATCAGATGTGGGCTGCCCAGTATTATCACTTCGACAAGCCGAACCGGTGGATGACGTCAGGCGGACTGGGCACGATGGGCTATGGCCTGCCGGCGGCCGTGGGTGTTCAGGTGGGGCACCCGGATTCGCTTGTGATCGATATCGCGGGCGAAGCGTCGACGATGATGAACATTCAGGAGCTCGGCACGATCGCCCAGTACAAGCTCCCGGTGAAAATCTTCATCCTGAACAACTACTGGCTCGGAATGGTCCGCCAGTGGCAGGAGCTCCTGCATGGTGCGCGCTATTCGGAATCCTATTCCGATGGACTTCCGGACTTCATCAAGCTTGCGGAGAGCTATGGCATCACCGGCCTACGGGCAACCCATCCGAATGAGGTGGACGATGTCATCACGCAGATGATCGAAACACCGGGGCCGGTTCTCGTCGATATGGTTGTCACCAAGGAAGAGAATTGTTTCCCGATGATTCCCGGCGGTGCGGCGCATAACGAAATCTTGCTAGGCCTTGAAGATCAGCAGGAACAGAAACAGTCCGAAGACGGCATGGTCCTAGTCTAGGTCGGGCGATCGATAAGGCGGCCGAGGGGCCGCTTCCGTATGACGACTATTCATTGAAAGTGACGCGTTATGGCGAAAAGAAGCGATGCCGTTGAACGGCATGTTCTGGCGGTACTGGTGGACAACGAACCTGGCGTTCTAGCGCGCGTGGTGGGTCTGTTCTCCGGCCGCGGATACAATATCGAAACCCTGACGGTGGCGGCGGTGAGCGAGGATGAAACATCATCGCGGATCAACATCGTGACGACCGGCACGCCGATGATCATCGAACAGATCAAGGCGCAGCTGGAACGCCTTGTGCCGATCCGCGATGTTCACGACCTGACCGAAGAGGGGCCGCATGTCGCCCATGAAGTGGCACTGGTGAAAATCGAGAACGAAGGTTCCGAACGTCGCGAGGCGCTTCGGATCGCCGATATTTTTCGCGCGCGCGTTGTCGATACGGGCGTGGATTCATTCGTCTTTTCCCTGACCGGCGCGTCGGAGAAAGTCGACAGCTTCCTGCAGCTTATGCGCAACCTGGGGCGGACCGAAATATCCCGTTCGGGGGTAGTCGCACTCCAGCGAAGTAACAAGGATGGCGTCCCTAATCTGTCCGGCGGACTGGACGACGATTAGATGACGGTACGACGGGTCATTGCCCGGCGGCACCGAGCACTGTAAAACCGCGCCACACCGGGCGCGGAAACGCGAAACCACCGATACATCAAGACTGACGCAGAACAGGGAACAGAGATATGCGCGTTTATTATGACCGCGACGCGGACGTGAATCTGATCAAGGGCAAGAATGTTGCCATTATTGGTTATGGCAGCCAGGGCCATGCCCATGCCATGAACCTACGCGACAGCGGTGCGACGAATGTCGTGATTGCGCTGCGCGCGGACTCATCCAGTGTCGCCAAGGCGGAGGCGGCCGGGTTTGAAGTGAAGACTTCTGCCGATGCGGCCGCCTGGGCGGACGTGGTGATGCTGGCTATCCCCGACGAGTTGCAGCGGGATCTCTACTACGATCACCTGCATGAGAATTTGAAGGAAAATGCCGCCATCGCCTTCGCGCATGGTCTGAACGTGCATTTCAACCTGATCGAACCGCGGGCGGATCTGGATGTGTTCATGCTCGCCCCGAAGGGTCCGGGACATACCGTTCGCGCCGAGTATGAACGCGGCGCGGGTGTGCCGAGCCTTCTGGCGGTGCATCAGGATTCCAGCGGCAATTGCCATGACATCGCGCTCAGTTATGGCTCGGCCATTGGCGGCGGTCGTGCGGGAATCATCGAAACCACGTTCAAGGAAGAGTGCGAGACCGATCTGTTCGGCGAGCAGACCGTTCTTTGCGGCGGCCTTTCGGCACTTATCCAGGCGGGCTTCGAGACCCTTGTCGAGGCGGGCTATGCCCCCGAGATGGCGTATTTCGAGTGCGTTCACGAAGTGAAGCTGATCGTCGACCTGATCTACGAAGGTGGCCTCGCCAACATGCGCTACTCGATCTCGAATACGGCCGAGTATGGAGATTATACCCGTGGCCCGCGCCTGGTGACGGACGAGACCCGCGCGGAGATGCGCAAGATCCTCAAGGAGATCCAGGACGGCGACTTCGCGCGTGAGTGGATGCTCGAGAATCAGGTCGGTCAGGCCTCGTTCAAGACCGTTCGTCGCCTGCAGGCGGACCAGCAGCTTGAAGAGACCGGTGCCAAGCTGCGCGGCATGATGCCGTGGATCGCCGAAAATGCGATGGTCGACAAGTCCAAGAACTAGATTGGTCCGGAATTCGTTCAGTCCGTGCGCCGAAATATGGCGTGCGGACCGAAACCGACTGGTTTGGTTAACAAAATCGTTGCGGTCGAACGTAAAATCGCTCTAAAACAAGGGCGTTAAGGCACTTTCTTTGCATTCTGGTGAACCGATTGTTCATCTTTTATTAACTTCCCTGCGTCGATTCTTCGGGTTCGAGGTTCCGCCGGGGCCGTTAGGGAGATTCGAGGCGTGGCGAAAGTCCGCACAGTAGTTGATGTATCGGCGCATTCCGCTTGCGGTTTGCCGATGGCTGATCTGTGCCTGAACACGCTCGATCTCGGCGCGCTTCTTATCGGCAGTGCGGCCCTGCGACTTAGGTGCCCCTGAACATAAGCAGACCATACGGCCTGTGTTGTTCAGGGGGAGTTTTTCACCCGAAGTCAGCAAACCGAATTTGAGGCAGGACCAATGACCGCCACCGAAACAAACACACAAGGCAAAGATTCGTCGGTCGACAAGAGCGATCCGAATTACGTTCGTATTTTTGACACCACGTTGCGCGACGGCGAGCAATCGCCGGGTTGCTCGATGAACCTCGAAGAGAAAGTGCGTGTCGCGCAAATTCTTGAAGAGCTCGGGGTCGACATCATCGAAGCCGGCTTTCCGATCGCATCGAACGGCGACTTCGAGGCTGTGCGAGAAGTCGCCAGCACGATCAAGAGATCGACTGTGGCTGGGCTTGCCCGCGCGGCCCATCAGGACATCGACCGCGCCTGGGAGGCCGTCAAAGTGGCCGAGCTGCCGCGCATTCATACGTTCCTGTCGACCAGTCCGCTGCATATGAAGTTCAAGCTCCAGATGGAGCCGGACGAAGTGCATGACGCGGTCATCGACAGCGTCAGCTACGCGCGCAACCTTTGCCCCGATGTCGAATGGTCTCCGGAGGACGGTTCGCGAACCGAGAATGATTTTCTTTGCCGGACAGTTGAAAGCGCCATTCGGGCCGGCGCCTCCACGATCAACATTCCCGACACGGTCGGTTATGCGGTGCCCGAGGAATTTGCCGCGTTGATCGAGATGCTTTTCAACCGGGTGCCGAATATCGACAAGGCCGTGATCTCGGTGCATTGCCATAATGATCTCGGGCTCGCTGTTGCCAATTCGCTGGCCGCCGTGGGGGCCGGCGCGCGTCAGGTCGAATGCACCATCAACGGCATCGGCGAGCGGGCGGGTAACTGCGCGCTCGAGGAAATTATCATGGCCCTGCGCACGCGTCATGACGCGATGCCCTATCTGACCGGTGCGGATTCGACCGTGATCACCCGCGCCAGCCATCTCGTTTCCACGATCACCGGTTTTAACGTGCAGCCGAACAAGGCGATCGTCGGCGCCAATGCATTCGCGCATGAGTCGGGAATTCACCAGGATGGTGTACTCAAGAATGCCGAGACCTATGAGATCATGACGCCGGAATCGGTTGGCTTGAACGAATCCAATCTGGTGATGGGCAAACATTCGGGCAGTCATGCCTTCCGTGAGAAGCTCAAGGACCTCGGCTATGGCGACATGGGCGACAACGCCGTGCGCGATGCCTTCCAGAGGTTCAAGGATCTCGCGGACAAAAAGAAAGAGCTCTTCGACGAGGATCTGATTGCTCTCGTTGATGACACAATTCAGCACGAGAATGTTCGGCTCAAGTTTGTATCTCTGCAGGTGCGCGCTGGCTCGAAAGGGCCCCAGGAGGCTGATCTTGAGATCGAAATCGATGGTGAACTCGTGAAGACGACGGCGCAGGGCAACGGCCCGGTCGACGCGACGTTCAATGCGATCGGCGAGTTGTTCCCGCATGAAGCCAAACTGCAACTCTACCAGGTGCACGCGGTGACGGGTGGGACGGACGCTCAGGCCGAAGTGACGGTCCGTCTCGACGAGAATGGCAAGACCGTGAACGGGCAGAGTGCCGACGCAGACACCCTTGTCGCGTCCGCGCGGGCCTATCTGCACGGGCTGAACAAACTGCTTGTGAAACGAGAAAAAACCGCGCCGGCGGCTTTGTCGGCGTAGTCGGTAACTGGGCGGAGCTCTGGCGCTCCGCCCGGACCCATCTTTTGGGGTCGAACAATTAACAGGCGAGGCGACGCATTATGTTTTCGCGAATCATGGGAGCGCTTTCCGCTGACATGGCAATGGACCTTGGGACGGCGAACACCCTGGTCTACGTCAAGGGGCGGGATATTGTCCTGAATGAACCGTCGGTGGTTGCGATCGCCGAATCCAAGGGCAAGAAAAAGGTACTCGCTGTCGGCAACGAGGCGAAGCAAATGCTCGGGCGAACACCGGGCAACATACAGGCAATCCGTCCGCTGCGCGATGGCGTGATCGCGGACTTCGAGGTTGCCGAAGAGATGATCAAGGAATTTATCCGCAAGGTGCATAACCGGCGTGGCTTCCACAGCCCGCAGATTGTCGTCTGCGTGCCGTCTGGCTCCACCGCGGTTGAACGCAGGGCCATTCAGGAATCTGCCGAGAGTGCGGGCGCGCGCCGTGTCTGGCTGATCGAGGAGCCAATGGCGGCCGCCATCGGCGCCGGGCTGCCGGTGACAGAGCCGACCGGTTCGATGGTCGTCGATATCGGCGGTGGCACCACGGAAGTGGCTGTCCTTTCGCTGGGTGGCATCGTCTATTCGCGGAGCGTGCGGGTCGGCGGCGACAAGATGGACGAAGCCATCATTGGTTACATCCGACGCAATCATAATTTGCTGGTCGGTGAATCGAGTGCGGAGCGGATTAAAAAGGAAATCGGGTCAGCTTGTCCGCCCGAGGACGGCGAAGGCCGCACGATGGAGATCAAGGGGCGCGACCTGATGAACGGCGTGCCGAAGGAGATCATCATCACCGAGCGGCAGATTGCCGAGAGTTTGGCGGAACCAATCAGTGCCATCATCGACGCGGTCAAAGTTGCGCTGGAACATACGGCTCCGGAACTGGCGGCCGATATCGTCGACAAGGGTATTGTCCTGACGGGCGGCGGCGCACTGCTCGGCAATCTCGATTATGTGCTGCGGCACGCGACGGGACTTCCGGTCTCTATAGCGGATGACCCGCTCACATGTGTGGTGTGCGGCACGGGCCGTGCGCTTGAGGAATTCAAGAAGCTGAAGGATGTTCTGGTCAGCATGTACTGATCGGACACCGGAGTGACGGCGAAACCCTGGACGACTGGATAGTCTGGTGTCGAAACGAAATGCGAGCATGTCGGTTGCCGGTTTGGCCGTGCCGATACGCATCTGGGGCCAGAGATTTGCGTTTCTCGGGCTGGTGGCGGTTGCGTTCGCGTTAATACTCCTCAGTAAGGCGGAAACCGGTGCGCTGGAACGCGCCCGGGCCGCGATTGTGGATGCCACGATACCCGTCCTCGATGTCATGTCGCGCCCTGTCGAGGTGGGTCAGTCGATGGCCCAGTCTGTCGAAAGCTTTTTTGTTGTCCGGGCCGAGAATGACCGGCTGCGCCAGGAGAATGCGCGGCTGCTGCGCTGGATGTTGATGGCGCAACAGCTGGAGGTCGAAAACGCGACCTTGCGCGCACAGCTTGATTTCATTCCCGGAACCGAACCCCGGGCGATTACCGCGCGGGTAGTAGCCGATACCGGTGGCGCGTTCTTCCATAGTCTGTTGATCAATGCGGGGGCGCGTCACTTCGTGCAGCGTGGACAGGCGGTCGTCTCCCATGGCGGCTTGGTCGGTCGGGTTGTGGAAGTGGGCGATCGGTCGGCGCGCGTGTTGCTGTTGACCGACCTAAACTCCCGTATTCCGGCGATCGTGAAATCTACCGGTGACCGCGTCATTGTGACGGGTGACAACACGCCCTGGCCGACGCTGACCTATCTCGCATCGAATTCTCCGGTCTCGGCAGGCGATCGAGTGCTGACCTCCGGACATGGCGGTGTCTTTCCGCCGGGGCTCGTGATCGGCGTCGTCGCCGAGGCGAGTGAAGCACGGGTCACCATTCAGCCTGCCGTACCGTTATCGCAGGTAAGTGAAGCGCGGGTGCTCGACTATGGCGTGAACGGCATTCTGCCGCCGCCGGAACAGGTTCCCGCGAGGGCCCCGCAGCGGCCGGCCGATCTGGCAGGGCCGTCCGCGGCTCCAGCCGCTGACGCAGAGCCGACCCAATGAACGCGGCCACGTTCGGCCCCGTCCTCGGATTCTCCCGGCGGGTTGTGCCGGGCCTCACCACCCTCCTGCTGATCCTGCTGGCGCAGCTGCCGATGCCGCTGCCTTTCCTTCCCGATATCGCCCCGGCATTGCCGTTGATGGCGATCTACTACTGGGTCGTCTTCCGCCCTGACCTGATGCCCCGGATCCTGGTGTTCGCACTGGGTCTGTTCCACGACGCGCTGATCGGCGCTCCGTTTGGGTTGTCGGGCCTGATCTATCTGCTCGCGCACGGGTTCGTTCTCAACCAGCGCCGTTTTCTCGTCGGCAAACCGTTCTGGATTTTCTGGTCGGGCTTCGCCATCGTCACGCCGGTGGCGGCGTTCCTGACCTGGTTACTGGCATCGGTGCTTCGCGGGGCGATCCTGCCCACCGATGTGGTGCTGATGGGCATGCTCCTGACCGTAATCACTTTTCCCGCTATCGCCTGGGTGCTGCTGTACAGCCAACGCTGGCTCGTCGGCTCGGCGCAGCCGTCATGAACAATCGCGACAATGATCGTCAGCGGCAGTTCACGCGCCGCGCGGCACTCTTGGCTGGGGGCCAGTTCAGTCTTCTGACCGCGCTCGTCGGCCGGATGTACTACCTGCAGGTGGTCGAATCCGAGCGCTACCACATGCTGGCCGAGGAAAACCGGATCAACATGCGGCTTCTGCCGCCGTCTCGCGGCCGGGTCATTGACCGGTTCGGTGTGCCCATTGCGGTCAACCATCAGAATTACCGCGTGCTGCTGAAAGCCGAGAACGCGCCGGACGTTTCGGCGGTGCTGGATCGTCTTTCGAT
Organism: Alphaproteobacteria bacterium; assembly: GCA_049601915.1. Lineage (GTDB taxonomy): Bacteria > Pseudomonadota > Alphaproteobacteria > UBA6615 > UBA6615 > UBA8079. Next base: position 600,494 of record JBMYRB010000002.1, read on the forward strand.
GATCATACCGATTAGCGATGACGAGAAGGCGCGGGTCCTCAAGGAAATTCGCCGGCGCAAAAAATTCGTGCCTGTGACCGTTCGAGAGTTTCTTGATTGGGAAGATGTCGCGCAGCTCGAGGTGAACACGCCTGATCTCCCGGGCATCGATATCGACGTTGGTGAGCGGCGTTTCTATCCCAACGGTGAGGCGGGCGCGCATATCCTCGGTTATGTGGGGTCACCCCGACCGCAAGATCTTTCTGGCGATCCGCTGCTTGAACTGCCCGGTTTTAAAGTGGGGCGCAGTGGTGTCGAGCTGTCGTTTGATCTGCCGTTGCGCGGACGCGCCGGCGCCAGCCAGATTGAGGTGAATTCCGTCGGCCGCGTCATTCGCGAGCTCGACCGGCAGGATGGCGACCCGGGCCAGGATGTGGTCCTGACCATCGATATGGCGCTTCAGCAGGAGGCCATGAAACGACTGGGTGATGAGGCCGGGTCGGTGGTCGTGATGGATGTCGAGACGGGCGGGGTCATTGTTCAGGCGTCAACGCCGAGTTTCGACCCCAACGCCTTTACCGAAGGCCTGAGCACGGCCCAGTGGCGCGCCGTCGCTGACAATGAACGAGCGCCCCTGCGCAACAAGGCGCTCGCGGGCGAATATGCACCGGGCTCGACCTTCAAGATGATCGTGGCGCTCGCGGCACTTCAAGCGGGTTTGGTGACACCGGAAACGGACTATTTTTGCCCCGGTTTTCTTGAAGTCGGCGATGGCAAGTTTCATTGCTGGCGTCGCCAGGGCCATGGTCATGTGAATCTCGACCGGGGCATTGCGGAATCCTGCGATGTGTATTTCTACGAAGTCGCACGGCGCGTGGGCATCGACAACATCGCGCGTATGGCGAACAAGTTCGGCTTGGGTGCCGAGCTGGGAATGGACATGCCCGGCGAGCGGGCAGGGCTAATACCGAGCAAGGCCTGGAAGCGTGCTGTCATTGGCCAGCCATGGGTTTTTGGTGAAACGCTGGTAGCCGGTATTGGCCAGGGCTTTATCACCACCACGCCCATGCAACTCGCGACCATGACCGCGCGTATGGTCAACGGCGGCAAGGCCGTCAGTCCCCATTTGGCGCGTGACGTCGTGGTGCGGGATACGCTTGCTGCACGCGTGCTCGCCGAAACCGAAACGATTGATGTGGATCCCCGGCATCTGAAGTCGGTCATGGATGCCATGACGCTTGTGACAGAATCCCCGGCGGGTACGGCCCACGCTGCACGGATCATGACGCGGGGCCTGTCGATGGGGGGCAAGACCGGGACGGCTCAGGTCCGGCGGATCACCCAGCGTGAACGCGACGGCGGTGTGATCAAGAACAAGGACTTGCCCTGGCGTTTTCGCGATCACGCATTGTTTGTCGGCTACGGGCCCGTGAAGGCGCCGCGCTACTCCATTTCGGTGGTTGTTGAGCATGGTGGCGGCGGTTCGGCTGTCGCCGCGCCGATTGCCCGCGATGTCATGACGCAAACCCTGATTCGCGATCCCGCGCGGCTGGCACCCGGTGCTAACGTGGCGGGTCTGCGTGCGCCGGGCAGTCAGGATGGTTGACCATGGCACGTCTTAGCGGCACCACCTCGACCAAACTCACATTCCGCGAGAAGCTCCTGCATCTGAACTGGGAGTTCGTGCTGCTGATCGTGCTGACGGCGTCGATCGGGTTCGCGATGTTGTTTTCTGCCGCGAATGGTGACTTCGAACCTTGGGCGTCGCGCCAGCTCATGCGTTTCGGCGTGGGCATCCTGCTGATGATCGCGGTCGCGATGACCGATATCCGCATCTGGTTGCGCGCCGCCTTTCCGATCTATGCGCTCTGTCTGGCGCTGCTCGCGGCAGTGGAACTCATGGGCTCGATCGGGATGGGCGCGCAGCGCTGGCTCGATCTGGGTCTTTTCCAGCTGCAGCCTTCTGAAGTCATGAAGATCGCGGTGGTACTGGCGTTGGCGCGCTATTTCCACGGCCTGGACGCCGAGGATGCGGGCCGGCTGACAAACCTTGCCATTCCGATTGTACTGGTAGCCGCGCCGATGGCGCTGGTGTTACGGCAGCCCGATCTGGGGACGGCCGGTGTGGTGGCGATGGTCGGGGCCGCGATGTTCTGGCTCGGTGGGGCCCGCTTGTGGCAGTTCGCCACCGTCGCGGCGGCGGCAGCAGCAGCGGTGCCGATCGGCTGGCAGTTCCTGCACAGCTATCAAAAGCAACGCATATTTACTTTTCTCAACCCGGAAACCGATCCGCTCGGTGCTGGCTATCACATCCTCCAGTCGAAGATTGCGCTCGGTTCGGGCGGCCTGTTCGGCAAGGGATTCCTGGCCGGCACCCAGAGCCATCTGAACTTCCTGCCGGAGAAACAAACCGACTTCATCTTCACGGTGTTGGCCGAGGAGTTCGGCCTCGTTGGCGGGACGGGGTTGATCGCGCTCTACGGGCTGCTGATCGCCTATGGCATCTATATCGCGTTCCGCGCCCGTAGCCATTTTGCATGCCTCCTAGCGATGGGCCTGACGGTGAACTTCTTCCTCTATGTCTTCATCAATATTGCTATGGTAATGGGCATCCTGCCCGTCGTCGGCGTGCCCCTGCCGCTAATTTCCTATGGCGGTACGGCGATGTTGACGGTGTTGATCGGCTTCGGCCTGATCATGAGCTGCTGGCTGCACCGGGATACCTACATCAACAAACGCGGGGGCACGGCCTAGTCCTCTGGTTTTCGCGCGCCCGCGTATCGACAACCGGGGTCACGGGTGTTATATCCGCCGCCGCTTCAGGTGCACGGTGGGCGATTAGCTCAGTTGGTAGAGCAGCTGACTCTTAATCAGCGGGTCCGGGGTTCGAGCCCCCGATCGCCCCCCAATAATTTCAATGCCTTAGCGGATTTCCGCTAAGGCATTTCTTTCTCTGGTAGCCACCAGAACGAAACTCAATCAGTGTTTTGCCGGCGGTATCTTGGCCAACGTCCTCAACGCACCGAAGGACAAGGCCTTGACCGAGTTTGCCTGTCGAATAACTACAGAGATTGCTGAGTAGAACCTTATGAAAGGAATTCTCACACTCATCGACCTACTGGAGCTGAAGCGGTATCGCAAGGCAGCAGAGCAAGAGAATAAGGGCGTGCAGGGCAATCTCGGTTATATGCACGAAAAAGGGCAGGGCGTAACGAAAGACTATCAAGAGGCAGTAAAGACGCTAGAACGGTTTATCGCCCTTAATGACGACCCGGTGCATCAGCCGGTGGTCGGTGTAGTCGAACAGAGCGTAGTGCAACGACAGCCGGTTGTCCCAGACGGCCAGGTCATTGCTCTGCCACTTGTGGCGATACTGGAACTCCGGTGTCCTGAGATAGTCGAACAGGTAGCGCAGCAGGAAATCGCTCTCGCGCCGGTCCAAGTCCTTGATGAAGGTCGTCATGGACTCGTTGACGAACAGGCCCTTCTTCCCCGTGACCGGATGGGTGCGTATGACGGGGTGCAGCGCGGGCGTATAAGTGGCCTTCCGGTTGCGTAGATGTTCCTGGTGGGCCTTGTTCCAGAGATCCGGGCGCACATGCTCGTCATAGGCCTTGAAACGGTCGTGATAGGCCCACAGCCCGTCCAGATGCACACGCATCCGGTCCGACAGCGCCTCGTAGGCCGCGATCATGTTGACCCAGACCGTGTCGCCGCCGCGCGGCGGGATGTCCCGGGCGTAGAGCGATGTTCCCATGCTCGGGACCTCCATCCCGGCGAAGTCCGTGTGCCAGAGGTCGAGCGTCTCGTGGGGCGGGTTCGACGCGTCATACTCCAGGATGTCGATCTCAGGATTGTCTTCGCTCTTCTCGAAGCCGGACACGGCCGACGGCTGCAGCTCACCGAACCGCCGGGTGAAGGCGACATGCTGATAGGGGGTCATGTTCTGGTCGCGAAAGACGATCACCGTGCGGTCGAGGAGCGCCTGGTGAATCTCATCGAACTCCCGATTGGTCAGTTCTCGCCCGAGATCGATTCCCTCGATGATCGCGCCGCAGGCCGGCGACATCTCATGCAGTTCGAAACTTTCGTGGGTCATCGATTTCCCCCTCTTTTCTGGTTTTCTCGGGTTCAACATGATCCTCGCCGATCGAACACGCACCCGCAAGCGCGAACGTGAACCGTGACGAACACGCGCAATAAACAGCGAAAATCCGGTGACGATTGCCATCCAGCCGAGGTCGCGACCGAACATCGATTTGATGATGCCGAGAACGATCCGCTAGGACGGCGGTTCGGATTTCTCCAGTTGGCGGCTGATGATATAGAAGCCGCTGGCGATGAACGGTGCGATCAACGCAAACCTAGCCGCCAGCGAATAAACCAGGATTGTTAGATCCAACTTGATCAGCATCAGGACGAGTAGCCAGCCGCCGAGCGTATAGATTCCGCTAAAGGACAGGCCTTAGGCCGGTGCGGCCTTGAAGTCTCACAATCCTTGGCCGAGCACATTGAGTAAGTCGTCGATGGTCACCGTCTGTGGCTCGCACCGGCCCTTTTGACTGTCGTTCATCGCGAAGTTCCCCATTTCGGCACAAGACTACTAGGTTCGCCCCGCGTAGCTTTGATCTAACGCAAAGGGAGAAGGGATAGAGGTCGAAGCAGTCCGATGAAAACGTCACTTGTCAGTTCCGCCCTCGTGGGCATTTTGGTCGGCTTCGGCAGCAGTATCACGATTGTGATCGCCGGTGCGCAGGCGGTGGGCGCAAACCCCGCACAACTCGCATCCTGGGTGTCCGCGATCTGCCTCGGCACGGGCGTGGCCAGCATCGTGCTCTCGTTAGGTCATCGCCTGCCGATGATTACGGCATGGTCGACACCCGGCGCGGCGCTGATTGCCGGGACGGCGGCGGCTGGTGTGCCGAGCTACTCCATGGAAGCGGCGGTCGGCGCGTTTCTGCTGACGTCGCTTCTGGTGTTGCTGAGCGCCAAGGGGCGGCCGCTCGCGGCCCTGATCGCGCGGATTCCGTCGGCGATTGCGTCTGCCATGCTTGCGGGTGTCCTGATCGGGTTTTCCGTTGCTGTGTTCGACGCGGCGACTATGGACCCGGTGCTCGTTTTGCCGCTGGTGGGCGTGTTTCTGGTGGTGCGCCTGTTCAGTCCGACCTGGGCTGTGATCGCTGTGCTTGTAGCAGGCGTTGCCTGGGCGGTTGTTCTCGGCAAGACCGAACCCTATGAAGCGAGCGGATCGCTGGCGGCCTTTGCAATGATCGTCCCGGTGTTCGAACCGGGGGCGATTCTCGGTCTCGGGGTGCCGCTGTACCTGGTCTCGATGGCCTCTCAGAACCTTCCGGGATTCGCCGTATTGCGCGCGTCCGGCTACGCGCCACCGACCCGGTCTGCGCTCGCTGTCACCGGGCTCATGTCTCTACTGACGGCGCCCTTGTGCGCACATACGACCACCATGTCCTCCATAACAGCGTCATTGTGTACCGGTCCGGACACCCATCTGGATCCGGCAAGACGCTGGATTGCCGGTGTGTTCTACGGGGCTGGGTTTCTGGTCATGGCGGTTGTCGGAGTCGCGGTGGTGGCCGGCTTTGCCACCTTGCCGCCGGGCGTGATCGTCACGGTGGCCGGCCTGGCGCTGCTCGGCCCGTTGATGAACGCACTCGGCGCTGCCCTGACGCCGGAACCGACGCGTTTCGTAGCGGTTCTCACGATTACGGCGACGGCGTCGGGACTGTCTATCTTCGGGATCGGGTCGGCGTTCTGGTGGCTGGTGCTCGGCCTCGTCGTGGTCGGGCTCGACGAGCTGATACGGCGGCGGACAGACTTAGAATAAGTTGCGCAGGCGTCAACTCAGCGGAATGTCGTTGTCCGACTTGGTGGCCTGATATGTCTCGGACATCTCGTCATAGGCCGTGTGTATGGCCGCGATCTGGGCCGCGCGCGCGGCGGCCTTATCGCCGCCGATCTCGTCCGACAAATTGCTCAGGCTCTGACATGTCCAGAACGCGTTCTGGCGGGCGTAGTTGCCGTCCTCGATCTTGAACACTTCCTGCAGGATCTTCAGGTCGTGGGGGATGTTGAACGCGTCGCGCGTGTCTTCGTAGCTGAAGAGATAATAGAAATTGTCGAACCCCACCCAGGTGATGGCTGACAGGCACAGCGAGCAGGGCTCGTGGGTGGAGATGAACACGCAGTCTTGTGTGCTCGGGCGTTCACCTGCCGGCAGCTTGTAGAACGCGTTGAGGGTCGAGATTTCGCCATGGTTGAGCGGGTTTTCGGTCTCGGCGTTAGTGGCGGCGATGACCAGAGACAGGTCGGACTTTCGCAATATCGCGGCCCCGAACAGTTTGTTGCCAGAGGCCACGCCAGCGCGGGTGAGGGGCACAATATCGTCCTCGATCACATCGAGCAGCCGCGCGCAGAATTCGGGTGTGGTGTTGGACATCAATTCTTACTCCGCGCGTGCGAAGTTGGCGTGGGATGAAATCTTCCACGCGCCGTCAATTTTGCGGAATGATGTCAGGCGCGGCGCGCGGCGGGTGGTCGTCTTGCCGTCGATCTGCAGGATGTACCGCACCACCATGACATCGCCGCCGGTCGTGACGACAAGGTCGTCGAGGAAATAGTTCTGCTGTGCATTCACGGTGCCCGCACCCCGGTTGATATAGCCGTCCCGATCATAACCAACGCTGGTTGAGCGCATGATCTGGTATGCGGACGCGAGCAGCGGCGCGACAGCGTCCGGTCCAGCGATCACGCCGTCGATGAATCCGGTTAGAAGCGAGCGTGCCGTGTCGATTTTGTCATCGGCAGCTGCGGGCGTTGTCAGAAGTCCGACTGCAAACACGGCTGCGACGAAGAAACGGGGCAGGAGGTTGATCATGGCTGACGACTCGAGTTGGAATTGGTGCATCGGCATTCGCCCAGTTTGAGGCGCGTGCGCATGACGAATCTTATCAATATCGTTTCGCGCCGTCGCGGTATGAGCGTAGTCAATTCGTTTGATGGCGATAAGCCCGTCGTGCCGTCCGCTTAATGTTTTCGCCTAGAACAAACCCTTGGTCATGCCGCCATCGACCGCCAGGACCGTGCCGTTGACGTTGCCCAAGGCGTCCGAGGCGAGGAATGTCACCACGCGGGCCACCTCATCCAGCTCGCCCGCACCCTCGTCGGTTATGTCGATAGCCAGCAGGCCGACCTCAACCCCATTCGCGCCCTCCGCGGCGAGTGCCATGGCCGAGGCGGCACCAAGTCCCTTGTTGCCGCCCGATGTGATTGCGTTCTTACCTTTGAGATTGAGATCCATCGTCGCCTGCCTAGTGTTGATTTGTTGTGCGAGGGTGATAGCACTTTGGCAGTGGCGATTGTGAGCGGCCGGGCAGAACAAGCGTTTTGACCGTGCATGCGGAATGATCGGACTTTATCTGCGGGGGGTCTCCAGCTTACGATTGGGATCATGATCCGCTTCGCGCCGAATTTTTATCATCTGTTCCTAGAGCTGCCGATCCGCAATCGGTTCTCCGCTGCGGCCAAGATCGGCTGCACGGCCATCGAATGGCATTTCCCTTATGAGCTGCCCAAGGACGAGCTCAAGGCGTTGCTCGACGATAACGGCCTGGAATTCATGTACTGCGTGGTCCCGGCAGACTGGGATGCGGGCGTGCGCGGGTTGGGTGCCCAGCCTGGGAAACAGGACGAGTTCCGGCGCGCGGCCGACCAGGCGCTGGAATATATCCAGCATTGCGATTTCTACTCGATCAACGTCGGGGCGGGGCCGATACCGGCCGGAGATTCCCGCGAACGCTGCGTCGAGACCTATATCGAGAACCTCGACTACATCGCCGCCGCGTCGGGCGACCATCGTTGCAAGTTTCTGCTGGAGCCGGTGACCGCACGGCGCATCCCGGACTGGGCAATGCAGACCATGGCCCAGGCGCGCGACATCGTGACGGCGGTCGGTCGCGACAATGTCGGGCTCGTCTACGACACCTATCATATGCGCTATGAGGAAACCGGGACCCTTTCCGACATCATGGACGAATACTGGTCGCTGATTGGTTATGTCCAGATCGGCAACCCGCCCGACCGGCACGAACCCGGTGTGGGCGAGCTCGACCTCTTGTGGCTGGCGCAACGGGCGATCGACAAGGGCTATAAAGAGGCCATCGGCATGGAGCTCGATCCATCAATGGACACATGGTCGAGCCTTCTGTGGATGAACGCGCTGGGGTATACGGTCGACCCTGAAAACCGGCTGTAGACTGATACTCGGAGCAAAAGACATTACCATCACAAAGCCCCTTCATGCCATTGCCGTTGCAATGTTCGCATGAGCTCTTCTGGCCGGGCCTTTGAGTGCTGCGGATCTGCCGAACCCGTCCGATACGGTCGTGCTGACCACCGGTGGCGCGGTGACCAAGCCCAACCTCGGCGCACCGGAACACTTCGCCGCCTCGTTTCTCAAGATCCAGGAGTATGACTATGCGAAGGCCGCGGCGTTCGACGTGCCGATACTGGAGGGGCTCGGCATGGTGAAGGCGACGATCAATGCCGCAACCTAGCCGCGCGCCATCACCTTGGAAGGACTGCGCCTTGTCGATGTCCTGATGGCTGCAGGATGGAATGGATCGAAGATCACGATGGTCGCCCTGGATGGCTTTGCGGTCGAGGTATCGGCCGCCGAAATTGCAGCCCATGAATGGATCGTGGCCATCAAGGCTGACGGGACGTATTGGCCCATCGGCGGATGTGGACCCGTCTGAATTGCCTATCTGGTGCCGGGCGGACAGGGGACGGAAGAAGACGATACCCGCTGGCCATGGGCTATTTATTACATCGACGCCGAATAAGGGCTCTGCACCGCGCGCATTGCACATATTCGCTGGAAACTGCCCCTTTCACTAAAAGACCCAGTTCCCCTATTGTATAATAAAAGATAACCGAGCCCGGCGGGTGCAACGCTCCTGGGTGAATAATTGGATTTGGGAGAGCGTCGATGGCGAAGAAAAAAACACCCTATATGGACGATCAGTCACGGACCGATGTGCGCGATGGCATGCGGATTGACTGGGATGTGCCCATAGAGATGGATGACGGCGTTGTTCTGCGCTGCGACGTCTATCGGCCGATCAAGAACGGCAAGTACGGCGTCATCATGACCTACGGGCCGTACGGCAAGCTCCTCCACTTTGAGGATGCCTATGCCGACCAGTATACGCGCATGCTCGAGGATTTCCCCGAGATCGGCGCCGGCACCAGCGAGAAGTATCAGAACTGGGAGGTCGTCGACCCCGAGCGTTGGGTGCCTGACAATTACGTCTGCATCCGTGTCGACGGCCGCGGCACTGGTCGCTCTCCGGGTGTCATCGATATCTGGTCCCTGCGAGAGGCGCAGGATCTGGCGATCTGCATCGACTGGGCGGGTGTCCAGTCCTGGTCGAACGGCAAGGTCGGCCTGAACGGTATTTCCTACTATGCCGAAAACCAGTGGCAGGCTGCGGCGTTGCAGCCCAAGCATCTCGCGGCGATCTGCCCGTGGGAGGGTGCGGCCGACTTCTACCGCGACATGGCCCATCACGGCGGCATCATGTGTAACGGCTTCGTCAAGGACTGGTCGGAAGCCCAGGTCTATTCGGTTCAGCACGGCAAGGGCTCGAACGGCCCGCGTTCGCGCATGAATGCCGAATGGGTCGGCGGCCCGATCACCCTGACAGAGGAAGAGCTCGGCGCCAACCGGAACAATTTCTACGAGGACTGCCTCGCCCGGAAGCTCGACACCGATGAGTTCTGGCAGTCGCGCATGCCCGACTGGGACAAGGTCAAGGTGCCGATGCTGTCGACCGCCAACTGGGGCGGCCAGGGCCTGCATCCGCGCGGCAACTTCGAGGGTTTCACCCAGTCCAAGTCCAAGGAGAAGTGGCTCGAGGTGCACGGGATCGAGCACTGGACTCATTTCTATACCGACTACGGCATGGACCTGCAGAAGCGCTTCTTCGGATACTATCTGAAGGGTGAAAAGAACGGCTGGGACAAGCAGCCGAAGGTCCAGCTTCAGGTGCGTCACCCGGGCGAGGTGTTCGTCGAGCGCCACGAGAATGAGTGGCCGATCAAGCGGACCCAATGGACAAATTTCTATATCGATCCGTCTAATATGAGCCTCTCGACCACGCCCCCGGAGAAGAAGGGCGAGGTCACCTATGGCGGCTTTTCCGATGGTGTAACGTTCATGTCGGATCCGCTGGAGGAGGATATGGAGATCACGGGGCCGATTGCCTCGAAGCTCTTCGTCTCGTCCTCGACCAGCGATGCGGACATGTTCCTAGTGCTCCGAGTGTTCGCACCGGACATGAAGGAAGTGACCTTCCAGGGAGCGCTCGATCCGCACACCCCGATCGCCCAGGGCTGGCTGCGCGCGTCGCACCGCAAGCTCGACGAGAAGAAGAGCCTGCCGTATCGCCCTTATCACACCCATGACGAGGAGCAGCCCCTTGATCCGGGCAAGACCTATGAGCTCGACATCGAGGTCTGGCCGACCTGCATCGTGGTGCCGAAGGGCTATCGCGTCGCGCTGTCGGTGCGGGGCCGGGATTATGTCTATCCGGGCGATTCCAACGTTCAGCTCGGTGAATATGCCAACTGGACCGGTTGCGCGATCTTCCGCCACGACGATCCGCGGGACCGGCCGGCCGAAACCTTCGGCGGTGATGTGACACTGCATACCGGGCCAAAGGAACAGGCCCATGTGATGCTACCGATCATCCCCGGGAAAAAGGGCAGCAGGAAGTAAGCGAAAGACACAATCGGGCGGTCCGGAGATACGGGTAGCCCGAAATGTTTCCGAAGAGTGTATCAAGGAAAACACCTGCGTGAGGTCCCTTAGAAAGGCCTCGGCACGTGGGAGGGAAGACAATGGACGATATCAAGTATCCCGGCGACCCGATGTTCAAGACCGAGGTTCGCGAGGGCATGCGCGTCGACTGGGACGTACCGATCGAGATGGATGACGGCCTCGTCCTGCGTGCCAATGTCTACCGCCCGGACGATGATGGGCAGTATCCGGTCGTTATGTCTCACGGTCCTTATGGAAAGGATCTCCACTTCGAGGAGATCTACAAAACCTGCTGGGATCTGATGTGCGAAAACCACCCGGACGTGCCGCGGGGATCGACGAACATCCATCAGAGCTGGGAAGTCTGCGACCCCGAGAAGTGGGTGCCGAAAGGCTATGTCGTCATCCGCGTCGATTCCCGGGGTGCGGGGCGATCACCGGGCTATCTGGAACATTGGAGCCCGCGCGAGACCCGGGATTTTGCCGATTGCATCGACTGGGCCGGCGTCCAACCCTGGTCGAACGGCAAGGTCGGCCTGTCGGGTATTTCATATTACGCGGTCAATCAGTGGCAAGTCGCGGCCCTGCAGCCGAAGCATTTGGCGGCCATCTGCCCGTGGGAAGGCTTCAACGATTTCTATCGTGAGCTCGCCTACCAGAACGGTATCTACGACTCCTTCGCACGCCACTGGTACGACATGCAGATTCTGAAGATCCAGCATGGCTACGGTGACCGTGGCTGGGCCTCCCGGGCCAACGGCGAGCTCGCCGCAGGGCCGAACACCCTCTCAGACGAGGAACTGGCCGCCAACCGATACGATCTCTACGGAACGTATATTTCCCATCCCCTGGACGACGATTACTACGCGTCACTGACGCCCGATCTGTCGAAGGTCGAGGTGCCGGTGCTGAGCTGCGCCAACTGGGGCGGTGCGCCGCTGCATCCGCGCGGCAACTTCAACGGTTTCATGCGATCGGGCTCGAAGGAGAAATATCTCGAGGTCCATGGGCTTGAACACTGGTCGCTCTACTACACCGACTATGGCAACGATCTGCAGTGGCGCTTCTTCGACTGCTATCTGAAGGACGACGATTCCGGCTGGAAGGATCAGCCGCGTGTCTCCCTGAATGTGCGCCATCCCGGTGAAAAGTTTGTTCTGCGCGACGAGGAAGACTGGCCGCTGCCCCGAACCACGTACACTAAGTATCACTTGGAGCCGGTCGGCCAAGTGCTGTCCGAAGCACCGGCCAGCGAGGCCGCGGAGATTACCTATGCGGCGATTGGCGACGGGCTGACCTTCCTGTCGAACCCGATGGCGGCGGATACGGAACTCTGTGGCCCGATGGCGGTGAAACTCAGCATCTCTTCCGACACCAAGGACGCGGATCTGTTCGTCATTCTGCGGGTTTTCCAGTCCGACATTAAGGAAGTCACGTTTCGTGGCGCGCTCGATCCGCACACGCCGGTCGCGTCCGGTTGGCTGCGCGCGTCACACCGCAAGCTCGATCCCGAGCGCTCAACAGAGGCAGCGCCGTTTCACGCCAACGATGAAGTGCAGGAGCTCACGCCGGGCGAGGTCTACGAGGTCGACGTCGAGATTCACGCGTCAGGCATTGTGGTGCCTGAGGGCTACCGGTTCGGCCTGTCGATCAAGGGCTGCGACTATGTCTTCCCCGGGGAGACGGATGCGGGCCTGTCCAATATGAAGAACACCTTCACGGGGGTCGGGCCGTTCCTGCATGATGACCCGGACAACCGTCCGCCAGAAGTGTTCGACAACAATGTCACGGTACATCTGGGCGGTGACAATGCCGGCTATTTGCTGCTGCCAATCATTCCGGCGAAGTAAAGGAAAATTTCCATGGCCGACATTAAATATAACGGCGATCCGCTGTTCAAGACCGAGGTCCGCGAGGGCATGCGTGTCGACTGGGATGTACCGATCGAGATGGATGACGGACTTGTGCTGCGCGCTAACGTGTATCGCCCGGACGATGATGTTCAGTACCCGGTCATCATGTCCTACGGCCCATACGGTAAGGACCTCCACTTCGAGGAACTCTACAAGACCTGCTGGGATCTGATGTGCGAGAACCACCCGGACGTCCCGCGCGGGTCTTCCAATATTCACCAGGCCTGGGAAGTCGCGGATCCGGAGAAATGGGTGCCGCGCGGATACGCGCTCGTGCGCGTGGATTCACGCGGTGCAGGTCGTTCCCCGGGCTATCTCGAGCATTTCAATGCACGTGAGACCAAGGATTTCCACGACTGCATCGAATGGGGCGGCGTCCAGCCCTGGTCGAACGGCAAGGTCGGCCTGAGCGGTATCTCCTATTACGCAATCAACCAGTGGCAGGTGGCCGCGACCCAGCCGTCGCATCTGGCTGCGATCTGCCCCTGGGAAGGCTCGACCGACTATTACCGCGAGGGCAGCTATCACGGTGGTATCTACTCGACCTTCGCCAAGAACTGGTACGACATGCAGATCATGAAGCTGCAGCATGGCTATGGCGATCGGGGGTTTCGGTCCCGCGCCAATGGCGAGTGGGCGGCAGGTCCGGAGACCCTCTCTGATAACGAGTTGGGTGCCAGCCGGTTCGATCTGCATAAATCCATGCGCGCCCATCCTCTCTACGACGAGTTTTTCGAGGAACGCGAGGTCGACTATTCGAAAATCGAGGTGCCGATCCTGAGCTGCGCTAACTGGGGCGGCGCACCGCTGCATCCGCGCGGTAACTTCGACGGCTACATGCTGTCGGGTTCCAAGGAAAAGTGGCTCGAGGTGCATGGTCTCGAGCACTGGTCGCTCTACTACACCGATTACGGCAACGACCTGCAGTGGCGCTTCTTCGATTGTTTCCTGAAAGGTGACGATTCCGGCTGGAAGGACCAGCCGCGCGTGTTGCTGAACGTGCGCCACCCGGGCGAGGTCTTCGTGCCGCGCAACGAGGAAGACTGGCCGCTGCCGCGGACCGAATGGACCAAGTTCCATTTCGAACCCGCGGGCCAGATCCTGTCGGATGCACCGGCCAGAGAGAGCACAGCGATCACCTACGAAGCGATGGGTGACGGGCTGACGTTCTTGTCGGATCCGGCGGCCGAGGATACCGAAATCTGTGGTCCCATGGCCGTGAAGCTCAACGTTTCATCCGATACCAAGGACGCGGACATGTTCGTCGTGCTGCGCGTGTTCCAGTCGGATATGAAGGAAGTCACGTTCCGCGGTGCGCTCGATCCGCACACGCCGGTGGCATCGGGCTGGCTGCGCGCGTCCCACCGCAAGCTCGATCCGGCACGCACGAAGGAGTGGGCGCCGTACCACACCCATGACGAGGTGCAGGAACTGAGGCCGGGCGAGATCTATGAGCTCGACATTGAGATTCACGGATCGGGCATCGTGGTGCCGAAGGGATACCGGTTCGCGCTGTCGATCCGGGGTTGCGACTATGTCTATCCCGGAGAGCCGAATGCGGGCCTGTCGAACATGAAGAACACCTTCACCGGGGTCGGGCCGTTCCTGCATGACGATCCGACCGACCGTCCGCCTGAAGTGTTCGACAATAATGTGACGGTGCATCTGGGCGGCGATCATGCCGGCTATCTGTTGCTGCCGATCATCCCGGCAAAGTAGGCCCGAACGCGGTGAAAAAAACCTATGCTGGTGACCCGCAGTTCCGCACGCAAGTGCGGGACGGGATGCGTATCGATTGGGACGTGCCGATCGAGATGGACGACGGCAACGTCCTGCGGGCGGACATCTTCCGCCCCAACAAGCGGGGACGGTTTCCCGTCATCATGAGCCATGGCCCCTATGCCAAGGGGTTGGCGTTCCAGGAGGGATACGAGACCGCCTGGAACATCATGATCGAGACCTTCCCCGAGGTCGCGCAAGGCACGACGAACAAATATGCCAATTGGGAGGTCGTAGACCCCGAGAAATGGGTGCCGGACGACTATGTGGTCATCCGGATCGATTCACGAGGTTCCGGACGATCGCCTGGCGTAGTCGACGTGCGGTCGCCGCGCGAAACGCGTGACTTCGCGGCCTGCATCGATTGGGCCGGCGTGCAGCCCTGGTCGAACGGCAAGGTCGGGCTCAATGGTATCTCCTACTACGCGATTAACCAGTGGCATGTGGCGGCGTTGAAGCCCAAGCATCTGACGGCGCTGTGCGTCTGGGAAGGGGCTGGGGACTATTATCGGGATTCCAACTATCACGGCGGCATCCTGTCAACCTTCGTGACCAACTGGTACGACAAGCAGGTGGAATCCGTGCAGTACGGGCTGGGCAAGAACGGGCCGCGCTCGGCGGTTCACGGCGATCTCGTCTGTGGGCCCGAGACCTTCTCGCGGGCCACGCTAAAGAAGAACCGCACCGACCTGCCGCATGAGCTGCGCAATCGCACGTTCGACGATGAATGGTACCGGGGTCGCTCGGCCGACTGGTCGAAGATCGATGTGCCGGTGCTGTCGGCGGGTAACTGGGGCGGACAGGGGCTCCATCCGCGCGGCAACATCGATGGCTTCGTGCAAGCCGCCTCGAAACAAAAATGGCTGGAGATGCATGGCCGCGAGCACTGGACCGAGTTCTACACGGATTATGGCCTCGACCTGCAGAAGCGGTTCTTCGGGCATTTCCTGAAGGGCAATGACACCGGCTGGAAGAAGCAGCCGAAGGTTCTCCTCAACGTGCGCCACCCCGACGAAGTTTTCGTTCCGCGTACCGAAGGCGAGTGGCCGATCAAGCGCACCAAGTGGACCAAGGCCTATCTTGATCCTGCGAGTGGGGCGCTGGCGGCTCGCAAGCCCGAACGCAAACAGAAGATCACCTATGCGGCGCTCGGGGATGGCGTGACGTTTCTCGCGCCCGCGTCCAACAAACCGCAGGAGCTCACGGGACCGCTGGCCGCCAAGCTGTTCGTGTCGTCGGAGACCAGGGACGCGGATTTGTTCCTTGTGGTGCGGTTGTTTGCCCCCGACCTGAAGGAGGTCACCTTCAAGGGGGCGCTCGATCCGCACACGCCGATCGCGCAGGGCTGGCTGCGGGCGTCGCACCGCAAGCTCGACCGGAAGAGGTCGCGCAAATATCAGCCCTATCACAGCCATGACGAGGAGCAGCCCCTCAAGCCCGGGACCGTGTACGAGCTGGATGTGGAGATATGGCCCACATCCATCGTCGTGCCGCCGGGCTACCGCCTGGGGCTGACGGTCCGGGGCCGGGATTATGTTTATCCCGGCGGGTCGGGCGGCCGCTTGTCGAACATGAAGAACGAATTCACCGGCGTCGGGCCCTTCGTCCATGATGGCCGGGACGCGCGGGTCTATGGCGGCAACGTCACGATCCATTGCGGGCCGAACCATCCGTCGCACCTGTTGCTACCGGTGATCCCGCCGAAGCGCCGCGCGGCAAAACGCAAATAGAGATAATTGGGGGAACGACCATGAGCACGACGATCCAGACACCTGGCGACAGCCAGATGACGACGAAGGTCAATGACGGGATGCGCATCGATTGGGATGTGCCGCTCAAGATGGACGACGGGATCGTCCTGCGCGCGGATATCTACCGCCCGGATGACGACGACCAGTATCCGGTGATCATCAGCTATGGCCCTTACGCGAAGTGGCTCGCCTGGGAAGACGGCTATCCCTACCAGTGGAAGCAGATGCTCGAGGATTACCCAGACTGCCTCGCCGGGTCGTCGAACCGCTACCAGAACTGGGAGCTGGTCGATCCCGAGAAATGGGTCCCGGACGGATATATCTGCATGCGCGTAGATTCACGTGGTGCCGGTCGGTCCCAGGGCTTCCTCGACGTCTGGTCGGCGCGCGAGGCCGAGGATTTTGCGGCCTGTATCGACTGGGCAGGTACCCAGGCATGGTCGAACGGCAAGGTTGGTACCTCGGGAATTTCCTACTACGGCATGAATCAGTGGCAAGTCGCCTCGCTTCAGCCCAAGCACCTGGCCGCGATGTGCGTCTGGGAGGGTGCCGCAGACTTCTATCGCGACATGGGACATCACGGCGGCATCGCCTGCCGTTTCCCGTCGATCTGGTTCAACTCCGCCGTCGTGCCGCGCCAGCACGGCAAGGGTGCCTACGGCATGAAGAGCCGGCTGAACGGCGAGTGGATCTCCGGTCCCGAGACCCTGTCGGAGGAGGAGTTGGCGGACAATCGCACCGACTATGGCCGTGACATCCTCGCCCACCCCCTAGTCGACGATTACTGGAGGGCCCGGATGCCAGACTATTCCAAGATCAATGTGCCGCTGCTGTCATCGGGGAACTGGGGCGGTGTCGGCCTGCACCCGCGCGGCAACACGGAAGGCTATGTGAATTCGGCCAGCGATCAGAAATGGCTGGAGATTCATGGACTGGAGCATTTCACCCATTACTACACCGACTACGGCATCGACCTGCAGCGGCGTTTCCTCGGGCATTTCCTCAAGGGCGAGGACACCGGCTGGGGCGAGCAGCCGAAGGTACAGTTGCTGATCCGTCATCCCGATGAGGTGTTTGTCGAACGGGCCGAGGATGAATGGCCGATTCCGCGTACGGATTGGACCGAGATGTATCTCGATCCTACGGGCAAGACCCTGTCGGACACGCCGATGGCCGAGGCGCAAAGCTGGACCTACGAAGCGATGGGTGATGGCGCGACGTTCCTCACACCGCCGATGGAAAAAGAGACCGAGATCACGGGTCCTGTCGCGGCTAAGCTGTTCATCTCATCGGAGACAGAGGATGCTGATCTGTTTCTCGTCCTGCGGGCCTTTAAGCCGGACATGAAGGAGGTCGTCTACAAGGGTGCCAACGATCCCCACACGCCGGTTGGGCTCGGCTGGTTACGCGCATCACACCGCAAGCTCGATCCCGATCAGACGCTGCCCTATCGGCCGTATCACGCCCATGATGAGGTGCAGCCCCTGACGCCGGGTGAGATCTATGAGCTCGATATCGAGATATGGCCGACGTCGATCGTGTTGCCGGAGGGCTATCGTCTCGGTCTGAGCGTGCGCGGGCGGGACTATGTGTGGCCGGGCTGGACCCCGGGGGATCCGATGATCGCGGGGCGGGTGCAGTATGGTGTCGGGCCGTTCAAGCACGAGATGCCGTCCAACCGGCCCCTCGACGTCTATGGCAAGAAGGTCACGATTCACGCCGGGCCCGACCACCCGGCGCACCTGTTGCTGCCGGTGATTCCGGAGAAATAGGCGCGCGTCAGGCCGGCTTTTCGCCCCGGGCCAGCATGGTCATGCCGGGGATCATCGGCTCGTCGGAAACACCGGTGAATGCCGCAGCTTCCAGTGCATCCGCGAGCCAGGCATCGTCGAGCGAGCGGCGTGAACGCCGTGTGCTGCAATTGCCAGAGGGCGGTCAGCTTGGGACCCTTTCGATCGGCCGACACGACGAAATCGTGGATCAGGATATGGCCGCCGGGTGCGAGATGTTCGTATGCGCGGGCGATCATTTCCTCGTGCCGCTCTCCCGGCACCCCCGAGAATAAGTATGACATCAGGATGACGTCCTGATCATGCGGCCACGCCGTCTCGAGGGCATTGCCTGGCACATAGGCGATCCGGTCGGACAGCCCTGCATCTGCAATATATTCTGCGCCGATGGCGGCAACGTTGGGGAAATCGACGATCGTCGCTGTCAGGTCGGGAGAGGTTTCGCACAGGACTATGGTGAAGGTGCCGGTGCCGCCACCCACGTCGAGGAGTGTCCTGGCCGCCGACAGATCTGCGCTCTTCGCGAGCCCGAAGGCTGGCTCCAGGGAACCGGCATGCTAGATCGCGGAATACAGTCGTGCCGCGTCCGGTTCGGAAACCAGTCGTCATAGGACGCAGTGGCGTCTTCGGGCATATCATCGGAAAGTGCAAATTCGATCTGGTCCATCAGGCCGTACATCTGGCGATCGACCTGCATGCGAAGGTAATCGCCGAAATCATACTTGGCACCGTTGACCAGGAACGCTTCGGCGGCCGGCGAATTGCTGTATGTCCCGTCGTTCACATCCATCAGGCGCAGCGATGCCAGTGCGGTCAGAAGCGTTTGCAATCGAAGGGGATGAAGCCGGTGGCCGTGGCCGCCACCTGCACGGTCATCGGGTTTTCGGACATGCAGGTAAAGACATTGTGGTGCAGAGCGGCGAACAACGCCTTCGATCCCATGAAGCCGAACGCGATTCCGGAGATCTCCTCGGCCTTGGTCAAAAGAGACATGAGAAACCCTGTTTGTTATCGGACAGCGACAATCTAACGCGTCGGTCGTGCGGACCCAACCGCACGCCCATCGAGCAGGGGGCGTGATCGGCTGATAACGGTCCTTGGGTTCGTTTCGACTAGCGCCGCGTCGGGTCGAAGCAGTCTTCCAGCCCGGCCCAGCAGTCCAGATAGTCGGCCTGCAGCAGCGGGGTCTCGCGCGCGAACGCGGTTGGCCGCAGCACGTAACGGGTCTCGAGCATGAAGGCGAGAGTGCCGTCGAACTTCTCCGGCGCGAGTTCCGCGTCGCTCGCGGCGGCGAAGGTCGTGGCGTCGGGGCCGTGTCCGGCCATGCAGTTGTGCAGGCTGGCGCCGCCCGGGGTGAACCCGTCCGACTTCGCGTCGTAGATGCCCTCGACCAGTCCCATGAACTCGTTCATGACGTTGCGGTGGAACCAGGGGGGGCGGAATGTGTGCTCGGCCACCATCCAGCGTGGGGGGAAGATCACGAAGTCCACATTGGCGACCCCGGGATCGGGCGAGGGTGATGTCAGCACCGTGAAGATCGACGGGTCCGGATGGTCGACGCTCACCGTCCCGATCGCCATGAAGTTGGCGAGGTCGTATTTGTAGGGGACATGGGTGCCGTGCCAGGCCACCACGTCGAGAGGTGAACGATCTACTGCGGTTGTCCAGAGACCGCCATCGAACTTAAAGACAAGCTCGAAAGACCCGGTGCGGTCCTCGAAGGCAGCGCGGGGCGTGAGGAAGTCGCGCGGGTTGGCCAGGCCGTTGGTGCCGATCGGCCCCAGCTCCGGCAGCCGCATGGCCACGCCGTAATTCTCGCAGACATAGCCGCGCGATGCCCCGTCGGGCAGTTCGGCGCGGAACTTGATGCCGCGCGGGACGACCGCGATCTCGCCGGGA
Organism: Alphaproteobacteria bacterium; assembly: GCA_049601915.1. Classification (GTDB taxonomy): domain Bacteria; phylum Pseudomonadota; class Alphaproteobacteria; order UBA6615; family UBA6615; genus UBA8079. The sequence continues at coordinate 620,445 of JBMYRB010000002.1, forward strand.
GCTGCATCGATACGGCCGAGTTCGGTGTGCAGGACCAAACGACCCTGTTGCGGTACGAAAAGCATCTCGCCGTCGGCGTTGTGCAGGAACCGGTCGATCATCGATTGGTTCGCGGCATACAAATGAATGCCGATGCCCGTTTGATGATGTGCATCGCCCGACATCGCATATGTCTGCATGCCCGCGATGAGGTCCGTGGGCGCATCGGGGATGGGCAGCGGGTCCCACCGCATCTGGTTGGGCGATGCGGGGAGGGTGCTGGCACCCGCTGTTTGCCAGCCGTGCTGTTCGAAACATAAATAGGCGGGGGCCGTCACCGTCGGTCGGATGCGATAACACCAGGTCTGACGGGATTCCACGCGTGGCACGGTGAACGCCGTACCGCTCACGCCTTCTGCATAGAGCCCATAGGCTGCTTTCTGGGGCGAGTTCTGTCCTTTGGGCAACGCGCCGGGTAGGGCTTCGCTCGAAAAATAGTTCCCGAAGCCACTTTGGTAGCCTGCGTTGGTCGTTGTCGTGCTGCCGTCCATGTTGCCGTCCCTTCAGTGTTGACCAGATAATAGTTACATATGTAACTAAAACAAGGTCAGACGGCCGTGTAACCGCCGTCTATCAGGAGGTCGGAGCCGGTCATAAAGGACGATTCCTCGCTGGCGAGGAACACTGCGCCGGCGGCGATCTCTTCGGGTTTGCCGAGGCGATCGAACATGGTGTCGTTGGCATCCTGGGCAGCCTTCCTGTCGGCGAAATTCGTGACGAACCGGTCAGTCTCTACCGGGCCGGGCGACAGGCTGTTAACCCGGATGTTCTGTTGGGCGTGGTCGAGCGCCATCGCCTTGGCCATGTTGATCAATGCGCCCTTTTGCGCGCAGTACCAGGGGCGACCCGGTTTGGCCGTACGGCCGAGCTGGGAGGCGATCAGAATGATCGAGCCGCCGCCGTTCGTTTCTATCACCGGGATGGCGTGCTTTGAGAAAAGGAACGCGCTGTTGAGGTTGACGTCCATGGTGCGCCTCCAGTCGTCGTAGGAAATCTCGGTCAGTGGCGCGAGGGGGAGGTCATAGATCGCGTTGCTGACCAGAATGTGCAGACCGCCAAACTTATCGATGGCCTCGGCCACGGCCGCCTCGGCGTTCGCCTCGACCGCGACATCGGCCGCGAGCGCGATGCCTCGCCCGCCCTTTTGCTTGATCTCCTCCACGCTGGCATTGACCCGTTCTTCGTTTATATCCACGCAGACGACGGCCGCGCCTTCCGTGGCAAATCGAGTGGACATGGCTCGGCCGATACCGCCACCTGCGCCCGTGACGATAGCAACCTTGTTGTCGAGTACGCCCATGAATTTTGCTCCAGTGGTTTGGTGAAGGTTAGAGATAGATCACATTTCAGATGAATTCATTTAGAAGTTTAACTAATTGAATTTACAGATAGAAATAATTCGAACTAGGTTCATTCTCGAAACAACAGACGAAGTGACACCAACCGATCGGGTGCAAAACCCAAATCAGACCTACACCGGCGAAAGCGACGCTCCCAAAACTCCTTGGCATCGCAACCAACCGCCCCCTTTGGGCGCGACGATGTCGCCGGATCAACCTCACAGTATCTCCGGGCCGGATCAGGTAGATCCGGTCCTTTTTCTTTACGCGAGCAGTGATTTGAACGGTCTGGGGCTCAAATCTCTCTTTGCGGGAAGCATTGCTACCTGTATGACCGGTGCCGCAGTTGCGTTAGTGATCTGATCCCTGATTTTCACCAGGTGCGCTATACTCCGCAGTCAATCAAGAACAATACCTACAGGTGACGTCATCGAAGACGCACGTGCCTTTAACGAAGCGGAACGAACCCGTTTCCACAATTTGCTGAACCTCGCAAAGGAAAGCCCTTACGAGGGTGAGCGTGAGGCTGCGCTCGCGGCGGCCAAGCGCATGGCCAAAAGCCGGGGCATGACGCTGGAAGAGGCCGCCGGCGGCGGGCCTGCACCGAAGCGTCCCGACGAGAGGTTCCCGCAATTCTCCCGCAAACGGGCCGACAAAGAGGCCGGACTTTCGAAGGCTGCGCGGATGAGCGATGCGTGGGTGGATGCCGACAAGGCACGCCGGGACGCAGCCATGGAAGAAGCGCGTGAGCGTGGACTTGACGAGGAAGAACGTCGCAAGGCCGAGGCGGCGGCCAACCGGGTGCCCCGGCGAAACAATCGCAAGCGCGATCCCGAAAGCCATGCTCGTGTGCTGCTCAACGAGACGTCTCTTCCGCTTGAGGAGATCAGTGTCCTCGCCGGGCTCGACGTTTATGAAGTCGTTGCACTGAAGCTGAAAATGCGCCGAGGCGAGTAGCGCGTCGGTTTAAGGTACCGGTGCGCGCTGAGTAAGCGCCCCGCGGACAAATTTGACATATGTATCGACCACGTCTTCCGTTAGCTTACCGCCGGCCAAGCCGTAGCGGAGCGTCAGGTAGCTCCGGGCTGCCATGAGCAGATAGACAATCGTTTCCAGGTCCGTCTCGGAGTAGGCGGGCAAGTCGCCGCGAACTAGGCCCGTCTTCAGCGCCGAGGCATAGCGCGATGCGAGCGCCTGGAAATGCTTTTGATGGGCTTTTGGCGCCATCGTTTCCGCCTCGTTCAAAATTCTATAGAAGCCGGGGTTGGCGGCCAGATACTCGAAGAATGCTCGGAATCCTCGTTCCTCCATCTCCATCGTGTCGCGACTGCCTCGGACCCGGTCGCCCACAAATGCGATCAGGTCCTGACCGAGTTCGGGTAACAGAGTGTCGAACAGCGCCTGTCGTGTTTCGAAATAATTGTAGAAAGTACCAAGTGCGATGTTTGCCCGCGCGGTAATGCGCGCGACGGACGCATCGGCGTAGCCGAACTCACCAACCACCTTCGCGGCGGCCTCGATCAAACCTTGGCGCGTCGCTGCTGCTTTTTCTGCACGTGTTGGACGGCGTGAGGCCGAAGGGCTAGGTCGCACATCTGGTGCAATGTTCGATGAGGGCATCATTACCGGGTTCGGTTGGTCATCCGCCCCTCATCATCGCGGGTTCCGGAGTCGCATGCAACAATTATGAACAATGAATCACTGTTCACTATTGTTGACTCTCATCATCGCCGTTGCCATGGTTGGTTACAGAGAAGGCAGGCTGCCGACCCACCGGAGAAGACCCGGGGATGAAGACCTAAAGCAGGGGCGAACCACGTGAATTACGACGGCTATAAAGCGATTAAGGCAAAACGCGACGGGCGAATTCTAACGCTGACCATGTCGCGACCCGGAACGCTCAACGCCATCGACGCGGAGCTCCACGAAGAGCTGTCGCGGATTTTCTACGATGTCGACACGGATGACGGCGCCGATGTTGTCGTACTGACGGGTGAGGGTGATGCGTTTTGCGCGGGCGGCGACCTGCAGTGGTTGAACGCCATGCATGGTGACCCGGCGGCATTTGCGCGCACCGTGTGGGAAGGCAAAAGGCTGGTAAATAGCCTGCTCGACCTCGAGAAGCCGATTATCGCCAGGCTTCCGGGTCACGCGATCGGGCTCGGCTGCACGATCGCGCTCTACTGCGACATCATCTACGCCACCGAGCGCACCAAGCTGGGTGATCCGCATGTTGCCGTCGGCCTCGTGGCCGGGGATGGCGGAGCGGTGATCTGGCCGCAGTTGATCGGCTACGCGCGCGCCAAGGAATATCTGATGACCGGCGACTTGGTCAGCGCGACAGATGCCACCGCGATTGGGTTGATCAATCATGTGGTCGCTGCTGACGAACTTGATGATGCGGTTTACGGGATGGCCAATCGCCTCGCCGGCGGGGCGATCAACGCCATCAAATGGACCAAGGCATCGGTCAACGCCGGGCTCAAGCAGGCGGCCAACGCGGTGCTCGACACGGCGTTCAACTTCGAAGCCATGTCCCAGATGACCGATGATCATCGAATTGCGACGGAAGCCTTCCTGAACAAGGAAGAGCCGAAGTTCACAGGCAAGTAGGCGCCGGGATGGAGCATTTCCAGGAAGCTGAACACGTCACCATGCTCCGGGACACGCTGCGGCGTTTCGTCGAGAACGAGATACCGCGCTCCAAGGCGCAAGAATGGGACCGTGAAAATCACTATCCCCGCGAAATCTTCAAGAAGCTCTCGGCGCTCGGTGTGAACGGCCTTACGGTGCCCGAGGAATATGGCGGTGCGGGGCGGGATATCACGGCGACGATGGTCGTTATCGAGGAACTGGCGCGCCGGTCGATGGCGGTCGCCGTCCCGTTCATCATGTGCGCCTGCTATGGCGGGATGAATATCGAGGAGGTCGCGAGCCACGAGCAGAAACAGGACCTTCTGCCCAAGCTTGCGGCCGGAGACCTCCTTTTCGCCTACGGCATATCCGAACCCGATGTCGGCGCCGACGTTGCCAGCGTGCGGACAACCGCGGTGCGCAAGGGCAATGGCGCGACAGTCACGATCAACGGGGCCAAGCGCTTCTGCTCCGGCGCCAACATCGCCGACTATATCTACACCGTCGTGAAGAGTGATCCGGATGCCGATCGCTACGAGAATCTGTCCATTGTGCTGATCCCGCCGGATGTCCCGGGCGTGACCATCGAATTACAAGACGCGATGGGCATGAAAGGGGCATCGACCTGCGATGTGACGTTCGAGGATGTCGAGATCCCGGCCGATAACATCGTTGGCGGTGAGGCGGGATGGAACGATGGGTGGCGCCGCATCGTGGGGCCGGGATTGGACGTAGAGAAGATTGAGGTCGCTGCACTGGCGCTGGGCAATGCCGCGGCGGCCGTGGATGACGCCTGGGAATATGCTCAGGAGCGCAAGCAGTTCGGCAAACCTGTTTCTGCTTACCAATCGGTGCGTCACATGCTGGTCGATTGCAAAACCAGACTCCATGCCTGCCGGCTGATGACCTATCACGCTGCCTGGCTGCTGGATGAGAAAAAGCCGGCATCTGTGGAGACGTCGATGGCCAAACTCTATGTCAGCGATGTCACCAAGGAGATCGTGCTCACCTGCCAGCAGGTGATGGGCGCCTACGGCTATATCAAGGAATTCGACATGGAGCGCTATGTACGTGAGGCGCTGCTCATGCCGATCATAGGCGGATCCTCGGCGATCCAGAAGAACAACATTGCCAACCGGCTCCGGCTCGCGCGCTAGTAGAATGTAAGTTCTCGGGGGGAGGCTAAATTGCGAACTGATGTGAGCGGCTGGAAAACGCGCCTGACCGAGGAACAGATCGCCGAGAACACGGCGAGCGGAATTTGGCGAGATGAGACGCTGGTCGACCAGCTGGCCGAGGTCTTGGCGAAAAACCCCGACAAGCTTCTGATTATAGAAGGTGATGACGCGCATACTGCAGCCGACCTAGACCGGCAGGCGCGTGCGCTGGCCAGTGCGTTGCAGCGCCGGGGGCTCTCAGCCGGTGATGTCGTCAGCTTTGAATTGCCAAACTGGCCCGAGACGGTGGTGATCGACCTGGCCTGTTCGATGCTCGGCCTCGTCTGCAACCCGATCATTCCGATCTATCGCGACGCGGAAGTGTCCTACATCCTCCGTGACGCGGGCACCAAGGCGGTGTTCATTCCGACCGAGTTTCGAAATTTCGATTATGCGGACATGATTGCACGTCATCGCGAAGATCTGCCGGCCCTTGAGCATTTGATCACCGTGCGCGGTGCGGCTGACGGCATGACCGGGTTCGACGATCTGCTCGCCGAAGGTGACGCAGATGCATTTGTCCCCGCGCAGGTCGACCCCAATTCGGTGAAGCTAATCATGTACACGTCCGGCACCACCGGCCGGCCGAAAGGGGTGCTGCACAGCCACAACACGATCAACACGGAGATCCAGGCGATCTCGGGTTTCCTCGGTCTCGGGAGCGACGACGTCGTCCTGATGCCGTCGCCGGTAACCCATATCACCGGTTATCTTTACGGCATCCAGATGCCTTTCGCGTTGAATGCGCCGGCTGTTTTCATGGAGAGCTGGAATGCGGCCACGGCGGGCGATCTCATCGATTGGCACGGCGTTACCTTTACGATCGCGGCAACGGTTTTCCTTCAGGAGTTGACGGATTTCGCTGTCAGCAACAGCCGATCGTTCCCCAGTCTCCGTTACTTCCCGTGCGGCGGTGCACCGGTGCCGCCGGAGATTATCTACAACGCGCATGCCGCGTTCGAGCGCTGCGTTTGTTCGCGTTGTTACGGCTCGACCGAGGCACCAACCATTACCCTCGGTGTGAATAGTCGCGATGAAGAGGCGCTGGGTGCGGCGACCGAGGGCCATGTCGTGGGGCACGAAATCAGGATCGTCGATCCGGTCACGCGACAGGCAGTTGGGCCAAATGTCGAGGGCGAGGTGTTGTCGCGCGGGCCCGAGATGTGCCTCGGATATGCCGACGACGAGCACAACGCAGAGGCCTTCGAAGCTGACGGGTTTTTTCATACTGGTGATCTGGCGATGCTCAACGAGGATGGCGCGATGGTTGTCACGGGTCGTCTGAAGGACGTGATCATCCGTGGTGGCGAGAACCTCAGTTCGCGAGAGATCGAGGACGCGTTGCATGAGCATCCGGCCATACATGAGGCCGCGGTTGTGGCGATGCCCCATGAACGCATGGGTGAGACCGTCTGCGCCTACGTGGTTTCGGCACAGGACGCGATGCTGACCTTCGATGACATGATCGCCTTCCTCGACGGCACGGGCATGGCGAAACAGAAATATCCCGAAAGGCTCGAGATCATCACAGACTTCCCGCGCACCGCAGCGGGCAAAATTCGCAAGAACGTGCTGCGGCAACAGATTGCCAAGAAGATTAGTGGAGAGTGCGGCGAATGATGTGGCGCGGTTGACAGGCTCCGGGATGGGGCACAACCTGAATACAAAACAACACCCAATTCACAAGGGTGAAATCGAATCTTTAGGGGAGAGGATGAAATGCAAACTCGAGATGTAGAATTCAACAGTTGTGGCGACACCATTCGCGGCACGCTCTACTTGCCCGATGGCGTCAAGAACCCACCGCTTGTCGTGATGGCGGGGGGCTGGTGCTACGTGCGAGAAATCGTCATGCCGTTCTACGCGGATGATTTTGTCGAGATTGGTTGTGCCTGTCTCACATTCGATTATCGCCGCTTCGGCGACAGCGAAGGCTTGCCTCGCCAGCACATCAACCCCTGGGACCAGATCGAGGATTATCGCAACGCGGTGAGCTACGCGAAGACCCTCGACGAAATCGATCCCGACCGGATCGGTGTATGGGGCATCTCCTATTCCGGTGGTCATGCCGTGTGCGTAGCGGCGCTCGACTCGCGGGTGAAGTTTGCGATGTCGGTGGTGCCTGTTGTCGACGGCTTCCCGACGATGCGGCGGTGCCATGGCGAGCGGAAGTTCGCGGTCATTCAGAAGCTCATTCTCGAAGACCGTGAGGCGCGTCAACGGGGTGAGCCAAGCCAGATGATCGCAATGTCCACCACAGAGCCGGATACCGAGATAAGTTCCTGGCCGTTCCCCCATGTCTGCACGATCTTCAATGACATCAAGGAACGCGAGGCGCCGAATCACATCCATGAGAACACGCTCGAATCGGTCGAGCTGCTGATGCAGTACGACGTGATGCCTTATGCAAAGCGCGTCTACGAAACGCCCTACATGATGGCGATAGCCAAGGGCGATAACATCACCTCGGCGGATCTCGAGATCGAAGTGTTCAATGCCGTCCCGTGTCCGAACAAGGAGCTGGCGATCGTCGAGGGTGTCGATCACATGAGCCTGTATTCGAACAATGAGCATCTCGCGAAGGTCTCGGGCGCCCAAGCGAAGTGGCTCCAGGAACTGCTGTTCGCGCCAGACGCTCTCCTGGCACAGGCCGCCGAGTAAGCTTCGATAGTTGTCGCAACATCAGGACCAGGCCAGCGTATCGCTGGTCTGGTTTTTTTCTGTCGCGAGCATCGTCGTTTTCAATTTGACCGGGCGTGCCAAGCCGAACCACGAGAGATCGCGATGAACACCCGGGAGACTGGAAGTTCGTATATGTGAAGGTTTGGAGGTTAATCGTCGTCATGATTATTCGCCAAAAATATCGATTCACTGAATTTATCGTGAACATGGGCGCGTTTTTTTTAGTATCGGAAAATATTCATGAATTCACGATGGACATGGGGCCGTCGTTGTTGGAAGCTTTCATTTGGCCTAGAGAGGTCCGTCAGGGAATCGAATAACAAACAGGGAGGACTTTATGTCCAAAGTTTCAAAATCGACTGCGATGCTTATCGCGGCCGCTGCCACGGCAACGGTTGCCGTCTCGGCACCGGCGAGTGCACAGGAAACAATAAACCTCACGGCCATTTCCGGCTATCCGCCGCCCGCGACCTGGATCGGCTCGCTGGTTGACGCCTACATGCCGGCAGTTGATGCCGCACTGGCCAAGACCGGCAACTACAAGATTAACTGGAACAAGGGCATCAGCGGCCAGATCGTCAAGCCGCGTGGTGAGCTTGAAGGTGTCGAGACGGGCATTGGTGACCTCGGCGTCATCGTGACCGCGTTCCACGCCGATAAGGTTCCGCTCTACGACGTGTCGTTCAAGACACCGTTTACGACTAACGATATTGCGCTGATCAGTCGTACCACACAGAAGATGGTCGACACTTTCCCGCAGTACAACCAGACTTGGCTCAACGAGTTTAACCAGGTACCGCTCGCTCCGACGGGTGCGGTTGACAACTACATGCTCTGGTCGGCCAAGCCGATCAGCGACCTCGGTCAGGTCAAGGGCCTGAAGGTTGGCGCGGCTGGTCCGAACCTTCCCTGGGTGCTTGCGATTGGCGCTGCCGGTGTGCAGACCAACCTCGCGGATGCCTACAACAGCCTGAGTACTGGTATCTATGAGGCCATGATCGTGTGGCGCCAGGGCGCGGGCGCGTTCAAGCTCTGTGAGCCGGCACCGTTTGCATTCGATGCGACCCTCGGTGGCGTGAACGGTTTCTCACTCAACGTGAACCGCGATGTCTGGGACAGTCTGCCCGAAGAGGTGCAGAACGCACTCCAGTCCTCGACCCCGGCTTGGGTTGAGGAAAACGTCAAGCGCGTGAACGGCGGCGCTGTCTGGGGCCTAAACCGTTGCCAGAAAGAATTCGGCACCAAGGTCACCAAGGCTTCGACCGAACAGCGTAACGCCTGGGCCAAGGCTCTGCCGCCGCTGGGCAAGCAGTGGGCCGAACAGCGCAATGCCGCTGGCCAGCCGGGGACGGAAATCCTCAAGGCCTGGATGGACGAGCTGCGTGCTGCCAATCAGCCGATTGCACGTCAGTGGGACCGCGAATAGGCGTAACCTGATCTTTCGTTTGTGAGTTCACACAAGAAATAGGGAGGGGGGCCGCCGAAAGGCGGCTCCCCGACTTCCATTGAGCGCAATACTTGGAATTCTGGATTTTCTACGTCGAATATTCGACTGGATTGTGCTGGTGAGCAACGCAGTTGCATCGGGCTGGATCTTCATTCTCATGCTGCTGATCACCCTCGACATCACACTTCGGTTCGTATTCAACTCGCCCTTGAGCGGCGTGACAGAGATCGTCGAGATTTCGATTGTCACGATCCTCTACCTGCAGTTGGCGCATACCCTGAAGGTGGGACGGATAACGCGTTCTGATGCGCTCTATGGGCGGATCCTCATGAAATGGCCGTCGCTCGGCAATGTCATGGGCATCCTGTTCCACCTCGCCGGTGTCGGCCTCATGGTTGCCATTGTGGTCGGTGGCTGGCCGAAATGGCTGCAGGCCTATCATGGCGGGCATTTTGTCGGAAATACGGGTGTGTTCACGTTCCCGGAATGGCCCCAGCGCCTCGCGCTCGTGGTCGGCTGCACGCTTCTCGGCATCCAGTTTTTTCTGGCGGTTGTTGATAACGTCCGCGGGATCATGGGCAAGCCGCCGCTTGAGCATGAGGAAGCCGTCGATGTGGAAGTGGCCGCTGTCGAGGAGTCGAGCCGATGACCGGCTTTGAAATAGGTATCATCTCCATCATCGCGATGCTTCTGCTGATCTATATCGGCATGCACGTCCCTGTGGTTCTCGCCCTTATCTCGTTCGTCGGGGTTTGGGTTATCAAGGGCAACATCAAGATTGCGATTAGTCTGCTCTGGATATCAGCGGCGAAAACCGTTGCGGATTTCCTGTTCGGCGTCATTCCATTGTTCGTGTTGATGGGGCTACTCGTCAGTACCGCGGGCATGGGGCGCGACACATATGACATTGCGCAGAACGCGCTGCGTCGCGTGCGCGGTGGCCTCGGTATGGCAACGGTTATCGCGAATGCGATCTTCGCCGCCATTACCGGCGTCTCGATCGCATCGGCGACCGTGTTTACCCGCATCTCGGTGCCGGAAATGCTGCGTTACGGCTACAAGGGACGCTTTGCAGTCGGCACTGTTGCGGGCTCGTCGGTGCTGGGGATGCTGATCCCCCCGTCGATCCTGCTGATCATCTTCGCGCTGATTGCGGAGGAATCCGTCGGTGACCTGTTCATTGCGGGCATCGGGCCAGGGGTTCTCCTGACCTTCTGCTTCTGTGTCCTGATCGCCATCATGGCGTACGGATTCCCGAATACGGTCGCGGCACCCGGCGCGCTCGATCAGCATATGGACCAGGAAAAGATGCCGGCCCGGGAGCTCTTTTCGAAGACCTACCCGATCGTCATTCTGGTGCTGGTAGTGCTGGGCGGTATCTATGCCGGCCTGTACACCCCGACCGAGGCCGGTGCCGCCGGCGCTTTCGTCGCGTTCCTGTTTGCGCTTATGCGGAAGCAGATCACGCCGCGGAAGCTCTGGGATGTGCTCGTTGAAACTGGGCACATCACGGCGACACTCCTGTTCCTGATCATTGCGGCCAGCATGTACAGCCGGATGCTTGGAATCTCGGGTCTTCCGACCGAACTGGGGCGTGTGATCGGCGACATGAACGCCAGCTTTGCCCAGTTGATGATCATGTATGTGATCATCCTGATCATCCTCGGAACGATCATTGATTCGGTTTCGATCATGTTGATCGCGGTCCCGCTGTTCCTGGTGGTTCTGGCGCCGTTCAATGTCGACCTGGTCTGGTTCGGCGTCGTGACGGTGATTGCGGTTGAGATCGGTCTGCTGACCCCACCGCTGGGTTTGGCGGTCTACGTGATCAAATCGACCTTGGTGCAGAAGGATATCTCGCTAGCCGATATCTTTATCGGTGCGGCTCCGTTTGCGCTGGTGATGTTGTTGGTTCTCATCCTGGTGATGATTTTCCCGGAGATCCCGCTGGCGCTGGTGGACCTCAAGCGCTCGCTTAACTAGCGGGACAGCAAGCGAGAAACTGCCTGGAGAGGGCGGCGGGCTTCCCGCCGCCCTTTCTCTTTGTGTCAGTGGTGCTAAGCTTTGCCTTAACCGGTCAAACGATCGGACAAGAATTGGAGGGGAACTCATGGCCGCTGACAGCACGATCGCTATCGACATGCATTGCCACGTCTTTTCGCCATCGGCGAAGGCGTTGATGGACAAGCATTACCAACCCGAAGACATCCTGAACCCGGATCGAGATCCCTACATGTTCTATGCCCACCCCGCCTCAATGGCGGTGGACAACAAGAACATCCCGAGCCTCGTGCCCAAGATGGTCGATCTGGCGCCGCGCGAAACGGATATGAATGCTACCCGCGTCGACATTCAGATCGTCAGCCCGGTGCCGATCCAGTTCTACTACTGGACCGATCCCGAGCTCGGCAACGAGCTCGCCCGCGTGCAGAATGACGACGTGTCGAAGCTGGTGGCGGGAAATCCGGACCGTTTCGCCGCGATGGGCACGCTGCCCATGCAGGATGCCGCTGCGTCGGTCACCGAGATGCGGCGGGCGGTGAAAGAGCTCGATATCCGGGCCTTCATTCTGTCCACCAATGTGGACGGGGCGGAGCTCTCCGACGAACGTTTCGATCCGATCTATGCCGAGGCCGTGGCGCTCGATGTGCCGTTGTTCCTGCATCCGTTCGGTTTCACGGACGGCGCGCGCCTGCGCCCGTTTTTCATGCACAATTGTGTCGGCCAGCCGCTGGAGGAGCAGATCGCGATCACGCATCTGATCTTCGGCGGCGTGTTGGACCGTCACCCGGGCATCAAGATCTGCATTGCCCATGGCGGAGGATATTTTCCCTACTATGCGGGCCGGATGGATCATAGTTGGGAGTATCGACCGGAACTGCGGGACAAGATCAGCCGGCCGCCGAGCGAGTATCTGAGCGAACTATATTATGACACAGTGGTTTTCCGGCCGGACCAGCTTGAATATCTGGTCGATCTGGTTGGTGTTGATCGCGTGATGATGGGAACCGACTACCCGTTCGACATGCAGGAATTCGAACCGGTTTCGTTTGTCGAGAGCGCGACCAAACTGAGCGCGCCGGAGCGCAAGAAAATCCTCGGCGGCACTGCCGCTGCGATGATGGGAATTGGCTAAGGCGTTGCGCACCGATCGCGACCGGACAAGTAGATAAGGGTGTCACTTAAACACGGATTCAAGCAGATGCTTGCCGAAGCAAACCCCGCGATCGAAACGGTTGCGATCAAGGATGCGATCGCGGTGCACGGCGAAGCCGGGTACACCTTCATCGATATCCGCGAAGGGGTCGAACGCGAACAGGGTACGATCGCCGGTTCTGTTGGCAAGCCACGCGGGTTTCTCGAATTTCATGCCGACCCGGACAGTCCCATGCACAACCCGGTGTTCTCGAGCGGGGATCGGCTGGTTCTGTTCTGCGCGTCCGGGGGACGTTCGGCGCTCGCGGCCAAGACCCTGGTTGATATGGACTTTGAGGATGTGTGACATGTGGCCGGCGGGATGGCCGCCTGGCGTGAAGCGGAGGGGCCGACCGACTAGCTCTGGCGGTCTCCCAGAAGTGTCCAGGTCGTCTGGATCAGCGCGATCTGCTCGCCTGTGGCGGCTGATTCTAGGTCGATACGGCCAAAGACCATACGCTTGCCGCGGCGCAAAACCTCGCCGCGTGCGATGATGTCGGTGTTGTAGGCCGCCGCAAGAAACGACGTGGACATGTCTATTGTCGCCATCTTTTGAAAGCCGCCGATTGCCGAGGAAATCACCACGACCATCGCGGCATCCGCGAAGGACATGAGGGCTTGGCCCGTTACCAGGCCGCCGTCACGAGAGATGCGCTCGTCCCATGGTAGGCGAACGACCGCGCCGTTCTCGGTGAGCTCCTCGACGGTCATGCCAAGCTCGTCGAGCCACGGCGTCATCACCGTCTCGATCACATGCTGAGCGTCGTCGTGGGTAAATTCACTCATGTTTCGGCGGCCCGGGCTAGTCGCCCTTGAACTCCGGTCGCCGTTTCTCGACAAACGCTGCCACGCCTTCGGCGAAGTCGTCCTTCACCGCACAACGCAGGAACGCGGCGTGTTCGGCCGAAAGATGATCGGCCATACTCTCGGATTCGAGGCTGTGATTGATAAGTGCCTTGGTATTGGCATAGGCGGTTGTGGGGCCCTTGGCGAAGCGCTCGGCCATCTTTGTCACCTCGGCCTCGAGTTCGTCGGCCGGGACGACGCGGTTGACCATGCCGAGCTCAAGCGCGGTCACGGCATCGATGGGCTCGCTGAGCATGGCCAGTTCCAATGCCTTGCGGCGACCAACCACGCGGGGCAAGAGATAGGTGGAGCCGCCGTCAGGGATTGTCGCGATGCCGATATAGGCCATGGTGAAGACGGCATCCTCCGCCGCGATCCCGATATCCGCATTCAGCGCCATGCCGATGCCCGCGCCGGCTATCGGGCCATGCAATGCCGCCACGACAGGCTTGGGAAGGCTGGACAGGCCCAGAACGGCCTTGTGGTAGAGGCTGATCAGGTCGTCGATTGTCTCGCCAATGGTCTCGATATTCTCATGAAAGGTCGCGACATCGCCGCCCGCCATGAAGCCGCGCCCGGTACCCTTCAGGACGACGGCGCGTACGGTGTCATCGGCCGACAGGTCCTCGACGGCGGCATTGAGCTCGACGGCCATGTCGCGATTGAGGGCGTTCAGAACTTCGGGACGATTCAGTGTGAGAGTGGCGACGGGGCCTTGCTTGTCCAGTAGAATGGTCGGCATCGTTATATGTCCGGGCGGGTTGATGGGGCCCCAAACTTAGCGGCGCCGCGGCACTTCAGCAATCATCCCGCCCCGGTGTTGGGGGAAGAAGAATGAGTGATCGCTTTGATCTGACAGGCCAGGTTGCCTTCGTGACCGGCGCGTCCAGCGGGCTCGGGGAGCATTTCGCGCAGACCTTGGCCGGCGCGGGCGCGAAGGTCGTCATCGCCGCGCGCCGCGTGGACCGATTGGCGGAACTTGCCGCGAGGATCGAGAGGGGCGGAGGCCATGCGCTATCGGTCGAACTCGATGTGACTGACGCAGACTCCGTAGCGCGGGCTTTAAAGGTGGCGGCGGATGAGTACGGTGAGATGAGTATTCTGGTCAACAACGCGGGCGTACCGCCCCAGGCCCTGACCCTCGAAATGGAGGAAGAGGAATGGGATCGGGTCGTCGGAACCAACCTCAAGGGCGCCTGGCTGGTGGCGCGCGAGGTTGGCCGCCACATGGCCGCGCACGGCAAGGGTGGGCGAATCATCAACATCGCCTCCGTCCTCGGCTGGAAAACGGTTGCCAAGGGTATTCAGTCCTACGGCGTTTCGAAGGCGGGCCTGGTCTCCATGACCGAGACGATGGCGCTGGAAGTTGCACGTCATGGCATCCTGGTGAATGCGATCGCCCCCGGTTACATCCGAACGGAACTCAACGATGCCTTCCTCGACAGCGAACAGGGCCAACGCATCCAGACCCGTGTCGCAACCCGCCGCTTCGGGGAACCGGATGACCTGGATGGCGCCTTGCTGCTCCTGGCCGGCCCCGCTGGCGCCTATATCACCGGGTCGGTGATTGCCGTTGATGGCGGGCTGACCCTGTCGACCCTTTGATTGTTAAGACTGGAGACCTGACGTGGATTTTTCACTGCCCAAGGAACTCGAAGACCTGCGCCAGCGGGTCGGTGCATTCGTGGCCGACGAGATCATGCCCGTCGAAGCAGATCAGGCGAATTTCGACGAACACGAGAATATTGCAGAACCGGCGCTGCAGACATTGCGCGCAAAGGCCAAGACAGCGGGTTTGTGGGCGCCACAGATGCCAACATCACGCGGCGGCCTGGGCCTTAATACCGTCGGGATGGCTATGTTTTATGAGGAGGCCGGGCGCTCGCGTTTCGGGCCGGTGGTCTTTAACTGCGCCGCACCGGATGACGGCAACATGATTCTCCTCGATCGGGTGGCGCGCGAGGACCAGAAGGACCGCTGGCTGCAGCCGATCATCGACGGTGATGTCCGCTCGTCGATTGTCATGACCGAGCCCGCGCCGGGTTCGGGCTCGGACCCGACGATGATGCTGACCCGGGCGGAGCGCAAGGGAAACGAAAAGTGGGTCATCAGCGGACGGAAATGGTTCATTACCGGTGCCGAGGGTGCCGAACATTTCATTCTACTGGCCCGAACCTCGGATGAGAAACGAGGCGCGCTGACCACCTTTCTCTTCCAAAAGGACCAACCGGGATGGCACATCGAGCGGCGCATTCCGATCATGGGCCCAGAGGAACATGGCGGCCATTGCGAGGTTGTCTTCGACGGGTTGGAAATCGACGATGAAAACCGCCTGATGGAGATCGGCGAGGGTATGAAATCCGTTCAGATCAGGCTTGGTGTCGCGCGCCTGACCCACTGCATGCGCTGGCTGGGCATGTCGAAACGCGCGGTCGAGGAATGCCTCGACTACGTCAAAATCCGGGAAAACTTCGGTGCGACCCTGGCCAATCATGAAGGGGTGCAGTGGATGCTCGCGGACGCGGCAATGGATATCGAAATCGGCCGTCTCATGACCATGCGTGCCGCCGCCAAACTGGACACGGGCGATCAGGCCCGCAAGGAAGTTTCCATGGCCAAGATCTGGGTTTCGGAAATCCTCCACAAGACTATCGCCACCGCGATCCAGCTGAACGGCGCGCGGGGCTATTCCAAGGATCTTCCGCTCGAATGGATGTACCGCTACGCACCCCAGGCCAAACTGGTCGATGGCGCGTCCGAGGTGCACAAGATGGTGGTCGCGCGTAACTTGTTGAATGAGGGCATGGATTTCTGGAGCTGGGATTAGTGCCCGACGGCCTGACCTCAAGGTCGATCCCGGCATTACCGATGCTGGTGCGATTGCTGGGGCCTTGGTTCGCTGACCAACTTTGCGTCGCGGATGCGCGGGTCGTCGATGCCGTCCTCCTGCCGGGCGGCGCGGTTCAGCATAATTGGCGGATCGATCTGGATGTTGATGGCGATACGCAAGCTTATGTGCTGCGCGTAGGGCCTGATGTGCCGTTACCCGAGAGCATTTCGAAAGCCGATGAGTTCGCGATCTTGAGCCGCGTATATGCCGACGGGGTGCCTGTGCCAGAACCACTATGGTTCCGCGACGAAGTCGTGCCGTTCTTCGTTTCGCGCATGTGTCCGGGTGACGCAGCCCGTGATGAGTTGACGAAGCGGCCCGATAACGCCGCTCTGCTGCGTGATCTGGGCACGGCCCTGGCAGGGATACATGGGCTCGATACCGGAATCCCCGAAACCCGGATGTCACCGAAGATGCGCGTCGAGATGTTGTCTTCATGGATAGGCGACATCAGTGAAGTCCCCACGCCGGTTGCCGATGAAATAGCTGCGGGTCTCGCCTGGTTGCGTGCTCACATGCCTGACGAGAGCCATCTGAGGCACGTGCACCGTGACTTCCGGACCGGAAATTTCCTCGTCGAGGATGGACGCCTGGTGGCTGTCCTTGATTGGGAGTTCGCAGGCTGGGGTGATCCCCATGAGGATATCGGATGGTTTTGCGCAGAATGTTGGCGCGGAAATGCGCCGACGCTCGAAGCCGGCGGGCTCGGCGAACGTGGTGCGTTCTACGATGCGTATGTGGCCGCCGGCGGGGCCAGACCAGAGCCCGCGCGGGTGCGATTCTGGGAGATCTTCGCCCATCTGCGTTGGTCCATCATCGCCCTGCAGCAGGGCGTGCGCGCGCGTGCCGGTGCTTATCCGGCCTGGGAGCTCGAAGAGGCCGAAGCCAAGGTGCCCGGGCTATTGCGGACCGTCGCAGGAATGACGCGCTAGCGCGGTCAGGCGCCTTCCGGTACCACCACCACGCGGCCGATGATCCGTCCGTTTTCCAGATCTTGCAGGGTTTCCGTGACCTGCGACATGGGCCGGGAGGCGACGGGGATAGGGTCCACCTTGCCGGCCTTGACCAGTTCCATCAGCTCATGCATCTCGCTGAGCGTGCCCACATACGAGCCGCGCAGCGCGATATCCCGGGTCGGCAGCGCCAGCGTCGGCAAGTCAATTCGCCCGCCATACAGCCCGACAGCGATATAGCTGCCGCCCCGGCGGATCACGTCGATGCCCAGCTTGGCGGTCTCGGTGTTAGCGACAAAGTCGACGACGGCACCCGCGCCGTCTGCAGTAAGTTTGGCGATTTCCGCCCGGGCGTCTTCGCGCAGCGGGTTGATCGTGTGGTTGGCTCCCGCCTCACGGGCGGCCGCGAGTTTCTCCTCATCGACATCCACGACGATCTTCTCGTTCGCGATGTAGTCGGCCGCGATGCCGACGCCGGTCAGGCCGACGCCGCCGGCGCCGATGATCACCAGCTTGTCGTCGGCAGAAATATCCTTCGCCTTGCGGATGGCGCTGTAGGACGTGATGCCGGCACAGGCGAGCGTGCAGGCGTAATGGGGGTCGACCCCCTCGATATCCACGAGATACTTCTCGTCGGGGATGATAACATGGTCGGCATAGCCGCCCGGTCGCCGCACACCCAGGGGTGCGGTGTTAGCGCAATCGTTTTCGCGGCCCTCATTGCACCGCGCGCAGTCGCCGCAGCCCAGCCACGGGAAGATCAGATAGGTTTGGCCGATCTGCACGTCACCCGCTGCGTCCGGGCCGAGGGCCACCACTTCGCCGACGGGCTCATGACCCATGGTGAAAGGGAGGTCGATGTTCCGGTCTTCGAGGGTCATTTTCTGGCCGTCGCCGAGATCGTAGTAGCCGTGCCAGAAATGCAGATCCGAATGGCACACACCGCAGGCGGTGATCTTGAGCAAAACCTCGCTGCCCTGCGGTTCTGGTGTCTCACTTTCGACCAGTTCAAGGGGCTGGTTGGCGGCGACGAGCTGATAGCTTTTCATGGAACGTATCTTCCCTGTGTTCAGTGCGGCTTAGGCGAAGCTAATGGATACCGAGCCGAGGCCCGGAATGGAATGGTCGATACGGTCACCCTGTGAGACCCAATGGGTGGCGATGACAGATCCGAGTGTGACGAACTCACCGGCCTTCAAGTGGCGCCCGCGCTCGGCCAGGCGATTGGCCAGCCATGCGAGGGCCTCGAGCGGGTGACCCATGATGAGTGACCCGAGGCCGGTGCCGAGAAGTTCGCCGTTCAGCAGGATGGTCCCCTCGGTGGCTGCGAGGTCGATGCCCTGCCAGTCCGTCACAGGATCGCCGAGGACGACGGCGGCGTTGAAGAAATTGTCGGCGGCCATGGTCGGCGTGTCGAGCTCCCGGTAGTCGCGGTATCGTGCCTCGACCAGTTCGATCGAGATCATCACCGCGCCCACCGCATCGCGCACGCTGTCGCGGGTGTAGGGTTCGCTCCTGGCAGGCATGTCAGCGGCGAGGGTGACTGCGATTTCGGTCTCGACTCCCGGGTTCACAAAATCCGCGAACACGAGGTCCGCGTGGTTGTGGTGCACAGTTGAATCGAAGACTTCGCCGTAGGAGGGCTCGTGGATGTTCATATAGGCCTGCATCACCGGCGTGGTGCAGCCGATCTTGTAGCCGACCAGTGTGCCCAATCCGCGCTCGGCCAGAATTTCATTATGGCTTTCCTGAACGGCATAGGCGTCGTTCAGATCCGCCGGCCTGAATTCGGATGGCAATGTGTCGAGTTTGCTCCGGTTCAGCCGGTTCTCGGCGATGGCGGTGGCGGCCCGGTTGATCGCGTCGGCTTCCATGGATTCTCTCTTTCTAGGATTTGAATGCGCGCTGCAGCGCATCGATCGACAGGTTCAGCGCCTCGCCCGAGGCGTCGATCAGCTTACCGTAATGCCAGTAACCGTGGATCATGCCGGACATGCAGCTGTACTCGACAGGCACCCCGGCCGCCGCGAGCATTTCCCCGTAATGTTTTCCGTCATCGCGTAGCGGGTCGAATTCGGCCGTAACAATCTGGGCGAATGGCAGGTTCTCGAAGGCCTCGGCTTTGCTGGGTGACAGCAGTATGTCCTCGGTTTTGGTTCGTCCCGGTGCGTAACAGTCGTAGTACCACTGCATTTTCTCACGGGTGAGGAAATATGCCTCGTCGAGGAACGCGTAGGACGGGAGGTCCTGCTCGAAGAACATGTCGGTAACCGGGTAGA
Organism: Alphaproteobacteria bacterium; assembly: GCA_049601915.1. GTDB lineage: Bacteria > Pseudomonadota > Alphaproteobacteria > UBA6615 > UBA6615 > UBA8079. The sequence continues at coordinate 639,967 of JBMYRB010000002.1, forward strand.
TCAGGATCTGGGCACATAGTGCCGGTCCGCCCGCGTCGCGGGCGCGCAGCGCGAGGCCTGCCGCTAGGTTCCCGCCGGCGCTTTCGCCGCCGACAGCGAGCCGCGACGGGTCTCCGCCGAGTGCTGCCGCGTTTTCGCTCACCCATCGCAGGGCGGCCCAACAATCCTCGGGCGCTGCGGGAAAGGGGCATTCGGGCGCGAGCCGGTAGTCAAGAGACACAACAATGCATGGCGTATCGCGGCAGATCAGGCGGCACTGCGGGTCGCGGCTTTCGATACTGCCGATAACAAAGCCGCCGCCGTGAATGAATACGAAGATGGGCAGATCGGTGGCATCCGTATCCGGCCAATAGATTCGGGCGCGGATGTCACCTTCGGCACCCGGAATTTGACGATCTTCCACCCGGCCGATCTCGGCGGGGTCGAAGTTCCGGGGCACGATAAACCGGTCGTAGGCGGCGCGTGCCTCCGACGGTGACAGGTCCTTCAGCGGCGTCGGGGCCGCGTTCAGCAAGTCCAGCACGGCCTGTGCCTGTGGGTGTAGCGTCATGATCCATCCGTGTGTGGCCGGTTCTTGCGACCGGTAATCACATAGGAAGCATCGTTTGACAGGATGGGGCGGTCAACAGGTTTCGGGCCTTTTCGGTCTGGCGCAGACATCGCGCATGGCGAATGATTCGAGACCAGCCGGGCGCCAGCCCGCAAGGAACCAACCTTTGTTGTGGATGGTGTGGTGCATTGCTGCGTTGCAAGTACACCCGATGCCGTGCCCCTGATCTCGTTCGTGGCGCGAAACAATGCCATTCTTGCCTCCGGCCCGAAGATACTTTGGCGGCCTGAGCCTTGTTGTTGGGCGCCGGGTTCTTCAAAATCACAACCTACCGTAGCCCGGTGATCCAATATCCGGGCACGGGAAGATGAGGGGATTTACGTATGCGGTTTGCCTGTGACACCGGCGGGACGTTCACCGATCTGATTGTGGAAGACGATCATGGTGCGTTGACCATGTACAAGGCTTCGACGACGCCGGCTGACCCCGTAAAAGGTGTGCTCGATGCACTCACCCTTGCGGCCGACGACCGGGATATGCCCCTGTCGGATATGCTCGGTCAGGGCGAAATGCTGATCCATGGCACGACTCATGCGATCAACGCGATCATTACCGGGAACACGGCCCGCACGGCGTTCCTGACCACGGCAGGCCATCCCGATATTCTGGTCTTGCGCGAAGGCGGGCGGATTGAACCCTTCAATTTCGTTGCGGCCTATCCCGAGCCCTATGTTCCGCGCGCCCTGACGTTCGAGGTGCCCGAGCGCGTGAACAGCGCCGGCGACATCTACACCCCCCTCGATGAGGCTGGCGCCGTCGAGATCATGAACAAACTGAAAGCGGCCGACGTCGAGGCCGTCGCGGTCTGCCTGTTGTGGTCGATTTATAACCCGGCCCATGAGTTGCGGATCGCCGAGCTGCTCGAGGAGCATTTGCCCGATGTGCCTTACACGCTGTCTCACCATCTCAATCCGGCACTGCGTGAGTATCGCCGGGCTTCTTCCACCGCGATCGATGCCTCGCTGAAGCCGCTGATGAGCCGTTATCTCGGCGGTCTGACGGAACGGCTGTCGGAGGCCGGATTCTCGGGCCGCACCCTCGTGCTGACCTCCCAAGGCGGCATGCTGGATGCACTGGACCTGGCCCGTAAGCCCATCCATGCGATCAATTCCGGACCGTCGATGGCGCCGATCGCCGGGCGGACCTATGCAGAACTCGATTCCGAGGCGCCGAATGTGATTATCGCCGACACAGGTGGCACGACCTACGATGTCAGCCTGGTTCGCGATGGACGCATACCGCTCACCAAGGAAACCTGGATCGGTCAGCCCTTCCGCGGCCATATGACCGGATTTCCGTCAATCGATATCAAGAGCGTCGGTGCCGGTGGCGGCTCGATCGCCTGGGTGGATGCCGGTGGCCTCCTGCATGTGGGGCCGCAAAGCGCAGGCGCCGTACCGGGCCCGGTTTGTTACGGCGCCGGCGGGACAGAGCCCACGGTGACCGATGCTTGCGTGGCGCTTGGATATCTGGACCCGAGTTATTTTCTGGGCGGTTCCATGAAGCTTGACGATGCCGCCTCGGTGGCGGCGATCAAGAAGTATGTCGCCGACCCTCTGGGACTGCTGGTCGAGGACGCGGCCGCAGCGATCGTCAGCGTGGCGACCGAGAACATGGTGCAGGCCATATCCGACATCACCGTCGATCAGGGGATCGACCCGGCGGTATCGGTTCTGATCGGGGGTGGTGGTGCCGCGGGGCTCAATTCCGTATTCATCGCCCGCCGGCTTGGTTGCCCGACGCTTATCATACCCGAGACGGGTGCCGGGCTCAGCGCTTCGGGCGCGTTGATGTCCGATCTGTCAAACGAATACCGCGCGACCTTCTTCACCACCTCTGATGAGTTCGACCGTGACGGGGTGAACGCAGTCCTCGAGGGACTGCGTGCCGAATGTCAGAAGTTCATCGGCGGACCAGGCGCATCGGCCATTTCCAGCGAGATAGAGTACGCGGTTGAAGCGCGTTATGCCTCGCAAGTCTGGGAAATTGAGGTGCCGTTACCGATCGACAGGGTCGAGAATGAAGACCAGATCGATGCGCTGGCAGAAGCCTTTCACGCAATGCACGAGCGCATCTTTGCGATCCGCGATCCGGGCTCCGTGATCGAGTATGTCGGCTGGACTGCGACGGCACGATGCGGGTTGCGCGACGGCGGGCCGGGGCGATTGAGCACCGGCGAGGGGCATGACGCGTCTGGCACGCGCAAGGTCTATTTTGCGGATGCGGGCGAGGTCGAGGCCGCCGTGTATGATTTCAACGCGTTGGCCGCCGGAGAGAAGCATTCCGGACCGGCGATCATTGAATCGCCGTTCACCACCGTGGTGGCCGATGGTGCGACACGCTTCGAGCGTGCGGCATCGGGCAGTCTTGTGATGCGGCCTTAGAGGGCAGGATGATGAACGCGAAACCCGAAAAACAACTCGACGGCGCCCGGCTCGCCATCCTAGCTAACCGCTTTGAGGGGATATCCTCGAAGATGGGGAACACCCTGCTTCGGACCGGCCGGTCCGGTGTCCTGAACCGGGCGAAGGATTTTTCCTGCTGTATCCTGACGGCGGACTGCGAGCTGCTTGCTGTCGCGGAGAGCCTGCCGATCCATGTGCTGTCGGGTCCTGACATCATGGCCCGGTCGATGAAGGAATTTCACCCCGAACTCAAGAAAGGCGACGCCTTCCTGCACAACTCGCCCTACCACGGCTGTTCACATCCGGCGGATCACACCATCATCATGCCGGTTATCGATGATGACGGGGTTCACCATTTCACGGTGTTGGCCAAGGCCCATCAGGCCGATATCGGCAACTCGGTTCCAACCACCTATCACGGGACGGCACGCGACGTGTATGAGGAGGGCGCGCTGATCTTCCCGGCTGTCCAGGTGTTGAAGGACTATGAGACGGTCGACGACATTATCCGCATGTGTCAGCTGCGGATCCGCGTCCCCGAACAGTGGCACGGCGATTTCCTGGCGATGCTGGGCTCGGCCCTGATTGGTGAGCGCGAGCTGCTTGCACTCGGTGAAGAGGTGGGCTGGGACACGCTGCATGCCTTCGCCGACCAGTGGTTCGATTATTCCGAAAAACGCATGTCCGATGCTATTGCGGAGGTCCCGAAAGGAACCGCGTCGGCCCAATCGACGCACGACGCCATTCCCGGAACCCCGGAGGAAGGGATCACGGTTACCTCGAAAGTCACGGTCGACCCCGAGGCGGGACGGATCGAGGTCGATCTTCTGGACAATGCCAATCAGATGAACTGCGGGCTCAATGTGTCCGAATCCTGCACCCGCACAGCGGCCTATATCGGCGTGTTCAATTCCATCGACCACACGGTGCCGAAAAATGAAGGCTCGTTGCGGCGTATCGACCTGAAACTCAAAGATGCCGGTGTGGTCGGGATACCCCGGCACCCGATCAGTTGTTCGGCGTCGACCACAAATCTGGCCGACCGGATCGTGTCGGCAACCCAGCGCGCCATGGCGGAGATGGGTGACGGGTTCGGCATGGGAGAAGTGGGTTGCTTCTGCGCGCCGTCCACGGCCGTGGTGTCGGGAATCGATCCGCGTAACGACAAGCCCTATGTGAATCAGCTGTTCCTGGGCCACACGGCGGGGGCCGGGGCGCCGCACCAGGATGCCTGGCTCACGATGTTGCATGTCGGCAATGGCGGCATGTGCTTCATCGATTCCGTTGAACTCGACGAGGTGTACACCCCGATTCATGTCCATACGCGCCGTCTGATCCCCGATAGCGAAGGCGCGGGTCGGCACCGCGGGGCGCCGGCGATCGAGGTCGAGTATGGCCCCGTCGACTGCCGCATGGAGGCTGGATTCGTGCATGACGGCAATATCCATGTGCCTCAGGGTGCGCGTGCGGGGTTGCCCGCGGCGCGTTCGAACCAGTTCAAGACCACGCGTAACAAGGAGCGTGAGACGCTGGATCAGTGCTCGATCGTCTGGATCGAAGATGGTGAGACCCTGGTGTCGATCGCCCAGGGCGGCGGTGGATACGGGGACCCACGCACGCGTGAACCCGAGCAGGTGTTGCACGATGTTCGCGAGGGCATTGTCAGCCGCGAGCGGGCGGAAGAAATCTATGGCGTGGTGATAGCGGACGACTTATCGGTCGATGCGGCGCGCACCAAAGAGATTCGGTCGGTTTAGTCGCCCGGCCAAAACGAATGTCCAACGGGAGAACGGAAATGAGACTCAAGGATAAGATTGCCATCGTCACGGGTGGTTCGGTCGGCATCGGTGCTGCAATAGCAAAACGCTATGCGGCCGAAGGTGCGACCGTTGCGACGGTCTACAAGAGCAACGATGACGGCGCGGCCGGGATCATCAAGGAAATCACCGATGCGGGCGGCAAGGGCAAGGCCTTCAAGGCCGACGTGTCGAAAGTCGAGAATATTGAGAAACTGGTCGCGGACGTGATCGCCGAGTTCGGCCGGATCGATATTCTGGTGAACAATGCAGGCGTCTTCCGCACTGTTCCGGTGATGGAGACGACGGAAGAGGTCTGGGACGAGCAGCTCGATCTCAATCTCAAGGGCTATTTCTTCATGGTGAAGACCCTGGTGCCCCATTTCCGCGAAAATGGCGGCGGCAAGGTGGTGAATATCTCATCAATCGCCGGCACCGGCGCCTTCCCGAACTGTCCCGGCTACTGTGCGTCCAAAGGCGGGGTCGTGAACATGACCCGTGCGCTCGCCGCCGAGCTCGGCAAGGAGAAGATCAACGTCAACTCCATCGCGCCGGGCAATGTTGCGACGCCGCTGAATGCCCACCTGCGCGGCCCAGGTAACGAGGAGTATGTGGAGCTGATGAAGACCTTCACGCCGACGGGTATCGACTTCATCGATCCCGAGGATATGACGGGCACTGCCGTGTTCCTCGCGACGGAGGATTCCCGCATGATCCACGGCGAAACGGTTATCGTCGATGCCGGCTGGTCGGTCTGGTAGGAGCCTGATTTGCCAAATCGCGAGAGTGCGCATTTTCTGTTGCTGAACGTCGGTCATTTTCTCGACCATCTGTTCGTGCTCATTATTGCGACGGCCGCAGCGCTGACACTGGCCAGCGACTGGGACATGAGCTACGGCCAGCTCATTACCTACGCGACCCCGGGTTTCGTGGCCTTCGCGGTCTTCACCATCCCTGCGGGCTGGCTCGCGGACCGGTGGAGCCGCGAGGGCATGATGGCGGTGTTCTTCATCGGTATCGGCGCGTCGTCGGCCGCGACTGCTCTTGCGAACACGCCACTGCAAATGGCGGTCGGTCTGTTTGCGATCGGGATGTTTGCGGCGATCTATCATCCGGTCGGCATCGCGCTTGTCGTCCATGGACGAACGCGCACCGGGGTGCCGGTCGCGGTGAATGGCGTCTTCGGTAATCTCGGCGTGGCCTCCGCGGCACTGATCACGGCGTTGCTGATCGACAATATAGGGTGGCGGTCGGCGTTCGTCTGGCCGGGACTCTTCTCGATGGCGCTGGGGCTGGTCTATATCGCGGTGGTGCGGGGCCGGAGCCATGAAGCCCGTGAGCGCGCGCGCCCGGACGCCGCCGGTGGTGCGGAATCCCTGGCACTCGGTCGCGGGACTATGATTCGGGTGCTGGTCATTGTCCTTGTGACCTCTTCCCTGGGCGGCCTTATCTTCCAAAGCACGACGTTCAGCCTGCCGAAGGTATTTGACGAACAGCTGGGCTCGCTGGCCGTCTCGGCGACCGCCGTCGGGTCATATGCGTTTCTGGCCTTCGCGATCGCCTCGATCGGCCAGCTGGTGGTGGGCTATCTCGTCGACCGGATGCCGGTGCGTCGCGTGTTCATGGTCGTGGCGGCGCTGCAGGCGGCGCTGTTTTCGGTGATGCCCGGCCTGACCGGCTGGACGTCGTTGCTCGTCGCCGTCGCGTTCATGTTTGCGGTATTCAGCCAGATCCCGATCAACGACGTGCTGATCGGCCGTGTGGCACGCAGCGAATGGCGGGCCCGGGTCTATGCGCTTCGCTACACGATCAACTTCTCGATCATCGCCTCGTCGGTGCCGTTGATCGGCTGGATACACGGACGCTGGGGGTTCGATATCCTGTTTGTGATTCTGGCGATCACCGCGGTCGGAATTCTGGCGGCCGTGTCGTTGCTGCCTGCGCTCCGGTTTGCCGCCGCGCCAGCCGAGTAGCTCAACTGAGGTCGAAGCCTTTTTTGCGGATATAGGCACCAAAATCGGTGCGCTGGGGCTCGGCATACTGGCGGGCCTTGTCTTCTGACCAGGTGTAGGGGGTGCGGGTGCCGAAGCGGTCGGGGTCGCGTTGTGAGCTGTAGGGGCGTAGCTCCGCGCGACGCGCGTCATAAGCCTCGATAGCACCCGCCTGGACGCCTTCGTTGTAGGTGTCGGTGTGAACCGTCGCTTCAAGCGGCAGGCGCAGATTGACCCGCGGTGAGCGACCCGGCCAGCCCAGTGTCATCCCGGCGACGGGGAACACCCAGTCAGGTAACTCCAGCAAGTCGTTCACTGTTTCCAGATGATCGCGAATGGTGCTGATGGGGCAGGTGCCCAGGCCGGCGGCGTCGGCCGCCGTTACGAAGGCGGAAAGCGCGATCCCGGCGTCAACGCCGGCATTGAAGAAGGCGTCGAGGTGATCATTCTCGAACGGGTGACCGTGGTACTCGTGGATCTGGCGCAGACGGCGGTTGTTGCCACAGAAGACCAGGAATACCGGCGCGTCCGCGATCCAGGCGCTATTGGGGAAAAGTTCGTTGATGGTGGCGCGCTTCTCCGGGGCGTCCACGATGATGATGTCGCGCTGCTGCAGGTCGCTCTTGGTGGGTGAACTAAGCGCCAGGGCGCAAAGCTGGCGAACCAATTCAGCGCTGATCGGCATGTCGGTGTAGCTGCGGCAGGATTGGTGGTTGGCAATCGCGTGCCATTGGCCGACATCAGGCGCATCGGGAACATTTTGGGACGCATCGTCAAAGCGGAGCTGCAGCAGTTCGTCGACAGTGGGTGCATCGGCCATGTTTCGTTGTCTTTCAGTGATGTCTCGCGCTGTTGGCGCTTTCAAGCCGTCGGCAGTTGGTGGTCGCCGAATTTCTCGCGTAGCCTGGTCTTAAGAACCTTGCCGGTAGCACCCAGCGGCAGTTCGTCGATATAGACCGTGTCGTCCGGCAGGCACCATTTGGCCAGCTTGTCGCTCAGGAATGCCGTCATATCGGCATGGCTTGGTGCGTCGTCCGTCGCCGGGACGATCACCAGGAGAGGGCGTTCGTCCCATTTTGGGTGCGGAATGCCGATGACGGCCGCCTGGGCCACGTCCGGGTGCCCCATTGCGAGGTTCTCGATCTCGATCGAACTGATCCACTCGCCACCTGACTTGATGACGTCCTTCGACCGGTCGGTAATCTCCATATAGCCGTCCCGGTCGATCGTGGCGACGTCGCCGGTCGCGAACCATCCTTCTGCGTCATGTGATTCCGATTGTTCCATCTTGAAGTAGCTGTCGATGATCCAGGGGCCGCGCACATGCAGGTCGCCGAACGCTTTCCCGTCATGGGGAAGCGGCTTGCCGGCACCGTCGGTAATGCGCATTTCAACCCCGAACACCGGCCGTCCCTGCTTTGCCTGCTGGCGTCGCCGCAAGGCATCGTCGGTCATCGACGGTTTGGGGATGGAGACGGCACCCAGCGGGCTGGTCTCGGTCATGCCCCATGCATGGCGTACCTCGACCCCGTAATCGTCCTGGAACTCGCGGATCATTGATTCGGGGCAGGCGGACCCGCCGATGACGGTGCGTTTGAGCGCGGGTGCGCTTGAGGATGTCTCACGCCAGTGGGCGAGCAGCATGAGCCATATTGTCGGTACGCCCGCCGCGAATGTCACATCCTCGGTCACCATCAGCTCATGGATGCTGGCTCCGTCCAGTTTCGGTCCCGGCAATACCAGCTTGGCCCCCACCATCGTTGCGCCATATGGAATACCCCAAGCGTTCACGTGGAACATGGGAACGACCGGCAGAACAACCTCGTTCTCGCCCATATGCAAGACATCGGGCAGCGCGGAGGCATAAGCGTGGATCACGGTCGATCGATGGCTGAACAGCGCGCCTTTCGGGTTGCCGGTCGTGCCCGACGTGTAGCAGAGCGACGATGCCGTCCCCTCGTCGAACGTCGGCCATTCGAGATCGTCGGAATGGCCGTCGACGAGTTCTTCGTAGCAGAGAACATTCGCCAGGCCCGTCTCGGGCATATTCGCGCGATCGGTCATGACGATCACGTCCCTCAGGTGGGTCAGATCATCCGCGACCGCCTCGATCAGCGGGACGAGATTGGCGTCCACGAAGACATAGGCGTCTTCGGCATGGTTCATGATGTAGGTGAGTTGGCTGGGGTGCAGCCGCGGGTTGAGCGTGTGAGTGACGGCGCCGATCCCCGATACCGCGTAGTAGATTTCGAAATGGCGATGGGTGTTCCAGGCCATGGTGGCGATCCGGTCCCCGTGTTTGACATCGAGTGCCTGGAGAGCGTTGGCGAGTTGGCGTGCGCGTTTATGTGCGTCACGATAGGTGTAGCGGTGGATCGGGCCCTCGACTGTGCGGGACACGATCTCACGGTCGCCGGATGCGAAGTCGGCATGTTCAAGCAGGCTCGAAATCAGCAGCGGTTTGTCCATGATTTGTCCGAGCATAAGCTTTCCTCCCCAAATTTCCGGTGTTGGTCACCGGTATATTTGCGAAGTATCAACCGCCGTGGAGCGCGGCTCAAGTGCGCAGGCGCCTAGTGTGTGACTCGCTGCAGGAACTCGAGACAGATTTCCGCGAAGCCGTCCGGGTCCTCCATGAGCGCAACATGGCCTGTTCCCTTCAATATTCTGAGCTCGGACCCCGGAATCTGCGCGTGAATCTCGGCTGAAAGATGGGGTGACGCGATCAGGTCGAGATCGGAACAGGTCACGAGTGTCGGGACGGTGATCGATGGCAGCCGGTCATAGGTGTCCCCGATGATGCAGGCCTCGAGCTGACCGATCCAGCCCGCGTTGACCGGTGAGTGTTCGAGCAGGAACCGGCGGTGCGCATCCATCTCTTCAACATGCTCGTCGTAATAGGCGCTGGCGTGCAGTGCCAGCATGCTAATTTCGGCCAACGCCACGCGCTGATCGTGCTCTGCCAGATAAAGGCGTGTCTCCTGGAATTTCTTGAGCCGTGGGCCGTTTCGCGTCCAGCTGTGGTGAATCCCGAGACTGAGAACGCGTTGGGGGTGATTGAGTGCGAGTTCCTGAGAGATATGACCACCCATTGAGAATCCCATCACATGGGCCTGTTCGATGCCGGCGTGGTCGAGGACATGGGCGGCGTCATCGGCCATGTCGGCAAGGCTGTAACCCCGTTCGGGCACGCTCGACGCACCGACCCCACGGTTATCGAAGACGATTGTACGAAACGACGGGGCGAAGTGCGGAATCTGGCCTGCCCAGAATCCGAGATCGTGCCCCGTGCCGCTGACAAGGATCAGGGCTGGCCCATCCCCGTGTATCTCATAGTTAATCTCGACGCCTTCGCGTGGTGGTGTCATCGGCATGGAGGTGCTCCGCGAATAATGTTCCGCGCAGCATGACCATGCCCCTATACGGGTTCAAGAGGGCCGGAACGGAAAACCGCCCCGGGCGGTCGCCCGGAGCGGTTCCAAAGTCCTGAAATGACACCTTCGGGTTTGCCTGACGGCGAACCCGAAGGCTTAAACCCTTTAACCCGGAGTTCTTTTCGCGAACAGCCAGAGAATGATCGCAACCGCGATCAAGCCGACCACACCGTTGTCGCCGAGCGTCTGGATCAGGTTGATTAGTTCACTCACGACGCCACCAAAGAACGGCAGTTCGCCGGTGGTAAGGATATCCAGCACGATCGCGAGGGCGATGAGCAGGAGGCCAAGCTCCGTTACCTGGCCTATCCATTTTTTGACTTTTTCCATCATGTTTTCGGGCATGTAGTCCCCCTTCTGGGTTATTTTCGACTTATAAGCCTTTGGGCCACGATATCTTGTGGCCCGCGGGAAGTATCCCACAACATGTTCGAAATCTGTCAAGGTTATGAATACAGTATAAATATCTCATATAAAGTAGATAATACTTCAATATAAAAAATAATAAATAAGAATAAAATAAAAAAAAATCAAATAATCAGTTTGACGAAAAAACATGCACCAAATTACGTTTATATTGATCTTAATAACAAAAGTGACGCGGTTTTTCTTGTATTTATTTATATATTCGAGGCATGGCACATATAATGTGTATCTGGCGTCGAATTAGGCAGGTCATAACGGTTCGTCATATGGGTGGTGATACGGGTCGTGTTTTCGCGATTCCTTCGCATAGCCGGTGCCCACAAAGTGATCGCGCAGGCGACAGGTAGTTGCATTACCCGGCGCGTGGACGCTAAATCTTGACCCTATTGTTTTCCCGGCCATCGGCGTGCGGAAGACCGGGGAATCGAGAGGTGGAACGCATGCCGGAAGCATCCTTCGACAGTCGTGAATTTCGCAACGCATTGGGCAATTTTGCGACCGGCGTCACGATTATTACGGCGAAAGGCGAAAATGGAGAACTGGTCGGCGTCACCGCCAGCTCCTTCAATTCCGTATCGCTCGACCCGCCGCTCATCCTCTGGAGCCTCGATCGCAACTCGACAAGCCTGCAGGTTATCGAGGCGGCGAGCCATTTTTGCGTGCATATCCTGAGCGATGCCCAGGGCGAGGAGTGCATGGCCTTCGCGAAGTCCGGCGCCGACAAGTTCGCTGACCTCGAATGTGGCGAGGGCCTTGGCGGTGCGCCGCTCGTCGATGGATGCCTGGCGCGTTTCGAGTGTCGAAACGTGGTGCATCATGACGGTGGGGACCACGTCATCATCGTTGGCGAAGTCGAGCGTTTCGACGTTCAGGACGGCGATCCACTGATATTCTTTCGTGGCAAGTTGAGCAATCTTGCCCCGCCGGACGGTGAAGCCTGAATACCCATACGTCGGCTTGGTGGGAGTCCCCCTGTCTCCCAATGCCCGCTATAATCAATGAACACATCCGCATCGTCGGATGCCGGAAAGAGGCGCATGCGCCCATGGAGGAGAATTCGGTCATGAATACCTTGGACCACTGGATTAACGGAGCGGCCTCATCGGGCGCGTCCGATCGTATGGGGCCCGTGTTTAACCCGGCGACGGGCGAACAGGTGGGGCAGGTTCATCTTGCAAGCGGCGCCGACGTTGATGCCGCCGTCGCAGCGGCGAAAGCCGCGTTGCCCGAATGGTCGGCCACGCCACCCTTGCGGCGCGCGCGCATTATGTTCCGATTCAACGAGCTGATCTTGAAGCATACCGATGAACTGGCCGAGTTGATCACCCTGGAACACGGCAAGACGATCGAGGATGCCAAGGGAGACATCCTGCGAGGCCGCGAGGTCGTTGAGTATGCGTGCGGTATTCCGCATCTTCTGCGTGGCGACTTTACCGAGGATGTGGGAACCGGCGTGGACGCGTATTCGATCCGCCAGGCGGTGGGTGTCTGTGCCGGAATTACCCCGTTCAACTTCCCGGCGATGATCCCTTTATGGATGTTCCCGCTGTCCATCGCGTGTGGCAATACCTTCATCCTCAAACCCTCGGAGCGTGATCCGTCATGCCCCTTCCGGCTTGTCGAACTGGCGCATGAGGCCGGTGTCCCCGAAGGGGTCGTCAACATGGTCAACGGTGACAAGGAGGCCGTCGACGCGCTCCTGACGCACGCCGATGTCGACGCCGTTTCCTTTGTCGGTTCGACTCCGGTTGCTTCATACATCTATGCCACGGCAGCCGAGCACGGAAAGCGTGTACAGGCGCTCGGCGGTGCGAAGAACCATATGGTCGTAATGCCCGATGCGGATATTGAGCAGGCGAGCGATGCGTTGATCGGCGCAGGATACGGATCTGCGGGTCAACGCTGCATGGCGGTCTCCGTCGCAGTCGCGGTCGGCGATGACACGGCGGATGCCTTGGTGGGCAACCTGACGCCCAAGATCCAGGAATTGAAGATAGGACCGGGAAACGCGGACGATATCGAAATGGGCCCGGTCGTCACCAAGCAGGCCCATGACCGCATTCTGAACCTGATCGATCAAGGCGTGGCCGACGGCGCGACCCTCGCGGTGGATGGCCGGGGCCTGAAGCTGCAGGGCTATGAGAACGGCTACTTCATGGGCGGAACCTTGTTCGATCATGTCACCGAAGATATGAGCGTCTACAAGGAAGAGATTTTCGGTCCGGTTCTGGCCGTGGTTCGTGCCAAGGATTACGAAAGCGCGCTCGACATGGTGAACCGTAACGAATACGGCAACGGCACCGCGATTTTCACCAAGGACGGCGATGCCGCGCGCGACTTCACCGAGCGGGTGCAGATCGGGATGGTCGGCGTGAATGTGCCCATTCCGGTGCCGGTCGCATATCACAGTTTCGGCGGCTGGAAACGGTCTCTATTCGGGGACACCCACATGCACGGCATGGAAGGCGTCCGCTTCTACACGCGTCTAAAGGCGGTCACATCGCGTTGGCCCAAGTCCGGCGTGCGCGAAGGCCACAGCCTCACCATGCCGACAATGCAGTGACCGCGAACGGCGACACGCCTAAAATCCGCCTCACCGGGGTGACGCGCAGCCTTGATGGCCTGCGCGCACTCGATTCGGTGGATATCGAACTTGAGCCCAGGCAATCGCTCGTTTTGATTGGTGGTTCGGGCAGCGGAAAATCGCTGTTGCTCAAATGCATTCTCGGCCTGGTCGCGCCGGATGCAGGATCCATCGAAGTCGATGGCGCCGAGACCGTCGGCATGCAGGAGAACCGGCGCATGGACTGGATGCGGCGGTTCGGTGTTCTGTTTCAGCGCCAGGGATTGTTCGACAGCATGACAGTTTGGGAGAATGTTTCCTTCCGGCTGCTGCAAGATAGCGGCACGTCGCGGCGTGAGGCGCGCGCGATCGCAATTGAGAAGCTGAAGCAGGTTGGTTTGCCCGCGGATACGGCTGACCTCTCGCCGTCTGAACTTTCGGGCGGTATGCAGAAACGCACCGGTCTGGCGCGCGCCATTGCGACCGATCCCGAAATTCTGTTCCTCGACGAGCCGACGGCGGGGCTCGATCCGATCATGAGCAATATAATCAGTGACCTGATCAATGACCGAGTCGATGATCTGGGCGCGAGTGTGATTTCGATCGTCAGCGATTTGGCCGTTGTACGCAGGATCGCCAACAATGTTGCGATGTTGCATGAGGGCCGGGTGGTATGGCGCGGGCCCGTGGCCGAACTCGACGAAACGGATAATGCTTATGTACGTCAGTTCGTCAGTCAGTCGATAGAAGGTCCGATCCGAATGCCGGCGCTTGCCGGATAACGCCCACTAATCCGTTTCAACGTCGCCGAAAAGTTCCCAGATTTCGGCGCGATATGGAATTGCGCCGCGGCCACCGGGTTTCGAACACTTAAGGCCCGCCGCGGCAATGGGAAACCGTGCGGCCAATTCCAGGCTTTTCTCTTCGCCGACAGCCAGCGCGAGCGCCCCGAGAAACACATCTCGGGTGCCGAGTATATCCACGACCGGCAGGTCAAGTGCGGGGGTGGTTTGCAGTTGGCCGTCCTCGTCGAGCCAGCTGAATCCGTCCTACCCGGCCGTGACGCCAACACGGGCTTTGGTCGTCGAGGCGGCGGCCTTGAGGCCAGCCCATACGTCTGTTGTGCCCGAATGCTGAAGTAATCCGGCATATGAGAAGACAACATGGCTGGCTATCTCGATCAGCTCGCGTCGCACCGGGTTGGGGCCGGCTTCACCGTCGAGGATAGCGGGAATTCGGTGGTCGTAGGCATTCTGAAGCGCGGGGATCGCAGCTTCGGGCCAGCGTGGGTCAACCAGAACGGCGCTTGTGTCCTCGATCCTGACGAACGGAAGCCAGCTCGCATCGGCACCCAGGCCACGCCCGCCAAAGATCGTCTCATGCCTCTAACCGCTGGCGTCGATAAGGATCGAAGACACCGGCGACTGAGCGCCATGAACAAGGCGAACCTGTTCGGTCTGAACCCCATGCCGTTTTAGGCCGTCCAGCACTTGTAGGCCGGTTTCATCGTCTCCGAGCCGGCCCCAGAAGGTCGAGGAACCGCCTAGACGAACAACCGTGACGATTGCAGTAGTAGCGGTCCCGCCGCCTTACTGGTTAAAGTCTTGTGCAAAAGAGAGCTCATTTCCGGCCAGATCGAAGTCACCCTCGAAGACGTGATCCAGGAATGCGATACCGACACAGGTGACCTCGGCCAAGTCGCGCCTCTAGACCTCTGTTGCGCCGTAGTACAACGAAGCGGCATGACGCGCCTCGGCGAAGAACAGCCAGCGCTCGATGAGTATTCCCGTTGCTGCGAAAAGCAGTGCGACGACGGACGCGGCTATGGCGAACGGCGACGGCAGGAGACCCGCGATCACCAGAGCAAGTGCAGTCGCGACCCCACCGATGAAGAGAGCGATCTTGCGCAGCCGAGCGGCATGTTTTCGCGCGATTGTGTATCCCATCTCGCGCATGACGTAGTTCTCGCTACTATGCGGCGATTCCAGAAGACGGACTCTGCCGATCGTGCCGAGGCCCGTTGCCGATTCGGCTGTTGCCACCGGCTTTGCGTTATCAATCTGGCGCCAGTAGACGATTTTCAGCATCCAGGCGGCGAGCGTTACCACTGCGGCACACCAGGCAATAATGCCGGGTGTGACCCAGAACACCGACGCAATGGCGACCAGGAGAACGGCGCCCGTGGACATGGCGAAGGCAATGTAGAGGGGTACGACCAGCGGGGTGGACCAGCGCGGTATGGCCCGCAAGCTTGCGTAGATCATGCCCGTGCAACCCACGGTTACAAGGCAGAGGCCCGCGCCAATCAGCCCGAACCAAATCCAGAGGGGGCTGTGCGCGCCAAAAAACAATGACCCCACGGCAAAGATCAAAATTGGCACATAGGTCACTAGGGCGGCGACACCTTCGCGCGAAAGCCAGGAGGATCGCCACTGGCTGAGCGCGCGCCATGCCCGCTCAGGATGCCCCAGATGGAAGGTCGATGAGAGCAAGCCCGCCGTGATCAAAACCAGGGATATAACGATCACTGACGCGCCGAGGGCCGGGGTCAGGGGAACGATACCCAGAAGCGCGAGCAGCACGAGCCACACGACGGCGCCGTAGCCGGCGCCCGACGCGGTTGTGAAGAAAATGACGGAGTAGGCGGGGTTCATGAAGCTCAGCGAGGCTTAAGTTAGCGGGAAAGCATTCGATCGACCCAATTGAGGAAGTCGCTGCCGGTGTCGGTGGAAGCCGGTGCAATTTCTGCTGCGGGCGTCGGCGTTTCGAGATCATGGCGTGTCGATGCGCGCGGCGGCAGATATTTGTTCACGGGCTGCATGCTCATTTCGGGCATCAGATCGTATCCACCACGTTCCTCGACGAGTTGGCTGACCTCGGAATTCGGATCGCCGAGGTCGCCGAAGTGACGCGCGGAGGTCGGACAGGTCGACACGCAGGCCGGGAGCCGATCCTCGGGCGCCAGATGCTGGTTCTCGATCCGGTCGATGCACAGCGTACATTTCTTCATCACGCCGTCGGCGTAGTCATATTCGCGCGCGCCATAGGGGCATGCCCAGGAACAGAGTTTGCAACCGATACACGTGTCGGCGTTGACCAGAACGATGCCGTCGTCCTCACGCTTGTAGGAGGCGCCGGTCGGACAAACGGTGACGCAGGCCGGTTCTTCGCAATGCAGGCAGCTGCGCGGGAAATGAACAGTTCGTCCGCTCCCGCCGTCTCCCGCCTCGAAGCTGTGGACCCGGTTGAACCAGACCCCATGTGGGTCCGCGCCATAAGGCTCTTCATCCGTCAGGGGAGCTGAATGCCCGCCGGTGTTCCATTCCTTGCAGTTGACCGCGCAGGCGTGGCACCCGACGCAGATATCCAGGTCGATGACCAGGCCGAGCTTGCGGCCGTTGGTGCTGGTGGGAAGGTTGGTCATCTGTCGCCTCCACCGCGATTGCGTCGCCAGTTTGAGGGGGGCAGAAAACGTGCGCCGAACCGCAGCCTGTTTGCTGCCTCGCCAACGCCAGGCGCGCGCGGCGAAATACCTTTGTCCGAGGGATCATTCGCGAGGGTCGTGTCGCTCCCGTCGTCCTTGACGATCCGCACTCGCAGGTCGAACCACGCCGCCTGGCCGGTAATCGGGTCCGTGTTTCCGAATCTATAGCCGTCTTTCGGCGGCAATAGGTCGGTGATGAGGTGGTTGAGCAGGAAGCCCTTGTTCGATTCCGGCGCGTCGGGAGACAGGTTCCAGGCCCCGCGCTTCTTGCCAATCGCGTTCCATGTCCAGACCGTGTTGCCGTTGACGCCCTCCATGAGCGCGAGCCTTGCCTTGATACTGCCATAGGGACTCTCGACGCGAACATCGTCGTCGTCGCGGAGACCCTGATCTTCCGCAGATTCCCGATTCATGTAGAGCTTGTTCCAACCATGGATCTGGCGTAGCCAGGCATTCTGCGATCCCCAGGAATGGTACATCGCCATGGGGCGCTGGGTCAGCGCATGGATCGGGAAAGTCTCGGGATCAGTGTGCGATTCCTCGAACGGCGCGTACCAGATGGGGAGCGGGTCGAATGTCTCGGCGATGCGGTTGCGGTATCTGACGGGCGGCACCACGTTGCCAAACCCCTGGCCGGCGAGTTTGAAGCGTTGCAGCGGCTCGCTGTAGAGCTGCAATACGATCGGATCGGCGGTCGCGATCCATCCCATTTTCGCGGCCTTATCGAGATAGGCGCGGTTGCTGTGTTTGTAGTGGCGCTCGTCGGGCGCAAACTCGTCACTCCAGAAACAGCCATTCTCGATGTAACGCTCAAGCTGGTTGTCATTCGGTGCGCCATTGCCGTGCGAGGACCCGTCTTCGCCTCGCCAGCCGGCCAGCGGGCCGATGCCCGGCGCGCGTTCGTGATGAACTAGGTAGTCGGCATAGCCGCCGGGATATTTCGGTGTACCAGTGTCGGTCGTGAAGGCGGGAAGGCCGAGCCGGGCACCCAGATCGATCAGCACGTCCTGGAACGGCCGCACATTGCGATCGGGGGTGATTACCGGTTGGCGAATGGCGTCGGCAGGCCCGTCGGCGCTGCAGATCGGGCGGTCGAGAAGGCTGACGCAGTCCCAGCGTTCCAGATATGTGGTGTCGGGGAGGATCAGGTCGGCATAGGCGATCATTTCCGACTGAAAGGCATCGGAGTAGATGATCTTCGGGATCTTGTATTCACCGGTTTCCGGGTCGGTGTCGGTGAGCATCTCGATGGTTTCGGTGGTGTTCATCGACGAGTTCCAACTCATGTTCGCCATGAACATGAAAAGGACATCGATCGGGTACGGGTCGCCCGCCCAGGCATTACGGATGACCATATGCATCATGCCGTGGGCGGCCAGCGGAGCATCCCAGGAATAGGCCTTGTCGATGCGCAGCGCCTCGCCGTGATCGTCAATCAGCAAATCTTCCGGGCTGGTGATGAACCCCAAAGGCGGCCCCGCCATCGGTGAGCCGGGCGACACCTGATGCGGTTTACCGGCCGGTTTGGGGCCCGGCGGGGCCGGGCGCGGGAAGGGCGGTTTGTACCGAAATCCGCCGGGGCAATCGATGCTACCCAGCAGCATCTGCAGCAGATGAATCGCGCGGCAGGTCTGGAAACCGTTCGAGTGAGCGGAAATACCGCGCATGGCATGCATCGAGACCGGGCGTCCGATAATCTTGTCGTGCTTGCGCCCAGCCCAATCCGTCCACGCCACGTCGAGGGAGATTTCCTGTTCGAATGCCGCGTGGGCCAGTTCGGCGGCGATCCGGCGAATGCGTTCGGCATCGATTCCAGTCTTCTCGGCGACCGCGTCGGGGCTGTATGCCGCGTCGAGATATCGGTCGAGCAAGAGCTGGAAGGCGGGCACAGCCTCGGCGTTCGATCCGCCGTCGCCGGGCGCTGCTTCGTTCATGGGAAAGCATCCACGCATAGCGGGCGAAATATCGATACCGCTGGCATCGACGAGCTGATCCGTGTTGCGGTCGTACGCAAGCGGCTTACCGTCGCGGCCACGGACGAACAGGCCGTGATCCGCCGTGCCCGGCGCATGCCGCACGAGCCAGTGCGCATTTGTGTAGCGGGCCAGGAAATCGAGATCGACGTTGCCGGTGCGGACCAGTTCATGGATGAGCGCCATGACCAGCAATCCGTCGGTGCCCGGCCGGATACCAACCCACTCGTCGGCGATTGCCGAGTATCCTGTGCGAACCGGATTGACCGAGACGAATTTTGCGTCGCCCTTGGTCTTTAACTTCCCCAGCCCCATTTTGATCGGGTTTGAATCATGATCTTCCGCGACCCCGAACATCATGAAATATTTGGTGTTTTCCCAATCCGGTTCGCCGAATTCCCAGAACGACCCACCGATCGTGTAGATGCCGGCTGCGGCCATGTTGACCGAGCAGAACCCGCCATGCGCGGCATGGTTGGGGGTCCCGAACTGGCTTGCCCAGAAGCCGGTCAGGGACTGACTTTGATCGCGGCCGGTGAAGAAGGCGAGCTTGCGGGGATCCCGGCGACGAATGTCGCCCAGCCACTCGGTCGCGGTGTCCAGGGCCTCTTCCCAGCTTATCGTTTCGAATTCACCGGAACCGCGCGGCCCAACCCGGCGCAGCGGCTGAGATAGGCGCGCCGGCGAATAGTGCTGCATGATGCCGGCGGACCCCTTGGCACACAAAACCCCCTTGTTGACCGGGTGGTCGCGGTTTCCCTCGATGTAGCGGATCGCACCATCTTTCAGATGGACCTTGATGCCGCAGCGGCACGCGCACATGTAACAGGTGGTTGTCTTCACCTCGTCCGAGACGATGGGTGATTGATCGACCTTCTCGTAGTGGTCGTCAGGTCGGATATCGTCGGGCATCAGCTAAATACTCAGACCAGTGTGTCGATTTGCTCATCGGTTAACCCGCCGGGAATGATCGTCACGGGGATGCGGAGTTGGCCAATCGCCTTTTTGGTGAGGTGATTGATCAAGGGGCCGGGGCCGCGCCGTCCCGTCGAGGCGGCGAGCACGAGAATACGAATATCCTTTTCTTCCTGAACCAGCTCGACAATGGCGGATTTGGTCTCGCCGCCGCGCAGGTAGAGGATGGGGGGGCCTTCGTACAAGCGCCAGACTTCTGCTGCATGCTCCTGCAAGAGTTGTTCGGCCTCCTCACGCGCTTCGGCCTGCATCAGGTTGCCGACCGCTGCCCAGTGCTGAAAGTCCGAGTCACGGATGACACGCACGAGGCCTACCCGCCCGCCGGTGCGTCGCGCGCGTAAGCTCGCCCAGCGAAGCGCGACCCGCATCTCCGGGGAATTGTCGACGACCACGAGAAAGACGGCTGCCCGGTCTCCGGTGGGTTTGTCGCTCGTCGGCGGCTGGGGGGTGTTGGGCGAATCAGACATGACCATCAAACCTTACGGAACACGAAGCCGGCGAACCAGCCGGCAATCAGTGCGATGATGACGGCGATCAGACCGTAGACGGGTGCATGCTGGAAGGCAAACTCGGTGACTTTCGCTTCGAACCCGACCTTGCGGACCTGCAGGAGGGATTCCGAGCGGTCAGCGATCTCACCGTTTCGGACCAAATACACTGTGACCGCATAGTCACCGGTCGGGACGTTCGCAGGGAGGGCGACCCGGGTCCGGAACAGACGGGCGCCGCGAAAACTCACATCCCGCAGGCCGTCTGTATAAAGCTGGCTGCGTTGTTTGTTGCGGATCAGCGCCGCGCGGAATGCCTCTTCCTTGTCCAGGGAGGTGAGGAAGTGCGGGTTAAAGGCGATATGGTCTGTGCCGATCTGATTGGCGTTGAGTATCGGCTCGGGCAGCAGGTCTTCGAGGGGTGCCGAGGCGGCGACATGGTAGAAACCCGGCGCATCGTCGAAGACCAGCTCGGATGCATTCACCCATATTCCCGCCACCCGTTCCTTGCGCCGGACAATGACCTGGCTGTTGGGTGCGCGTACCACCACGATGACATCGCCATCACCTTCCGTGGCACCGAACAGGAGGACGTCGGCACCCTTGAAGCCGGTACTGATACCGATAAGGTCCTGGCTCAGGTCGATGGCCAGCGCGTCGTCTCGTGCGGCATCCGCCGGGATTTGCAGCAGGACCAATGCAGCCAGGATGGCGACGCCTCCGCGTAGAGAGCCGAGCATCCGAAACGGCTGAAAACGGCGAGGTTGCATGCTCATAGGCCGAACCCGGGTGTTTCGCTGATTGAGTAGATATCTTCCGGCGTGGAGACCAGGTCGAAACCGATCTTGGCGCAGACCCCGAGCACCATAAGGGCTAACAGACCACGAAGTTCCTCCCCGCGAAGTCGACCGCTCATCTTGGTACCCAACTGCGCCCCGATCACGGCGCCGGTGAGCAGCAGCAGCGCGAGCACCACATCGACGGTCTGGTTGTTGACCGCCTGAAGGAAGGTGACATTGGCGGTCACGAAGATAATCTGGAAAAGCGATGTCCCGACGACAACAGCGGTCGGCATGCCTAGGATGTAGATCATCGCGGGGACCATCAGAAACCCGCCGCCGACACCCATGAGGGCTGCAAGGATGCCGACGAAGAAGCCGATTCCCAGCGGAAGCAGGGCGCTGATGTAGAGCCGGGAACGGCGGAAGCGCATCTTTAACGGCAGGCCGTGGAGCCATGTGTGTTGGTGCAGCTTGCCGCGCGTGGCAGTGCCGGCGCGCATGCGAAAGATCGCCCGGGCGCTTTCGAACAGCATCAGGAAACCGACAATCCCGAGAAACAGGACGTAGCTGAGCTGGACCAACAGGTCGACCTGACCGATTTCCCGGAGGAACGTGAATATTCCGACACCGAACGCGGACCCTGCAAAACCACCGACGGTCAGGACGGCGCCCATCTTGAAGTCGACATTTCTACGCCGCATATGGGCAAGTACGCCCGACACCGAGGCCGCGACGATCTGGTTGGCCTCGGTCGCCACGGCGACCGCCGGCGTAATGCCGATGAAGATGAGCAGCGGGGTCATCAGAAATCCGCCGCCGACACCGAACAACCCGGACAGAAATCCAACGCCGCCGCCCATCAGGAGGATGAGGAAAACGTCGACAGACATTTCGGCGATGGGAAGATATATCGTCATTTTATCCGTACGTGATCGATTGGACCGTTATCGGCCCGGCTATTATTGTTGGGCCTGTGTCAGCCGGTTTCGACCGGAAAATCCGCCGACATCCACTCAAGGATACCGCCGGACATTCGATAGATGGTTCCAGGGTGTCCGCCAGCGGCGAGTTGCTCTGCTGCGATGCCGCATCGCTGGCCGATGCGGCAATGCAGAATCAGGTCCTGGCCATCGCCCGGCGTTATCTGTGAAGGGTCGAAATTCGAAAGCGGGACCAGCTGTGCACCGGCAATGCGTATCTGGGCGTTCTCATGTGGTTCGCGCACGTCCACAATATAGGCGCTGCCGCCAGCGATCCGATCGCGCACTTCGCCGGGCGAGAGCATGATGATTTGGGGCACGGGCGGGGTGTCAGACATCAAGCATTCATTCCCTAGTCGCCGGCCGACCGGGCGGGGTCTGCATCGGCACAGTAGATATCATAGAGAGTGCCTAGGACCGCTTGGGATTCTTCGCTCGAGATCGAGTAGAAGATCGTCTGAGCATCCCGTCGCGTTTTGACCAGATGTTCGCGACGCAGCCGTGCGAGATGCTGGGAGAGAGCGGACTGGCTTAATCCGACCATTGGCTCGAGTTCACCGACGGACTTTTCCCCCTGGCTCAAATAGCACATGATCAGCAACCGGCGCTCGTTTGCCAGTGACTTGAGCAGGCGGCTTGCCTGCCCTGCTTTTTCCTGAAGTGCCGAGGGATCCATAGACGGGTCCATTCTGGGGTCCATCGGATTAGTGTATTCGTATATTAGAAAACCGGTCAATGTGAAGTGATGCCAGAAATGCAATCCGACGACGACCAAATGCTCGACACCAGCGGCCTCAAATGTCCGCTCCCCGTCCTGAAGGCCAAGAAGGCACTCAAGACGATGTCTCCCGGTGCCATGTTGCGGGTGGTCGCAACCGATCCCGGCTCAGTACGGGATTTTGCACATTTCTGCGAAGCGACGGGTGATTCCCTGCTCGAATCAACCGAAGGTGACGGCATTTACACTTTCCGGATATGCAAGGGAGGGGGGGCATGAACGTCGACGGGCAGCCCTACCGCACAATCTGGTTGGGTGCGGATGGTTGGTAGGTCGAGATCATCGACCAGACAAAACTGCCGCATCGATTTGAAATATAATGCCTTCGATCACTTGATGCTGCTGCCCACGCCATTCGCGCGATGCTCGTGCGCGGTGCGCCCCTGATTGGCGCGACGGCCGCCTACGGGATGGCGCTCGCGATGCGCGAAGACAGTTCCAATGGCGGGCTCGACAATGCTTATGACGTACTGATTGACACGCGTCCGACAGCTGTGAATTTGCGTTGGGCGCTAGACGACATTCGGGGAAGGTTGCGCGGTCAGCCGCACGATATTCGGGCCGCGCTGGCTTATGCGCGCGCCGCCGAGATATGCGACGAGGATGTGGCGATCTGTAGCGCCATCGGCGACCACGGGCTGGCCCTCATCCAGGCCGCCTACGATGCGTCACTGGACGATGGGCCCGTGAACATCCTGACCCACTGCAATGCAGGTTGGCTCGTAACGGTCGATTGGGGCACGGCACTGGCGCCCATCTACAAGGCGCATGATCTGGGAATACCGGTGTATGTCTGGGCAGATGAAACGCGTCCGCGCAATCAGGGCGACGCACTTACATCCTGGGAGCTGGGCCGTCATGGAGTCTCGCATGCAGTGGTGGCGGACAATGCGGGCGGCCACATGATGCAGCACGGGCTTGCGGACCTCTGCATCACGGGGACCGATCGCACGACCGCGTCGGGTGATGTGGCGAACAAGATCGGCACTTACCTCAAGGCGCTGGCGGCGCATGATAATGGCGTGCCGTTTTATGTCGCCCTGCCGTCGCCGACGATCGATTGGACGCTCAACGACGGGGTCCGTGATATTCCGATCGAGCAGCGTGATAAGGAAGAGGTGACGCATATCTCCGGAAAGACGGCGTCGGGTGATATTGTGTCGGTCCAGCTCACGCCGGACGGAACCCCGGCAGCGAACCATGCTTTCGACGTCACGCCGGCCTGGCCCGTGACGGGTTTGATCACCGAGCGGGGTGTCTGCCCCGCCAGCGCAGAGGGACTGGCGGGGCTGTTTCCCGATTCAGGCGCCGTGGCCTGACATATGGGTCTAGTGGGGCGTTGCGTCGCCGCCGTCCACAATCACCAGCTCGTTCTGGGCAATCCCGGGCACCCGCCGGAATTTGGCCGCTTCGACATACTCGGGCGAGTTGAAGCAGGCCTCGGCGTTGTCCAGGGAATCGAACTCGATCACCACGAAGCGTTCATAGGGGGTCTCGCCCTCGAGGACCCGTTTCTCGCCGCCGCGCGCCAAGACCCGGCCGTTGTATTTGGCCAGGATGCCGGGGATGTGGTCGGTGTATTTCTTGTACTCTACGGGATCGTTGATCTTCGAACGTGCGAGCCAATAGGCGGGCATAATTACTCTCCAATGTCTGGGTGATTTTAGGATCTATCGCGCGTCAGCGATCGGTGGCAAGGATATCAGATAAGTCGCGATGGCTTGCAAGTCATCAGCCGTCAGCTCGCTCGTGCTCTCGTCGATCACATCGGTCATGGCGCCGCCGACGAAATCGCCGTCCGGCAGCAGGCCAATCTCCAGCATGGAAACGATATCGTCTTCGCTCCAGTCGCCGATACCGCCGGGGCTGGGCGTGATATTGGGCACGGCGTCGCCCTCGGGACCATTGGCATTGCCCGCCAGCGGCCGGTCGGAATCCAGCACACCCAGAATGTTTCGCGGCGTGTGGCATTCACCGCAATGACCCGGCCCGTTGACGATATATGCGCCGCGATTCCAGGCGTCACTCCGGGTTGGATCAGGTGTAAAGGGCGTTTTGTCGAAGAACAGCAGCTTCCAGCCGAACATGCTGGCGCGGATGCCGAAGGGGAAGGGCAGGTCATGGTCGGGAACGGCGTTGCGCACCGCCGGCACCGTGTCGAGATAGGCCTTGAGGTCGAGGATGTCCTGTTCAGTCATGCGCGCGTAGGAGGTGTAGGGGAATGTTGGGTAGTAATGACCGCCTTCCGGGGACTTGCCCTCGCGCAACGCGCGAACGAAATCTTCGTCGCTCCAGTTACCGATGCCCGTCTCTGCATCGGGAGTGATGTTCGGTGTGAAGAATGATCCGAAATCGGTCTTCAGTTCGCGTCCGCCCGCCAGAAAGGCGCCGCCATCGGCTACCGTGTGGCAGGCGATGCAACCCGCGAGGTTCAACATGTATTCGCCGCGTGTGGCCTCGCCGGATTGGGCGAGCGCGGGAGAAAAACCCAGCAGGCCAATCAAAATCGGTAGTGTCTTGATCATCGTTTGCATGGGTTGATCCTAGCAAAAAAATCGCCCGGCAGAGCCGGGCGATTCTTCGGTCGATTCTGTTTGGCCTTTTTAGACTTTTGGGCCCCGGTACGCCTTGTGGCATGCGCCACAGACCGCGCCGATCTTACCGACAACGGCCTTCGGATCGGAGCCGAGCTTGCCGGCAGCTGCGTCGGCAGCCACACTGTCAGCGGCAGCCTTCAATGCATTCGCCTTGGCGGTGAAATCGTCGAAATTTGTCCAGATCTCGGCCTTGGCGCGATTGGCACCCGGCTTGCCGTCCTTGAACAGGGCGGGAATTTCGGCCGCGTTGGCGCTCATCTTCGCTGCGGCTGCCTGAGCTTCCGATGTGTTGCCGCCGGCCACAGCACCGCCGAGAGCTTTCATCGATCCACCCAGCGATTTCATGGCTGCGTTGCGGTCGGCGTGATTGTCAGCCGAGACGTCGTTGCTGCTGAACGACGTAAATGCGACCGCGAGTGCCAGGGCGGCACCGGCGACCCGGCCGAGTTTGGAAAGTTTGCGAACGGTGAACATATGTATCTCCCAGTTCCCCAATAACATGATGCCGTCACTCGGCTATGGACCGGAATGACCAACCCACGAAACAGCATAAGCCACTGGATTGCCATTGAAAATATTCGGCATTCACGCGAACGTAAACCAAAATGCCGAAACTGACTCAATCTTGTGTGAGTGGCGGAATAAAGCGGGGTCGAGGCTGTTAACGTGCATTTGTGTTCGACACCCTCAGCATGGCAGGAGAGACGTTATGGGAGCATTTCGAGTCGCAGTCGGGGGGGGCTGGTATTGGCCGGCACAATCCATGCGCAAGGTCCGGCAATCGCCGCAGATGATCAGCTTACGGTGATCGAATTGTTCACTTCGCAAAGTTGCTGCTCCTGCCCGCCAGCCGAGGCCTATCTCGGCGAACTTGCGGAAGAGGACGATATCCTCGCGCTCGAATATCATGTCGACTATTGGGATCGCCTGAATTATGGCCGACACGGGCGCTGGAAAGATGTTTTCTCGACGCCCGAAATGATCGAGCGACAGCGTTCGTATAATGCGGAAATTCGAAACACCCGCAGTGTGTGCACGCCGCAGATGTTGATTGACGGGCGTAGCGAGGCGATGGGCTCACGCCGTCGGGAGGTCCAGAACCTCATCTCCAGTGTGCGCAAGGACGATCAGCCGCGTGTGCCGGTCGAGGTTGCCGCTGCCTCCAACGGTGGCGTGACCGTCTCTGTCGGGAATGTGCCCAACGGTAAGTCCGACGTCTGGCTGGTCACGTTTATCCGGCAGTCACGACAAAGGTTATACGCGGCGAGAACCACGGTAAGACACTGACGAACCACAATATCGTTCGCGAGGTACGCCGCATTGGCGAGTGGGACGGGAAAATGACCGCGATCGACGTGACGGACCTGACGCTCGAAGATGGCCAGAGTTGCGCGATCCTTGTGCAGGACGGCAAGGTGGGCCCGGTTCTCGGAGCGGCTTACTGTCCGTCAGGTGTCGGCGGTGTTGCGTCGTAACAAACTCATCAGCGGGCGAGTTTGTCGGCGCTGAGGGTTCGCAGATTGTCCTCGTTTTCCAGGTACCAGGCATAGGTGCGCTCGACACCTTCGCGCAGGCTTATCTTCGATTGCCAGCCAAGTTCGGTCAGGCGGGTCACGTCGACCAGTTTGCGCGGGGTACCGTCCGGGCGTGAGGTGTCGTATTCGAAGTACCCGGAGTACCCGACCACATCTGCGACGAGTGTCGCGAAGTCGGCGATGGATATATCCTTGCCCGTGCCGATGTTGACGAACGGTTCGTCTGAATAATTGTTCATCAGATAGACGCAGGCATTTGCCATTTCGTCGGCGAACATGATCTCGCGTTTCGGTGTGCCCGTACCCCAGATCGTGACCTTCTCCGCATTTGACAGCTTCGCCTCATGCATCCGGCGGATCATCGCCGGGGCCATGTGCGAGGTCTCATAGTTGAAATTGTCACCGATCCCGAAGAGATTAGTCGGCTGCACGCTGATCGCATCGAATCCGTATTGCCGGCGATAGGCTTGGCACATCTTGATTCCGGCGATCTTGGCCACGGCGTACCACTGGTTGGTCTCCTCCAGCGGCCCCGTCAGCATGTACTCTTCCTTCATGGGCTGGGGGGCGTCGCGGGGCATGATGCAGGTCGACCCGAGTAACAGCATCTTCTTGGCACCTGCGCGATAGGCGGTGTCGATCAGGTTCGTCTGGATCTTCAAATTGCCAGCAATGAAGTCTGCCGGATACAGATCATTTGCCAGGATGCCGCCGACAATCGCGGCCGCGTCAAGTACATAGTCCGGCTTTTCCGTGTCAAAGAACTCACGCACGGCCGCCTGTTCGGTCAGGTCGAGTTCGGCGCTGGTCCGGGTCACGATGTTGCCGTGGCCCGCATCTTCGAGTTGCCGGATCAGCGCCTGGCCGACGAGCCCGCGATGTCCCGCGACATATATCTTTGCGTCCTGTTCCATGTTCCCGATCGCTTGGCGTTACTTGACGTACTTGCGGAATTCCGGCTTGCGGCGTTCCTGGAATGCGCGGCCGCCTTCCTTGGATTCCTCGGACGCGTAATACAGCTTCAGGGCCTCGAATCCCATCGCGCCGATCCCCTTGATATGGTCCGTGTCGGCGTTGAAAGAGCGTTTGGCGATGGACAGCGCGGTTGGGCTCCGATCCATAAGGTCGGCGCACCAGCGGTCCACCTCGGCGTCCAGGTCCTTGTCCGGTACAACGGCGTTCGCCAAGCCCATTTCGAGCGCCTCGCGGGCGGTGTATTGTCGGCACATGTACCATATTTCGCGCGCCTTCTTTTCGCCGACGACCCGCGCTAGATAGGCAGTGCCATAGCCGGGGTCGACCGAGCCCATGGTCGGGCCGACCTGGCCGAAGATCGCGCTTTCTCCTGCGATCGTCAGATCACACACCGTGGCGATGACGTTGCCGCCGCCAATGGCATAACCGCGCACCTTGGCGATCACCGGCTTCGGGACGTCGCGGATCAAGCCCTGGAACTCCTCGATGGGAATGCCGGTGGTACCCCGGCGGCTGCCATAGCCGTCGGTGGCCTTGTTCTCAAGCGACTGATCTCCGCCTGACGAGAAGGCACGATCGCCGGCACCCGTGATCACCACGACGCCGACCGTCTTGTCCCAGCCGGCGTCTTGCAGCGCTTCGATCATTTCCTCGATCGTGTGGCCGCTGAAGGCGTTGAGCTTGTCCGGTCGGTTGATCGTGATGGTCGCGATACCGCCGCGGGTTTCGTACAATATGTCATCAAAGCTCATGGCTGCGCTTCCCTTCGTTGGTCACAATCATAGCCGCAAAGCTTGATTATCGCCCATTTGGTTATAGTTGAGTTGGCAACACGCAGCACATATTTGGAGACGGCCAAATGCCCCAGAAAGCGAAGAAGAAATCAGATCAACGCCCGCCGGTCGCCGTGGGACATGTTTCGCTGCACGTAAGGGACGTGCCGCAGGCAAGTGAATTCATGCAATTGCTCGGCCTGCGATCGGTGTTCGAGGCCCCGAAATTTGCCGTTCTGGAGTTGCGTGGCGGTACCCATCTGATCCTCAACAAGTCGCGCCGGAAGATTAAGGCTGGAGATGTCGCGCCCGTCGATCTGATGGTCGATGATGTGAAGGCCATGCGCGACTTCTGCAAAAAGCAGAAACTCAAGCCGTCGAAAATTACGTCCGGCTCCGTGCATAGCTCGTTCTATGTGCCCGGTCCCGACGGGTGGTCGATCAAGATCACGTCGTCGCATACTTCGGGCCGTCCGGTCTGAGCCTGCATCGACGCCTGTGTCACAAGCGTCGTGAACGGAACTGATCTTCTGAAAAAAGTCTCGAACCCCTAGTCTTCCCGCTATTCGAGGGACAGGAGTGCGGTTTTGCCTGATCGTTTCGGACCCCGCGGTGTCATGGCGGTCGTGATTCCGGTGCAGAATGCAAACATGCAACCGGATTACGAACTGATGCGTCCGGAGGGGATCAGTCATCAGATGTGCCGGTTCAACATCACGAGCCCGGACACCGTCGGTGAGGCTGTGCTGGACGTGGTGCCGCAGACCTTGAAATGCTGACGGGATATGATTGTCGGTGGCAACTCGCTTGAGATGCGCGATTGGTCGCTCGAGAAACAGGAATGGTACACGGGCGAGTTTGCCGCGCTGGCGAGGGACAAGGCCTTTGTGCTGGCTACGGACGCGGTCATTGTGGCGCTGCGCACGATGGGGGCGAAGCGGTCGGGATGATGTCGCCGCTTTCCGTCGAGAATTCCATAAGCGCGGTCGATTATTACACCGCGCTCGGTTTCGATATCGCCGCGGCAACCGCGCTCCTGGTCGACAAATCGGAGAATGCCGTGAATGTACCTATGGAAAGGGTCATCGAGGCCTTTGAGGAGGTGGATGGCCCCGACATTGATACACTGCTTCATGTCGGCGGGTCGCTCGGCATCGCGCCGCTCATCGCCGAACTTGAAGATCGTTTCAAGAAGCCCGTCATCTCGGTCAATCAGGCGACCTACTGGTATGCGCTGCGCCAGATGGGCATCACCGATCCCGTCCCCGGGTTCAGTAAGCTCATGCTGAAGTCCGAAATCGTTGAGTAAACGGCGCTTCGCCGCCGGGGTTACTCGGCGGCGACGCGATCCGCCATGCGGAAGCCGACCTTGTCCATCGCGACGAGCGTGTCTTCGCCGAACTTTTCGACGATCTCCTTGCCGACCTGGGGATGGAACACGACCTCGTCCTTCACATCGCCCTCGACGTTCTGGATCATCACCAACAGGCGCGCGGTTTCGTCCGAGATGTTGTTGAAATCGCGATAGACGCCCGCGGGTACCGAAATGAAGTCGAGCGGTTCGAGCTCGATGGAGTTCTCGCCATTCTCGCCCCAGGAAATGCGAAACTTCCCGTTCAGACAGAAGAAGTTCTCGACCGTATGTGAATGGCTGTGCAGGCCGGGATTGTTACCCGGCGGGCATTCGGCGATCGTGACGGTCAGCCCGTCCATGCCCTTGACCGGCGCGACCTTGGACCGGCCCTCCCATCCTTCGGGCGACATCAGCGGATAGACCGACTTCGCCGAAACGATTTCTACCGCCTCGGCCGGAATCCCGGTGCCTTCCATGATCGACTGCTTGTAGGGCTTGAGGTCCTTGAACCGGGCGATGCGATTGGACATGTCCGGGTTGTTGAGATCGACTGTTTTCATTGTGCTTCTCCATCCCTTGGTTGTCGAAACACTAGCGCAACCGGGCGAAATTGCGAAGGTACCTGCGTATCAGGCTGCTTCCTCCCGAGTGAAGAGCCGGTAGATCAGGTTCGGCAAAGGGGGCGTTGCGCGGCCGGGAATACCTATTCCCTGGCCGTTCTGCTCGAGAGCAGACAGCATCGATATGGCGAGGTCGCCGAGAAATGTTTCGTCGACATCGCCGGGCTGGCACAGGAACAATCGCGCGTTGCGGTCGCCGTTGGATATCCGGCCATGTTCCGACGAGGACCCGAAAATGCGAATGACGAAAATGCAGCTTGTTGCGTCATAGGAGACGAATGCGGCTTTGGATTTGTCGTCGAGCGCCACGACACGCGCGTCGGTGAGATCGACCCCTTTGGAGGCAAACGCCAGATCGAACACGCTGCGAAAGTCGGTCTCGAACATCTCAGACGCGAAAAAAACTATCCTGCAGGCGTTCGCAGAATATCTTCAGGAGGGGCCCGCGGGGCAGGTTGCCGGGATTACGCCATGATTCCTGGACCCGGTCGGGAAGTTCGTTACGGCTGATGGCGAACGTGTCGGCAATTCGGCTGCCGCGAAATTCGCTGTCGCCCGGTCCGATGTCATGCCAGTCAGAGACACCCAGTTCCTCGCCATTCACGATCCTGGTCGCCTAGGCAAGGGCTGGGCCGATACACATCAGGGCGAACATCATAATGACGCAACTGCACCGGCCGAACTGCCATGCTTTCGGTCTTGAGGCTTGTGTTGTCTGCAGAACTATCACCGTAGTCCGACACCTACGTCATCGAAGACGGAAAGATCGCCGTGCAGACACTCGCGATCAAGGCCGTGCCCAAGAAGTAGCTCTATCGGAAACGGGCGTGCTGTGGCACACAGGTCGCCCGTGACCAGATGAGTGTCGACAATGCCTGATTTCTACAGTCCCGATCTGGGGGCAAACCCGGATGACCCCTTCGCGCGCGACGCCGATGGCAAGCTCGTGCGCCGAAGTTATTGGCTCGATCTGGGCGATCGATCCTTCGTCATGGCCATGACCCAGGGCGTCGGTGCCAACCTCACAAACGAGCACAAGCGCGCGCATCTGGAAGATTTGGGGCGCACACATCTGGTGGACCAGGTGTGCGTTCAGGAGATTATCCCGCCCGAGACTGAGGCTTAAGGGCCGCCTGCGACGCGTCGTTATTTCAGGGGTGAGAAGTTCGCCGGGAATATCATAGTCGAGTGCATTTCCTCTAGATCTTCGCGCCCGGCGGCAGCGAATTCCTGCCACGCGGCCTCTTTGGCGATCCCGTTGCGCGCTTCCATACGTTGCTCGAGGCTTGCATAAGCCCACAGATGACAGACCTCGTTGGGATTCGGGCCTTCGGTGATCCAGGCGCAGACATTCTTTGAATACTTCTCGCGTACCGGCATCACGTCGATGAAGCGCTTCATCCATCCCGCGGCCTTGCCGGGTTTCAGCCGATAATTACGAAACTCGTAGAAATTACCCTCGGTTTCCGGGGCAACGAGGTGCTTAGCCGGGTTCAGAAAGCGCGTTGTCTGATTGACGAGCAGCGGACGCAGGGCCGGGACATATTTTTGGGTCCAGTCTTCGTTTTTGCCAAGTTCGGCGCGCAGGCGTGCGCGTTCCTCGAAACTATCGTAGCGCCACAGATGCATAACCTGGTTCAGGGGACCGATTTCAGTGAACCAGTAACCCTCCAGAACCCCGTAATCGTTTCCGCGTGCCTTGCGACCGACCTCTTCATTGATCTTGAGAATGTCCGGCACGGCGCCGGCGCTGGCCGTGTAGGTACGCAGTTCATGAAGCATGTTTCTTCCCCCTTGGAACCTGTTTCGATTTGCAGGCTAGCCTGATGCGCAGTCGCGTCCAACGCAAGGGTCTTGGCGCCGGTTTCTGGTTTTCCGAGCTGATCAGTCGATAGGCCAGACGGTCCGCGAAAAGAATCGGATTTGCTCTTCACGACGCAGATGCGCCGTGTACGGTTTGAATATAGGACTTGGAAACCGGCTCATGAACCGGTGAAAATCAATCAGCTTCATTTTGGGAGGGGACGATGGATCTGGAATTCTTCATTCACGTGTCGTTGGTGGGCGTACTCGCGACGTATCTGCATCTGGTTGGCGCGCTGTGGGCGGATCGTTACGGCTTGCCAAGCATCGACCTGCCGCGCGGCATGGCACAGCTTACCTTCGGAGATTCATTCGAAGGGCCCGCGCCCTACGGGTGGGGTATCTCGGTCATCCATGTAAACGGGATCGCCTTCGCGCTTCTCTACGCCACCGTGATCGCCCAGTATTTGCCCGGCGAGCCCTACATTAAGGGGCTGATCTTCGGCGGAATTCTGTATATCGGCGCGATGTTGATCTTCGTCCCGTTCTTCCTGAAGGACGGGTTCTTCGGCTCCAAGGGGCACCCGATGGGCTGGCTGACGGCGCTTATCATTCATCTGATCTACGGCCTGATCGTCGGCTGGCTGTCGCCAATTCTGTAACTCTTCGAACCCTCTGCCGGTGCGGCGCAGCGCCGCATGCGGTAGAGTGGCGCGAAGAAATTGGGGGGTGAAGAGATGGATCTGGAATTTTTCGTTCACGTGTCGCTTGTCGGCATTCTCGCGACTTACATGCTGATTGTGTCCGCGCTTTGGGCGGAGCGATACGGCCTGCCGCGGATCGATCTGCCGCGCGGGATGACGCAGCTCACATTTGGCGATTCGTTCGAGGGCCCGGCCCCTTATGGTTGGGGTATCTTCATCATCATGATGAACGGCATCGCCTTCGCGCTGCTCTATGCAACGGTATTTGCACAGTATTTGCCCGGCGAACTGTGGATGCGCGGTATTATCTACGCCGTCATTCTGTACTTCGGCGCAATGTTGATCTTCGTGCCATTCTTCCTGAAGGACGGTTTCTTCGGCATGAAGGGGCATAAGATGGGATGGCTCACATCCCTGATCCTGCACCTCTGGTACGGGCTGATCCTCGGCTGGCTCTCGCCGGTCCTCTAGTTCGAGGCAGGCGCGCGACGCCTAGAACGAAAACCTACTCTCTTCCGGTGACGGTGGCTCGGGCTGTGATTTTTCCAGCTCGTCCAGATAGTTCTGGTTCACATACCAGTCGCGATAATCCAGGAACCGCACCGGTTTGTATTTCGGCGGGTTGTCCGGGCCGACGCAGGTCGGCATCGGGTCCGCGAGCGTGTCCCATGACGGGCTGAAGAAGAAGGCCAGTGAATAGCGGTCCTTCTTCGGCGGGATCACGCGGTGGGGCGTGGCCATGAAGCGGCCATTGGTCCAGCGGTTCAGGAACTCGCCGGTGTTGACGATGATCGCGCCTTCGATGGTGTTGGCCGGCAGCCAGCGTCCCGACTGGGTCTGGATCTGCAGGCCGGGCGTATCCGTCACCGGAAGCAGCGTGATGAAGCCGTGGTCGCGATGGGGCGCGATACCGAACTGGTTGTTCTCGCTTTTGACCGCCGGGTAATGCTGATTGCGCGTCGTCCAGAGCGGGTCGTCGAACATACCGTCGAAATAGTCGGCGGGCAGGTCCAGCGCACGGGCATAGAGCGGCAACAGCTTGTAACCCAGCTCTTCCATCGCATCGTAATACTCCAGCATCTCGGCCTTCCAGCCGGGCAGGAGCGTTTCGTCGGGCCACTGGTTCGGGCCGAAATACGGTATGAGATTTGCCTCAACGCCGGGGTGATCGGCGGGGCGCTCACGCACGATGCGCAGCATCTCGTTCAGATCGGGCTTGGTGTTCTCGTTCACCGTGGAGGATACATAGATCGTTGACCCCGGTGGCACGTAATTCTCGTGCTTCCGTTTTTCTGCGTCCGGGAGGTCGAAGAAACGAATGAGGTTCTTGTGGGTCCGCTCGATCAGCGGGCGCGGCACGTTGTGGTTGGTCGCGAAATAGAAACCGACATTCTCTTGGGCGTGGCGCAGTTCGGCGGCAAGCGCTTCCAGCGCGCCGTCTTCACCGGCCAGGTAGGGGCCGAAATCGAGAATCGGGATTTCCTCATCGACGAACTCTTCGGGGATAACAATTTCTGCGTTCGACATGTCGTGCCTCGCTCGTTTCCGCGATTCTAATACAGTAATGTTAGCGTAGTTTCCCGATTGGACAAGCGCGGCAAGTTCGTGGCTCACGATGTGAGAAGCGGTGAAAAGGCTTAACCCGGCCGGATCCCGCGAGCCGCTTCGACGGCGAGCGGCGAGTAGATGGCTTGGCGCATACTTTCGGAGCGGTCGATGACCACGTCGATCACTGCGGGTTTGGCCTGGGCCAGACCGGCATGGATCGCGGCCCCGATGTCGTCGGGGTTCTCGACCCGTTCGGCCCACGCACCGCAGGCTCGCGCGATGGTCGCGTAGTCGGTGTCGGGAAAATCGTTGCCGTGGGACCGGTTGCCCATACCTTCGGCGGTCATGCCGAGGCGTGAATTGTTCATCACCACATAGACCGGGTTGGCCTCATACTGCCCGGCCGTCAGCAGCACGTGCATCTGCATCGCGAAGCCGCCGTCGCTGCAGATTCCGATGGCCGGGCGCGCCGGGTCGAGGATCTTGGCGCAAAGGGTGGCGGGCAGGGACCAGCTGACCCCGCCCAGCCCGCCGGAGCCGAAATAGCTGTTGGGGCGTCTGGTCTGGAAGAAGTGGTTCATCCAGTGCCGGTTGCTGCCGGCGTCCGTGCAGACGATCGTCTCATCGGGCATCGCTGCATGGATCTCCGCGACGAGCCGCTGGGGCGCGATGGGCATATTGGCTGAGACGAGCATTGGGTCGGCGAAGAATTGCCGCGCCTCCTTCAGGTCGATCAGGGCGCCGCGGCGTGCGGTCACTGCTGTCGCATCGAGCCGTCCGTCGAGGCCGGAGAGCATGAGCTTGAGGGTCTCGTTCGCGTCGCCGACGAGGGCGACCTCGGCCGGGATGGTCCAGGACGCGTTGCGCGCTTCGATATCGATCTGGACGATCCGCTGGCGGTTCGGGTCGAACATCTGCGGATGTTCGAAACAGGTGTCCTGGGGCTTCAGCCGGCTGCCGACGACGAGGATCGTATCCGCCATACCAACGATCTCATTGGCGAGCGGCAGGCCGGTATAGCCCATGGGGCCGGCAGCCATGTCATGGGTCTCGGCGATGTTGCCCTTTCCGAGGACCGTCGTGACCACCGGCGCGCCGAGCAGATCGGCCATGGCCGCCAAAGGATCAAACGCTTTCGAAATACGCACGCCGTTGCCGGCGACGATTACGGGCGCCTTGGCGGCCACAAGCACGTCAACCGCCGCATCGATTGCCTCGGACGGTGGGACCGACGTGCTGGTGTTCAACAGCCGCTTGGTGTCATGGATCTCCGGCAGCCCGTTATCCGCGACGGGGTCGCGAAGCGTATTCGCGCGGAACAGGCAGGCTGTGGGCCCCGGGCGTCCGGTGATCGCGTGCTTGTAGGCGAGCTGCGTGCTCATCACCGCCTCGCGCGCAGTGTGGGCGACGGCGGTGTATTTGGTGGCGGATCTGAACATACCGGCCAGGTCGAAGGAGCCATAATGCCCGGCCCCCGACTGGATGGGGCCGTGGGTGACGAACTCGTTATGGTCCGACAACTCCGTCAGCACGACCATGGGGGACGAAGCGAGGAACGCCTCGATGACGCCGAACATGCCCGTCGAGCCCGTAAAGCCACCCTGTCCGGCGAAAACGCCGGGCTTGCCTGTCAATTTGCCGTACATGTCGGCCATGCACGACGCGGTCTGTTCGTCGCGAGGTACAATAGCCTGGATCTCGTTCTGGCGGTCGTGGAGCGCGCAATAGATATCCATTGTGGCGCCACCCGGCACGCCGAAGAAATGTTCGGTCCCGGCCTCGATAAAACAATCGACGATCCGCTCTGCGGCGGTGCTTTCGCTCATCTTCGTGTCCCCTTGCACGTATGTTGTCGGTAAAGGTAACGATGTTTGCGTGCCGGGCAAGGCGGCGGCGCTCTCCCGGCACTCGAAAACCATATCTGTTCGCGCTATCACGTAGGTTCTGAATCTGAGGGAGTATGAGACGTGAGCAATTGGGTGCGGTTCGAGAAAGACGGTGTGGCGGGCTTCGGCACGCTCGACGGTGATGCCATCGGCGTACATCAGGGCAATATGTTCGGTGATCGGACGGCGACCGGCGAATCTCAGGCCCTGAAAGAGGTGACGCTGCTGACGCCCTGCGTGCCCGGGAAATTTGTCGCGCTGTGGAACAACTCCCGGTCGGCCGCCGAGAAACAGGGGCTCGACCAGCCGGAGTATCCGCTGTTCTTTCTCAAACCGTCGACGACCTATCTCGCGCCGGGCGGGGTCATCCGCAAGCCCGCCGGCTATGATGGTCGGGTGATCTATGAGGCCGAACTGGGCATCGTCATTGGCAAGTCGGTCAGTAACGTCGACGGAGCTGCGGCCGCCGATGCGATCTTCGGCTACACCTGCGTCAACGACGTGACGGCGATGCAGCTGCTTGATGCCGACCCGTCATTTCCCCAATGGGCGCGCGCCAAGGGCTTCGACACGTTCGGTGCGTTCGGGCCGGCGATCGTGACCGATACGAATGTTTCCGGCAGCGCGATTCGAGCCGAGCTCAACGGTCGCGAACGGCAGAATTATCCGGTCTCGGATTTATTTATGCAGCCAGCCGAGATCGTCTCGAAGCTGTCCCAGTCGATGACCCTTGAGCCGGGAGATATGATCGCCTGCGGCACGGGTCCGGGTGCGTTGCCGATGAAACCGGGCGCGACCATCGATGTCATCATCGATGGCATCGGCACGCTCTCCAACACATACGACGCGTAGGGCAGAGACCTCGTGGAGTCCCGGGAAATCCAGGTCGATGTCCTGATCATCGGGGCCGGACCGGCGGGTCTGGCGACCGCCAATTATCTCGGCTTGTATGGCGCGCGCGCGCTGGTCGTGGAACAGAACGCGAGCACGGTTGCCGAGCCACGCGCCGTGTCGATCGACGATGAGACCTTGCGTAGCATGCAAACCCTTGGGCTCGACGCGCCGATCATCGCGAACACCCTGCCGGGATATGGGGCGCGATATTACTCGCCGGGCCAGCGCGAGTTCGCCCGCATCCAGCCGACAACACGTGAATATGGACACCCACGCCGCTCGGGATTCCGCCAGCCGGAGTTCGAGGCGGAGTTGCGGACCGGCCTCGGCAAATACCCAACGGTAGACGTACGGTTCGAACATCAGTTTGAGTCTCTGGAGCAGAACGAGACGGGCGTGACCTCGCATGTCCTCGACCCGGAGGGTAACAGGCTGACAATCCGCGCCAGTTTCCTGGCGGCCTGCGACGGCGGGCGATCCACGGTCCGCAAGTTGCTAGGTATCGAGCTCGCGGGCTCAAGCTTCAACGAGCGCTGGCTGGTGATCGACTGCGTGAACGATACCGACGAGACTCCGGCCTCGATCGCCTACTGCGATCATCGCCGGGCGGCGATCACCATTCCAGGGCCCGGTCGAACCCGGCGTTGGGAGTTTCTCCTGAAGCGCGACGAGGACGAAGCAGATCTGTTGGACGAGAGGAAGATCCGTGAGCTTCTGATGCCCTACATCGGTGCCAATGATGTCGAGATCATCCGCAAGCTCGTCTACACCTTCCACGCCCGGATCGCCGACCGCTGGCGTGTCGGGCGGGTTTTCCTGCTGGGGGACGCGGCCCATCTGACGCCGCCCTATGCCGGACAGGGGCTGAACAGCGGCCAGCGTGATGCGGCGAATTTCTCCTGGAAGGCCGCCGCCGTTGTGAAAGGGCGGGCCGGTGTGGCGCTGATGGATACCTATGAGTCCGAGCGCCGTGACCATGCCTGGTCGCTGATCCGCATGGCGATCCAGATCGGCTGGGTAATGGTGCCGCGCAACTGGCTTCACACCTATGCCCAGATCGCGTTCTTTCGGCTGGCCGGAATCATTCCGCCGGTGCGGGACTATTTTGTGGGCATGAAGTTCAAGCCCGTGCCGCGTTTCGAGAAAGGGTTTCTCTGTGCCGACGGGATGTCGGCACGTGACACGCTTGTCGGGCGGATGCTGCCCCAGCCGGATGTGATCGCAGGTGACGGGGCCACCCGTAAGCTCGACGATGTGCTGGGGCCGGGTTTCGCGCTATTGGCGATCGGGTCATCAGGTTTAGACGACTTGGCACTGCTCGATCATCCGTTCTGGTCAAGGCTCGACGCGAACCGAGTCGCTCTGGTCAGGGACGAGCCTGCCGACGACCCCAATATTATCTGTATCGCCGAGGGTCCATTGCGGCACCGCTTCGACAAGTATGCGGACCACATACTGCTGGTCCGACCGGACCGGTACGTCGCGGCCGCGTTTAACGCTTCGGATGCGGGTGATATTGCCGACCGCCTGACGGACCTGATGGACTAGGCGTCCACCACCGCCGTCACGTCGATCTCGACCAGGGCGCCCTCGAGCAATAGCGTCGTCACGCCGACACAGGTACTGGAGGCGGATTTGTCGTCGCCATAGAAATCCATCATAGCCTTCATGATCGTTGGCCGATCGCTGGGTTTCAGGTCCACGATGAAGACCCGCTGGCGAACGATATCCGCCGGCGTTGCGTCGACCAGTGCTAGCGCTTTTCGAATCGTACCGTAGGTGTAGGCCATCTGCGCCCCAAGATCGCCGGGCCCGACCAGTTCGCCCTCGATCGTGCCGGCGACGAGGCCTGACAGGTGGATGGTCTTGCCACCTTCACTGGTGACCAGGTTTGTGAAGTGGGGCTTGTTCCAGAGAAACTCCGGGCGAATACGTTCGATCGTGGCGGGCATCATTGTCTCCGTGAAGTGGAATGCAGGAAGATATGTGTACGATCACCTTGCAGATGTAACCCTCTCCGCTCGACGACGGTGTGGGCGCAGGTGATATTCTGTGTGCAACTCGGCGGGGTTGTCGGGTGAACAACGGACATGAATTCTCATGACCTATGACTATATTATTGTAGGAGCCGGAAGCGCCGGCTGCGTGCTGGCGAACCGGTTGTCGGAGTCGGGTAAGTACGATGTCCTTCTGTTGGAGGCTGGCGGGCGCGATACCAGCCCGTGGATCCATATTCCGCTGGGTTACGGCAAGCATTTCACCAACCCGCAGGTGAACTGGCTATACACGAATGAGCCCGACTCGGCGGTGGCGGACCGGCGCATTCCCAATCCGCGCGGAAAGGTGCTCGGCGGCTCCAGTTCGATCAACGGGCTCGTTTATGTGCGCGGGCAGCGTGAGGATTATGATCTCTGGCGCCAGCTCGGCAATGAGGGCTGGAGCTTCGACGACGTGTTGCCTTACTTCCGCAAGTCGGAAGACCAGGAACGCGGCGAAAGTGAATATCACGGGTCTGGCGGGCCGCTCAGCGTGTCCGATACCCGCACCCGACACCCTTTAAGCGATGCCTTCATCGAGTCCGCGGTCGCTTGCGGTTTCCCGCGTACGGACGATTTCAACGGCCCGCAGCATGAGGGGTTCGGCTACATGCAGCTGACCTCGCGTAAGGGATTGCGCTCCAGCACGGCGGTGGCATTCCTCCGTCCTGCGGAAAAGCGTAAGAATCTGTCAGTGGTGACGGAAGCCCATGCAACGCGGGTGTTATTCGATGGTCGCCGTGCGACTGGCATGGAGTTCGAACGCCGAGGGGAGACTCATGTTGCCCATACGCGCGGTGAGGTGATTCTTTCCGGTGGTGCGATTAACTCGCCGCAACTTCTGCAACTCTCCGGGCTTGGCCCGGCGCAGCATCTGCGCGATATCGGTGTCGACGTCGTGGCCGATATGCCGGATGTCGGATCCAACCTGCAGGACCATTTCAACATCCGGCTGGTCTATCGCTGCAATCAGCCGATCACGCTGAACGATGCGGTACGGCACCCGCTGCGTGGCGCGCGCGAGCTGGTGAATTTCGCGCTGCGCCGACGCGGTTTTCTCGCCATGGGAGCGTCGGTGGCTGCCGGTTTCTTTAAGAGCGATCCCGCTCTCGCCACGCCGGACATACAGATCGGCATCACCCTGTTTAGCGCCGAAAAGATCGGCCAGGCATTGCATCCATTTCCGGGCATTTCCCTGATCGTCCGGCTCTTGCGGCCGGAGAGTCACGGCACCGTTATGGCATGCTCGGCGGACCCGTACGAGGCGCCGGCAATACGCCCGAACTTCCTGCACGCGGGGCGCGATGGCGAAGCCCTTGCGCTGGGCTGCCAAATTTCCCGCCGGATTACGGCGGCGCGCCCGCTCGCGGACTACATCGAGTCCGAGCACATCCCGGGTGCGGACGTGGTCACCGACGCGGAGATGCTCGACTATCTGCGACGGTTTGGGGCGACCAGCTTCCACCCGGTCGGTACCTGCCGCATGGGCCCCGACGACCGGGCGGTTGTGGACGCGAGACTGCGAGTCTGGGGCTTCGAGGGGCTGCGCGTGGCCGATGCGTCGATCATGCCGAAGATCGTTTCCGGCAATACCAACGCGCCAACGATCATGATCGGCGAGAAGGCCTCGGCAATGATCCTTGAGGACGCGCGCGGCTGACGCTGTCCTTGATCGTCAGGGCGTTATTTCCCGGCGGAGCAGGTCGAGATTATCGATATCGGGCGACAGCTCGCCGGCGTGAATGCGCCGGGTTATCTCGACAACTGCATCGTTCACGGGCGACGGGCGGCCGTTGGCGCGGCACTCGTCGGCCACCATGCCGTTGATCATGTCGACTTCGCTATAGCGGCCCTTCATGTGATCCTGAAGTACGGTGTTGATCGCGGTCGGCCCGACGTCGGCGACGATTTTGTCAAGCAGGGTTTCGAGCAGGTTGTTGGTGTTCTCGACGTCTTCCTGCTTCAGGCCGTAGACGGGTACCGGCTTGTATCCAAGAAACTGTCCGGCCGCGAGCGCCTCTTCGCCCGACTTCAAACAGATCGCCCGTGCCATGGCCGCATAGTCCGGGTCATTTTCCTGAAACAGCTGGGCGTTTGTCGTGTTGCAGATGGCCTTGATGCCCATCGACATCGTGTTGGTGATCAGCTTCATCCACTTCGCCGAAATCACGTCCTCGCTGATGTCGACCCGGCCGGCATGGGAGAGTAGTTCCGCCACTTCTATGACGCGATCGGCATGGGCTGGGTCGAAGGCGCCGACACCGAACCAGGTGCGCGCCGTTTCGGTATTGCGCTTGATTTCGGCCGGTTCGAACAATTGCGAGGAGAGTTCGACCACGCAGCCCACCGTGCGTTCGGGGCCGACCATCTCGGCGATCATCTCGGCAGTCATGCAGTTCTGGACGGCCACCAGCAACCCGTCTGTGGCCAGATGCGGACGGATGAGCTCGGTCAGCCAGCGCGTATCATAGGCTTTCGACGTAAGCAGCACGATGTCGAACGGCGCGGTCAGGGTGGCGACATCGCAGAGGTGGATCGCATTGACCGGCGTGATGGTCGTGCCGTCCCGGGTCTCGATAGTGACGCCTTTGGCCCGCATGGCCTCCACATGGGCTGGCCAGTGATCGATCATGGTCACGTCGAGCCCGGCCGCCGTCAGGTCGGCGGCGATACAGCTTCCGTTGGCGCCGGTCGAGAGGACCGCGATTTTCTCGTTCATGGTGCCTGAACCCGGGTTTGGATCACGACCAGAGCCGCTCCGTGGCCATGCGTGCCCCCTCGGCCATGGCCCGGAACTTGCCCAACACGACGCTTGGGAACACGCCCTTGCGGCCGGCGTAAGTCCCGAAACCGCAGTCGCTGCCGGCCAGTACCCGTTCGCGACCGACGATATCGGCATACTGGCAAATCCGTTGGGCGATGAGCTGCGGGTGTTCGACGAAGTTGCTGGTGGAATCGATGACGCCCGGGATGAGCACCTTGTCGTCGGGCAGGCCGGCGCCCTTGATGTCTTCCCATTCATGGGCGTGGCGCGGGTTGGCGCCCTCAAACAGAATGGCCTGCGGCCGGGCCTTCGCCAGTATCCCGAGGAGTTTTTTCAACGGGATATCGTGGGTGTGGGGTCCGGGATAATTCAGCCAGCAGATATGCATCCGCATGGCTTCGGGCGGGATGTCGCTCGTGGCCGCGTTGAGGGCCTCGACGCTTTTCTCCGCGTCCGCCAGGAACTCGGCTTCGTCCATCGCCTGATAGTCGGTGTGGCGCGCGCCGGCGAGGTCGGGGCAGTCGAGCTGCAGGACGATGCCGGCCTCGTGGATGGCGTTGTATTCCGGGCGAAGCCCCTCGATCAGTGCCTCGCGATAGGCGTCCCGGTCCGGGTAGTATCGGTTGGGCACATAGGTCGACAGGCAGCCCGGCGATACCGTGTTCATGAATATATCAGTCGATGGTGTTGTAGCGGTGGCGGCCTTCAGGTTTGCGATGTCGCGATCCAGTGGGCCATGGTCGGCATAGGATACCGGGCCCTCACACACCGTCGCCGTCATGAGTTCGGTGCCGCCCTTACCGAACGCTTCCAACATCTCGGGAAAATCGTTGAAGTCCGCGGGCGCTGGGCGGCCTACCACGCCGGTACCATCGGTCGCCTCCAGCCCGGCCAGCCGATGCCGGGCATAGACGTGATACGAGATCTTGCTCATCTCGCCGTCGCTGACGACGTCAATCCCGGCCGCGACCTGATCCGCTACCACGGCCTTGACCGCGGCGGCCGTGCGGACATGCAGCGCGGCGGTGTCGTCGGGTTCGCCGCGATCTTCCTGGCGTAGCAGTTCGAGCAGGTCCTCGGGCCTAGGCAGGCTGCCGACATGGGTGGTGAGAATACGGTCGGTGCTGATCTTCATCGGGTCATTCCTCAATCTGTCGCCCGGAACGGCGAGGTTGAGGGAGTGTCGCGGTATCGACGCACCCGTGCAAGTGAACGCTGCGCCTGGCGCTGGTTTTTTGGCGCTTGCCCCCGATGAGGGTTCGGTTTGGTGTTCGTCGCCACTCGGATCGGGTGCCCGCCGTGAGCCTTCGCCCTGCTATTTCGACTTGTTGTAAACGTCGAACGTGTTGCTCATGTACCAGCCAAACCATTCCCGATAGGTCTGGACGGGGTATTTGGGCGGGTTGTCCGTCGAAGTGCACGTCGCCAGTGTTTCGTTGCGTGCCTCGAAGTCCGGATTGACGAAGACGGGGATCGCATAGCGGTCTTTTTCGAGCGGCGGGACCACCCGGTGGGTGGTCGCCTTGAAGCGATCATTGGTCCAGCGGGTCGCGAACTGGCCGAGGTTCACCACCATTGCGTCGTTGGGCATCTCCGGCCAGAACCAGTTTCCCTCCTCGTCCAGCACCTGCAGGCCTTCCTCGATCGCCGGCGGCAGGAATGTCATGAAGCCGGTGTCGCGATGGGCGTGGATGCCCATCTCCGCGTCCCGATGTTCGGGTAGGGGCGGATAGGTGGCGTTCCTGAAATAGGTGTAGGGCGTGACGAAATAGGGCGCGAAATAGTCGGCGGGCAGCTCAAGCGCCAGGGCCCAGATCGGTAACAGCTGCTTGCCCAGCTCCGTTACCGTATTCATGTAGGCCAGCGTCGTTTCCCGAAACCCGGGGACTGCGTCTTCGGGGAGCCACTGGTTAGGGCCGTAGAACTGGGTGCCGGCTTGCACGAAGGGGTTATCGTCGGGGTACTCGGTCGCGGTGAAGAATGCCCGGGATATCGAAGGCTTGCGATTGTCCTCCATCTCGCCGGTTTCGAGATGGTCGGTGCGGATGCCCATATAGCCGCGATGGTCTGTGTTCAGCGGCACGGTCTGCTTCAGGTCTTCCGGCAGGTCGTGAAATTGTTTGGAGGCGGCGAACATGCCGTCGATCTGCGTCTGCGGGACACCGTGATTGACGATACACATGAAGCCGATCGTCTCCCAGACTTCGCGCCATTGGTCGGCAAGGCGTGCCGGCGCATCGGGGTCCCCGGCAATGACGTCGCCGACGTCGATGACCGGCAGTTCCCGGCGGGGAACCTCGCGGGCGGCGCGGCTGGCGGCAGACTGGGTGATGATGTTCATGGCGCACTCCTCCGTCGGGCATCAGGCATGCCCGTGTCGATGACAGACCGACTCTAGGAGCAGATTCCGGGTGAGTCTACGTCGTGATTATCGCGTTTTGCCGCAGTTCGGACGCCGGGGACTGATGGTCGCGTTTATCCGTCGACAGTCAGCATGATGCGGCCGAAATGCTTATTCGCGGCCATGCGTTCCAGCGCGGAGCCCGCCTCCGCGAGAGAGAAT
Organism: Alphaproteobacteria bacterium; assembly: GCA_049601915.1. GTDB lineage: Bacteria > Pseudomonadota > Alphaproteobacteria > UBA6615 > UBA6615 > UBA8079. Next base: position 684,704 of record JBMYRB010000002.1, read on the forward strand.
ATTCTGTCGATCGGCATCCGGAAGGCGCCTTTCGCCAGCCCGTCCCAAAGACCCTCGCGCGCCAGGCGCACGACCTCGATATGCTCGTCGACGGAGCGCGTGCGCCCGGTCGTGCCGATGTAGGTCAAGCGCCGTTCGGCGTGGCGGTTGAAGTCGAACTGGTCCACCTCGCCGCCGAGCCGTCCGATGTTTATCATCCGGCCGTGAACCTTCGTCGCGGCCATGTTCTGGTTCGCGGTGTAGCCCGAGATCTGGTCGATAAGCAGGTCGACGCCTTTGCCGTCGGTGGCTTCGAGCACCTGATCGACCCAGCCTTCGTCGCGGGAATCGAGCGCCATGTCCGCGCCGAATTCGCTCAGCTTGCCGCGCCGTTCCGCGTTGGTGGACGTGCCGATGATCTTGCTGGCGCCGAGATGCTTGCCGATCTGCATGGCGATGATGCCTACGCCGCTGCTCGCACCCTGGACTAGCAGGGTCTGTCCGGATGCAAACTGTCCGTTGGTGACAATCGCGTCATGCATGACACAGAGCCCCGAAGCGAGCCCGGCCACCTCGATCAGATCGACCCCGCTCGACGGCACGGGCAGGGCGCGCTGCCAGTTCGAGACCGCATATTCGGCCCAGCCGGCCGCGCCGGTCGCGGAGACCTTATCGCCGACCGCGATTCCCTGGGCGTCGTCGCCGACCGCCACGACTTCGCCGGTGTAGGACGCACCCATGATCTTCTGGCCGCCGCCGACATGGCCGAAGTTGTGGCCTTGCACCGTCAGCAGGTCGGATCGGTTGACGCTGCAGGCGGCGACCTTGACCAGAATCTGGTCCGTGTTGATCTCGGGGATGTCGACCTCGGCAATTTCTACGCCGCTCTCGCCGACGGTAACCGCATTCATTTTGCCCTCGGACATAACTTTCCTTTTCGAAGTTCGTTGGAATAGTCGCTCTATCTTGGGAGATTTGGAATAGTCGCACTATCTTGGGAGATTACGCCATGTGATTTGTTCTGAGAGAGCGGTCGGCCGTTTCGTAGCCTGTCTCAAACCAGGCGGTAGAACGCCGCGGCGGTGTCGTGGAAGAACGCGCGCTGTTCCGCCGCCGTCCGGTCCGCCAGCGCGGCCCGGCACAGGGCGACCACCTCGTCGTAGTTGAGCATTAGCTTCTCGACCGGGAAGTTGCTGCCGAAGAAACAGCGCTCGGCGCCGAACATGTCGATCAGGGCGTTGTACTGCCGCGAGATGGCCGAAAGCGGCCGGGGTGTTTCCCAGTTGACGACGTTCGGGCCCGAGCATTTCACCGACATATTATCGAATTTTGCCAGCGGCTCGATCGCCCGGCGCCAAGTATCGAAGGTTTCATCGTCATCGCCCGTCAGTAGGCCGCCATGGACCAGGCAGAAGCGCAGACCCGGATGCCCGGCGACCAGTTCGGCGAAGATATCGAACTGGTTGGCGAAGCCCTGCAGCTCGAAGTGAATGTCGCGGGCCTCGAGCGCCTCCAGTCCGCGCCTGAATTCCGGGGACATGCAAAAGTCCGGACGGTCAACAACTTGCCACACGGCCTTGTCGGGATGCCAAGCGACCACATGGCGGATGCCCCTGAAATTCGGAAATTCGAGATGCCCGTCGAGTACGTCGCCGATGTCGTCCCCCGCAATGTCGGCGTGACCCACGATCCCGTGCGGAAACCGATGTTCGTCCGCGACCCCCTGCAACCACCGGGTCTCGCCTACATGGTCGGGCGGGTTGTAATGGGCCTGTTCGTGGACCGACTTGAGCACGTTGTTGTCGCCGAAGTCGGCCAGCAAGTCATCGATCAGATAGTCACGGCGCAGCGACTCATACTCGGGACCGAAGATCTTGGGCGAGGGGGGCGCCGTCAGCCAGGGGTAATTCTTCACAACCCAAATATGGTGGTGGGTATCGATGATCGGGCCGTCATACATCGCGAGCGTCCCACGTGGCGTTTCTACCAGCCTGCGCGTTCGAGGTTCTCCGGCCCGGGTTCCAGCTCGCCGGCATGAATCTGCCGGGCCATCTCGGTGATGCCCGCGCAGACGGGCGCCGGGCGGCCGGACTTTTCGCATTCTTCGGCGACCAGGCCCTGGATCATGTCGGTCTCGCACTGGCGGCCCTTCATAATGTCTTGCAGGCTAGTGTTGACCGGGCCGGGCCCGATGTCGGCCAGAATCTTGTCGAGCAGGGTCTCGAGCAGATTGTTGGTGTTGGTGACGTCCTCGGGTTTGAGGCCGAAGACCGGCACGACCTTGTAGTCGAGGGACTGGCCGGCGGCGAGCGCCTCCTCGCCGGCCTGGAGGAACCATTTCCGCGCCCGGGCAGCGAACTCGGGGCCATTCTGTTGCAGGACCTGCTCGGGGGTGCCGCCGAGGACCGCCATCGAACCCATGATCATGGCGTTGACAATCAGCTTCACCCATTTGGCCGACAGGATTTCGTCGATGATTTCCACCGAGCCGGTATGGCTGCAAAGTTCGGCGATCAGTTCGATATGGCGCTCCTGGGAGGGGTCGAAGGCGCCGATGCCAAACCAGGTGTGGTCCTTGTTGGTGCTGCGCTGGACGGTGCCCGGGTCGAACAGTTGGGAGGCGAGTTCGATGACGCAGCCGAGTGTGCGCTCGACGCCGACGATGTCGGCGATGATCTCCGCCGTCATGGCGTTCTGCACCCCGACGATTACGCCATCGTCGGCGAGATGGGGCTTGATGAGCTTTGTCAGCCACCCGGCGTCATAGGCCTTGGACACTAGCAGCACGACGTCGAACTTCTCTGTGAAGGTGCACACGTCGGAAAGGTGGTGGGCGTTGGCCGGCACGTTGATGGTGTCATCGGTCTTGCTCGTGATCGTCAGTCCGTTGGCCCGCATCGCCTCGACATGCTCGGCCCACATATCGATCATCGTGATCTCGATGCCCGCGCGGATCAGGTCGCTCGAGATGACGCTGCCGTTGGCACCCGTGCCCAGCACTGCGATTTTTTTGTCTGCAACTATATTGTCCATGTCCCCAACCCTGTTTTGTTGGCCTTCGCAATTGAGGGCGCGACTAAGATACCGCTCTATGGAATGAAATCCCATCATCACAAGTTGAAGGGATTGGAAATTGTTTGGGGGTGTCTAGCCCCCATGTTCTTGGCCATTGCTGATTAGAGTTTCTGGAATAGGTGGCCGCATGTTCAGGGCCTGATGTGGACGGATATGATTGTACTGTCTGAGCCACTGGTTGATGACGACCTGAGCCTGCTTTGTCGTGGTGACCCATTCGGCATTGAGCACCTCGCGGCGCATCGTTCCGTTGAAGCGTTCGTTTTATCCGTTCTCCCAGGGTGGCTCGGGATAGATCCGGATGGGCTTGATGCCGACCCTTTCCAGCCAGTCCTGTATCGCCTGTGCGACGAACTCCGGACCATTGTCGGAACGGATGTATTCTGGAATACCGTGGCGCAGCAGGAGTGGGTAGAGCGCCTCGAGGACATCGTCAGCCGTCATCCGGGCTCGAACCGTCACAGCCAGAGCCTGACGGGTATACTCGTCGAGAACGATCAGCATCTTGCAGCTCCGGCCGCTGTCGAGCTTGTCATGCACGAAGTCGATGCTCCACACATGGTTCGGATGCGCTGGCCGCAGACGGATGATCGAACTGTCCTTGTGGTAAAGACGCCGGCGCTTCTTGTGTCGTTGCGACAGCTGAAGCCCCTCTTCGCGCCAGATCCGCTCAACCTTCTTGTGGTTCACCTTCCAGCCTTCGATCCGCAGCAGCTCCGCTATCTTGCGATAGCCGCAGCGGCCGTACTGCTTCGCCAGCCGGATCAGCGCCAACCTCAGTTCGTCATCGTCTCTCTTGGCCGGTTCGTAATGTAGAGAGCTGCGCCAGAGATCGATCACCCGGCAGGTCCGTCGCTTCGACGCGTCGATGTCGATCGAGCAGATGGCGGAGAACCTGATGGCGGCGCTTCAAAGGGCAGGGTTTAAGACCCCGCCCGTGGAGCGGGTAGTCAAGGCTTCCGCTCAAGCAAGTAAGGCCGATCGCGACACCTAGAGGGTTTGTTGCCAAGCTTACTTAGCGTGCGCTGTGAACGCCTAGGGCAATGCGGTTGCGCGTGCTAGTTGCTCCTCGATGGCGCTCATAACCTTTTCAGAGGTCGGCGAGGTTGCGGATGAAAACCACCCGACCAATTTGCCGTCTGGTGCAATTAGGTATTTGTGGAAGTTCCAACGCGGCTTCGACAGAGGGCTAAAATGGGTGGCGGCCCACTGGTAAAAGGGATGCGCTTCCTCGCCCCGCACATGAACCTTCTCCGTCATTGGGAAATCGATCCCGTAATTCACGTCACAGAATTGCTTGATATCGCTCTCTGTACCCGGCTCCTGCCCACCAAAGTCGTTAGAGGGCACGGCCAAGATCACCAGTCCCTTATCGCGGTAGCGCGCCCACAGATCAGCAAGCGCGGAATATTGCGACGTAAAACCGCATTGGGATGCCGAGTTCACCACGAGCACGGCTTTGCCTGCGAATTGAGCGAGAGGGAGTGTATCACCCTCTATTGCTGTGAAGCTGAAATCATGGGCACTACGCAGGTCGCCCTCCGCCGCCTGAACAGGGCCGGAAAACAACGCGCAGAACGCTAAGAACCAAATTTGGCTCAGTGAAACGGGGGTTCGCATAGTTTTTGCTCGAGATCAAAGCATATGATTTTCATACGGTCCGATTTAGGCGCTGGATTACGAGCGCGCATCAATTGTCCATTCACGGGCATGAAGACGAGTCAGCTCACCAAGTTCTTGGTGCAATGAGGAACGATGAACTCATAGAGATCAAGCCATATGGTCGATTGAATCCGCGTGTCC